>NZ_JBHSKE010000006.1:0-656932 GCF_042657745.1 Kribbella qitaiheensis | reverse complement strand
CTTGGACAGAAAGGCATGGCGCCATGCGGAAACTGATCTACGGCATGAACCTGACCCTGGACGGCTACATCGCCGCGCCCGGCGACGACATCGGCTGGGGCAGGCCTAGCGACGAGCTGTTTCAGTGGTGGCTCGACCAGGAGTTGGCGATCGGGCTGTTGATGTACGGGCGCAAGCTGTGGGAGGCGATGAGTTCCCACTGGCCGACCGGCGACCAGCAGCCCGACGCCACCCCGGCGCAGATCGAGTTCGCGCGGAACTGGCGGGACACGCCAAAGGTGGTGTTCTCCTCGACGATCGACAAGGTCGACCGGAACACCCGCCTGGTCACCGGCGACGCCGTAGCGGAGATCACCCGACTCAAGGCCGACGACGGCGAGCCGATGAGGGTCGGTGGCGCCACGCTCGCTGGGGCGGCCATGCGGGCCGGGCTGGTCGACGAGTACGAGATCGTCACCCATCCGGTGCTGGTGGGCGGCGGCACACCGTTCTACACCGCGCTGGACAGCTGGGTGAACCTGAACCTGGTGGAGACGCGAACGTTTCCCGGCGGCGTGGTCCTGACCAGGTACGAGACGAGGCGTTGAGCGCGATTCCCTTGCTGCTTGTCTGAGGGAGTGGCAGCATGCCCCGGAGCAAGGTCGAGCTGTTCGCTGCGACAAGGCAGGGCTCGCCACTCCTCGCCCTCACCCGATAGATGCCGATACCAGTCGAGACCGCGGCGGGGTCCAGGGATCAGCGGCAAGATGTTTTCGGCGCCGGGAGTCCTTGCGCGAGTGGAACGGTCCGGTGGACGGGTGAGGTGGCGGCCGAAACGATCTTGCCGCCCCTGGAAGCCGACGGTGGCTCGGCGCACACTCCCTGGCATCGGGTGAGGGGTTCCACCGGTATATGCCGTGGTGCGGTGTCGTGTGATCTGCGACGGGCGCTCTTGGCTGGTGGGCGTGGTTGCCGTGGCTCTCAGGATCAGGCCGCTAGCGAGTGGCCGCGCGGTCCGAGGACGGCGCCCCGCGCCGCCCGCAAGGACGTGCGCGGAGGCGCGGCGCTCGCGCCGCGCCTTGATCCACAAGAGCCAAACTCGGCAACTGGCCCCACGGCCGACCGACCACGTCAGGTCTCGTCGCAGTAGACCTCGACTGTCGTCGGTCGCGCCGACTCCAAGACGATCATTCCGGATGCTGGTTGACCACGTCGACCCACTCCGGCAACTCTCTCCCGTCGCCGGGGAACCACCACTCCGAGTGTGATCCCAGCGCCCGAAGCGGAGGCGCCGGCAGGTACCGGAGATCGCAGTGGAACTGCAGATACTCATCGGAGTCACGCAAGCCGAACTGCCTGGTGAGATCGAAGTGGAAGCGCGACTCGCCGGAGAAGTCATGGACCCCGAACTGGTACAGAAGCCCATCGGACTCCGGCTCCCGCGGCACATCAAACTCGATCCCGCTGAACGAGCCGAACAGCGTCCACGCCGTCGCCGCGGTCAACGACTCCATCGTCAGGCCCGCCCGACACACGAGCCTGCGAAATACCTCGGGCGAACCCCAACGACTCGGCGGACGATCCATCAGAAGAGACCCCCAACCCACTCAGGTGCTCGTGGATCATTTGCCAGCGGCCGTTGCGCTTGGTCATTGCGTTCGTGCCTCGTCCTTGCCCCTCGCGCCGCTCGCCGTTGGTGTAGCCCACCCAACGGAATCGGTACCGCACGACGGCACAATCGGGTGAGGCGAAGATCCACTGCACGTCGCTGATCGTGTAGACCTCGTCCTGGAGCGTGTCGCCGATGGCCTCGACCAACGGCTCGTCCTGATCGCGCTACGCCTCCAGGCGCTGAAGCAGTTCCGCCTTGGCAGATTGATTCATGTTGAGCATTCTCGGGCCGCCCAAGGCCAACGTGCACTCATCAGCCGCGATTCGCGCACATGCCGATGAGCTGCCGTAGGGGCGGTGCCGGCCAAGACCCTTGCGCCAATCGCGACCTCACTGCTGTTCACTGGTGTCGTGGTTGTGCAGGACCAGCGCCTGGGGATGGCGCACTTGGTCGATGGCGGGCGGGTGGCCTATGCCCTGACAGGCAGCGGGCCGTTCCTGCTGGTCGCGCCGGGATGGCTCAGTCATCTCGAGCTTGGATGGGCCATCCCTGCCGAGCGCATGTTCCACGAGTCGCTGTCGTCGGGCCGCACGCTGGTGCGCTACGACCGCCCTGGTTGTGGCCTCTCGGACGCCTACGACGGCCCTCGCACGATGGCGCTCGAGCTTGCCACGATCGCCGCGGTGACCGAGGCGCTCGGCGTTACCCGCTGTGAGGTCCTGGGCTGGTCGCTTGGCGCGGCGGTGGCCGCGCAGTGGGCCGCCGATCACCCGGAGAAGGTTTCGCGTCTGGTGCTGTACGGCGGCTGGGCGACCGGTGACGCCATCGGCGACGAGGACAGCAAGAGGCACATGCTCGGGCTGCTTGCCTCTCACTGGGGTCTGGGATCAGACCTGCTCACCGATCTCTTCGCACCCGAGGCTGATGCCGGCACCCGCCTCGCGCTCGCCCGCTACCAGCGCGCAGCCTCCTCGCCCGAGACAGCGGTCGCCTTGTTGCGTCTCGCTTACGCCCTCGACGTGCTTCCGAGCCTCGCGCGGGTGCAGGCGCCGACGCTGGTGCTGCACCGGAGAGGAGACCGAGCCGCTCCGTTCGACCAGAGCAGGGTGCTCGCCGACGCGATCCCGGGTGCCCAGCTTGTGGAGCTCGTGGGTCGCTCGCACCTTCCTGCCATCGGGGAGGTGGAGTCGCTGGTCGAACAGGTGCGACGCTTCCTCGGACTGCCACGGCTACGAAGGAACGTTCCCACGGGACTCACCGCCCGCCAGACAGAAGTCGCGGCCCTCGTGGCGGACGGCCTCACGAACCGCCAGTTGGCCGACCGTCTGGGCATCACCGAACGATCCGCCGAGTCGCACCTCGAGCGGATCCGGCTGCGGCTCGGGTTCAGATCTCGTTCCCAAGTCGCAGCCTGGTACGTCGCGCGACACCCACACAAGTGAGGTAATTCCACGGCTGCGCCGGGGACGGCCACCCCGCAGCATGGAGACATGTCCCGACGCCCTGCTCATCTCCTGCTCTCGGCCGCCGCCTGGTTGGGGTTCGTCGCTATCACCGTGTGGACGATGGCCTTTCTCGCTGACATGGTCGTCCCCAGGACCGTCGACGGACCCGACCGCACGACCACCGCTCGCGCGGTCGCCATCGACCTGGCGCTCCTGCTGCTCTTCGCCGTCCAGCACTCGGTGATGGCTCGTCGTCAGGTGAAGTCTTGGCTGAGTCGGCGGATCCCGACGGCGCTCGAACGCACTTTCTACGTGCTCGCCACAGACATCTGCCTCGCGCTGCTGCTGGTGCTCTGGCAACCCTGGGGTGGGCAGATCTGGCACGCCGAGGGGCGGGTCACGGTCATCGCCTGGTCGCTCTTCGCTGCCGGTTGGGCGCTGGCGATCACCGCGACGTTCGCGATCGATCACCTCGAACTCATGGGGCTGCGGCAGGCCGGATGGGCGGCCGCTCGAGACCCCGGTCCCACCTCTGCCCTCTATGTCGGCGGCCTCCACGCCGTCGTGCGGCACCCGTTGATGACGGGGCTGGTGCTGGCCTTCTGGGCGACACCACGGATGGGCGCATCGCATCTTCTCTTCGCCCTCGCCGCGACCGGCTACATCGCCGTTGGGGTCATGTTCGAGGAGCGCGACCTCCGCAACACGTTTGGAGCGTCCTACGACGACTACGCCGCCCGCGTCCCCGCCCTCGTGCCCAGACTTCCCATCCGGCGAGGCTCTAGAGCCTGACGGGCGCCCGGGATTCTCATCTGGGCGCGGGCATAGTGACACTGTGGCCGTGGGCAACTTGTCGCCCGGGGGCTCCTGGTGAGCACAGAAGGACGGCCGCTCAAGGTACGAGCTGACGTGGGACGGCCACACTTACTGACGCAAGACCTGGTCACGCATCGTGGCAAGCATGTCGTCCCAGTACTCGAAGATCGTGCTGCCGTGGCCCTTGCTGGATCGGATGACAACGGTCGAGTCGGGAATTCGCACGGCGAGCCAGTGGCCGTGCGCCGGCGGCACCATGCGGTCCAGCTCTCCGTACCAGAGCCAAGTCGGAACCCCAAGGCGTGTGGGATCGATATCCCAGTGTCCGCCCCAAGCGACGTTGTCGCGGGCATACCCGTCGTAACTCTGCAAGGCGTCGCGGAGATCCGCGGCCCAGCGTCGCTTGGCCTCTGCGTCGAGCCATCTGGTGTCTGCCGTGGGTGCGCCTCGGAAGAACTCCTCGACCATTGCCTCGTCAGACAGCCTGAGCATTCTGTTGTAGGCGATGCCTCCCTGGGCTCGGAAGCCTTTCAATGCTCCGGACACGTCCCCAGTGTCCGTGAGCGCGAGCAATGGGAGGTCGGGATCTTCAATGTCTGGCGGTTCTATCAGCCGCCACGGCCCGATGCCGGCTACGATCCCGACCGCCCGAACTCTTCCCTGGTCAGCAAGTCCCGTGGCGAGGGCGTAAGGACCTCCACCCGACGCGCCCAGCACGGCGAATGCGTCAATGCCCAAGGCTTCGGTCACCAGGAGCGTGTCGAGACCGACGGACGCGAGGCTGGGCGCGGTGTCGGTCGAACGCCCATAGCCTGGCCGATTGAACGAGACCAGCCGTACATTCTGCCGACGTGCCGCGTCGGCGCCGTGCACAGCCTGAAGCCGCCCCGAAGGTGTGCCGTGGTGGAACACGATCGGCACGCCGTTCGGATTGCCGCCCTCCCAGACTTGGAGTGCTCGGTCGTCAGGAAGGTTCACCAGGCGACTCCCAGCCTCATCCGCCATGGCATCGAAGATAGACCCAATGATGGCCGATCCTGCCTCTTGCGTGAGCCGTGCGGCGCAGCAGATCCGTCAATCGCACCCGGGCGTATGCGCCTGTGATCCGTCGCCACGCGGCAGGAATCGCTGATGTGTTCGCGGCTGCGGCTGACCACGTCGACGACGTCCAGGACGACGAAGACGACGGGCCAGACACGTCACCGTTCGTGTCGTGTTAGCAGAGGCGTTTGCAAGAACAGCCGCGGACAACGCGAAACCCCAGGTCATCCACCTGGTGACCTGGGGTTTTGCTGGCGCGCTCGGAGGGATTCGAACCCCCAACCTTCTGATCCGTAGTCAGATGCTCTATCCGTTGAGCTACGAGCGCCGGACAACGTTGGGTAACGATACACGGGCTGGGGGGCTGGGTGCCAATCGGGGGTTTGGTGCGGTTTGAGAGGGCTGTACTGCGCTCAGGGGGCGTCGGTGGGAGGGCCGACGCGCCGGGGTGAGTGGGGGTGGAAAGAGGGGTCGGGGAGGGGGTGTGGGCCATAGCATCCGGGGATGGATATCGGGGATTTGCTGGGCGGTAGGGATCTCAACGATGCGAAGAAGGCCGTCGGGTTCGTGATGGCGAACTCGGACGACTTCGAGAAGATCCTCAAGCGGCTGAACGACGGCAGCGGCACGATCGGTGACGTCGCGTCGGAGATCGAGAGCCTCGCGGGCAACCTGCAGAACCTGTCGGGCATCCTCGCGAACGTCGGCGAGGCGCTCGCCGACCTCGGCACGAAGCTGTCCGAGTCCGGCGGCTCCGTGAAGACGCTCATCAGCTGAACCCAGTGCGCGAGCAGCCGGGCCCGCTTCACAGCGATAGTCGCCGGGCTCCCAGGAGCTCGCCATCGGCGCACGCCCGCGCCAGAGACGGGTGTCGCTGGGAGCTCGGTTCCTCCCGGAAAGCACGGAACCAAGAACGGGTGGGTGACGTCCAACGCGCCGGGTCGCGCGTGGGTGACCGTTGATTGGTAAGGGAGGACCTCTGCGTGGCTAAGGTCGCGGGCATGGCGAGTCGACTGGTTCGGGGTACTGCGATCGCGTGCGGGGTGGCCGCGATCGCGGGCCTCGGGATCGGATACGCGCTGGGGGAACCGGTCAGTCCGGACGACATCCTCCCCGCGCGCAAACTACCGGCGGATCTCTGCGCCCGAATCGGCGACGTCCCCACCTTGTTGCCCAAGGCCACCAAACCCGGCCTCGTCCAGACCGGCACATCGACCGTCCACTGCAGCGCCAAGGCGGACGAGCAGACCCAGCCCACGCACACCTCCGTGGCGCTGACCATCAACATCACCCCGTACGCCGGCAAGGCCGCGGGCGCGGGTCAACCGCCGTTCACGCCGGCCACCGTGGCCCGGCAGACCTTCCAGCGCAAGCCTTGGCAGGAGGTCAAGGACCGACCCTTCCCGACCAAGCTGGACAAGCGGGGGGACCTCAGCCGGCAGGGCTGGCGGATCTCGGTGCTGGTACTGCGGGCCGACATCATCGTCCAGGTGGACTACACGGCCCACCCGATCGACGGGGGCGTCGCCGAGCAGGCCGCACTGGTTCTGGCAGAGCGCGCGATCTGGGAGGCGAAGTGAATCCCACCCCGCAGATCAACGGGTTCGAACTCGACCAGCGACTGTTCGGCCACCCGCTGGCGGAGATCTGGCGCGGCCGCTCGTTCACCGGCATGGAAGTCGTCGCCCTCGTCCTGAGCGAGGCCGGCTCGGCTGATCCGCAGGTCCGCGACCGCCTCGACCTGGCCAGCCGCGGCGCCGCGCTCCGACCGGGCCAGCAGGAGACCCCGCTCTGGGCGGCGAACCTCAGCACCGAGCGGCCGTACGCGATCACCCAGCTGATCCCCGGCCAATCCGGCGCCGAACGACTGCTGGATCCACTCGACGGACTTCTGGGGAACGACGAGGAGTCGCTGGCCGCGGTACGGAGCCAGTTGTCCCAGTACGGCGCTGCGCCACTGCCGCCGGCGGATCAACCGGCCGAAGTCCCGTCGTACGCGCCAACGCCGGAGACCACAGCGACGGCGGCTGCTCCGATGAACAAGATCGAGATGGCGAGGCAGGTCCGGCACAGGATCGGCCGGTGGACGTATCTGGTCGTCATTCTCATCGTGCTGCTCGTCTTCACCGTCCTGTACTCCGTGGGCGCCGCGATCGGTAGTGCCGTCAAGGAGCAGCCGCCGGTGGAAGGCCCCGCTGCCGCACCCGTGAGCCCGGGTCCGCTCCCCTCGCCGGCGCTCCTGCCGGGTGTTCCGAAGGCCGAGACCGCCGGCTATGCGCCACCAGTCCCGGCGGTGGGTCTGGTCGGCGCGACGTACGAGCGCGGAGCCGATGTGCAGGTGGTCGAGAACCTCGAGTTGCCGTTCGCGTTCGGCTGGCCGCGGCCGCCGATCACGGTCGACCTGGGCGAGTCGTCGTCGATGCTCTACCGGCGGGTGCTGACCGAGAAGAACCCCACCCAGTCCACCTTGGACGCGCGGATCGCGCTCCATCCGTGCAAGGACCTGGCGGCGTGCCTGGCCGAGCGAGCGGCGTTCGACAAGGAGTGGACGACCGCCTTCAAGACGCCGGTTCCGGCGACCGCGAAGGACGCGCGGACCTGGGTGACTGTGCGCAACGGGGCTCCGTACACGCTGACGATGACGCACACCTACACCAGCGCCGGCCGATCCTGGCTCGTCGGCGTGACCGTGACCGGCCTGACCGGCGAGGAGCCCGCCGTCCAGAAAGTCCTCAACGACATCTGGCGCCAAACGCAGTAGTCAGGAGCCTCATCAGCAACAGAAGTTGCTTCCAGACCAGCTGAGACCGGAGACCGGCCGCGCGATCACCGCGCGGCCGGTCTTTTTTACTGGGAAAGCCCTTGTCAGCGGAAATCTGTGACGGGCCTCACGTCTGAACGGTTTTCAGCACCCTCCGCAGTCGCGTACGGTTAGTACCACTTGCACACTGGTATACGCCCACTGGGCATACTGGTATGCGACAGATCACACCGCCAGCCAGCTGAATCGAACCGCCGGAGACCCCGGCGGCCGACGTCGTACCCCCTCAACGTCGAGGGTTCAAGCCGTCGGTCGATCGCGAGAGGGAATGAGCCGCCGATGACGACCACCGCCAGCCCTGCCCATACCGAATCCGTATCCGCAACGGCTGGCCTCAGCGCCGAGGCCGCAGCAACCACCCCCACGACCTTCGACCTGAGCAACGCGCCGACCGAGCACGCGGGCCTGCTGGCCTGGGTCGCCGAGGTCGCCGAGCTCACCCAGCCCGACCGGATCCACTGGGTGGACGGCTCGGACGCGGAGTACAAGGTGCTCACCGACGAGCTGATCGCCGGCGGCACGCTGGTCCGGCTGAACGACGAGAAGAAGCCGAACTCCTTCTGGGCCCGCACCGACCCGTCCGACGTCGCCCGGGTCGAGCAGCGCACCTTCATCTGTTCGGTCGACGAGGCCGACGCCGGCCCGACCAACAACTGGATGGCCCCGGCCGAGATGAAGGCCCTGATGACGGAGCTCTACCGGGGCTCGATGAAGGGCCGGACGCTGTACGTCGTGCCGTTCTGCATGGGCCCGCTGACGGCGGAGAAGCCGATGTTCGGGGTCGAGATCACCGACTCGGCGTACGTCGTCGCCTCGATGCGGATCATGGCCCGCACCGGGTCCGAAGTACTGGCGAAGATGGGCACCGACGCGAAGTTCGTGCCCTGTCTGCACTCCGTCGGCGCGCCGCTGGAGCCAGGTCAGACCGATGTGCCGTGGCCTTGCAACGACGAGAAGTACATCGTGCAGTTCCCCGAAGAGCGGACCATCTGGTCGTACGGCTCGGGCTACGGCGGCAACTCGCTGCTGGGCAAGAAGTGCTACTCACTGCGGATCGCCTCGGCGATGGCCCGCGACGAGGGCTGGCTGGCCGAGCACATGCTGATCCTGAAGCTGATCTCGCCGGAGAAGAAGGTCCACTACATCGCGGCCGCGTTCCCGAGCGCCTGCGGCAAGACCAACCTCGCCATGCTCGACCCGACGCTGGAGGGCTGGGAGGTCGAGACGCTCGGCGACGACATCGCCTGGATGCGCTTCGGCGAGGACGGCCGCCTGTACGCCGTGAACCCGGAGTTCGGGTTGTTCGGCGTCGCGCCCGGCACCGGCTGGAAGACCAACCCGAACGCGATGCGCACGATCGAGAAGGGCAACTCGGTCTTCACCAACGTGGCGCTGACCGACGACGGCGACGTCTGGTGGGAGGGCTACTCGCAGACCCCGCCGAACCACCTGACCGACTGGAAGGGCCGCGAGTGGACGCCGGAGTCCGGCGAGCTCTCGTCCCACCCGAACAGCCGGTTCTGCACCCCGATCAAGCAGTGCCCGATCATCGCCGACGAGTACGAGGACCCGAACGGCGTACCGATCTCGGCGATCATCTTCGGCGGCCGGCGCGCGACCACGGTGCCGCTGGTGACCGAGTCGCGGGACTGGGACCACGGCGTCTTCATGGGCGCGACCCTGTCGTCCGAAACGACCGCCGCGGCGGTCGGCGAGGTGGGCGTCGTACGGCGCGACCCGATGGCGATGCTGCCGTTCCTCGGCTACAACGCCGGTGACTACCTGAACCACTGGCTGACCGTCGGCAAGGACAACGACGCGGCCAAGCTGCCGAAGATCTTCTACGTGAACTGGTTCCGCAAGGACGAGGCCGGCAAGTTCGTCTGGCCGGGCTTCAGCGAGAACGGCCGCGTGCTCAAGTGGGTGATCGAGCGCCTCGAGGGTCAGGCGGCCGCGGTCGAGACCCCGATCGGGTACGTGCCGACCACCGACGCGCTCGACGTCACCGGGCTGGACCTCAGCGTCGAGGCCCTGCAGGTTGCGCTGAACGTGGACGACGAGGAGTGGAAGGCCGAGCTCCCGCTGATCGAGGAGTGGTTCGCCAAGCTCGGCGACAAGGTCCCCGCCACCCTCAAGCTCGAGCTCGACGGCCTCAAGGTGCGCCTGGGCTGAGCCTCCGGTACTCCGACAGCTGACCCGGAAGCCAGCCCGTCGGACTGCAAACGAAGCGCCCCGGCCCAGCCGGGGCGCTTCGCTGTTCCCGTACTGCGTCCGCCTGCCGCCCGCTCGCCTGGCCCGCCTCGAGAGGGTCTTGATAGAGCTGACGCGAGTCCTGATAGAGGATCGCAAGGAACGACCGGCGACCCTTGAACCCGGTTCAGGCGACGCCTTGGATCGTGAGGTGTTCACCCGTTCTCGACGAATCGACCAGCGACCCATCGGATGCCGTAGCTCGTATCCGGCACGCAGGACAGCGCTGGATTCGTCTCCATTGTTGCCATCCCTCGTCGACGCGGCCGACAGCGTCGAGCTCAAGATCTGCCTGATCGACGGCCAAGTCGGCCCGGCCGTCGCCGCGCTGGGGATCGATCTGCGCAAGGCACGACCGCAACAGGTCTTCTACCTCGACACGCCTGACCTGACCCTCCACCAGGCCGGACTGATCGTCCGCGCCCGCCAGTTCCACGACCGCAAGGACGATTCGGTCATCAAGCTGCGCCCCGTCACGCCTGACCGGCTCAGCGCCGACCTGCGGCACCTGACGGGTTTCAAGGTCGAGATCGACGTGACGCCCGGCGGATTCGTCTGCTCGGCTTCGTTGAAGCGCCGGCCGCAGGAAGGCGCGATCGCACAGGCTGTCGGCGGCACCCGGCGGTGGAGCCGGGTCTTCACCACTGAACAACGTCGGTTCTTCGATGAGTACGCACCCGACGGGCTCACGCTCGACGACCTCGGCGTACTAGGCCTGGTCCTGGCGCTGAGAGATCGGCAGCGGATCCCAGGCCTTCCCCATCCGCTTGTCGTGGATCTCTGGAGTTACCCCGGCGGTCGGCGCCTCCTCGAAATCTCCCGGCGAGTGCCGTCTGCCAAGGCCTTCGCAGCGATGGCCGAATGGCGGACGTTCATCACGAAGCACCATCTGCCGACCGACGGCAACGACGTGACCAAGACCGCGACGACGCTCCAACTGTTCGCCCATGGGTTGACCGAGCTCAGTCCGCGGTGACGGCCAGCGTGAAGGGCGAGGCAGGTGCAGCGCGCTTCGCAGTACTGCGGGGGCTGGCACCACGTGCCGGCCGGTTACGTCACCCGGATCACCGTCGATCGCATCACCGGCGTTGGTCCTTGGGCCAGCTGAACTGTCCGGAGCTCGCGAGTTGATCGACTGCAGCTCACGAGCTGATGGACTGCCGCTCGCGTGCCGTTGGTGCGCTCAGTAGTGGTGACTGAGTTGGTCGAAGGGGACCCGGCGGGTTTGTTCGTTGCCTGGGGGGTCCGTGTACTGGATCAGAGCTGTCCAGCCGTTGCCGCAGTGCAGGCGGCCGATCAGCCAGGCGGAGCGCCAGTCGTCGTGCACCAGAGCGTCGACGTGCGCGGGAAGTTCCAGTCCCAGGATCGATCGGAGGTCCAGCTCTGGCCGGACGGCCGAGTCCGTCATCACCACCACACCCTCTCGTGAGGCCTTCGAAGAGAACCGGCACCCCGTTCTCCGAACCGCGGCCTGAGGAACCGGGCGTCCCCGACACTACCCAGGCCGAAGCCGGTCGCGCGGCCTTCTGCGCATCGCGAAGTTGCCACGGAAGCGTTACGAAGAACCTCCCGTCAGGTGTTTCCCGGCACTAGGTTGGCCTGATGAAGGTTGGCGTGATGCTTCCAGTGGGTGGTTCGGACGGACCTGACGGGCGGATGCCTGAATGGGCCGACGTTCGCCGGATAGCGGAGTCGGCAGAGGAGGCCGGGCTCGACTCGGTCTGGCTCGCCGACCACTTCTTCTACCGGGCCCCCGACGGTACGACGTACGGCATGCACGAGGCGTGGACGCTGCTCAGCGCGGTGGCCGCGGTGACGGAGCGGGTGGAGCTCGGCACGATGGTGCTGTGCGCGTCGTTCCGCGACCCCGGGCTGGTCGCGAAGATGGCGGCGACGATCGACCAGGTCTCCGACGGCCGGCTGATCCTCGGAGTCGGCGCCGGCTGGCACGACCCGGAGTACGAGGCCAACGGGTTGCCGACCGATCACCGCGTCGGCCGGTTCGCGGAGTGGCTGGAGATCGTCGCGAGGATGGTCCGCGGCGAGACCGTCACCTTCGACGGCACGTATCACCAGGTCCACGAGGCGATGCTCGAGCCGCCCGCGCGCCGGCGGATCCCGATCCTGGTGGCGGCCCGGCAGCCGCGGATGCTGGACCTGACCGCGCGCTGGGCCGACTCCTGGAACACGGCGTGGTTCGGCGCCGTCGACGATCGGCTCAAAGGCCGGCTGCGCGACCTGCAGTCGGCGCTCGCGACCGCAGGGCGGCCGGAGGACGAGGTGACGAAGACGGTCGGCATCAGCGTCCGCGACCCCGAGCAGCCCGCGGTCCCGGAACCGGACGACCACGCCTTCGCCGGCACGGTCGACGAACTCGCCATGCTCTTCAAGGACTACGAGTCCCTCGGCGTCGAACACCTGATCGTCGGCATGGAGCCGATGTCCCCACGCTCAGTAGACCGCCTAGCCCAAGCCAAACACCTCGCCGCCAGCTAACCCGTACGTCGGTCTTGGAAGGCGAGCCGGCCGCCTGACCAGCTCGCGGCGGCCTGGTAGTCACGTGGGGGCGCAGTACCGGCAGAACGGCGAGAGCCGCCTGCGCGTTGGCGCTGGCGGCTCTCTGTACTGCGGAGGCGGGGGGATTTGAACCCCCGAGAGGGGATTACCCTCAACCCGCTTAGCAGGCGGGCGCCATCGACCGGACTAGGCGACGCCTCCTCCGACGGTCCCCGTGGGGACGCGACGACGGCCAAGACTATCCGGAGAGGTGGGTCGTGGGCAAAGCGGGTGGCAGTCGCCTTGGGTGTGTCGACCAGCACCCCTGTAATCTGGCCGAATCGACGGGGTCGGTAGCGTCAGGAATCGAATGAACGTCAACCAAGGAGGCCGTGCCGGCGTCTGAACAATCGAGGGTCGTCATCTCGGCCCGGCACGCCGTCACGTCGTCGATCAGGGAACGGAGCCATGTCGCGGAGCACTCGCGCAGCAGGACGCAGGTCCGCGCCTAGAGCCAGCCGAGCCCGTCACCGGTCGCATCGAGCCAGAACCACGTCGAAGGCGATGGGCCTGACGCTGCTCAGCGCGCTGATCCCGGGCCTGGGCTTCGTGCTCGGCGGCCGCGCCAAGCTCGGCGCGTTCATCATGACGCTGAGCGTCGGGTTGCTCGCGATCGGTGCCTACGTCGGCCTGACCAAGCGTGACTCGATCCTGGCCCTGGCGGTGGACCCGAGCCAGTTGCTGATCGCCACCTCCGGGGTGGTGCTGCTCGGCTTCTTCTGGATCTGCATCGTCGTCTCCTCGCACAAGCTGATCCGTCCGGTCAGCCTGACCGCGACCGGCCGGCTGGCGGGCTCCATGTTCGTCGGGCTGCTGTGCTTCGGCATCGCCGTACCGACCACCGTCGCCGCGCAGACCGTGATGGCGCAGCGCGACCTGGTCGGCAGCGTGTTCCAGTCGGAGGGCAACTCCAAGAGCGCCACCAGGCCCAAGGTCGAGGACAAGAAGGACCCGTGGGCGGACACCCCCCGGCTGAACCTGCTGCTCCTCGGCGCGGACGACGGCGTCGGTCGCGAGGGCACCCGCACCGACACGGTGATCGTGGCCAGCATCGACACCAAGACCGGCGACACCTCGCTGATCTCGCTGAGCCGGAACTTCATGCGGATGCCGTTCCCCGAGGACTCCCCGCTGCACAAGAAGTTCCCGGACGGCTACTGGGATCCGAGCCTCGGCAACGTCGAGCAGCCGGAGTTCTACCTGGACTCGATGTACGACAACATCCCGAAGAAGTACCCGCACATCCTAGGGCCGTCCGACAACGAGGGCGCGGACGTGATGAAGGTGTCGGTGGGCGAGGCGATGGGCCTCGACATCGACTACTACATGCAGGTCAACCTCAAGGGCTTCGAGCAGATCGTCGACGCGCTCGGCGGGATCACCGTCAACATCAACTACAAGGTCCCGATCGGCGGCGACTACGGCGAGGGCCCGGGGTCCAACAGCGAGCGCAAGCCGTCCGGGTACCTGGAGCCCGGCCCGAACCAGAAGCTGAACGGGCACGACGCGCTCTGGTTCGCCCGCGGCCGCTACGGCCTGAGCGACCCGTCCCGGCAGGAGCGGCAGCGCTGCACGATCCACGCGATCGTGAACAGCGCGAACCCCAAGACCCTGGTGACGAAGTACCAGGCGATCGCCTCGGCCAGCAAGCAGTTGCTGCGCACCGACATCCCGCAGGAGATCCTGCCGGCGTTCATCGACCTCGGCCTGAAGGTGAAGAACGCCAGCGTCTCCAACGTCGACCTGGACAAGAGCAAGAACTTCCCGACCGGCAAGAACCCCGACTACGAGGCGATGCGCGAGATCGTGCAGAAGGCGATCGAGCCGAAGACGAAGCCGGTCGCCTCGACGCCGTCCAAGGCGCCGTCCAGCACGTCGACCAAGAAGCCGGGCAAGCAGACCTCCACCCCATCCAAGCCCGAGGCCGGCACCCCGCAGAACCTGAACGACGCCTGCGCCTACGACCCGTCCCAGACCGGCAACTGACCCGTACTGCGAACAGCCCGCGGCGGGGGCGGTTCGCAGTACACGGCAGGAAGCTGTCGCCGGAGTGTGAGTGATCCCACGCCCCGGGGTCGGCCGGGCTATGGCGCCGATGAGATCCTTGCCCGATGCGTACGACGTACCGGATGCGGCCCGGGCGGTTCCTGGGGATCCCGGCCGCTGGGTTGATCATCCTTGGCGTGGCGGCGGTGCTTTGGGCATTCGGGGCGCCGGCTGCCGCGGTGGCGGTGTTCGTCACCCTGGGCGGGCTGATCGTGCTCGCCGGACTGTGGATCCTGCTCCGGCCGCCGGTGCTGCTGAAGTTGGGCGACGACCAGGTCGACGTACGCGGACTGCGGACCTCCTGGACCGACATCACCGAGGTGGGCCGGGTCGGCACCACCCAGGGCGAGGCGCTCGTGCTGCGGACGAAGCAGCCCGATCACTCGGTCCTGGTCCCGCTGCGCTGGCTTGCCCCGGCGCAGGTCGGCAGGCTCGAGACGGAGCTGCGCGAGCGGCTCAACAAGGCCCACGGTT
The DNA here is from genome assembly GCF_042657745.1 of Kribbella qitaiheensis. Classification (GTDB taxonomy): domain Bacteria; phylum Actinomycetota; class Actinomycetes; order Propionibacteriales; family Kribbellaceae; genus Kribbella; species Kribbella qitaiheensis. The sequence continues at coordinate 641,892 of NZ_JBHSKE010000006.1, read as the reverse complement.
ACACCATCTGGGACGGGACTGCCGGTGAGCCGGACGACCGCGCAGAATGAGCTCATTCGTTTGAGCTGACAATGTGAACTGACAAGGGAGCCCGAAGACCGTGTTGTCGTTCGAGATGTCGTCCGAGGAACTGCTCGCCTACCAGGGGACGAACCCCCGGCCCGCGGATTTCGACCAGTTCTGGGAGAAGGCGCTGGCGGAACTGGCCGCAACCGACCCGGAGACCGAGTTCACCGAGGCGACGGACTTCCCGTTGCCGTTCGCACGGACCGAGCACCTCTACTTCACCGGCACCGGCGGCTACCGCGTGCACGCCAAGGTGATCCGCCCGCACCTGGCCGAAGGCCCCGCGGTACTCATGTTCCACGGGTACGGCGGTGAGCAGCCGAAGTGGGTCGACCTGCTGCCGTACGCCGCCCGCGGGTTCACCGTGGCCGCGCTGGATGTCCGCGAGCAGGTCGCGTTCCGGACGGAGTCACAGCAGGCCAACAGCTTCTCGCTGCGCAACCACCTCGTCGAAGGACTCGACGGCGGCCCGGAGAGCCTGCTGTACCGGCACGTGTTCCTGGACACCCGGCGGCTCGCGGACATCATCGGTGGCCTGCCCGACGTGGACGCCACCCGGATCGGCACCACCGGCTGGAGCCAGGGCGGTGGGCTAAGCCTGGTGTGCGCCGCGCTCACCCCGGGGATCAAGTACACGGCGAGCGTGTACCCGTTCCTGACCGACTACCAGCGCGCGTGGGAGCTCAACCTGGAGAGGGGGCCGTACGACGAGATCACCACCTGGTTCAAAAAGCGCGACCCCCTGCACCTGCGCGAGCAGGAGGTGTTCACCACCCTCGGCTACATCGACCTGCAGAACCTCGCGCCGCGGATCCAGGCCGAGGTGACGCTGTACGTCGGCCTCGAGGATCAGGTCTGCCCGCCGTCGACGCAGTACGCGGCCTACAACAAACTGACCACGGCCAAGCAGCTCCGCGTGTACCCGGACTTCGGTCACGACGACCTGCCGGGCGCCTTCGACGAGATCTTCCAGTCACTGAGTCAGAAGCTGTAGACAACCCCTTCGGTAGCCCCGCAGTACCCGCCACCACCTGATGATTGGTGAGTACTGCGCGGCCGCCTCGGGATTCCTCAGTTCGCTTCCTTGCCGACCCAGTAGTGCCAGGGTGGAGACGCCACTGGTGACCGGGTCAGACCGTCCGGCCAGGTGGCCGGCAGGTCGTGACTCCGAGCCGCGTACAGCACCACCTCCGATGCTGTGCGGTCCCCTCGCACGGCGACCCTGGCGGCTGTCTCGGCTCGCATGTCCGCGAGGTAGTGAATCGCCGGCAGGAACTCGGCACTGAGGCGGGGGCTGAGCCGGCCGACCGAGTCGTCGTCCAGCCTGACCTCCACCACCATCCGAGGTCTCTCGGAGAACCCGTCCTCCTCCTCGACCGCGTGCATGGTCCCGTAGGCCCAGCACTCGCCTTGCGGCCGGAAGAACGGCGCCAGCACGTCCGGATGCACCTCGCCGCCGGGCACCACGATCCCGCTGCCGGGCGGGAGCAGGTGATAGCTGCCCGGCGGTGGCAGGTTGACCGGGACCAGCATGTGCGGCTGGCCCAGCGCTACTGCCACGCTGGCGTGGAACTCGGTGCCCTGGTCGCCCTTGCCTTCCCAGTCCGCCGGTTCCCATTCACTGACCCACAAGTGGCAAGGCACCTGCGGTTGCAGGCCCTGTGCCACCAGTTCTGACAACACCGGCTGGTACCGGTGCGCGTCGTCCCTCGGCAGGTAGCCGACCACCTTGCCCTGCACCCGAACGGCAATCGAGCGCGGGTCGAAGCGGTTCTGCGGTTCCGGGACGAGCTCCGCAGTGGTGTCCAGGTCTGCGCCTCGAGCCGGGATGGGATCAGGAAAGAGCCGACGGATCGCCTGCTCGTGCGGAGCCTCCCGCACGACCTCCTGACCACACCACAAGGCATCTCCCCACAGACTGAACGGAATCGATTCCATCTGTGCCCTCCAGTCCCCGTTGACCGGTTTACTCGGCTCATCCCGTCCAGGACCCTGGCCGTTACACCGAGTGAGCGTATGAGAACTAGACTGCCCCAACCATAGCTGTTTCACGCATGGAACCATGACCTGTTGTGGAACGGTGTCCCGTCGGTCCGGACTCTGGACGTAGCGTGTCTTGTGCTGCGAGCAAATCGTTGGAGATCGTGCAGATGCACGGGAAGGAACGCCATGCAGGGCAGTGATTCAGTCGCTCGTTACACCGTCGACGCGGAGCGGATCGAGGACGCGGTCAAGCGTTTGGACGGGGTCGCGGTGCGCACCCCGTTGCAACGCAACCTGCGACTCTCCGCACGCACCGGCGCCGATGTCTGGCTGAAGCGGGAAGACCTGCAGATCGGCCGCTCCTACAAGCTTCGCGGCGCCTACAACCTGATCGCCCAGCTGGACGACAAGGCGAAGAAGGCAGGCGTCATCTGTGCCAGCGCAGGCAATCACGGCCAGGGCCTCGCGTACTCGTGCCACATCCTCGATGTGCACGGCCGCGTCTACGTGCCCAGGACGACACCGCGGCAGAAGCGGGACCGGATCGCCGCGCTCGGCGGCAGCCAGGTCGAGGTGATCATCACCGGCGACTCGTACGACGATGCCGCCGCGGCCGCTCTCGCCGAGGCGACCGAGACCGGCGCGACGCTTGTTCCCGCCTTCGACGATCCCCGAACCGTTGCAGGACAAGGGACTCTCGCGGTCGAACTGGTGGATCAGCTCGGCCACGCGCCCGACGTACTGGTGGTTCCCGTTGGTGGCGGCGGGTTGATCGCGGGCGTTGCGACCTGGCTGGCGGAGCGCCACCCCGGCGTGCGGGTTGTCGGAGTCGAGCCTGGCGGTGCGGCGAGCATGGCCGCGGCTTTGGCAGCAGGAGAACCGGTGACCTTGCCGCACCTGGACAGCTTTGTCGATGGCGCCGCGGTTCGGCGGGTGGGCGACGTGACGTTGCCGTTGGTCTCGGCGGCGGGTGTGGAGATGACGTCGGTGCCCGAGGGCCTGGTGTGCTCCGAGATGCTGGAGCTCTACCAGACCGACGGGTTGATCGCCGAGCCCGCAGGAGCCTTGTCTGCCGCGGCTCTGGGCAACGCCGTCGAGGTGAGGCCCGGTGACACGGTCGTCTGTTTGCTGTCCGGTGGCAACAACGATGTCAGCCGCTATGGCGAGATTCTTGAACGCTCGCTGGTACACGAGGGCCTGAAGCACTACTTCCTGGTGACCTTCCCCCAGGAGCCGGGCGCGCTCCGGCAGTTCCTCGACGGAGTGCTCGGCCCGGACGACGACATCACCCTGTTCGAGTACGTGAAGCGCAACAACCGCGAGACGGGTGTCGCGCTGGTCGGCATCGAGATCGGCCGGCCCGGCGACATTTCCCTCCTCTTGGAACGGATGGACGCCGCGCCGCTGGACATCGAACGGATCAAGCCCGACTCCGCCGAGTTCCGCTACCTGATCTGACCTCTTGGATGATCAGGGCGTCGGTAGGGACCAGACGTCAGCGATGGAAGGGTCATAGCCGGAAGCAGTCGCGTTGTGCTGGACCCGGATCCGCACGGTCTCACCGGTCAGCAACGCCGGATCGTCGACCACGAACTGGTAGGTCTCCAGCCCGGCGCCCGACTTGTTCATCACCCGGTGCTGGACGACCGTCCCGTTGACCTTGACCTCGTAGTCCTTCACCTGCGTCTTGTCGTACGTCTCCACCAGCCGCAGGACGAACGGTTGCAGAAACCGGATCCTCGCTCCCATCGACGAACCTCGCCGTCAGCCCGACCGGCGCCGCGTTCCCAGCCACCGGTACTGCGACCGGAACGCTGAGCGAGGTCTCTCCACCGGGCGCCAGCGTTACGGGGTTCGACGGAGCAGGCGTGATCCATCCCGCCGGCACGTCCACCTCGAGTCGCCCGGTCACGGGAGCGGCCGAGCGGTTCCGGACCGCGGCGGCCACGGTGGTCGTCGTACCGGGTTCGCCTGAGGCTGGGGTGGCCATGGCCGAGGTCAGGCCGATCGGGGCGGGCGCCACCGTGAACTTATAGGTGCCGGAGGCAACTGTCAGGGCGACGGTCGAGCCTTCGTCGACGACGTCGGTGTCTTCGGCGCGGTCGAGGCGACGTGGATTTCGTAGCGGGTCTGGGTGGTGCCGCGGCGGCTGCCGTCGAGCTGCCAGCTCAGGCGGGGCGCGCCGGCAGCGATACCGAGGGGGTTGGTGAGGTTGTTCGTCTTCAGGTTCTGGGGCACGGGGGATCGTGGGTGAGCAGGGGGTGCCGCGCTGGCAGGCAGCAGCGGGGTTAGGAGCAGGACCGCTGCCAGCAGGCAGGTCAGGCGGGAGCGAAGCGACATCGGGGCGGACTCCTCACAGAGACGGGCGGATCTGCAGGGGGAGAACAGGGGATGTGTCGTACTTCGAGGGAGGGGGTCGGTGGGACGCGAGTCAGTGGGAACGGTGTCGGTGCGCGCCCAGGGTGGACGGGCTCCGTGCGCGCGGCGGGGTCGGTGGGCGTCAGAGGAGGCCGCGGCGGGCGGCCCAGACGATGGCTTCCATCGCGGTGCCGAAGCCGAGGCGGTCGCAGGCGGCGCGGGTCCGGCGGCGCACGGTCCGCTCGGAGAGGTCGAGCCGTCGCGCTACCGACTCGACCGGCAGGCCGGTCGCGAGCAGCCGGAGGAGTTGGAGGTCGTCGTGGCTGATCTCGCGGTGGCGGGTCTCACCGTGTGGGGCCCACCGCGCTCTGGGCAGGGTCTCGTTGTGAAGGACGGTCATCCGGAACCTCCGAACACCCGGGACTCGGCGGCGTCCCAGTCGGCCGGTTTGCCCTGCGGCTCGTAGCGCCGCAGTTCGTGGGTCGCGCGCACCAGCGCGCGCATCGCGGTCAGGTCAGGCAGCGGAGCGCCCAAGGCGCGTGCCTGGACGAGCACGTTGCCCAGGGCGGACGCCTCCACCGGTCCGGCGAGAACTGGCAGGCCGCAGGCGTCAGCGGTCAGTTGGCAGAGCAGTTCGTTTTGGGAACCGCCGCCGATCACGTGCACCACGTCGATCTCGCGGCCGGCCACAGTCTGCGCCAGCCGGAGCGTGCGGCGGTACGCGAGCGCCAGGCTCTCGAGGATGCACCGGACGGTGGCCGCCTTCGATCGCGGCGACTCCTGCCCGGACCTCGCACAGAACTCCGCGATCCGGACAGGCATGTTGCCTGGGGCAAGGAAACTCGGATCGTCCGGATCGATCAGTACTGCGTACGCCGGCGCGGCGGCGGCCTCGCCCAGCAGCCCAGGCAGATCGTCGGTGCCCCAGACCCGCAGGCACTCCTGCAGGATCCACAGGCCCATCACGTTCTTGAGGAACCTGATCCGGCCGTCGACGCCGCCTTCGTTGGTGAAGTTCGCCTGCTGCGCTTCTTCGCTGAGGATCGGTTCGTCCAGTTCCAGCCCGGCCAGCGACCAGGTCCCCGAGGAGATGTAGGCGAACCGCTCCCCCTCGGCCGCAGGCACGGCTACCACCGACGACGCGGTGTCGTGCGAACCCACCGCGATCACGGGAGTCGCTGGATCCAGCCCGGTCTCCTCGGCCACCGCGGGCAGCAGTGGCCCGATCACTTCCCCGGCTTCCCGCAGCGCCGGCAACAACCTCACCGGTACTCCGGCCCGCGCGGCGAGTGTCTCACTCCAGCCGTGCGCGCGGACGTCGTGCAGCTGGGTGGTCGAGGCGTTCGTCGCCTCCCCGCTGAGCTTGCCGGTCAGCCAGTAGGCCAGCAGGTCCGGGATCATCAGCAGCGTCTCCGCCTGCTCCAGAGACCTCTCCGCCGCCAACTGGTAGATCGTGTTGAACGGAAGCTGCTGCAGTCCGGTCACGGCGTACAGCTCGTCGGCGGGGATCGTCCGCAACACCCGATCCATCACGCCGTCAGTCCGGGAATCCCGATAGTGCACGGGATTCCCGAGCAGCCTGCCGGCACCGTCGAGCAATCCGTAGTCGACCGCCCAAGAGTCGATCCCGACCCCGTCCAGGCCACCCGCGGCGCCGCCCGCCTCCGCGACGGCAGCCGCCTTCCGGAGACCGACCAGCATCTCGCGGTAGAGGTGGAGCACGTCCCAGTGCAGGGTTTCGCCTAGACGGACCGGGCCGTTCCAGAAGCGGTGGACCTCTGTCAGCTCCAGCTGGTCCGGGCCGACGCGGCCGAGCATCACCCGGCCGCTCGAAGCGCCCAGGTCCACCGCAGCCAGTCTCAGAGTCACCTGCCTCTCCTCCTGCTCACCGCGGGTCGACAACGGTGAGGTCGAGGTGGAGCAGGTCAGCGACCGCCTTCAGCTCGGCCACGCGATGGCCGGTGCCGAGAGCCCAGTGGTGCGCCACTCCGGAGGCCGACCACGCGTCGGTCCACTCTCCGGGGTCGCATCCGAAGTCGACGCGGGAGGTCGTGTTGCCGATCTGCAGCAGCGGCCCGGGAACGACCGTGCCCTCGGACGCGATCAGCTTGAACGACCCGTCCCGGAGCTGTCCGAGCCCGAGCGCCGTCACCGGTCCGTGCTTCACGTCGAACTCGACAGAGACACCCCAGCCACGCTTGCCGTGGTACACCCCGAGCCCGCGCAGCAAGGGCTTCTTCGCGCTGATGGCGAGGTGGGCGGGGCCGTCGTGACCCATCTCGACCACGTTGTCGTTGAAGTTCAGCGCCTGCAGTTCGGTGAAGGAACCACCGCCGCCGAGCTTGTCCATCACCAGCATCGCCAGCGAGGTGCGCAGCTCGTACTCACCCGCGGCCGGGACTCCCCGAGCTGTCAGCAACGAGGCGCCGAGGATCATCCCGGCGGCGACCCGTTCGTGCGCCTCGCCGTCGAGTCCACGGTGGTAGTAGGCGAGCGTGTCGAGCTCGAAGTCCTCGACCAGCCGGTCCAGCGCGACCGAGACGGTGGCACCCCAGCGGAAGTCGTCCTCGACCACGGAATCGTCCAGTGTGAAGACGTCCTGCGCGACCTTCATCCGGGCTTCGGTCTCGGCCTCGGTGACCTTCTCCACGCGGACTCTCAGGTCGTCGATCTCCAGGATCTCGACGTGTCCGCCGAGCTGCGCGGAGACCAGGGTCGGGTCGGAGATCACGTCCATCATGCCGGGGTAGAGATGCCCGAGCAGGCCGTGCCGCCCGTGGCGCAACGCTGCCCTGACTCCAGCGGCCTTGAGCCACCGCTCGATCCGAGCCCACGCGCGCTCGTCCTCGACGTACCCGGAGACCGAGCGGAAGTCGATGCCGCAGCGCTCGAAGGCGTTCGCCATCTCCGGCAGCGGGCAGGCGCCGCAGTACGCGAGCCAGGCGCCGGTGTCGAACGACGCATGGTCCATCGCCCCGGTCGGCTGCAGGTTGAGCAGCAGGACCGGAGCACCGCTGCGCTGAGCAACCGGGACCAGCATCGACGCGGTCATATAGGTGGTCAGGAACCCGACGATCAGGTCGCAGTCGGCCAGCCTCAGCTTCTCGGCTGCTGCGGCTCCCTCGGAAGCGTCGGAGATGAAGCCGACGTCCACCACCTCGCAGTCGAGCTCGGAGAACCGCTCCGACACCCGACGCGCCGAGGCCTGCAACTGGGGCAACAACTCGGGGAACTGCGGCCAGTACGCGCCCAGCCCACCCGCGACCAGGCCGATCCGGGTCTTGCGCGACTCGACCCACGGCAGTACGCCGTTCCCGTCGACCGAGCGGCTCGGGTCACTGCTCCACATGGTGATTCCTCCTCAGCGCAGGAAAGCGGCGGCTACGCCGGCGTCGACGGGTACGTGCAGGCCGGTGGTGTGGGACAGGTCCCCCGCGGCCAGAGCGAAGACAGCGGCGGCCACGTGCTCCGGCAGCACCTCGCGCTTGAGCAGCGTGCGCTGCGCGTAGAACGCGCCCAGCTCCGACTCGGGTATGCCGTACACCGCGGCGCGCTGGGCGCCCCAGCCCTTGGCGAAGATGCCCGAACCGCGGACCACGCCGTCGGGGTTCACCCCGTTGACGCGGATCCCGTACTCCCCGAGCTCGGCCGCGAGCAGGCGGACCTGGTGCGCCTGGTCCGCCTTGGCGGCGCCGTACGCGACGTTGTTCGGGCCGGCGAAGACCGCGTTCTTGCTCGAGATGTAGACGATGTCGCCGCCGATGCCCTGGTCGATGAGGACCTTCGCGGCCGCGCGGGAGACGAGGAACGAACCCTTCGCCATCACGTCGTGCTGCAGGTCCCAGTCCTTCTCGGTCGTCTCCAGCAGCGGCTTGGAGATCGAGAGACCGGCGTTGTTGACGACCAGGTCGACGCCACCGAAGGCCAGCACGGCCTCCCGCATCGCTCGGTCGACCGCGTCCCCGTTCGACACGTCGGCGCTCACGGCAATGGCTTGGTCAGTACTGCCGATCTCCTTGGCGACCGCTTCGGCCGCGGCCACGTCGAGGTCGGCGACGACCACGCACGCGCCCTCCGCGGCGAGCCGGTGGGCGATGGCCTTGCCGATCCCGGAACCACCGCCGGTCACGAACGCGACCCGGGTGGCCAGCGGCTTCGGCTTCGGCATCCGCTGCAGCTTGGCCTCCTCGAGCGCCCAGTACTCGATCCGGAACTTCTCGCTCTCGTCGATCGGCGCGTACGTCGAGACGGCCTCGGCGCCGCGCATCACGTTGATCGCGTTGACGTAGAACTCACCGGCGACCCGGGCGGTCTGCTTGTCCTTGCCGAAGCTGAACATGCCGATCCCGGGTACGAGCACGATCGCCGGGTCGGCGCCGCGCATCGGCGGGCTGTCCGGCGTCGCGTGCCGGTCGTAGTAGGCCGCGTAGTCCTCGCGGTACCGCAGGTGCAGCTCCCGCAGCCTGGTGGACGCCTCCTCGATCGAAACCGTGGGCGGCAGGTCCAGGACGAGCGGCCGAACCTTGGTTCGGAGGAAGTGGTCCGGGCAGGACGTGCCGAGCGCGGCCAACTCCGCCAGCCGCTGCCGAGCCGTGAACTCCAGCACCCCGTCGGAGTCGGTGAAGTGCCCGACCTGCGGGTTATCCGTCGACGCCAGCCCACGGATCAGCGGCGCCAACCCAGCAGCCCGCTCCCTCCGCTCAGCCGGCGGCAATGCCTCGAACCCCGGTACTACGGGTCCGAACGGCTCGGGCTTTCCGTTCTGTGCGAGGAAGAGCTCGGCGGTGCGGATGATCTCCAGCGAGTTCGCCTCGCACTCCGCGGAGGTGGCACCCCAGGCGGTGATGCCGTGACCGCCCAGGATGACGCCGATCGCCTGCGGGTTGTCCTTCTTCACCTGGGCGATGTCCAGGCCGAGCTGGAAACCGGGCCGCCGCCACGGCACCCACACGACCCGATCACCGAAGCACTCGGCCGTCAGCTTCTCGCCGTCGGCCGCAGTGGCCAGCGCGATCCCGGAGTCCGGGTGCAGGTGATCCACGTGTGGCGCGTCGACCAGACCGTGCATGGCGGTGTCGATCGAGGGCGCGGCTCCACCCTTGCCGTGCAGGCAGTAGTCGAACGCCGCGACCATCTCGTCCTCACGGTCCACCCCCGGGTAGACCTCGACGAGCGCGTTCAGCCGGTCCTGTCGCAGTACGGCCAAGCCTCCGGCGGTGAGGGTTCCGAGGTCGCCTCCAGAGCCCTTCACCCAGACGAGGTCCACCGGCTGCTGGGTCACCGGGTCGGTGGCCGTGCCCTTGGCGGACGTGTTGCCGCCGGCGTAGTTGGTGTTGCGCGGGTCGGCACCCAGTCTGTTGCTACGCGCAACGAGTTCGACTGGGGTGCTTGGGGCGTCCGACACAGTCATGCTCCCCATCCGGCCTGCTGGCCGTCGGCTCGGTCCTTGCTGATCTGCTCGAAGTAGCCGGTGCGGTGGTAGGCGGCGACCGGATCCGGGTCCAGCCCCTGCGCCGTCCGCAGGTCGGCCAGCAGCGGCCGGACGTCGGTGTTGAAGGCGTCCATCAGCGCCGCGTTCGCGGCCAGCACGTCACCTTCCTGCTGGGCCTTGCGAAGGGCGTCGCGGTCGACCAGCAGCGCCTTCGCGGTGGCCTCCTGGACGTTCATCACCGAGCGGATGATCGCCGGGATCTTCGCTTCGATGTTGTGGCACTGGTCGAGCATGAAGGCGATCCCGCGGTCCGGGTCGAGCGCGTCACCACGGACGATCTCGTTCATGATCCGGAACAGCTGGAACGGGTCCGCCGCTCCCACCATCAGGTCGTCGTCGGCGTAGAACCGGCTGTTGAAGTCGAACGCGCCGAGCTTCCCGGCCCGCAGCAGGAACGCGACGATGAACTCGATGTTCGTGCCCGGCGCGTGGTGCCCGGTGTCGATGCATACGGTCGCCTTCGGCCCCAGCTCCAGGCAGTGCGCATACGACGTGCCCCAGTCCGGCACGTCCGTGGCGTAGAAGGCCGGCTCGAAGAACTTGTACTCGAGCAGCAGCCGCTGGTTGTCGCCGAGCCGCTCGTACACCTCGTGCAGTGCTTCCGAGAGCCGGTCCTGCCGCTCCCACAGGTCGTCCTGCCCGGGATAGTTCGTGCCGTCGGAGAACCACAGCTTCAGGTCGCGCGACCCGGTGGCGTCCATGATGTCGACGCACTCGAGCAGGTGGTCGGTCGCCTTCCGCCGGATCCGCGGGTCCGGGTTGGTGACGCTGCCGAGCTTGTAGTCGTCATCCTGGAAGACGTTGCTGTTGATCGCGCCCAGCCGGACGCCCTGCTCCTTGGCGTAGGCCGCCAGCTCGGCGTAGTCGTCGACCTTGTCCCACGGGATGTGCAGGGCGACGCTCGGCGCCACCCCGGTGTGCTTGTGCACGACCGCGGCGTCGGCGATCTTCTCCTGCGGGGAGCGGGGCACGCCCGGCTGGCTGAACACCTTGAACCGGGTCCCCGAGTTGCCGAACGCCCACGAGGGCAGCTCGATCTCCTGACGGCTGAGGGCATCAGTCACGCTGGTCATGTCAATCCTCGGTATTCGGAGTCAGATGGAAGATCTCGGGCAGCAGCACGAACGACTCGTCCGGCGGCCGGCCTTCTGTGCCTTCTCGGCTGGTGAAGAACTCGGTCATCTCGGCCTGCCAACGGGTGTTCACCTCGGTGGCCGCCATCGCCTTCTGAGCCGCCTCCAGGTCATCGGACTCGACGTATCCGATCAGCAGCCCGTCGTCGCGGAGGAAGAGCGAGTAGTTGTGCCAGCCGGAGTCCCGGAGCGCGGCCTGCATGTCGGGCCAGACGTCGCGGTGGCGTTCGACGTACTCGTCCAGCCGGTCCGGCTTGACCTGGAGGCAGAAGCAGTAGCGGTTCACGAGATCCCCGGGTGGCTCAGAAGTCGAACTGGTCGATGTTGGTGGCGGTGAACTCGGTCGGCGGGCCGAGCACGATCTCGCCGGCCTCGCCGACGGTGTACTCGCCGAGTGCGACCCCGGCAGCCATCGCGGCGCGTGGTGAAGCGGGCTTCAGCTTCTTGCCGCCGATCTTCACCGTGCCTGCGTCCCGCGGATCCACACCGAAGATCGACTGGACGACCTCGGACCGTCCGGAGCCGACCATCCGGCGCACCATCTCGTCGACGGTCACCTCGCTGACCAGGTCGGTGGAGACGTGCTTGCCGTCGCGCATGATCGTGACCCGCTCGCACAGTGCGGTGATCTCCTCGAACCGGTGCGAGATGAACACCAGCGCGGCGCCGTCGTCCCGCAGCGACCTCGCCACCGCGAACAACCGCTCGACCTCGACGCCGGTGAGCGCCGCGGTCGGCTCGTCCATCACGACCACCCGGGCGTCCGCGGACAACGCCTTGGCGATCTCGACGAGCTGCTGGTCGGCGATCGACAGACCTCTCGCCGGACGGTTCGGTTCGATCGACACCCCGAGCCTGCTGAACAGCTGCGCGGCCTCGCGGAGCATCGCCGTCCGGTCGATGGTTTTGAAACGACCCAGTGGCTGACGCCCCATCGCGATGTTCTCCGCGACGGTCAGGTCGGGGAACAGCGTCGGCTCCTGGTAGATCACCGCGATACCGGCCGCCTTGGCGTCGGCCGGGGTGTTCAGCTCGACCGGGAAACCGTCCAGCTCGATCGTGCCGGCGTCCGGCCGATACACCCCGGCGAGCACTTTCACGATGGTGGACTTGCCTGCGCCGTTCTCGCCGACCAGAGCGTGGGCCTCACCGCCGTACAGGTCGAACGAGACGTTCTGCACCGCGGCGACGGCGCCGAACGACTTCGAGACCACACGCACGCGCAGCAACGGCGCCTGGTCCGGCATGTCCGCCTCCGGTTGCTCGCGGGTCGCCCCTGGGTGATCACTGGCTGCTGACCGGGTCGATTGCTGAAAGGTTTCAACGAGATTGCAAGAAAGTAAGCGTGGCCGCATCCGGTCGTCAAGGGTTCGGCCGGAATCAGGTGGGAAACCACAGGATGAGACTGAGGAAAACCACAGGGCGGAGGTACGCTTCGTCCCCTATCACGTTTCAAACCGGGGAGGCCGCGTGACACCGAGTGGCGCAGCGGACCGTGCCCGCCGAACCCCTGATCCCGGCACCGGCCGCCCACCCCGTACTGCGGACGCGGCCGGCGGTCGCTCTGGGCGAGGGGCGGACCCGGCGGGCCGGGCGGAGCGCGCGGTCAGTCCGAGTGTGCGGCGACAGGCGCGGCGACTGCGGCCCGGGCGGGCGACTCGGGCGGCAGCAGGTGTGAAGGATGTCGCGGCCGCGGCCGGGGTGTCGCTGGGCACGGTGTCGAACGTGCTGAACCGGCCGGAAATGGTCAGCCCGACCACACGTGCGAAGGTCGAGGCGGCGATGGCGTCACTCGGCTTCGTCCGGAACGAGTCGGCCCGGCAACTGCGCGCCGGCAGCAGCCGGATCGTCGCCTACCTGATGCTCGACGCGGGCAACCCGTTCTTCACCGACGTCGCCCGTGGCGTCGAGGAGGCTGCTCAGGCAGCCGGCCTGTCGGTCTTCCTCTGCAACAGCAACGAGGACGCCGCGCGCGAGGCGGACTACCTCGACCTGCTCGAGCAGCAGCGGGTCCAGGGTGTGCTGATCACGCCGATCGACCCCGACTCCTCGCGACTGCGCAAACTCCCCTCCCGCGGTACGCCGGTGGTCCTGGTGGACCGGGCGATCGACGACGACGAGCACTGCTCAGTCGCGGTGGACGACGTACTCGGCGGCGAGATCGCCCTGTCCCACCTGATCGAGCTCGGCCATCAGCGGGTCGCGTTCGTCGGTGGGCCGAACACGATCGGCCAGGTGACGGACCGCCGCGATGGCGCCCGGCGAGCGGTCGAGGACGCGGGCCTGCCGGCCGACAGCCTGGTCGACGTACTCACCGGTGCTCTGACGGTCGCCGAGGGTAGGGGCGCTGGGCAACGACTCGCCGGGCTGCGGGCCGATCGCCGTCCGACGGCCGCGTTCTGCGCGAACGACCTGCTGGCGTTGGGTTTGCTGCAACAGTGCGTCAGTTTGGGCCTGCGAGTGCCGGAGGATCTCGCGATCGTGGGCTACGACGACATCGAGTTCGCCGCGGCCGCTGCGGTGCCGCTCACCTCAGTCCGCCAGCCCCGCCAACTCCTCGGCCGCAGGGCCGCCGAACTGCTCCTCGACGAGTCGAGCAACCCAGACCACGAGCACCAACGGGTCACCTTCACTCCCGAACTCATCGTCCGCACCTCAACCCGCGGCACCACCTGACAACCCAGGGCGCCCCGCGCCCGCCGTACGGGCGAGCGCTCCGGTTTGGTTTCCCTTGGGCTCGGGCCGGACTGCTGACCGTCGTACCCCTGCGGACGGCGGTATGGGAGGCCGGCCCGAGGCCGAGGGAAACCAAACCTCTACGCGAGGTTCGCCGGGAGGCCGTCGTTGCGGACCAGGTCGACGACGTTGTCGGCACCACGGAGGGCTGCGACGACCCCTGGATCCGGTGCGGTGAGGATCTCGTCGAGGTCGGCTTCGTCGAGCGCCGGGTCCGGCTGGTAGGCGAGGCGCTCCTCGTCGAGGGAGAACTCGCTGGTCACGCCGGGCTTGTCGCCGCGCGGATCCTGCCGGTACCAGGTGCCGTCGAGGTTGACCGCGACCATGCCGTGCAGGAAGTGGCCGCCCTTGCCGTTGGAGAGCCGCTGGTAGCAGAGGCCCGCGGGGACTCCCTCGGCTCGCAGCAATGCCGTCAACAGGTGGGACTTGGCGAAGCACAACCCGGTGCGGTGCTCGAGGACCTCCGACGCCTTGACCGTGACGCGCGGATCGCCGGCGTCCATCGAGTGGTTCACCTCGTCGCGGGTGAAGTCGAACGCGGCGCGCGCGAAGTCCGTCGTACCGGGGTTGTCGCGGCGGAGGCGGGCGGCGAGCGCGGTGATGGCGGGATGCGACACGTCGATCACTTCGTCTTCGGCCAGGTACTCCTCCATGCGCTCAGTCTGACACGAATGTCCATGATCCGAAACTGATCGTCTCATTTATCGGATCTGGCCCTTGACCTTGAGTGGACTCCAGTTCAGAGGGTGCACACATGACAGAGATGAAGATCGCTCTCGGAGCGATGGAGTTCGGCAGCCGGATCGACGAGCAAACCTCGTTCGCCCTGCTGGATGCGTACGTCGACGCCGGCGGCGTCTGGATCGACACGGCCAACTGCTACTCGTTCTGGCAGGTCCCGAGCGGCCGCGGCGGTCAAAGCGAGGAACTGCTCGGCCGCTGGTTCGCGGCCCGTCCCGGTGTTCGCGACCGGGTCAAGCTCGCCACGAAGGTCGGCTGCGAGCCGCTGTGGCCAGGCAGCTTCCCCGAACACACGGAGGGGTTGAGCGAGAAGGTGATCGATGCGGCGCTGGAGACCTCACTGCGCCGGCTCGGCATCGACCACATCGACCTGTACTGGGCGCACCGTGACGACCTCACCACACCGCTGGAGGAGACCGTCGCCGCCTTCGGCAAGCACGCGAAGGCCGGCACGATCGGCCGGATCGGACTGTCGAACTATGCGCTGTGGCGGGTCGAGCGGATGCGCGGACTGGCCCTCGAACAGGGCGTCGAAGGCCCGACCGCGCTGCAACTGCGGTACTCCTACCTGCAGCCGAGGCCGTTCGTCCGGAACAACGCGCACGACCACCGGTTCGGCTGGATCACCGACGAGGTGCTCGACTACGCCGACCGCAACCCGGAGCAGGAGTTGTTCGCCTATAGCCCGCTGATGTCCGGCGGCTACGAACGCGAGGACCGCCCGATCCAGGAGGCCTTCGACCACCCCGGTACGACGCGGCGCCTGGAGATCCTGTCCAAGGTCGCCGCCGAACTGGGCGTCTCCCGCAGCGAGGTGGTCATCGCCTGGCTCACCGGCGGCTCCCCCACAGTCACCCCGATCGTCGGCATGAGCACCCCCGCCTACCTCCGAACCGCCCTGGCCGGCGCCGGCCTCACCCTCCCCACCAACCTCAGAACCCTCCTCGACGAACCCTGGTGAATCCGGTCGCACGAAACCGGATCCACCGCCGGTGTCCGAAACTGGAGACCGTGGGCTGCTGGTGGACCGGGTTTCGTGACACGATTTCGGGGTGGACAGGGATGGGTTCTGGGAGCTTGTCGAGTCGGCTCGGGCTGAGGTGGATGACACGGTCGCGGATCCTGACGGGGTCGCCGACTCGTTGACGAAGGCGCTCGGTCAGCTGGCGACGGAGGAGATCGCCGGGTTCGGGGTCGAGCTGGAGCGCCTGCAGGCTGATTCGTACTGCCAGGACCTGTGGGGTGCGGCGTACCTGATCAACAGCGGCGCGTCGGACGACGGGTTCGACTACTTCCGCGGCTGGCTGGTCGCCCAGGGGCAGGAGGTCTGGGACGCCGCGCTGGCCGACGCGGACTCGCTCGCCGATGTCGTCGACGAGGACCTGGCCGAGGAGTTCGAGGGCTTCAACGGCGAGGGCATGCTCACTGTCGCGGTGAACGCCTACGAGTCCGCCACCGGCTCGGACAAGGGCTACTGGGAAGCGGTCGAGGAGGCCGGCATCGACACCCCGGACGTGCCGATGGGTGAGAACTTCGACTTCGACGACACCAGCGAGATGAGGACCCGCTACCCGCTCCTCGCCGCCCTCTTCCTCACCGACTGACCGGACTCCCAGTTGCGGGAGGTCAGGCCGGTTCGCCGCTGAGGCGTTCGATGAAGGTCCGGAGGCGGAGGCGCCAGCGGGGTTGGAGGACGTCCCCGTCGGCCACGGCGAGGCTGACCAGGTGCTGGGTCATCTCGAAGCCGGCGACCGCGTCGCGCAGCGCGGTGAGCGTCTCCTCCGGTACTGCGTGCCGCCCGTGATCCGGCTCGTCGTGGTCCTGGCCGACGGGGCGGCTCACCCAGCCGGCACCGAAGCTGTTCGGCACCAGCAGTTCCGGCACGAGTGACTCGTGCGAGAGCGAGGCCAGGTCCTTGCTGCCGTTGTCGATGCTGAAGATGGTCGTACCGCGGCGGCGTACGTCGTCGATCCGTTCGAGCAGGGTGTCCGCCGGGGCGTTCTCCGCCACGACCAGGAGCGACTCGCCCCGGCCTGCCTCGCGGAGCCGGTCGAGGCCGATCGACAGGTGCGGCGGCGCGTCCGGCGGTGGCGCCCAGCGGACCAGGGCCGGGCGGATGTCCTCGATGCCCGCGCCGTGGAGTTCGTCGTCGAGGTGCGCGGTCAGGTGCCACGGCTCGTCCTCAGGTGGGCCGAACAGCATCAGCCCGCCGGTGCGGGTGGTGAACCTGCGCAGCGAGTGGGCGAACTCGGTGGTCCGGCTGCCGAGCTCCGTGCCGGTCAGCATCTCGCGGAGCAGCGTCGCCTTGGTGAGGTCCACCCCTCAAACCTGACACAAGTCCCCGGACATCGCGACTCGGAGTACAGGGGCTCAGGAAGGGCTGAGCCGGTCCGCCCTGGTCCGCAGGTAGTCGCGCTCGGGGATGGACGTCGTACGTCGGGCCGCCAGCAGGTAGCTCTCCCGGGCGGCATCGAGGTCACCCGACATCTCCAGGAAGTGCGCGCGGACGGCCTCGAGGCGGTGGTGGTCGGTCATCCGGTGGTCGGAGTCGAGCGGCTCGAGCAGCGCCAGCGCCTCCTTCGGGCCGGTCGCCATCGACACCGCGACGGCGTGGTTGAGCCGCACCATCGGGTTGTCGGAGAGCTGTTCCAGCACCTGGTAGAGCGCGACGATCTGCGGCCAGTCCGTGTCCTCGGCCCGCTCCGCGGTCCCGTGCACCCCGGCGATCGCGGCCTGCACCTGGTACGGCCCCAACTGGGTCCGCGAGAGCGCGTCGGTGACGAGCGCGTCGCCCTCCTCGATGGCGGCCTTGTTCCAGCGCGAGCGGTCCTGCTCGGCCAGCGGGATCAACCCACCGTCGGGATCGGTACGAGCCGGTCGGCGCGCGTCGGTCAGCAGCATCAACGCCAGCAGTCCGGCGACCTCCCCGTCATCGGGCAGCAGCCGGCGGACACCGCGAACCAGCCGGATCGCCTCGGTGGTGAGCTCGGCACTGTGCAGATCGGTGCCGGACGAGGCGGTGTAGCCCTCGTTGAAGATCAGGTAGAGGACGTGCAGCACAGCACCCATCCGGGCGTCGCGCTCAGCCTCGGGTGGCATCTCGAAGGAGCTGCCAGCCTGCTTGATACTGCGCTTGGCACGACTGATCCGCTGGGCCATCGTCGACTCGGGCACCAAGAAAGCGGCGGCGATCTGAGCAGTGCTCAAACCGCCGACAGCCCTGAGAGTCAAGGCGATCTGGGAGGCCGCGGACAGCGCCGGATGGCAACACAGGAACAACAGCGTGAGGGTGTCGTCCTGACCACCCGGATCGTCGATTTCAGGGCCTGCGGCAACGAACTCCTCCGGCGCGGCCAGGTTGGCGGCGTTCTCCTCGCGCTTGCGGCGAGCGGAGTCGCTCCGCAGCAGGTCGGTCAACCGCCGGGAGCCGACGCGGATCAACCAGCCGCGCGGGTTGTCCGGGACCCCCTCCTCCGGCCACTGCTGGGCAGCCGCGAGCAGCGCCTCCTGGACGGCCTCCTCGGCCAGGTCAAAGTGGCCGTAGTGCCGTACCAGCGCACTGAGCACCTGCGGGGTCTCTTCCCGCAGCAGCAGCTCGAACCCGCTCACATCTCCAGCCCGGAACTGTCCATCACCGGTCGCACCTCCACGGCGACGTACTTCGCGTCCGGCATTCGCGCCGCGTATTCGATCGCCTGGTCGATGTTCTCGCACTCCACCAGGTAGAAGCCGGCCAGGTGTTCCTTGGCCTCGGCGTACGGGCCGTCGGTGGTGGTGGGGATGTCGTCGCGGACCGACACCGTCCGGGTGGTGATCGGGTCGGCGAGGCCGGCCGAGCTGACCAGCAGGCCCTGCTCGGTGAGTTCCCGGCTCAGCTCCAGGTGCGAGCGGCCCAGGGCTTCGCGCTGCTCGGCGGACAGGCCCGCCCAGCTCTCCGGGTTGCTGTAGATCAGCAGCATGTACTTCACGGGCACCATCCTGACGGTCGCGGAGGCCGTTGTGACCCCCTCTCACCCGGTACGTCGGAACCGGACCCGCTGATTTCGACAGAAACGGTCCGCGATCGAAATGTCGAGGTGGTCCGGACGGAGCCGACGTCCCCGGTGTGAGATGCCCAGCCCGGGCGTCCGGAGTACTGGAGGACGACCACCATGCAGAACGCTCCTGATCCGAAGCGCTGGTTCGCGCTGGCCCTGCTGTGTGTGGCGGGGTTCATGATCATCCTGGACGCGTCGATCGTCCTCGTCGCGGTGCCGTCGATCGAGCGCGAACTGACCTTCTCCACCGGCGGCGTGCAGTGGGTGCCGAGCGGCTACGCGCTGATGTTCGGCGGGTTGCTCCTGCTCGGCGGGCGCATCTCCGACCTGCTCGGACGCCGCCGGGTGTTCATCGCCGGACTGCTGCTCTTCGCCGCTTCCTCGCTGCTCTGCGGGTTCGCCTGGACCGGCGACGCGCTGGTGTTCGCCCGAGGGCTGCAGGGCATCGCGGCCGCAGTACTGGCTCCCAGTGCGTTGTCGATCGTGATGACGACGTTCCCGGACGGGGCAGAGCGCAACAAGGCGCTGGGCATCTGGGGAGCCACCAGCGGCGTCGGCGGTACCGCGGGGTCGCTGATCGGCGGGCCGGTCACGGACGGGCTCGGCTGGGAGTGGATCTTCTTCATCAACGTGCCGGTCTGCCTGCTCGTGGCGGCGCTGGCTCCCACCCTGCTGAAGGACAGCCGCGGCCCGGGCCGGCGCGGGTTCGACGTCACCGGCGCGGTGACCGTGACCGCCGCCCTGATCGTTCTCGTGTACGCCGTGATCGAGGCGCCGACCTCCTCCGCGGGACGCACCACGCTGCTCGCGCTCCTCTCCGCCGTGCTGTTCGCGTTGTTCGTCCTGGTCGAGCAGAGGTCGTCCGCTCCGCTCGTACCGCTGCGGCTCTTCCGCTCGCGTGCAGTGGTCGGCGGCAATCTGATCGGGATGACCTGGGGTCTGGCCGCGTTCGGGCTGAACTTCATCTACACGCAGTACGCCCAGCTGGCACTCGGTACTTCGGCGATCCGGTACGGCCTGATGTCATCGGTACTGGCGGCGGCAGCGGTCGGCGGTTCCATCCTGGGGCAGAACTTGGTGACCCGGATCGGCCCCCGCCCGGTCGCGGCCGCGTCGCTCGTGGTCGCCGGCATCGGCAGCACGGTGATGAGCCAACTGAGTGCCGATTCGGGGTACTTCGAGACGGCGTTCTGGGGGCTGACGATCTTCGGGGCGGGACTCGGTGCCGGTTCGGTGGCCGGAGCTATCGCCGCGCTGAGCGATGTCGCCGCCGAGGACTCCGGAGTCGCCTCGGGTCTGCAGAATGCGACGTTCCAGATCGGCGGCGCTGTCGGGATCGCGGCGCTCTCCGCAGTGGCCGTCGCTCACACGCCCGGCTCGTCCCCTGCCGAACTCGTCCACGGATACAAGGTCGCGTTCACCGCTTGCTGGGCCTTCATCGCAGTCGGCCTGCTCGGAACCGCCTTGCTGGGCAAGCGTTCCGCCGATCGCCCGCAGTTGGCCACGGAGGTCGCCAGCCACTCGTAGTGCGCCCGGACAGCCTGCGCCAACTCCAGCGGCTGCCGTACTGCGAAGTGCCACGGCAGGCCGGACAGCATCCTCGCCATGGCGGCAAGGTCCTCCGCACCGCTCATCAGGACGACACCACCAGCAGGGCCTTCGTGCAGGTCTCCCGCAGTCAGCGGGAGGCTTGCACGGGCCGTCTCCAGGTCGGTGTCGAGCCAGACCTCGGTTCGGTGCGACCAGGCTCCGAAGGTGAGCCCGTGCATCACGTGGGCCACGACGTCGAACCCGTCAGGCGGGGTGAACCGGGTGGCGAGTTCCGTGGCGCGGCCGATCCGGTCCACGCGGAACGTGCGGACTTCCTGGCGCAGGTAGTCGTGCCCGACGAGGTACCAGCGCTTGCCGTGGACCACGAGTCCGTACGGGTCCACCTCGCGCACGACTGGCTCCCCGGAGTACGGGCGGTGTTCTATGCGCATCCGGTGCTTGGCGCGGACGGCTGCGGCGAGGGTGAGGGCCACCTCGGGCTCTGGTTGGGCGGTTGGCCTGCGGTCGGCCACTACCGACGTACCGGAGATCAGGGCGTTCACGCGCTCGCGTAGTGCGGTTGGGAGGACCCGGTTGAGCTTCACGAGGGCTCGAGCCGTCGGGGACGGCTCGGTCACGTCCTCGGCATCACCTACGGCCGCCAAGGCTACAGCGACGGCAACCGCCTCGTCGTCGCCCAGCATGAGGGGCGGCAGACGGTATCCGCGCGCCAGGCGGTAGCCGCCGTACCGGCCTCGTTCCGCTTCGACGGGGATGTCCATCTCGCGGAGGGCGGTGACGTAGCGGCGCACTGTGCGGGCGTCTGTGCGGAGCCGGTCGGCCAGCTCGTCGGCGGAGACCAGGCCGCGGTCCTGCAGCAGCTCGAGGAGCGCTAGAACGCGAGTTGCGGGTCTGGACACAACTCGAGAATAAACAGGGCAAAACCTGTCCACAATCCTCAGTAGCTTGCTCGGTGTAAGGCACCGAACGACACAAGGAGCAAGCAGATGATCGTCCTCGTAGGTGGTTCGTTCCTCGGCGGCTGGGCGTGGGAGAAGGTGACGCCGCTGCTCGAGGCAGCCGGGCAGCGGGCGCTGCCGTTGACCTTGACCGGGACCGGCGACAGGTATCACCTGGCTTCCGCCGAGACCACGCTCAACCTGAACGCGGACGACATCGTGCACGCGATCGAGTACGCCGACCTGCGGGACGTGGTGCTGGTAGCGCACTCGTACGCGGGTGCTCCGGCGACGATCGCGACGAGCCGGATCCCGGAGCGGATCGCGCGAGTGGTCTACATCGGCGGGGTGCTGCCGGTGGCGGGGAAGACGTTGTTCGAGGTGGCGGGGCCGGAGACCGAGGGGGCGATCCGGCAGACCGTCGTGAATGGCCAGATCCCGGTGATGACGGATGCGCTGCTGGATCTGGTGTTCGGCGACCACGGGCTGACTCCGGAGGATCGCGAGTACCTGCGGGCGCGCGGGACCGCGCAGCCGATCGGCACGTACACCGATCCGGCGCCGGTCGATCTCAGCGGGGTGGAGAAGGTGGCGAGGACGTACGTTGCGTGCGCCAACGATCCAGGTGAGCCGGCGGAGACACCTGGTTTCGACGTCGACACGATCGCCAGCGGGCATTGGCCGATGATCACCCGGCCGGATGCCCTCGCCGAAGTGATCCTCCGCTGGTGCTGAGGTCTCCAGTGCTGAAGGCGTTAGGGCGCGGTGAGGACTGTGCCGCGGAGTTCGACGCGGTCGCCGACCACGGCGGAGACCTTGGCGGCGATCTGCTGGGCCCGCTCGTCGTCGTCGGTGTCGATCATGAAGAAGCCGGCGATCTGTTCCTTGGCCTCGCCGAACGGCCCGTCCGTGACGACCCGCACGTCGTCGCGG
The DNA here is from genome assembly GCF_042657745.1 of Kribbella qitaiheensis. Lineage (GTDB taxonomy): Bacteria > Actinomycetota > Actinomycetes > Propionibacteriales > Kribbellaceae > Kribbella > Kribbella qitaiheensis. The sequence goes on along the minus strand of NZ_JBHSKE010000006.1, from coordinate 619,925 downwards.
ATCTGCACGATCCTGCCCTGGCTGGGAAAGGTGAGCCCTTCCGCGCTGACCAGTTCGCCGGTCGCGGCGAGCTCGTCCTTCAAGATCATCAGGTCACGCAACCCCTGCCGGTCCTGCTCGGACCCGGTCCAGGAGTCGTCGGCATTGCCGAAGATCATCACGAGGTACTTCATACCGGCGCATCGTAACCAGCCCCTCCGACAGAACCGGCCCACGAGCAGAACAGGGCCCCGCGAGCCAGAAGCTCGCGGGGCCCGTCTCCTCAGACGATCAGAACCAGTGTCGGCGTCCCCCGACAGCACGACCGGTCGATCCCAACAGGAACAGCACAGCACCGATGATGAGCAGGACGATGCCGATGGTCCACAGGACCGGGACACTCAACAAGAATCCCAGCAACAGCAGGATCAGTCCGAGAATGAGCATGAAGCCCTCCTTCTGAGTACGCCGCCGGGCGGAATTGGCGGCCGTCGACTCCAGTGCCCACCCCTAATCGTCAGTAATCGCAGCGATCTCCGAGCACCCACGGCAGCCACAGCTCACCCGGCGTACCGGCGAGTCAGGCGCGTGTCAGTTGGCCCACGGGAAGACCGGAAGGCGTTTCTCGGTGAAGGCTTTGGTGCCTTCGTGGAGTTCGCCGGTGGTGATTGTTTCCTGGTAGCGCTTGAGGGCGGCTGGGTTGGGGTCTTCGCCGGACAGGAGGGCGTTGACCGTCTCCTTGGCCGAGCGGATTGTCAGCTGGGAGCGGGAGACCAGGGTGCTGGCGAAGGTGGCTACCTCGGTGTCGAGGTCGGCGGCCGGGAGGACACGGTCGACCAGGCCCTTGGATAACGCCTCGGTGGCGGCGAGCAGTTCGCCGCTGAAGAGCAGGTACTTCGTGGTCGCCGGGCCGACGAGGTCGAGCAGCACCTTGATCGCGGCCGGCGGGTAGACCACTCCGATCCGGGCGGGCGTCACGCCGAAGGTGGAATCCTCGGCGGCGAACCGGAAGTCGCAGTTCACCGCGATCTCCAGGCCGCCGCCGATGCAGTGTCCGGGAGAACGTCGGCCCGGCTCCGGAGACCTGCAGTACCTTGACCTGCGGGTCGGCGGCGAGGTCGGCGAGCAGGCTCGGTAGCACCTCCCACATCGCCCGGGTGAGCGCGTTGCGCTTGTCCACCCGGTCGATCACGAGCGTCGCGACGGGCCCCGCGTCGACACTGAATCCGAGGTCGCTCATGAGCCGCAGTCAAGCAGAGCGCGGCCAACCACGCCGCTGCCGAGATCACACCACGCCCAGCATGTGGACGCATCACGCTCAGCGCGCGGACTCATCCGGCTGAGCGTCAGCACCCATCCGGTTGAGCGTGCAGAGCCATCAAGTTGAGCGTGCGGAGCACCCCTAGTGAGCGTGCCGACCTCCGCACGCTCAGTGGCCGGTGCACATGCCGCTGAGCGTGCGCCATGTTCGCAATACGTTAAAAGTGGGCGCCAGTTGTGAGACCCGCCGGGATGTGTGCTTGACTCCTCCGCGTCGATAACGTTTTGATCTCGGCAGATTGGGTGGTTCTCCAAGTGGCTGAAGGACGGCATAGACAGGCGCGGCACCGTCAACCGCGCCCGAAGGTGATCCGCCCCGGCATCGTGAAGGTTGCGATACCCGGTGCGGCGGTGGCCCTCCTGGCCACCGGGTCGGCAGGAGCATTCTCCGCCGATCAGGCCCCCGCGACGGATGCGCCTACCGCCAGCTCGCCCCTGCAGCTGCAGCGTGAGACGCAAACCAGCCGGGACGCCCTCCGCCCCTCGCTCGACCTCTCCCCGACCCCGGCGCCGGCTCCTAAGCCCAAGGCGCCGCCGGTCGCGAAGCACCTCAAGAAACAAGCACCGATCCCCAAGCCGACCTCCGCGAAGACCCGCGCCGCGGCCGTCGTCAAGCCGCTCAAGATCATCGGCAGCAAATACACCACCACCGACGTGAACGTCTGGTCGACGGCCGGTGGCACCGGCACCCTGCTGACGGTGCTGGACAAGGGCAGCAAGGTCTCCGTCACCGGCGAGATCGACGGCATCTGGGCGCAGATCGTCCGCGACGGCGTCTCCCGCTGGGTCAAGGCGCAGTACCTAGCGGCGACCAAGCCGGCCGCGACCAGCACTGCCGGCACCCCCTCCCAGGCCGCCTGCGCGTCAGGCTCCAGCGTCGAGTCCGGCCTGACGGCCGACGCGATCCGGGTGCACCGCGCGATCTGCCACCTGTTCCCCTCCGTCACTTCGTACGGCGGGCTCCGCAGCGGCGACAGCGGCAGCGAGCACTCCAGCGGCCACGCGCTCGACATCATGGTCACGGGCCAGACGGGCCAGGAGATCGCCGACTGGCTCAAGTCCAACAGCAAGGCCATGGGCGTCAGCCAACTGATCTGGCAGCAGCACATCTGGACGGTCCAGCGCGGCAGCGAAGGCTGGCGTGCGATGGAGGACCGTGGCAGCACGACGGCGAACCACTACGACCACGTGCACGTCACGGTGTACGGCAACTCCGGCACCGCCTGAGCAACACCTCTTCACCACCTGAGCATCGCGCACGGAACGGCCCGGCCTCGATCTTCGAGTCCGGGCCGTTCCGCGTCGTCAGCAGGTCTCGTCAGGCTGGGCGGATGTTGTGGTTCAGGTGGAAGAAGTTGTCGGGGTCGTAGGCCCGCTTGACTGAGCGGAGCCGGTCGAGATCGGCCGGCGCGTACGCCGTCGCGGCGCGCGCCGGGTCGGCCAGGAAGTTCACGAAGGTCCGGCCGGTCGTCCGGAGTACCGGAGCCAGGTCGGGAACCTCCTGGTCGATGATCACGGAGTACGTCGCGTCGCGGTGCCCGACCGGTCCCGCGCCCGGGCCCGGGTGTGCCATCGCGCCGGCCCAGTGGCGGATCTCGACGGTCGGCGCCGAGTCACCGGTGAGCTGGGCGAGTTCGTCGATCAGGTCGTCCGGGAGCGTATCGACCAAATCCAGGTACCGAGCCGGGGTGCCGCCCATCGCGGACTCCCCGAACGGCATCGTCCGGAGTTCGCCTGCCAGCACAGGCCCGGCCACCTCGAACAACGGCTTGAGGAGGTGCTCAGCCAGGTCGGCCTCACCGGAGTACAGGGCCTTGATCGCTAGGGCACGGGTGCCGCGGACGGCCTCGGGGAACGCCTGCGCGTCGGGGATCCGCGTCAGGACGATCGCGGTGCTCAGCTCGTTCGGGATGGTGGCGGACCAGTCGCTGTAGAACCTCAGCGTCTCGGCCGCGCGGTCGATCCCGAAGTACACGATGCCGGCGTGCACCACCGGAACGGCGTACAGGCGGAACTCGAGCGAGGTGACGATGCCGAAGTTGCCACTGCCACCGCGGATCGCCCAGAACAGGTCCGGATGCTCGTCCGCGCTGGCGGTGACGACCCGGCCGTCGGCGGTGACGACCTCGGCGCGGATCACGCTGTCGGCCGCGAACCCGTACTTGCGGGCCAGCCAGCCGAGTCCGCCGCCCAGGGTGTAGCCAGTGACGCCGACGTCCCGCGACGAACCCGCGAGCGGCGCCAGGCCGAACTCGCCCGCCGCATCGATCACAGCGCCCCAGCGGGTGCCCGGGCCGACCTTCGCGATCATGCGCTGCGGATCGACCAGCACGGACGTCATAGCCGAGGTCTTGAGCAGGATGCCGCCGTCCGCCGGGATCCGGGTACCGTGCCCGGTCGCCTGCACCGCGAGCGGTAGGCCGAACTCCCGGGCCGTACGCACGGCCGCCTGTACGTCGGTCCGGTGGTGCGCCTCGGCGACCACCAGCGGCCGCGAGTCGACCGTCGGAATCACCGACCGTCGCTGCACGTCGTACTCCGCGTCGCCGGGCCGGTGGATCGCACCGTTGAAGCCGGCTCCGAGCAGCCCGGCCACGACATCGCAACCGGTGACGTCGGGGGTGGAAATCGCCTGCGTGGTCATGTCGAACTCCCTAGCCGTGTCTGGTCTCTACCAACACGTCGAAGGAGATCGCCTCAGATGGACACGCTCCGGCAAACTTTTCTCGTGACCCATACCCACCGCCTGTCCACCAACAACCAGGTGGTCACCAAGACCTACGCCTCCTAGTCCCGGCCTGGGATCCTTCACCTAGCGGACGTCGTTGATCAGCTCGACCGCTTCATCCATCCCGTACCTCTCACGGAGGACGGATAGGAACTCGTCCACCGACATAGGCGGCTTCTTAAACCGCGCGGTGAGGGTGGTCACTGCCTGGAGCGCGAGTTGTGGCGCGACGGCGACGGTGTTCGCGGCGAACTCGCCAGGTGCGATGACCTGGATGCCCGGCGGGACCTTGTCGGGTGGGAAGTGCTTCAAGTTGTCGGTCACGATGGCGCCGGCGTGACCTGCTACCGCGGCAGCGATCACGTGCTCGTCATTGGGATCTGTGAGCCCGAACGTACCGTCGTAGGGCTCCCAGTTCTGAACCTCGGCGTCGTCAAAGTGGTCGCGCATCGTTTCGATGAGGCGAGCAGCCCGGGACTCCGCCTCAGCTTGCGGGATCCCATATTTCCCAGTGAGCTTCTCGATCTCGCAGTACTGCAGCTCCTCGAGGATCGCGGCGCTCCATAGCGGTCGATAGAGGTTTACGACGGCCAGGCTGAGCAGGAAGTCTCGCTGCTTGCTGGGCCACAGGACGCAGGTATCGAGGAGTGCGGGGAACACTCCTCGATCCTGTCAGAGATTGGCGCTTCGCCGCCGCTGCTCGGCCCGCTGCTTCCGGATCCTCTTGAGCCTGTCGTTCACTACCGCGGCATCCTCGTCCTCGCTCACGTCGACTGACGTGTCGGCAATCGCCTGGTATTGCCGCTGCCGGCGCGCGTCGCGGTAAGTCAGGGCGTCCTTGAGCAACACCTTTCGACGGTTTCCGATCCTCTCGGAGGCGAGCTCGCCGTTATCGATCAGGCGAACCACCGTGGGCCGGCTGACGCCGAGCAGATCTGCAACCTGCTGAGTCGTGAGCTTCGGCATTGTCGGCGAGATCGTTATGGCTCTTCCCGCGCGGAGTGCCGCCACGGCCTGAACAAGCACCCTGTGAAGCGCCTCGGGAACCTCGATCTGGTCGTGCTCTTCAGCACCCGCCAGGAAGTACCGGCGCTCGGGCCGTTCGCCTGTCTTACTGTGATGGGCGTCAAGGAAGCTCGCGATCGTCGCCATCTGCTCCTGCTCTTCGGGCAGGTAGGTCTGCGACTCGAGGAGTTCGGCAGTCATGACAACCTCCGTACGAACGAAACGAAGTTGCTTTCGCAACGTTCGGATAATCCCATCGGTCACCTCAGCTCGTCAAGCTCCTCTTGACGCCGAACCCCCGGATTGCACACAGGCGCAACGACGCGACGCTTCGTAGCGGCGTCAAGGAGAGCTTGGCGCCCGCCCGCCATGCTGGGTCGGGGTATCGCGTGCGGGCCGGAACTGCTCGCACTGTGGGACTGGGGTGGGCGACAGAGGACCCGGAGCCGGTGACTTCAGGACACGGCCGCCACGGCTGCTCTGATGAGGCGCGACGCAGGAGCGCGCCGGGCCTGGGGTGCGTGGGAGCGGCGACGGAGGAGGCGCATGGGGTCGGAGTACCTGGGTTAGGCGGGGATGGGGAGGGATTGGAGGCGGGGAATGTCGGCGAGGATGTTGATTTCGGTGATTTTGCCGTTGTGGGTGGTGACGGCCATGACGCCCAGGAGTTGGTCGTTGACGACGGTGATAACGCCGGGGGTGCCGTTGACCAGGGCTGGGCGGGAGTAGGGCGCGAGCCTGGTGAACATGAGGGCCTGCTCGACGACCGCGAGCGCGCCGCGCACCAGCTTGGAGACGGCCGGTGAGGTGGGGTCGGCAGGCGTCGTACCGGCGTCGGCGCGGAGTACGACGTCGGGGTCGAGGAGGGAGAGCAGGGCCTCGAAGTCACCGCTGCGGGAGGCGGCGAGGAAGGCGTCGACGACCTCGCGCTGCCGGCCGACATCGCCGTCGCTGACCGGGACGCCCTGGACGCGGCGGCGCGCGCGGGAGGCGAGCTGGCGGGTCGCGGCCGGGGACTTGTCGACGATCTCGGCGATCTCGTCGAAGCTCAGCGCGAACATGTCGTGCAGCACGAACGCGAGTCGCTCGGCCGGTGCCAGCGTCTCCAGCACGACCAGCATCGCCAGCCCGACCGAGTCGGCGCGGACGGCTTCCTCCTCGGGATCCAGCGGGCTCACGATCGGGTCGGGGACGAAGATTTCCAGTGGGTCCTCACGCCGGGACTTGCGGGTGCGCAGCATGTCGAGGCAGACCCGGGACACCACGGTGGTCAGCCAGGCGCTCAGGTTCGCGACCTCGCTGACGTCGGATCGACTCAGCCGCAGCCAGGCCTCCTGCACCGCGTCCTCGGCCTCGTTGACCGAACCGAGCATCCGGTACGCAACCGAGCGCAACTGCGTGCGGTTCTCCTCGAACTTCTCCGCGAGTTGGTCGTGCTGGTCCACTGGTCACAATCTCCCGTCGCGATCCGTCAATACCTTGACGGTTCAGAGCCCCATCATGTGACAGCCAGGGGCCGCGCGCCGATGATGGGTCCATGGCCGAACGCCGACTGGTCTTCGAGGACGACTTCGACGGTCCGGAGCTGGACCCGGCCGTCTGGCTGCCGCACTACCTGCCGCACTGGAGTTCGCGCGCGGCCACGGCAGCGCAGTACGAGCTGCGCGACTCCTGCCTGCACCTGACGATTCCGCCCGGCCACGCGCTGTGGTGCGAGAACGACCACTCGCCGCCCATGCGGGTGTCTGGGATCCAGTCGGGCAACTTTCTCCGGGACGGTCGGCAGCACGATCGGTCAGCAGCCGTACCGCGACGGGCTGGTCGTCCGCGAGGAGCAGGAGCCCTTCTGGGGCTGGACCCCGGACGGCGGTTACCTCGAGCTCCGCGCCCGGGGCGTCGTCTCGCCTCGCTCGATGGTCGCCCTGTGGATGGTCGGACTGGAGGACCGCCCGGAGCGCTGCGCCGAGATCTGCGTGACCGAGATGTTCGGCAACGCGATCGTGCCCGGCAAGTCGACCGCCGTCGGGATGGGCCTGCACCCGTTCCGCGACCCTGCGGTGAAGGAGAACTTCAAGGCCGTTCGGCTGCCCATCGACATCACCGACTTCCACCTGTACGGCGTGGAGTGGTCCGCCGAGCGCGCCGACTTCTTCGTCGACGGCCACCTGATCCGCAGTTGTCCACAGCCGCCGGCGTATCCGCTGCAGCTGATGGTCGCGGCCTTCGACTTCCCGGACGGGTCGATCGGCGAACCGCCGACTCCGGAGTTCGTCATCGACTACATCCGCGGCTACCGCTGAAATCCAACAAGCCGACACCACTCACTCTGCTGCGGCTTCGATCTCCGGCCTGGCGCGGTCGGACCGGGGAATTGCCAAGTGGGAAAGGAGTTCCAGCTTCTCGTGCGACGGCGAGCCGACTTCCGCGTGGTAGGTGATCAGCATCTGGCCGGGTGCTCCCGGCAGGGCGAGCTTCTCGTAGTGGAGGTCGAGCTCCCCCACCTGCGGGTGGTTCAGGCGGGTGCGGCCGCTCGTCTTCTGGCGGACGTCTTGCCGGGCCCACAACGTCCGGAAGCGGTCGCTGTGCAGGCTGAGCTCGCCGATCAACTCCATCACCCGCGGGTCGTCCATCACCGGCACGATCACCGACCGCAGGTACGCAACGGCCTTCGCGGTCATCTCGTCCCAGTCCCGGTAGAGCTCCCGCATCTCCGGCTCGAGAAAGGCCGCCCGCAAGATGTTCACGCCCGGCGCGAAAAAGGGGCTGAGGGCAATGGCCATGGAGTTCGCCGCGAGCGTGGTCATGTACCGCCCATGCACCAGCGCAGGTGTCGTCGGCCAACTGTCGATCAGCCCACTGACCCCGGCGCTCACATGCTCGGGGCGTGACGGACGACGGCGGGCAGGCTTCGCCGGATTCGCCAGCTTCTTCAGGTAGATCTCGGCGTCGTTGTCGAGTTGGAGCGCACGAGCCAGGCTCTCGAGCACCTGCTCCGACGGATGCTGGTCCCGCCCCTGCTCCAGTCGCAGGTAGTACTCGACGCTGATCCCAGCCAGCAGCGCGACCTCCTCGCGCCGCAACCCCGGTACGCGTCGGCGGCTGCCGCTCGGAAGGCCGACGTCCTCCGGGCGCAGCCGTTCGCGACGTACCTTCAGGTACTCGCCGAGGTTGCTCACGCTTCCAGAGTAGAGGCGCCGCGCGGGCTCATCCTGTCCCTGCCGGTACCAGTGTCGACAGAGCCTTCTTACGGATCCGCACGGCACGCACCCTCGAAGCATGACCCCCTTTGGATTCACCTCAACCGCGAGCGAAGTACTGGCCGGCGTAGAGCTGGCCGGCCAACGCGCACTTGTCACCGGAGCCACGTCCGGCGTCGGCGTCGAGACTGCTCGCGCCCTGGCCGCGGCGGGTGCCGAGGTCGTGCTCGGAGTACGGAACGTTGACGCGGGCAAGCAAACGGCCACGGCGATCGGCAACGAGAACGTCTCCGTGGCGCGACTCGACCTGGCCGACCTGGCCTCCGTCCGATCCTTCGTCGCCGACTGGGACGGCCCGCTCCACATGCTCGTCAACAACGCCGGAATCATGGCCGTCCCGGAGCTCACCCGGACGCCGGAAGGCCACGAACTCCAGTTCGCGGTCAACTTCCTGGGCCACTTCGCCCTCACCGTCGGCCTGCACGACGCGCTCGCCGCGGCCGGAGGCGCCCGGATCGTCTCGCTCAGCTCGAACGCGCACCAGTTCGGGCCGCCGGTCTTCGACGATCTCGACTGGATCTACCGGCCGTACCACCCGATCGGCGCGTACGCCGATTCGAAGACGGCCACCGCGCTCCTGGCGGTCGAGGCGACTCGGCGCTGGTCCGATGAGGGCATCTTCGCCAACGCCGTACACCCCGGCGCGATCGCCACCAACCTGCAGCAGCACACCGGCGGCCTCCGTACTCCGGTCGAGCGCCGCAAGACCGTCGAGCAGGGTGCGGCGACCTCCGTCCTGGCCGCAGCCTCCCCACTGCTCGACGGGATCGGCGGCCGCTACTTCGAGGACTGCAACGAGGCAGAGGTGCTGACCGGAGCCCCCGTGATGTTCGGCGGTGGCGTCGCTCCCTTCGCCCTCGACCCAGCCAACGCCGTACGGCTCTGGGATCTCGCCACCGGGTTCATCAGCTGACGGACTTGCTATGGTTCCGCTGTGAGCACGCGTCTGAGCAGCTGGTGGCCCGCCGACTAGGCGGCCCCTGCTCCTGCGCTCACGCGAATCAACCGGCCGCCTCGACGAGGCGGCCGTTGCTTTCGCACCACCCTCGTCGGGGCCCAGCACTCCGAGGATGACCCATGGAAACAACAGTCCGTACTGCGGATCGCACCTGGTCCGGGATCATCTCCGCCCTGCTGAATGGGCACAACCTCTCGGCTGACGACGCCTGGTGGGCCATGGACGAGGTGGTCGGCGGTACGGCGACCTCCGCGCAGGTGTCGGGATTCCTGGTCGCCCTGCGGGCCAAGGGCGAGACGCCGGAGGAGATCGCGGGACTCGCCGAGGCCCTTCGCCGGCACGCGACACCCATCGCCATCCCAGGTCCGTTCGTCGACATCGTGGGGACGGGTGGCGACGGGACTGGCGCGGTGAACATCTCCACGATGGCCGCGATCGTGGCAGCTTCCACCGGTGTCACGGTGGTGAAGCACGGAGGCCGGGCCGCCTCGTCGACGACCGGCGGCTCGGCCGACCTGGTGGAACACCTCGGCATCCCGCTCGACCTCACTCCCTCGGCAGTACTACGAGCCGTCGCCGCGGCGGGGATCACCTATCTGTTCGCGCCGAGGTTCAACCCGGGCCTGCGGCACGTGGCCGCAGTACGGCGTGAACTGGCCGTGCCGACGGCGTTCAACGTGCTCGGCCCGTTGATCAACCCGGCGGATCCGCGACACCAGTTGGTGGGAGTCGCCGACGCGCGGATGCAGCCGGTGATCGCGTCCGTCCTCGCCGCGCGAGGTGGTTCCGCCTTGGTTGTCCGGGGTGAGGACGGCCTCGACAAGCTGACCACTACTACATCTTCACGAGTGTGGGTGGTTCGCGGCGGCACTACCTCTGAGGTGCTGGTTGATCCGCGCGAGCTGGGGATCCCCCTGTGCTCGTCGTCCGACCTGCGGGGTGGTGATGCCGCGACCAATGCGAGGATCGCCCGGTCGGTGCTTGAAGGAGAGCCCGGGCCGGTGCGGGACGTAGTACTGCTTAATGCAGCTGCGGCTGTAGCAACCGTCGGACTGACTGGTGAGCCGCTGGTTGAGCAGTTGGCCGGTTGGCTGGAGCGATGTGTCCATGCGGTCGACAGTGGCCTGGCAGCCGCCACACTGGAGCGGTGGATCAAGGCGTAGAGCTGTTGGAGGCGGCGCGAGGTGGAGACGAGGCCGCCTTCGGGGAGCTGGTTGGACCGCTGCAGGGCGAGTTGCACGCGCACTGCTACCGGATGCTCGGGTCCGACCACGACGCCGAGGACTGTGTGCAGGAGACCTTGGTCCGCGCGTGGAGCAACCTCGCGAGATTCGAGGGGACTTCGCTGCGGCCGTGGCTCTACAAGATCGCCACGAACCGCTGCCTGACGCTGATCGAGCGCAAGGGTCACCGGGAGCTCCCGACCGACCTGAGTGCTCCCCAGACGGAGACAGTATGGCTGGAGCCGTACCCGGAGCAGCGGTTGGCCTGGACTGCGCAGTTGAGTCCGGAGGCTCGGGTGCTTGCGCTGGAGAGTGTCGAGCTCGCGTTCGTCGCCTCGCTGCAGCACTTGTCGGCGCTGCAGCGCGCAGTACTGCTACTACGCGACGTACTGGCGTTCGCGGCGGCTGAGGTAGCTGACCTGCTCGACACCACCGTGGCTGCGGTGAACAGTGCGCTGCAGCGTGCCCGCAAGGTCGTGTCCGGCGCACTGCCCGACTCCACTCAGCAGGTGACGTTGGAAAAGCTCGGTGAGGCGGAGCAGCGCGACCTGGCTCGGCGGTACATCACTGCCTGGGAGGCCGGGGACATCGAGGCGATCGTGGAACTGCTGACGGACGACGCGAAGTACTCGATGCCGCCGTTGCCGCTGTGGTTCGAGGGGCACGACGGGATCCGCGGGTTCCTGGTGGACGGGCCTCTGCAGGACCGCTGGCGGTTCTTGCCGGCGCGGGCGAACGGGCAGCTCGCGTTCGGCACCTACCTGTGGGCGGACGGGCGGTACGTGCCGGCCGGGCTCGACCTGATCAGGCTGCGCGGCTCGTCGATCGCCGAGGTGGTCTCGTTCCTGGAGGCGGACTTCCCTTCCTTCGGGCTGCCGTCGTCGCTGGCGGAATGAGTTTCGTGCGCGGCGATGAGTTTCGGCGCCGAGCCGGGTTCTAGTGGTGACAGAGCATTTCACCGCTGGAAGGAACTGGCTGATGAGCAACGACGAGCAGGAGATCCGGGCACTGATCGAGCGCTGGGCCGCTGCGGTCCACGAGGGCGATCTGGAGACCGTGCTGCAGGACCACTCCGGCGACATCGTGATGTTCGACGTACCACCGCCGTACGACGGGGTCCGGGGACTCGACGCGTACCGCGAGACCTGGCCCGGGTTCTTCGAGTGGCAGGCGTCAGGGGCGATCTTCGAGCTCGTCTCGCTGGACGTGACCGCCGGCGTGGACGTCGCCTTCGCCCACGCGTTGCTGAAGTGCGGTCTACGGGAGGAGTTCGAGGAGGGGTCGCCGAACCGGCTGCGGTTGACGCTCGGTCTGCGCAAGGAGGACGGCCGCTGGGTGGTGACCCACGAGCACCACTCGTTCCCCTCCGCCGAGACGCCGCCCGCGGTCGCGGAGTCCGAAGTACGGGACGTGCATGACCGGTGGTCGGAACAGACCGCTGCCAAGGATCTCGACGGACTGATGGACGCGATCGCGGACGACGTCGTGTCCTACGAATACGCCGGTCCGCTGCAGTACGAGGGGAAGGACGCGGTCCGGGAGATCTGCGCTGCCGGGCTCGAGACCGGCGGCAAGGTGGAGATGAGCGTTCCTGAGCTGACCGTCAAGGCCCGGGACGATCTCGCAGTGGCTTGGGGGCTGACGCGGATCGTGGTCGACGGCTCGGAGGAGAACTGGTCGCGGGCGACGCGGGTGTTCCAGCGAGAGCCCGACGGCTGGAAGATGATCCATCAGCACTTGTCCCTGCCTGCTTCCTGACCAACGCTGCCTCGTTCTGTCCGAGGCGTGGTGTTTGATGGGCCGCCAAGGAGGTCCTGATGGCATCCATATCCTCAGAGCGCTTGCTGGCCGCGGTCGGTGAGCAGCTCGGCCCCGGTACTGCGCCCGGCGCGGTGCTGGCCGTGAGCGACAACGGTGAGGTGCTGCTGGAGGCGGTCGGGGACGCGTCGCTCAAGGGCGAGCCGATGACCACCGACGCGGTGTTCCGGATCAGCTCGATGACCAAGCCGCTCGTGGCTGTGCTGACGCTGATGCTCGCGGACGAGGGCGTCCTTGCCTTGAACGATCCGGTCGACCGATGGCTGCCCGAGCTGGCCGACCGCCGGGTACTGCGCCGGCTCGATGGGCCGGTGGACGAGACGGTGCCGGCCGAGCGCGCGATCACCGTCGAGGACTTGCTGACGATACGGATGGGCTTCGGATTCGCGTTCGAGGTGGAGTCGTGCCCGGTCGCGGAAGCCGCCGATGCCCTTGGTCTCGGGATGGGGCCGCCCCTGCCGTCCGCTGTCGCCGTCGGACCCGACGAATGGATCGCGCGATTCGGTGAGCTCCCGTTGATGGAACACCCTGGGTCGGCTTGGCGCTACGACCTCGCGTACGCCGTACTCGGGGTGCTGCTGGCTCGGGTCGGGGAGCAGCCGCTGGGCGAACTCCTGGCGGACCGGGTGCTGTCGCCGCTGGGGATGGGCGAGACCGGGTTCGCAGTACCGGATCAGGCGCGGTTAGTGCCTTGTTATACGCAGGACGGGTCGGGCGGGCTGGCGGTGTTTGACCCTGCGAAGGGCAGCGACTGGTCCACGGCCCCTCTCTTCCCGCACGCCGGCGGCGGCCTGGTGTCGACGGCCTCGGATTACCTACGCTTCGCCGAGTTCATGCTGGCCGGCGGGGTGCACGAGGGGAACCGGCTGCTCTCCGCTCAGGCGTTCCAGGCGATGACCACGGATCAGCTCACACCTGCCCAGCACAGCGGAAGCTCAGCCGAAGTCTTCCTCGACGGCGCCGGCTGGGGCTACGGAGTACAGGTGTCCCCCACCCGCTACGGCTGGGGCGGCGGCCTCGGCACGACCTGGTTCAACTACCCCGACCGCCACACAGCCGCCATTCTCTTAACCCAGTGCCTCCCGCCACCTGAGCCCTTGCTCAACGCCTTCTGGACTTCACTCGACAGCTGAAACCCCGCGCTTGCCAGTGTCAGGCTCGGCCTGGTACTCCGTGTCGGTGACGTGGTCGCCCCAGTCGGACTCGGCGGCGCCGGCACCGGGTCCCTCCCACAACGCGATGTGCGTCATGAAGTGCTCAGGCGCTGCGCCGTGCCAGTGCCATTCACCCGGCGGGGTGTAGATGACGTCGCCCGGGCGGATCTCGATCAGCTTGCCCCCACGGGACTGCACGCGCCCGACTCCCTCGGTGACGTAGAGAGTCTGGCCCATCGTGTGACGGTGCCACGCAGTACGAGCTCCAGGGCTGAAGCGCACAGTGTTGGCCCGTAGCCGGGAAGGTTCTTCGCCCTTCGCGACGACGTCGAACCAGACATCTCCGGTGAACATCTCGGCCGGCCCTTTGGTGGTCGGTTGCTTGGCCAACAGCTCCACGTCTTGCCTTTCGGTAGGTCTTCAGCGGCACCTCGCCGCTCACACCCACCACGCTAGGCCGACTCTGGAACGTCAGGGAGTTCCTGCCGTTACCCCCTTACAGAGCACAGATTTCAGAGCAGCAGCGCGATGCCGGCGGCGATTAGCCACAAGGACCAGGCGATGTACACGATGGGCGTGAGGGTGCCTGCGAGCTTCCAGCCGGCCTGTTCGAACGGGCCGACGAACTCGAGCGAGCACAGAGCGAGAAGTACGCCGATGACGATGCCGGGGATCCCGAGCCAGCCGGGCGCGACCGTCGACTGGGTCAGCGCGACGCCGACAAGGACGGTCCAGGCGCCGGTCAACAGGTAGCCAAGGTGCTCCCCGACTGCGACGCCGAGGTAGCGGTTGAAGGACTGGAACACGATGTCGACCGCTTCGCGCCGAGCAGGATCGGCATCGGGCTCGGCAGAAACGCGTGCCAGGTAGGGGACGAGGAACGGCCAGCGAATCAGGCCGAGAAACTGCACGACCGCGGCCAGTACTCCGATGGTGGCGCCGACGGAGCGCAGGTTGTCGTTGGCGCCATCGAGTGTGCGGCCAAGAAGAACAGCAAGGGGTGCGAGGGCCACGGCGGTCATCGCGAAGGCCCACCACAGCAAGACCAGGGACGATCCGCCACTGCGGAAGCGGTCGAGGACCTCACGGGTCGGGCGGCGCAGTATGTCGGGGTACTCGAACTTCGCGGCCAGTGCAGCGAAGGCGGCGTTGAAGGCCAGCGGCAGGGCTACCAGCGTCACGCCGGTCACCGTGGCGCTGCTCATCGGTGGGCTTCAGCGACCGGCGACGTGGCGGGGACGACCTTCGCGGGAGTTTCGACAGCCAGGAACCACCGCATTCCCAGACCGGTCAGTACGGTCACCACGAGCGCGCCGCTCGAGCCGAAGATGATGAAGCCGCTCTCGGCGTCGACGATGACGTTGGCCGTAGTCAGCCAGCCCAGCCCCCAGGCGATGCTCACCAATGCACTCCACGCGATCCCGGCCCGAAGACTGCGTGCGAGCAGGGTGGCTTGGGCCACGCCCACTGCGGCTCCGGCGACGAGGCCGGTGAGTACGAGCGACTTCACGTCAGTGTCTGCGCCGGTCAGAACGGCGGCGGCCGCACCGCCGACCGTCATGCCGAGCGCCGTGTAGATCACCCAGCGGAGATCAGCCCCGCGCGAGCGCAGTACGAGCCACTGCGCGACACCGATGGCCAGGCCGGCGATCAAGCCGGCGAGCGCCGCGGTACCGGGGCCGCGGACGGATCCGACGGCCTGGGCAGCGAGCCAGCCGCCGACGGGGAAACCGAGGAAGGTGGGAAGCCAGCGAACGATCATCAGATGCTCCAAAAGTTTGTGTACTTTGTACGCTTGAGAGATAACGTACGCTGTACACATGGAGCCGTCAACCCCCCAGACCACGTCACTTGCGCCGCAGCAACGCCAGCGCAGGCCGCGCGGGTCCCTGACCCCCGACCGCATCGTCGAGGCTGCCGAGCGCGTAGCGACCACTGAAGGCTTCGAGGCGCTCACCGTCCGCGCCGTGGCCGCCGAGCTGGAGTCGTCCGCGATGGCGCTCTACCGGCACTTCGCCACCAAGGAACTGCTGGTCGACGCACTCCTGGACACAGTCCTCGGCCGCTTCGAATGCGCGCCGCCCACCGACGACTGGCTCGAGGACCTGCGAACCTTCGCCCGCTCACACCGCCGGCTCCTGGCGATGCACCCATGGGCCGTCGCACCTCTGTTCAGCCACCCTAGCCCGGGCTTGAACGCAGTACGGATCGGCGAAGAAGCGCTGCGCATCCTCGCCCGCGGAGGCATCACCGACGACGCCGCCGTCGCCACTTTCAGCGGCATCATCGCCCTGAACTACGGCTGGTCCGCCTTCACCGTCGCCCGCGACGACTCCGCCGAACCAACCCTCCCTGCCGCCTTGGCAGCCCTCCCCGCCGACCAGTTCCCCCTGACGATCAGCGTCGCCACCTCAATGGGCAACTACGGGAGCGACGCCCACTACAACCTCGTCCTCAAGCACCTGCTGACCGGCGTAAAGGCCACCGCCCCCCAGCTGTAGGGCTGTATCAGCGTGACGTGGTGACTACTCCGCCAGGTGAAGAGTCAGTGAGCTGGTGGGGAAGCAGGTAGATCGAGATGGTGGGGGATGGCTCGCGCCGGGTGGCCGAGCCCCAAACCCTGTTCTGGGGCATGGGAGCGGGGACGATCGCAGTTGGCCTGATCACGATCGTGCGGGGCGTTCGCCGCGTCCTCGACACCATGGAGCTGCCGAACCAGTTCGCCGGTAGCGCTCCGGAGGCCAGCGCCGACGCCACCAGCACTGTTGTCTGGGGAGCGGTCATCGTCACGGTAGGCGCGTATCTGTGGCGCGCGGGGAGGCGGCGTGGCTTCCACGATCGGGCTGGACGGGTTCTGATCATCGTCGGCTATGTGCTGATCGGCATCGCGCTGAACGAGTCGGCCCACCTCATGGCCGGGATCTGGACGGTCACGACCGAAGCAGAGAATCAGGCGCTGACTGCCAGTATCACCGCGACCTTCCTGGGCTGGGGCGTACCGGGCGCGGCGCTCGTCTTCGTCGGGTGTTCCCCCCGGCTGGCCGACGAGGAGATCCTGATGAAGGCCAACGTCAGCAGCAATTCATAGGGCGACAGAGGTCGCCGCAGGGGTTCAGATGCAGGCCGGGACTCCACCTCGTACGCCGGTGTTGAACGACGAGGTCCTCTCCTCGGCGCTGCCGTGGTCGCTCTCCTTGGTCCAGGGGTAGTCGTCCGCGACGGCGGCCAGCGTGTTGGCGAGTTCCTCGCTGTCGCCGGGCTCGAACGCGATCACCCCCTCATCAGCTGCCCCTTGCAGCGCGGCCCCTGCCAGGCAGTCTGCCTGGAGTTCTGCCGCGACCGAGACCAGGTCGTTGTCCAGCCTCGCCTGGATCGCATGGCCCCACTCGTGCGCGATGATCAGGTAGACCCACGCATCGCCGATCTGGCTGTAGCCGGCCGCCATCAGGTCCTCGTCCCACGCCAGGAAGTCGCCGGGCTGGCAGTAGAAGGCGTTGAACGGCACAGAGGGCTCGCCCCCACAGGACGGTCCGTTCGTGCCGATGTATGGCCCGGCGACGCGGGGACTTCGGTACGGCTCCCCGAACAGCTCGGCGAAGTGACGACGCCAGAACCCGTCCACCGCTTTGACGGCGGTCTGTTCGTCTTCCTCTATCGCCTCGCGATCGACCGCGGCCTCGGCCGTCTGTGTTGATTGCGCCGTTGGGGTGGTCTCGGCTGCCGACCCGTCAGGTGGAGCCGAGGACGTAGTACATCCGCCGGCGAAGACGGCCACGGCCATCGCGATCGCCGGCCACCCGAGCGCAGTTCGTTTGAGCACGATCTCAAGCTACGGACGAGTCCGTCGGTGCGCTTCACCCTGCGCGGACGAGAAGCTGCGCGAACCGAAACCCGGGCCGGCGCCAGTGGTCGCTCGGTGTATCAGCGGGCGCCCCGGACTTCTCCGCAAGATGAGCGGCCGCATGCGGCAAGCGCGGTGAGGGGGAGATCGAGGATGGGCAGCTACGGGCTCACCGAGGGCATCGAGCGCGTCGACGCCCTCACGGCACCTTCGATCGAGAACGTCAGGACGACTTTTGCTGCTCTGAACCGCACGGTCGACACGGTCAGTGCGGAGTGCCGGGCCGTCTCCGAGACCCTGGAGGCCGTCGGCGCAGCCCTCCAGGTGATCACGCAGGGCGGTGGAGGACTGGGGCAGCAGTGGGGCGGATTCGGCATGATCGGTTTGCCGATCATGGGCGCCATGCGCGCCGTTCAGGGCGTCACCAGCCAGTACGTCAAGCAGCAGACCGGGATCCCGCTCAGCACGTGGACGGATCTCGTCGCCAGTTCGTCGGCCCAGTTCGAGGCGTACCTATCCCAACTGGACACCGTTGCTGCGCTCGCCCAGCGGTACCACCCCCCGGCGGAGAGCGAGCTGGACCTGGAGGCGGCGCGGGAGGACCAGGAACTCCTCGTGGACATCCGCTGGCGAACTCAGGCCTGGAAGCAGATCTTGAGCCGTGTGGCGCAGTTGGGCCGGCTCGTGGACGCCATCCTGAAAGCGAACCTCGCTGGCGAGCCAGGACCGGCCGAGGCCGATGGTTCGGACCGGTCGTCTGGCCTCTCAGGTTCATTGCAGAAACGGTTCAAGGAGGTGCAGACCCGGACCGTTGAGAAGTCGGGTGACCTGCGCGCATGGGTGCTTCAGCCCTTTGTCGAGGTCCGGGACAGGGTCAAGCAGTTGCCTGGACTGACCGAGCAGTTGTCCCGGCAGGTCGCGTTGCTGGAGGTGCTGCTCGATCTCGAGGTCGCCGAGATCCGCGCCTGCCTGGGTGAGATCTCGCCCACCGAGGCCAGGATCGTCGGCATCAGGGTGGCGGCCGGCGTGGCCCTGCCCGAACTTGGGGAGCGGCTCGCAGCCGCTAGGCAGCACGCGCGGGACCACGAGGCCTACCTTGATCGACTCGACGGCGCTCGCAACGCCGGTGATGTGGATGCCCGGGTCTACTCGATCCTCTTCGAGGAGTACCGGAACGGCCTGGCGAGCAGCCGGTCCCGTCTTGCCGAGCTCGAGGCCGAAGCGGACGTGTGGCGGCGAGATGGCCAAGCAGTGCTCGACGCCTGCGCCGATTGGATGACGCTGGAGCTGGACGTCCTCGCTGCGCGGACACTGACTGAGCGGGCAGACGCAGCCACCGATCGTCGCGCTCTCCTGCAGCGCGAGCGGGACCGTTTGGACGAGGCCAGAAGCGTCCTGGCCTCCCTTTAGCGCCACCAGATCGGACCCGAACCAGCGGGTGACGGCGGCCACCACCCGGGCCCACTGGACCCGGGTGATCGGACAGCAGCTACCGCGTCAACGTGATCTCATTCGACCTCTGGGTCGTACATGAACTTGCGGACGTCTTGCGCACAGCGGCAGGCGGCCGCGTTCTTGGCGGCCCACTCCAGGGCGGCCTCCCGGGTGGGTACGTCGACGATCATCACGCCACCGATGAGCTCCTTGCTCTCCGGGTACGGGCCGTCGGTGACCACCCCGTCGACGGCCACCACGGCGGCCTCCACGTCGTCGTCCTCGTAGTCCAGCCCGCCAGCGAAGACGAACACGCCGGCGTCCTTGGCCTCCTGCTCCACCGCGTGGGAGGCCTTGCCCACCTCGGGCCAGTCCTCCTCGGCGAAGTGGTCCATCGCGCCCTTCTCGAACGAGATCAGGTACCGCGGCATCTCATCACTCCTTGTCCCGGCGGCCTTCCTCCGGCCGCCTCTCACCCCTGCTACGAACGCCTCGCTCCGGATCCGACAGGCTAGCGGCAGAAAGTGAGGATCGGTGCCCTTTGACGCCGAGCCTGGATCGATTGCCATGGATGTTGGACAACCACTACGTTCCTGCCACTGACGTTGGACCGAGAGGGCCGGAGACAAGGTTGGGGTACCGGCTCTTGCGCTCGACGCGACATTCACGACGCAGGGACGGCGGCAGAACATGGACAACGGCACCCGCGAAGAGCTGCTCAGTCGCCTGGCCGAGGCGGTCGGATCCGTCACGACGGCACACCCGACGCGGGTCGCCGTCGACGGACCGCCTGCCGCCGGCAAGACCACGCTGGCTGACGAGCTCGCCGTCGTACTGCGCGCGCAGGGCCGCCAAGTCATCCGCGCGACGATCGAAGACTTCCTCACCCCCCGGTCACAGCGCTATCGGCGCGGCGAGGACTCTGCCGAAGGCTGCTATCACGACAGCTTCGACTTCGACGCGCTGCACCGGGTCCTGCTCGATCCGCTGGGCCCGGGCGGAAACCGAAGGTTCCAGCAGGCGGTCTACGACAAAGTCACGGATACCGCACTGTCCCGGCCGGTCACGACGGCACCCACCGACGCCGTGCTGCTCTTCGACGGCGTGTTCCTCCTGCGCCCGGAACTGATCGACCGGTGGGACCTGCGCATCTTCGTGTCCACCGCGTTCGAGAGGACCCTGGATCGCGCCCGGACCCGAGACCAAAGCCCCGTCAGATCCGCCACCGAGGTCGAGCGACGCTACCGCAGCCGCTACATACCCTCCCAACAGTTCTACTTCGACACAGCCCGCCCGACCGACCACGCCGACATCATCGTGCACAACGACGACCCCCAACAGCCGACCTGGGAGGCCCGGACACCCTGATCGGATGACGAACGGTCCAGGTTCGTAGTCACGGGACCCCGCCGGACTAGCAGCAGGAAAGTAGCGTGGGCGCGCTCAGCAGGTCGGAGGCCATTTTCGGCACTGATTACGCGGAGGGTGTGGGATTCGAACCCACGATGACGGTCACCCGCCATACCGGTTTTCAAGACCAGCGCACTCGGCCACTATGCGAACCCTCCAGGCGGACCGTCGGGAAACCGAGCGGGCTGCCGATCGTCGAGGATAGCGCTCCTGGTCGGTGGGGGTGGACGCGACCTTGCTGCTGAGGGCAGAAATGGGTGCCGGCGGGGTGGTCGCGGCCGGTAAGGTCTGGGCCGAGATGGAGCGGAGCAACCGCCCGTCCCGCATCGAAGGCAGGAGGTGGGAGCGATGTCCAGGTCATCGGAGGACATGGCCCGCACCGTCCGGTCGGCGCACTGATCAGCATCCGCTGAGGCAGGGCTTCTGACCGGGCGACCCGGTGACGTCGAGTGGCGTCGCCTGTCCAGCCTGCCGTCAGTCCTCTGGAGCGTCGATGCGTCCTTCTCTTCTCCCACCCGAGCTCGGGCGGGACTTCCGCAAGATCTGGCCCGCCGCGGCCATCTCGAACCTCGGCGACGGCGCCATGCTCGCCGCCGGACCGCTGCTGGTCGCCTCCATCAGCGATGAACCCGCCGCCGTTGGTGCGGCCGCCTTCATCCAGCAACTCCCCTGGCTGCTGTTCGCGTTGTTCAGCGGCGCCCTCGCCGATCGGCTCGACCGCCGCCTGATGGTGGTTGCCGCCGACACCTTTCGCGCCTTGGTACTGGGCGCGCTCGGGTTCGCAGTACTGCTTGATGCTTCTCCGTTGTGGGCTGTGTATGCCGTCTTGTTCCTGATGGGCACCGCCGAGACGTTGGCCGACAATGCATCCGGCGCGTTGCTCGTCAGCGCTGTTCCCAAGGCGCACCTCGGGATGGCGAACGCCCGGCTCTACCTGACCGGCACCATCGGCAACCAGCTGGTCGGTCCGGCGATCGGAGCCCTGCTGTTCGCCGTGGCTGCCGGCGTCCCGTTCCTCCTCAACGCGGTCACCTTCGCGGCCGCCGCGGCGCTGATGTCCCGGGTCAGCGTCCGCCCGCCTGTCTCGGACGGAACAGCCCGTACTGCGCTGTGGCTCGACGTACGCGAGGGGGTTCACTGGCTGTGGAACCACGCGGGGGTGCGGACGTTGGCGCTGGCGATCCTCGTCATGAACATCACCTTCATGGCGGCCTTCGCGACGTGGGTGTTGTACGCCAAGCAACGGCTCGGGCTCAGCGACACGCAGTACGGGTTGCTGATCTCCGGGACCTCGATCGGCGCGCTCGCCGGGATGCCGGTGTACCACTTCCTCGAGCCGCGGGTGGGCAGCCTGACCCTGCTGCGCGCCGGGCTTGTCATCGAGACAACCGTTCACCTGATCCTCGCGCTGACCCGGAATCCGTGGGTGGCCGGCGTGACGATGACAGTATTCGGAGTACACGCCGTGGTGTGGGGGATCGTGTCGACGACTGCTCGGCAACTCGCGACTCCGGACGCGCTGATGGGCCGGGTGAACAGCGTGTACGCACTGGCGGCCGTGGGTGGTGCCGCGGTCGGGGCGCTGCTGGGCGGCGTGCTGGCTCAGAATTTCGGGTTGGTGGCGCCGTTCCTGGTCGCGTTCGTGGGGATGGTGGTGACGACCGCGGTCGCCTGGCGGCCGTTGCGGCACGTGTCGGTGCGGGAGGCGGCGCCGCAGGGGTGAAATAGAGTGGAGGCTTCCGGACGGCCCTTGTTACTCTCGTCGGCCGGAAGCCCCCAACTGTGAGCAGGTTGTCACTTCCATGCCTACAGCCACGTCTTTCGGACTGCCGAATGTCCGCGGTCGATCGCCACTGCTGTTCGGTCTGGCGATCGACTCCTTCGGCGGTGGTTGCGCCGGGCCGCTGCTGCTGCTCTTCTTCGTCCGGGTCGCGGAGATCCCGCTGGGTACGGCCGGGCTGATGCTGACGGTGGCGACCATGTTCTCGATCGCGGCACCGGCCGCTGTCGGGGTGGTGATCGACCGGGTCGGGCCGCGGAACCTGGTGATCGGTGCCCAGTTCGCGCAGGGTCTGGCCTTCGTCGGGTTCTTCTTCGGGCGGTCGTTGTGGCTGCTCTTCCTCTGCGCGCTGGTGACGACGACCGGGCAGCGGGTGTTCTGGTCGGCGATCTTCAGCCTGCTGTCGGACATCTCGGATCCCGGCGACCGGGATCGCTGGTTCGGCCTCGCCGGGATGATGCAGGCCGGTGGGTTCGGGCTCGGCGCGCTGACGGCCGGAATACTGCTCAGCATCGGCGGCGACGGGCCGTTCCTGGTCGCGATGGCGGTGAATGCCGTCACCTTCTTCGTTGCGGGCTTCCTACTGACGCGGCTGCACGCCTCGCACGAGGCCCGGGCGGCTGCGGCGGCCGACAGCGGGCCTGCGCCGTTGCTGCGGAAGGACAAAGCATTCCTGGTACTGATCGGCGCGAACACCGTGCTCGCGTTGTGCACGATGCTGATGGGCGTCGCGCTGCCGGTCTACGTGTCCGAGGCACTGCCTGCGCCTAAGTGGATCGTGGGCGTGCTGCTGGCGGCGGTGTCTGTGGTGCTAGCTACTGGGCAGACGTTGGTGGTGCGGCATACGGAGCGGCGGCGGCGTACGAAGGTGCTTGTACTGGCCGGGGTGCTGTGGGCGGTCTGGGGCTTGCTGATGGCCGGGTTGCTGCATGTTCCGACTGAGCTGGTGGTGCCTGGGTTGATTCTGGCGACGGTGGTCTTCGCTGCGGCGGATGTGTTGCATGCGGCGACGGGCAACGCGCTGGCTGCGGCGGTAGCTCCTAGCAACGGGCACGGGAAGTATCTGTCGTACTGGCAGTACTCGTTCACGTTCGCGAGCGTGCTGGTGCCGGCGTTCTTCGCGCAGTTGTTCGAGGTACAGCACGAGTTTCCGTGGCTGGCGATCTCGGTACTCGCCTTCCTGGCCGCTGCGACGATCGTCGGGTTGGAGCGGGTGCTTCCCAACGCTGCCGTGCGTCGTCCGGACTGACCTTGCTTGTCGCTGCAAGGCCTTATTTGTAAGGACTTTGGTGGGTTGACGTCGGCGGCTCGCTGACGTGTCAGCCATGCTTGCGCTGTTCGAACGGATGTTCTAATGTCCTCTTTGTAGCTCGCGGTTCTCCACCTGCCATGTCAGACCTTCGTTCGAACGGCCGAACCTCCCACCTTCGATGTGGACGGCCGGGATCGGGCGATGGCCGCCCGGGCAGTGAGGGCCCGGGCTGTGGAGAACCCGCCCGACGAAAAGCACAACTGAGACAGGATGGCTGAGGTGATGTCCGACGAGAGGATTTCCTGATGCTGCTCGAACACCGCGGCCGGCAACCGGTCGTCCCTGAGTCCGCGTACGTCGCGCCCTCGGCCGTGCTCTGCGGAGCCGTCGTGCTGGGCGAAGGCAGCCGGGTGCTGCACGGCGCAGTACTGACCGCGGAGAACGGCGAGGTCCGCCTCGGGGTCAACAGCGTCGTAATGGAGAACGCCCTGGTCCGCGGCCGGGCGGATCATCCCGCGCTGATCGGCGACTCGGTACTGGTCGGTCCGCACGCCCACGTGAATGGCGCCACGGTCGAAGATGAAGTCTTCATCGCCACGGGCGCCTCCCTCTTCCCGGGTTCAGTGGCCGGCGCAGGTGCCGAGCTCCGCATCAACAGCGTCCTCCACGTCAACTCCCACTTGGCTCCCGGCACGGTCCTGCCGATCGGCTGGATCGCCGCTGGCAACCCTGCCCAGCTCTTCTCGCCAGACCGCCACGACGACCTCTGGCAGGTTCAACGCGACCTGGACTTCCCCGGCACCGTCTACGGCGTCCCCCGAGGCACGCCCATGTCCGAAATCATGTCCCGCCAATCCGAGTACTACGGCGCCCACACGTCCGACCGCCAACTTCCCACCCCGGAGTAGGCGTACCTCGGCGCGGCGGACCGCCACCACTCAGCAGCCTCGCCGATAGTTCACCGGCCCGGCGTCGCCAGCGTCGCCAGGCGGCGCGCCGGGGAGTCGGACGTGGTTGGTGAGTGCTGGCGGTCCGGCCCGTCCACTCGCCAGCCCCGGTCCAGGTGTCTCCTCGACCGTGCGTCTGCGGCGGGTCCGAACCCTGCCGGGACCTCGGATAAGAAGTGGGGACCTTTAACTAGGAATAGCGTGTCCGCGGTCCCGCTTAGGTGTCCGCAGTCCCGGTTTGGAGTCCCGTGCGGGTCATCCCATCCCGGCGACAGCCTCATCCCTCGGTCAGGCGTGGGCCGGACTCTCCAGTCTTCGGCCGCCTGTCAGGGGTGGGTGGCTAGGGGAGTTTGATGGGGGTGGTGAGGGTGAAGATTCGGGCTTGGCCGGGGGCGGTGGCGGCGCAGGTCAAGGCGGCGTTGATGGTTGTTTGGTGGGAGGTGACTTCTACCTCGAGCGGGTGACCCTCGTTGTCCAGGTTGACCTGCCAGTGGGTTGGGGCCAGTTGGTGGACGGCTAGGGGGTGGAGGGCGTCTACGGAGAGGGAGAGGCCTGCTTCGCGGGCGAAGTGTTGGGCTGCTTGGACGGGTGGGGGTACTGCGGCCGAGCCTCGGTAGTAGGCGGGGACGATCAAGCCCTTGTTGTATTCGGCTGCCAAGGTGGCGGCATGGGTTGCAGGGACGTGGCCGTAGAACAGGCTGTGGGGGAGGAAGACCAGGTTGGCGGCGAAGCGGTCGCCGCCTACGTGACTGCACTCCCAGGTCTCGTCCGGGTAGGTGGCTGAGAGGGCTGCTGCCGCGGGGCGGCCGCGGATGGCGCAGCAGGCGTCGTGGCGGCCGTGGGTGCAGACGAGGTAAATGGGTTCGGTGCTGGGGGTTCCTGGGTCGGCGCCGGAGAGGACGTTCAGCAGGTGGTCGTCGTTGGGGAGGTCGCCCCAGCGGATCGACTCGTGGCCCGGACGGCTGTCGACCATCGCCCACCGGCGGGGAACTGTGCGGTCGGTGCGGCCGTAGCGCCGGATCAGAGCAGGTCGGCATCGCTGAGCAACACACAGGCGAGTGACCTCGGCGGCCAGGTCGAGGCCGGTGGTCGGGTCGGCGGGTCGGAGGGCGTTGAGGGCTTGGCGGGGCCAGGGGGTGCGGGACTCGATCAGGAGCCAGCGCTCCGCCGGCGGGGCTGAGGCGACCAGAGAGTCACCGCGGAGTTCGGCGGACGCGGCGCACCTCAGCACCTCGGACGGCGAAACCGATTCAGGCGAGCGCGGTCCAACTGGAGAAGGGTCGGATCGCGACTCCGAGGCCGGCGACTGCGGGTCGGGTGGAGAGGGCTCGGGCCGCGAGTCCGGGCTGGTGGGTCGCGGGTTGGGTGGGGAGGGGTGGGTCACGGAGTGCTCGCGACGAGCACTGCTTCGGTCATCAGGCGACGGACCACCACCAGCTGGTCGGCCTCGTCGAGCCCGGGCAACTCTCCGACCTTGAGCTCGTCCCCTGAGAGCAATCGCGTCAGCGCGTCATACGTTGCTGCAGGCAACGAGATCGTCCGGTCCGGGAGCTGCAGCCGGACCGGATCACCCGCGACCAGGCGATACCGAAGACCGGCGCGCAGGCGTACCGCAGTACCGGGAGCGAGGGCGGCGATCGCTGCGGCGTGGGCGAGCGGCGGCAGTGGTGCGGGTCGGTTGCCGGACCAGGTACGGCGGCGGAGCCGTGCGGCGAGTTCGTCCGCCGAAGCAGTCTGGATCTTCTCGGCGAAGAGCGACGACACCTTCCCCAGCACCTTGGCGACCTGCGCCGGATCGCCAGGGTCGAACCCGAGCGGCAAGGCAGTCCGCAGCTCGGCCTCCTCGGCGGCGAGGTTGGCCAGCTCCTGCACGAGGAGGTACCGCGTCATCGTGTGCAGGCCGACCGTCAGGTGTGCACTGACTCCACCCAGCGCCTTGGCCGAGTGCAGGAAGCCGCGCGGCACGTACAGCGCATCACCCGGGCGCAGTACGGCATCAATCACCGGCGCCTTGTCCCGAGCAGCTGCGGCAACAGCCGACGAGTGGTCCGCCCACGGCTGGTTGCGGAGCGGATCCACATGCACGGGTTCGTGCACCGTCCAGTGCTTCTCGCCCGCTACCTGCAGCACGAAGACGTCGTGTACGTCGTAGTGCGCGGAGAACCCCTGCGACTCCGCCGGCGTGATGTACGCGTTGACCTGCACCGGGTGCCCGGCCTCGGACGACAACTGCGTGGCGAAGTCGACCAGTGGCGGCCAGGTGCGGTGGAGCGCCTGCAGTACGACGGTGTGCCCGCCGGCGAACAGTGCAGCCACCTTGTCGTCTCGGACCTGGTCCGCGATCTCGGCGCCCACTCCGCCGGCCCCGGTGAACTGCCCGTCCCCGACGACCGCCCCGTTCTTGGCAATCCGCAGGAACGGCGTACGGAGTCCGCGCTGGGACAGCAACTCGTCAGCGGCCTGCAGACTGAATAGGTCGTCGAAGCGACCCGCTAGCTCCTCGGCAGGTGACAGCAGAGCCTGGGACCCCCAGTACGAGCTGCTGAACTCGCCGAGGTCAGCCGCGATGCAGCGCCGGAGCGCGGGGCGATCGGAAGCCGAGCGACCGGAGGTGGGGCGATCGGAAGCCGGGTGCCCGTCCGGCGGCGGCCCGGCTTCCGGCACGGGAATCATCAACTCCCGGAGGTTCCGCCGGCGCCACCGTCCGCCCCGCCGTCAGTGGCTCCCGGAGAAGCTCCACCGTCGGCAGGTCCTTCGGCACCGCTGTCGGCTCCTCCGTCGGCACCGCCATCGCTGACACCTGGCGAGGCGCCACCGTCCGCGGGTCCTTCGGCGCCACCGTCCGCGCCGCCGTCAGTCGCGCCGGGTGAGGCGCCACCATCCGCGGGACCCTCCGCACCACTGTCGGCGCCACCGTCCGCGCCGCCGTCGGCACCACCGTCGGTCGCACCGCTCACAGCGCCACCGTCCGCGGGTCCTTCACCGGCGCCGCCGTCCGCACCTCCATCGGCGCCCCCGTCGTGCGCACCGGGTGTCGCGCCACCGTCGGCAAGGCCTTCGCCTCCGCCGGACGAGGTTGTCATGTCGTCGTCGTTGATGCCCATGATGCTGCTCCCTTCGGGATTGCCTGGAGTACCTGAGTGGACTCCCTGTGCGCAAAGTAGATCTGGCTCAAACCTCTGCGCGGGTTACAGCGAGCCCTCGGTTCAGCAGCGATCGCCGACGTCAGCCGAGCAGGTCGCGCCAGACCTTGAGGAAGCCGTCCGTGACACTGTCCGGCCGCACAGCGATCCGCAGCCAGTCTGGCCCCAGCCCCGGGAATGTGTCACCCCTCCGAACGGCAAATCCCCGCTCTCGCAACACCTCCCGCAGCTCCGCTGCCCCCTCCACCCGCACCAGCACGAACGGCCCGCGCGCCACCCCGAACGTCTCCACCCGCCTGTACCCCGAGCCGCCGCCGATCCCGTACTGCGGACCCGCGTGCTCCGAGGCGCCGCCAGGGAGACCCGCAGAGCAGCCCAGGCCGTCGAGGAGATGGGCCCGGTGCCGGTCGATCTCCAGGGCCGCCTGAGCTGATTCGTCCAGCGCGCGTTTGTTGCTGCAAGCAATTGCCGCGGCAAGTGCAGGAGTGGACACCGGCCACTGCGGCTGGACCGCCGCCAGTTGCTCGATCAGCCCGGCGGCGGCGACGACGTACCCGACCCGCAGCCCGGCCAGACCCCAGGTCTTCGTCAGGCTGCGGATCACGATCAGTCCCGGGATCGAGGCGCCGACCAGTGACTCCGGCTCGCCCGGCACCGCGTCCATGAACGCTTCGTCGACGACCAGGATCCGGTCCGGCCGGGCCAGTTCCCGTAGGTCGTCCGCGCGGTGCAGTACCGAGGTCGGGTTGGTCGGATTGCCGATCACCACGAGATCAGCGTCGGCCGGTACCGCCCGCGGGTCGAGCACGAACCCGTCCTCGGGCCGCAGGATCACCCGGTCGACCAGATGCCCGGCCGACCGCAGGGCCGCCTCGGGTTCGGTGAACTGGGGATGAACGACGACCGGGTGCTTGGTCTTGAAGGCCCGCGCGATCAGCACGAACGCCTCGGCCGCGCCCGCGGTGAGGAGCACCTGCCCGGGCTCGCAGTGGTGCCGAGCGGCGACCGCGGCGAGGGCCGGCTCCTGCCTCGGGTACGACGCGAGGTCCGTCAGGCTTCCGGCGATCTCCTCGACCAGCCAGGCCGGCGGAGTACCGGTTCGGACGTTGACTGCGAGATCGACAAGTCCATGACCGACCTCCAGATCACCGTGGTGGTCGAGGTCGAACCCGTCCGGCCGCTGCATCACACCCAGGAGGCTAACCCGGACCCCACCTCGGCCGCCTCGAAATCTCACCAGCCAGCGCGGCGTCCCCTCGAACGGCCGATCACCGCGGGCGAAGAAGCTCGCGGACCCGGGGTGAACCTAGCGTGGCGCGACGGTGAAGCGACGGTTCTTGAGGGACGGGTTGCGGGTACGGGTGTCGGCCAGCCGCTCCGGAGAGATCTCGGCCTGGGCGAACCCGTCCGCCTCGCCGACCGCGGCGACCGCGACTCCCTGCGGGTCGATCACCTGGCTCAGCCCGCAGTACTTCTTCCCGTTCTGCGCAGCCGCTGCGACGTAGCAGGTGTTCTCGATGGCGCGCGCCGTCAGCAGTGTGGTCCAGTGGTGCTCCTTGAGCGGTCCCCGGACCCAGGCGGCCGGTACGACGAGCACCTCCGCCCCGGCATCCACCAGCGCCCGCGACAACTCGGGGAACCGCAGGTCGTAGCAGGTCATCAACCCGAGCTTCCGCCCGGCGATCCCCACCACCACAGGGGCAACATCGCCCGCAGTGAGCTGGTCGGACTCCCGGTACCCGAAGGCGTCATACAGGTGAATCTTCCGGTACGCCCCGAGCAGGTCGCCGTCGGCGCCGACCGCGAGCAGCGTGTTGTACGGCCGGGCCTCGTCGCAGCTCCGCTCGAACATGCCGGCCACGATCGCCGTGCCGTGCTCGAGCGCGACCTTGCGCAACGCGCTGACGAACTCCCCGTCGAGCGGCTCGGCGAGGTCGCCGACGGATCCGCCCTCGGTGGCGAAGTCGGCCATCATCGCCTCGGGCAGCACGACCAGGTCGGGCTTGCCCCGCACGGCCTCGGCGACGAGGGCCGCCACCTTCTCCCGGTTGGCGGCCTTGTCGTGCGAGCTGGCGGTCTGGACCACGGCGATCTTCACGCCTCCATGGTGCCGCAATCCTCCACACTTGAACCTCACCCCACGTGAGGTCCTAGCGTCGAAACATGAACACCGAGGACCTGAACACCGGGGAGAGGACCTGGCGGGTCGGCGAGCTCGCCACCGCGACCGGGGTGAGCGTCCGGGCTCTGCATCACTACGACGAGATCGGCCTGCTGCGCCCGTCCGAGCGAACCACCGCCGGCCACCGCCTGTACTCCGGGGCCGACGTCCGCAGGTTGCACCGGATAGTCGCGCTAAGGGGATTCGGCCTCTCGCTGGCCGAGGTCGGCCAGGTCCTCGACGGCGAGCTAGAAGATCCGCGGGAACTCGTCCGCAGGCAACTCGAGCAACTGGAGGAACAACTCCAAGTAGCGAACCGGCTGCGCACGCGACTGCTCGGTGTTCTGGACGGCCTCGACCAGGCGGTCGAGCCGTCCACAGACAAGTTGATCGATCTGATCGAAGGGATGACCGCGATGCGACGAGCACTGACGGTAGAAGAACTGGAAGAGATGTCCGAGCGGCGTCGCCAGGCGTGGGAGGCGATGACGCCGGAGGAGCGCGCGGCGGCCGACGAGGCCCGGCGACAGTGGCGCGACGGGATGTCCGCGGAGGAGCTGGCCGAGGTCGAGGAGCGACGACGGGCGATGCTTCCCCAGAAATGAGCCCCCATAGTCCGCAGCGCGGAGTGTGTCGAGTGCAGGGCGCTGTGGACTACGGGAGACTGCAGGGGTGGAGTTCGATGCGGTGGTACTGGCGGGCGGTGGGTCCACCCGATTCGGCGGGGTGGACAAGGCGCTGCTCGTACTGGAGGGGGTCTCGCTCCTCGATCGGGTGCTGACGGCAACGATCGGAGCGACGTCCACGGTGGTGGTCGGCCCGGTGCGGCAGACGAGCCGGGCCGTCGACTGGAACCTCGAGGATCCACCTTCGGGTGGCCCGGTGGCGGGCATCGCCGCGGGCGTCGCCAAAGGCAACTCCCCCATCGTCGTGGTGTTCTCATGTGACCTGCCGTGGATCACACAGGACGACGTGACCCGCCTGGTCGAGGGACTCGGCGAGCACGACGGGTTCGGGCTGCTCGACACCGATGGGCGGGAGCAACGCCTGGCCGCGGCGTACCGGCGTACGGCGTTGGTCGACGCGTTACGGCGGATCGGGGATCCGCGAGACCAGTCGGTACGACGGCTCTTCGTGGGGCTCGACCTGGCCTGGTCCGAGCCGACCCGAGCGGGCGACGACGTCGACACCTGGTCCGACTTCGACGACTGACCAGCGGTAATTCGGTCGCTGGCCAAGCACACCCGGCCTACGGTGGCGCGGGTGATCGAAAACGTCGCGGCCATGATCGTCAAGGCCAGTCCTGGCAGCGACATCGCGGAGATCGTGCCGCGATCCGGCGGCCAGCTGAGCACCGTCTTCGAAGTACGGCGAACCGCCGCCGATCCGCTGATCGTGAAGATCTACGGTCCGGAATGGGCGTGGAACCAGGCCAAGGAAGTCCACGTCCACGGCCTCCTCGCGGACCACCTCGGCACGAGCGTCCCCAAGTCGTGCACGCCGAGACAGGCGACCCCGCGTTCACCGTGCTGACGAAGATCGACGGCGTCCCGCTGTCCGAGGCCGAACCGCCCGAGTGGAAACCCGTCTACGAACAACTCGGCCAACTGCTGGCAAAGATCCACCGCATCCCGCAACCGGCGTACGGGTATCTCACCGACCAGGTGCTCGACCCGCTGCCGACGAACGACGCGTACATGCGGCACCAGTTCGCCAGGAACTCGAGGAATTCGACGAACTGCAAGGCGATCCCGTACTGCGCGAGGACATCACCCAGTACGTCGAACAGCACGCCGGGCTATTCGCAGCCGCGACAACGCCCACGCTCTGCCACAACGACTTCCACGAAGGCAACGTGCTCGTGGATCCCACGACCTGGCAGGTGAACGGCTTCATCGACGTGGAGAACGCGATCGCCGCCGATCCGCTGATGGACCTCGCGAAGACCGAGTGCTACTCGATCTGGTCGAACGCCGACAAGCTGGCCGGGCTCGTCGCCGGGTACGGCGAACTGCCGGCCGGCTGGCGCGAACGGTCCATGCTCTACCGGCTCTACCATTCGCTGGAACTATGGGACTGGTTCAAGTCGATAGGCACCGTCGATCCACTCGACAGCATCGCCGGCGACCTGGCCGCGATCGCCCGGAGCTGACCACCCGGACCGACACGGGCGAGCGATGGGGCAGCGCGGGCAACGCAGTACCGTGGCCATCATGCGAGCTGTCGTTTGTGAGGGTGCCGGTGGCGTCGAGGTCCTGAAGGTCGCCGAGGTCGAGGATCCCATCCCGGCACGGGACGAGGTCGTCATCGACGTGGTCGCCGCCGGCGTGAACCATGCGGACCTGTTGCAGCGGCAGGGCTACTATCCGCCGCCGCCCGGTGCGCCCGGCACGATCGGGCTCGAGGTCTCCGGCACGATCTCCGAGGTCGGCGCGGAGGTCGAGGACTGGTCCGTCGGCGACGAGGTGTGCGCGCTGCTCGCGGGCGGCGGGTACGCCGAGAAGGTGGTCGTCCCCGCGCCGCAGGTGATGCCGAAGCCGGACGGCCTGGACCTCGTCAGCGCGGCCGCGCTGCCCGAGGCGGTCGCGACGGTCTGGTCGAACGTGTTCATGGCCGCGCACCTCAAGGACGGCGAGACGCTGCTGGTGCACGGCGGCTCCTCCGGGATCGGTACGACGGCGATCCAGCTCGCCGTCGCGCACGGCGCGCGAGTGCTCTGCACGGTCGGCAGCGCGGAGAAGATGGAGTTCTGCACGCGGCTCGGCGCCGACGTGGCGATCAACTACAAGGAAGCCGAATGGGCCTCGGTGGTCAGCGAGGCGACCGGTAAGGCCGGCGCCGACGTGATCCTCGACATCATGGGCGCGAAGTACCTGCAGGACAACGTGAAGTCACTGGCGTTCGACGGCCGGCTGGTCGTGATCGGCATGCAGGGTGGCACCAAAGGCGAACTGGATCTCGGCCGGCTGATGAGCCGCCGCGGCGTGGTCACCGGGACGGGACTGCGGACCCGGTCGGTGGTGGACAAGGGCGGCATTCTCGCCGAGGTGGTCGCGCACGTCTGGCCGCTGGTCGAGGCGAAGAAGGTGCGGCCGATCGTCTACCGCACCTTCCCGCTCGAAGCCGTCGCCCAGGCCCACGAGACCCTCGAACAGTCGAGTCACATCGGCAAGGTCCTGCTCACCCTCTGACCTCCTCACCGCGGACGTCCTCACCGCGCCGCACCTGTTACTGCGCCGTGGGGACGTTGGCGGCGAGCCACTCCGGGTCCGGCGTGACCAGTTGGATCACGTCGAGCCAGGTGCCCTCGGGGTCGCGGACGTAGAAGTGCCGCTGGCCCCACGGCTCGGTGATCACCTCGCCCTCCAGTTCCAAGCCGGCCTCGGTGAGCGTCTGCGCGAGCTTGTCGGCATCCTCGACGACGAAGCCGAAGACGTTGGTGCTGTCCTTCGTGGCCGAGACCGCGGCCGGCACCGAGGGGTGGCCGCGCTCGGAGATCGCCAATTCCCAGTCCGCCTCGCCGCGGCGAAGGCAGATGAACCAGCCGAGATCGATGGTGATCTGCAGGTCGAAGTGCTGCTGGTAGAAGGCGGCGACCTCCGCCGGACGCGAGGTGACGACCGTCGCGCCGAATGCTGCGGGTAACATCCTGACTCCCGACTACTACATCTGTTGTGGTTGAGTACGACAGTTGTAGTGGATAGCTGCTAGCCTTGTCAACATGCCGAGAAACCCCGAACGCCGCACCCAACTGGCCGACGCGGGCCTGGCCGTCCTGGCCGAGTCGGGCGCCCGCGGGCTGACCCACCGCGCGGTCGACGCTGCCGCCGGACTCCCGGCCGGCACCGCCTCGAACTACTTCCGCACTCGCGACGCCCTGCTCGGCGCGCTCGGCGAGCGCATCTTCGAGCGGCTCGCACCGGACGACGCAGTACTGGCCCCGCTCGCCGAGCGCGAGCCGTCCGTGGAGCTCGTCGTCGATTACGTCCACTACATCGTCGAGCGGCTGTTGAAGCGACCCGAGTTGTCCCTCGCGCTGTTCGAGCTGCGCCTGGAGGCGGCCCGTCGCCCGGGGCTGAACGAGATCCTGTCCCGCACGCTGCAGCAGGGGTTCGACACCGACGTCTCGTTCCACGTCCAGGCCGGCCTGCCGGGCGACGCCGAGGAGGTCCGCCTGCTGCACTTCGCCATCGAAGGCCTCGTCCTCGACCAACTCACCCCCGGCACCGGCCGCCGCTACGACGTCGACGCCGTCACCGCCCGCCTCGTCCGCCGCCTGGTCCGCGAGGACTAGCTCAGTACTAGTTGCGCAAGGCATCAGTCGGTACTGCGCCTCGCCGCCCGCGCCGCGTTCGAAGTACCGGAGCGTGCGGGGCGCTACGGTCAGCAACATGACTGGGGCACAGCGGGGTCGGCGTGGCGTGCACGTGCTCGAAGCAGTGATCGACGTGATCGCCGAACGCGGACTCGAGGCCGCCACCATGCGCAGCGTCGCTGCGGCGGCAGGGATCTCCCTCGCCCAGGTCCAGTACTACTTCCACAGCAAGGACGACCTCACCCGCCTCTTCACTCCTTGACCTCTCAGCCCGGGAGCAAACCCCATTGACCGGTGAATACTGAGTATGCATACTCAGTATTCATGTCGATCAAGCACGGACTACTGGCGTTGCTCCGAGCGGAGCCGAAGTACGGCTATCAGCTGCGCGGCGAGTTCGAGGCAGCGACCGGGTCGACCTGGCCGCTGAACATCGGGCAGGTCTACACGACCCTTACCCGGCTGGAACGGGACGGCTTCGTCCAGCCCGCCAGTGGCGAGGGCGACGGCGACGGGCGGTCGCGGTACGAGATCACCGACGCCGGGCGGGCCGAGCTGGCGAGCTGGTTCCAGACGCCGGTGACGCGCGAGTCGCGGCCGCGGGACGAGCTGGCGATCAAGCTGGCCCTCGCGCTCGCAGTACCGGGGGTGGACGTGACCGCGGTGGTGCAGCGGCAGCGGGCTTCGACGATGGAGTCGCTGCAGGAGCTGACCCGGCTCAAGCGCGGCAGCCGGGACGGCGACATCTCCTGGCTGCTCGTGCTCGAGTCGATGATCTTCGTGGCCGAGGCCGAGATCCGCTGGCTGGACCACTGCGAGGCGATGCTCGCCCGCCGTCGGCGTACCACCGGCACCGAAGACCAACCAACCGGTACGCCGGAGGCGACCGGGCAGAACCATCACGAACTGGGGGCGCAACGATGAGCACGATCCTGGACATCCGCAATCTCACCCGGGTGCACGGCAGCGGCGAACAGGCCGTCCACGCACTCCGCGGCGTCGACCTGGCGGTGGCCTCCGGCGAACTCGTCGCCGTGATGGGCCCGTCCGGTTCCGGCAAATCCACGCTGCTCACCTGTGCGGGCGGACTCGACCAGCCGACCGCAGGCGAGATCCTGGTCGACGGCAACGACCTGACCACGCTGAGCCCGAACGCGGTGGCGGCCCTGCGCCGGCGGCGGATCGGGTACGTCTTCCAGGACTTCAACCTGATCCCCGCCCTCACCGCGGCCGAGAACGTCGCCCTGCCGCTCGAACTCGACGGCGCCCGCGCCCGCACAGCCCACAAGTACGCCGAGGCGGCCCTGCTGGAGGTGGCCATCCCGGAGTTGGCGGACCGATTTCCGGATGACATGTCAGGTGGTCAGCGTCAGCGGGTGGCGATCGCCCGGGCCATCGTCGGCGAGCGGCGGCTCCTTCTCGCGGACGAGCCCACCGGCGCGCTGGACTCGGACACCGGCGAGGCGGTTCTCCAGCTTCTCCGCGACCGGTGCGACCAGCACGGCATCGGCGGGGTTCTCGTCACCCACGACGCCCGGCACGCCGCTTGGGCCGACCGCGTCGTCTACCTGCGCGATGGCGTCCTGGTAGGCCAGTCCGGCCCGCTGCCCGAGGCCGAAATCCTGCTGGAGACCCACTGATGGCCAGTTGGGGCCCACCGCTGCGGATCGCCCGTCGAACGATCCGCCGCTCGCTGGGGAGAACTCTGCTCGTCGCGGCCCTGATCGGCGTACCGGTGCTCGCGGCGTCCTGGATCGGCCTGATCGACAAGGCCGCCAACCCGACTGGCGAACTGCTCGCGAAGACCACCATCGGCCAGGCGGACGCCCGGCTGACCGTGACGCCGTTCAGCAAGTCCAGCCCGCTATCGGAGCGGCCCTCACTCGACTGGGGGGAGCCAGGGCCGGCTCCGGGGATCGACGAGCCGGATCGCGACCCCACCAAGGTCGATCCGCTGACCTTGCTGCCGCCCGGCAGCAAGGTGGCCCGGCCGTTGATCCTGGGCAACACCGTCGACGTGCACGGGCCGGAGACGAACACCAGCGTCGCCCTCACTGCCGGCGACGGCCAGAATCCGCTGACCGACGAGACCTTCAAGCTCGACCAGGGACGGATGCCCGCCAAGGCAGACGAGGTCGCCATCTCGCCGAGCCTGGCGAAGTACCTCCACCTGCTCGACGGCGGCGAACTGCGGGCGGATGCGACCCTCACTACCGCGAAAGACCAGAAGTTCGCGGTCGTCGGGGTGACCAGGAGCCTGCAGGACCCCAACGCCGGAACGATGTTCGCCACTCCGGACACCCCGCTGATCCAGCCGGACCAGGCCACGAGCGTTCAGTACTTGGTCGACCTGCCGGACTCGACCGACGCCGATGCGTTGACCGACAAGCTGATCGGCCAAGGCGCCTTGCTGTTGCCAAGAGCAAACATCGTCGACCCGCCGCCCTCGATGTACAGCAACGGCCAGGACGCGGGCGCGACAGCGGTGATGGCGCTGGTGATCGGCTTCGGCATCCTCGAGATCGTCCTGCTCGCCGGTACTGCGTTCGCGGTCGGCGCCAGGCGGCAGACTCGCGAGCTCGGCCTGGTCACCGCGACTGGCGGCACCCCTCGCGACGTCCGGCGAATCGTCCTGGTGCAAGGGCTTTTCGCGGGCATCATCGGCGCGGGAAGTGGCGTCGTGCTGGCCCTGGTGGCCGTGTTCGCCGCCCGGCCGCTGTGGGAGCGGATGTTGTCGATGGTGTTCGTCGGCTGGCAGATCCCTTGGCCGAACCTCGTTGCGGTCGCGGTGCTCGGAGCGCTCGCGGGACTCGCGGCGGCGGTCGTTCCGGCAATCAGCGCCGGCCGGCAGACGCCGATGGCCGCCCTGGCCGGGCGGTTCGCCGTGGTCGCCGGTGCGGGCCGGCTCCGCAAGCCTGCCGTGATCCTGCTCGTGGCGGGCGTCGCGTCCACCCTTCTCGGCAACGTTTGGATGGCGGCAGCACTCGAGACCGCACGGAAGAACGCCGGCAACGTCGACGACCAGGTGACGATCACGCCGACCGGCCCGATCGCGATGGTTCTGGTGGGTATCACCGCCTCGATCATCGCGCTGGTCTGGATGCTGCCGAACCTGGTGGCCAAGACTGCCGGGCTGGCGAGGATCCTGCCGCTCAGCGGGAGGCTCGCCCTGCGGGATGCCGCTCGTCACCGGCACCGCACCGGCCCCGCCACCGCGGCGATCATGATGGCCGTCGCGGCCACGGCGGCAGTCGCCTTCGCCGCCTCGAACGCGATCGCCGCAGAGGCCAAGAACTACATTCCGACCGCGAGACACGGCGACGCCGTACTGCGTTTCGAGCACGGCTCGGACGGCTCGATGGCGTTCTCGCCGCCACTGGCCGAGAAGGTGGCCGGCTTGCTGCCGGTCAAGGCTCGCTACGACCTCGGCTCGGTGTCTCTGCCGGACGCCAAGGCGAATGGCGGCTACCTGCCCACCCTGATGGCCATCGGACCGCCCGGGATGGAGGGCACGGTGGGCTACCCCCTGCTCGTGGTCGATCCGGAGTACGTCGCTCGGTTCGACGACTACGGGCGGCAGGCCGCTGAGGCGCTCCGGGCGGGGAAGATCGTCGTCCAGCGAACCGAGATGCTGACCGGCGGGTCGGTCAAGGTGACCTCCGACGACGACTACGAAGGCAAGAAGTCCTTCGGCCATGCGGCGGTCGCGATCACGAGGCCACCGAAGATCAGCGCTTTGCAGCAGTCCTCACTGATCAGTCCCGACGCGGCCCGCAAGCTCGGCACCGTGCGGCTGTACGAGACGCAGTTCGAGCTGAAGCGCGAGCCGACCGACAGCGAACTGGCGGCCGTGGCGAAGGTGCTCGGACACGACGATCTGCTGACGATCGAGAAGGGCTATCAGAGTCCGGTGCGGCTCTGGTTCCTCGGTCTGATCGGTGCCGCGACGGTGGTCACTCTGCTCGGTGTCGCGATCTCGGTCTCGCTGTCCGCGGCGGAGGGCCGCGCGGACCTCGCGACCCTGGCCGCGGTCGGAGCGCCGCCGCGACGCCGCCGAAACCTGGCTGCCGCGCAGGCCTGGGTGCTCGGCCAGCTCGGTTGTGTGCTCGGGGTCGGCATCGGTGCGCTGTACGGCTACACCGCGCACGCGGCGTTCGGTTCGCCGCGCTTCATGGTGCCGTGGCAGGAGATCGGCGGCATCGTGATCGTCGTGCCGCTGTTCGCCGGACTCCTGGCCTGGTTGCTGACCAGGTCGCGACTGCCGATGGTCCGCAGGGTGGACTGACCTCAGCCCGTATTGCCTAGGGCAGCCAGTTGGTTGCCCTAGGCATCGAATTGCGCTGAGACCCTGGCCAACTCAGGGTGCGCGACGGGGTGCAGCGGAGTACTGGTCACTCGCCACTCGCCGCAGGCGCACTGCTGGTAGCTGATCAGTCCCTCGCTGACGGGGTGGGAGGACGCCACCCTCCAACTGTGCCGGTGAACTTCTTGTCTGGTGGTCATGCGCCCATCATGATGTAATGGCATTGTGCATCTCAACCCTTACGGCGCGGACGCGGTCCTGCTGGCCGTCAACCTGGTCACCAACCCCGCGACCACCGCCGACGAACTGGCCGATCGCTGCGAGGAGAGCGGCGTCGAGAGCCGCCTGGTCCGGGACCGGCGAGTCACCGCCGCCGACCTCGCCGCCGTACGGGTGGCACTAGACGAGTGGCTGCGGGTGGTGGATGCGCCGGACGAGCAGACCCGGGTGCGACTGGCGAACGAGATGCTCGCCAAGTACACCGAGCACCCGCGGCTCACGAACCACGCCGGCGACGGCTGGCACATGCACTACCGGCCCGACGACGTCGCGGTCGGTCGCCTGGTCGCCACCCTGATCAGCACCGGTACCGCGCTGCACCTGGCCGGCCGCGGCATCAGCCGCCTGGGCCGCTGCGCCACCGACGGCTGCGACAACGTGTACGCCGACCTGTCCCGGGGTGGTCGTCAGCGCTACTGCAGTCCGGCCTGCGCCAACCGCGACGCCGTCCGGAGGCACAGGTCGAAGGCGAACTGAAGACGCCTACGATGGGGAGATGAGCGAGAGCAGCAGCGAGAGCCAGGGCAGCCAGCGGGTTCCGATGACCGGCGCCCAGACCGAGGACGGCAAGGTCCTGATCGTCGGTCCCGACGGTATGGCCGTCGAGGGTCCGCCGCGTGCCGCCGAGGACGACGAGGACCAGCCGCGCTCGGTGACCGAGCTGGTCGAGCAGCCGGCCAAGGTGATGCGGATCGGCAACATGATCCGCCAGCTGCTCGAAGAGGTGAAGGCCGCGCCCCTGGACGAGGCGTCCCGGCAGCGCCTGAAGTCGATCCACGAGGCCTCGATCAAGGAGCTCGAGAGCGGCCTGGCGCCCGAGCTTGTGGAGGAGCTGGAGCGGCTCAGCCTCGACTTCACCGACGACAGCACGCCGACCGAGGCGGAACTGCGGATCGCACAGGCCCAGCTCGTCGGTTGGCTGGAGGGCTTGTTCCACGGCATCCAGACCGCTCTCTTCGCCCAGCAGATGGCGGCCCGCCAGCAGCTGGAGCAGATGCGACGCGCATTGCCCGGCAGCCAGCAGATGTCACCGGAGGAAGCTGCCGCCTTCCCGGGCGGACCGCAGGCCCGCGGTACCGACGGTCCCGGCAGCGGTGGGATGTACCTGTAATTCCGTGTAATTCCGAGGGTTTGCGTGACGGGCGGTGTGCTCGGAGTAGCCGATCCGCCTGTAGTGGCTAAAGATTGAAGAGTTCCTCGAGGACGGTGGCGACACCGTCCTCGTCGTTCGTGGGGCAGACGACATCCACCATCGCGAGCACGTCCGCATGCGCGTTCGCCACCCCGTACGACGTACCGGCCCAGGCCAGCATCGGGAGATC
Organism: Kribbella qitaiheensis; assembly: GCF_042657745.1. Lineage (GTDB taxonomy): Bacteria > Actinomycetota > Actinomycetes > Propionibacteriales > Kribbellaceae > Kribbella > Kribbella qitaiheensis. The sequence goes on along the minus strand of NZ_JBHSKE010000006.1, from coordinate 580,296 downwards.
GTTCAGCGAGTCGCCGAACGCGATCGTCTGATCGGCCGAGATTCCTTGGCTGGCAGCGAAATCGGCGAGCATCGCGGCCTTGGACACCCCGCTGGCGGAGATCTCCACCAGGCTGTGGCCGCCGCTGTGGCTCGCTGCGACGCGTTGTCCGACCAACGGCACGACCCGCGCCAGCAGTTCGTCGGAGTGCCAGCTCGGATGCCGGACGAGCAACTTGGCCGCCGGCTCGGCCAGCAGTTCCTCGATCTCCGCGATCAAAGTGTCGTCCGGAGTCGGCCACCGGTTGAGGTACCGCGGCTCCTGTCCGTAACGGTTCGATCGCTCAATGGCGAACTCCACTTCGGGAATCTCCGCGCGGATCGCCTTCGCCACTTCGAGCGCGACCACCGGATCGATCATCGCGGTCCGGATCGCCTGCCGCTGAACGACGTCGTACAGAATGGCGCCGTTGGCAACAATCGCGACGCCGTGCGCGCCGACCAGGTCAGCGAGGGCGTGCAACCAGCGCGGTGGCCGCGCGGTGACCATCACGAAAACGGCGCCGGCTTCCTGCACGCCGAGCACGGCGGCCTTCGTCCGTGGCGTGACCGAACCATCGCTGTGTATCAAGGTTCCGTCAAGATCGGTGGCGACCAGACGGGGTGGGCGGACTGCATCTCGGGCTGACACCGCACTACCGTATCTTTCTGCGACAGAGTCGCCGCCCTACCCTGTCGAAGCCCTTCTGCGCAAGCGTTTGGACATCGCTTTCCTGGCAATCTGATTGACCATTGAACAACGTCACCAGACCGTTACGGCAGGATGCTGCAAAGGCAGCTAGTTCCCATGCACAGCAGGGTTTGTGCGTGATTTCATGCGGTGGCTAGCGGGGAACCGGGGGCGATTCAACCGCGTCGTACGTCCGTTCTGGATCACCTGATCCGGAACGGCCCCACCTCGACCAGCGCCGTCGAAGTAGCGATGCGGAATTGAGTGCAACCAAATCCACATCCACGACGTCAACAGTTATGCATCGGTGCGTCTCGCGCCGGGACGACAAGGGTGGGTCGGCAACAGATCGGTCCGTCAGCTAGTGGGCTCGGATGTTCGAACGTCATTCATCGTTCGTTCACACGGGCCCGGGAACTTGGGGAGCCACGATGATCGTCAACAGCGCCAAGATAGCGGGGCAAGGGAGCACCAGCTCTCGTGCGGCTGTCGACACATCTTCCATCATGGAAGGGGCCATGACCGGCTGTACTGCACGTACTGACATTTTCCAGCACCGCCTGATGGAAGAACCGCCGCCCGCATCGGCGACCCGGCGAACCCGGGAACGCTACGACCAGCTGGTCCGTGAGGCCAAGACGCTCTGCGCGTCCTGCCCGCTGTTCACCGACTGCCTGTTCAGCGCCGTCGCCGAGCACGATGTCAGCGGGTTCGTCGCCGGCACGACCGCCGCCCAGCGGCGCTCGATGCGCAACCTGCTGGACGTCGAGGTCCAGGCAGACGACTTCGACCAGCTGGCCGGCGCCCGCGGCACCCGCCGGCCCGTCAGCCACGAAGAGGTACTCCGGCTGCGGACGCAGTACCCGAACGACAGCCTGGAATCGCTGGCCATGCGGCTGGGTTGCTCGCTGTCGACGGTGAAGCGTCACCTGCGCAGGGCCCGGCGAGGCCAGAGCCCCGCCACCAAGACTCCGCGTCCCCGCCCGGAGCTGAGCGCCGTCCTGGACGCGTTCGACGCCGTGGTGGACCAGCCGTGCCAGTCGCCACGACCCGGCAGCACCCGCGTCGCCTGACGCTGATACTCGGCCCGCCAGCGGACTATCAGCACCGGACAGACCCGAAGGCCTGGAACCCCTGTCTCCACAGGGGTTCCAGGCCTTTTGGTTGCCCTTTAAACCTATTTGATTGCCCTTTGAACCGGTTCGGGACTGCGACCGGTTAGGACTGGGATCTGGTTCGTGTCGGGGCTCGCGATTCAGAACCAGCGGTTGAGCACGGCCGCGACCCCGTCGTCCTGGACCGACTTGGTCACCTCGTCCGCGGCGACCTTGACCTCGTCGGGCGCGGCGCCCATCGAGATCCCCAGACCGGCGTAGACGAGCATCTCGATGTCGTTGCGCCCGTCGCCCATCGCCAGCAGGTCCGCCGCCTCCAGGTCGTACTGCGCCAGCGCGACCTTCAGGCCGGTGCTCTTGTCCACGCCCTCGGGAGCGATGTCGAGCCACGCGGTCCAGCCGACGAAGTAGCTGACACCGTGCAGGCCGAGCCGTTCCGCCAGTTGGACGAAGTCGGCCTCGGACTGCTCCGGGTCGCGGATGATCAACCGGGTCACCGGTTCCGGCGCCAGCTCCTCGTCCGTCACCACCCGGATGCCCGCACCCGTGCCGAGATCGCCGTCCGGGAAGGGCGCGGTGACCAGGTAGCCACCATCGTGCTCCTCGACGGCCATCCGGGCGTTCGGCGCGTGCTTGCGGACCGACCTGATCACCGTCGACGGGTCGAAGGTGCGCTCGTCGACCACCTCACCGTCGGGGTACCGGAGCGTGCGTGCACCGTTGCTGCAGACAACCAACCCGCCGTCCGGCAGGCCGAGGAGTTCCGCGACCGGCCGGGTGGTCTGCCAGGACCTGCCGGTGGCCAGGATCACCGGCACCTGCGCCGCAGTACGGCGGACCGCGTCGACGACCGCCGGTGAGAGCGACTCGTCGTGGTCGATCAGGGTCCCGTCGATGTCAAGGGCAACGGCTTTCGGCTGCCAGCCCTTCGTCATCGGCCCACCGGTTCGAGGACCTCACGACCGCCGACGTACGGCCGGAGCGCGGCGGGCACCCGGACCGAACCGTCCGGCAGCTGGTGCGTCTCGAGGATCGCGACCAGCCAGCGCGTGGTGGCGAGCGTGCCGTTCAGCGTCGCGACCGGGCGGGTCTTGCCCTCCGCGTCGCGGTAGCGGATGTTCAGCCGGCGGGCCTGGAAGTCGGTGCAGTTCGAGGTGGAGGTGAGCTCGCGGTAGGCGCCCTGGGTAGGCACCCACGCCTCGCAGTCGAACTTCCGGTACGCCGAAGCGCCGAGGTCGCCCGTCGCCGTGTCGATCACCCGGTAGGCCAGTTCCATCTTGTCCAGCATCTCCTTCTCCCAGCCGAGTAGCCGCTGGTGCTCCGCTTCGGCATCCTCGATGCTGGTGTATGAGAACATCTCGACCTTGTCGAACTGGTGGACACGAATGATCCCGCGAGTGTCCTTCCCGTACGAACCGGCCTCGCGCCGGTAGCAGGACGACCAGCCGGCGTACCGGGCCGGACCGGCGGACAGGTCGAGGATCTCGTCCATGTGGTAGCCGGCCAGCGGGACCTCCGACGTACCGACGAGGTAGAGGTCATCCTCTTCCAGGTGGTAGACCTCGGACGAGTGGGCGCCCAGGTACCCGGTTCCGCCCATCACCTCGGGCTTGACCAGGGTCGGCGTGATCATCGGGGTGAAGCCGTTCTCGACCGCCTGCGCGATCGCGAGCTGGAGCATGCCGAGCTGAAGCTGCGCGGCGACGCCCTTGAGGAAGTAGAACCGGGCGCCGGACACCTTCGCGCCGCGCTCCATGTCGATCGCGCCGAGCAGCTCGCCGAGCTCCAGGTGGTCGCGCGGCTCGAAGCCCTCGGCGGCGAAGTCGCGCGGCTTGCCGACCTCCTCGATCACGACGAAGTCCTTCTCGCCGCCGACCGGCGACTGCTCGGACACCAGGTTCGGCAGTGCGCGGGACAGCTCAGTGAACCGGGTCTCCGCCTCGTTCGCGGCGGCTTCCTTGGCCTTGACCTCGGCGGACAGCGCCTTGGTCCGCTCGAGCAGCGCGGTCCGCTCGTCACCCTTGGCCTGCGCGACCTCCTTGCCGAGGCCCTTCTGCTCCGCCCGCAACGACTCGAACGCCGCGATGGACGATCGACGGTCCCCGTCGGCCGCCAGGATCTGGTCGACCAGATCAGTACTCTCGCCGCGCTTGGTCAGGGACTCGCGGACGGCATCGGGGTTCTCTCGGAGCAATTTGGCATCGATCACACCCTGAGGGTATCTGGGGCGTGTCAGGGGTGGCGAAGTGTATTCGGGATGATGGGCTGGGCACCAGCCGTACCGGGCGATGCCATCGAGGGGGAATCTGCGGGCCATGAACCACCATCCACCCAGTCACGTCGGCCGTGCGCTGACGGTCGTCCTGGGTGTGTTGCCGTTCACTGTGGTCACGCTGCTCGTCTTCAAGGACTGGCCGCCACTGCGCCGCTTGGACGAGTCCGTGGTCGACCGCGTTGCCGAATACGGGCAGGCGCACGACGGCTGGGTGGACCTCTGGCAGATGCTTGGCACGGTCATCCTCCCGTGGACAATGCGGGCGGTCGTGCTGGTGGTCGCGGTCTACCTCTGGCAGCGCCGGGCCCGCCTCCTGACGATCTGGCTGCTGGTCACCGTCGGGGCCGAGCTGGGCCTGGTCCAGGCCACCATGCACATCTTCGAACGGCCCGCGCCGGAGCAGGCGCTGGTCGAGGTCAACAGCTGGTCCTACGTCTCCGGACACGCGACCGCCGCCTTCGTGATGGCAGGAGCCCTCGGCGTGGTGCTGCCGTCCGTCCGCGGCTGGCGGCGCCGGTTCCGCCTGCTGGTGACGCTGCCGGCCGTCGCGGTGGTGCTGCTGGTCTCGTTCGACCGCATCGCGCTGAACGTGCGGTACGTGTCCGACGTGATCGGCGGCTGGGCCCTCGGCCTGGCGATCCTGACCGCCACCTCGATCGGATTCGGGCTCCGCCCGGGGCTGCGCCGACTCCGCCGGCGGCCGAAGACGGAGTTCGACGGTATGACGGTGCCGCCCCGGGCCGCGGTGATCGTCAACCCGATCAAGGTCGGTGACGGCGTGGCCTTCCGGCGCAAGGTGACCCGCGCCCTCGCCGTACGGGGGTATGACGATCCGTTGTGGCTGGAGACGCGGGAGGATGACGCGGGCAACGCGATGGCCAAGCAGGCGATCGAGAACGACTCGGACCTGGTTCTCGTCGCTGGTGGCGACGGCACGGTCCGGGTGGTCTGCGCGGCGCTCGCCACCACCGGGATCCCGGTCGGTGTGATCCCGGCGGGCACGGGCAACCTGCTCGCCCGGAACCTGCACATCCCGCTCGACCTGGACGACGCGCTGGAGCGGATCCTGGACGGCCGGGACCGGCGGATCGACCTGGTCAAGGTGCACGGCGACGGCCTGGACACCGACCACTTCGCCGTGATGGCCGGACTCGGGCTGGACGCCGCAATCATCACCGGCGCGCCGCCGATCCTGAAGGCGCAGATCGGCTGGACGGCGTACCTGGTGTCGGCGGCCAAGAACATCAACCACCCGTCGGTGAAGGTGCAGATCACGCTGGACGACGAGGAGCCGGTCGAGCGGCGGGTTCGTACCGTGGTGATCGGGAACGTCGGAATGCTGCAGGCGAACATCCCGCTGCTGCCGGACGCGCGGCCGGACGACGGCCTGATCGACGTGGTGGTGATCGCGCCTCGGCGGGTGACGCAGTGGCCGCTGGTGTTCTGGCGGGTGATGACGCGAACCAAGCGGACCGAGATGTACCTCGAGCGGTTCACCGGGCGGAAGGTGGAGGTCACCGCCGCGGTGGACGTCCAGCGTCAGCTCGATGGAGACGGGATCGGCCCGGGCCGCAGCCTCACCGCGGAGGTCGAGCCGGGGTCACTGGTGGTCCGGGTCCCCAAGCGTCGGTGACGCCTCCTTGCGGAGCGTCTCGATCGCCTCTTCCTCCTCGGGCGACAGTTTGGCGTCGCTCTCGAAGGCCTTGACCTCCTTGGCGTAGGAGCGGGCGTCGTTCCGGCTGTTGATCGAAGTCAGCACGACCCCGTCGCCGTTGTCGTCGAGCAGCGCCACCGACCAGGACAACCGGCCGCTCATCTCGCCGTAGGCGTCGTAGCGGACGACCGCCAGGTGCTGCAGCGTCTCCCGGAGCTCGGCGCGGGCCTCCTCGAGCTCCTTGCTTAGTCTGCGCAGCTCGGACTTCACTGTGCCGGGTCTGGCCTCGGGCTGGGCTTGGGCTTGCGCCTGGTGCTGGGGTTCTGGGGTGGCGGCAAGCTTCGTGACGGCCTTGGCCGTGCCGGACTGCGCCCTCAGCGCCTGGATGGCGAACACGAGGGCGAGCACCGCCACGAACAGAGCGGCGATCCCGAAAGCACCGGCTAACGTCGAAGACACGCACCGCAGCCTAATGGCTGCGTGCTCAGGTGGGCGCGCTGCGTATCAGCTACTGGGTCCGCGCCGCCGCTTCCGACCAGGCCACGTAGATTCACGGCGTGACCCATTTGCCTGACCAAACTCCCGCTAGCGGCCCGCTGCCCGGGGTCCACGACCTCGGCTACGCGCGGCTCGACACCGACCGGCTGGAGCGCACCGGCGACGCCGAGGTCGTCTACGGCGCCGGTAAGACGCCCTCACAGGTCGTCGAGCTGCTCCGTACGCTCCACGCGACCCACCCCGGCCATGCCGTCCTGGCGACCCGACTGGCGGTAGAGGCTCAGGAAGCCGTCTCCGCCGCTCTGCCTGAGGCTGTAGTAGACCCTGTCGGCCGTACTGCGGTGCTGGGCGAGGCGCCTGTACTGCGTGGGACGGTCGCCGTGGTCTCGGCTGGTACTTCGGACGCGCCGGTGGCTGCGGAAGCCGCGACTACTGCGCGTGTGTTCGGCGCTGGAGTCGACCTGATCACCGATGTCGGTGTGGCGGGGTTGCACCGGGTGATGGGTGTGCGGGAGCGGCTCGACGCTGCGGACTGCCTGATCGTGGTGGCCGGGATGGAGGGCGCGCTACCGAGTGTGGTCGGGGGGCTCGTGGGGGTTCCGCTGGTGGCTGTGCCGACATCCGTTGGCTATGGCGCCTCGTTCGGTGGGGTTGCGGCCCTGCTGGCGATGTTGAACTCGTGTGCGCCGGGCGTGACCGTGGTGAACATCGACAACGGGTTCGGGGCCGGGGTCTTCGCGGCCCGGGTCGCCCGGCGTGCGGCGCCGGCAGAGGTGAAGGAGCAGTGAGAGTCGCCTGGATCGACTGCGCGGCCGGTGCGTCCGGGGACATGCTCCTGGGAGCGTTCCTGGCGGCCGGTGCCGACCTGGAGGTGGTCAACGCGGCGGTGGCCGCTGTGGACCCGTCGTTGTCGGTGACGGTCGAGCCGACCTCCCGACACCAGATCGCCGCCACCAAGGCCTCGGTCCGAGTCTCGGGCGAACTACACCCGGAGAACTTCCCGGACAGCCTCGGTCCTTCCGCTGAGCCCGAAGCCGGGTCCGCCGCTGGGCACGGTCATGAGCATGACGACGGCGCCGGGCATGGTCATCGGCACGACGACGACGCTGGGCACGGGCACGGCGACGGCGCTGGGCATGGCCACGGGGCTTCTGGTGGGGGCGGGCATACGCGGAGCTGGGCTGAGGTGCGGCGGCTGGTCGAGGCCGCCGGGCTCGCCGATGCTGTGCGGGACCTGGCGCTCGACACCTTCGCGCGGCTGGCTCGGGCCGAGGGGGCCGCGCACGGGGTTGCCCCGGACGACGTGCACTTCCACGAGGTCGGCGCGCTCGACGCAATCGCGGACATCGTCGGGGTCGCCGCCGCGTCAGTGTCTCTCGAACTCGACCGCGTAATCGTGTCCACCATCGCCCTTGGCGGCGGACGCCAGGTTCGCGGCCAGCACGGCGGCATCCCCGTACCCGGCCCCGCAGTACTGGCTCTGCTCTCCGAAGCGGAAGCACCTGTCACCGGCGGCAGCGCGCCGTACGAAATGACGACGCCGACCGGGGCCGCGCTGCTGGCCGCGCTGGCCGACGAGTTCGGCTCGCTGCCGCCGATGCGGATCCAGCAGACCGGGGTCGGCGCGGGTGGTCGTGACCCGGTCGAGGTACCGAACATCGTGCGCGTCGTGATCGGCGACGCCGTCGACCGGCCGTCCACCGAACTCCTCTACGAGACCAACGTCGACGACCTGGACCCGCGGATCTGGCCGCAGGTGCTCGCCCGGCTGATGGAGGCCGGCGCGGCCGACGCCTGGCTCACCCCGATCCTGATGAAGAAGGGCCGCCCGGCGCACACACTGTCGGTCCTGGTCGGCAGCGCGAGCGCGGAGGTGGTCCGCTCGGTGATCCTGGCCGAGACGTCCGCGATCGGCCTGCGCGAGTTCAGCGTCCGCAAGCACGCGGCGGACCGCGAGTTCGCCAGCGTCGAGGTCGAAGGCCGGCTCATCCACGTCAAGATCGCCCGGTACGGCGGTCAGGTGGTCAACGTGCAACCCGAGTACGACGATGTCGCGGCCGCCGCCGCCGACCTCAAGAAGCCGGTGAAGACGATCCTCGCCAAGGCGATCGCCGCCGGCCACGACCTCTGGAGCTGACGGGGCCCCGGAGTTGACGGGGCTACGTCAGCGGCCGGAGTACGGCGGCGCGAAGAAGACGAGCAGGGCCAGGTCCTCGGTGATGTCGGTGAAGCGGTGTTCCTCCTCGGCGGGGACGAACAGGACATCACCGGGGCCGACCTGCTCGGTGCCGCTCGGGGTGACAATGGTCGCGCGCCCGGCGGTCACGACGTAGATCTCGTCCTCATGGTGCGGCGCCTGGTCGTCGACACCGCCTGCCGGGATCGAGTAGGTCCCCACCGACAACGAGTCGGTCCTCAACTGCTCGGCAAAGTGATTCGGCTCGACCCGCTCGAACACGCCCGCCCCAGACAACTTCCGCATCCGCCAGACCTTAACGGCCAACCGGTCCGCGCTCAGCTTCCGGCGCGGGCTTTCTCGGTCACGGCTTTGGACTTCCGCTTGGGCCAGTCGTACGGCCACCACTGCGCCCCGCCACGTCGGGCCCAGACGATCAGCCCGATCAGCACGCCCAGCTCGACCACCGGGCAGATCGTGTCCCGCAGCCGGGTGCTGAACCACTCCAGCGAGTCGGACAGGCTCACCGCGACCTGCCGGGCGTTCGGATCCCGCCCGGGCACATAGGCGATCGCAAGCATGGTGGTCCGGATGACCATCAGCTTGTCCACCTTCGACGCCGCCACCGCGGCCAGCGCGACCCAGGCGATGATGTCGTACCAGGGCAGCGAGTACATCGCGGTGACCAGCCAGGCGATCGCGTAGATCGCGGTGTAGCGGATCGCGTCGGGCGTTCTGTCCTCGGGATGCGCCTGCGGCACCAGCGACTTCGGGAACACCTGCGAGAGCAGGATCGCGACCACGATCAGACCGACCCAGGCGGCGATCGCGAGCACGGTCCGGACCAGTGCCCCCGGCAGGAACAGGTCGAAGAAGCTGAGCAGGACCTTGTGTGGCGTCCCTGTCGAGATGAACGAACTGTTCGACCGGGCCTGCTGGAGCGCCTCGAGCCCGACCACCGCGTACAGGCCGACCATCGAGATGGCGGCGCCGAGGCAGAGCATGATCATCCGGCGGCGGTCCGCGCGCAGCGACCAGAGCATCGCGACGCCGACCAGACCGATCGAGAGCTTCGTGCACCCGGCGACGCCGAGCATGATGCCGGCCCAGAAGATGTGCCGCCGGAACAGTACGAGCGCGATCACCGCGAACATCACCGCGATGGCGTCGTTGTGCGCGCCGGCGAGCACCGTCCACAGGAGCAACGGATTCGCCAGGCCGAGCATCACCACGCGCCGGCGGGACACCAGGTTCGGCCCGACCAGCTTCATCAGCAGCACGCCGGTCACAACCAGGCTGATCGCGACGGACAGCTGCAGCATCCACACGGTGAGCTGCATCGAGTCGCCGCCGACCCAGGAGGAGAACCACTGGATCCAGGTGGCGATCGGCCCGTACACGCTCTTCGCTCCCTGCCACGGGCGCTCGGTCGCCGCGATCACCGGGTCGTAGCCGAGCCGGATGGTGTCGGCCGGGGCCGTCGTGTACGGATTGCCGCCGAGCGACATGATCCGCCCGTACGCCGCATAGATCAGCACGTCGCCCGAGGCCATCGGCGGGACCAGCGTGATCGCGGCCGTGGTACCGATGCCTAGAGCAACCAATCGCTGGACGCGTGGCGCCCAGCCGTTCTTGAGCGCGCGGGTGGCGAGGTAGACGCCGTACCCACCGAGCAGGATCGCGACGTACACCATCAGCGTGACGAGCCAGTCGTTCGGCTTCGTGTTGAACCAGTACGACGGGAGCCAGGTGTGGCGGTTCGTCAGGGTCAGCACGACGACGGACGGCCCTAGCAGTCCGGCAGCCACGATCAGGATCGTCGAGATCAGGTAGAGCCCGACCGCTCTTCGGCCGTCCCTGTCCCCGGACTTGCGATCGACGACGTCCTCGGGCTTCTGCTCGACGGCGTCGGCCACGCTCTCGTCGTTGCTCGCCTGACCTGTCTCGCCGGTGCTCATCGGCCCTTCGGCACTCATCGGCCGGGCTTTCGGGACGGGAGAGCGCTCCGGGCGGCGAGGGCGCGGCGTACGTGCAGGAACTGACGACCGCGGTGCAGCTGACCGCGCAGGTCCGTGCCGGTCGCGCGGTGCCGGACGTCGATCGGCACCTCGATGATCCGGAAACCCTTCCGGCCGAGGTCGATGCTCAGGGCGGTCTCGACGCCGAATCCGCTCGCGAGCGGAACAGCGGCGTCGAACGCGACCCGGGTCACGCAACGCTGGCCGGACAGTGGCTGCTCGGGCGCCCAGCCGGTCGCCTGCTCGATCCCCTCCCGGGCCAGCCGGACCACGAATCCGTGGCCGCCGGCCTTGCTGCCGTCCGCGCGCACCTGGGCCGGGAGCGTGCCGATGGTCATGTCGGCCCGGCCGGACATCACCGGCTCGATCAGCGGCTCGGCACCGGTCGCCGAGTCGGTCAGGTCGGCATCCAGGAACAGCAGGTGACGCGCGCGGGCGCCGTCGCGCTCGGCAACAGCCGCCGCCCCGCTCTCCATCGCCGCCGCCTTTCCCCTGTTCCGCTCGTGCCGGACGACGACTGCCCCGGCCCGCTCGGCGGCTGCCGCCGTCCCGTCCGTGGAGCCGTCGTCCACGACGACGACCAGGTCGACCCCGGCGATCTTGTGTACGGCGTCCACCGTCGCGGCGATCCGCTCGACCTCGTCCTTCGCCGGGATCACGCACGCAACGGATCCCTCGAAGGGCTCGACGGGGGGCAGATCTGAACCGGACACAGCACCGCAGCCTAGTTGTTCCCCAGCCGAATCCACCCCTCAGCACCCGTCACCTGGGGATATCTCGTTCTTTCGAACGATCGGGTGGGTGGCCTGTGGACAACTCCGGTCCTGCCAGGGCCGATCAGGGCATCTTCTCTGGCAGGACCGAAAGGAGGTGTCGTGAGCGCATCAGGAGCGGACGCGGTCGTAGAGCAGGCACAGGGCGCCGGATTCGGTGGGAGCCGAGGAGACGAGCTTCCAGGACGTGGCGGGGATGCCGTCCTCGAAGAGGCGTTCGCCGCCACCGACCAGTTCAGGCGCCAGGGTGATGCTGAGGCGGTCGAGCTCGTCGGCCGCGAGCAGCGCCTTGATCACGCTGCTACTGGCGAGCACGACGATGTCGCCACCTTCCTCGGCGCGCAACTGCTTCACCGCGGCCGCCGGGTCGCCGTCGACGATCCGGGAGTTCTGCCACGGCGCGTCCTTCAGCGTCGAGGAGAAGACCACCTTCTCCGTGGAGTTCAGCCACTGCGAGAAGGCCCGGTCCTGCGGCGCCGCGTTCTCGTCGTCCGCGACCGCCGGCCAGAAGCCGCCGAAGCCCTCGTAGTTCTTGCGTCCGAGCAGCGCCGTGGTGGCGGGGCTCGTCACCCGGGTCATGTGGTCCCGGGCCCCCTCGGTGATCGCGTGCGGCACGATCCAGCTCATGTCGAAGTCACCGCCGGGGCCATTGGTGCGACCGTCGAGGGAAAGCATGATGTTGCCGGTCACCGTGCGGGCGTTTCCGTTGGTCATTTCTGTTCCTCCTGGTCGAAACGCCCTTTCCGGCGTCCTCTTGACCACAATCCTGTCGGAGTGCCCGCCGCGGAACATCGGCCACGTGGCCGATCTGTGCCCGCCCCCGGCCGATCCCGTACCGCGACCCGGGGCGGCCGCCGGTGCTCGAGTTGGAACTGGCGCGAAATTGTCGGACAATCAGACAGAATCAGGTGCAGTTCCCCGCCTCGGCGGCGGTGCTGCCGTAGCTTGGGTGGGACGACCGGATCAGGACGAGAGGGCAGGCGCATGACTGAGGCGTATGGCGTCGACAGCGAGGTCGGGCCGCTGCGGACGGTGATGCTGCACCGTCCCGGCAACGAACTGCGGCGACTGACTCCGCGGAACAACGACAAACTGCTGTTCGACGGCATTCCCTGGGTCGGGCGGGCACAGGACGAGCACGACGCCTTCGCGCAGGCTCTCCGCGACCGGGATGTCGAGGTGCTCTACCTCGGACAACTCCTCAGCGAGGCTCTGGGCGATCCCGCCGCGCGGGCTTCGGCCGTCTCGGGCACCACCGAGGACCTGCGCCTCGGCGACAGCCTCCGCGACTACCTGCGCACCGCGTTGACCGCGCTCGACCCGGAGCAGCTCGCGGAGGCGTTGATGGCCGGCGTGCGGAACGACGAAGTACGGGCCGGTGGTCTGGTGACGTCGCTGCTCGCCCACGAGGACTTCCTGATCGACCCGCTGCCGAACCTGCTCTTCACGCGAGACTCGAGCGTGTGGATCCGGGACTCGGTCGCGGTCACCTCACTGGCGATGCCGGCGCGCTCCCGGGAGACGCAGCTGACCGAGCTGATCTACAAGTTCCACCCGCGCTTCGCTGGTGCGGACAAGGTGTACGACCACACGCTGGAGCACGTCGAGGGTGGCGATGTGCTCGCGCTCGGCCCCGGAGTACTGGCTGTCGGCGTGGGTGAGCGGACCACTCCTGCTGGTGTCGAGCGGTTGGCGCGACGTGTATTCGCGAAGGACCTGGCGCACACCGTTCTCGCAGTACCGATCGCCCAGCAACGGGCGACCATGCACCTCGACACCGTGTGCACGATGGTCGACGTCGACGCCGTACTGATGTACCCGAACATGGCCGAGGAGATGCGGGCGCTCGCGGTCACCACAGATGGCGAAGAACTGCACGTGGCGGAGTCCGAGCCGTTCCTGGTCGCAGCCGCGAAGGCGCTGGGTATCGACACCCTGCGCAGGATCGACACGGGCCTCGACCCGGTCACCGCCGAACGCGAACAATGGGACGACGGCAACAACACGTTGGCAGTGGCACCCCGGGTCTGCATCGCGTACGAGCGGACCGTCGAGACCAATGCGCGGCTGGAGGAGTCCGGGATCGAGGTCATCCGGATCTCCGGTTCGGAGCTGGGTTCGGGCCGCGGCGGACCTCGCTGCATGTCCTGCCCGGTACTGCGCGAACCGATCACGATCGGGTAGCTGACAAGGCAGGTAAACCCGGCGACACGCGGAGTGAAATCGGGGGTTGTTGTCCTGGCCGGTTGTGAGTACTCTTCATGGCTAGGCCCAGGCCCTGTTGCTCCCCCGTCAGCAGGACTTGGGCCGTCCACGTGGAAGGGCCCGCGCTCATCGAGCGCGGGCCCTTCGTCATGTCAGGTCCTAGCGGATCGTCAACTGCCGGCTGGCCAGCCCCGCACGGGCGGCCCGCTCCTCGGTGGTCAGCGCGTCCTCGGTCGCGAGCGCCTTGTCGAGCGCCGCGGCGAAATCGGCGGCCGGCTTCTCCAGGTCGGCGGCCTCGGCATCGGCCGGCAACTCCCAGACCGGAGCCAGCACACCCAGCGCACGGAACGACCCGATCAGGCGGCTCCCGTCGGTGAGCGCGGACGAGCCGGCCGCGTGAAGGCGGGCCAGCGCGTCGAGCAGAGTGTCCTCGGAGTGCGGCATCACCCAACGCAGGTACCGGCGGTCACCGATCTGCGTCCAGTACGCCGCCTCGACCGACTCCAGGCGAACCGTCGGGGCAGCGGCGGCGTTCGCCCGCTCGAGCCCGGCGGCGACCTCACCGGTCGGGTCCTCGACGTTCTCGCCGACCCAGTAGTCGAAGCCCTCGTGCACCTTCACAGTGATCGGCTTGGAGGTGTCGATCAGGTCCTGCAGCCGCGGACCGCCCTTGAGCAGGTCGCCCAGCTGGATCGGGTTGCCCGGCTCGGTGTTCAGCGCGGCGGTGATGGCGTGGGCGACGTCGCGGCTCGGGTCACCCGACGACGCGTGCGTCTGCAGGCCGATCCAGATCGTCTCGTCGTCGCGGACCAGACCCGGCATCGCCATCGGCAGCAACGTGACCAGGTTGACCGTCTTGCCCTTGTGCTCGCCGGTCAGCGTCACCTCGGCGGTACCGGCCGGGACGATCTCGCGGAAGGCGATCAGGTCGCACTCGGCCGGCAGCCCCTCGAACGGCCGGACCACGAAAGCGTCGGCTGCCTGCGCCTGCTCACGGCCGTGGCACTGCTTGAACCGCTTCCCGGAGCCGCAGGGGCAGGGCTCGCGCGGGCTGACGTCGACCAGGTCGGCCGGGTCCAGCGTGACGGTCGTGGTGTTCTTGGCGCGGTTGCGCGACTTCTTTCCCATGCCCGCAGTCTTGCAGCACCCCGCCGCCACACCCAACCCACGCACATCCCGCGCCGGGCCACGGTGCGGGAGGTCAGCCCGGACGACGGTGTGGGAGGTCAGCGGGGGACGATGGCGTGGACGGTGCGGCGCTTGTCGGCGGTGCGCACGGTCCACTCGACGGTGAGCATGTCCACGATCGCCAGCCCGCGGCCGCCGATCGACTCGGGATGCGCGTCGTTGATCCGCTGCGGCTCGGTGTCCCCGCAGCCGTCGGTCACCTGGATGTGGATGCCGGCCTTGTCGATCCACCAGGCCGCGTGTACATCACCGTCGGGGAGCGGCGGTGCGTACCGGATCGCGTTGGAGAGCAGTTCCGAGAGCACCAATTGCGCGTCATCGCGCGCATTTTCGGCGACCCGATGCCGCTTCAGATAGCCGGCCAGACGGCGGCGGGCATCCGCTACCGCGGACACTTCGTGCGGCAGTACGACGTCCATCACACTCACGTCGGCAGGCAAGGTCGCAGAGGACAAGCAGGGTCTCCTCAGTCATCGGAACAGCACTAGCAGTTCTGCCCAGCATCAACCCATTGAAAACACTCTCAGCAATTCCGTTACATCACACCGCGGTAGATCACACGTTTAGCAAAGAAACCGAGACAAAAGCGACGGAATTGAACGTGCAAATAACCCCTCGCATTCACCCAACTACACAGAACAACCCCCCAACCCCGACCTCAAAACCCTCTGCAACCACTCACACCACCCCCCAAACACCCCTCCCAGCCTTCCCACTCACCGCCCCCGTCAACCACCCACCACCCACCCCACCCAGCCCTAAAACCGTCTCCACCTGCCCACCGCCTCCCCGTCAACCGCGACCCGACTCAAGCAGTCCCCCCTGTACGCCCGTACAGAGCCCACCACCCCGCCAGACCGCCACAGCGAGCTCGAGCCACCGAGGCCGCCAGATTGTGACCGCTCCGCTGCCACCACCTTCAACCTGTGGGCCTCAGCCAACCTGTCGTGCCAGCGAGCCCGCTCAGCGGGGCTTGGCTGACCGACCTGGTCGGCGCGCTCATCCGGCTCACGCGCGGGTCGGCTCGGCCCGCTGTCGGCGGAGGTCCGGGCCAAGCCTGGTTGCTTTGCCTTGCCCTGGGGCTGGGGAGGCATGTCCAGTTCGACCCGGGCCCGGCGTACCGGAGTACAGGGGAGTTGGTAGCAATCGCTTTCCCGGGGGCGGCGTGGCTGGGTTAGGGGTTCGGTGGAGGGCGTGCCAGAGTTGGGTTTATGGGGAAACGCCCGAGCGTGGTGGCCCACCGTGGCGCTAGTGAGGTCAGTCCGGAGCACACGCTGGCGGCGTACCGCCGGGCGGTCGAGGCCGGGGCGGACGGGCTCGAGTGCGACGTCCGGCTGACGGCTGACGGTCATCTGGTCTGCGTACACGACCGGCGGATCGACCGAACCTCGAACGGCCGCGGGGTGCTGTCGACCATGCGGCTGGAGGAGCTCGACAGCTTCGACTGGGGTTCGTGGAAGACGCCGTGGGCCGACCTCGACGACGAGGCCGATCTGCCGGATCCGGACCTCTTGAAGGTGCTCACGCTGGAGAGGCTGCTGGAGACGGTTCGCGATGCGGGCCGGCCGTTGGAGCTGGCGATCGAGACGAAGCACCCGACGCGGTACGCCGGGCTGGTCGAGCGGCGGTTGATCGAGATGCTGGACAGGTTCGGCTGGGCGCATCCGAAGATCGGGTCGGAGTCGCCGGTGCGGGTGATGAGCTTCTCCTGGTTGTCGCTGCGGCGGATGCGGGCGCTGGCGCCGGGTCTGCGGACGGTGCTGCTGATGGACCGGGTTCCCCTGCGATTCCGCGACGGGTCATTGCCGACGGGTGTCTCGTACGCCGGGCCGAGCCTGGAGATCGTCACGGCCCACCCGGAGTTCGTCGATCGCGCCCACAAGCACGGCCACCAGGTGCACGTCTGGACCGTGAACACCGAGCAGGACGTCCTCGATTGCGCCGACATCGGCGTCGACGCGATCATCAGCGACCGCCCCGAACTCGCCCTCAAAACCCTCGCCGCCCCGCGCCCGGCAGCCTCTCTCCCGACCTCACCCTCCAAACCCACCCGCTCCCCCCTCCGCCGGCCTCGCCGCCCCGCCTGATCATCGGGTCGTGGCTGGCGGACGGGCGGGGGCTGGGTGGCGGAGACTTGAGGGGTGACTTTGACTATGCGGGCTGTGGTGTTGGAGGGGCCGGGTGGGCCGGAGGTGCTTCGGATCCGGGAGGTGGCCGTGCCTGGGGTCGAGGCCGGGTGGGTCCGGATTCGGGTTGAGGCGTTCGGGCTGAATCGATCGGAGTATCACTTGCGGGCCGGGCTGGCGACCCATGCCCGGTTTCCGATCGTGCCGGGGATCGAGGCGGTGGGCACGGTGGATCTGGCGCCGGGCGGGGAGTTCGCGGTCGGGCAGCAGGTGGTCGCGATGATGGGTGGGATGGGGCGGGAGTTCGACGGCGGGTACGCGGAGTACACGGTGGTGCCGGTGAGTTCCGTGCTGCCGGTGGAGACGGATCTGGACTGGGCGATGCTCGGGGCGTTGCCGGAGATGCTGCAGACCGCGCACGGGTCGCTGCACACCGGGCTGGGGATCCAGCCGGGACAGACGTTGCTCGTGCGAGGCGGTACGTCGTCCGTCGGGGTGGCGGCTGCTGTGCTGGCCAAGGAGTTCGGGCTGACGGTGTTCTCGACCACGCGGAATCCGGGGCGGGTTGAGATGTTGCGGGAGCTCGGGGTGGATCATCCGTTGGTTGATGACGGCAACATTGCGGAGAAGGTGCGGGAGATCGTGCCGGAAGGGGTTGATGCGGCGCTCGAGTTGGTCGGGACGAACGTGCTGCCGGACACCCTCAAGAGCACCAAGGTGCACGGAACCGTTTGTTTTACGGGGATGTTGAGTGACGAGTGGACGATCCCGGACTTCTATCCGATCGGGTATCTGCCGAACGGGGTGCGGTTGACGGGGTACGGCGGGGAGAGCAGCGATCTGCCGGCAGCGAACTTCCAGCGGTATGTGAATCTGGTTGCTGAGGGCAAGCTTCCGATCCGGGTTGAGCGGGTGTTCGCGTTCGAGGAGATCGTGGAGGCTCATCGGGTGATGGAGGCTGGTGGGGCGGTTGGGAAGCTGGTGGTGCGGGTTCGGTAGGTCGGCGTCCCCGAGTGCCTTGTACAGGTTCCGTCCATTCGGTCCTTTTCACCCTGGTGCGGGCCGGCGGTCCGGGCGACCGTTGTTTCACGGATGAGAAGAACCGAATGAACGGGGTTGTGGGTTTAGATGGTCTGCTCCCTCACGTGGGTTCAGACCGTGGCTAACCGCTGGACCTGTTCGTACTGCGAGGCCGGGCGGGCGAGGCCGTAGTGGTCTCGCAGCGTCGTGCCTGTGTAGTCCGTGCGGAACAGGCCCCGCTGTTGAAGGATCGGTACCACGTGGTCTGCGAACGCCTCCAGGCCGGACGGCAAGACAGCGGGCATGATGTTGAAGCCGTCGGCGGCGCCCGCGGTGAACCATTCGACGATTGCGTCGGCCACCTGTTCCGGCGTACCGCTGAAGGTTCGGTGTCCGCGGCCGCCACCCAGTCGGCCGATCAGTTGGCGCACGGTCAGCTTCTCCCGTCGGGCCAGGGTGACGATCAGTGTGTAGCGGCTCTTCGCGCTTTCGATCTCGTCCTCGTCGGGTAGGTCCGCCGGCAACTGCTGGTCGAACGGCAGATCCTCCGGCCGTACCCGCAGCGTCTTCGCCAGTTGTTGCCGCGCGTACTCGGGCCTGATCAGCTCATCCAACTCCCGCTCCAACCGCAACGCCTCCTCCGCCGTCCCACCGATCACCGGCACGATGCCCGGAAGGACCTTCAAGGACGCCGGATCCCGACCAAGCGCGGCGGTCCGTGCCTTCAGGTCGGCGTAGAACGCCTGCGCGTCCTCAAGCGTCTGCTGCGCGGTGAACACGGCCTCGGCGTAGCGAGCTGCCAGGCCCTTGCCGTCCTCCGACGAGCCGGCCTGGACGATCAGCGGGTGCCCCTGCGGTGAGCGCGGCAGGTTCAGCGGCCCGCGGACCTGGAAGTGCCGCCCGACGTGATCGATCGGGTGGACCTTGGCGTTGTCGCCCCAGACCCCGGACTCCTTGTCGGCCAGCGTCGCGTCGTCCTCCCATGAGTCCCACAGCCGGTAGGCGACCTCGAGGAACTCGGCCGCCCGGTCGTACCGCTCCGCATGGGCGGGCTGGTCGGCGAGGTTGAAGTTCAACGCCGCCTCCGGCCCGGCCGTGGTGACGACATTCCAGCCGGCACGTCCACCGCTGACGTGATCCACGCTCGCGAACCGCCGCGCCAGGTTGAACGGATCGTTGTACGTCGTGGAGGCCGTCGCGATCAACCCGATCTTCGATGTGGCGGCCGCGATCGCGGTCAGCAGCACGGTCGGCTCGAGCGATCCGGCCGGGCGCCGGCCGACGTCGCCGATGAGCACGGGCGAGTCCGCGAAGAAGACCGAGTCGAACTTGCCGCGCTCCGCGATCCGGGCCAGGTTCTGGTAGTGCGCGACGTCCGTGTTCGCCACCGGGTTGCTCTCCGGCAGCCGCCACGATGCCTCGTGGTGCCCGGTGCTCATCAGGAACGCGTTCAGATGCAGGTGACGGCTCACAGCGACACTCCCAAAGCGTCTAGAAGTCTGGAACGGACGGCGGCGAACCCGGGATCGGCGGGGCTGCGTGGTTCGGCGAGGTCGATCGACTCCTCGGCCACGATCCGCCCCTCGTCGAGGACGATCACCCGGTCGGCCAGCACGATCGACTCGTCGACGTCGTGCGTGACCAGCAGTACCGCGGGTTGGTGCGCGGCGCAGAGTTTGCGCAGCAGGACGTGCATCTTCAGCCGGGTCAACGCATCGAGCGCCCCGAACGGCTCGTCAGCCAGCAGCAACGCCGGTTCCCGCACGAGCGACCGCGCCAACGCGACCCGCTGCTGCTCACCGCCGGACAACTCATTCGGCCAGGCCTTCTCGCGTCCAGCGAGTCCCACCTCCGCGAGGCTCTCCCGCCCACGCTCGTCAGCTGCACGCAGGCCCAGTACGACGTTGTCGAGTACCCGCGCCCAGGGCAACAACCTGGAGTCCTGGAAGACCACCGACACGTTCGCCGGTACTGCGAGCTCGCCGCTGCCGTCCACGTCGTAGTCGAGCCCGGCCAAGGCCCGCAACAGCGTGCTCTTGCCGGAACCGCTCTTTCCCAGCAGGGCAACGAACTCCCCGGGCTGGATGGTCAGGTCGACTCCGTCGAGCACCGCGCGTTCGCCGTACTTCCGCACCAGGCCGCGAACCTCGACGGCGGTTTTCTCTAGTGTCAGTCCGCCAGCGTGCGTCGCCATGACAAGGCCTTCCTCTGGATCAGTCGGACGGCTCCGTCGGACAGCAGGCCGAGCACGCCGTAGAGGACCAGGCCGACGATGATGATGTCGATCTGTCCGTAGGTGCGTGCCAGCTCCATCATGTAGCCGATCCCACTGGTGGAATTGATCTGCTCGACCACCACGAGGGCCAGCCACGCGCCGGTGACCGCGAACCGCAGACCGAGCAGGAACCCGGGCAGCGCGCCCGGCAGGACCACCCGGCGGATGAACTCCCAGCGCGACAACCCGACGGTCTCGGCGAGCTCGACGTACCGGCTGTCGATGGTGCGCAGACCGTTGTGGGTGTGAATGTAGATCGGCACGAAGACGCCGAGCGTGATGGTGGTGATCTTCATCGATTCGCCGATGCCGAGCCAGAGGATCAGCAGCGGCAGCAGCGCGAGCGACGGGATCGCCCGCTTGATCTGGATCGGGCCGTCCAGGACCGCCTCGCCGAACCGGCTCAGGCCGGACAGCAGCGCCAGGACGGTTCCGAGCGCGATGCCGAGGCCGAGCCCGACGAAGGCTCGCTGGGCCGACGTCAGCAGGTTCGACTGGAGCCGGCCGTCGGCGATCAGGTCGCCGGTCGTGGTGACCACGGTCCAGGGCGCCGAGAGCACTCGCGGGTCGAGCCAGCCGGTCGCGGAGCCGATGCTCCACCCGACCAGCAGTAGGACCGGGCCGATCGCGGCGCCGAACCTGATCGGCTTGCCCGGCCCGAGCCGGCGCCGGCGCCGTACGGGAGCAGCAACGGCGGTCTGGTCCCGCTCGGCGCGAACCCCTGGGAGGGTTGCCAGTTGAGTCATTTCGCTGCCGCCTTGATCGCGTCGGAGGCCACGGTCTGGAAACGCAGGTCGTAGAGGTCCGCGGCCTGGATCACCTTGTTGCCGGTCTCCTTGGCGAGCAACTCGATCGTCTCCTGCTGCCGCTTGATCGCGTCGCTCCAGTCAGCGCTGATCTCCGGATGCCCGGCGTTCTCGACCAACCACTCGCCGTCGGCAGTGGTGAGGCCCTGGTCCTTGACGTAGTAGCCCTCGATCCACTCCTTCGGGTGCTTGTCGATCCACTCCTGGGCGACACCCCAGGCGGCGACGTACGCCCGGATCGCGGCGGCCTTGCCGCTGTCCTCGAGCGACTCGGTCGGCCCGTAGAGGTGGCCGGCGTCGTCCCTGATCCCGTGCTGGATGGTGGTGGCGCCGTCCTTGCCGTACTTCGTCAGGTACCGCTTGATCTGCACACCGCCGATCGGCGCGACATCGACCTGCTTGGCGGCCAGCGCGTTCGAGTAGACGTCGCCGGTGCTCGGTAGCTCGACGAACTTGACGTCGTCCTTGGTCAGCCCGGCCTTCTTCAGCACCTTGAGCACGAGGGCGCCCTGCGCCTGGCCCGGGCTGTAGGCGATCTTCTTGCCCCGCAGGTCTCCCAGCGACTTCACCTGTACGCCGGGCGCGACGCCGAGCTGGTAGATCGGGTGGTTGATCGCGTCCTGGCGGAACTTGGAGGCCACGATCTTCACGTGCAGGTCGGTCCAGGTGGCGTGGATCGGCGGGATCTCCGCGACTGAGCCGAGGTCCAGCGCCTTCGCCCGGAACGCCTCGGTGGTCTGTGGTCCACCGCTGAGGTTCGCGAACTGGACGAACTTGGAGACCTTGTCGAGCTGGCCCGACAGCTCCAGGGCCTTCTGGGTGGCCGGATCGCCGACCACGATCTTGACGCCGTCCGGTACTTCGGTCGGTAGCGCCGCGTCGAGGGCGAGCTTCGGGCCGCCACCGGCCTCGGCGTCACCGCCGCATCCGGACAGGACGGTCAGTGCGGACAGGGCCGCGGCTAGTACGAGAAAGGACTTCTTCTTGGGCATGAGCTTCTTCCAGACAGGGGTTCAGGCGGGCCGGTGCGTGGTCGCGTAGCGGCCGTCGTGGTACAGCAACGGCTCGTGCTCGCGGCGCTCGGCGTGGGTGGCAAGCCGGGCCACGACAATGTGGTGATCGGCGACTGCGAAGCGGTGCTCGACCAGAGCCCGCAGGTAGCTCGGGGCGTCGTCCAGCGCGGGTTCACCGGTGCGCAGGCGGGACCAGCGGGTCGGTTCGGCAAACCGGTCGACGCCACTGGTGGCGAACACCCCGGCGATCGCGTGCTGGTCCGCGGCGAGGAAGTTGATCACCAGGCTGTCGGCCCGGTGCACGGTCGGCCAACTGGACGCGGTGGTAGCGATCGAGAACGACACCAGCGGCGGCAGGAGGCTGACCGACACCAGCGAGGTGGCGGTGAAGCCGACCGGGCCGTGGCCGGCGTCCGCGGTGATCACCACGACACCGGCCGCGTGCCGGCGGAAGACGGTACGGAAGATGTCGGCATCGACCGCCCGCTCCTCGACGTGGTCCGGTACGACGGTCAGGCCGGGGCGGCTCGTTCGGGCAGGGTTGAACGCGTGGACGGACATGTCTCTCCCTCGGGACGGGGCAGGGACGACCGGCAGCGGACAGGCGAAGACACCGCGACCGGGCGGGTGGGATTGGCAGCCGGACCGCTAGGGCGTCGGCTTGTCAGGGGGTGATGGCGGCGGCTCGGGGCCAGGTGGCGCCTGACGGGGCCCGCCGAGACAGCGGGTGATCAGCGACAGGTCGCGCTGGCCGTGCGCATCTGGTCGATCACGCGGCGGCGGGTCAGCAGACGGCTGATCAGCACCGGCAGGTCACCGGGCAGCACGCGGTGGTGGCTCGGGGCCACCGGTCCGCTCGCAAGCTGCCAGGTCTTCGTCATGTCAACGACTCTCTCATCAAAGTCGACTGAAGAACTAGACAATCTCGTCATTCGGAACATCCGTCCGAAACTGACCGGCTGCTGGAACGACACGCGCCCGGGTTGCCGACGTCTTCACGGTCGGGGTGTCGGTGACTTCGGGGTCTGGGCGTCGACGTCGCGGTCGGGTGTCGCCCTCACATCTCGCTTGCGGCGTGCGTTCTACTGGCGTGATGGTTTCGGAGAGGGTCTCGCTGCCGCCGTTCCAGGCGCTCGTCGACGAGCACTGGCGCGACGTGGCGAGGCTGGCGCGCGCGCTGGCCGGACCGGTCGACGGCGACGACGTCGCCCAACGCGCCTGGGAGAAGGCCTTCGCCGCCTACCCGAACCTCACCTCGGCAAAGAACCTCCGCAGTTGGCTGCTGACCATCACCTCCCGCTGCGCGACGGATCTGCACCGCGCCCGCAAACCACAGAGCCCGCTGGACGAGAGCCTGCCTCTCGCAGTGGACGGCCCGGAATCCGCCGAGTGGCCGGATCCGGATCTCTGGCAGGCGGTCAACGAACTCCCCGAACGGCAGCGCTTTGCCGTCACGCTGAAATATGTCGGCGACCTGGACCACCATGGCGTGGCCGCCGCTCTGGACACCACGCCCGCCGCATCCCGCCGACTCGTCAGCGATGCGCTCGCGACCTTGCGCAACAAACTCGGAGTAGACCATGAATGACCTCGAGAGCCGGCTCAGTCGACTCACCTCCGCAACCGGCGGGCCGCCGGTACTGCCCGCCGCAGACGTCTCCTATGCCCTGCACGACACCCAGATCGGCACCCTGCTGCTCGCTACTGCCGCCGGTCGCGTCGTGGCCAGTTCCTTCGGCGACGAGGAGACCATGAC
Organism: Kribbella qitaiheensis; assembly: GCF_042657745.1. Taxonomy (GTDB): domain Bacteria; phylum Actinomycetota; class Actinomycetes; order Propionibacteriales; family Kribbellaceae; genus Kribbella; species Kribbella qitaiheensis. The sequence goes on along the minus strand of NZ_JBHSKE010000006.1, from coordinate 556,690 downwards.
GAACCGGCTCGCTCGCGCGATCTCCCCCCGAGTACTGCGCCAGCCCGCCGCGCTGGACGACGTACGCCGGCAACTGGACGAGTTCCTCGACGGACGACGGCATGAGTTCGACCTGGAGGTGGACCTCGCGCTGGCTACGCCCTTCCAACGGCTCGTGCTCAGCGATCTGCCGAGCCACACCAGCTACGGCCGTACTACGACGTACGGGCGACTGGCAGGTGAGATCGACCGGCCGAAGGCGGCCCGCGCGGTCGGTACCGCGCTGGGCGCGAACCCACTGTGCGTCGTACTGCCCTGCCACCGGGTGATCGGGGCGAGCGGGGCACTCACCGGGTACGCGGGTGGACTCGACGCGAAACGCTTTCTGCTGAATCTTGAATCGAAAAGCTGAGTTTTCCGCTGGTCGCAGTCGAGCATTTACACTGAAGCCAAGAAGGAGCAGGTCCCCATTGTGGAGTGGGGACCTGCTTCTTGTTTTCTCCTTGCCAGCAAGGGAGATCCGGCGCCGGCGAATAGCGCGACTCACCAATGGTGAGCGAATTGCGGCGAATCGTTTCCAGGGAAATCTGGTCAGCCGCGGTAGCGCACGTAGTACAAGCAATCAATCCCCAGCAGGGACACGAATCTCGAGGATCAGCCGGCGACGGCCGCCCCACTGTCGTTTGTAGACCTTGTAGTCCTTGATGCCCGCCGCGGTACAGAGACGCCCGTAGCTGGCTTCGTCGTGGATGAAGTGGACGCTGCTGGTGCCGAACTGCTCGGTGGTGACGATCCGGTGCTCCGGCCCCTGCCGCAGCCCGTTCGCGATCTCGGAGGCCGTCGCGGGACCCCAGATCGGACCCTCGATCACCGCCAGACCGCCCGGCTTCAGGACCCGGGAGATCTCCCAGATCGTCGACATCTGCTCGTCCTCGGAGAACAACTCGTGGAACGCCGTCCACAGGCAGATCACCGCGTCGAACGAGTCCGACTTGTACGGCAGATCCGTCATCGAGCCGATCGCCCAGTCGATCGACAGTTCTTCCTCGAGCGCCTTCGCGCGGCCGGCCTCGACCAGGTTCGGGGAGATGTCGAGCGCACGCACGACCTTGCCCGCGCGCCGCAGCGGCAGGCTGATCCTGCCGTACCCACAGCACAGGTCGAGCACGGACTCCCGGCCTTCCAGGAGTTCCTCGACGGCCTCGACGGTGGCGGCGTCACGTTCAGGCGTGGTGCGACTGGCGAGCCCCTCGACCCCGAGTTCTTCGTACTCGGCCCGGCTGCGCAGTGCAGAATTCAGCATTGCGCAAGTATCCCGGCCGCGAGGTGTCACTGTCAGTACCGGGTGCCAGACAACTGCGAAGGCGTTATCTGGCGCGCGACTTACCCAGGCGGCCGAAGAGAATTGCCGCCAGCATCGAAATGACGATCGACGTGTACGTCGCGCCGAGCCAGCCGGGGACGGGTTGACCGTTGAACAAGCGCTGCTGGAGATCCAGCCAGAACGGCGACCAGCCCTCGACCGTGCCGGGATTCACCAACTGGTAGGCGACGAACCCACAGACCCAGGCCAGCGTGGGCGGCCAACGGAACCGGGCGGTGTCGGAAACATCCCAGCGCATCTTGCTGACGAGGAAGAAGTCCGCGATCGCGGCCGCGAACAGCGGGATGAACACAGAACCGATCAGGTAGAGGAACTGCGTGTAGTTGCCCAGGTCAACCAGCAGTGCGAGCCCGGTAGCGAGCACGCCGATCACCAAGGAGATCCAGCGGCGGTCCACGTGACCGATCAGGTTGTGCGCGGCCATGGTGGTCGAGTAGACGTTCGCGTAGGCCTCGTCGACCTCGTCCACCAGCAGCACGAACAGCGCGATCGCGCCCGCGGGCAAGGTGACCAGTGCGGTGATGACATCGGTGCTGTTGGTCTGCAGGGTCGCGACCGCCAGCACGCCGAGTGCGTAGTACAGGATCGCGGCGAGGCCGTAGCCGAGGGCGGAACCGGCGAAGGCGGCCTTGTTCGTCCGCGAGTGCCGGGTGTAGTCGGCGGCCAGCGGGGCGAATGAGACGACCCCGGCGGCGGCCAGGTCGACGGCCGGCCAGAAGCCGAACACGCTGTCCTGCGGTATGTCGTGGACTGGCTTGCTGAGCACCGCGACGAACAAGTAGACCGACGCGATCAGCACCAGCCAGACCATGAACTTCCGGAGCAGCTTGACGCTGCCCAGCGGCCGCACGGCCATCGCAGTGGCGATCACACCGGCGATGATCACGAACAGCCAGCGCCAGCGCTCACTCGTCACCGCCACGGCCGCCTGGGAGATGACGATGATCTCCATCGTGGCCCAGCCGATGTTCTGCGCGATGTTGAGCACGGTCGGCGCCACCGAGCCGCGGCGGCCGAACAACCCCCGCAGGCTGGCCATCGCCGGCGCACCCGTCTGCGAGCCGAACACGGCCGCGCCGCCGAGCACCAGCGCGCCGATCCCGCAGCCGACGACGACCGCGAGCAGACCCTTCACCAGCGAGCCCGTGTACGCCGCGACGAGGGCTCCGGTGACCGGGCCGAACAAGGAGATCCCGAAGTTGCCCCAGAGGGTGAACTGGTCGAGGAAGCCGAGCGTGCGCGGTGCGTCCGTGGTGAGGACGAGCGGCGCCTCGGTGTCGGTACTGGTCGTGCGTGCAGCAGTCGTGGTCATGGCTGACCTGCTCCCTACGCCGGCATTACCCGGTCAGGTTCAGGCGGTCGGCGACCCGGCTGGTTCTCAGCTCGTCGCCCTCTCAGCCCGCTCTATCGGCGCGAGCTCCCGCGGAGGTGGTTACCGCATCAACGATACCGCGCTACCCGGCTTTGTATACACCCGTGTACCGGTGGATGAACGCCGCGAGCTCCGGGCCGTTCGTGAGCACGGGCATGTGTGACCCGGTCGGCAGCGTCCAAGACTCGCCGTGGGACAGCTCTGCTACCTCCTGGGTCCACCGCTGCGGGGCGATCCGGTCGTGCCTCGAGCGGACGACCAGTGTCGGTATCTGGACCCGGCGGACAGCCGCGGCGAGGTCGTAGTGCCGCGCGGCCTCCATGGCCCGGGCCATCGACGGGAAGCTCGTCCGGAAGTACTGCCGGCTCAGGGTTGGCACTAGCCGCAGGTCGTCCCAGACAGCCGAGCGGGCCCACCTGGCGGCCAGTGTCGGCCAGCCGGACGCCCGGAGGTCGCCGCTCGGCGCCACGAGCACCAGCGCTTTGGCGAGGCCCGGGTGGGCGAGGGCGGCCGCCACGACGATCTGGCAGCTCGCCGAGTGCCCGACCAGTACTGCGCGCTCCGGTAGCCGTTGCGCCAGCCGCTCGGCCAGTGCCTCGGTGTGGAGGTCGTCGCCACCGTGTGCCTTGCAGCCGTACCCGGGGAGCGTCACTACCTCGTATGGGGCCTCGACGTGCTGCAGGGTGGGCGCGTACGACTCCGGCCCGAGTCCGAGCCCGGGAACCAGGACGACCGGCGTCGTCATTCCCAGGGCGGATGGTCGGGAGCCGCCTTGACCACGGGGTTCGACACCTCCGGCTTGAGCTCGCGGTAGCCGAGGCCGAACCCGACGGCCAGGAGCAGCAGACCGGTACCGCCCCACCCGTACGCCGTGGGCAGCCGGTGCAGGGAGTCGTCGATGGCACCCATGCCGGTGGTGAGCACTATCACCATCCAGATCAGCAGCGGGATCAGCGACAACGCGACCAGGCCGAGTCCGCCGAGCTCGACGGGATCCGGTTGCTGTCCGGCCTTCCGGCGGCTCATCACGTCACGGAGCCACATCACGATGGCCGCGACGCCGACGACGAGGATGAGGAGTTGGCCGATCGTGTCGATGACGTCCGTGCGGAGCGGGTGGTTCAGGGACGAGCCCGGAGCCTGGGAGATCTCCCGCAGGGACACCCGCTGTACCGAGAGCACCAGGAGGCCGTAGACCGCCGCGATGATCGTGGCGAGTAGCAGAACTCGCGCTGCGCGGGGATCACGGGGCGCGGAGTCTCTGCCGTACGACGGGAGTTCGTGCTGCTGGGGGTGCGCCGCAGGGCCGTACGGGTGACCCGGGCGGTAGGTCGGCGGCTGGTTGTACGCGGACTGCGGGTCGCCGTACTGGCCCGGTGCGGGTGCTCCTGGTCCGCCCGGTGCTCCTGGTGCCCCGTACTGGCCGGGTTGGGGTTCGCCGTACGGGCCGGGTTGGCCCTGGTAGGCGCCGGGCTGGGGTGGGGCGACGTACGAGCCGGGCGGGGGCTGGTCGTGGTACGGGCTGGAGCCGTAGGTGTTGCCGCCGTACGGGGCCGGCTTGGCGTAGTGGTCCTGTTCGCCGGACTCGTCGGGGTCGTCGCCCCGGCCGTAGGTGGGGAACTGAGGTGACGACATCGCTGCTCCCTCGGCTCGATCGGACCTTCTCGAGCCTAGGTTCTCACGAGCGGGAGGTACTAGGTGGCCTTGATCGTGGGCCAGGCGTTCGGGAGGCAGCCGCCGAGGCCTTTGGTCTGCTGCATCATCACGGGCGCCGGCGTCTTCGCCTTGGCGCAGGTGGAGTGGCCGTGGCCGAGCGCATGGCCGACCTCGTGGTTGACGAGGTAGCTGCGGTAGAGGTCGACCTTGCCGGAGTACGCGGGGACGGCGTACATCCAGCGCTTGGCGTTGAGCACGACGCGGTCGTCCACGCGGCAGGAGACCTCGCCGCCGGTGTCGAGCGGCAGGCAGAGCTTGTCGGTCAGGGTCGGCGTGGCGACGATGATGCGGAGGTCGACGTCGGCCTTGTCGGTCCGCTCGAAGCTCACCGGGTGGATCGCCTGCCAGCCGCGCGCGTCCGTCAGCGTCTTGTGGATGGTCGCGGCGACGACCGCTCCGTTGAAGGACAGCCCTTCCTCGATCTCGACCCGGTACGTGAGCTTGTCCCGCTCACCGGTCGACTTCGCGAAGCCCGGGACCACCGCCAGCCGCCCGGTCGAGACGAGCACGTTCGGCTTGGACCCCTTGGGCTGCCGGGTCAAGGTAGGTGCCGGGCGCAACGGCGTGGTCAACGTTGCCGTCGGCGTCGGAGCAGGCGTCGGCGTCACCACCGGAGGCAGCGACGGCTCACTCGCCGCGACGTCGCCGCCACTGAACTGAGCGGCCAGACTGTTCTGCTTGGTGGCATCCGGATGCACCACCATCACGACCCCCAGCACAGCCAACGCGCTCACCGAGAACCACTGCGCCTTGTACGACTTCCGCCGGCTATGCCGCCCACCCCGGGAACGACGAGCACGCGCGCTGGCACGCTGCCCATTCCGCCCGGTGGTCATGACGATTCACCCTAGCGACTCCCTGGTAATTCCCGAAAGGCCCCTCCATCGCCGAACCCACCCATGTCTGTGTCAAGCCGTGGGGACGGGCGTGTCCCGGGCGAGTGGAGCGGCGTTCGAAGGCGGGCGCGCGTGCCCGGCAAGAGCTGAGGACGGGTTGCGGCGTACGGACCGACAGGTAGTACTGCGTTCTGTCTGCGCCGCAACCGCATTGCTGCGCGAGGAGGTTGACGTCGACACCGACATCTTCCTGTCGTTGGGTACGTCCGTGCCTAAGGCCGGCCAGCGACGGTGGAGGGCGTGGGTTAGGCGGTGCGGGTGCGGAGGAACTTGCCGAAGTGGGGGACTGTGAAGGCTACGGTGCCTCGTTCGGCGGAGAAGACGAGGCCTTTTTTGATGAGGCCGTCCCGGGCAGGGGAGAGGGACTGGGGTTTGCGGTTGAGGGTGCTGGCGACCTCGGCGGTGGGGACGGAGCCGTCGTCGACGCCGATGCCCAGTTCGGCCATGGCTCGCATGTATTCGCGTTCGGCGGGGGTGGCTCGTTCGTAGCGGGAGCCGAAGAAGCCGACAGTGAGTTCGGCGGAGGCTTCGGGGCCGGCGACTGCGACGTCCTTGATGGTGATGGGGCTGGCTGGGGCGTGGTCCCAGGTGGCATGGGCGAAGGCCTGGACGAAGTACGGGTAGCCGTCGGTCTGGGCGTAGAGCTCGTCGAGGGCTTCCTCGTCGTAGCGGACGTCCTCGGTCTCAGCGGGCACCATGAGAGCTCGGTCACACGCCTCGCGAGCCAGACGGTCCACCCGGATGTAGCGGAACAGGCGCTCGGAGTACGACTTGCTGGCGGACAGTACTGCGGGGAGGTGCGGCAGGCCGGCGCCGACGACGACAAGGGGTGCGCTCTGCTGGGAGATCTCGTGGCAGGCGGCGCAGAGGGCGGAGAGGTCATCCGCGCTGATGTCCTGCATCTCGTCGATGAACACGCCGACCCCGACGGACAGGTCGCCGGCGAGGTCCGCCGCGTCGGCGAAGAGTTCGATCAGGTCCATCTCGAGGTCGCCCGAGTCGGCGCGGCCCTTCGCGGCGACCACGTCGACGGGTGGGTGCCAGCGGATGCCCTTGCGGTCGTTCTGCGCAGTCCGGAGCGCGAAGGCCTTCAGTACTGCGCTGAACTGGTCGACGCGTTCCTCGTCGCGGTGCCGGTGGCCGAGTTCGCGCATCGCGGTGTGCAGCGCCTGGGCGATCGGCAGCCGGATGCTCTGGTCGGGCCGGGCCTCGATCTTGCCGGTGCCCCAAGCGCGCTTGATCGCCTGGCTCCGGAGGGTGTTCAGCAACACGGTCTTGCCGACGCCGCGGAGTCCCGAAAGCACCAGGCTCCGCTCCGGCCTGCCTGCGGCAACGCGCTCGAGGACCACCTCGAACTGCCGCACCTCGATGTCGCGACCAGCCAGCTCAGGCGGGCGCTGACCGGCGCCGGGCGCATAGGGATTCCGGATCGGATCCATGCATTTCACTCTATGAGCGTGTCTAGCGTTTTCCTTAGATTTAGCTAGCCAACCCCATCGCGTGTCGCTGCCCTATCAACTTCTTCCCTTGTCTACCCTTTTCGCTAGAAACCACTAGACAGTGTTAGCACTCGCTAGCAGCGGTCGGTCCGGTGGGGTTCAGGCATCGCGGGCCGGTTGCACTCGGCGGGGTTGGCTCCTGCGGACGGGGTTCGCCCACTGCCCGCCCGATGGGCGAACCCCGCGCCCGGGGGCGAAGTACTCCGACTCGGCGGGTAACTCCGCCCGCTAAAGTCTGCGCATGGGTGGGGTTGAGTTGCGGGAGTGGACGGTGCAGGCCGCGGGGCAGTATGAGCGGACGCATCAGCAGTACGTCGGGGGTGCCCGCAAGCTGGAAGCTCTGATCAACGAGTTGATCGGCGAGGAAGAAGGCATCAACTACCTGAGTGCGACGGCGCGGGCGAAGGAACCCGAGTCGTTCCTGGCGAAAGCGTCGAAACCGCACCCGGACGATCCCAGCAAGCCGAAGTACGACGATCCGCTGAACCAGATCACGGACCTCGTCGCCGCCCGGGTGATCACGTTCCTGGTGGAAGCGGTGGACCGGGTCTGCGAGGTGATCGAGTCGGAGTTCGAGATCGTCGAGCACACCGACATGGGCGCGCACACCCGGGCGCAGGGCGCGTTCGGCTATGCCAGCAAGCACTACCTGGTCCGGCTGAACGCGCACCGCCGCGAGCTTCCGGAGTACGCGGTGCTCAAGAACCTGACGATGGAGATCCAGGTCCGTACCGCGGTCCAGCACGCGTGGGCGGAGTTCGAGCACGACATCCGGTACAAGCTGGACATCCCGCCGGACCGCAAACCCGAATTCGACCGGCGGTTCCTGCTCGCAGCGGCGCTGATGGAACTCGCGGACAACGAGTTCGCCGAGATCGACAAGCTGTACCGCGAACTGGCCGCCGCCGAGCCCGACGCGGCCCCGATGGACCTGACCACGGCGACGCTGACCACCTACCTGACCAGGCGGTACCCCGACGCGCCGCACGCGAAGACGAACCACTACACCTGGATCCTCGGCATCCTCGCGCAACTGGGCGTCACCACCGAGGAGCAGTTGACCGAGCTGCTGCGGGGCATCGACAGCGCGGCCGTGCAGGCGGCGATGACGCACCGCTTCCCGGCCGGGACCGTCCGGCGGCTCGACGACGACCTGCTCGCAGCGCGCGGTTCGGCGTACGTGGAGCTCTTCCCGGAAGAGGAGCGCCGGCAGAAGATCCTCCGCGGCCGCCTCAAGGCCCTAGCCCGCGCCGGCCTCGTCGACCTCCCCTGACGACTACAAAGGTCGACGCCGCTAAGCACAGCGCTCAGGCAGAGACGGTCGCCCTATCGGCCTCCAGGTCGGCGGCCACAGCCTCAGCAGTACTGCGGGCCCAGCGCCCGGTGGTGATCAGCCCGAGCACCAGCACGAGTGCTCCGCAACCGGCGATGATGAACCACCCGAGCCGAGCGGCCGAGACGAACCCGGTCTCGAGTGGTCCAACGAGCTGGGTGGTCAGCACGGTCCCCACGATCGCGACACCCAGCGAAGCGCCGACCTGACGACTGGTCGAGGCGATCGCGGCCGCGACGCCCGCCTGGGAGCGAGGCATGCCCGACACCGCCGCGTTCGTGATCGGCGCGTTCAGCATGCCGAAGCCCAGACCGAAGATCAGGTAGCCGCCGAGCAGCACCGGGGTCGCCGTACTGTCGGTGAGCCGCGAGAGAACCAAACCACTGATGGCCAGCATCGTGCCGGCGACTACCAGGGGAAGCCGTGGTCCGCGATTGCCGACGAGCCAGCCGGACAACGGCGCGAAGATCACCGTCATCGCCGCCATCGGCAACGTCAGCAGCCCGGCGTGCAGCGCCGAAAAGCCCCGAACCTCCTGCAGATAAAGGGAATTCAGGAACAGGAAGCCCGACAGCGCGGCAAATCCGCAGACCGCGATCAGCGTCGCCCCGGAGAACGGCGCACTCCGGAAGAACCGCGGCTCGAGCAACGGCTGCTCCCGTCGCCGCTCGTACAGCACGAGGAAGACGAGCGAGAGCACGACCACCACGAAGCAACCGACGATCAGCGGCGAACCCCACCCAGCGGACCGGCCCTCGATGATCCCGTACGTCAGCCCGACCAGGAACAGCATCACCAGGATCTGCCCGACCGGGTCGATCCGCCGCGCGACGGCGGCCCGGGACTCCGGCACGAACAGCGCGGTGAGCACGAAGGCGACCAGCACCACCGGCACGTTGATCCAGAAGATGTACCGCCAGCCCGCGGTGTCGACCAGGGCGCCGCCGACGACCGGGCCGACCGACAAGCTCAGGCCGACCACGCCGCCCCAGACACCGATCGCCTGGGCGCGTTCGCGCGGGTCGGTGAAGGTGTTGGTGATGATCGACATCGCGACCGGGTTGAGCATCGAGCCGCCGATCGCCTGCAGCATCCGGAACACGATCAGCAGGTCGACGGTCGGCGCGATACCGCAGAGCAGCGAGCCGATCCCGAAGATCACCAGCCCGGCCTGGAAGGTCCGGCGGCGGCCGATCCGGTCCGCGGTGGAACCGGACAGCATCAGCAGGCTGGCAATCACCAGGGTGTAGGCGTCGATCGTCCACTGCAGCTTGGAGACCGAGGCGTCGAGGTCACTGCGGATGGCCGGCAGGGCCAGGTTCACGATGGTCGAGTCGAGCCCGACGATGAACAGGCTCAGGCAGCAGATGCCGAGCACCAGCAACCGCCGCCGCCGGCTCAACTCCCGCACCCCATCCGCCTCCAAATCACCTGTCGACAACCCGTTGAAGACTGTACTACCGGCTGCCCAGGCCACCGCTCGAAACTCGGTTGAGGGCCCTCACCAGGGAGCCTAGGCTTGATCCATTCGCCTGGTCAGGTGTTCAAAACCCCCCCTCCTATGTCTTCTTTTGGGACGTCATGTCGCTGCGCCTCATTCCGTTCGCCGACCCGGGTGTACCAGATACCCGGTCCGGCCTCCGACTCATTCTCTGGCTGGAGCACCAGCAACTGCGCGGGCAAGTCGTCGCGATCGGCTGGGGCCTGCTGTACTTCGGCGGCATCGCGGCCGCCCCGGTCGCGGTCGGTCTCGCCGTCCAGGCTGTGATCGACAAATCCTGGCCGAAGCTCCTGCTGGCCGGCCTCCTGCTGCTCGTGATGGGCGCGGCGAAGGCCGGTTCGGACGCGTTCTTCCACCGTGCCGTGGTGACCAACTGGATCAGTACCGCGTCCCGGATCCAGCAGCTCATCTCCCGCAAGGCCGCCGAGCTCGGTTCGATGCTGACCCGCCGGATAGCCGCGGGTGAGGTGGTCGCCGTGAGCAGCGGCGACGTCGAGAAGATCGGCTGGTTCGTCGAGGTCCTCGGGCGGTTCGCGGCTGCCCTGCTGACCTGCTTCGCAGTCGTCATCGGCCTGCTCTTCTACGAGCCCCTGCTCGGCCTGGTGGTGCTGATCGCGGTACCGATCCTGGCGTTCTCGATCGTGCCGCTGATGGGTCCGGCCGAGCGCCGGGCCGACGTCCAGCGCGCCAAGGGCGGCCGGGCCACCGAGCTCGCCGCGGACACCGTCGCCGGTCTGCGCGTACTGCGGGGCATCGGCGGCGAGCAGCTCTTCCTGGAGCGATACCGCTCGGCCTCGCAGGAGTTCCGGGCCAGCGCGGTCCGCAGCGCGAAGATGTGGTCGCTGATCGCGGCGATCCAGGTGCTGCTGTTCGGATTGTTCCTGGTGCTGATCGTCTGGCTCGGGGTCGGCCTCGTCACCCAAGGCCGGATCAGCGTCGGCGAGCTCGTCACGACGTACGGGTTCATCACCTTCATGCTGGTGCCGCTGCACACGTTCGAGGAGACGGCGAGCGCGTTCATCTTCTCGAAGGTGTCCGCCCGGCGCGCTGCTCGCGTGCTAGCGCTGCAGCGGATGGACGACGCGAAGGGGACGTCAGAGGCACAGGTGCCGACCGGCGACCTGGTCGACCCGCTCTCCGGCCTGGAGGTACCGGCCGGCTCCTTCACGGCAGTGGTCTGCGGCAACCCCGACGCGGGTGGCCTGCTGGCGAACCGCCTGGGCGGGCACAGCCCCGAGGCAGAGGCCGACGACCCGTCTGTACTGCTGGGCGGGATCGCGCTGGACGACCTGCCGCTGGACTCCGCCCGCACGGCCGTTCTCGTGCAGGACAAGGACCCGGTACTCCTGTCGGGCACGGTGCGCGACCTGTTCGACGTACCGGCCAGTGGAGCCGTCCCGGTCGAGGCAGCACTCGAGGCTGCCCAGTGCGCAGACATCCTGGACGTACTGCGCCAGACCCTGCCCGCGGGTGTCACCGATGCCACGCAGGCGGTTCTGACCGAGCGTGGCCGCTCCCTGTCCGGCGGACAGCGCCAGCGGGTGGCTCTTGCCCGTTCGCTGTACGTCGACCCGGCGGTGCTGGTGCTCGACGAGCCCACCAGCGCGGTGGACGCCCACACCGAGGCGCGGATCGCCGACAGCCTGCGGCTCCTGCGGTCCGGGCGGACCACTGTGGTGTTCACATCCAGCCCGTTGGTGCTGGACCGCGCCCAGCAGGTCGTGTTCGTGCCGGACGGCCGGGTGGATGCCGTCGGCACCCATCACGACCTGCTGCACACCAACCCCCGCTACCGCGCGGTGGTCACCCGTGAAGAAGAAGCAACCCTCGAGGAGTCGGCGTGAAGCGCCCGGAGTACGACCCGGCAGCCCCGCAAGAGGCGGCTCGCCTGCCGGTCGCCGGGACCGCCACTGTGCGGGCCTATCTGAAGACGCTGTTCAAGCGGCACCGTCGCGCCTTCGGCTGGCTGACTCTGGTCAACGCGATAGCGGCCCTGAGCGGCATGGTCGGGCCCTGGCTGCTCGGCAACGTCGTGGAGAAGCTGTCGCTCGGGGAGACGGACGTCGACCTTCCCTACGTCGTGCTCGGCTTCCTCTGTGCTCTCGTGGTGCAGACGGTGTTCGTCCGGCTCACCCGCCTTCGCGGCGCGGTGATGGGCGAGGAAATGCTTGCCGACCTGCGGGAGGACTTCCTGGTCCGCGCCGTCGCGCTGCCGCCGGGTGTACTGGAGCGCGCCGGCACAGGTGACCTGCTGTCCCGGATCACCACCGACGTGGACCGGCTCTCGCACGCCATGCGGGACGCCGTACCGCAGTTGACCATCGCGGTGATCTGGGCCGCGCTGCTGATCGGCGCATTGATCGTCACAGCGCCGGAGTTGGCCGTCGCGATCGTGATCGCCGCGCCGATCCTGATCATCGGCGGCCGCTGGTACTTCCGCCGCGCGCCCTCGGCGTACCGGTCCGAGGCCGCGGGCTATGCGGCGGTGGCTTCGGCGCTGGCCGAGACCGTCGACGCCGGCCGGACCGTCGAGGCGCACCGCCTCGGCAACCGCCGGATCAAGCTCGGTGACACCCGGATCGGCCAATGGGTCGCCTGGGAGCGGTACACGCTCTACCTGCGGATGGTCCTGTTCCCGGTCATCAACATGACCCACACGGTCTCCCTGGCCGCGGTGCTGGTGATCGGCGGCGGTCTCGCGATCGAGGGCTGGATCACCGTGGGCGCGCTCACCACCGGCGCCCTCTACATCCAGATGCTGGTCGAGCCGGTCAACATGATGATCCGCTGGTACGACGAACTGCAGGTGGCCCAGGTCTCCCTGGCCCGGCTCGTCGGCGTGCGGGAGATCGAGGCCGAAGCGGCCGGCAAGCAGGACGAGCCGGAAGGGCGGACCGTACTCGCGGACGAGGTGCGCTTCGGGTACCTCGAAGGCCGCGACGTGCTCCACGGCGTCACCTTGACGGTGGAGCCGGGAGCCAGGGTCGCGCTCGTAGGCCCTTCTGGAGCGGGGAAATCGACGCTCGGCCGGCTGCTGGCGGGCATCTACTCGCCGAGGGTGGGCGACATCACCCTGGGCGGTGCCGCCCTGGACAAGATGTCGGCCGAGCAGGTGCGCAGCCACGTGGCGCTGGTGAACCAGGAGCACCACGTGTTCGTCGGCAGCGTCCGCGACAACCTGCGGCTGGCTCGGCCGGCAGCAGCGGACGCGGAGCTGTGGACGGCTCTTCGTGCGGTCGACGCGCATGCTTGGGTGGCCGGGTTCGAGCACGGCCTCGACACTGAGGTCGGCTCGGGCGGGGTCTCGCTGACCCCTGCGCAGGCCCAGCAGGTTGCCCTGGCCCGGCTGGTCCTGGCCGACCCGCACACGCTGGTCCTCGACGAGGCGACCTCGCTGATGGACCCGCGAGCGGCTCGTCACCTGGAGAGGTCCCTGGCCGGCGTGCTGGAGGGCAGGACGGTCGTGGCGATCGCGCACCGGCTGCACACCGCGCACGACGCGGACGTGATCGCCGTGGTCGAGGACGGCCGCATCGTCGAGCTCGGCGGCCACGACGAGCTGGTGGATGCCGAGGGCCCCTACGCGGCGCTCTGGCACTCCTGGCACGGCGAGCGCTAGAAGAGCCCGCTAGACGAACAGTAGGAGAAGAAGGGAGGGGCAGCCTTGGCCGCCCCTCCCTTGCTTTGTTCCCGCATGTGAGACTGAGCGCCGTGCTGAAAACGCTGCTCTCACTGCCGACCGTGATGGCCTTCGACGTCGACAGCGAAGGGCGGTTGCTCGTCGGGTACGACGGGAGCGGGATCCGGCAGATCCACGAGGTCGAGCCGGACGGGCAGTGGCGGGCGTTGACGGCGCTCGACGACACCGTCCGGGCGGCGCGGTTCGTCCCGGACAGCAGCAAGGTGGTCGTCGAGCACGACAGCGGCGGTGACGAACGCGGCCAGCTGTCGATCCTAAACCTGGAAGACCGCAGCGGGCCCGACGGTCTGCCCGGACTGACCCCGCTGGTGCACGACCCGGAGTACTTCCACCACTTGGCGGACGCGACGCCGACCCGGATCCTCTTCCTCACCAACCGGCGAAACAACGTCGACTTCGACCTGATCGCACGGGACCTGGAGACCGGTGCCGAGACCGTGCTGTACGACGGCGGCGGCTACGTGGCCTCGGTGCACGCGTCGCCGGACGAGCGCCTAGTGGTGATCATTCTCGCCGGCGGCCCGGGGAACTCCACCCAACTGCTGCTGGTCGACGTGACCACCCGCGCGGTCACGGAGCTCACGGCGTACGACGCTCCGAACTATCAGGACGGGCCTTCCTGGCTGCCGGACTCATCCGCCTTCGTCGTCGCGAGCGATGCCGGGCGGGACCGGATGGCGCTGCGGCGGTACGACCTCGGCACGGCGACCTGGACGGATCTCCTGGTCGACGACGAGCACGATCTGGCCGGCTGGGTCTGCCCGGACGGCGAGCACCTGCTGATCGGGACCACCGACGACGGTGGGGTATCGATGGCCCTGCACAAACTGGCGGATGCCTCACTGGTCGCGCCGCTCGACCTGCCCACCGGTGGTTGCGCCGCCCGCTTGATGATGGCGCCGGATCCGTTGTGGTCACCGGACGGCACCTTCGCGCTGCTCAACCACAGCTCGCCTGTCGAACCACTGTCGGTGTTCCGCTACCACCGGGAGACCGGCGAGGTCGTCGCGATCCACGTGCCCGACATGCCCGTACTGCCGGAGGGTCTGGCGCATCCAGAGAGCCACCGGGTCACCTCGTTCGACGACGAGCGGGTGCCGGTCTTCGTGTACCGCCCGGCCGACGGGGGTGACGGGTCAGCCGTGGTGCTAGTGCACGGAGGTCCCGAGGGGGCGTCCTTGCGGATCTGGAATCCCCTCATCCCGGCGCTCGCGGCCCAGGGCCACACGGTCGTCGTACCGAACGTGCGTGGCTCGGCTGCCTTCGGCAAGCGTTGGTACTCCCTGGACGACAAGCACCTGCGGCTCGACTCGGTGAAGGACCTCGGCGCGATCCACAAGTGGTTGCCGTCCATCGGCGTCGACCCCGGCCGTACTGCGCTCTGGGGCGGCTCGTACGGCGGGTACATGGTGCTCGCCGGTCTCGCTTTCCAGTCGGACCTCTGGGCGGCAGGTGTCGACATCGTCGGGATCGCCTCGCTGGTGACGTTCCTGGAGAACACCTCGGAGTACCGGAAGGTGGCCAGGGAACGCGAGTACGGCGTACTGGCCGAGGACCGGGACTTCCTCGAGCAGGCCAGTCCGCTCAACCGGGTGGACGACATCCGCGCGCCGTTGTTCGTCATCCACGGTGCGAACGACCCGCGGGTGCCGTTGTCCGAGGCCGAGCAGATCGCCAAGGCGCTCGAGAAGCGGGGTGTGCCGTGTCAGCTGCTGGTCTACCCGGACGAAGGCCACGGGCTCGCGAAGCGGGTGAACCGCCTCGACGCCTACCCGCAGGCCTTCGCGTTCCTTCGCGTACACCTGGCTAACTGAGCGGTTCCAGCAGTGGGGTGAGGGTGGCGTCGTTCGCGTCCAGGCGGACCGGCAGGCCGAGCGGGATCGCCAGGTTGAGGTCCTCGTGCCCGATCGCGGCACCCTCGACCATCGGCAGGCCGAGCGGTTCGAGCCGCTCGCGGACGACGTGCGCCACCAGGCCCTGGTCGTCCGACTCGCTGAAGTCGCCGATCACCAACCCGGTGACCTGGTCGAACCACCCGGCCCTGAGCAGTTGGGTGAGCAGCCGATCAACCCGGTATCCGTCCTCGCTCACGTCCTCCATCACGACGATGCCGTCCGGCTGGGCGAAGGTCGGAGTACCGAGGCTGGCGGCCAGGAGCGCGAGGTTGCCACCGAGCAAGCGGCCTTCCGCAGTACCGGGGATGACGGTCCGCGCGCCGGCGGGGTCGAGCAGGTCCTTGACCGAGCCCGGCTCGAACAGCAGGTCCCGGAGCCGGTCGTGGGATGCGGGCACTTGCAGCTGACCGACAGACGCGGCCATCGGGCTGTGGATCGTGACGAGGCCGCGAGCGTTGAAGACCTCGTGCAGCGCGGTGAGGTCGCTGAACCCGACGAGGATCTTGTCGATCGGCGCGAGCTCGTCCAGGTCGAGGTGCTGCAGGGTCCGCTGTACGCCGTACCCGCCACGACCGGCGAACACCGCCTTGTACTGCGGATCCAGCCAGGCGGCCCGGAAGTCGGCGGCCCGGGCTTTGTCGTCACCAGCCAGGTACGGCAGCTCGTCGTGCTTCGCCAGCGCGGACGGCATCAGCTCGACCTCGAGCCCCCACGCCCGCAAGTACTCCGACCCGTCCGCCAACCGCTCAGCCGACAACGGCCCAGCCGGCGCCACCACAGCCACCCGATCCCCGCGCTCGAGCCGCCGCGGTCTCCTCACCTCAGTCATGCCGCAGACGCTACTTCACCCGTCCCACCAGCCGGGCTGGCGGAGTACGCGGTACGGATGGCGTGAAAGAGTGGCCGGCATGGTGCTCGAGGTTGCGTTGATCGATGTCACGGCCGGTCGGGAAGACGCCTTCGCGGCGGCGTACCAGGAGGCTCGGCAGCAGATCGAGCAGGCTGAGGGCAGCCGCAGCATCCGGATGACCCGGGGCATCGAGACGCCGACGAGGTTCGTGCTGATGGTCGAGTGGGACTCGGTCGAGGCGCACAACGCGTTCCGCGCGAGTGACGCCTTCGGTGTCTGGCGCGGCCTGATCGGCCCTCACTTCGCCAACCCGCCGCACGTCGAGCACTTCACCGACATCTGATCTCTGCCAGGCTCAGCGGTCTTCGAGCTGCTGCAGAACTCGCTTGATGAACGGGGCCTTGCCTGCGCGGTAGGCCGGGCGATCCTCGTCATCCGCAGCGGCCAGTTCGCGTTTGATCCGGGCGTATTCGTCCCGGTCGGCAGGCGTGGTCCGTAGGTGATCGCGGAAGGCGAGCCAGGTCTGCCAGCCCGCGGAGTTCTCCTCGACGATGTGCAGGTGGTGTGACCGCCGCTCGATGATCGGGAAGCACAGCGACCATTTACGCGCTTCGGCATCCCCTGGTTCCGGGGCTGTGATCCAGCCGAGTGCGGCCAACTCGTCGAACGCGGCCGGGACTTTGTCGTAGTCGGCGACCACCGCCGCCATGTCGATGATCGCCTTCGCCGGCAGACCCGGTACCGCAGTACTGCCGATGTGCTCAATAGGGCGGACCAGCCAGTCGCGCAGTACCGGCTCCACCAGGTCGCGCTGCTTCTCGAACGACATTGGCCAGCGGGCGTCGTACTCGACGATTGCGATCCGGTCCAGGCGCATGACGCCTATGGTCGCGGACCGCCGGCACTCACCAAACCCCGACCCGGGAGGGCGGGCACGCTCGGCGGCTTGGCGGCCGAGGGTTGGTGAGTGCCGGCGGTTCGCTGCTTACCAGTCGACCTTCACGGTGGCGCTCTTGCTGACGCCGTTGACCGTCACGCCGAGCTGCACCGAGCCCGGGCGGATGCCCGTCAGCTGGCCCGTCGCCGGGTCATAGGCCGCGACCGCCCAGAACGGCGCGGTGCGGGCCGGACCGATGTGCAGCAGGCTCGAGCCCCACCAGTCCGCCGACACAGGGAACGACACCGGCACCCGCCGGTACTCCTGTACGACGGTCGCCGCGGCCGAGGCACTCGTACCCCGGCGGAGCGAGGTGGGCGCCGCGAGCTCGAGCGAGTCGACGTGCGGCCGGAGCTCGACCTGGAACCACGACCGCTCGGGAGCGGACCAGTGCCGCTCGCCGGCGGCGGCCTCGCGCGCCGACGGGTCGATCCCGACCAGCGCCCAGCCGGTGAACCCGCCGGCGTCAGGTGCGGCGGCCGGGCCCTTGCCCGAGTTGCCCGTCAGCGGCAGCAGGACGCCGTCGGTACGAGTCGCCGCGAAGGTGCCCGCGTGAGCTGCCATGTACGCCGCACCCTTGCCCGTGGACGCGCGGAAGTCCGCGAGCCACCGGACCAGCAGGTCGGCCTCCTTGCGATCACCGAGCTGCGAGTTCTGCGTCGGCGACGGATCGTCGATCGGGTGGTGCGCCATCACCACGACGTTGCGGATCTTCGGGTTCCGCGCCGCGTCGTCCAGCTGCTTGCGCAGGTCGAGGATCTGGTCGAAGCCACCCGCCCGGAGCGACCCGAGCGACGAGTCCCGCAGGACGAACCGGGTGCCCTTGTGGTCGAAGGTGCTGGTCGGCTCGCCGAAGACCTTCTTCCACTCGGACAGGTCACCCGGCCCGTAGCTCTCGTGGTTGCCCGGCACGTAGTGCACCGGCACCTTGCCGGCGACCTCCTCGTCGATGATCTTCTTCGCCAGTGCGATGTCGTTGGCGAAGCCGCGGTCGACGAAGTCGCCGTTGATCACCAGGAACTCGGGCTCCTGCGCCAGCGCCTCGCGGATCGTCCGCCGCGCCTGCTTCACGAAGTCGGACTCGGGGTCGTCGGCGGTGAACTGCGCGTCCGACATCACCGCGAACTTCCACCGGCCACCACCCGTGGCGGTGCCATCCGTCACCACCATCGGGTCGACCACCTTGGCCGGCGGCGTCACCGTTACCGGCGGCGCGCCCCGCACGGTCAGGTCGTCGATGACGATGCGGCCGGAGTACTGCCGAGTCGGCACCGTCTCCACCACGTAGATCCGCCAGAACCTCAACGGCATCGTGAGCCCCGGCGGGATGTCCGCCTCGACGTACTTCCAGCCGGTCCAGTCCACCGCCGACGCGAGGTTCAGTGTCTGCGCAGCACCACCGGCGGCGTCGTACGCGTTGGCCCGCAGCCAGGCGCCCTTGCCATCGCCATACACCCAGGCGCCGAGCTTCTGCGGCTGACCGGGCAGCGTCTGCTGCGGAGTCTGCGACAGGTACGCCGCCCGGGTGGCGGTGCTCCCCGTCAGCGAGTAGTCCAGCGCGATCGCCTGCCCGCCGTCGTGCCCCTCCGCGGCCGACCGGGATGCCGTCGCGGCACCCACCGGTACTGCGTTCGCCTGCCAGCGGGTGGTGTCGTCGACTTCGTCGACCACCTCGCTGCTCAAGCCGGCGGTGACACTGAGCTGGGTGGTGAGGTCTCCCACCTTCGCGGTGACCACGGTGGACACCGCGTCCGTGCCGATCGCGCTCACGTCGAACCCATTGCCCTTGGCAACAACCTTGACGAGCGCCGGGTCGAAGGTGAGCTTGACGTCCCGCGGTTCCACCCAGGTGGAGAAGCCGTCGGCGTCGAACCCGTTGACCGTGAAGAAGCCCTTCGCCGTTGCGTCGGGCAACGACACCTGCTTGCTCGAGGGCGCCAGCCGAACCGGCGTACCGAGCACCGTCATCGGGAAGCGGCCGCGTGCGGATCCCTTGGCAGCCGTCACGATGACGTCACCCGCGCGGCGACCGGTGACGATCCCCTGGCTGGTGACCTTGGCGTTGCTGCCGACCGACCAGTTCGGCGTACCGGGGGCCGGGGCGTACGTCTCGTCGTGGCCGCGAGCGGCGAGGACGCGGCTGAGGCCGGTGAAGACCCGCGAGCTGCGGGTGATGTCGGTGTCGGCGAGTTCGGTCGCGGTGCCGGTGGCCTCGATCCGGAAGCCCTTAAGATTGCCGGATCCCTTGACCGGAAGGAGTCCCAGGCCGTTCGGGGTCAGCCGCTCTGAACCGTCGGAGGGCTTGTTCACAACCTCCGGGGTGGCTTCGCCAGGCGAGCGCTTCAGCATCGTCGAGGAGCCGCCGCCGTCCAGGTTGAGCACGTCATCGGAGCCCAGGTCCAGCATCAGCCGGGCCAGCTCCTTCTCGGTCAGGCCGCGGGAGTCGACCATCCGGCCGTCCACCGTGAGCAGCACCATCCGGCGGCCGTCGGCGGAGAAGCCGATCGCGGTCCGCGGGTGCAGGGCGGTGTCGTCGACGTTCAGGACCTGGCCGTCGCGGGCCAGCTGGATGTTGCCACTGAGACCGACGGCGACATCCGCCGCGTCGGCACGCGGGCCGTACTTCACCTCGACCCTCTCGCCCGGCTCGAACGCCGTGAGCGCGGTCGCTCCGGCCTCGCGGCCGATCAGCGCGAGCTCGTTCGCGGCCAGCGGGGTGGTCGCGGGCGTGGTCGCCGAGGAGACCACGACACCGTCGCGGAGGATAACCTCGCGAACCGTCGGCAGGCCGTCGACCGTGCGGGTCCGGGCCGCCTCACCCCACTGCGGGGTGTAGAGACCGATGCCACCGCTGTTGACCGAGGGCGAGTTCAGGTTGGTCAGGTCGACCTTGCTCGCGTCGTCGTCGGTCGCAGTGCCCTCGAGGAACACCTGGGCGATCCGGCCGAGGCCGTTCTTGTCGATGACCGCAGTGTCGTTGTGGCCGGCGGCCGGGCCGTTGACGAACCGGCCGGCGCCACCGTCGGCGTCCCGCTCGATCCCGATACCCAGCGGTGCGCCGGTGTCGTTGATGTCGAAGAAGTCGCCGTTCACGCCGGCGATCGCACCCTTGCGCGCGACCTGCTGGCTGAGCACCTCGCGGCCGGAGACAGTACCGGGGTTCAGGTAGTCGACGGTCACACCACCCGCGTCGAGGTCCGCGACCAGGATGTCGCCGCGTAACCAGCCGCGGGCGTCGAGCCGGTCGAAGCTGGTGTAGCTCACGCCAGGCGCGACCGGGGTGTCCTCCCGCCTGGTGATGATTCCTTCGCCGGGCGGGGCGATGGCGACGTCGGGGATATCCGAGGCCGCGGACGAGCCGCGATGGGCCTCGACCGCCGTGGTCTGCCGGAGCTGGTCGGGCGAGGGCTGGGCGGCCGCGGCAGGGTTCACCGCGGCGGTAGCCAGCAGGCCGCCGAGCACGAGGCTCACTGCCGCTGTCCGGCGGCGCGGCTTGGTCCCTGTGGCTGGCGTACGGGCTGGCGTCTCGGGTGGTTCCGGGCGGAAGGCGGGCGGGGCAGGCGTGGACACGGGGCCTCCTGGGCTGGGCGGACGCGGCCATCCGACGCCGTGGGACCTACCGCCGTGTGAGGCGCAGGTGTACGCCGGTCAACCGACCGGTGACAAAGTAACGTCCCCAGCGACCAACCGGAAGCTTTCTGTCATGAACCCGCCGGGATCAGTCGACGGCGACGGGGCGGCCCGCGACCTGCCAGGCGTGCATGCCGCCGTCCAGGTTGATCGCGTCGCGCCCCTCAGAGGCGAGGTACTGGGTCGCCATCGACGACCGGCCGCCGACCGCGCACACGCAGAGCACCTTCTGCCCGAGCGGTACTTCGCCGACCCGTTCCTGCAACTGGCCGAGCGGGATGTGGACGGCGCTCTCGATGTGACCACGAGCCCACTCGTCGGGTTCGCGCACGTCGAGCACGAACGCCTCGCCCAGCAGGTCGTCATCGACATCGGCAACCACGACGGCAGGAATCTCCGGAGTCTGGAACATGCCTCAGATCATCGCAGCCCCACCCAATTTCCGCTCTCGGGGCCGGGTGGAATGCGGCTGCCCGAGTGCTGGATCGAGCGTTGACAGTCGCGGGCCCGGACGCAGAAGGTCGAGGCAGGACTCGCCGGCCGGAGAGGCTCGTGACGAACTTCGGGCGTACTGCGGGGCGTCGCTCGGCCTCTCTGTCACACCGGCTGACTACTTGAGCAGCTTGGAGAGGCGGCGGTCGGCGAGTGGCTTGCCGCCTGTCTGGCAGGTCGCGCAGTACTGCAGGGACGAGTCCGCGAAGCTCACCTCGCGGACGATGTCGCCGCAGACCGGGCACTTCAGACCCTTGCGGCCGTGCACCCGCATCCCACTCTTCTTCTCCGACTTCAGATCCTGTACCTCGAGGCCGGACGACCTGGTGACCGCGTCGCGGAGCGTCTCCTGCATCGCGTCGTACAACTGCTGGAGCTCGTCGGGGGTCAGGTTCGAGGCCGGCTTGAAAGGGCTCATCTTCGCGACGTGCAGGATCTCGTCGGAGTACGCGTTCCCGATGCCGGCGATCACCGACTGGTTCCGAAGTACGCCCTTCAGCTGGACCCGGCCCTCCCGCTTCAGGATGTCGCCGAAGTCCTCGAGGGACAGGCTGAACGGATCAGGCCCGAGCCGCGCGATCCCGGGAACCTCCGCGGGGTCGCGCACGACGTACACGGCGAGCTTCTTCTGCGTGCCCGCCTCGGTCAGGTCGAACCCTGACCCGTCGTCCAGCACCACCCGCAGCGCGATCGGCCCCTTGCCCGGTCGGACCAGCCCGGTTGACTGCTCCTCCCGCCACCGCAACCATCCGGCCCGCGCCAGGTGGATCACCAGGTGGATCCCCTGCGCCGAGATGTCCAGGAACTTCCCGTGCCGCTGCACGTCGTCGATCAGCAACCCCACCAGCGACGAGATCGGCGGGTCATACGTCTTCAGCGCGCTGATCGCGGTGATGTCCGCGCGCACGAAAGCCCGCTCAACGGCACGCTCCCGCAGGAACCCCGCCAACGACTCAACCTCCGGCAGCTCAGGCACCCACCCATTGTGCCCACAACCCGAGGACATGCCCCGGAATAGTTGCGATCCGTCACTGTCTGCAGCAGGCTCAGCCGCGTGAGCGAGCTGCCGACGTTCCGCTACCACCCGGCCCCGCTGGCGACCGGCGAGATAATCCCGAGCGAGAACAGCTGCCGCTGTTGCGGCGAGCAGCGGGGCTACTTGTACGGCGGTCCGGTCTACTGCGTTGAACCGGTGCGGGGGGAGATCTGCCCCTGGTGCGTGGCTGACGGATCCGCGGCGGCGCGGTACGACGCACACTTCACCGACACCATTCGCGCGCCCACCGAAGTACCGGAACCGGTCCTCACCGAACTTCTCACCAGGACTCCGGGGTTCACGGCCTGGCAGCAGCACTACTGGCTCTACCACTGCGCCGACGCCGCAGCGTTCCTCGGCCGCGTCGGTTATCCAGAGTTGGAAGCCGTGCCGGAGGCACTGGAGATGGTGTTGCACGAGAACGACGAGTTCCACTGGTCTGCCGAGCAGAGCGAACGCTACGTCCGTTCGCTGGATCCGGACGGCGACGCGACCGGGTACCTCTTCCGCTGCCTGCACTGCGGACGCCACCTGGCCTACACCGACATGTCCTGAACCGGTCCAGGGTCTCGGGCCGCCGGGCACTGGGGCACGGACAGGGGGATCACCTATGGGGAATGGTTGTGGGTACCGCTACCTTCGTAGGAAGTAGAGAAGGAGGCCCCCGATGGGTTTCGTGAAGACACTGGTCAAGGGCGCTGTCGTCGCCAAGCTGGTGCAGGTCTTGCAGCGCGAAATGAGCAAGCCGGAGAACCAGCGCAAGGCCAAGGAGATGTTCCAGAAGGTCCAGCAGCGCCGGAACGCGCACTAAGCCTCCACACTCGGCCGCACCCGCGTACGTCGTACGGGGTGCGGCTTGTGCTGGGTGGTCAGCGGCGGCGGGCCTGGAGGGTGTAGCTGGCAGGCAGGCGCTCGGGGTGCTCGGTGAGGCGCCACTCGCCTGATTCGGGGTCCAGGGTCATGTAGCCCGGGAGTGCTTCCCAGGGGACGCTGTCATGCTCCTCGAACGCGGTGATTTCCATGCCCGCGTTCATCAGCGCGTTCATGATCTCCGCGATGCCGTGGTTCCACTCGTGCGTGACGTTGTGCTGGAACTCGACGTCTGTCGCGACATACGTGCCGCCCTCGTCCCAGACCATCGGTTCCTCGGTCTCGAAGTACGGATAACCGAGGGTGATCAGACCCGGATGCTTCGAGCCTTCCAGCGCCCAGAGCATCGGATGACCCTCGCGGATGAAGAGGCGGCCGCCCGGCTTGAGCAGCCCGGCGACCGTGTTCGCCCAGCGCTCGATGCTCGGCAGCCAGCCGATTGCCCCGATCCCCGTGAACACCAGGTCGTACGACGCGGCGCCCAGCACCTCGACGGCGTCGTACACGTCTGCCTGGTGGAAGTCGACCTCGAGCCCGAGCCGGTCGGCGAATCCCTGCGCCTGCTCGATCGCCGGCGTCGAGAAGTCCAGCCCGCTCATCCGTGCTCCCAGCCGCGCGAGCGAGACCGTGTCCGTGCCGATGTGGCACTGCAGGTGGACACCGCGCAGTCCGGAGATGTCCCCGAGTCGCGGTACGTCGAAGCGCACCACACCGCTGAGGAAAGCCGGGTCTTCCACGAACCGCTCGAGCATGTAGTCGGGCGACGCGGCATGCGCCGGAACCCGCTCGTCCCAGCTCGCCCGATTCAGCACGCGATAGTCATCCACGAAGCGACTCTGACACACACCGGCCAACACTGCGCGCGGATTTCCTCGAGCTGTGGATCAGGACTTTCGCCCGGAGCATCTACCTTTTCAACGCCAGAGGGTCACCCTCCGATCCGACCGAAGATCACCGGCTAGTGGCCCGAGAGTTTGCGGTTGAGGGAGAACAGACGGCCGAGGACCGGCATCAGGACAATGTTGAGGCCGTGCAGCACCCCGATGATCAGCAGGATGCCGCCGAGTCGGGCGGCTTCGAACGTCACTTGAGCCGGCAGTACGCGCAGTCCCCAGGTCGGCCGCGGCTCGAAGTTGACGGTGAACAGGATGTACGCCGTGAAGATCAGGTAGTACACGATGTCGGTCAGCACGATGTAGCTCTTGCCGGTCTGCGGGTTGTCGTGGAAGACGTCCGCCGCATAGGCCCGGCCGAAGCGTTTGATGAACGGCCCGAGCCAGAGCGCGAGTCCGATCAGCAGGCCCGTGGTGATCAGCTCGAGAACCCACCAGTCCATCAGCAGATGTCCGTTCTTCGTCGGAGTGAGTAACAATACGATTGCTGTGAGCAACAAAAGACCGGCGACCGCCGCCAGTACCCCGCGCCGGTTCCGCCGCCGACGGATCCGGTCGTCCGCGATGCTTCCGAGCACCCGGTCGAACAGATCAGGCGAGGTACTGCGGGGTTGTCCCGGCCCGAGTGCCTCGAGCAGTCGGCGCTCCACCGGTGTCGGGTCGCTGGACGGCAGGTCGCCGGCGGGCGGATGTGTTGTCATCGGGGTTCCTCCAGTTCCGCCTTGAGCGACCTCAGGCCGCGTTGCAAGTGGGTCTTCACCGAGTTCGGGGACAGACCGAGGGTCGCCGCGATCTCCGCGACGGGCAGCTCGACGTAGTACCGCAGGACGACGCAGTCGCGTTGCCGCCGCGGCAGACCGCGCAACGCCTCGATCACCTCGCGGCGGCTCTCCCCATCGGCCACGTGGTCCTCGGCGGAGCGGTCGTCCACCTCGGCGGGTGGCCGGTGCCGCAGGGAGACCAGACCACGCCGGTTGTGGTCGCGGGCCAGGTTGATCACGATCGAGCGCAGGTACGCCGCGGCCCGGTCCGGGTCGTTGATCCGGTGCTGGTTGCGGGCCAGCCGCAGGAATGCTTCCTGCACCAGGTCCTCAGCGGCCGTTCGGTCGTCGACGAACCACCGGGCGAGCTGGACCAGCCGTGCGCCCTCGGCCTGGAACAGCGCGACGACCAGCGCGTCGGCGTCCCGCCGTACGCCGGCGCCGGACAGTTCCGCAGCAGCATCCATAGCCCCCATCACCTTGACGGACGAGCGAAATTGCCAGCCGGGTGACAGCGCCGAGATCTTCTTTTCCCTGTCACCCAGGCAGCGTCCAGGCCCGTCTGTTGCAGTGATCCTTGCACCCAGCATGGACCCGATTGGGGGAGTCATGACAGGAACGAAGCTTGCCGCCGCGGGAACAGCGATCCTCTTGAGCACGGCCATCTTCGCGCCGGCCACAGCCGACGCCCATACCGACCGTGGCGCAACCCAAGTGGTGAGTGCTCACGGCAATCTCCGCGATCTCCAGCTCGGTGCGGCCGGACCCTTCGACCACGCCAGAGCCACGCTCGTGATGGTCCAGCACCGCGGCCGCAGTCTGGTGGTCTTCCAGGTCCGCGGAATCGACCGATCGGTGGCCGGCCGGGACTTCGGCGCTCACCTTCACGTGGGGCCTTGTGTGACCGGCGACGGCGCCGCGGCCGGGCCGCACTACAACGCGGACGCTGTGGCCGGGAACATCCCACCGCGGGTCGATGCGACCACGGAGGTATGGCTCGACTTCACGGCAACCCGGGCCGGGACCGGGTTTGCGCTCACCCAGGTGGCGTTCGCGCCGCTGCCGGGCCGGCGGGCGATCGTGATCCACCAGGAACCCACTGATCCGCAGGGCGCCGCCGGTCCACGGCTCGCCTGTCTGCCGGTGGAATGGTGAGCATCCCGCGGGCTACCGGCGCAGGCTTCGCGCTCGGGCTGATGTGGGGAACTGCTGCTCGGGTGTGGATGCGGCTGATCTCCACCGATCCCGAGTTCAGCTGGAGCGGGACGGGCATGATCCTCGGCTCGACTGCCGTCTGCGGTGCGGCGCTCGGATTCCTGTACGGCGCCCGCCGGGCCGGTCGGTCCCGCTGGTGGCGGCTGCTCGGACTGTGCTGGTTGTTCGTCTTCGCAGGCCCGGGGATGGTCTTCCTGCCCGCGTTCCTGTTGGGCGGACTGCTTCATCTCCGGCAGATCTGGTGGAAGGTGATCGGTGCCGCGGCGGTCGCCTGCGGAGTACTCCTGCTGTGGATTCTCAATCAGCAGGAGCCGGCATCGGTCAACCCCGCAACGATGTACGGCGGTTTCCTCCTGCTGTCGGTGGCTCTGACTGCGGGGGCAGCCGAGCTCTACCTTCCCCGCCCAGCACGCCACCGAGAGCCTGCGGAAGCGCTCGCAAAGTAGCCGAAGGCCGGCGGAAGGTGGTTCTTCCGCCGGCTTCAAAGGGGTGGATCAGGCCGCGTGGCGGCCGTGGTGCTGGAGGATACGGGCCCGGCGGATGGTGACGACGCTGCCGGAAGTGGTTGCGGGCTTGTGGGAGAAGGGCTCGGCTGCGCCACCAAGGGCGAGCAGGTCGAGCTTGGACCTGGCGAGATCGCGATCGTCGGCAACCCAGGCGCCTTCGGGCCCGTGTCCGAGCCCGGTTGCGTGCTTCCTGTTGCTGCTTTCGAGGGCCGCGATCACGACCAGCGCGAGTACTGCGAGGACGATGATTCCGGTCATGGCAGTAACTATGCTACAAACTAGATCCCGCCACAATTGGCACTATTGACATCCTTCCACAAATTCCTGCCATACTGGTTCGCATGTTGCGGAAGATCGCTGTCGTCCTGATGGAGGACGTCGCCGTGTTCGAGTTCGGGGTGCTGTCGGAGGTGTTCGGCATCGACCGGACCGACGACGGTGTGCCGCCGTTCGACTTCAAGGTGTGTTCGACCCGCCCGGGTGAGCCGCTGCGAACCAGCAGCCACTCCGCGGTGATCGCGCCGTACGGGCTGGAGGAACTGGAGGACGCCGACCTGGTCGCGCTGCCGGCCACCACCTGGCGCGGCGAGTACGACGAACGCATCCTCTCGGCGCTCCGCAAGGCCTCCGAGCGCGGCGCGATCCTGCTGACGGTCTGCTCGGGCGCCTTCGTACTGGGTGCCGCCGGGCTCCTCGACGGGCGCTCTTGCGCGACCCACTGGCGCTACGCGGACAAGTTCCGCGAGCAGTTCCCCTTGGCCCGGCTGGACGCGGACGTGCTCTTCGTCGACGACGGCAACATCATCACCAGCGCCGGCACCGCCGCGGGCATCGACGCCTGCCTGCACCTCGTACGCCGGGAACTCGGCAGCGCCGTGGCGACGCGGATCGCCCGCCGGATGGTGGTTCCGCCGCAGCGCGACGGCGGCCAGCGGCAGTACGTCGAGGTGCCCGTGCCCGAGTCGTCCGGCGAGAGCCTGCAGCCGGTGCTCGACTGGATGGTCGGCAACCTCACCGTCGAGCACACCGTCCCGGACCTCGCCCGGCGCGCGCGGATGTCGGACCGCACCTTCGCCCGCCGCTTCGTCGCCGAGACAGGCACGACCCCGTTGAAGTGGGTGACCACCCAGCGAGTCCTGCACGCCAGAACCCTGCTGGAGCAGACGAGACTCGGCATCGAACAGATCGCCTCCGAGGCCGGCTTCGGCACCGCGGCCCTGCTCCGCCACCACTTCCGCCGAGTAGTCGGCGTCCCACCCCAGGACTACCGCCGAACCTTCCAAACCACCAGCTGATGGGATCTGAGGACTACCGCGAACTGATGGGATCCAAGGACAAAAGCTTGGCGGCCGAGCCTTCCGCGCCACCCGAGCTCCAGGCCGCCGGGCGTGACGACCTCAGCTACCGGTTCGCAGTACCGGCCGACGCGGATGCTGTGATGACCTTCTGGGCGACAGCGGCCGAAGACTCACACCGCCCACCGGACTCGCCAGAAGCCGTCCTGCGCCTGATCGCGCGGGACCCGTCGGCGTTGAT
The DNA here is from genome assembly GCF_042657745.1 of Kribbella qitaiheensis. Taxonomy (GTDB): domain Bacteria; phylum Actinomycetota; class Actinomycetes; order Propionibacteriales; family Kribbellaceae; genus Kribbella; species Kribbella qitaiheensis. Next base: position 528,689 of record NZ_JBHSKE010000006.1, on the reverse strand, counting down.
CCTCGCTGTCGACGACGGGGCGATCGTCGGCTCGATCATCGTCGGCTGGGACGGCTGGCGCTGCCACCTCTACCGCCTGGCTGTCGCGCCCACCCACCGCCGCCGCGGCATCGCCCGAACCCTCGTCTCCCTCGCCGAGACCCGGTTCACCACCTACGGCGGCACCCGAGCCGACGCCATGGTTCTCGACGACAACACCGACGCCCACCCGACCTGGAGCGCCGCCGGCTACACCCCGCAACCCAACTGGACCCGCTGGGTGAAATCGTTAGCCTGACGCGACAGCTTTCTGGGTTTTGGGAAGCCCTGACTTCCCTTCTATTGTTGGCCGATCATGGCTTCCCATGCCTACGTCGACGAGTCTTCCCGGAGTGGCTATCTGCTCTGTGCGGTGGTGATCCTGCCTGCCGACGTGACCGCGATCCGCCGTACTCTGCGCACCCTTTGCAAGCCGGGTCAGCGCAGAGTGCACATGAAGCACGAGAGTGACGGGCGTCGGCGGGAAATCCTGAGCGCCGTCTCACAGCTCGAATGCCCAGACGCTCGTCTACCGTGCTGCGCTCAACGGACGGTCGGAGCGCCGGGCGCGGGACGAGTGCTTCAGGACGATGGTGCCGGACCTGCTGGAGAAGTTCGCTGTGGGCCGGATGGTTGTCGAGTCCTGCGGCCAGGATCATCAGGACAACCAGGTGATCCGTGAGGCATTGAGCGGCCGCCCGGCCGAACAGCGGTTGACCTATCTTCACTCGGCTCCGGCGAGTGAACCGCTGCTGTGGTTGCCGGACATCATGGCGTGGTCGGGAGGGGTGGGGACTGGAAGCGGCGCTGTGGGCGAGGACTGCTCGACGTCCGTGATGTCGGCCCGTAGACACGCGAAACCCGGGCGACCGACCGTCCGGACGGCTCCCGGGTTCACTTCCCTCGGCTATTGCCTGGGCTGTGCCAAGCGTACACATCCTTGACCACGATCTGCTACCTCGATGGGCCCTCCCGGAGTACGACGGGAGGGCCCGGGTCGGCTTTCAGACCGAGCGTTGGTAGGTGCGGAAGGCTCGGGTGGAGAGGTAGCCGACTATGAGGGTGAAGGCGGCGAGGTAGAGGCCGTGGCGGGTTACTGAGGACCAGTCCGGGTCGGCTGAGAGGGCTTCGCGGGCGGCTACGGCGGCCCAGTCGACGGGGTTGTAGCGGGCTGCGACCTGAACCCAGTGGGGGGCCAGTTCCAGGTCCAGCATGATCGAGGACAGGAACGTGAGCGGCAGCGAGACGAACTGGAAGATCCCGATCAGGGCCTCCTGCTGGCGGGTCAGCAGGGCGACCGCGTTCGAGAGCGACCCGAACGCCGTGCCGACGAGCATCGACGCCACGATCGTGACCAGGTAGCCGACTGCGCCCCCGTCGTACCGGGCGCCGGCGGCGATGCCGATCGCGAACACAATGACGGTCTGGATCACCGTGGTGGTCCCGTTGCTGATCAGCTGGCCCGCCATCAGCGCGCCCCGGCGGACCGGTGAGGTCAGCATCCGGTCCATCACGCCGCGCTCCATGTCGGCGATGAAGGTGGTACCGGCCCAGCCGCTCGTCATCAACGCCGTCATCATGACGATGCCCGGCGTCAGGAACGCGATGTACGACGAGTCGCCGAAGCCCGGGAGAGCCACCACGCCCTTGAACAGCTGGCCGAACAGCAACAACCAGATGGCAGGTTGCACCAACGTGAAGGCGATCAGAGCAGGCGACCTGTACTGCGCCCGCAACCAGCGCCCGGTGATGTAGCCCGTGTGACTGACCAACCCACCCCGGCGGGCGGTTCCGGCAGTCCTTGCGGGGTTCGCGGTGATCGTGGCCATCAGGCGGCCCTCCCCTCATCCTGTCCGGCTGTGTTCTCGGCCGCCCGGAACGAGCGACCCGTGTACTGCAGGTAGACGTCGTCCAGCGACGGCCGCGAAACCGTCACCGCGGTGACCGGAATCGCCTTCTCCTCAAGGGCTCCCAGTACTGCGGGCACCGCCGTGGCGCCGCGATCCACCCGGGCCCGCAAGGTGTTGCCGTCGACAACGATCTCCCCGATGCCGGGAAGTCGCGCGAGCATCCGGCGAACGTTGCCGTCGACATCGGAATCGACGAGTTCCACCTGGACGGAATCACCGCGGAGTTCGGCTTTCAGCGCCTCGGGCGTGCCCTCGGCGACGACCTTGCCGTGGTCGACGATGGCCAGCTGGTCGGCGAGGCGGTCCGCCTCTTCCAGGTAGTGCGTGGTCAGCAGCACGGTGAGACCTTCGGTCCCGGAGAGCCGCTCGACCTCATTCCACAGATCCGCGCGAGCCTCTGGATCGAGCCCGGTGGTCGGTTCGTCCAGGAAGAGCACCCGCGGCCGGTGGACCAGGCCGAGGGCGACGTCCAGCTTGCGCTGCATTCCACCCGAGTAGGTGCGGACCTGGCGACCGCCCGCCTCGGTCAGGTCGAACCGCTCGAGCAGTTCGGCGGACCGACGTACAGCCTCTTGTCGCGACAGGCCGTAGATCCGGCCGCCCAGTACGAGGTTCTCGACGCCGGTCGCCATCGGGTCGGAGCTGGACTTCTGCGGTACGTATCCGATCGCTAGGCGGACGTCGTTCTGCTGTCGGACCACGTCGAACCCGGCGACCCGCGCTGTACCGGAATCCGCCCGGGACAAGGTGGTCAGGATCTTGACGGTGGTGGACTTGCCGGCGCCGTTCGGACCGAGCAGACCGAGTACGACGCCCTCCGGTACGGCGAAGGTGAGTCCGTCGAGGGCCCGCAGCGGCGGCTTCTTCCGCCCGGCAGGGTAGGTCTTGACCAGGTCGGACGCCTCGAGGGCATGACTGGTTGATGGCATGGTGATGTGACTCCTCTTGATGGGTGAGGAGTCGATCCACGGCGGCCTGGCTATCCTGATGGTTGCGCCTTGGGTGCCAGGTCCTCAGGGACCGACTCGAGGAACTGCGGCCCTTGACCCGGGTGTTGCCGCACCCTGGTCGGGGGCCGTCCTACTTTGGTTCTGGCGTTGATTCTGACTTTGGTTCTGGCGGGCCTTCTGGAGGCATTGCCTGCATCCAGGTGAACTCCTCCCCGAAGTACTTGAGCGGATCCTTGAAGAGGTCGGCCGGCTTGATCCCTTGGGCCTCCACCAGTTCGTAGCCCTTGCGCCAGAACGTGCTGCCTTCGAGCTCCTCCGAGCGGATCTCTTTCGCCAGTTGGCGAACGAAGTCGGCCTGCGTCTTCAGCAACGCCAGCCGGAGCTCGGACTCGACCCAGAAGACACGGGGGAACTTGATCGCCTCCATCGAGGCGTGCGCCGCCTCGACCTCCGCGATCTCCGCCTCGAGCGCGACGATCCGCTGGTCCAGCAACTCGACTACCCGGCCCGGCGGGAAGGCCGGCAGGTACGCGAGCCCGGCCTCCAGTTGGCTGAACTCCTTCTCCGGTGTGCCGAGCAGCTCGGTCAGCCAGTCCTGGAATTCCAGCCGGCCGGCTTCGGTGATGTCGTACACGGTCCGCTCCGGGCGATTGCCGTCGCGCAGGGTCTCGACCGCCTCGATGAAGCCGTGCTTCTCGAGCGCCGCCACGACCGAGTAGAGCGAGCCGTAGTTGAGCTTGATGCTCATGTCCTTGCCACGGGTCTTCAACATCGTGGAGATCTCGTACGGGTGCATCGGCCGCTCGCTGAGACTGCCCAGCACGGCGAACGCCAGCGGGTTCGCCACCTTGCGCTTGACCACCGCAGCCCACCTCCTCGATCTCGATTACTCGAAATCGAGTATTAGCTCCCGTGTATCCGATGTCAAGTATTCAGGACGAACCTGTGCGACTCGGTCAGACAGGGCGCTCGAAGAGAAGTTCCAGGCCGTCTTCCTCGTCCCATTGCTCGCCGGCCTCCAGGAAGCCGAAGCCGGCGATGGTGGCGAGCGAGGCAGCGTTCGTGGGACTGATCGACGCCCGCACGGTGTGTACTTCAGGCTTACTTGCGGCCAGTTCCAGCAAGGCGGTGACGATCGCCCGCGCGTAGCCCTGCCGCCGGTACTGCGGGTCGACGGTGTAGCCGATCTCCACCATCCCGGCCGCGTCCGGTGGTCCGTGGAACCCGGCGTAGCCCACGACGCCCGGTTCGGAGAGCACGAGCTTGGCGAGCCAGCCGATGCTGGAGGGATCCGCGGCCATCTGGTCGACGCGGTACTGCCAGAGCCACTTGGCGGCATCCGTCAGGAAGGCGTCGCCGAGCTCGTACCCGGTCTCCGCCCGCGCGGCCGCGAGATCGTCGGCGAGCAACGCGCGCATCGCAGTACTGGTCAGCTCGACGAAGCGGACCGATTTCGTGGAGGTAGTCATCCCCGCCATCATCCGGCCGGGGACCCCGCCCGGCGACCGATTATCGGGCCAGTACCTCGGCTTAACGGGCCAGGGCTTCGGCGTACCACGGTTTGATGGTGTTCTCGATGATGGCGAGGCGTTCGTCGAAGGGGAGGAACGCCGACTTCATCGCGTTGATCGCGAACCAGCGGAAGTCGCTCAGGCCGTAGTCGAACGCCTCGGCGAGCAAGGCCAGCTCACGGCTCATCGACGTACCGCTCATCAACCGGTTGTCCGTGTTCACCGTGACGCGGAACTTCAGTTGGGCGAGCAGGCCGATCGGGTGCTGCGCGATCGAGTCGGCCGCGCCGGTCTGCAGGTTGCTGCTCGGGCACATCTCCAGCGGGATCCGCGCGTCCCGCACGTACGCCGCGAGCCGGCCGAGCTCGACCTTTCCTTCCAGGTCCTGGAGATCGACGGACTCGTCGTACGTGATGTCGTCAATGATCCGCACGCCGTGGCCGAGGCGGTCAGCGCCGCACCACTGGATCGCCTGCCAGATGGACGGGAGTCCGAACGCCTCGCCGGCGTGGATGGTGAAGTGGGCGTTCTCGCGCTGGAGGTACTCGAAGGCGTCGAGGTGGCGGGTAGGCGGGTAACCGGCCTCGGCGCCGGCGATGTCGAAGCCGACGACACCCACGTCGCGGTAGGCGACAGCCAGCTCGGCGATCTCCATCGACCGGGCGCGGTGCCGCATCGCGGTCAGCAACTGCCTCGCGACGATCGGGCGCTCGGCGTTCGCCATCCCGTGCTCGAAACCCTCGCGAACCGCGTCCACCACCTGCTCGAGAGTCAGTCCGCGGGTGAGGTGCTGCTCGGGCGCGTACCGGATCTCCGCGTAGACGACGCCGTCCGCGGCCAGATCCTGCACGCACTCACTGGCCACCCGGGTGATCGCCTCGGCGTTCTGCATCACCGCGACGGTGTGGTCGAACGTCTCCAGATACCGCTCGAGCGACCCGGAATCCGCCGACTCCACAAACCACAGCGCCAACTCACCGGCATCCTGCCGCGGCAACCGGTGCCCGATCTCCCCCGCCAGCTCCACGATCGTCCCCGGCCGCAACCCACCATCCAGATGATCGTGCAACAAAACCTTGGGCGCCGCCGTCAACTCCTCCGGACTAATCATCCAGCCATCCTGCCAGCACCAAGCATTTGTGCAACGCACCGTTGCACGATTGCCATGCCCCCTCCGCCGAGGCTTCAAATGAGCACGGCTTGAGCGACTCCACAGAGAAGCCTGAACTGACCGTTCTCTCGCCGACTCGGTGGCGAAGTCGACCTTGATCAGGCCGCCCGCTCCGCCGGTCCGGTGATCTGCGACCTCGCGAAGGAATTCTGCAAGCGCCGCTTGCAGAAATGCCGCACTGATTCGGGGCTGGTGTTCCGAGCTCGCGCCTCTTGAGGCGTCCAGCCTGACGTGGAGCTAGGTACCGAGCCGCGCTCGGGGACTTTGCTGCGCAGTGGCTCGATCACCTGGCGCCTGTATCCGGTGGGGACATGCGGGACCACCCTGTTTGGAGCCGCGACGGAGGAGCGGCGACTCCACGGGCGGGCGGGAGCGGCGACGGAGGAGCGGTGAGGGCGGAGTACTCAGATCGCGTGGATTTTGAAGACGGGGAAGCCGGGGGCTACGTGGAGGAGGGCTTCGGTGGGGGAGTCGGCGCGGACGTCGTCGCCGAAGAAGGCGCCTACTTCCCAGGCCCACTTCTTGAGGTAGGCGCGGAGGATCTCGGGCTTGTCGGGGTCGGCCAGTTCCTCGGCGCGGAAGTTCTCGGTGCGGCGGCCGATGGTGAGGCGGCCCTCGGTGTTCACGCGGAGGTTGCGGACCCACTGGGTGTGGCCGCGCGGGGCGACGAGGTAGCGCTGGCCGTCAACGGTCAGCACGTTGACCGGGGTACTGCGCCACTCGCCGCTCTTGCGACCGCGGACCGACAGCAGCCGGCTGCCCATCAGGCTGATGCCGACCTTCGCCAGCCGGCCGACGGTCTTGTTCAGCAGTGCTCCACTGCGTCCGCCGACGGTGACCAGTCGCTTGTCGTTGTACTCCTGCATCAGGATCGCCTCCCAGTTTGCGAGAGCGGTGCTCTCTGTTGTGACCAGTGAACACCGGCACGCACAACATGTCAAGAGCACTGCTCTCGATTTAGTCCGGTGCTCATGGCAGACTGACCGCCATGAACGCAGGACGAACCGCCCGCGACCGTGCCCGGGCCGAGCTGACGCGGGAGATCAAGGACGCCGCCCGCCGCCAACTGGCCGCCGAGGGGGCCGAGCGGCTCTCACTCCGGGCCGTCTCCCGCGAGCTCGGCATGGTCTCGTCTGCCCTGTACCGGTACTTCCCCAGCCGCGACGACCTGCTCACCGCGCTGATCATCGACGCGTACGACGCGCTCGGGGCGAAGGCGGAAGCCGCGGCCAAGGACCAGGACGATCCGCGTACGGCGTGGCTCGCGGTCTGCCGTGCGGTCCGGGAATGGGCGGTCGCGCATCCGCACGAGTACGCGTTGATCTACGGCTCGCCCGTCGCCGGGTACAAGGCGCCCGAGAGCACGATCCAGCCGGCCGGACGGGTCGCGGTCGTGCTGCTCGGGATACTCACCCGCGCCCAGGACACCGGAGCACTGGTTGCTCCTGCTGAGGCGCCGGAACCGCTGGGGTTGCTCGCGGAGCAGCTCGGCGTGTTCAAGGAGATGGCGCCCGGAGTACCGCCGAAGGTGCTGGTGCGGACGGTGATCGCGTGGACGCAGCTGTTCGGGATGATCAGCTTCGAGCTGTTCGGTCAGCTGGTCGGCACGATGGATCCTGCGGACGAGTTCTTCCAGCAAGCCACGGGCCAGCTCGCCGACTTCATCGGACTCGCCCAGGAGCTCGACTGAAGGCAGGAGCTCAGCTGAAGGCGTCCGGGAGCGGGAGGGTGAGGGCGCGTTCGACCCGGCGGATGTACTGCTCGCGGGGGATCGCGACGGCGCCGAGGGTGGCCAGGTGGTCCGTCACCCACTGGATGTCGAGCACCCGGTCGGCGGCGTACTTGTCGTTGAGCAGTTCCACCAGCCCGGCGACGGCCGCCTTCGACCCGTCGGTCTTGTGGTGGAACATCGACTCCCCGGCGAACAACCCGCCGATCGCCACGCCGTACAGGCCGCCCGCGAGCTCGTCGCCGTCCCAGGCCTCGACCGAGTGGACCCAGCCCATCCGGTGCAGCCGGGTGTACGACGCGATGATGTCCGCGTCGATCCACGAACCCGGCCGGCTGGGATCGGCGCAGGCGCGAATCACCTGGTCGAAGGCGGTGTTGACCCGGATCTCGAAGCGCTGCCGGGCCCGGCGCAGCGACCGCGACGGCGCGTACCCGTCGATCTCGATCACGCCGCGGTCGACCGGCGACCACCAGAGCAGCGGTCCATGGCTGTCAGGCATCGGGAACAGCCCTCGCCTGTACGCCGCGAGCACCGTGCCTGGCTCGAGGTCAGCCCCAGCCGCGACAACATCGCTGGGACCGGCGACCGCGACCGGCGGGAAGTCCCACACGGAGGCAGGTGGTTCGACAGGCACCCCACCATCCTGACCTACGCCCCGAACAACCAAACGCCGGGCAGCCCGTCGCTGCTTCCGCTGGACGGTGGTCTCGGCCGAGCTTGTCGGCCCAGCTTCTCGGCACGGTGGGGGACTGGCCGGGGTTTCTCCCGAGTGGCGCGCGCTGGGCAGCCACGTAGAGTTGAAGTGCCGCACCCGCCGCCGGAACCCCGGGGCGGGTGCCCGAGTTGTGAAGGAGTGCTGTGGCCGGAGTAGCCAGGTTCGTCGCCAGCAGTCTCGCGCCAGCCGCGCAGCGGTTCGCCCCGCAGGCCGCGGCGGGTGTGCTCCGTCAGGTCCTCGAGATCGCGATCGACGGCTATCAGCGGTTCCCGGGCGCGGAGAAGGTCGCCGAGCGCCAACTGTCCAAGAACGGCAACGACGCGCAACTCGCGATCGACGCCGTGATCGACCAGCACATCCGATTGGCCGGGGTGCAGGGCTTCGTCACCAGCATCGGCGGACTCGTCACGCTGCCGGTCGCGCTGCCCGCGAACCTGACCGGCCTCGCCGTCGTGCAGGCCCGGATGATCGCCGCGGTCGCGCACCTGCGCGGTTACGACCTCGACGATCCACGAGTCCGGACTGCGGTGATCACCTGCATGCTGGGCGAGGAAGGTGTCGACGACCGGCTGAAGAAGTCGAGCCTGCCGACGTCACCGCTGGCGATCGCGACCGCGCCGGTGTTCGACCCGGAGCTCGACCGGCTCGTCTCCGGCGAGGTCGTCGGCGAACTGATCGCCCGGATCTCCGGCAAGCGGATGGGCCTGATGGTGACCCGGCGAGTCCCGCTGCTCGGCGGTGCGGTTGCGGCCGGCGTGGACGGCTGGTCGACGTACCGGGTCGGTCAGTACGCCGACAAGAGCCTGGTGCGGCGGATCCCGCGGCCGATCGAGCAGTAGATGGTCGCGCCGTTCTGGGGGCCGACGCTGGACTGTCCGGAGCCTCGCGGGCTGGCCGAGTTCTACCAGCGGGTCTGCGGTGGCGAGATCACCGTCGACAGCGAGACGTTCGTGGAGCTGCGGTGCGACGGGTTCAGCCTCGGGTTCCAGCGGGATCTGAACTACCGCGAGCCGACCTGGCCCGAGCCCCGCGTACCGCAGCAGTGCCACCTCGACTTCAAGACGGCCGACCTGGACGCCGAAGAGGCCCAGGTGCTCGCGGCCGGCGCCACGAAGACCGCAGTACAGCCTGCGCCGTCGGTTTTCCGCGTGTTCCTCGATCCGGCCGGGCATCCGTTCTGCCTGACCACCTGGGGTACGCCGGCCGGGCCCACGGAATCCCGGTGAAACTGTCGGTGGTGCGTGTCAGCATGGCTGGATGAGTACGCGAAGGGCTGAGCTCGGGGAGTTCCTCAAGGCGCGCCGCGCCCAGGTGACCCCCGAGGCTGTCGGCCTGCCGCCGGGCGGACGACGCCGTACTCCGGGCCTGCGGCGCGAGGAGCTCGCCCAGCTCGCCGGGGTCGGGGTGACCTGGTACACCTGGCTCGAGCAGGGCCGCCCGATCAACGTGAGCGGCCAGGTGCTCGACGCCGTCGCGGCAACGCTGCGGCTGAGTGAACCCGAGCGGGCGCACCTCTATCGTCTGGCCGAGGCGACAACGGTGCGGCCGAAGCCCCGCGAGTGCGCGAACGAGCTGGTGCTGACCGAGATCCTGGATGCGCTCGATCCCCTGCCGGCGGTGATCACGAACACCCGCTTCGACATCATCCAGCCGAACCAGGCGTTCAGCGATCTCTTCCACGACTGGCACACGCTGCCCTGCGTCCACAAGAACCTGCTCTGGTGCCTCGTCACCGAGCCCCTCGCGCGGGAGCAGTTGCTGAACTACGAGGACGAGGTCCCGTACCTCGTCGCCCGGCTCAGATCGGCGTATGGGGAACACATCGGCGATCCCGACTGGGAGACCGACCTCGCCCGGCTCCGCAAGCTGAGTCCCGAGTTCGACGAGCTGTGGTCGAAGCACGAGGTGGCCGAATGCAGCCCGCGCCCCCGCCACGTCGTCCACCCGATCGCCGGCGAGCTCCACTTCACCGTCACCGAGCTCTCGGTGCCGGCCCACCCCGACCTGGTTCTCTTCGTGGAGACTCCCGCCGACGAGCTCACTCGCGAGCGGCTGCCGCTGACGCGCCGGGAACCAGTAGTGGCCGAGGCGTGACCCAACTGCTCAGCAGCATGAGCTTCTCCGCCGATGGCGATCGCGTCGCGGCGCTGTAGATGATCAACGAGAGGTCTTGATCCGCGGGTGGCACGAGCGACTCGTAGTTGATCGAGAAGCTGGACTTCCGCGTGCTGCAGGAGTGGCCGTACGGCGATCCCGGCGCCGGGCCAGGTAGGTCATGCGTCGTCGGTTACTGGGTGGGTGCCGGTGTGGTCGACGCGGAACTTGAAGCCGTGCTTGGTGGTCCATTGCAGGGCTCCGTCGTGGAGGCGGTGGACTGTCCAGTGGCCGTGGGTTTTGACCCGGTGGCTGTAGCGCCGTAGCGGGGTGAGGTTGGTGGTGCTGGTTTGGCGTGGTGGTCGGTTGGCGTTGAAGTTGTAGGGCTGGATGTGGTCGAGGTCGGTGCTGTTGGTGGTTTCGGCGGTGCCGTAGGGGAATTGTTCGACGGGGTGGGTGAGTTTGATGTGTTCGCGGATGCGGCGGGGGATTTCGTAGGCGTCGACGCTGATCTTCTTGTTGAGGTCGATGACGGGCTTGACCACGATCTGGTCGTGGCCGAGGAGTTCTTCCAGGCGGGTGGCCAGGACGGGGCCGAAGCGTTCGACGCGGGTGATGCCGCCGCCGGCGAACAGGGTCTGGTCGGTGATGTGCACGTAGAGCGTCGTCCGGGCCGGCTTGCGCCCGCTGCCGCTGCCGGTGTCCCTGCCGTTGCCTCGGGTGTGGTTGCTGTAGGCGCCTTGTTTGATGGCGGCTAGTTTCTGGGCGAGCTCGCGGCGTGCGGCAGCATCCATCCCCGCGCCGGGTGCTTCGCCCGAGCCGGTGTGGTCCCGGTGATTGTTGCTGCTGCCGGTGCTGTGGGCAGGCGCTGAAGGTGGTTCGGAGAGTAGGTCGAAGGTCGGCTCGCTGGGATGTGGCCCATCACGGTCTGCTTCATCGTCCGGACCCGGCTCGCCATGCAGCCCGTCCTCGCGCTGAGCGTTCTCGAACTGGTCACCCTCACGTCGGTCGTCCCATGCCTTGGGTGCCGGGACAGGCGCAACTGGTGTTCGGGTGGGAGTGTTGGTGAGGTGGTGGGTGACGGCGAGGAGTTCGCGGGCTAGGTCTGGGTCGGCGAGGATGCCGATGGCTTTGGCGCGGCGTTGGTCGAGGGGGTCGGTGTCGCCGAGGTCGGCGAGGGCGTCAGCGACCTGGGCGAGGGTGGTGTTGAGGCGGATGATGTCGCCGGTGGCGGCCTTGACGTACAACGTGGTGGTGCCGTGTTCGTCGGTGCGGCCGGGCCAGACGCCGCGTTCCTTGGCCTTGGCCTCGGCGGCGGCTTGGGCGGCTTCGGGGTCGGCTCGCCACAGGGCGGCGCGGACGATGTTGGCGATCCGGTGCGGGGTGACGGTGTCGACGATGTCGGCGAGTTCGGCGTCGACGATCGCGGCGGCCTGTTCGGACAGGTTGAGGCAGGCGGTGGCGATGGTGCAGGCTTTCCAAGCGGTAGCGTGCTCGGAGCGGACCTGGGCCCAGATCCGGGGGAGCCGGTGGCGCAGCGCGAGGGCCTGGCCGAAGAACGCGGCCGCGGAGCCGGTCGAGCGGCCGATCACGGCGCCGAACTCGGCGACGGCGAACTCGGCCACCGCCGGGCAGCCCGGCCCGCCGTACACGACGCCGCGTTCTCCACCAGGGACGCTCTGGTGTCCGGGCAGGGTGGCCGGGTCAGGATGAAGGTCGGCGAAGTGCAGGGCCAGTTCGAGCAGCTCGACATCGGTGCGGTTGCGTTGCGCGTGGAGTTGTGCGGCCGAGGTGAGCGTCTCGGCCGCACTGAGCTCAGTCACACCGCAGGCGAACATGTGTTCGATACTACTGTGACTGAGAGATGCTGCGCAAACCGCTAGAGTGCCGGATCACCTTATCCACAAGGGGAAACGTCACATCATTCGAACGTGCCGAGGCTGGTAGTTCAGCTCGAACCCAATGTCAGCCGGCGAGGGCTTGGACTACTCGGCTGGCGGAGGGTTTGCCTAGTTGGGTGGACATCCAGGCGCTGGTGGTGACCAGCTTCTCGAGGTCGACGCCGGTCTGGATCCCGAGGCCGTCGAGCTGCCAGACGAGGTCCTCGGTGGCGAGGTTGCCAGTCGCGCTCTCGGCGTACGGGCAGCCGCCGAGCCCGCCCGCGGAGCTGTCGACAGTGGTGACGCCTTCGCGGAGCGCGGTGAGGGTGTTGGCGAGCGCCTGGCCGTAGGTGTCATGGAAGTGCACTGCCAGCTTGTCCACACCCACGCCAGCGGCGGTGAAGGCGTGGATCAGCGCGATCACCTGCCCCGGGGTCGCGACGCCGATCGTGTCGCCGAGGGAGAGTTCGTGGCAGCCGAGCTCGACCAGGCGCGCGCCGACCTTGACCACCTGGTCGATCGGTACGTCGCCCTCCCACGGGTCGCCGTAACACATCGAGACGTAACCGCGGACCGTCAATCCCTGCGCCAACGCCCGCTCTACCGTCGGGGCGAACATGGCGAACTGGTCGTCCACGGTCGAGTTCAGGTTCTTCGCCGCGAAGGTCTCGGTCGCGCTCGCGAAGATCGCGATCTCACTGACCCCGGCCTCGAGGGCACGGTCCAGACCGCGTTCGTTCGGGACGAGGACCGGGGCGCGAACGCCCACGGGGAGATCCAGCATGCTCAGCAGTTCGGCGGCGTCAGCGAGCTGCGGCACCCACTTCGGGTGCACGAAGCTGGTGGTCTCGACGGTCGTCAGCCCGGCGTCGACCAGCCTGCGGATGAACTCCGCCTTCACTGTCACGTCGACGATCGCGTCCTCGTTCTGCAGCCCGTCCCGGGGTCCGACCTCGTAGATCGTCACCCGCTCGGGCAGCCCCTCGGCCCCGACCCGCTCCGGCTTCCGCATGTCTGCCTCCCTGTCCACTTGCCTCGTGGCGGGACCGCTTCGTGGGCGGATCCGCCGTCTGAGCCCGCGAGGGTTCTCCTCCACAATGGCTCGTGATGACAACTCTGGCTGACATTCTGCGCGGCATCGAACGCGGCGTCTTCCCCGCCCCGGACCTGAGCGTCACGGTCGTCCCGGCGCCGTCCGACCGGGAGAGCTGCGTCGTCGCGTTCACCGGCCACATCGTGGTCGCCGCCGACGTCGACCCCGCCTGGGTCGCCGAACGCATTCCGCCCGGAGATCTCTCGGCGCCCCTCAACCCGCCCTTCCTGTCAGCACTCGAGCAACTGACCGGCCGCCGGGTGAACGCGATCGACGCGATGCTGCTCGCGCCTGCGCTGGTCGATCCCGTCGAGCGGGCTGCCGCGGTCGATGGGCTCACGGAACTGACGGACCATGAGCACCCGCGGGTCGAGCGAGCCTGGCGGTACCGCGACGACGTGCACGTGTACGCCGATTCGTACGGCGGGCTGGTCCTCACCGGAGTCGGCCTGGCCGGTCGCCTCGAGTGCGCCCTGGAGGTCCCGGAAGGCGAACGCGGCAAGGGCCACGGCCGTCGCCTCGCCCGAGCAGCCCGCGCCCTCCTCCCACCGGCCGCCCATATCTGGGCCCAGGTAACCCCCGGCAACGCCGCGTCCACCCGAACCTTCCTAGCCGCCGGCTACCAACCCATAGGCTCAGAAGCCCTCCTCGTCCGCTAACCCAGCAAGTCGTCCGCAACCCCGGCACAACGTCCGCTGGCCGCGCACCACCGACGAACAGCCCGCCGCCCCACACAGCCGGGCGCGTAGTACCGCGGCGACGGCTGGCTGCAGTACGCGCGGCTTAGTGGGGTGGGCGGTGGTAGGTAGGTGGGATGTTGGAGTAGAAGTCGCCTCGGTAGATGCCGTGGAGGATTTCGTTTTCGTAGCCGTCGAGGTCGGGCATGCCGAGGTCGCGGGCGATCTCCAGCTCCGCGGCGGCGTCGTACGGGACGCGGACGAACTGGATCGAGAACGGGGCCGGGTCGGGGGTGTCGGGGACACCTTCGAGGATGACGTAGACCGGGGTGGGGTCGCTCATGCTGTTGCCGACACTGCCAGTGTTGAACAGGGTGCGGCCGCCGAGGTCGACCTCGTAGAAGGCGTCGTGGGTGTCGCCGTAGCCGACCACGTTCGGGATCGGGCCGTCGCCGGTGGCCTCAGTGTTCTCGAACATGCCGAGGAACTCCCGCTCGTCGTGATCGAACCGGACCCGCCGGTGCACGGTCGTCTCCGACGCGTGGAAGAGGCGGATCTGCCGGCCGCTCAGCACGAAGTCGTGGCAGAACGGGAGAGCGCGCAACCAGGTCCACTGGTCCTCGCGGAGTTCCTTCTTCCACCAGCGCAGGGCCTCGTTGTCGAACTCGCGGTCGGGGTTGGGCAGGAAGTCGTCCCAGTTGCCGAGGATGTTCACCTCGCAGAGTTGTTGGCACCGATCCACCACTTCACTGCCCCGCGGGCCCTTGCCCACGTAGTCGCCGAGATTGAAGATCCGCTCGATCCCCCTCGCCTCGATATCCGCGAGCACGGCCTCCAGCGCGGTCAGATTCCCATGTACATCCGAGATCAACGCAATCCGCTCCAGCCCCATGAACTCATCCTCACATCGCCCCCAGGTCAGCCCGCACGGATAGTTGGTGGGGCTGGGCGGTCTCGGGGGTGGTGGCTGCAGGTCGGCGTGTGCGGGACAGGTGTTGTCGGGTGGGGTTGGCTACTTGCTGCCCTTTGGGCCTGTTGGTTCGGGGGTGCGAGTGGTTGAGGAGGAGTTCTTGCGGGAGCCGCCCCAGCCTCGGCCGCCTGAGGTGCTGGAGGCGCTGCTTGAGGAACCGCCGCCGGATTCGCCGGCTGAGTGGGATGCTGCGGCGGCTAGGGCTCCGCCGGCCTTTTTGGCGCCGGTTACTGCTGCGCCGGCTGCGGCTAGGCCGCCGCTTGCCGCTACGCCGATTGCGCCGGAGGCGCTCTTGCTGCCGCCACCACCGCCACCGCCGCCGCCTGAGGAGGACGAGCGGCCACCGAAGGCGGAGCGGCCGATGGAGACGGCGCCGGAGGCTGCGCCGCCTGGGTCTGCTACTCCGCTGCCCATGCCTGAGCTGCCGCCGGAGACGGCGGCTGTCAGGGGTACGGCGAATCGCAGGAGGGCGGGTAGGGCGAAGACGGCGAGGAGCATCATCATCAGGCCGGTCAGCGCTTGGACCAGGCCGTTGCCCGACTGGTTCGTCATGCCGGCCTGGTTCATCTTCATCGCCGCGGCGTAGACGAACGCGGCCGCGGGTTTGTAGGCGATGAAGGCCAACGCCCAGCCGCAGTACTTCTTGAACCAGGCCTTGCCGACCTCGGTGTTCGTCGCTGCCGCCGCGATCGGGAAGGTCCCGGCCAGCAGGACGAGCATCGCCGAGCGGATCAGCATGAGCACGACCTGGATCACGGCCGCGAAGAACACCGCGACCCCGAGGAACATCGCCGCCAACAGCGGAAGCTGGTTGGTCGCGGCCTGCGTTCCACCCTTCACCACCATCGCGCCCAGGGCCAGGTGGAACTGCTGGTTCTTCGGAGTCGCGCTCTGCACCACCTCCATCGCGAACTCGTCGGACAAGGCGACCAGCAGTTGCAGGAAGGCTGTCCCGGCAGTGGCGACCAGGACGAACAACATCGTTGCCTTGAGCAACTCTCGGAGTGGTTCGCCGCGCTGTTCCCAGGCCATCCGCAGGCCCGCCGCCAGGATGGCGAAGGTGAAGATCGCGCCCGACACCGCGAGAGCGTGGCCGTGGAGGAATTCGATCGACCCGCTGGCGGCAGTGCCGGTGTCCGAATGCTGCGGGTCCAGGGTCGGGCTGTCGATCTTCATCCAGAACGTGGCGACCGCCTGCAGGCCGGCCGATGCCAGCTCACCGATCTTGGTGGCCAGCGCGTCGAACTGCCCGCTGACGATCGACTGGAAGCCTTCCTTGATCGAGCAGCCGATCTCGAACTTGCCGCACATCAGATACCACTCCAGGCCACGAAACCGTCCAGGTCACGGCGCTGGGCGAAGGGCGCGCCGACCGGTTCGCCGGCCGGTGGAGGCACTACTCGCCAGTCGCCGTCGTACCAGGCGAGGGTGAGGGTCGCGCTGACGAACGCCGTCTCGACCGGCATCGCGAGCATCACCGTCGCGCGATCGCGGCCGGCGTCGAGCACCCGGTAGCCGACGGGCTGAGCCGAGTCTGAACTGTCGCTCACCGGCTCGGACCGCAGTTCCTTGACCAAGGCGTCGGTGTTGGGCCCCGGGAGCATCAGCTTGCCGGCCGTCGCGACCGCCTTGCGTTGGTCGGCCATCGCACCGATCGCGTTGTACGCCGCGAAGACCGCGCCGGTCGGCGAGTGCGCGAAGCACCGGCGGAAACCGTCGGCATCAACCTTGGCGGGTCCGTAAGCGGCCGAGCGCGGGACCACCACCCGGCGAGTGACCTCCCAGCCGTCGACAGCAGGTGCCGAGGCCGGGATCGCCTGGTCGCCGTCGGGCAGCCCGCACCTGCTCGCAGTACCGGCTGCGGGCGCACCAGTGGTGCCGCCCTCCGAAGGACCGCCGAGCGTCGCCGCTCCGCCAGGCGTGGCTGGTCCCGCAGGTGTCGCTGGTCCAGAAGCAAGAGGGGCGGCCGAGGCTGGCAACGATGCCGGGGTGGGTGTGGAGGAGGCGTCTGATGTGAGGCCCGTGATGATGAGCAGACTGCCGCAGGCCAGAATGGCTCCGATCACGATGCACGCGGCGACGAACCCCCGGCCGAAGGGTGACTGGTCCTCGTTCTCGCTCATCGGATCCCTGCTTTCCCCGCTGGTTTCGCTGACGGGGAAAGCCTGGCAAAGATCGGCCGACCGCCGCGGAAGTTATCCACAGGCAGGCCGGAGTCACGCTCAATCTGCCATCGATCGCGTCTCGACCTGTAGCCGAAAGATCACCCCGTGTAGCGAAGTGACCGGGTCAGCTAATAGAGTCCGCGCATGACCATCGCGCCTTCGCTTTGCTCGCCCCTAGCGCTCGCCGATGCAGAACCCACTCATGTCGCCGAACCCTGGGAAAGCGACGTGATCAGCGCGTACGGCCTGCTGCGTGAAGCAGCGGCCGAACTCGATCACCTGATGCGCCATTCCCTCAAGCGCAGTGGTCTGCAAATGGCAATGTTCGAACTGTTGCTGCGGCTTGCCCGCAGCCACGGGGAGAAGCAGCGTCTCACCTCACTCGCCCGGGAGTTGACCGTCACCACCGGCGGCATCACCCGGCTGGTCGACCGTGCGGAGAACCTCGGCCTGGTGCGCCGGGAGCCTTGTCCCGACGACGCCCGCGGGTCGTTCGCGGTTCTCACGGAGGAGGGCAAGCGGCGGTTGCGCGAAGCGCTGCCGGACCACCTCCTGGAGATCGACAGCCTGTGGATGTCCCAGTTGGCCGACGAGCGGGAACTTGTGCTCGGCCGGCTCCGCCGGGTCCGGGACAACGCCCGTCGCTGGCCCAACGGCCGGCCCAGCCTCGGCCCCATCACCCGCTGACCGGCCCGACCACGGGCCGATCGGAGCTGCCGTCCTGCCCCAGCGCCGAGGCATGACCTGAAAAATACCTGTTACCTGGTACTAACGGTTGCGGTGCCCGGCTGGTGTCGGGCACCCGACCGAGCAATTGTTGAGAGGTGAACGAACCTCGGCCCCGGCGCCTGCCCCTCATCCGCGCAGCGATCGGTGGCATCCTCGCCGCACTCGCGGGACTCGCGGCGGGTAGCGTGGCCGCCGCGCTCCTCGGTACACAGCAGACGCCGGTGGTCGCGATCGGCTCGGCTTTCATCGACCGGGTCCCGCCGTGGCTGAAGGACCTCGCGATCTCCCTCTTCGGGACGCACGACAAGACCGCCCTGAAGACCGGCATCCTGATCGTCCTCCTCGCGCTGGCCGCTGTCGGTGGCATTCTCGCCGTACGCCGGTACTGGGCGGGCGCGATCATCGTGATCGTCCTGGCCGGGGTGGCCGTGATCGCCGCGGCGACGCGTCCCGACGCCGGGCAGACCGGGTTCGTCCCCTCGTTCGTCGCGGGGATCGTCGCCCTTCTCG
The DNA here is from genome assembly GCF_042657745.1 of Kribbella qitaiheensis. Classification (GTDB taxonomy): domain Bacteria; phylum Actinomycetota; class Actinomycetes; order Propionibacteriales; family Kribbellaceae; genus Kribbella; species Kribbella qitaiheensis. The sequence continues at coordinate 510,564 of NZ_JBHSKE010000006.1, read as the reverse complement.
TCCTGAAGTTGTTCTCCAACCGGCTCGCTGATCTCGGCGGCCCCGAGGAGGACGGCGTCAGCCGGCGCGGGTTCCTCCAGCTCACGGCAGGTGTCGCCCTCGGCACCGTCGCGGTGGGCGCCCTCGGCAGGCTCGTCGGTGGGCGCCGCACCGCCGTGACGGATGCCCGGTCGGCCCTCTCCCTGCCGAAGCCGCCCAGCCTGGCGCCGCCGGCCGGAGTACAGGCTGCCGGCGCGACGCCGTGGGCTACGCCGAACGACGAGTTCTACCGGATCGACACCGCGTTGTCCGTACCGCTGATCCAGCCGAAGGACTGGAAGCTGCGGATCCACGGCATGGTCGAGCGCGAGATCGAGCTGAACTTCGACGACCTACTGAAGCGCCAGGTCATCCACAAGTGGGTCACGCTGGCCTGTGTGAGCAACGAGGTCGGCGGCGACCTGATCGGCAACGCGCTCTGGTCCGGAGTACTGCTGAAGGACCTGCTCACCGAGGCCGGGCCCTCGAAGGACGCGGACGCGATCAAGTCCACCTCGAAGGACGGCTTCACCGCCGGTACTCCGCTGAGCACGCTGCTGGACAATCGTCAGTCCATGCTCGCGTTCGCGATGAACGGGCAGCCGTTGCCCTTGGAGCACGGGTTCCCGGTGCGGATCGTCGTACCGGGCCTGTACGGGTACGTGTCGGCGACGAAGTGGCTGGTGGATATCGAGGTGACCCGGTTCGACCAGTTCCAGGGGTACTGGACGCCCCGCGGGTGGGACGAGCTCGGGCCGATCAAGCTGTCGTCGCGGATCGACGTACCGCGGTCGAAGGCGTCGGGTGGTCAGGTCACCGTCGCCGGGGTCGCGTGGGACCAGCACGTCGGGGTGTCCAAGGTCGAGGTCCGCGTTGATGGGGGCCCTTGGCAACAAGCGACCCTCGCCACGGACGCGTCGATCGACACCTGGCGGCAGTGGCACTGGAGCTGGAACGCGCAGCGCGGCAACCACGTCCTGCAGGTCCGCGCGTTCGACGCCAAGGGCAACCCGCAGATCGAGGCGCAGGCTCCGCCCGCCCCGAACGGCTCCACCGGCCTGCACACGGTCAACATCAAGGTGGGCTGACGCTTTAGCTGCTGACGGTCTCCAGGATCATCGGCAGGAAGGTGTGCTCGAGCGAGCCGGCCGGGACCTTCGCCGGCTCCAGCAGGTACTGCGAGCGCGCGCCCTCGTGCAGCGCCATCACCAGGCGGACGAACTGCTCGGGGGGCACGGACAGCCGTAGGTTGCTCGCGGCGGTGATCTCCTCGACGAGCCGGGTCAGTTGCTCGCGGAACATCGCGCGCTGTTCGTTGAGCGCCCTCGCCGCGTCCGCGTTCCGCAACGCGTCCAGCGTGAACTCCGTCGAGATCAGGTGCCACTGCCGCTGGTCGGGCGCCGCGTCGTCCAGCAACCCCAGTACTGCGTCGAGCAGCGATCCAGGCTGATTCGCAAGATCGGGCAGCAGCGCGCCGATCTGCTCCAGCAGGCGATCCGTGGTCGCCTGGAACATGGCCAGCACGAGTTCGTCCTTGGACCCGAAGTTCGAGTAGAAGGCGCCGCGGGTGAACCCGGCCCGCTCGCAGATGTCCTCCACCGACGCGCCGTGAAAACACGCTCGGCGAACACCTCGAGGGCACCTTCCAGCAGCCAACCCGAACTCGCTTTCTGAGCATCACCCGGGCGTGTGGGCTCCTCGCCGCCACCCCCGCGAGATCGAGAGCTGCTGTGGTGGGGTGGTGGTGCTTACTGTGAAGCATGAGCGGGGACGTGGTTGCTTCGAAGGCGGCCAACTTTTTGGTCGAGGATGCTGCGCTTCGGGATGGGGTGGGGACAGTCTTCGACGTGGCCGGGGTGTCGCAGAAGCCTGTTGATCTGGTGCTTGCCGGGTTCAGGAAGTACTACGGCGGGCTGTGGGTGGGCGGGCGGATCAAGGTGACGGCGAGCGCCATCTCGATCGCACCCAACCTGATGAACCGGGCCGCCCACCACGGACTGACCTCGATCGACGTGCGCCTGACGGACCTCGAGTCAGTCGAGGTGCTGCCGGGGTTCGTCACGAAGATCATTGCGCTCCGTACGCCGGAGCACGTGGTCAAGGTCCGCTGCTACGGTGCGCCCGCCCTAGCCCGGCAGATCCGCGAACTGGCCGCACGGGCAACCGGTTAGTCCGGATCAGGTCCTGAGGTGCCAGGCGGTGGGGGTGGTGACTTGGGACGGGCCGCGAGAGTGATCGTGGAGGGTCCAGCGGTTGGCTTTGAAGCGGAGGATCTCGAGGTTGAAGCCGGTGTGGTGGTTGTAGATCCGGGTGATGACGTCGTTGTGGTGGTTCCAAGTGGGGGAACCTTTGGGGGCGGCGTCGCGGAGGGCGGTTCGACGGCGACTGTGCGTGGGTCGCCGGGCCAACGGGGCAACGTTGTCCAGCCACGGGAGAGGCGGTTCAGGTCGAGGCTGAGGAAATCGCTGCCCTCGGAGACGTAGACGGTGCTGCCGATCCAGGCCTGGCGTGTGCGAAGAGTTAGCGGGTCACTCCGAGGAGCGCGGAGGCCGTGCCGAGCAGGATGTTCGTCGTGGGCTGGTCGAAGAAGGTGATGAGCGCCTCATAGGTACTGCGCTTGGCTGCGTCCGGGTCGACGACGTACCCGTAGTAGCCGTCGGTGTAGCCGATCACCCGCGTGACCGGGTGCGGGCTGTCCGACTGGAGGCAGGCGCCGTGGATGGCGAAGAGTTCGACCGGAAGGTGCACCCAGGCCACGTCGCCCAGGACAACCACGCTGACGGGTAGGTCGAGGTACTCGGGAAGTTCCGCCGCTGACATCAAGGCCTGGCCGCGAGCACCGTCGAGGCGGGTCTGCGCGATCCGGACCGCCGGTTCGTCGAGGCCGCCGTGGATCCCCGCCGCGGCGGTGGCCACCATTGCGGCCGCTTCCGCCGGCGCGGGAAGATCCCGCACCTTCAACCTGGCCGTCGTACGCCGGATGGTCGGGGCGACGGCGGGCAGGTCGAGACCTGGTTCAGCCAGGGCATCGGCGACGCGGGTGGCGAGGAGCCCGCCCAGGCGATCGACCTCTTGCGCACCACGGCCCTGACGGGTGAAGCGGGGGCTCACGTCGCCGGCTGCGCCCTGCAAGAACCCCACGACCACGGAATCCGCGCCCAGAGCCACCCGAGCCGCGCCCGGCCAGTCCGCGGACCAGCGCAGGTTCTCCGGGCCGTAGGTGGTCGGATGGCAGGCGAAGTCGAGCAGCACCGCGGCCAGCGAACCATCGAGCGAGTGCAACGCCAGAACCCCGGCCGTGTTGTCGTGCGGGCCGTTCTTGCGGTGCCGGTTGGTCCCGACACCGACGACCTCCACCGACCGCCACGACGCACGGACCGGCTGCCTCTGTAGCGAGGCCGAGGCGACCGCCGCGACAAGCGGTTCGTACAGCGACGGCTCCCGCGACGCTGGGATCACCGGGTGGATCTGCCCGGCCCACCCGGACGGGCCCGAGTGGGTGTGGGAGGCGCAGACGACGACGGATTCCGGCGGGATTCCCGCAGCCGATGCGGCTGCCGCGGACAACTCTGCGACCAGGGTGGAGCCCACCGCGATCGCGTCCAGACTCAACCACAGCACGCCCGGCGAGTCCGCGGTACTGAGCCAGATCATGGTGGCCCGCAACGGATCCGCAGTACCGGTGGCCATGTCCGCGCGAGCGGCGTACCCATCCAGGCGGTGTCCTGGCGGTGGGGTGACATCGAGGGAGGCCGCGCCCAGCAGTAGCTCGCTCACGTCAACGCTCCAGCAGTCTGTCCGCCGAGGCGGGTGGTGCGCTCATCTGGTCCCCTCGGAAGAGTTTGCTCCTGAGTACCGCGGAATCGATCCGACCAAACGCGCGGTGGTTTCCATCGGATTGGTGATCGCCGTGCCCACGACGACGGCATAGGCGCCTGCTGCGAACGCGGCGCGGACGTCCTCGGGGGTGCGGATCCGGCCCTCGGCTACGACCGGGCAGTCCACCTCGGCGACCAACCGCCGGATCAACTCAATGTCCGGCTCATCCGGTACGGCGTCAGCGGTGTAGCCGGAGAGCGTGGTCGCGACGAGGTCGGCACCGGCCGCGCGGGCCGCCTGTCCTGCCTCGACGCTGTCGCAGTCAGCGAGCACGGGCACGCCGAGTTCGTCGTGGATGCGCTTGATCTGCAGCTCCAACGGGATCCCGTCCGGGCGCGGGCGGAGCGTGGCGTCGAGTGCGATGAGGTCGGCGCCGGCCTCGACGATCCCGACGGCCGACTCGTACGTCGGCGTGATGAACACTCCCGCGGGGTCGCCGACCTTGTTGAGGCCGATGATCGGCAGGTCCGTGACAGCCCTGATCGCCGCCACGTCGGCAGCGCCGTTCGCACGAATCGCACCGGCGCCACCCGCCACGGCAGCGCGGGCCATCAGGGTCATCGGCCCCGGCGCGTTGAACGGATTGCCGGGACCTGCCTGGCAGGACACCACCAGGCAGCCACAGTCGAGGATCGCGGAGCGGTCAGGCATGGTGGGTCACGATCAGCTCGGCATACGGACCCGGCGGACCGCTCGCCAACCGCTGCGCTCCGTCCAGTGAGTTGCCCTCAGCAACTATGAGCTCAGCCCTGCCCGGCAACTTGGCGCGCAGCGGACCCGTCAACTGATCGCCCGCACCGTCGAACAGCCCGCCGACGCACGCGACCGGCACCGGTCCCGCGCCAGCCAACGACCCGACCGCCGCACCGATCGTCTCTGCGAGCTCACTGGCAGCCCGTACGACGATGTCTTGCGCGACCGGGTCCTCCTCGGCGGCGCGACGCAGTACCTCCGGGGCGAAGCGGGCGACGTCATCCACGAGCGTCGGCGACGGGTAGAGCTCGATCGGGTCCAGGTCGGTGTCGGCCAAGGTCGTCGCCGGGCCGCGGCCGTCCCTGGCGCGCTGCACCGCGACCAGCCCGGCCCGGCCGATCGCGAAGGCGCTGCCGGCATCTCCGAAGAGGTAGCCGTGGCCGTCGATCTTGTACCAGGAGCCGTCCCGGTCGATCCCCAGGCAGACCACGCCAGTACCGGCGGCGAGCACGACGCCGTACCGGTCGGGGAGAGCACCGGCGTGGGCGGTGACCATGTCCTGGGTGAGCCTGACCTCCGTGGCCCGCAGAGTCTCGGCGATGCTCTTGGCCAGGATCTCGGCTGTCGGCAGATCCTTCGGGAATCCGGTCAGGCCGAGCGCGGCGACTTCCACCGGTCCGGTGACGCCTGCCTGTTCGGCGGCTGAACGGACGGCGTCGACAGTGGCCTGGATGCTGTTGGCGCTGTGCGTGTAGCCGGGGCCGCTGCCGGTCCTGCCGTCCGGGATAACGCGCACCCTGAGCGCCGACTGCCCACCGTCGAAGGCGAGGCGGATCGGCGCGCGCGCTGCGGGGTCCGCCGAGGGTGGGTGAGCGGTCATGGACGGTGGACCTCTGCCTTCTTGCCAGTACTGATTGGCCTACTCTCGCTCCCCGGACCTCTGCGGGTAAAGCAATCCGAGTAGACCACTTGGTCCCCGTTGTGTGCTCTCTCGATCTTCCCGTGGCAGGCTGACGTCGGACGGTTTCCGATCGTGAGGGCGGGCGGCATGCGGTTCGGGCTCAAGGTGAATCCGGCGGGGTGGGACGACGCGTCGCAGTGGGCCGGTACCGCGGAGGCGGCCGGGTTCGACGGACTGTGGACCGGCGACAACCTGCGGAACCCGCGGGATCCGGCGATCCCGGTGCACGACGGGCCGACCATCATCGCCGGTTGGGCGGCCACGACCACGCGGATCCGGGTCGGGCTGCTGATCGCGAACATGGTGTTCCGGCAGCCGACCGTGCTCGCGAAGCAGGCCACCACGCTGGACCACGTGTCCCGCGGGCGGTTCGACCTCGGGATCGGCTCGGGCGTCTGGCCGACCGACCACGGGATGGCCGGGACCGAGGTGTGGACGGCTCGCGAACGGACGGACCGGCTGGCCGAGTTCGTCGCCGTGGTGGATCGGCTGCTGTCGGGTGACGTGAGCGATCACGCCGGGCCGTACTACCCGTACACGCTGGCCGCGATGACACCAGGCACCGTGCAGGAGCGGTTGCCGCTGATCGTCGCCGCCAACGCGCCTCGCGCACTCGCAGTGGTCGCGGCGCACGGCGACGGCTGGGTGACGTTCCCCGGTGCTGCCGCGGAGGCGGACTTCTACGAGGCATCCATACGGCGTGCCGAGGTGCTCGACTCGCTGCTCGAAGGACGGGAGATCCGCCGGATCCTGCTCGCGTACGGCGAGATCGATCCCTGGGCCTCGGTGGACGGGTTCGCCCGGCTGGTCGACCGCTACCGCGGCATCGGCTTCAACGAACTCGTGCTCTACGCACCGAAGGACCACGAACGCGCCGTCTTCGACAAAGTGGTCGCCCGGCTCGACTCCTACCGGTAGTCGCTCGCCTGCTCCGCTGCTTGGCGGTCTAGCCTCGGTGCGAGGAGGCGAGGATGGCTGTCGACGTGCTGACCGAGATCGTGATCGCGCGACCGGTCGAGGTGGTCGCTCGGTACGTCAGCGATCCGTCCAACGCGCCGGAGTGGTATGCGAACATCGAGTCGGTCGAGTGGCAGACCCCGCCGCCGGTGGCGCTCGGCTCACGGATGGACTTCCTCGCTCATTTCCTGGGGCGACGGTTGGCCTACACCTACGAGATCGTCGAGTTGGAGCCGTTGCAGCGACTGGTGATGCGGACCGCGCAAGGACCGTTCCCGATGGAGACCAGCTACGAGTGGTCCACCGAGGGTGCCGACTCGACCCGGATGAGTCTGCGCAACCGTGGCGAGCCATCCGGTTTCGCAGGTTTGGCCGCGCCCGTGATGGCCGCCGCCATGCGTCGCGCCAACCAGAAGGACCTCGACCGCCTGCGCGAGATTCTCGAGTCGAACTCGCCGCGTTAGCCGGTCGCTCGGGTGCTCAGGATCAGGTCAACGAGGTCGTCCGCCTTCAAACCTCGAGGGACGGCCCACGCCCTGGTGACCCCACGTGCAGGAGCAGCAGGGCCACCTCGCTGGTCGGATCACCCTCGCCGCGGGCGGCAGCGCCGTACAGGCTGGCGTGGATCGGCGGAAGCGCTAGCGTGGGATGGTCAGATTTGGTGACTATTGGCTGTGGAGGTGGCGGGTGGGGAGTCGGGTACGGCGGAGCCAGGAGGACCCGGATCTGGGGGTGTTGGCCGGGCGGTTGTTGTTCGCGGTGCAGGGGGAGTTGTTCGGGGCGCTGGCGGAGCTGGGGTTCGACGATCTGCATCCGCGGCACGGGGCGGTGCTCGCGTACCTGGAGGTCGACGGCATCCGGGCGACCGACTTGGCGCGGCTGTCGGGGCAGCACAAGCAGGTGATCGGGACGATGATCGACGAGCTCGAGACGCTCGGCTATGTCGAGCGTCGGCCGGATCCGGCGGACCGGCGGGCGAAACTGGTCTGCCCGACGGAGCGAGGGCTGGCTCAGATGACCGCGGCCGACAAGGTGATGGCGGCGATGCAGGAGCGGCACGCGCGGCGACTGGGCCGGGAGAAGTACGCCGAGTTCAAGACCACTTTCATCGACGTAGTCGAGCACCAGCGCCGAGGCTAGGAACACTTCGGCGCACGGGTTAGTACCCCTTAGGCCTGGTCTGCGGCGGTGGAGGCATGCGGAGCTCGGCGGTGAAGGCATAGCGGTCACCGCGGTAGACCCCCGACGTGTACTCGAAGACGCGCTCCCGGCGGTCGAAGCTGACGCCGTTGAGGCCGAGGCACGGCTGCGTGGTGGGGATGTCGAGCCAGCCGGCAGTCCTCACATCCGGCATCACCGGCTCGAGCTTCGACGTACCGCTGACCAGTTCGATGCCGTAGCGGCTGGTGAGGAGTTCGTAGAGGGAGCCGTTCAGGTCGGCCGCCTCGATACCGGGCACGTAGCTGTCGGGCAGCGTGGTCCGCTCGACCACCATCGGCAGGTCGTCGGCCAGCCGGAGCCGGGTGAACGTGAGCACCGGATCGCCGACCGGGATCCGCAGTCGCCGGGCGACCGAGCCCTCGGCCTTCTGCCGGCGGAACTCGAGCATCTTGCTGCCGGGCTGCATGCCCCGCCGGCGGATGTCCTCGGAGAAGCCCATCATGCCGAGCCACTTCGCCACCTTCGGGCGGGTGGTGTAGGTGCCGCTGCCGTGCCGGCGGACGAGCAGTTCCTCGATCACCAGTTCGTCCACCGCCCGGCGCAGCGTCATCCGCGCGACGTTCCACCTGGCCGACAATTCGCGCTCGGGCGGCAGGGCGGCGCCCTCGGGCAGGGTGTCGATCAAGGTGAGCAGCAGCGCCCGGATCTCGGCGGCCTTCCCCGGCAGCGAACTGTGCATCCGTCCTGCCTAACACCCGCACGGGTCCACCGGAACCCCTTCCAACTGCACAGACAGGCAATCTCGACCCCTGAGCGTTCTGCCCAGTAGTGAGAAGTAGGGTCCGGAGGATGAGCACCGGGACAGCGCCTTCCACGGCAATCATCGTCGGCGCGGGGATCGGCGGACTGACAGCAGCGGTCGCGCTGCGCCGGATCGGCTGGTCCGTGACCGTGCTGGAACGCGCGCCGATCATCGCCGAGGTAGGTGCCGGCCTGACGCTCTGGCCGAACGCGATCCGTGCCCTCGGCGTACTCGGGCTGGCCGAGGCTGTCGAAGCCCGCGCGGTACCGACCGTCTCCCGCGGCAACCTCCGTACGCCGAGCGGCCGGTGGCTGCGGCACAACCACCCGGACGATGTAGGTGTTCTCGCAGTACACCGGGCTGAGCTGCACGACGTACTGCGGCGTGCGCTGCCGGAGAGTGCCCTGCATACCGACGCCGAGGTGGTATCGATTGCACCCGACGGCAAAGTGATGTGCCGGTGCGCAGGCGAGGAGAGCGAACTGAGCGCCGACCTGGTGATCGCCGCGGACGGCGTGAACAGCGTGTGCCGACGGACTTTGTGGTCGGGCAACCCCGTGTTCCAGGGGCGATCGGTGTGGCGTGGGGTGACGCCGAGTGGTTCGGTCTGGCCGGTCCGGGAGTGCCTGACGCTCGGGCACGGCCAGCAGGTCGGGTTGCTGCCACTGCCGGATGAACGCGTCTACTGGTTCGTCACGCTCAACGCGGACGAGCCGAACAAGGAGTACGCCGATGAGCCGGGCGAGGTGCTCCGCCGGGTCGGTGGCTGGCACGACCCGATTCCCGCGCTGATCCAGGCGACGCCGCCGGATCACGTGCTGCACAACGACATCGTCGACATCGACCCGCTCGACACCTTCGTCAAAGACCGCGTGGTCCTCCTGGGCGACTCCGCCCACGCCATGTCCCCGGACCTGGGCCAGGGCGCCTGCCAAGCCATCGAAGACGCCGTGGTCCTCGCCGCAGCTCTCAACTCCTTCACGGCTGATGACCTGCCGGCGGCGTTGGCGCAGTACGACGCTGAGCGCCGGGCGCGGGTCCAGCCGATGGCTGCGGAGGCGAGGGAGTCGGTCAAGCGGAACTCGAACCCGAGCCGGGTCGCGCACCTCGGCCTCGCGATCGCCGCGCGTCTGATCCCGCCCGCTGCCTGGCGCAAAGCCACCGCCCGCTGGTCCGACTGGAACCCACCCAAGCTCTAGGAGACTCCTGCCGCAAGGAGGGTCCCGGTGAGTGGCGCAGCTCAAAAACAAGCACCCTTGATTCTTTTTCGGGACGGTGGGAGGCTCGGGGCACGATCCGAGGTAGGGAGTCGCGTGTGCAACTGGACGAGGTGCTTGCTGATCTGGGGGCCGAGAGCGTCGAGCTGGACCTGCTCGTCGGCGGCTTGAGCGCGGACGCCTGGGCGACTCCGACGCCGGCCGAGGGCTGGACCATCGCTCATCAGATCGCGCATCTGGCCTGGACCGACGAGGCGGCGCGGATGGCCGCGGCCGAGCCCGAGGAGTTCCAGGCCACGCTGCAGCAGGCGCTGAAGAACCCCAGCGGCTACGTGGATGAAGGTGCTGCCGAGACGGCCTCGCTGCCGCCCGGGGACCTGCTGACCTACTGGCGAGAGACTCGCGGCGAACTGGCGGGCGCGCTGCGGGCGGTGCCGAGCGGCGCGAAGGTGGCCTGGTTCGGCCCGCCGATGAGCCCGACCTCGATGGCGACCGCGCGACTGATGGAGACCTGGGCCCACGGGCTGGACGTCGCCGATGCCCTCGGGGTGCATCGCCAGCCGTCCGCGCGACTGCGGCACGTCGCGCACCTCGCGGTCCGGACCCGCGATTTCGCCTACCTGCTGAATGACCGCAAACCGCCCGAAGCTCCGTTCCACGTGGAACTTCGCGGACCGGACAGCGAGCTCTGGACGTGGGGCCCCGCGGACGCCGAGCAGCGCGTCACCGGTTCGGCGCTCGACTTCTGCCTGCTGGCGACGCAGCGCCGGCACCGCGACGACCTCGACGTGCAGGCGTCCGGCGAGCAGGCGGACGAGTGGCTCGGCATCATCCAGGCCTTCGCCGGTCTCCCGGGCAAGGGCCGCGAGCGAGGGCAGTTCGCATGACCCGCGGCGCGGGCGTCTCGGCATGACCACCCCGGAAGACATCAAGGCCAGCACCCCCGCGAGCACGCCCGACGTCCCGGAGGAGGGCGAACAGGCGAGCACGAACGCGGACGCGGACGCGCCCGAGAGTGCAGGGGACGGCACGCCGGACTACACGCCCGAGGGCATCCGGAAGCCGATTCGGATCGGGAACGCTTCAGGGTTCTACGGCGATCGGTTCAGTGCGTTCCAGGAGATGCTGACCGGCGGGCCGCTCGACGTGCTCACCGGGGACTACCTGGCCGAGCTGACCATGCTCATCCTCGGCAGGGACCGGCTGAAGGATCCATCGCTCGGCTACGCGAAGACCTTCCTCAAACAACTCGAGTCCGGCCTCGGTGAAGCCCTCGATCGCGGCGTCAAGGTGGTCAGCAACGCGGGCGGCCTCAACCCGGCGGGCCTCGCCGGGGCTATCCAGGAACTCGCCGACAGACTCGGCCTGCACCCGAAGATCGCGTACGTCGAAGGCGACGACCTCCTCCCCCGAGCCAAGGAACTCGACCTCGGCCGGCCCCTCACCGCGAACGCCTACCTCGGCGCCTGGGGGATCGCCGAAGCACTCCAGGCCGGCGCCGACATCGTCGTGACCGGACGAGTCACCGACGCCTCCGTGATCGTCGGACCCGCCGCGGCCCACCACGGTTGGAAGCGGACGCAGTACGACGAACTCGCGGGAGCGGTCGTCGCCGGGCACGTGATCGAGTGCGGCTGTCAGGCGACCGGCGGCAACTACGCGTTCTTCAACGAGATCCGCGACCTTGGCCACCTAGGCTTTCCGATCGCCGAGATCCACGCCGACGGCAGCAGCGTGATCACCAAGCACGACGGCACCGGTGGCGCCGTCACCCTCGACACGGTCAAGGCGCAGCTTCTCTACGAGATCACCGGCGCCCGGTACGCCGGTCCGGACGTCACCACGCGGATGGATTCGGTCGAGCTGAGCGAGGTCGGACCTGACCGAGTCCGGATCTTCGGGGTCGAGGGCGAGCCACCTCCCCCGACGTACAAGGTGTCTCTCAATGCGGTGGGCGGGTTCCGCAACGAGGTGGACTTCGTGCTCACGGGGCTCGATCTGGAGGCGAAGGCCGAGCTGGTCCGGCGGCAGCTCGAGCGAGGGCTGCGCAGGAGGCCGGCCGAGCTCAAGTGGTCGCTGAACTGGACGGAGCAGCCGAACGCGGAGACCGAGGAGCAGGCGAGTGTGCTGCTCAAGTGCACGGTGAAGGACCCCGATCCGAAGGTGGCCGGCCGCGCCTTCTCCAGCGCGGCGGTCGAGCTGGCACTGGCGAGCTACCCGGGCTTCCACGTCACGGCTCCGCCCGGTGACGCAGCGCCGTACGGGGTGTTCACGGCGGGGTATGTCGACGCCGACGAGGTCGAACACCTGGTGGTGTTGCCCGATGGCAGCCGCAAGGTGATCGAGCCGTCGGCCGAGACGCAGGAGTTGGAGACCGCCGAGGACGGGCCCTTGCCGATGCCGTTGCCGCAGTTGGTGGCTGCGGGGCGTCCTGCGCGGTCGTTTACCCGTGAGGTGCCGCTGGGCCGGGTCGCCGGAGCGCGGAGTGGGGACAAGGGCGGCGACGCGAACGTCGGCGTGTGGGTGCGGAGCGAGACCGCCTGGCGGTGGTTCGCGCACACCTTGACGGTCGAGAAGTTCCGCGAGTTGCTGCCGGAGACCCAGGATCTCCCTGTCACCCGGCACGTCCTGCCGAACCTGTGGGCGCTGAACTTCGTGGTCGGCGGCCTGCTCGGCGAAGGGGTCGCGTCGCAGGCGCGGTTCGACCCGCAGGCGAAGGCGGTCGGCGAATGGTTGCGGTCGCGGTACATCGACGTACCGGAGGTGCTGCTGTGAGCGACGAGCAGAAGGCACTGCGGGAGACGGTTCGGCGGTTCATGGCCGCGGAGGTGTTGCCCAACCTCGACCAGTGGGAGCGGGACGGCGAGCTGCCGCGCGAGCTCCACAAGAAGGCAGGTCAGCTCGGTCTGCTCGGAGTCGCCTTCCCCGAGGCGGTCGGTGGTGGCGGCGGTTCCCTGGCCGACGCGATCGCCGTCGTCGAGGAGCTGCACTACGCGGGCGGCTCCGGCGGACTCGTCGCCTCGCTGCTGACCTGCGGGATCGCGCTGCCACATATCATTGCTGCCGGCAACCAAGGACAGATCGAGCGCTGGGTCCGACCGACCCTCGACGGCTCGCTGATCGGCTCCCTGGCGATCACCGAACCGGACGGCGGTTCCGATGTCGCCTCCCTCCGTACGACGGCCCGCCGCGACGGGGACCACTTCATCGTCAACGGCGCCAAGACCTACATCACCTCGGGCAGTCGCGCGGACTTCGTCACGACCGCGGTCCGCACAGGCGGGCCCGGCGCGCACGGCATCTCCCTGCTGGTCATCGAGCGCGGCACTCCTGGCTTCGGGGTATCCCGCAAGCTCGAGAAGATGGGCTGGCTCTGCTCGGACACCGCCGAGTTGTCGTTTACGGATGTGCGGGTGCCAGGCGCGAACCTCGTGGGCGAGCCGGGCTCGGGATTCGTCCAGCTGGCGATCAACTTCGTCGCGGAGCGCCTGACCCTCGCAGTACAGGCGTATGCCGGGGCGCAGCGCGCGTTGGACCTCACGGTGGAGTGGTGCCGGGCGCGGGAGACCTTCGGGCGGCCGCTGATCTCGCGGCAGACGGTGCAGCACACCCTGACCGAGATGGCGCGGCGGATCGACGTCGCCCGGGTCTACGTGCACCACGTCGTCGAGAAAGCCGAGCAGGGCGAAGACGTGATCGCCGAGGTGTGCTTCGCGAAGAACACCGCGGTCGAGGCGGGCGCCTGGGTGTGTGACCAGGCGCTGCAACTGCACGGCGGCCTCGGGTACCTGCGCGAGGCCGAGGTGGAACGGCAGTACCGCGACCAGAAGATCCTCGCGATCGGCGGCGGCACCACCGAGATCATGACGAACTTGGCAGCCAGACGACTGGGGTTCACCGCATGAGCAACTCCGTTACGTCCGAAGAAGCGCGGACACGTCTCCGCAGCTCTTCGGACGCAAGGACTCAAGAGAATCGGGCGGCGATGCTGGAGAAGCTTGCCGCGCTGGAGGCCGAGCACCAGAAGGCGTTGGCGGGTGGCGGGGAGAAGTACGTTGCGCGCCACCACAAGCGCGGCAAGCTGCTGGCTCGCGAGCGGATCGAGTTGTTGCTGGATCCGGACACCGCGTTCCTCGAGTTGTCGCCGCTCGCGGGCTGGGGCAGCGACTTCACCGTCGGCGCGAGCCTGGTCACCGGGATCGGTGTGGTGGAGGGCGTCGAGTGCCTGATCACCGCGAACGACCCGACCGTCAAGGGCGGCGCGAGCAACCCCTGGACACTGAAGAAGGCCTTGCGCTCGGACGAGATCGCTCGCGCCAACAGGTTGCCGGTGATCAGCCTGGTCGAGTCCGGTGGTGCGGATCTCCCGACGCAGAAGGAGATCTTCATCCCGGGCGGCGCGATGTTCCGCAACCTGACCCGGTTGTCCGCGGAGGGCATCCCGACGATCGCGCTGGTGTTCGGCAACTCCACCGCCGGCGGTGCGTACATCCCGGGCATGAGCGACTACGTCGTGATGGTCGATGGCGGCGCGAAGGTGTTCCTGGCCGGCCCGCCGCTGGTGAAGATGGCGACCGGCGAGGATGCGGACGACGAGTCCCTCGGCGGCGCCTCCATGCACGCCCGCGTCTCGGGGCTGGCGGACTACTTCGCCATGGACGAGCCGGACGCGATCCGCCTGGGCCGGCAGATCGTGTCGCGGCTGAACTGGAAGAAGCTCGGCCCGCCGCCGGCAGCGCAGTACGAGGAGCCCTTGTACGACGGGGATGAGCTGCTGGGGATCGTGCCGGGTGACCTGAAGATCCCGTTCGACCCGCGGGACGTGGTGGCCCGGGTGGTGGACGGGTCGGTGTTCGACGAGTTCAAGCCGCTCTACGGGTCGTCGCTCGCGACCGGGTGGGCCTCGGTGCACGGGTATCCGGTAGGCATCCTCGCCAACGCGCGTGGCGTGCTGTTCAGCGAGGAGTCGCAGAAGGCCGCGCAGTTCATCCAGCTCGCGAACCGCGCCTCGGTGCCGTTGATCTTCCTGCACAACACGACGGGGTACATGGTCGGCCAGGAGTACGAACAGGGCGGGATCATCAAGCACGGCGCGCAGATGATCAACGCGGTCTCGAACTCCCGCGTCCCGCACATCTCGATCCTGATGGGCGCTTCCTACGGCGCGGGGCACTACGGCATGTGCGGGCGGGCGTTCGATCCGCGCTTCCTCTTCGCCTGGCCGTCCGCGAAGTCCGCGGTGATGGGCCCGCAGCAGCTCGCCGGGGTGCTCTCGATCGTCGCGCGCGCCGCCGCGGCCGCGAAGAACCAGCCGTACGACGAGGACGGTGATGCCGCCATGCGGGCCTACGTGGAAGGCCAGATCGAGGCGGAGTCGCTGCCGATGTTCCTGTCCGGCCGGCTCTACGACGACGGGGTGATCGACCCGCGCGACACCCGCACAGTGCTCGGCCTTTGCCTGTCCGCCATTCACTCGGCCCCGGTCGAGGGAACCCGCTTCGACGGCGCCAACTTCGGCGTCTTCCGGACGTGATGGCGATGTTCACTTCGGTGCTGGTGGCGAATCGTGGCGAGATCGCGCGGCGGGTGTTCCGCACAGCGCGCGAGCTCGGAGTGTCGACTGTCGCGGTGCACTCGACTGCCGACGCCTCGATGCCGTACGTCGGGGAGGCTGACGCGGCGGTCCACCTGCCAGGCAACGCGCCGAGTGAGACCTACCTGCGGACGGAGTTGCTGATCGAGGCGGCCCGTCGAGCCGGGGCGGACGCGGTGCATCCGGGGTACGGGTTCCTGTCGGAGAACGCGACCTTCGCGCGGGCTGTCGAGGACGCTGGGCTGGCGTGGATCGGGCCGCCGCCGCGGGCGATCGAGTCGATGGGCTCGAAGATCGAGGCAAAGAAGCTGATGGACGCGGCGGGAGTTCCCGTGTTGCCGCGACTCTCCGCGGACGACGTGACCGAGGCGGAACTCCCGGTGCTGGTGAAAGCGTCGGCGGGCGGCGGCGGGCGCGGGATGCGCGTCGTGCGCCACCTGGAGGACCTGCGGTCGGAGATCGCCGCCGCCGAAGCGGAGGCGCTGTCGGCCTTCGGAGACGGGACGGTGTTCTGCGAGCCGTATCTGGCGACCGGGCGGCACATCGAGGTCCAGATCCTGGCGGACCACCACGGCACGGTCTGGGCGGTCGGCGAGCGCGAGTGCTCGATCCAGCGGCGCCATCAGAAGGTAGTCGAGGAGGCGCCTTCGCCTTTGGTGGAACGGCTTCCGTCGATGCGGGCTAAGCTCTTCGAGGCGGCGCGGACGGCTGCCGAGGCGATCGGGTACGTCGGTGCCGGCACCGTAGAGTTCCTCGCGGACGACAGCGGGCGGTTCTACTTCCTGGAGATGAACACGCGCCTCCAGGTCGAGCATCCCGTCACCGAGTCGACGACCGGCCTCGACCTGGTCGCGCTGCAGTTCTCCATCGCGGCTGGTGAAGCTCTGCCGCCGGAGCCACCCGCCGCTGTCGGTCACTCGATCGAGGTCCGCCTGTACGCCGAGGATCCCGCGCGCAACTGGCAACCACAGACCGGCACGTTGCACCGCTTCCGCCTGGGTGACGCCGCCGAGTTCGGGCCGGGCGGACCGCGATCAGGTCTGCCGTGGTTGCGGGTCGATTCCGGAGTGGTCAGCGGCACCGAGGTCTCCCCGTACTACGACGCGATGCTGGCGAAGGTGATCGTCTGGGGCGCCACCCGCGCCGAGGCAGCCGCCAGGCTCGCGGCGGAACTGGCGAAGGCGCAGATCCACGGCGTTCGGACAAACCGCGACCTCCTGGTCCGAACCCTCCGCCACTCCGCCTTTCTCGCAGGCGACACCGACACAGCATTCTTCGACCGGCATGGGTTGGAGGAGTTGTCGCGTCCTCTGGCCGAGCCCGCTGTGGAGGAGCTGTGTGCGCTGGCGGCGGCACTCGCCGACGCGGCGGCGCGGCGAAGTACTGCGAAGGTGCAGAAGGGGTTGCCCAGTGGGTGGCGGAACCTGGCGTCGCAGGCTCAGCGGAAGAGCTTCCGGGCCGGCGAGTCGACGTATGAGGTGGCTTACCAGCTGACCCGGGACGGGCTGTTTGTCGAGGGCGGCGTTCAGCTGGTTGAGGCAACTCCCGAGCGGGTGGTGCTCGAGGTGGGCGGGGTGCGGCGGGGGTTTGACGTTGCGGTCTACCCAGGACTGGTGTGTGTTGACTCCGGGTTGGGGTCGGTGGCGCTGAAGCCCGTCGAGAGGTTCGCGGATCCGTCGACGCAGGTGGCAGCCGGATCGTTGCTGGCGCCGATGCCGGGGACCGTGATCCGGGTCGCGGTGAAGGTGGGCGACAAGGTCGAGCAGGGACAACCATTGCTGTGGCTGGAGGCGATGAAGATGGAGCACACCATCTCCGCGCCGGCCGACGGCATCCTGGCCGAGCTCGCGGTCGGTACAGGGCAACAGGTCGAGGTCGGCGCCGTGCTGGCCGTCGTGCAAGCAGCCGAAGGAGAAGACGTATGAGCTTCGTCGAGACCGAGGAACGCCGGGCGCTGCGAACCGCGGTGAGCGAGCTGGGCAAGAAGTACGGGTACGCCTACTTCAACGAACGCGCGCGCTCCGGCGGGCAGACCACCGAGCTCTGGCAGGAGGCAGGCAAGCTCGGCTATCTCGGCGTGAACCTGCCCGAGAAGTACGGCGGCGGAGGCGGCGGGATGGCCGACCTGTCGATCGTGCTGGAGGAACTCGGCGCGGCCGGGTGCCCGCTGCTGATGATGGTCGTGTCACCGGCGATCTGCGGCACGGTGATCGCGCGGTTCGGCACGGACGGGCAGCAAGCGCGGTGGTTGCCGACCTTGGCCGACGGCTCCACCACGATGGCGTTCGCGATCACCGAGCCCGACGCCGGGTCCAACTCGCACGGGATCACCACCACGGCCCGCCGTACGGACGGCGGCTGGTCGTTGTCGGGACGGAAGGTCTACATCTCCGGGCTCGATGTGGCCAAGGCGGTGCTGGTGGTCGGGCGCACCGAGGACGCGAAGACGGGGCGGCTGAAGCCCGCGCTGTTCATCGTGCCGACCGATGCTCCGGGCGTCGAGTTCCGGAAGATCGAGATGGACCTGATCAGCCCGGACAAGCAGTTCGCGCTCTTCCTCGACGACGTGCAGCTGCCGGCGGAGGCGCTGGTCGGGTCGGAGGACGCGGGCCTGGTGCAACTGTTCGCCGGGCTCAACCCGGAGCGGATCATGGCGTCCGCCTTCGCGATCGGCATCGGCCGGCACGCGCTCGGCAAGGCCGTTGCCTACGTCAAGGAACGCCAGGTCTGGAAGACCCCGATCGGCGCCCACCAAGGGATCGCGCACCCACTGGCCCAGTGCAAGATCGAGCTGGAGCTGGCCCGATTGATGATGCAGAAGGCCGCCGCCCTGTACGACGCGGGCGACGACCTGGGCGCCGGTGAAGCCGCGAACATGGCCAAGTACGCCGCCGGCGAGGCGACCGTCCGGGTCACCGACCAGGCGGTCCAGTCACTCGGCGGCAACGGCCTGACGGTCGAGTACGGCGTCGCCTCGCTCGTCGCAGCGGCCCGCGCCACCAGGATCGCGCCGGTCAGCCGGGAGATGATCCTCAATTTCGTCGCGCAGCACAGCTTGGGTCTACCGAAGTCCTACTGATATCCGCCACAGTCATCCTCCTAGCCGACGAGTCGAGAGGACCCGCCCATGGTCATCCACAGTGAGTTCGCACCGGTCGAGATCCTCGACGTTCCGATCCACGACGCGGTGCTCGGCCGTGCCCAGGAGTACGGCGACCGGCCGGCGCTGGTGGACGGCGTCACCGGCCAGGAGATCACCTACTCCCAGTTGGACGGGATGAGCCGGCGGATAGCCGCCGGGTTCGCCGAGATGGGCATCAAGCACGGCGACACCATCGCGCTCTACAGCCCGAACACGATCATCTACCCGGCGGTGTTCTACGGCGCCACCCGCGCCGGCGCCACGGTGACGACGGTCAACGCGCTCTACAACGCGGCTGAGCTGAACAAGCAGTTGATCGACTCGAAGGCGCGGCTGCTCGTCACCATCTCGCTGTTCCTGCCGGTCGCCACCGCCGCCATCGAGGGCACCGTGGTCGAGGAGATCCTGGTCTGCGACACGGCCGAGGGATACCGCTCGGTGATGGAGCTACTGGCGTCCACCGCGCCGGAACCCGTGGTGAACATCGACCCCGCCAACGACGTCGCAGTACTGCCCTATTCGAGCGGGACCACGGGCGCGGCCAAGGGTGTGATGCTGACTCACCGGAACATCGCGACGAACATCTCGCAGGCCGAGCCGACGATCGCCGTCGGGGAGAACGAGCGGATCATCGCGATCCTGCCGTTCTTCCACATCTACGGGCTGACCGTGCTGATGAATCTGCCGCTGCGGCTCGGCGCGACCGTCGTGGTGCTGCCGAAGTTCGACCTGCAGCAGTTCCTCACGGTGCTCGACCAGCAGAAGATCACCCGGGCCTTCGTCGCGCCACCGATCGTGCTCGCACTGGCGAAGCACCCGGCGGTCGACGGCGTCGACCTGTCCGCGCTGAAGTACGTGACGTCTGCGGCGGCTCCGCTCGACGGCGACCTGGCCGAGGCCTGCGCGAAGCGGCTGGGGTTGCACGCGGTCCTGCAGGCCTACGGGATGACCGAGCTCTCGCCGGGCACCCACGCAGTACCGCAGGACGCGATCGACCCGCCGGCCGGTGCCGTGGGCAAGCTCTTCCCGTCGACCGAGATGCGGCTGGTCGGCGCGGACGGCGAGGACGTGCCCGAGAGCGAGGCGGGGGAGATCTGGATCCGCGGACCGCAGGTGATGAAGGGGTACCTCGGCCGGCCCGCGGAGACCGACGCCACCATCGACCCGGACGGTTGGCTGCACACCGGCGACATCGGCCGGATGGACGACCGCGGCTACCTGTACGTCGTGGACCGGGTGAAGGAGCTGATCAAGTACCACGGGTACCAGGTGCCGCCGGCCGAGCTGGAGGCCGTGCTGCTGACAGACGACCGGATCGCCGATGCCGCCGTGATCGGCGTCCAGGCCGACGGGAACGAGGTACCGAAGGCGTTCGTGGTGCCGATGCCGGGGGCCGAGCTGACCGAGGACGACGTGATGGCGTACGTCGCGGAGCGGGTCGCGCCGTACAAGAAGGTCCGGCAGGTGGAGTTCATCGACGCCGTCCCGAAGGCGGCCTCGGGCAAGATCCTGCGGCGTGAGCTACGAGCACGGGAGGCCGCGCGTGAGTGACCCGGGAGCCGGGGAGTCCTCCGGCCTCGCCGGACGGACGATGCTGATGTCCGGCGGCAGTCGTGGGATCGGCCTGGCGATCGCGCTGCGGGCCGCCCGCGACGGGGCGAACGTGGCCCTGCTGGCGAAGACCGCCGAGCCCCATCCGCGACTGCCGGGCACCATCTACGCGGCCGCCGCCGAGATCGTCGTGGCCGGTGGGCAGGCATTGCCGATCGTGGGCGACGTGCGCTCCGACGAGTCCGTCGCCGAGGCGGTACGGCGGACCGTGGAGGAGTTCGGCGGGATCGACATCGTGGTGAACAACGCGTCCGCGATCGACCTGTCGCCGGCGGCGGACATCTCGATGAAGCGGTACGACCTGATGCAGGACATCAACGCGCGCGGCACGTTCCTGCTGTCGAAGCTGTGCATCCCGTGGCTGCGGAGGTCGCCGGCCGCGCACATCCTGACGCTGTCGCCGCCGCTGAACCTGGATCCACGCTGGGCCGGCGGGCACCTGGCGTACACGATGGCGAAGTACGGGATGAGCCTGACCACTCTCGGGCTCGCGGAGGAGCTCAGGGCCGACGGGATCTCGGTGAATTCACTGTGGCCGCGGACGATGATCGCGACCGCCGCGGTGCAGAACCTCCTCGGCGGCGCAGAGGCGACCGCCCGGTCCCGGACGCCGGAGATCGTGGCGGACGCGGCGTACGTCGTACTGACCGGGCGGCGGACCGGGGAGTTCCTGATCGACGACGAGGTGCTTGCCGAGGCCGGGATCACCGACTTCTCGCAGTACCGGCTGGCCGCGAGTGAAGCGGACCTGGCGCCGGACCTCTTCCTGGAGTCGTCGTGAGCGAGGCGCTCCGCGAGCCGCAGCAGGATCGGAGCCGAGCGACTCGGCAGAAGCTCCTGGAGGCCTCGCTCGAGTCGCTCGCGGAGGTCGGGTACACGGGGACCACCGTCGCGGTGGTCGCCGCCCGCGCGGGAGTCTCCCGGGGCGCCGCCCAGCACCACTTCCCGACCCGAGCAGACTTGTTCGCGGCGGCCGTGGAGTACATGACCGAGGTGCGGCTGGCGGAGATCCGTGAACAGGCAGCCGGGTTGCCCAGTGGCGACGGGCGGACCGAGGCGATCGTCGGGATGCTGGCGGATGTCTATACCGGTCCCCTGTTCCGGGCGGCGCTGCATCTGTGGGTGGCTGCGTCCACCGAGGAGCCGCTGCGACAGCAGATCGTCAGGCTGGAAGCGCACGTCGGACGGCAGGCGCACCGGGCGCTGCTGGAGGTGCTCGAGGTCGACGAGCGCACGCCGGGGGTGCGCGAGACCGTGCAGGGCGTGCTCGACATGGCCCGCGGACTCGGCCTGGCAGACCTGCTCACGGATGACGCTCCGCGCCGGCGAGGCATCGTCCGGCAGTGGGCCACCATCCTGGACCAGGCGCTGGCTACAGGTCGCTAGTGACAGGCCGGCTCGTGCGAGCGCCCCGAGCGGCGATGCGCTGGTCAACCTTCGCTGCGAGAGCGTCTGGGTCGCAGTCGGCCAGATGGTCGCGCACGAGCAGGTGGATGAACGCGTACTCGCCTCGCCCGGTCCTGGCCAGTAAATAGCGATCTGCCGCATAGCGGAGGAAGGCGCGGCGTCGCCACGGCAGGTAGCCGCTCCACCGGAGCAGGAAGCCGTGCAGCAGCCGGGAGAGACCACCAGCGAACAGTGGAGCCCGCCGGCGCCAGGCCTTGGCCGCAACAGCCCCGACCAGTACTCCGAGGGCCGCCTCGGGCTCGGCCGATCCGACGCTCGCTCCTAGCGCCACGGCCACCAGGAGGGCGACCAGTACGCCGCCTGTCACCCAGGGATCCATCAGCCACTGGGCTCGCGGCCCCTCCTGGGACTCGTCCTTGCTGTGCGGATAGACCAGGTGATCCATCGGCAGCGCCTTGACCAGACGGATGCCCTGGGCAACTATCAGGCCGATCGCGAGACCGGCCACGAAAGCCGCGGGCGAGTCGGCCCAGATGTAGCCGATCCAGCCGGCCACGATCACAACGGCCAGCCGGACGCCGAGCAGCACCTTGCGCCAGATGCCGCCGGAGAGGACGTACTCCAGCGCGTAGGAGGCTCCGATCGCTGCCGCAGCGAGGGCAAGACCGAGCCAGGGCGGCAGGATCGAGACAACGCCGGCGCCCAGCAGGATCGAGCCGAGCCCGGCGACCACGCCCATGCACAGCATTACCGCCATCAGCAGGAGGCGCGGCTGCTTGGCTCTGTCCTGGAGAACCCACCAGGTCCGTGGCCGGACGTGCACGAGCAGCAGCCCGTACGCGCCCACCGCCAGCCCCGCCGGTACGCCGTACAGGGCTGTCGTGGCGAGGGTGGCGCCGCCCGTCAGGCCGGCGAAGAGGGCGGGGAGGCAGACCATGTGGGCCAGGTAGCCCACGGCGGGCAGGACCAGGCCGTACCAGCCGTTCGGTGTCAGCCGGTTGGGCACCTCGATCCGGTCACCTGATCGGGTCCTGGTCCACCAGGCGAGGCACCAGAGCGATCGGATGACGGCATGCGACTCGTACTGGCGACTGGCCGGGCGGTAGCGGGCCAGCACCTCGGAGATGAAGGTGTCGAACAGTTCGCGCCGGTGGTCGGCCACTCCGCCGGCTGCGATGTCGCGAGCGTCCCGGCCCTGGTAGGCGAGCGCCATGACGTTCAGCATCAGCGGCGAGTTGACCAGGTCCCACAGGTCTTCGTCCCGCTCGATGGCGGCCCGCGCACCGGCCAGCTCGGTCCCGCCGGACGCGAAGTAGTCGAGCACCTGGTGGCGGCTCAGCGGGCGGATGTGCACAGCGCCGTACAGCCTGAGGCGGTGATGGAGGTTCTCGTAGTCCTGGCTGCGGCAGGTGACGGCCAGTTGGCCGATCAGGTAGCGGCGGCCCAGTTCGGCCAGTACTGGCGCGAGCTTGTCGCGGTGGGCGCCGGCTACCTCGTCAAGGCCGTCCAGGAGGAGGGCGAGGCGTCCCTTGCGCAGCCAGACCCGGCCAACCGCGGCAGGGATCTGGTAGCGGTCGTTCAGCTCTTCGAGCAGCCAGCGGACGAACCCGGCGAGCAAGGCGCTGTCACCCGGGTCGTCATCGGCATACCGCCCGGTCGAACCGGTCCAGCCGGCCAGCCCGACCAGTACCGGGATGGGGCTGTCCGGGTCACTGTAGGCCTGCGCGGCCAGCGATCGTGCCAGCTCCAGCAGCAGCGTGGTCTTGCCGGAGCCCGGTGCGCCGAGGATCAGCATCGAGTCCTGCAGATCGTCGAATGCCGCGACGATGTCGGCATCCTCGCGGACTTCCGTGACGCTGCTGCCGAGCGGCTGGACGAGCAGGTCGTACGGCCGGATCACCGCCTCCGGCTGGACCTCGAGCGCGAGGGCGAGCCTGGTCCGCGAGGCCAGCGACCCCGCGAACCGGTCGGCCAGGTAGCGATCGACCCGGGCCAGGGCATTCGGGCGGTTCCGCGGCTGGTCCGCGGATCTGGCCGAGTGGCCGACCGTACGGCGGCTGCGGTACTCGATCAGGCCGGTCACGACCGCGACCAGCCAGAGCACGCCGATCACCGGCCAGGTCCAGTCGGCGTACGGCGCGAGGAAGTCCGGGGCGGTGCCGCCGGTGCCCACGTTGATCGCGATCGGGAGCAGCACCAGAGTCAGCGACAGCGTGAGGACGAGCAGGGCGATGCGGAGCAGCCCACGGATCCTCACCCACGGAGAGTATCGAGCCGGCGGTCCCCGCGTAGCCGCTCTCCGCGTTTCACCTGCCATCCATCGAGCCGGTGCCGCGACGTCAGCAGTGTTCCGTCTGGCAGTCCTGTCCAATTGGCGGTCCCGGGCTCGGGCAAACGTTGTCCCGTCACGTAGGTTTCCCTTTGTCATGACTACTGAGCGGATCGACCGGGCGAGTGTGGGGTTGCGGTCGGAGCGGGGACCGATCCTGCTCGCGGTGATGCTGAGCGTCGGGCTGGTGGCGATCGACGCGACCATCCTGGCGACCGCGGTGCCGTCCATCGTGGCGGACCTCGGCGGGTTCACCCAGTTCCCGTGGCTGTTCTCGATCTACCTGCTCGCCCAGGCGGTCTCGGTACCGATCTACGGCAAGCTCGCGGACCTGCGCGGCCGCAAACCGCTGATGCTGTTCGGGGTCGCGCTGTTCGTGCTCGGCTCGGTGCTCTGCGGGTTCGCCTGGAGCATGTCGGCGCTGATCGCGTTCCGGCTGGTCCAAGGGCTCGGCGCCGGCGCGATCCAGCCGATCGCGATGACGATCGTGGGCGACATCTACTCGGTCGCCGAACGCGCCAGGGTGCAGGGCTACATCGCCAGCGTCTGGGGGATCGCCTCGTTCGTCGGGCCGACGCTGGGTGGCGTCTTCTCGGACTTCATCTCCTGGCGCTGGATCTTCTTCGTGAACGTGCCGCTCGGCCTGGCCGCCTGGTGGGTGCTGTTCCGGCGGTTCCACGAGGACGTCAAGGTGACCACCCGGCACAAGATCGACTACGCGGGCACGATCCTGCTCGCCGTCGGTGGTTCGTTGCTGCTGCTCGGCCTGCTCGAGGGCGGCGTGATGTGGTCGTGGGATTCCCCGACCAGCATCGCGATCCTGGCCCTCGCGGTACTCCTGCTGGTCGCCTTCGGTTTCGTCGAGCGCCGTGCGGCCGAGCCCGTCCTGCCCCTTTGGGTGCTGGGACACCGGGTGCTGAACTCGGCGAACTCGTCGGCGTTGCTGATCGGCGTACTGATGATCGGACTGTCGACGTACGTGCCGCTGTATGCGCAGGGGGTGCTCGGGACGTCCGCGCTGGTGGCGGGGTTCGCGCTCGCGGCGATGACGCTCGGCTGGCCGATCGCGGCGTCCTTCGCGGGGCGGATCTACCTGCGGCTCGGGTTCCGCACGACGATGCTGCTCGGCGCGGTGATCGTGGTGATCGGCGCCGCGCTCCTGCTGACGGTGCGCCCGGACAGCTCGGTGCTCTACCTCGCATTCGCCTGCTTCGTGATCGGCCTCGGGCTCGGCTTCTCCGCCTCACCGGGCGTGGTCGCCGCCCAGTCGTCCGTGGACTGGCGCAGCCGCGGTGTGGTGACAGGCGCGAACATGTTCGCCCGGTCCGTCGGCAGCGCGGTCGGCGTCGCCATGTTCGGAGCCGTCGCGAACGGCGTCGTCGCGTCCCGCCTCGGCGACAGCCACGACGACCTGGAGAACCTCCCGAGCAACATCCTCGCCCCCGCCATCCACGACGTGTACTACGGCGCCGCCGCCGCAGCCGTCCTCCTCGTAGTAGCCGTCACCTTCATGCCCAACCGCGTAGCCGAACAACCTCGCGGTTAGCCCCGGTTGTCCGAGTCGACACCTGGCGAGCGCCGTCGAGAACCTCAGGTGGAGTCGCTCGTCAGGCGCCGCGGGATTCGGCAACGCGGCGGAGCCAGTAGCGGAACCAGTCCGGGCCGTACGGGACGTAGACGCGGGTGGGGATCTCCCGGATCTTGAGCTCGTCGAGCACCTCGGGGCGGACGCCAAGGAGTTGCTCGACATGGACCGGGCCGAGCGCCAGCAGGACTGCCTCACGCAGGCGGCCGTCATGCGTCGCCAGGGACCACGGTGCGCCCGTGGCCGCCAGCTGGTGAGCCAGTCGGAGGTACGCGATGTCTGTCGGCTCGCCGTACGGGTGCACGCCTGCCGGTTCGACGTACGCGCCCTTGACCAGCCGGACATGGACGCCGGCCTCCGTGAGGGCGTCGACGTCATCCGGCGTACGCAGGAGGTTGGCCTGCACTGTGGCCCCGAGCCGATCCGCCAGGCCGCGGCCCGCGACGTCGAGGACGCAGCGTCGTACTTTGTCGGTCCGGCCGGTGTCCTCCGCACCCACCTGGACCCTCCGCCCTGACGGCAGCGCTTGGACCATTCTCGCGAGCAGATCCGCGCAGCCGCTCGGGTCGACGTCGAGTGCCAGGTGAGACAGGTCGACTGACAGCCAGACGTCGGCGGGCGGCGGCGGGATCAGCCCGGCCAGCTCGACGTACGCGTCTGCCACGCCGGCGGCGTCCGCCGGATCGGTGGAGAGTTCGCCGAACAGATCGAGACTGACTCCGTGCCCTTTCGCGAGCTGGGCTGCCGTGACTTCGAGCGCCTCCTCGCGGCTGCGGCCGGCGACGTACCGCGAGGCGGCGCGGTAGGCGTTCGCCTCACCGCCGGGCACGCCCTTCACAAGTTGCTCGAGTCGTTCACTGGTCGCCAACTTGAAGAGGACCGCCCGGTCAGCACGCATACCGACGAGTCTGCCAGGCCGGCCGGACAGCGCCGGGCGGCTAGGTTGGGATGTCATGCGGGCTGTGGATTGTGTCGGGGTGTTGGTGCAGGACGAGGCGCATCGGGTCTACCTGCAGCGGCGGACTGTGGAGCGGCGGTTGTTGCCGGGGATCTGGGACATCGTCGGTGGGCATCTCGAGGACGGGGAGACGCCGGAGGAGGCGTTGCGGCGGGAGCTCGAGGAGGAGACCGGGTGGAAGCTCGGGGAGATCCTCGCCCTGGTCGCCGACTGGGAGTGGGAGTACGAGGGGCGAGTACGACGTGAGGTCGACTACCTGGTGACGGTCGAGGGGGATCTGCGGCGACCGCGGCTCGAGGAGGGCAAGCACGATGCCGGCGCCTGGGTCGGGCCGGACGAGCTCGAACTGCTGATGGAGAACCGGACCGACGGTGACCGGCGGCTGCGCGACGTCGTGGCGCTGGCGGTCCGGACCCGATTCACCGAACGGCTGCGGCTCGAACCGGTCACCGGTCCTGGAGAGGTCCTGACCGGACATGCAGCGGACCTCGAGCGCCTCATGAGCGATCCGTGGGTGGCCGAGTGGTACGCCGAGACCTGGTCGGCCGAGGAGTCCGTACTGCGCTCCGCCGCGATGCAGGCCGCCTGGGAACGAGACGGCGTGAGCAAGTGGATGGCCTCTGAGAGTGCAACTGGTTCCCTGGTCGGTCGTGGTGGGTTGTCCCGTCTGGAGCCCGACGCCGAGGTGACCTCGTCGATCGGGGCGCTGCTCGACTCCTCGCTCGGGAAGCCCGCGGGTGACGCATGGCGCGTGGACCGGCTCGAGCTCGGGTGGGCGCTGGTGGGCGAGGCTCGCGGGCGGGGATACGCCACAGAGATCGGGCGGGCCGGGCTGAAGTTCGCCTTCGAGACGCTCGGGGCGGCTGCGGTGATCGCCTTCACCGAGCGGCACAACACCGCCTCGCGGGCGGTGATGGAGCGCCTCAGGATGACGTTCGCCGGTGAGATCACGGCCGAAGGTCTGGTGGAAGGCCTCGAAGGCGTCCAGCCCGAGGCGCCGTTCGCCGTCTATCTAGCGCTCCGCAGAAGCACCTAGACGCAGGAATGGCTCCGCTGTATGACCGCCCAGGCGCGGCGGTCACACAGCGGAGTCGGCCACCTCGGAGTGTGGCTCGTGGTGAGGTGTCACGAGCCACTAGCCCCGCCCGGCCCGAGGTGTCGGCCAGGAGGTGGGCTTGGAACGGCTGGGCGGCGGCGATACAGGGACTCAACCGCCGGCCCAGCCGGGCCGGTGGGCGGTGCGGTCCGGAGCTGAGGAGTGCTCCGGACCGCACCTCTGGTTTCGTCCGGGACTGAGGAGTGTCCCGGACCTTCATTCGCCGCTCCTGGACGTGAGGAGACCCCAGGAGCGGCCACCGAATCTGAGGAGGATCCGGTGAGCTCAGATGTTGTCTGTGTCCGGCTGCGGGCCGAGGATGTCGTTCGTGACCCGGAGACCGGCGAACCGCCTCCGCATTGCCTGCTCGTACCGCGCCGCCAGCGGTGCTTCCGCGACGTACTGCGCGATGACGTGCTCGCCGAACCAGACCCGCACTCTGCGGCGGTGCTGCCTCGACGTCATTTCTGCAACAGTCACTGCTTGCTCACCCCGTAACCATCGGACCTTGCAACCAGTTGGACTTACTGGTTGTCATGGCAGTAATGGTGCATGGACCGACCGTGACCGCTCTAGGACCTGGACCGGACCTTTGCCGGACCTCTTCAGGACCTCTGGCGGACATCTTGAGGACTGCACCTTGTCGTGGGGCATGAGTCGAGACACCGTCTTACCTGACGTGAACGGGAGGAACGATGGCGGGTAGGTATACGCCAAGAACGGTTCTTGCGCACCTGATCCAGCGCCGGAACCAGACCTACTCCGAGATCGTCGCCGAGTTCGTCGAGCTGGGTGGAACCATCACCGAGCGGCACCTGCGGCGCCTCGCATCGGGCGAGCGCGCGGGAACCACTCCACAGACCCGGCGCACCCTGCAACGTATGTTCGGCAAGCCGGTCGAGGAACTCCTCGCCCCGTACGTCCCCGAGCAGGCCGGCCAGGTGGTGCCGGTGTCTGCCGGGGGTGGACGGATCACGACAGGTAATGAGATGGAGGTTCTCGACATGGCTGCCAGCCGTGCGCGGGCGTTCGCCCTCGCGGCCCAGACCGGTCTCGGTAGCGAGGCTATGGAACAGGTGTACGACGATGTGAGACACGTTGCGAAGGCGTACCCGCAGCGCCCGCTCCCGGAGATCCTCGGCCGGCTGGTCGAGACCCAGGATCTTGTCTTCGCACTGCTGGAGAGCCGGCAGCGTCCGGAACACCTGCGGCAGCTGTACTTCCTCGGCGGCGTGACCGGTGGTCTGCTCGCCAAGGCGTCCCACGACCTCGGCAACCCGCACGCCGCCATGACCCAGGCCAGGACGGCCTTCCTCTGCGCCGACAACGCCGACCACCACGGGCTGCGCGCCTGGGTCCGCGGACTGCAGTCGCTGGTGTCCTACTGGGCGGGCAACCCGCACGACTCGGTCCGCTACGCCCAGCTCGGCGCGGGGTACGCGGAGCAGGCCAACAGCACCACCGGCGTCTGGCTCCCGGTCAGCGAGGCCCGTGCCTGGGCCGCGCTGGGCAACGCCGACGCCGCCCGGGCAGCGCTGGAGCGCGCCGAGAACGCCTGGGCCTCGGTGCAGAACGACGACCTGGACGACATGGGCGGCCTGTGCACCTTCGGCCGCAACCGGCAGCTGTACTACGCGGCCGACGCGCTCGCATGGCTGCCGGGCGAGGTCGAGACAGCCGAGCGGTACTCCAGCCAGGCTGTCGACGCGTACACCGATCAATCGCACCCCGAGTGGGCCTTCGGCGACGCCGCCGGCAGCCACGCCGCCATGGCCATCACCCGGATCGCGACCGGTGAGCTCGACGGCGCGGCGGACGCGATCGCGCCGGTCCTCGGCCTGCCCACGGAGCGCCGGATCAACGGTGTCGTGCACTCGGCCCGCCGGGTCCACCAGGCACTGCGGCAGTCGGGTCGCGCGGACGATGCCCGCGACCTCCAGGAGGAGATCGAGATGTTCACCCGGACGCCCATGCAGACCTTCCCGCGGTAGCAGGCGGGATGGATCCGCTCACCGGCGATGGCACCAGACTGCGCGAGTTCCGGCTCGACGATCTGGACGACTACCTGGCCATCGTCGGTGACGACCGGGTGACCAACTGGCTGTCCTTCGACAGCCGCGACCGCGACACCGCGCAGAAGGCTCTCGCCGCCGCGGTGGAGCGGTCCCAGCAAGACGATCGGCCGGACTACATGCTCGCCGTCACCCGCCTGGACGACGACCGGCTGATCGGCTTCGCCCGGCTCGGGCCCACCGGAGTGGAAGCGGCCCACCTCGGCTACGCGATCGCCGCGGACCACTGGGGCCACGGCTACGCCACCGACGCCTCCCGGACGCTGGTGAGGTTCGCCTTCGAGAACCTCGACCTGCACCGGGTCAGCGCCGCGATCGGTCCGGAGAATCTGGCCTCGGTCGCCGTGGTGAAGCGCCTCGGCTTCAGCTATGAGGGCCGCATCCGCCACCACGTCTTCACCAACGGCGCCTGGCGCGACTCCCTGCTCTACTCGATCCTCGCCGACGAGTACCGCGGCTAGTTCATCCGGCGCACAGTGACCGTCGGGTTGGAGTGGTGGGGAGACTGGAGCTATGACCACTACCGCGCGCCCGGCCGACGGAGTGCTCGACCCGCTGAGGGACGGCCTTGCCCGGATGATCATGACGAAGGTCGCGGGCCCGGACCCTCAGGCGGAGCGGGACCGGGTCCACAACACCCCGGGACCTAGGTGGTTCGAGCCCGACCGCCCGATCCGGCGGGTGCATGGCGACGCCTCGATGTTCGCCGGTGGGCTGCGGGCGCTGCTGCTGCAATCGCTCCACCCGTTGGCGATGGCGGCGGTCTCGGCTCATTCCGGCTATCGGGGCGACCCGTGGGGACGGCTGCAGCGGACCAGCTACTTCTTGGCGATCACGACGTACGGCGCTGCCTCGCAGGCGGAGGAGGCGGTTGCTCGGGTGAAGGCGGTGCACGAGCGCGTACGCGGTACCAGCCCGGACGGTGTTCGCTACCAGGCGTCGGACCCGCATCTGCTGCGGTGGGTGCACGTGGCCGAGGTGGACAGCTTCCTTGCCGCCCACCAGCGGTACGGCGCGGCGCCGCTCGACGCCTCCGAGAGAGACGCGTACGTCGAGGACACCGCGCGGGTGGCTCGTGCTCTCGGTGTGGTGGATCCGCCAACGACTGAGGAACAACTGCGGCAGGTGCTGGCGGAGTATCGGCCGGAACTGCGGGGCACTGCCGAGGCTCGGCAGGCGGCTCGCTTCATCCTGGTGCATCCACCTGTGCCGTGGGCGGCGCGTCCGGCGTACGGGGTGTTGACGGCAGCGGCGGTCGGGCTGCTGCCGAGGTGGACCCGGTGGCCGCTGCGGCTGCCGTATCTGCCGCTGGCCGAGAGCACTGTGGTCCGAGCGGCCGGGGACGGGCTGACCCGCACGATCCGGTGGGCGCTGACGTCTCCGACCCTGGGGAAAGTCGACATATCGTCCTGACGGCGCTGATTTTGGCCTGGCGGGTGCGCCCGGAGCGCTGAAACTACCGCCTCACCGGTAGTTTGTTCTCGTGCCGTCGCGCCCGAATCGCCCGCTGCCACTCGCTACACCGGCGGGGGTCGAGGTGCTGACCAGAATCCTGACCCAGGGTCCGATCCCGCGGGTCGAGATCGCCCGGCGGACCGGGTTGTCGCAGGCCGCCGTCACCAAGGCCGTCGCCCCGCTGATCGAGGCGGGATTCGTCACCGACCAGCTGTCGCCTTCGGCGGTGGACGAAGCCGTGGAGATCCGGGCCGAGCTGGGTATCGGCCGACCGGTCAGCCCGCTGACGGTGGTTGCCGAGAGCATCTCGGTGATCGGGCTGAAGGTGACGCCGACGGACCTGATCGGGGTGATCACGGACTTCCGCGCCGGCATCCAGGCGACCCGGCACCAGCCGCTGCCCGACACCTCCGCCGAGACGGTGATCCAGCAGCTCGCGGTGCTGGCGAAAGAGATGATGGACTCGATCAGTGAGCCTGCGGGGCCGCTGATCGGGATCGGGGTGGCTGTCTCAGGTGATGTCGACTCGCGGCATGGCGTCGTGCGGGACTCACCGTTCATGGGGTGGCGGGATGTGCCGGTCGCCGCGTTGCTGAGCGAAGAGCTGGGCGTGCCGGTGCTGGTGGAGAACGACGTACGGGCTCTGACGATCGCCGAGCACTGGTTCGGGGTGGGGGTGAATGCCGACTCGTTCGCGGTGGTGACGATCGGGTCGGGGGTCGGCTGCGGGCTCTACATCAACGGCGAGGTCGTGTCAGGCGCGCACGGGGTCTCGGGCGAGCTCGGGCACCTGCCGCTCGCGCCGGGTGACCTCGTCTGCACTTGCGGACGACGTGGATGTGTCGAGACGGTCGCTTCGTCGGACGCGATCCTGGCGCGGGTCCGGGAGACCACGGGCAGGCCGGAGCTGGACCTGTCGGGCGCGATCCAGTTGGCGCACGGGGGAGACGAGCACGCGCAGGAGGCGTTCGACCGGGCCGGAGAGGTGATCGGGTCAGCCCTCGCCGCGATGGTCAACCTTGTCGGTCCGGAGCTTGTCGTCATCGCCGGTGAAGGCGTTGCCGACTACGACCTCTACGACCAGCGGATGCGCCAAGCCTTTGCCGCACATGCCTTCGGAGCCGCCGGCGACTGCCGCCTCATGCTCCGCTCCCACACCTTCGACAACTGGGCCCGCGGAGCCGCCGCCACAGTCATCCGTGCCTACGTCCGCTCCCAACCCCCCTTCCACCGCTAACCACCACACCGCAACAACTGCTGCGAGCTTGCTCGCGTGCCCAGCCAGGCAGTGCGGTCAGTGGTAGGCGACCGTTGGGCAGTCGATTGAAGGACTGTCTATTCAGGCTGGGTAGGCGAGCGAGCTCGCAGGTGTGGTTGAGGTGATGGGTTAGCTGCGGGCGGCGGCTAGGATTTTTCGCCAGACTTTTTTGTAGGACTCGAGGCCGTCGGCGGCGAGCGGGCCGGTGGGGCCGGCGGTGATGGAGACTCGTTCGGGGATGGTGCCCCAGACGGGGATGCCCTCGTCGGCGTACTGCTGCATCGCTTCCTGGTAGCTGCGGGTGTACGTGCGAGCCGAGCAGATCACCAAGCCGACCGGGACCTCCTTCGGAACCAGATCGAGCACCGCCTTCACCCGCGGGGTCTCGACGCCGCCGACGCGGGCGGGGATGATCACGATCCGGGCCCGCTCGAGAGCCTTGTTCAGCAGGCGCTCGTGCGACGGGGGCATGTCCACCACCCCGATGCCCTCCGGTGGAACCTTGTCGAGCGCCTTGGCCAGCAGTCGCTCCGTCGGCGCCTCGGCGATCTCGATCCTGGACAAGTGTTCGTCGTCGGAGTTCTCGATCCAGTCCGCCGCGCTCCCTTGCGGATCGGCGTCGACGAGGGTGGCTGTGCGACGGTTGGAAGATGCCAGCGCGGCCAAGTACACCGACGTGGTTGTCTTACCTACCCCGCCCTTCAGTGCAGCTGTCACGATGATCATGGAACCGACGCTACCCGGTTTTGTCCGAATTCCGGCGTGTCGTCGGCGTTGCTCGCCAGCTGCGTGATAGTTGCCGGGGGCTTCGAACAAGCTCAACGGCCCTTCAACCTGTCACAGACCACCCGCACGGGTCGCCAAGATCCGGTTACGAGGTGAGGGCCGCGTCCGACCGTTGGGCGGAGCGGAAACGCTGCTGGTAGGCGCGCGGTGAGACCCCGAGCCGCGCGATGAAGGTACGGCGGAGGGACTCGGAGTTTCCATAGCCGGCGCGTTCGGCGGCCTCGCTGATCGTGAGGCCACCCTCGAGCGCCGCCTTGGCCGTGTCGAAGCGGATGGCGTCGACATAACGAGCCGGCGTGGTCCCCAACTCCTCCCGGAAGAGCCTGGTCAGGTGGCGCGGGCTCACCGCTGCCAGCGCAGCGAGCTTGGCTACCGAGTGCTCCCCGGCCGGGTCGGCAGCCACCGCGTCGAAGACGGCTCGCAGTACCGGGGTGTGCGGGCGCGGGCCCTGCAGGGTCGGGGAGAACTGCGACTGGCCACCCGGGCGCTGCAGGAACACCACCAGCGACTGGGCTACCCGCCGAGCCAGGTCCTCGCCGTGGTCCTCCTCGAGCAGCGCCAGGGCCAGGTCGATCCCCGCGGTGACACCGGCGGAGGTGTACGTCTGCCGATCGCGGACGAAGATCGCATCCGGCTCGACGGCGATGTCCGAGTAGGCGGAGCCGAGCAGTTTCGTGTGCTGCCAGTGGGTGGTCGCCCGGCGGCCGCTGAGCAGACCGGCCTCGGCCAGGATGAACGCGCCGGTGCAGATCGAGCACACCCGAGTGGACCGCCCGGCAAGACCCCGTACTGCGCTCACGAGCGGCCCGGGGATCGGGTGCGTCGGCAACTGATCGCCGCCCATCACCAGCAACGTGTCGAAGCGCAGGTCCTCGCGGGCCGCGTCGACGTCGACCGCGATGCGCAGACCGGTCGACGAGATCACTTCGGTCCCACCCACCGAGCAGACGGACAGTTCGTACTCCGCGCCCATCCGGTTCGCCTCGCTGAACACCTCGCTCGGGCCGGCCACGTCCAGCAGCTTCACGCCGTCGAAGACGACCACACCGACCCGGTGCGGCCCGGTCCTCTTGACCACGGTGACCTCCTCGCAACACGTCCGGATCCGTGGGATTCAGGTCCGAACGAGCGGGGCGTGGGAGTACCCGCCGGAACCACGCTATAGGCAAGCAGACAACGACCTCTGGAGATGATCATGACCGAGACGATCGCGGGAATCACGATTCCCGACACCACACTCGTGCACGAGGCCACCGAGCTCGTCCGGGCGGCGGCCGGCCCGCTGCTGTTCGACCACTCGCGCCGCGTGTTCCTGTTCGGCAGCCTCAAGGGCGCGCACCGGGGCCTGCGAGCCGACCCCGAACTGCTGTACGTCGGGGCGATGTTCCACGACCTCGGGTTGACCGAGAAGTACCGGCGGACCAACCAGCGGTTCGAGGTGGACGGCGCAGACCTGGCCCGCGACTTCCTGCTCGCGCACGGCCGGTCCGAGGCCGACGCCCGGGCCGTCTGGCTGGGGATCGCCCTGCACACCACTCCGGGGATCGCGAACCACCTCGAGCCCGAGATCGCTCTGGTGTCCGCTGGCGTCGAGACCGACGTACTGGGTTTCGACCTGGACGAGATCACCGACGAGCAGATCGCGGCCGTCACCGCCGCGCATCAGCGGCCGAACTTCAAGGAGAACATCCTGCGGGCGTTCGCCGACGGGATGAAGGACCGGCCGGACACCACCTTCGGCACCATGAACGACGACGTGCTGGCGCACTTCGTCCCGGGCTTCGTCCGCGAGGACTTCGTCGAGATCATCCGCGGCTCGGCCTGGCCCGAGTAGAGCGCTGCCTGAAACACAGAGCCACGCCGGGCCAGTAGTACGAGCACGCCGTACTACTGGCCGGCTCGGGCTTACTTACCCAGCCAGGCGTCGACCTTCGACTGGTTGTCCTTGACCCACTTCTCGGCCGCCGCGTCCGGGGTCATCTTGTCCTCGGCGATGTACTTCGCGACCACGTTCTGGTCGTCGTTCGTCCAGCTGAACTTCTTCACCAGCTCGTACGCCGGGCTGCCGGAGTCCGCGAACTTCTTCGAGACGATCTTGTCCAGGTCGTACGCCGGGTAGTCGCAGGCCACCTTCGCCGGATCCGTGTCGCATCCCTCGGTCCACTTCGGCAGGTCGACCTTGACCAGCTTGAGCTCGTTGAAGAACCACTGCGGCTCGTAGAAGTACCCGATCACCGGCTTCTTGTTCTTTTCCGCGTCCCGGAACGCCTGGATCAGCGCGGTCTCGCTACCGGCGTACACGACCTTGTAGTCGAGCTTCAGGTTCTTCACCAGCGCCTCGTCGTTCGTGACGAAGGACGGGTCGCCGTCGAGCAACTGCCCCTTGCCGCCGGACTCGGAGGTCTTGAACTGCGCCGCGGCCTTGTTCAGGTTCTTCCAGTCCTTGAGCTCCGGCTGTGCCTCCGCTAGCCACGGCGGCAGGTACCAGCCGATCACGCCCTTGTTGCCCGACTGCCCGACCTCGACGGCCACCTTCTGGTCGGTGACGTACTTCTTCTTCAGGTCCTCGTGGCCCCAGTTCTCCAGCACCGCGTCGACCTCGCCGGTGCCGAAGCCCTGCCAGGAGATCTCCTCCTTGAGGTTCTTCTTCACCACCTTGCAGCCGAGATCGTTGGTCGCCACGTATGCGACCACCGCGGCGTTCGCCTCGTACCCGACCCACGGGCTGACGGCCAGGTTGAAGGTGCCGCACTCCTTGGCACCGTCCGCCGGCTTCGCCGCCTCGCCCACCTTCGCACCGCCACACGCGGTCAGGGCCAGGGCCACTGCCGTCAGTACGCCGGCAGAGCGGAGCTTGTTGGTCACCACAGGTTGTCTCCTCTGACTGTTCCTCTGAACTTGCGAGTACGCCGGGCCGCGGCCTGGGTGATCCGGTCGAGCATCACCCCGAGCAGCACGATCGCCAAGCCCGCGGCGAGTCCCTTGCCGTACAGCTCACTCTGCGCGAACCCTGCGGCCACGTCGTAGCCGAGGGCGCCCGCGCCGACCAGTCCGCCCACGACCACCATGGACAGCACGTAGATCAGACCCTGGTTCACCGCCAGTGTGATCGCCCGGCGGGCCACCGGGAGCTGGACCTTGCTGATCACCTGCCAGGTGCTCGAGCCGACCGAGTTCGCCGCCTCCACCGTCGCGACCGGCACCGCCCGGATGCCGTCGGCAACGATCTTGGTGGTGACCGGGACGGCGAACACCACGGCGGC
This sequence comes from Kribbella qitaiheensis, assembly GCF_042657745.1. GTDB lineage: Bacteria > Actinomycetota > Actinomycetes > Propionibacteriales > Kribbellaceae > Kribbella > Kribbella qitaiheensis. Next base: position 474,321 of record NZ_JBHSKE010000006.1, on the reverse strand, counting down.
CGCGATCGCGGTGAACCGGCTGGTGCCGAACAACGCCAGGAACGGCACCAGGTAGACGAAGGGCGGCATCGTCTGGCCCGCGTCGAGAGCGGGGCGCAGCCAGCTGTCCGCGCGGTGGTTCCGGCCGGTCCAGACGCCGAGCATGACGCCGACGGCAACCACCACCACCGTGGCGAGCAGGGTCGACGCGAGCGTGACCATGGCGTCGTGCCAGACGCCCGTCGCGACCAGCAGGCCCAGGCAGACCGCCGCGGGAACAGCTCCCTGCCAGCTCCCGAGCAGCGCGGCCAGGGTGACGACCACCGCGGCCACGAGCCACCAGGGCGACTCCGTCAGCAGAGCTTCCAGCGGGTTGAGAACCCCCTTGGTCACGGCGTCGCGCACGCCGTACGTGAAGCCGCCGAAGACGTCCTGGACCCAGTTCGTCACGTCCGTCGCGGCGACGGCGATCCGGGAGCCAAGGTTCGCGCCCGAGGGGAACTCGGCCGCCCATACGTAGGTCCGCGAGAACCAGATGGCCACCAGTACTGCGATGCCGCCCGCGCCGAGGAGCACCTTGCGACGGATGCTCGCCGTACGCCAGGGCCGGTCGCCGGCGGCGGTGGTCACCCGGTCGAGCACGATCGCGATGACGACGATCGCCAGGCCGGCGTTGAACGCCACGCCGACGTCGAGCGTCTGCAGCGCCTTCAGCACAGTCTGGCCGAGCCCCGGCGCGTCGATCAGCGCGGCGACCGTCACCATCGACAGCGCGGCCATGATCGTCTGGTTGATCCCGACCACGACCGTGCTCCGGGACATCGGCAGCAGGACCTTCAGCAGGGTCTGACCGTGGGTAGACCCGAGCGAGCGCGCAGCCTCGACGCTCTCCGACGGCACCGAGCGGATCGCGTGCGCGGTCAGCCGGACGACCGGCGGCGCGGCGTAGATCAGCGTCGCGATCGTGGCGGCTGCCGGGCCGATCGCGAAGAACAGCGTCAGCGGCGCGAGGTAGACGAACGTCGGCAGCGTCTGCATCAGATCGAGCACGGGCGTCGCGACCCGGAACGCGCGGTTCGAGAGGCCGGCCCAGATCCCGAGCGGGATGCCGATCAGCAATGCGAGGAGCACCGCCGCGAGAGTCAGCGACAGGGTGTCCATGGCCTCCTGCCACAGGCCCTGCAGTCCGACGAAGGTCAGCCCCGCCGCGGCCAGCAGAGCGACCTTCCAGTTGCCGAAGGCCCACGCGAGGTATGCCGCCAACGCGACGACCCCGAGCCAGCCGATCACCGGCACGGGCCGCCCGTACGACGGTTGCGCGATCACCGCCTGGAACAGGATGACGAGCTGGTCGACGGCGACCCGGATCGCGTCGAGGAACGCGTTGCCGCTGCCGAGGAAATCACGGTGGTCGGTCAGCCAGCGGTGCAGCCCGGTGGTCTCCTGGCCGCCGAGGCCGAGCGTGTGCACACCTCTGAGCAGGAACCACGCGGCCACCCAGGCCACCAGCAGGACGCCGACGATCACCCCGCGTCGCGGGCGGCGTACCCGAATCTCGACCGAGCCGGTGATGGATGCCATCAGGCGTCCGCGACGACAGCGAGGATCTCCTCGTCACCGATCACGCCGAGCAGTTGCCCGTCCGAGACGACCTTGACCGGCCGGTCGGACTCGAGCACCAGCCTGGTCGCCTCCCGAACCAGTACGTCGGGCCCGAGCTCCGGGCCGTCGAGCTGCTCGTCCGGCCGGGGCTGCCGGATGATCCAGCGCAGAGTGAGCACGTCGGCCCGCGGTACGTCGCGGACGAACTCGCGGACGTAGTCGTCGGCGGGAGCCCCGACGAGCTCGTCGCCGGTGCCGAGCTGGACCGCCTCGCCGTCGCGCATCAGCAGGATCCGGTCGCCCAGCTTGAGCGCCTCGGACAGGTCGTGAGTGATGAACACCATGGTCTTGCCGACCTCGCGGTGCAGCCGGACCACCTCGGTCTGCATCTCCCGGCGGATCAGCGGGTCGAGCGCGGAGAACGGCTCGTCGAAGAGCAGCACGTCCGGGTCGTTGGCGAGTGCCCGGGCCAGCCCGACGCGTTGCTGCATGCCGCCGGACAGTTGCTCGGGGTAGAACTGCTCGTGGCCGCTCAGCCCGACCAGGTCGATGACCTCCTGGGCCCGGCGGCGCCGGTCCGGCTTGCTCTCGCCGCGGACCTCCAGCCCGTAGGACACGTTGTCGATCACCTTGCGGTGCGGCAGCAGGCCGAAGTGCTGGAACACCATCGAGAACTTGCTCCGGCGCAGCGTGCGGAGCCGCTTCTCGTCGGCGGCCCGCAGGTCCTCACCCTCGAAGAACAGCCCTCCGGCGGTCGGCTCGATCAGCCGCGTCAGGCACCGGACCAGGGTGGACTTGCCGGACCCGGACAGGCCCATCACGACGAAGACCTCGCCCGGCGCGACGTCGAAGCTCAGGTCGCGGACGGCCGCCGTACAGCCGGTCCGCTGCAGCAGCTCAGCCCGCCCCAGCCGGGCCAGATCTGCCCGGTGTGGAACCCGCCCGGCCTTCGGCCCGAACACCTTCCACAACCCTTGGACCGACAGCAGCGCCTCACTGTCCTCAATGTCGGGGTACTCGAGCTGAGCGGTCACTGTGGTTCACCCTCGCATCCCGGCCACCGGGGTAGTCATGAACCCCCGACAATATCCAACCCCCACTCCCCGCCTCCCCCCGACGGCTACCTGACACCACAACCTTTACCCGCTCTTACCACCCCAGAAGCCACCTGGTGGTTGCGGTTCGGGTCAGCCGAGGTACGGGGGCGCCTCGCCCCAGCCCCAGTGCGGGACGGGTGCCTCTGGCGGTGGGGTGGCGCCGACCTGGGAGTTGGCGAGGGCGATCCGCGTGCCCCACTCGACGTACGCCACGAAGGCTGAGCGAAATTCGGGGTCGTCGGGCAACCCGGCCGGGTCGGCGGACTGGCCGATCAACGCGGCCCAGCGTGACCTCTGCTCCTCGGTCAGGCCCAACCCCAGGTGATGGGACAGCATCGCCGGATACCCGCCCAGCTCGTCCGTGTACCGCGACGGGCCGCCGAAGACCTCGCCCAGCCACAGCGCCACGTGCTCGCGATGCTTGTCGCTCATGTGCGCGAACACCGGCGCCAGCACCGGGTCCTCCAGCACCTTGTCGTAGAACACCTCGGTGAGCCGCCGGAACGCCTCAGCCCCACCAGCCCACTCGTACACCGTCGGCGTCGTCATCTGCCCCTCCTCCTGACCGTTGATGTAATCATGTAATCAGGAGCGAGGGTCTTCAAGAGCCGCCGCGATCGCGATCTGCGCAGGATCCATCGCGTGCTCCCCACCCTCGAGCTCCCAGAGCACGTTCTGCAGGATCCGCCCGAGCGTCCAGCCGACCGCCCGCTCACGATCCAGGCCGACCACCTCGACCATCAGGTCGAACCGTCGCCGGATCGCCCGCGGCAGATCACCCGTCGCCACCAGGTCGTCCCACCGGTTGTTCAGCGCCTGGTACAGCTCGAAGCACGGATCACCCGCCAGCGGTTTCGGATCGATCGCCAGCCACGGGTGCCGCCTCGACGCCATCACGTTGTCGTAGTGGAGATCCCAGTGCAGCAACCGATCACCCGACTCCGGAACCAACTCGGCCACCCGCGCGGCGCACCGGCGTACCAGGGTTTGCTCGGCAGGATCGGCGAGCCGCGGGATCAGACCGGGTGCGTCCGCAACCATCTGTCCCGCGATGTCCTCGAGCCGTCGCAGCCCCGGCGGCGCCTGTACTGCGCGCAGCCGCGCGAGGAGTTCCGCCAGGATCCGGGTGGCCTCGGTGTCGTCGGGGAGATCGCTGAGCGAGCGCGGCTCCAACCGTTCGAGCAGGATCGTCGCGTCCGGAGCATCGTCCAAGACCCGTACCGCGTAGTCCTCGCCCCAGGTCCGTAGGCCGAGCGCCTCGTCGGCGTTCTCCTCGTTGACCGGCTGCAACTTGAGCATCGCGGGAGTTCCGTCGGTCCGCATGACGGGCAGTACGACCGAGGCGGCTCCGTGCAACGGCTCACCGTCGAGGCGCAACTTCCACCGCTCGAGATACCCCGCGGCGAGGTCGGGCACAGCCTCCAGCCAAGGCAGTTCCTCAGCGAGCGTCACGAACAACGGAGCCGGTACGGCGAACAGCGGGTGACTGGTCATCGTTCAGAACATTAGGGGTCGACCGGCGGATGTGCTTGGGTTTTCCCGTGAGCTCAGTGGAAGGTGATCCGGCCGAGTCGTTCGGCGACGTGGAGCGACGCAGCCGGCGGGCGCAGAGGGTCGTCGCGCTGGTCTATCTGGGCATCCCGCTGGTCTTCCTCGGGCTGGTGCTGTGGATCAGTTCCAGCGCGGACCCCTTCAACTGGCAGATCGCGCTGGTTCCGCTCGCGCTGCTGGTGATCGGCTGGTTCCTGCGGCAGCGACACCGGTACAAGCCGGGTCGCTGGGCCACCGCCGGGTTGTGGATGGGCGGGATCACCGGGCTCTTCACGGCGTTCGCCACGATCGTGCTCGACACCAACTGGCTGGCGACGTTGTTCCTCCCGGCGGCGATCGTCGGCGCGATTCTCGGGGTCGCTGTTGGGCGCTACGGGCAGCGGACGCTGATGCACCCCGCGGTGCCGGAGCTCGCCGAGTCGCCGTACGAGCTGACCTTTCGGGTGCGCGGGCTGACCCGGCTGCGGTTGGTGATCCGGCGTACGGATCTCGTCCTGGTGGAGCGGGTGCCGATCAGGACGGCCGAAGGGGACAGCCCTGCTGAGAAGGCTCGGACCTATCCGCTCACGGCCGTTACCGGGACCTATGAAGTCTCGTTGTCGGGCGCCGAGCGGCTCAAGTTCCCCGAGCCGCTTCGGCTGGCACCGGCCGGCACCCCGGGCCCGGCGTTGATCCTCCAGGCCAAAGGCGCCGACTGGGTGCTGCCCCAGAACGAAGCCGCTGCGATCGCCGAAATCCTCGACCGCCGCATCGCCGCCGCCCGCGCGCTCTGACGGCTAGCCGCGGAGTTCTGCTGGGCGGATCGGGCTGGCTTCGGCTAGGCCTTTGCGGACGCCATCGGCGTCGAGGTCGGTGCCGTAGACGGGCGTTCCGGGCTGCTGGCGCCAGGACTCGGCGAGGCTGCCGGCGTCGATCGGGTCGAAGCCGAGCCCGTCGACGAGCCGCAGTACCTTCGCCTTGGCCTCTTCGTTGTCACCGGCAACCGGTAGGGCGATCCGCCCCGGCTCGCCGGCCGCGACGCCGAGATCCAGCAGACGCTGGAAGTTGATGTTGTTGAAGGCCTTGTTCACCGGCTGACCGAGCTGCTCGGCCACCCAACCGCTCTCGGTCCGGCCCTCGTCCTCGATCCCCGCGATCCGCCCGTCGCGCTGCGGGTAGTAGTTGTTCGTGTCGATCACCGCGAATCCCTCGGCGGCGTTGTCGAACAGGTCCTTCGGCAGTGCGGGGACCGCCTTCTCCGGAATCGTCACGATCACGATCTCGGCGCCCTTGGTAACGTCCCCGACCTGGGCCGGAGTCGCTCCCGTCTCGGCCTGCAGGTCGAGCAGCGTCTCCGGACCCCGCGAGTTCGCCACGGAGACCTCGTGCCCGAGGGCCGTCAGGCGCCGGGTGAGGGTGCCGCCGATGAGACCTGAACCGATGATGCCGATCTTCACTTTTGCTCCTGGTAGTGAGTAGCTGATACTCAGCTATAACGCCGAAACGGCCCTCGATCATCCACCACGCTCGTCCTTCCAGCGCATCGCCAGGGCGAAACCGAGGTCGTCGTACTCGGCGCCGGGGAAGACCGTGCCGTAGATCTCACGGAACTGCGCGCGGGACAGATAGCGGTCGCTCAGCAGGTGCTCGAGCCACGGCTTGCTGTGCCAGAAACGCAGTTCGAACCACGCGTCCCGCAGCCCGACCCGCCTGATCTCGGCAGGGAAGCCGCGGACCCGGTGCAGCATCGTGTGGCTGTAGACCAGGTCGAACCCCTCGTCGTCCACCTCGAACAGATCCGCGACCCGGTACTCGAGGTTCGGCCGGGACCGCCGCTCGCGGGCGATCGCGATCATCGGCTCGCTGAGGTCGACCCCGAGCACTTGGCCGAAGTCGTCGGCCAGCCGTTCCGCCGCGTGCCCGGACCCGCAGCCGACGTCGATCGCCCGCTCACCCTTCACCCCGAGCCCGGTCACCCACGCGCTGTTCTGCCCGGGCAACAGGCTCACGAACCGGTCGTACTCCGCCGCGAACCGGTCGAACGAGGTCGGATCAGCCAGATCAGTCATGCCCGTACGACGACGCCCGCCCGCGACTGGTTCGCAGTACCGGGAGATCGGCCGCAGACCGGGCGGCGTCGAACCCGGGCTCCGGTGAGGTCAGTTACCGGCGGCTGCGCGTTCCTTGCGGGCGGTCTCGGCCTTCTCGGCCTGCCAGCCGTCTTCGGTCTTGCCGAGGCGCCAGTAGCCGGACAGGGAGACGCGGTCGCGCGCGAGGCCGCGGTCGGCGAACAGGTGCTTGCGCAGCCGCAGTACGAAGCCTGCTTCGCCGTGGACGAAGACCTGCACGTCACCGGGTGGGAACTCCAGGGACTCGACCGCCTCGACCAGATCGTCACCCCGGTTGCCATGGTTGCCATCATTGTTGCTAGCGGCACCGGATCGGTGGAACCAGGTGAACTCGACTTCGCCGGAGCCGCTGAACTTCTGCTCCTCGGTCTCGTCCTCGACCTCGACGAACACCTTCGCCATCGCGCCCGGCGGGAGCACCTCGATCGCGGCGCCGATCGCCGGCAGCGCGCTCTCGTCGCCGACCAGCAGGTGCCAGGCCGCGTCCTCGTCCGGCCGGTAGGCGCCACCCGGACCGTTGAACCAGAGCTTGTCGCCGGCCTTCGCCGCGGCCGCCCACGGTCCGGCGATGCCCTCGTCGCCGTGGTGGACGAAGTCGATCGTCAGTTCGTGGCTCGCCTCGTCCCACGAGCGCACCGTGTACGTCCGCATAGTCGGCCACTGCTCGGACGGGAACTGCTCGCGGACCACACCCATGTCCAGCGGCTCCGGGTACTCCACTCCCGGCTGCGGGAAGAGCAGTTTCACGTAGTGGTCGCTGGTGCCGTTGTCGACGAAGTCGTCACAGCTCAGCACCACCCGGATCATGTGCGGGGTGATCCGCTCGGTCCGGCGGACGACCGCCAGTTTCGCGCGGCGGTTACGGGGTGCTGGGTTGCTCACGCGACCACGGTCCTCTCGAACATCAGGCGGAGAATGTTAGGCATACCTAAGTAGGCTAACCGACCTCCCCAACGCCCGGTACGACGGTTCGCGGTGCGGCGGTACGGCGGTTCAACTGGGGCTGAGGGGTTGTTCATCTGCTGGTCTCCTGGTTGCCGGGTGGACCACTGAGGGTGAAGGGATGAGCCAGGTTTTCGGGACGGCCAGGCGTCCGGCGTACATGGTGACCCGGACCGACCAGCAGGGGCGGCCGATCTCGCTGGACCGGCGGCCACCCGAGGGGAACTCGGTCCTGTTCACCGGCACCCCGGGGATGGGCAAGAGCCTCGAGCTGGATCGCGCCCAGCAGTACGCGCAGCAGAACGGCTGGACCTGCATCCGGGTGGACGCGTCGCCGCGGGAGCCGCTGGAGAACCGGTTCGTCCGTGCCGTCAGCGAGGACCTCGGTGGGCTTCGCAAGCGGCACGGGTTCTTCGCCCTGCGCAAGCTGAAAAGGACCCTGCGCGACCTGACCCAGCGCAACCGGACTCAGCAGAACGGGGCGGAACTGCGGTTCGGCGTCGCACCGGTACAGGCGGTGGTGAAGAAGCAGTGGGAGGCGCCGGGCCGAGACGGTGTCGGCAGCACCCTCAACCAGCTCGCGGACAACCTGGGCGAGCTTGCGGCGAAGAAGCGGCAGCCGGTGATGCTGATGGTCGACAACCTCGACGTGGCGTCCGAGCGGGACCTTGCCGCGCTGACGGAGCTCTCTGCCCACCTCGAGCGCAGCGGTCAGCCGGTCTACCTGATCGGCGCCGGTGGTGAGATGGCCGCAACCAGGTTGATGGCCGCATCCGGCGGAATGTCGGGCGTCGGTACTGGTGTCGCCAGTCGGTTCGACCTGCGCGAGTGCACGCCACTTGCTGATGACGAACTGCGGCCGGCCGTGACCGAGCCGCTGCGGCGTGCGGGGATTCCCTACCAGCCCGAGGCTGTGGACAACCTGTTGAAGGCTGCGAACGGCAACCCGAGCCGGTTGCGGGATCTGGCCGACAGCGCGGTGCGGTTGGCGCAGCCGCCGTACGGGATCACGGCCGATGTGGCGAAGCACGCGACCGCGCAGGTGAACGACCGGTCGCGGGTCTTCTACCAGGCCGCGTGGAACAACTGCTCCGACGCGGAGAAGGACCTGCTGGCGAAGGTCGCGGTACGGGGCCCGCGTGGGCTGGCGATGCCGAGCGAGACGCAGGCAGCCGGTCCCGGCAGGTGGCAGGAGGTGGACAACGCGCGGCAGGGATTGGTTGCCCGCGGCATGCTTCGCGAGAGCGGCCAGCGGGTGAACCTGGCTGACCCAGGCTTGCAGGAATGGGTGGAGACCCGCGTTGGCCAGTCTGCCGCTCACGCCGGCGTCGCCCTTCCCGGCACGCCCGCTCCGGCCATCAACCAACCGCCGGCACCCGGCGCCGCAGTACCCACTGTCGCTCAGGGCACCGGCCGCCACCGTCAGACCAACACCACGGCCACCCGCCAGGTCGGCAACACGACCTTCACCGTCAACACCTAGTACCGCGTCCGGCTTGGATCTGGTGGTCCGACGGGTGACCAGAGATCGATCAGGAATCAAGAAGCACGGGTGGCGGAGTCGGGACTAGCGTGACTGGCACGGGCACAAAGTCCGACCAGACAACGACTTCAGGAGTGACCATGACCGGCTCTTCCACCCAGGGAATCAAGACCGTGCTGCATCCCGTCTCCGACCTGGCCAAAGCCAAGGAGGTGTACGCCGCGCTGCTCGGTGTGCAGCCGACAGCCGACTCGGACTACTACGTCGGCTTCGAGGCCGAGGGCCAGCACATCGGGCTGGTGCCGAACGGCGGACCGCAGAACATGACCTCACCGATCGCCTACTGGCACGTGGCGGACATCGAGGCGAAGCTGGCCGAGGTGACCGCCGCGGGTGCCACCGTGAAGGAGACCCCGCACGACGTCGGCGGCGGCCGCCTGGTGGCCACCTTCACCGACCTCGACGGCAACGTCCTCGGACTGGTCCAGGACCGCTGAGTGCCGCCCCCCGCCGGCACCCTTCAGCGTCGTCGCGCCCGGCTAGCAGCAGCCGTCTTCGCACTTCGCTGAGCCCGTGCCTGCGGGGGCACAGCAGCCTCTGCCTTGCCACGCCTGGATTCCTTCGCGCAGGGCGACGATCGCGATGATCAACCCGGCGACCGGATCAGCCCAGAACCAGCCGAGGGTCGCGTTCAGGACGAGCCCGACCAGCAGCACGGCCGACAGGTAGGTACACAGCAACGTCTGGGTCCCGTCAGCAACCACAGCGTTGGATCCCAGCGCTCTCCCGGTACGCCGCTGGGCGGTTGAGAGCAGCGGCATCACCACCAGCGAGGCGATCGCCAGCCCGATCCCGACCGACGAGCTGTCGGGCTCGGTCCTGGATGCCAGTGACCGCACGGACTCCACCGCCACATACGCGGCGAGCCCGAAGAAGGACAACGCGATCAACCGCAGTGCGCGCCGCTCCCGGGTCTCCGGCAAGGGGTGCCGGAACTGCCACAGAATGATCAGCCCACTGGCTACCTCGACCACCGAGTCGAGACCGAACCCCACCAACGCCACCGACCCGGACACGGTCCCGGCCGTGATCGCGACAACCGCCTCGACCACGTTGTAGCTGACACTCGCCCCCGCCAACCACCGAGCCCGCCGCCCCAACGCCACCCGCTCAGCACTGGGCTTCGAGGGCGCGGTAACCAGAGGCAGCAACCGCGGCTCGGTTGGCTGGTCAGTCGACGGATCGGTCATTAGCAGTCGCCCTCCGCGTCAGGCCGACAGCAGGCGGGGTCCACCGCCAGAACCACATTCAGCAGTTCGCTCAACGCCGTCCCCAGACTCGGATCAGCCAACTCGTACCGCGTCCGCCGTCCCTCGGGCTCCGCCACCACCAGGCCGCACCCTCGCAGGCAGGCCAGGTGATTGGACAACGACTGCCGGCTGACCCCGATCCGCTCAGCCAGCTCCGCCGGATAACTGGGCCCTTCATGCAGCACCAACATCACCTGCGTCCGCGTCGGATCAGACAGCGCATGCCCGACCCGAGCCAGCACCTCACCCCGACTGATCGTGTCCACGCCGCGACAGTACATCAACCCCTGTATTCACCGGAAGCTGTACCAACCGCCCAGCTGCAACCGGGAACCAGCCCGAATCTCCTGCGAGCAGACGCCACCGACGGTGCCGTCGTTGACCTCGGCAGTCGCAACCCCGACCACGAAGGCGGACGTGTCGTCGCAGATCACCTGCGCTGCTCATCGATCAGATCGCTGACCGGCCCGGCCGTCTTGATCGGCGTCGGGGCGGGTCGCTTGCGACGCTTCGCCGGCGTCACTCTCCCCTCGGCGATCAGACGCTCCATGGCGGTCGGAACTCCGACTGGCACGAGCTGCGCGATCGGCTTGCCGTCGTCCGTGATGGTGATGGTCCGGCCGCCACGGACCTCGGCCAGATGGCGGGTGAGGTCGTCCCGGAGTTCACGGGTGTCGACGTCCATCGAACCTCCTGTGGTCACTTGTCCTCCCTTGACGGTGGACGGGGCAGTCAGATGGCGAAGACGTCGGCGTCGTTGGCGAAGGCTTTGAATTCGAGGGCGTTGCCGGCCGGGTCGTGCAGGAACATCGTCCATTGCTCGCCGGTCTGGCCCTCGAAGCGGAGGTAGGGGTCGATGACGAACGGAGTACCGGCGGTGCGGAAGCGGTCGGCGAGGGCGTGGAAGTCGGGGATCTCGAGGATCAGGCCGAAGTGCGGGACGGGGACGTCGTGGCCGTCGACCGGGTTGTGGATCGCCTGCTGGCGCGCTGGGGAGAGGTGGGTCACGAACTGGTGGCCACGCAGGTTCCAGTCGATCCAGGTGTCGGAACTGCGGCCACGTTCACAGCCGACCACGGAACCGTAGAACTCCGCGGCGGCGGCGAGATCGTCGACCGGCATGGCGAGGTGGAAGCGCGGGATGGAAGGCGTCGTCATGCCTTCAACCTATTTGGTCGCGATCACCAGTCGGCACTCGAACGGGAACAACACCTCGCCGGTGCCGGTCAGATACGCGGCCAATGCGGTTCGGCAGTCCGCGACGATCGCATCCCTGACGCCTGGCTCCAAGCGTCCGCCGAGCGGCGTGCTGTCCAGCTCGACGCCGATCAGCTGCTCGATCGAGTCGTAGCGGAATCCTCCGACCGGGCGATCGGTCGCCGTCACCGCCAACCCGGCGTCGGCGAAGTACCTGCTCAGACGGTCGAGATCGCCGAGCGCGAAGTAGCTGGTCACCAGGCGGCGGGCCTCGTCCCCCGCGTGCCGGCTCACCACGTCCACGAACAACGCGTACGGCGGGTTGGTGGCGAGCGCGCCCGGTACCAGAACCCCGACGGTTCCCCCGGGACGGACCACCCGGCGCATCTCCCGCACTGCGGCGGCCGGCTCCGGGAAGAACATCATCGCCATCTGACTCACCACGACATCGAACGACTCCGAGTCGAACGGCAGCTCCCCGGCGTCGCCTTGTTGCCAGTTCAGCTCGGGCGCAACTCTCCGGGCCACAGCCAGCATCGCCTCGTTGAGATCGACGCCGGTCACCTTCCCACCGGGCACCACGCGTCCAGCCGCGGCACGCGCGACGACGCCAGTCCCGCAGCCCACGTCGAGCACCTGCTGCCCTGTCGTGACGCCCGCACCGTCCAGCAGGTACCGCGCCCATTGGGCGAAGAAGCGCGGTACGAACTGCTCCTCGTACGCCTCGGCCAGTTCCGCGGTCAGCTGGAAGGTCTCCTGCTCTGTTCTGTTCATCGTCGGGACTCCTCACGGTGACGGCTCCCTCCGAGACTGCCATCGAACGACTCCCCGGGCATCGGGTGAATGCCCCATACCGAGGGGCGCTCACGGGCGTGACAATGACGAGATGGAAGCCGACGAGCTGGTCGCCACAGGGCAGGCCGCACTCGCGGCGGGCCGATGGGCGGACGCACAGCTCGCGTTCGAGGCGGCGCTCGAGGCTGCGCCCGGGAACGGCGTGGCGCTGGACGGTCTCGGCGAGGTGCTGTGGTGGCTGGGCGACCCGAGTCGCAGCCGGCAGTGCCGGGAGTCGGCTTACGCCGTGTTCCGCAGTACGGGCGACAGGGAGCACGCCTTGAACGCCGCGCTCGGTATCGCGGTGACCTACGAGGCGAACTTCGGCAACTCCGCAGCAGCTGGCGGCTGGGTCTCGCGGGCCGAAAGACTGCTCAGTGGCGCGGACGACCCCTACGCAGGCTGGACCTCGGCGATCCGGGCTTATGTGACCGGCGACGCCGAGCAAGCAGCCGCGTCGTACCGAGAAGCGCTCTCGACCGCGCGGCGGATCGGCGACATCGATCTCGAGCTGTGCTCGCTGTCCGGCCTCGGCGAGAAACTCGTGCTGCTCGGCGAGGTGGAGCGGGGGCTGGCTCTGCTCGACGAAGCGATGGCCGGAGCGCTCGGCGGCGAGTGCACCCGGCTGGACGTGGTCGCCTACATCAGTTGCGACATGCTTGTCGCCTGTGACGTCGCCGCCGATATCGATCGGGCGCGGCAGTGGTGTCAGGTCGCCGATCGTTTCATCGCGCGCTACGGCTGCCCCTTCCTGTCCACTCGGTGCCGGGTGGTCTATGCGAGCGTCCTGGTGTCGGCCGGGCAGTGGGATGAGGGCGAGCAGGAACTGCTCCGTGCCATCGCGATGAGCCAGGGTGCCGGACCTGCGCTGGCGACCGAGGCAGTGGCGCGGTTGGCCGAGCTGAGGGTGCGACAGGGCCGTACCGAGGCAGCTGCGCGGCTGCTCGGCGGCCGGGAGAACGACCTGCGCAGCTGCCTCGCGGTAGCAGCGCTCCGGCTCGCCCGGGGCGACGGGCCAGGCGCCACGACAGCAGTCCGCAGGTGGCTGGCCGAGACAGCCACTCAACAGCTCTCCTCCGCGTCCGCGCTGGCGCTGTCGGTGCGTACTCACCTGGCCAGCAATGACATCGACGCTGCGGAGGCGGCGGCAGCGACACTGACCGAACTGGCGGAGCACCGCCGCCTCCCGTACGTCGAGGCGCTGTCCCGGCCGCCGACGCCACCGCCGCACTGCTCCGCTCACTCGGCAGGACGCCGCCGCCGGGTCAGCGCGGTGCAGGCGAGCTGACCCGGCGGGAGCGTCAGGTGCTTCGGCTGATCGGACTCGGCCTCAGCAACCCCGAGATCGGGGCGCGGCTGCACATCAGTCGGAAGACCGCGGAGCACCACGTCAGCCATGTGCTGGCGAAGCTCGGCGCGCGCAACCGGGCCGAGGCGGTCGCGCGCGCCGTGCCGATCGATTGAGTGGCTACGGCCAGATCGAGGAGACCCACTCGGGGTGGTCGATGAACGGGTTCCGGTTGTGCTGCCAGGTGTCGAAGATGACCTGGTTGCGGCGCTTCTCGAAGGCGTCCGGCGGGTCGCCCGCGCTCCAGGCCTTCAGCACCGAGAGCTTGCCGATGTACGGCGCAGTGCCGTTGTTGACCGAGTTGTTCGGCTCCAGGTTCGCGAACCCGTCGCCGCCCTCGTACCGCACGGCCATGTAGAAGATCATCCGCGCGACATCACCGCGTACCGCCGCCCGCGGGGCGAACGAGTCCCCGTCCGCGGTGCAGCCCGGGCACTCGGTGACCGTCGAACCGCCGTTGTCGAAGTCGAGGTTGCCGCGGGCACCGTTCACCGAGACGTCCTCGGGCCGCAGGTGGTGCACGTCGGTGCCCGGACCGGTCGCGGTGCCGAAGTCGCCGTGGGACTTCGCCCAGACGTGCTCGCGGTTCCAGTCGTTCACGCCGCCGCCGTTGGTGCTCTTGCTCTGCGAGCGACCGGAGTACAGCAGGATCACGTTGTTCGCGTTGGACGGGTCCTGGTCGGTGTCCTTCAGCGCGTTCCAGACCTGGTCGTAGGTCAGCTTGGTCTGGTTCGAGATGATCGTGTGCAGCGCGGACTTCAGCGCCGGCCCGGTCTTGCCGATCGCGTTCGCGTAGTAGTCGCCCGGGTCCGGCGGATCACCCGGATCGCCCGGATCCGACCCGCCGCCGCCGCCGAAGGCAGTCGGGGACTTCAGCCCCGCATGCGGCGTGAAGTACGGCGTGAGCGTGCCGGTCACGCTGATCTTGGTGCCGAGCAGTCCCGGGTTCGACTGCAACCCGTACTGCGCCCGGAAGGTGGCCGTGACCTGCACGTAGAGCATGGCCGATGTGCTCGTCTGCGAACTCGAGTCGGCCAGCGCGATCGCGGTGTCGCCGGTGAAGTTGCTCCGGATCACCGTGTTCGCGGCGGTCGGCTGCCCGACCACGAATCCCTCGACGGTGGCGACGGATCCGTCCTGCCGCGACAGCGCGGTACTGACGGTGATGGTGGCGGTGGTCGCCGCGGCGGAGGGTCTAATCCCGAAGGCGAGCAACGCCAGCAGGACACCGAGAACCACGGCCGGACGGGATGCGCGAAGAGCGGGCACGGCGATCTCCCAGGGGCGGTTGGGAACCAATGCGTCGCAGGTCAGTCTGCCCGTCTTCAGCCCGAATGGAAGGTCAGCCCCTCCAAAGGTTGTCCGACGATCCGGCAAACCCTGGGCGACAGATCACCCAGCCCTCACTTCAGCTCGAGCTGGGCCGTGGGCAGGACCTCTTTCAGCGTCCCGCCCTGAGGCTTGCTGTCGGCGGGAAGGTCTCGGTAGATCAGGTATGAGCCCACCGGCAACCGGGCGCCGGGCATCCGGTCGCAACTCCGGATGTCGATCCGGGCGTGGAAGGTGTGGGATTGCTCCGGTTTCAGGACCACCGGCTTCCCGCTCACCGTCAGCACCGCGTGTCCGACCACCCTGTTCTTCTGGACAACGGCGAAGAGGCTCGTGGGTGAAGCGTTGATCAGCGGCTTCGGGAGGTGGCTGGTGAACTCAGACTCCACGGTCCCGGTCCAGCCGTCGGCGCTCCTGGCCATGGTCTTCTGTGTCACCTTCTCCCCTCGGGTGCCGATGGAGGAGGGCGCCGGAATGGTCACCCCACACTTGTACGGCGGGAGAGGACTTTCCCTGATAGCCGACTGGGTGCCTCCGCCGCGGTTCGCCACGGTGCTCTCGGTGCCGGCGCCTGGCAGTACTGCATGAGCGCTGACTGCGATCGCGGCCGCGCCTGCGAAGCCGGCGACACCGACGGTCGCGGTACGCCGACGACGGCGGCGCCGGATCCGGGGTACCAGGGCATGCTCGTCGAGCTCGACGGTGTCGGTGCCCTTGGTGGCCACGGACTGGAGGAGCTGTTTCAAGTCGTCGGAGGTCATCTCATCGTCTCCTCGGGGATGGCGAGCTGAGTGGCGAGTCGGGTCCGGGCGTCGGCCAGGTGTCGTTTCACCGTGCCTTCGGCGCAGTCGAGCTGGTCTGCGATCTCGAGAACGGAGAGGTCCTCGTAGTACCGGAGGACGACGCAGGCGCGCTGCTTGGGCGACAGAGTGGACAAGGCCTGTCGGACCTCGTCCGCGAGTGCTTGGTCCTCGTCGTGGTGCGCAACCGGATCCACCAGCAGGTGGCGTCTGGCGTTCCACAGCTGCGCGCGGCGGCGGCCGTCGACGTACTGGTTGAGCATCGCGCGCCGAACGTAGCCCTCGAGCTGTTCGACGTCGCCTCTCACCCGCAGCCGGCTGAACACCCGCAGCAGCGCGTCCTGCACGAGGTCGGCGGCCGCGGCTGACTCTCCGGTCAGGAGATAGGCATACGCACGTAGCGAGGCGCCGCGGACTGCCAGCAGTTCCTTGAACGCGCGCTCCCAGTCAGCCATCAACACCGTCCTGTTCGGTTCCCTGTCAGCTATCAAGACGAACAGGGGCGGCGCGGCGTTGGGGTGTGGCGAGAGAATTGAGTCGGTGGGGCGGCGAGCGCTTGGCGCCGGTGCCGCCCCACCTGGGTGTACGGGCCCCCATCAACTCGTGACAGTCGCCACGAACTGCTCGCCCATCCACCAGTGAGGCGCTACTGGCGGGCAGCACCTCACCGACTGGTGGGAGAAGGACGCTACGTCCCCCTCCAGGTCTGGCGTGGTGCGGACGCCGTTACGGACCGTACTGAGTCCGGAACCGATTGTCCATGGATTGCGAGGGCCGTCTCACCCTACTGACGGGTCACTGTTTCAGCAGCTGATCGTATCCGCGTGATAGGCGAGCAGGTACGCCGTACCGAGGATCGTCGACCAGTACGGCGAAGAGGTAAGAGGTTGCTGAGGTGAGCTGGTCTAGGCGCTGGTAGTCGACAGGGCCTGCACGACCGCCGAGGCGACCGCGGCGTCGGTGACTCCGAGGCCGGTGAGATCCGCGATCGTTCGGCGATCGCCACGGTCGCCGAGGCCGTCCCGCAGCACCCCGCCGATCGAGATGTCCGCGTCCGCCGCGATCACCCCGGCCCGTACCGCGTTGCCGAAGTCGCCGTGGTCCAGACACTGCTCGTGATCGTCGGTGGCGACGAGAGCACCGGCGAACACATCGGTCGGCAGCTCGCCCTTGCCAGGCATGTCGGTGCCGATCCCGGTCACGTGCACGGCGCCCGAGAAAAGGGCCGAGGGCAACGGAACGGTGGACGAGGTGGTCGCGATGACGCAGGGCGCGCCTCCCAGTGAGTCCGGGCGGGCGTCGAATCCCTCGGCCGCCAGGGCCGCGCAGAGCTTCTCCACCGCCTCGGGGCGACGGCCCCAGACGCGAACGCGAGACAGCGGGCGCAGCAGGTTCAGCCAGATCACCTGCAGCAGTGCTTGTTCGCCGGTCCCGAGCACGGCGATCTCGTCGATGCCGGGTGGCGTCATCGCGTCGGTGATCAGCGCGCCGGCGGCAGCGGTCCGCCAAGCCGTCAGCTTGCCCTCGTCGGCGAGCACGGCGGCCGGAGTACCGGTGGTCGCGTCGACGACGAGCATCAGGCCGCTGTTGACCGAGGCGAAAGTGCTGGCGATCTTCACCGTGAAATGCGGTGATCCGCTGAGGTAGCCGGCCTTCACGTGGCAGTCCCCGTCGTGGTCCGGGAACTTCAGCACCATCGGCGGCGGCACCGCGGTACGGCCCTCGGTGTGCGCGATCAACGACTCCCGGACGGCGTCGAAGACCACGTCGTGCGACGCGGCCGCGCCGATCCGGGGCAGGTCGATCACAGGCAAGCTCATCGCTTCTCCAACCAGGTGGTCCAGTGGTCCAAGGCTTCGGCCGGTCCGTACCGCCCGACGCCGACGCGGAACCGGTCCGTCGGCGTCTCGGTGAGCTCGGAGCTGTAGATGCTCGACGGCAGCAACAGCACGCCGGCCTGGTCGACGAGGTCCGCGCACATCGCCTCGACACCGTCCGGGCCGAGGTACCGCGGGAAGCAGACGCAACCGCCCTGCGGGCGCTGCCACTCGAACAGCTCCGGGAACCGCGCGAAGAACTCGTCGAAGACCGGCAGGTTCGCGGCGACGATGCCGCGGTTGCGCTCCAGCAGGTGATCCCTGGCCCGCAGGCCGATCAGCGCGAGGATCTCGCTGGGCGCGGAGTTGCAGATCGAGGTGTAGTGCTTGGCCCGCTCCAGCCGGTCGAGCACCGAGCGATCCCGGCAGGCGATCCAGCCGATCCGCAACCCTGGCAGGCCGTACGCCTTCGACATGACGTTGAGCGACAACGCCCGGGGAGACAGGTCTGCGGCCTGGGGCAGGGACGGCCGGTCGAGCTCGAGCCCGCGGTAGACCTCGTCGCTGAAAAGCGTGATCCCGCGGTCGTCGCACAGCCGCACCAGCGACTGCCAGGTGTCGAGGTCCGGTACGGCGCCGGTCGGGTTGTTGGGGAAGTTCACCGAGACCACGCGGGTGTTGGGCCGCAGCGCCTTCTCCACCGCGTCCACGTCCAGCGCCCAGTCGTCCTCGGCCCGCAACACGACCCCGGTGACCTCGCAGATCGAGAGGGGGATCGTCTCGGCTGCCTGGTAGTTCGGCGTCAGCACGACCGCATGATCACCGGGCTCCAGCAATACCTGCATCGCGAGCAGGATCGCCTCCTCGGCGCCCGCGAAGCACAACACGTCCTCCGGTACGACGACGTCGTACGTGCGGGCGATCTCTTCCCGGAGCGCGGGCAAACCGCGGGTCTCGGTGTAGCCCAGCGCCAGGGACTCCCACCGCTCGCGGCCGTCGTCGTCGGCCAGCGCGAGCAGTTCGGACACCGGCATCGACTGCGCGTCGGAGGCTGTGAGGTGGAAGCGGGCGCTGAACTCCCAGCGCGAGAAGTAGGTCTCCAGCCGGAAGTCAGGGAGTATCGGCATCGGTGATCAGGTCCTTCCGTGCCTCGCCGAGCAGTTGGTAGAGGGCCGAGCGGGAGATCCGCAGCGCCCGGGCCACCACGGGGACGGACCGCCGCTGACTGAGCACGCCCGCGGAGTCCAGCCGGGCGAGCACATCAAGCCGGTCGATCCTGGTCAGCCGCTCCACCGCGACGCCGCGCTCGCGGACGAAGTCGGCGACGATGTCGTTCAGGGTCTCGCTCCAGTCGTGCTCGAAGAGCACTCGCGGCTGGCCGGTGACCGGAGCGGCGAACGCGGCCAGGATCCGGCTCGCATCCTCGAACGCGGTCCGGTCGACGTTCACACAGAGCACCACCTCGGCCTTGCCGCTCTCGTCGCGGATCACGGCGCTCACGCTGGACAGCCGCCGGCCGTCGGGCAGCGATTTCGGGTAGGGGCCGTAGACGTCCTGACCGGTGGCGGTCAACTCGTTCAACTCACCGAGCAGCGACGGATCGCCGACCGAACGTTCCGAGAGCGGGTTCCAGATGCCGACAATCTCGTCCGTCGCCGGGTCGTGCAGGACGACCTCAGCGTGCGGCGACAGCAACCGGGCGATCGCGTCGCACACCGGTCCGAGCCGATGTCCTGACTCCTCCATGCCGTGGACAGTACATCCACCATGGACAATCAGTCCACACTCGTCCGGGAGACAGGGCTCAGGACGGCAGTGCCGCAGGGGTAGCGGCCGCGTCGATCGCCTGGGATCTCTTCAGGCCGAAGAGCAGCAGGCCGATGCTGATCGCGCCGACGATGGCGTAGGTGACCTTGCCGCCGATGCCGTCCCAGGTGGTGTGCAGCGCGACCGCGACGGCGTACAGGCCGAGGAAACCGAGGAATCGCCTGCCGGTCGGCTCGACCGCGAAGCGCCACAGTCCCCAGCAGGTCAGACCGGTCCACGCCGCGTGCCCGGCCGGTGCGAGGAGTCCGCGGATGAAGAGCGTCTCCTCGGCCGCTCCGACGCTGCCGTCCGACTGCAGCAGCGCGACGAACGCGTAGCCCATCGTCTCCAGCACTGCGAACCCCGTGCCGACCGCGACCCCGATGACGATCCCGCCGCCGATCGAGTGGCGGTACCGGTGCCCGAAGAACACCAGCAGGATCACCGGGACGATCAGTTTCGCCGCCTCCTCGATCAACCCGACGCCGAGCATCGGCAACGCGCCCAGCCGGCGCATCGCGTCGTACTCGAGCAGGCCCGCCACCACCACGCCGATGACTCCGCCGAACAACAGCGAGATGCCGAGGGTCGGGCCGTCGATCAGCCAGCGGCCCGAGCGGCCGGCCGCGAAGGTGACGAAAGTCAGCGGCACCACCATGGCGCCGAGCAGGATCAACGTCGGGAAGAGGTTCGGATTGCCGGTTTCGGTGAGCACGGCCAGAACCAGGAGATAGAGCCCCGCGCCGATGACGAACGTGCCCACCCAAGCCCATCTGCGCACCACCTGCTGTGCCGTCATAGTCCGATTCTGGTCCTGCTTTCCCCGCCCGACCAGAACTCGGGCGCGTGTCCCTGTCGACGCATCAGGTCAGGGCCGGCCGCTGCTCAACGACCGCAACTGGGTGGTCGTCTCGCAGTCCCCCGCGGGCGGCTCCACCGCCGCTCTGGAAACCAAGATCCTGCTCCGCTCGAAGAAGATCGGCGAGTAGCCACTGCCGTACCGGTGGCTGTCGCTCTGATGACATCGCGGTGGCGCGGTTGCGACATGTCGCAGGGACGGCAGTGCTGGACAGGGCACAGAGCGTGCACGCACCTGCACACTCCTCGGAAAGAGGTGCCTGCCCCTAGCCTCTCGAAGGAGACCAGACCCATGTCCTCCCCGGTGAAACGAGCCGCCATCCTCGCGGCTGTCCTAGCCCTCGGAAGTACCACCGCCATCTCGGCGACCGCTGCCCCACCGGGCGCCGCGCCGCCTCCCGGGACCACCTCGCCGGCGTCCGGCGTACCGGGCAAGTCCGCCAAGGTCACCCTGATCACGGGTGACGTGGTCGAGGTGACCGACGCCGGCGCCGGCAAGAAGGCGGCCAGCGTGCAGCCCGGCCCGGGACGCGAGCGGATCGCGTTCCACACGATCGAGGTGGACGGCGGGCTGCGGGTGCTGCCCAGCGACGCTGTGCCGTACATCTCGACCGGCGTCCTCGACGCCGACCTGTTCGACGTGAACGAGTTGATCGCCGACGGTTTCGGTGACTCGTCGGCCACCAGCCTGCCGCTGATCGTCCGGTACTCCGACCCGGCGGCCGGCTTCCGCGCCCCGGCGCTGACCGGTACGACGACCACCCGGCAGCTCGACTCGATCGGTGCCGCGGCGGTCAGTGCCGGCAAGAGCGAGTTGCCCGCCCTGTGGAAGTCCCTCGGGCCGGACCAGAACGCCCGCGCGCTCAACCGCGGAATCGCCAAGATCTGGCTCGACGGCAAGGTGCGCCCGGTGCTCGACAAGAGCGTGCCGCAGATCGGCGCACCCGCCGCCTGGCAGGCCGGGTACGAAGGCACCGGCGTGGAGGTGGCCGTCCTGGACACCGGGATCGACGCCTCGCACCCGGACCTGCAGGGCAAGGTGAAGCAGTCCGAGGACTTCTCCGGCAGCCCGAGCGGAATCGTGGACCACTTCGGCCACGGCACCCACGTCGCGGCGACCATCGCGGGCACCGGCGCCGGCGCGAACGGCACCCGCAAGGGCGTCGCGCCGAAGGCCGACCTGCTCATCGGCAAGGTGCTCGGTGACGACGGCTTCGGCTACGAGTCCTCGATCATCGCCGGGATGGAGTGGGCCGCGGCCGAAGGTGCGCGCGTGGTCAACATGAGCCTCGGTGGCGGCCCCACCGACGGCAGCGACCCGCTCAGCCAGGCGGTCGACCGGATCACCGCCGACAGCGGCACGCTCTTCGTCGTGTCCGCAGGCAACGACGGTGCCGACGAGTCGATCGGCACCCCCGGTACGGCGCCGTCCGCGCTCACCGTCGGTGCGATCGATCGCAACGACGCGCTGGCCGACTTCTCCAGCCGTGGACCCCGCCTCGGCGACGCGGGCCTGAAGCCGGAGATCACCGCACCTGGCGTCGACATCGTCGCCGCACGCGCGGCTGGTACGGCGATGGGCCAGCCGATCGACAACCTCTACACAGCCGCCTCCGGTACTTCGATGGCCGCGCCGCACGTGGCCGGCGCAGCGGCACTGGTGGCGCAGGCGCACCCGGACTGGAAGGCCGACCGGATCAAGAACGCGCTGGCCAGCACGGCCAAAACCAACGCCGACCTGAGCGTCTACGCGCAGGGTGGCGGCCGGGTCGACCTGAGCCGGGCCGTCGCGCAGAAGGTCTACGCGTCCGCAACTGCGGACTTCGGCCTGCAGACCACCACCGGCGCCTCGGCCAAGACCATCACCTACAAGAACGACACCGCCTCGCCCGTGACGCTGCAACTCGCGGTCGACGTGGACAACCTCGACATGCGCAAGCCGGAGACGGACGCGCTCACCGTGCCGAGCACCGTCACCGTGCCCGCGGGTGGCAGCACCGACGTACAGGTGGCTCTCGACGCGGCCAAGCTGGAGCGCGGACTGCACAGCGGCTGGATCGTTGCCACCGGCCCCGATGGGGTCGTCACGCACACCGCCGTCGGCGCGCTGCGGCAGGGACCGAAGCACTCCGTCCGGCTGCGCGCGATCGGACTCGACGGCCGGCCCACCGGCGCACCGGTCGTCTCCCTGTACGGCGACAACTCCCGGTCGGACCAGCTCGCCTGGATCCCGGACGGCGAGACCTACACCGCGGAGGTCGAGGAAGGCACGTACCTGCTGCACTCACTGGTCGAGAACTACGACCCGCAGGACGAGAAGGTCAGCCTGTTCACCGACCCGAACATCAAGGTGGACAAGGACATCGAGGTGGTGATCGACGCTCGCAAGGCGGCCCCGATCACGATCGAGACGCCCAAGCCGGCCGAGCAGCAGGCCATCCTGAGCTACTACGTGCACCGTGAGTACGGCAACGGCCGCAGCATCAGCCACGGCGTGATGCACTTCAGCACGGTCAAGCAGGTGCTCGTCACCGGGACCAAGCCGGTGACCGACGGCAGCTTCGAGTTCTCCTCGCGCTGGCAGTTGGTCGCGCCCCTGGTACAGGCCACCGTCGCCGGGGTCTCCGGACCGCTGGACATCAACCTGCTGCACCAGTCGCCGTCGTTCGACGGCAAGAAGCGGTTCCCGCTGGTCGACGCCGGCAACGGCGCTCCGGCGGATCTCCGTGGGGTGCGCGGCGCCATCGCCCTGATGAAGTCCGACGAGGACGGCACCGGAGCGGGCAGTGAGCAGGAGCAGATCGCCGCGGCCGCCAAGGCCGGTGCGGCCGGCGTCATCATCGTCCGGCCGGCGACCTGGTCGGCGTGGACCGTCTGGGTTCCGACCGGTGACCGCGAACCCATCCCCGCGATGGTCACCACCACCAGGGACGGCGAGAAGCTGATCGCCCGGGCCAAGCAGCCCCGCGCCACGATCGACCTCATCCTCACCACCTCGAGCCCTTACCTGTACGACGTGCAGCAGGTCTCGAGCGGGTCGATCCCCAGCAAGATCAACTACAAGGTGACCACCGCGAACAGCGCCCGGGTGAATACCTCCTACTCCGACAACGGCGGCTTCAACTGGGCCAAGGAGCAGCGGTTCGGCTGGCGTCCGTGGCAGGAGTACTCCTGGAACGACTCGCAGCGCTTCGTCGAGACTCCGAAGGTCCGCGAGGAGTGGGTGACGTCGGGCGACTCGCTCTGGCAGCACCGGGTACACCACCTCTACACCTGGGACACGATGAACCCGCTGAACGGCGGGCTGACCACGCTGCCGCGGAGCTACAAGGCCGGAGTCTCCACCGAGACCTGGTTCGGCCCGGTGGTCCGCCCGGCCGCCGCGCCTGGCGTGGTGTCCACCCGGACGGGTGACAGGTTGTCCCTGCGGATCCCGGCCTTCGTGGATGCCGCCGGGCACTACACGGTCGGCGAGACCACCTCGGCCTCGGCGGTGCTCTCGCGGAACGGCCAGCAGGTCGCGGAACTGCCCGACGCCTGGGAGGACGTGGTCACCGACGGCGGCGACGCGGCGTACAAGCTGGACCTCTCGACGGCACGCGTCGACACCGAAGGCGAGTGGAACTGGGGGACCAGCACCCGTACGGTCTGGGACTTCCGTTCCAAGACCGCCGCCACCGACAAGGCTGTGGCGTTGCCGCTGCTGCAGGTGGACTACGACGTGCCGGTGGACCTGACCGGGCGGGTGGCCGCTCGGCCGCACTTGATCGGGTTCAACGTCCACCAGCAGGCCGGGGTGGCCGCACCGCGGTCCACCTCACTGCAGGCCGAGGTGTCCTTCGACGAGGGCAAGAGCTGGCTCAAGGTCATCACCGTCGGTGCCCTCGGGCACTACGTTGCGGTGGTGCCGGCCGGCAAGGGTTCCGTATCGCTGCGAGTTGCCGTCGCCGACAACGCCGGGAACAAGCTCAGCCAAACAGTGATCCGGGCCTATGGCCTGAAGTAGTACTCCAGTAGTTCGCTCTGGCCGGTCCGAGAATCCTCGGGCCGGCCTGAGCTCATTAGAGCCACTTGCGCTTGGCAGCCTGGAAGGCGAGGCCGGTGCGGGTATCGACGCCGGCGAGGGACATCATGCGGTCGAGGCGTCGCTGGACGGTGCGGCGGCTGATGCCCAGCTGGGAGGCGACGGACTTGTCTGGCACGCCGGCGACGACCAGGGACAGCAGGAAGCGCTCGGAGTCGTCCAAGCCCTCCGGGTCCGCCGCCTCGTCGGACTGAAGCTTCACCGGGGTCGCCTGCTCCCAGTGGGTCTCGAACAGCGACAGCAGCGCGTCCAGCAACTGGCCGCGGCCGATGATCGCGGCTGTCGGTTCGCCGATGCCCGCTTCGTCGTCGCGGACCAGCGGGCAGACGGCAGTGGCCCGGTCCACGATCGCGAGGCGCACCGGGAGCGTCGGCAGCGTCCTGGCCTCTTCGCCCCAGCTGATCCCCTCGGCGATCGTGTCGAGCTCGCCGGGCGTCTCGAGCAGAGCCCGCTCGTAGATGGCCCGGTACCGTACGCCGCGGCTGAGTGCGCCGTACTCCTCGGTGTTCTCCGCTCCTTGCATCGCGAGCGGATTGGCCCGGCAGAACCAGAGGATCTCTTCGCGGGCGGACTCCTGCAGATCGCGGAGCCGGTCCCGCAGCGCGGCCGCGCCGACGATCACCTCAACCAGGTGGTGCGCGTCCCGGCGGCTGGCGCTGGCGCGGAACTCCTCGCTCAGCGAGGCCACGGTCTTCCGGGCCGACTCGAGGGACTCCTGCCGCCGGAGCAGCGTCGTACCGAGGGCGACATCGGGAGGCAGCGGCCGGAACATCGGCTCGTCGCCCGGCATCACCGCGACCAGACCCTTGGCCTGCAGCCGCTGGAGGATCTCGTCCGCCTCCTGGTGCGACAGCTCCGCGACCTCGGCGAGGTCCGGCAGCCGGGCGACTGAGAGTCCGACCAGCAGTCGATAGGCCCGTTCTTCCCGGGCATCCAGCACCGATTCGTCCTGCATCGTGGCAACCTCCCGCGCTCGAGGCTCCACCTAACCAGGCTCCCTGACGCGGTGGCGAGCATTTTGTCCATCTTCTGGCCTAAGTCCCGCACCCCTTTCCCGGGGTGGGGAAACCCCACTCTGACAGCGGCACAGCTGGGCCACCCGACCGCCTGGCACTCCTGGCACCGAAGTGCCATCACGAAGTTGCGATGGCACCGTCACTACCCGTACGCGCCACCACTGAAAGAGACACTGATGAACTGGACCGACTACGCGGGCATCGCCGGCCTGCTTGCCGCCTCACCGGAGGCGGGTGGCTGGTTGGCTTCAGGGCGCCTGTGTTTCTGGCTGTAGGTGGGGGTCGGTCTCGGGGCGGAGTTTGCTTGCCTGCCAGTAGGTCCAGCCGCCATAGGCGTACATGCCGAGGCCCAGCAGCGCCATGCCGATGATCACCGGCCATTGCCAGGGAAGTTCCACGTAAAGCGCCAGGAACCAAGCCTTCGCGTCGACGTCGTTGAGCAGGAAGATCGCCGGTACTACGGCCTGCGGGAACAGCGGGATCGCCCCGAAGCCCAGGCAGAACCCGGCCAGGTAACGCCTCCACCGCGGCAGCAGGGCCATCTTGCTGGAAAGGGACGACTTGTCGCCGTGCTCCGTGGTGGTCCGGCCGTGCCGCAGGAGCGTGAGCAACTCGGGACCACGCTGCTCCAGTCGACCGGCCGCCAGCCGTCCGAAGTACCACCAAGCCAGTACTCCGGAGGCGAGGCCGACCGGAACTCCCCACCAGGACCAGGCGAGTGCTGCGGCGAGTGCGGGTGCGGCGGTGAGTGAGACGAGCACCAGCATCACGTAGACGAGGCCCATGGTCTCGCCCTCGTTCTCACCTGAGTTCATGGGATTACCGGAGCGCTTGTGGGCGTCGGTGGTCGGCACGGCCGCGTAGACCGACGCGAGCACGATCAGCCCGGCAGCACCGCCCAGGAGTGCGGGCAGGATGCTGAGCACCAGCGGCCAGACTCCAGCCTCGGACCACCAGGTGAGCAGCAGGGTGATCACCAGAGCCGGCGGGCCGAACACGAGCAGGAAGGCCCGCTGCCGTGCGCGGATATCGAGTTGCGCCGAGCGCGGCGTCATCAGGGTCGACCAGAAGGCGGTGCCGTCAGCGCCGTACAGGTTGGAGAACATCGCGCCGCCCATCACCACAGCGGCCGCGCCGGCCCACGGCAGCATGCCCTTCCAGCCGACGGCCAGAGGCATCAGGCAGAAGAACAACCCGTAGGCGATCGCGAACACGGCCCGGTGTCCGTAGAGCAGGTCGCGGGCCCACGTGCGCAACTCCTTCGCCGCTGCGGCGCCGCGAGCGTCGGGGGCAGTCAGTTGCCGGCGCACTCGAACCCCTACGCGGGTGGCTGTGGTACGCCGGACGAGCAGCGCCGACCAGGCGACGAACATGGCCGCGCAGAGCACGACGAGCCCGGCCACGGCCAGCAGTACGCGCAACCAGTCACCACTGCCGGCGGCCTCGACAGCGACCAAACCCCAACCAGACGGTGCGATCCGGGCGCCGCGAGCAATAGTGCCCTGCACGTCGGTACTGATGAACGCGGCGATCAGCGCCCACCCCTGCGCGGTGAAGGCGAGGATGAAGGCGTTCACGAGAGCGGCGAGCACCGCACCCGAGCGGACCTGCAGCAGGACGGCATAGACGGCCACGGCGAGCCGGGAGGCCAATACGAAGGACAGCACCTGCAGGAGCACCGCAGGCACAGAGATCAGCAGCGCGCCGACTGACAGTTGGCCGCCGACCACCACCAGACACAGCAGCGCCACGAGACTCACCAGTGGAGCCACACCTGCCAGCGCTGCGGCGATCAGTCCGCCGGACAACGCGCGGGGGGGGCAACGGCAGCATGGTGAAGTACTCGGGCCTGAGCGTCTCGTCCCCGCCACCCGCGAACAGCGGCCCGACAACCCAGCCGAGCATCCAGACGGCCACAGCCACCGCGACGAGATCGGTGTTGCCCAGCGTCGCTACCCAGATGGTCCCGGCGGCGAGTACCAGACCGAGGAACGCGCCAGTGCCGATCCAGGCGACCCGGTTCGAGTCGCGCAACGCATGCCGCAGCGCGGCCAGCCGCATCCTGACCAGCGTGTGCGAAGTGGCGTAGGTCAGGCCGACAGCCATGCCAGCCCCTCCGCACCCCGCGTCGACGCGCCCACCAGGGACACGAACGCGTCCTCCAGACTGCCACCCGCCTGTACTTCGGAAACGGTGCCGGCGGCAACCACCTTGCCGCCCGAGACGACGGCCACCCGGTCGCACAACTGCTCGACCAGCGCCATCACGTGGCTCGACATCACCACCGAACCACCACCGGCGATGAACCTGTTCAGGATCGTCCGGATGGTCGCCGCCGAGACCGGATCGACCGCCTCGAAGGGTTCGTCGAGCACCAGCAGCCGCGGCGCGTGCAGCAGGGCGACCGCCAGCCCGAGCTTCTTCCGCATCCCGGTGGAGTAGCCGATCACCTGCTTGTCGTCCTCGTGGTCGAGCTCCAGTACTTCGAGGAGCTCCGACGTACGGGTGTCGACCTCGGCAGCAGGGAGTCCGCGGAGCAGGCCGAGGTACGTGAGAACCTCGCGGCCGGTCAGGCGCTCGGGCATGCCGAGGCCGTCCGGCAGTACCCCGACCAGCGCCTTCGCCTGGACCGGCTCGGCCCAGACATCGACACCGAAGATCTTCGCCGTGCCCGAGTCGGGGCGGAGCAGCCCGACCGCCATCGAGAGCGAGGTGGTCTTGCCGGCGCCGTTGGGGCCGAGCATGCCGAAGAACGAGCCCTGTGGCACGGACAGGCTCAAGTCGTCGACCGCCTTCTCCTCGCCGAAGGTCTTGCCGAGCCCGATCAGTTCCAGTGCTTCCATCTCAGACGGATTCCTTCCGGGTGGCTCGTTCGAAGAGGTCGGCGAGCTCCTCGCCGTACGCGGTCAGGTCGAGGTCGGGGCTGCGGTCCGCGGAGAGCATCGGCGGTACGGCGTCGATCGCGGCGCGGATCGAGATCGCCATCACCCGGGTGTCGAAGTCACCGAACTCCCCGGTCTGCCGGCCCCAGTGCAGCACCTTCTCCACATCGACGACCGCCTGCGCGCCCTGGGTGGCGTACACCTCGCTGTCGTTCCGGACGATCTCGAGCAGCGCGCGCAGTTGGTTGGGGTGCTGCCGCATGAACTCGAGGTTGCTCGTGATGAGCATCCGCAGGCCGAGAGCCGCGGTCGGCTGTGCCACGATCCGCGGCTCCATCATCGCGACCGCCGTCCGCACGACCTGGCCGACGACGGCCGAGATCAGCCCGGCCTTGTTCCCGAAGTGGTACGAGATCACCCCGACGCTCACCCCGGCCCGCTCCGCGATCCGCGTCATCGACGCCTTCGCGATGCCCACCTCGGCGATCACGTCCACGGCACAGTCGGCCAACTGCTCGCGCCTGGCCGCCTCGATGAACGACGCACCGTCTGAACGCATGTTCAGAAATTAACAGGCACCTTCAGAGTGCGTCACGGGTTTCCCGGAGCGGACAGATGGGACCGCTGCAGCCGCCCGGTCCGCACCAGCCGGCGAAGATCCGCCCGGGTGTCGTGCATCAGCTGCCGGTGGAAGTAGTTGACGTACTCAGCAACAGCCAGCCCATATAGAACAGCCCCGGCACCCCCGCCTTGGACCTCGTCACCCCCGCATCACTGCCGCACCACCCGGGTCGCAGTACGGCTTAGACGCAGGTTCTTCCGTGCGTCGTTCGTCACTTCAGGTTGTGCGATGGCAATGCGAATCTCCGTCATCGCCCAACGGTCTCAGGACCCTCCGACAGATTCGGCCAGCGCCACGAAGCGCGGCAGGATGAGTCCCCAGTCCCTGAACTTCTCCCGGTCCTTCTCGTTGCCCTCGTTCCATCCGCCGTGCTCGAAGTGGAAGTGGCACCCGTCCGCGGTCGGGGTGAACGTCACGCTGATCTCACTCGGGTACTCCGGCGTCTGGGCCAGCGTGGTCGAGTACGCGAGCCGCTCCGACGGTTCCCACACCGTCACCTGCCCGATCACGAAGTCACCCAGCCCCTGGTGCGACAGGACCACCTGGCCTCCCACGCCCGACTCGATCGTCAGCTTCTGGAAGGTCCCCGCATCCGGCGTGTAGTCCGGAAGCCACCAGGTCCCGTGCGACCCGACGTACGTGTTGAAAGCCCGCTCCACCCCGCAGCGCAGGTCATAGTCCCGCACTATCGCCTCGAAACTCATGCCCGTCATCCTGGGGCCGCCACCTCCAACTCGCAACGTCTCACCCGGGGCCGGGCGAACGGCACATCGGACGGAGACAAGGAATGTCGGCGGACGGCGGCAGGATGCGTGCATGGGCTGGTTCGACACGGTTTACGACCCCGTACTTCGCGAGTGCTACGCCGAAGTTCGCGACCTGGCCGAGTGGTGCCCGTGGATGCCCTTCGAGGACGCCATCCGTTCGGCGCCCCGGGAACCGGGGGTGTACCTGTTGCGCGAACCCATGACCGGCGTCATCCGGTACGTCGGGATGGCGGGCGAGCGGGCCGGCAGCGGTCGCCCGCAAGGGTTGTACGGACGGCTGACGGTGTACCGGAGCGGCAAGGGCGCCGTCAGCGGATTCGGAGAGGCCGCCCTCGACCGGGCGCTGGCCGACCCCGAGTGGATCGAGCAACAACTCCGCGACCTGCGTCAGAACGGTCCGAAGCGCGCCCAGGACTGGGCCCGAGACGCCGTGGTGCGACTCGGCCTGGAGGTCAGCTGGTCCGTCACCCCGGACCGCGACGACGCCCGCTACCTGGAGACCCAGATCCTCACCCGGCTACAAACCCGCGGCCTCTGGACCCGCTGACCGCGAGCGCCGGCTGTGCGCCGGAAAGAGGACGCCCGGTACTGCGGCACCGGGCTGAGCGGACCTGAGGCGAGCGCCACATTTGGTGGCTGAGGGCACGTAAGAAGGACATGAAAAACTCCCGGCCAGTAACTGACCGGGAGTTCGAGACGCTGTGCGCGAGGGGGGAGTTGAACCCCCACGCCCTTTCGGGCACACGGACCTGAACCGTGCGCGTCTGCCTATTCCGCCACCCGCGCGCTGGTCACTTCCGGAGCCCTCACGAGCACCATCGGCGACCGAGGAGAAACATTAGCACGGCCTGCGGCAGACTCTGACATTGCGGGTTCGGCCGAACTCCCCGATACGATCGATCGTCGTACCAGTGTGTCCACCACCCACCGGTGGACACGGATGTCCGGCGAGCCTCTCGGCAGCGCCGGACGGCAAGCACGATCGTTGGGTCCACCCGACGACCGACCGTGGAGGAGGACGCGTGCGACCGCTGCAGCGCTTCGAGCGACGCCTGGAGGGCATCGTGAGCGGTGTCTTCGCGCGCGCGTTCAAGGGTGACGTGGAGCCGATCGAGCTGGCCGCGGCCCTCAAGCGTGAGATCGACAACACCGCGCGGATCCTGTCCAGGGACCGGCGGCTGGTGCCGAACCACTTCACCATCGAGCTCGGCCCGGGGGACTTCGAGCGGCTGAACGCCTACGGCCGCACGCTGAACCACGAACTGGCCAACGAGTTGCGTGACCACGCCGACATCCAGCGCTACACCTTCTCCGGACCGATCGAGATCGAGTTGACCCAGCAAGACGACCTGCCGACCGGGAAGTTCCGCGTCGTCAGCGCCACTGTCGGCAACCAGCCGCCCCAGCCGCGGCAGCCGGCCCCGATCCTGCCCGACGAAGGTGCGACCGTGCTGCAGAGCGCTCCGGTGCAACCGCCCCCCGGCCCACCGCCCGTACGCCGCGGCCACCCGCAGGTGATGCTCGAGGTGAACGGCCGGCGCCGTCCGATCAACCCGCCCGGCGTGGTGCTCGGCCGGGGAACGGACGCGGACATCCAGATCAACGATCCGGGGGTCTCCCGGCGGCATGCGGAGATCCGGTTGATGCCAGAAGGACCGGGAGGTGTCAGGGTGGTGCTGGTCGACCTGGGCTCCACCAACGGCACGCTCGTGAACGGGCGCCGGGCGGCCGAGGCCGAACTGACCGACGGATCGACCGTGAGGATCGGGAACACCACCATGACGCTGCGCCTTGCGGACGAGCCGATCGCCCAGCCGCCGAGCAGCGGGTGGTGACTGGCCTTCCATGTCGGAACTGACGCTGACCCTGATCAAACTGGGGTTCCTGGCCCTGTTGTGGATGTTCGTACTGGCCGTCCTGTCCGTGATCAGGTCCGACCTGTTCGGCGCCAAGGTGGACGCCCGGGTGGCGGCCGCGCCCGCGGCCCAGCCCAACGGCCGTACCCCGAAGCCGGTGAAGCCCAGCAAGAAGAAGAAGGGTCAGCCGGGCTCGGTGACGATCGCCGACGGTCCTCAGGCCGGTGTCGGCGCGACCCTGGGCGAGCAGCCCGTCGTGATCGGCCGTGGCTCGGACTGCCAGATCCGGTTGGACGACGACTACTCCTCCACCCGGCACGCGCGGGTGTTCCCGTCCGAGGGCGAGTGGTGGGTCGAGGACCTCGGCTCCACCAACGGCACGTACCTGGACGGCCAGCGGGTGACCCGCCCGGTGCCTGCCGAGATCGGCGGTTCCATCCGGATCGGTCGCACGACGCTGAACATCGCGAAGTAGGGCGCCGTCCATGACCTTGTCGCTCGACTACGCAGCACTGTCCGACGTCGGACGGGTGCGCCGCAACAACGAGGACTCCGCGTACGCCGGTCCGTACCTGCTGCTGCTCGCCGACGGCATGGGTGGAGCCGCCGCGGGTGAGGTGGCCAGCGCCGCCGCCGTCCAGGTGATCCGCCGGCTGGACAAGCCCGGCATCACCGGCGCGGACATGATGGAGGCGCTCGCGGGCGCCGTGCACCGCGCGAACGAGCGGCTCTCCGAACTGGTCGAGGAGGACCCTGAGCGCGAGGGTATGGGGTCCACCGTGACCGCCCTGCTGTTCGACGGGCAGGAGCTGGGCCTCGCGCATCTCGGCGACTCCCGCGCCTACCGGATGCGGGACGGCCAGCTCCAGCAGCTGAGCCATGACCACACGTTCGTCCAGTCGCTGGTGGACGAGGGCCGGATCTCCAAGGAAGAGGCCTTCACCCATCCGCACCGCAACCTGATCCTCCGGGTGCTCGACGGCCGGCCGGACTCCGATCCGGACCTGGAGATGCTCGACGTCCGGGCCGGCGACCGGCTGATGCTTTGCAGCGACGGCCTGCCCGACTACGTGAGCGACAAGGTGATCGCCACCTCGATGGCGGAGGGTACGCCGGACTCCGTCGTGGTCGACCTGATCACGCACGCGCTCGAGGCGGGGTCGAACGACAACGTCACCTGCGTCGTCGCGGACGTGATCGAGACCGAGCCGACGAGTGGCACGCAGCCCCAACTGGTCGGAGCTGCTGCCGAGCTGGCCCAAGGTGGGACCGGCCCGGCCACGTCGACCCTGCGCGCGCAGGGCGGTGGCGAGGCGGCCGGCGGCGCCGCGGGTGACTTCGATCCCGAGGAGCTCCGCTACGCCCCGCGTGCCCCCAAGAGGTTCCTCTGGCTGCGGCGACTCGCAGTACTGGCCGTTCTGCTGGGGCTTGTCATCGGTGGCGGCTGGTTCGCCTACAGCTGGACGCAGAAGCAGTACTACGTGGGCACCGACGGCGACTACGTGGCGATCTTCAAGGGTGTGGACGAGCAGATCCCCGGGCTCACTCTGTCGAGCATGTACGAGAAGCAGACCCTGCAGGTGGACAAGCTGCCGACGTACAGCCGTGAGCAGGTGGAGGGCACCATCCAGGCCGACGACCTGAGCGCCGCGCGGTCGATCGTCAGCGAGCTGCAGCGGACCGCCGAGGAGTGCGCGACCAAGCCGACCCCGAAGCCGCCGACGACGACCCCGAAGCCGAGCACTCCGCCGGCCACCACCGGGCGGCCGGTCTCGACCCCGCCCAAGTCCCCGGTCACCACCCCGGCGTCGACCGCGCCGTCGACGTCTCCGTCCTCGCCGAACGGAACTGTCAACCCGGACGACTGCGACGGCGTCAGATGAGTATCGCGTCGACCTCCGTCATCCAGATCATCCCGCGCTCCCGGCGCGGGGTGGAGCTGATGCTGCTCATCATCGCGATCGGCGTCTCGGTCGGGGCCTACGTCAACATCGGCATCACCGTGCAGGACAAGGTGCCGGCCAGCACCGGGTACTACGCGGCCGGCATCGGCCTGCTCGCCTTCATCGCGCACATGGCCCTGCGCTACCGCGCTCCGTACGCCGATCCGGTGATCCTGCCGTGCGCGGTGCTCCTCAACGGCCTGGGTGTGGCCATGATCCACCGGGTCGACCTCGGTCTGGCGATCGCGGCCGAGGCGCGGGGAGCCACCCCGCGAGCGCCGGCCGCCCCGCAGCAGATCACCTGGACCGCCGTCGGCATCGTCTTGTTCCTGGTGGTCATCCTGGTGATCCGGGACCACCGCCGCCTGCAGGCCCTGACCTATACCGCCGGCCTGGCCGGTCTGGTGCTGCTGATCCTGCCGCTGGTGCCGGGCCTCGGCGCGGATATCAACGGCGCGAAGATCTGGGTCCGCCTGCTCGGCATGTCCTTCCAGCCCGGTGAGTTCGCGAAACTCTGCCTGGTCGTTTTCTTCGCGGGCTACCTGGTGGTGAAGCGCGACGTGCTGACGCTGGCCGGTCACCGCTTCCTCGGCCTGGACCTGCCGCGCGCCCGGGACCTCGGCCCGATCCTGATCGCCTGGGGCGTCAGCCTCGGCGTGCTGGTCTTCGAGAAGGACCTCGGATCGTCGCTGCTGTTCTTCGGCCTGTTCCTCTTCCTGCTGTACGTCGCGACCGAGCGCGCCGGGTGGCTGCTGATCGGTTTCCTGCTCTTCGCCGGCGGCGCCTGGTTCGCTTACGCCACCTTCGGCCACGTGCACAAGCGGGTGGAGGACTGGCTGAACCCGTTCAACGAGGCTGGCGTCGGCCAGGTCGCGAATGCGCTGATGGGCCAGGCCTGGGGCGGTGTCCTCGGTCGCGGCCTCGGTCAGGGACGGCCGGAACTGCTCGGCTTCTACGGCCAGAGCGACTTCATCATCTCCTCGTTCGGCGAGGAACTGGGCCTGACCGGGCTGATCGCGATCATCCTGGTCTACACGCTGCTGGTGGAGCGGGGTCTGCGGACCGCGCTCGGCTGCCGGGACATCTTCGGCAAGCTGCTCGCCACCGGTCTGGCGATGTCGTTCGCGCTGCAGGTGTTCGTGATCGTCGGCGGAGTCACCGGGCTGATCCCGCTGACCGGTCTGGCCACGCCGTTCATGGCCCTGGGTGGTACGTCGCTGGTCGCCAACTGGGCGATCGTCGCGCTGCTGCTGCGGATCAGTGACCAGGCCCGGCGGCCGCAGACCCCCGCGGCGCCGGTCTCCGACGAAACGATCGCCATGGCGGTGCAGAAGCAGTGAACTCAGCTATCCGACGACTGGCCGTGGCCGCGATCATCCTGATGCTCGCGCTGATGGCCAACTCGACCTACCTGCAGGCCTTCCGGGCCGGCGAACTGAACGGACGCAACGACAACCGCCGCGTCCGCGACGACCAGTTCTCGGTGAACCGCGGCCCGATCCTGATCGGCAGCACCCCGATCGCGCAGAGCAAGCCGTCGAACGACCGGTTCGAGTTCCAGCGCTCCTACCCGTCGGGCCCGGTCTTCGCTCCGGTCACGGGGTACTACTCCTATCTTTACGGCCGGTCCGCCATCGAGCTCACCCAGAACAGCCAGCTGAACGGCTCTGACCCGTCGATGGTGTTCCGCCGGGTGGTCGACGTGGTCACCGACCGGCGCCAGCAAGGAGCCAGCGTCTCCCTGACGCTGAACGCGGCGGCCCAGCAGGCGGCGTACAAGGGGCTGGCCGGCAAGAAGGGCGCGGTGGTCGCGATCGAGCCGAAGACCGGCAAGGTGCTCGCGCTCGTCTCCCGGCCCTCCTACGACCCAAACGAGCTCGCCAGCCACGACCTGACCAAGGTCAGCGCGGCCTGGAAGCGGCTCAACGAGGACCCCGACAAGCCGATGTCGAACCGGGCGATCAAGGAGCTCTACCCGCCGGGCTCGACCTTCAAGCTGGTCACCTCGGCTGCCGCGCTGTCGAGCGGCAAGTACACCCCTGAGACCAAGGTCCACTCGCCGGCCGAGCTGCCGCTCCCGCAGACCACGGTGCCGCTGGTCAACGAGAACGGCCGCAACTGCGGCGGCAGCGACAACGCGACGCTCACAGTGGCGCTGCGGAACTCGTGCAACACCGCCTTCGGCACGATCGGCCTCGACCTCGGTCCGGACGCGCTCCGCGAGCAGGCGGAGAAGTTCGGCTTCGGCGAGCGGCAACTGCCCGAGCTGGGCGCGGTCGCCAGCCAGTTCCCGACCGACCCGAACCAGCCGCAGACCGCGCAGTCCGCGATCGGCCAGTTCGACGTCCGGGCCACCCCGCTGCAGATGGCGATGGTGGCGGCCGGGATCGCCAACCAGGGCGACGTGATGAAGCCGTACCTGGTGCAGAGCGTCCGGACCGCCGACCTCAAGACGGTGTCCGAGACCAAGCCGGAGTCGCTGCACCAGGCGATCACGCCGGAGGTCGCGAGCCAGCTGACCGCGATGATGGTCGACGTGGTGGAGAACGGCACCGGCAAGCCCGGCCGGATCAACGGCGTCCAGGTGGCCGGCAAGACCGGTACCGCGCAGACCTCCAAGGAGAAGCCGCCGTTCGCGTGGTTCACCTCCTTCGCGCCGGCCAACGACCCGAAGGTCGCCGTCGCGGTGATGATCGAGGACGCGAACGTGGCCCGCGACGATATCTCCGGCGGCGCGCTGGCCGCGCCGATCGCGAAGAGCGTGATGGAGGCGGTGCTGGGCCAGTGACGGTGCCGACGATCGGGCCGAGGATTGGGCCGAGGATGACGATGGGACGTCACCGGGTGACAGAGTGTCGACCCGACGAGCGCCCACGGATGGCCACCGCTACCGTGGGCGAATTGAGTATGTTTTGGCCGAGTTGGATCCGCGCAGGTTGGAAGGCAGAGGAATGACATCGCAGGCACGTCTCGTCGGCGGGCGCTACGAAGAGGGCGAACCGCTGGGCCGAGGGGGCATGGCCGATGTCCGCAAGGGCGTCGACAACCGACTGGGCCGCACGGTTGCGATCAAGCGACTGCGGGTCGACCTGGCCAGCGACTCGACCTTCCAGGCCAGGTTCCGGCGTGAGGCGCAGTCGGCCGCGTCCCTGAACCACCCGACCATCGTGTCGGTCTACGACACCGGCGAGGAGCCGGACCCGAACGGCTCCGGCGTCACCATCCCCTACATCGTGATGGAGTACGTCGCCGGCAAGACCCTGCGCGACCTGATCCGCGAGGGCCGCAAGATCATGCCCGAGCGGGCCCTGGAGATCACCTCCGGCGTGCTCGAGGCGCTCGACTACAGCCACCGGGCCGGCATCGTGCACCGCGACATCAAGCCCGGCAACGTGATGCTGACCCCGCAGGGCCAGGTCAAGGTGATGGACTTCGGCATCGCCCGGGCCGTCGCGGACACCTCGTCCACGATGACCCAGACGGCGGCCGTGATCGGCACCGCGCAGTACCTCTCGCCCGAGCAGGCCCGCGGCGAGACCGTGGACGCGCGGTCCGACCTGTACTCGACCGGGTGCCTGCTGTACGAACTGCTCGTCGGGAGGCCGCCGTTCGTCGGCGAGTCGCCGGTGTCGGTGGCCTACCAGCACGTCCGGGAGGAGCCGGCCCCGCCGTCCTCGTTCGATCCGGACATCCCGCCGGAGGTCGACGCGGTCGTGCTGAAGGCGCTGACCAAGAACCGCGAGCACCGGTACCAGAGCGCTTCCGAGATGCGCCAGGACATCCACCGGGTGCTGGCCGGACAGCAGGTGACCGCGCCGATGGCGGCCGTCGCCGAGACCCGCGCGATCCCGGCCACCGCGCTCGCCCCCGCCACTCAGGCGTACGGGCAGGGCCAGGGCGGCGACATGCTGCCCCCCGACGACGGGGGCGACGACGCCCAGGACGCTCGCGCCCGGCGGAACCGTGGCCTCGCGTACTTCCTGCTCGGCCTGGCGATCGTTGCGGTAGCGGTCGGCGCGTACGCGCTGATCACCAACATGGGCAAAGACAACGCGAACAACCAGCCGCAGCAGGTCGCCGTGGCCAGGGTCATCGGCGTCTCGCTGCCCACGGCGACCCAGACCCTGGCCGACCAGGGGCTGAAGATCTCCGCCACCTCAGCTGCCAGCAGCAGCGTGGGCAAGGGCCTGATCATCACCCAGAACCCGACCGCGGCGACGATGGTCGACAAGGACACCACGGTGGCCGTGGTGGTCTCGGCCGGACCGAACACCTTCCCGGTGCCGGACGTGATCGGCAAGTCGGAGTCGGAGGCCCGGACGCTGATCGAGGATTCGCCGGGCAAGTTCGAAGTGGCGAGCAAGACGGTCGAGCAGGCCAACGAGGCCAAGGCCGGCACGGTGCTCGCGGTCAGCCCGGACCCGGGCGGTCAGTACGCGCCGGGCACCAAGTTCACCCTGACGCTCTCGACCGGCAAGGTGCAGGTCGAGGTGCCGAACGTCACGACGGTTCCGCAGGACGACGCGACCAAGACCCTGAAGGACCTCGGGCTGACGGTCGGCTACAAGCAGCAGGAAGACCCGAACGCGGTCGAGGAGACGGTGCTCGCGCAGAGCATCAAGCCGGGTACGAAGGTCGACAAGGGCACCCTGATCACCCTGACGATCGCGCTCAAGCCCGACGAACCGAGCACCCCGCCGAGCACCCCGCCGACCTCCACTCCGACGGACCCGAACACGCCCCCGATCACGATCGGTGGCGGTGGATCCGGCGGCGAAGGCGGCGGCCAGGGCAGCGGCAACCCGAACGGAAGCCGAAGTGGAAGCGGCCAGCCCTGACCTTCGGGACAGACCATCAAGAGAAAGGCCGCGGGATGTCCCGCGGCTTTTCTCTTTGTCCTGCTGTGACTAGCTGACGACCGGGGCCATGCCGGCGGAGCGGGCGACCGCGTCCGAGTCGCCGCAGATCTCGAGCCAGTTCGCCAGCATCCGATGACCGCCCTCGGTGAGCACGGACTCCGGGTGGAACTGGACGCCCTCGACCGGGAGGTCGCGGTGCCGCGCGGCCATGATCACGCCGGCCTCGGTCCGGGCGGTCACCTGCAGCACGTCCGGCACGCTGTCCTCGGCGATCGCGAGCGAGTGGTACCGGGTCGCGGTGAACGGCGACGGCAGCCCGGCGAGCACCCCGGCGCCCTCGTGGAAGACCTGGCTGGTCTTGCCGTGCAGGAGTTCGTCCGCGCGGCCGACCACTCCGCCGTACGCGACGCCGATCGCCTGCAACCCCAGGCAGACGCCGAAGATCGGGACCTCGCCACCCTTCTCCTTGACGATGTCGACGCACGCCCCGGCCTCCTCCGGCGTACCGGGACCAGGGGAGAGCAGCACCCCGTCGTACTGCGAGACGTCGTCCGGGGTGACCTCATCGTTGCGCAGCACGATGGTCTCGGCCTGGAGTTGCTGGAGGTACTGCACCAGGTTGTAGACGAAGGAGTCGTAGTTGTCGACGACAAGGATCCGCGGCATGCGGTCCATTGTCACAGAGCGGGACACGCCCTGGTCAGCGACCGCTGCTGGACGGACTCGCGCTCGGCGTCTTCTCGAACCCGGGCACGGTCGCGCTCTGCAGGTCGAGGGTGCCCTCGTAGGCCGGCATCGCGATCGAGGACTCGTTCTTCACCTCGTAGCCGAGTTGGAACTTGACCACGTAGTCCTGCAGGTTGTCGATGTACTGCGAGTCGTCGAGGGCCTGCTGCAACTTCCGCCGGTCCCCGATCGCGGTGATCTTGTACGGCGGCAGGTACGGCACGCCGTGCAGCACCACGGAGTTGCCGACGCACTTGATCCCGGTCGTGGAGATCACCCGGTGGTTCTGGATCGACAGGGCGTCCGCGCCGCCGGCCCAGAGCGCGTTCACCACGGCCTGGATGTCCTGCTGGTGGATCACCAGCCAGTCGGCGTCGACGTCCGGGTTGTCCTTGACCACCTCGGGCGGGGCGTCCTTCAGAGTGACGGTGAGCCCCGGGCCGGTGACCGGCGTCGTACCGACCTGCTCGGACAGGTCCTTGAGCTGGTTGGCCAACTGCGGCTCGATCGAGCCCTGCTGGGTCTGCAGCTTCTC
This sequence comes from Kribbella qitaiheensis, assembly GCF_042657745.1. Taxonomy (GTDB): domain Bacteria; phylum Actinomycetota; class Actinomycetes; order Propionibacteriales; family Kribbellaceae; genus Kribbella; species Kribbella qitaiheensis. Next base: position 434,970 of record NZ_JBHSKE010000006.1, on the reverse strand, counting down.
GATGTCCTGGGTCAATGCGGCGTGCTGGCGGGTCAGCAGGGCGCTGCGTCTGCTCTGCTCCTCGACCAGGCCCGCAAGCGTAGTGTTACGACTGGGCCTCAGGTCAGTACCCCGAGCGTTGGTCGCACTGGTCGCGAAGAGAAGCCCGGCGCACAACAGTGCCACCGGCGCACCCGCGCGCCAGAGCGAAAAACGCCTCAGCCTGCTCACCCGTGATCCCCTTGTTCTGGCCTGCACTACGCTAACCGAGGCCAGAGCCAGCTTACGTGTCCACTGAAGAAGCCACTGAAAAGTGTCCGTTACGAGGAGTCGAGTCGTGCCCGAGTCGAGCAGTCGCAACAAGAAGAAGTCTTCATCTGACAAGGTGAAGGTGGAGAAGACTCCGAAGAAGCCGCGCACCACCAGCCGCGTGTGGGTGGCGCCGCTGATGCTGGGCTGCTGGCTGCTCGGACTCGCCTGGCTGGTCGTCTTCTACGTCGCCGGCCAGGACATCCCGGTGATGCGCGACCTGAACAACTGGAACCTGCTGATCGGCATGGGCCTGATCGCCGCCGGTTTCGTCGTCTCCACCCAGTGGATCTGACCCTCCGGTTCCGCTGACCCTCGGACCTTCGCCGGCGATCGGGCGCAACCGGCGCAGGTCCGTGGTGAATTACAGGCGTGTGGTTATCCACATGGGTATCCCCAGCTGTGCACGGTTTTCGGGGGAGTTGTCCCCAGGATGTCCCAGGGTTTTGAACGGTTGGCCGCGATGATCGGCCAAATCTGTGGATAAAGAAGGTTTGATCACCGCTTTATCCACAGCTGGGGAGTACTGCGAGGCGTAACGTCGGCAGGGCCGGATCCCCGGCAACGGAGACGGGGAGGGTCTCACGATGTTCGTTCAGGTCATTCAGGGGCAGGTAGCAGATGCCGAGCAGGCGCATGCCGCGCTCGATCGGTGGGTCGACGAGCTGGCGCCCAACGCGGCCGGCTGGCTTGGCACCACAGCAGGTGTCACCGACGACGGCCAGCTGATCGTGCTGGCCCGCTTCGAGTCGGAAGCGGCGGCCCGGCGCAACAGCGAACAGCCGGACCAGGACAAGTGGTGGGGCGAGATGTCGTCGCAACTGAGCGGCGCGGCCACCTTCCACGACAGCGACGACGTGGTCACCGATGTCGTCGGCGAGCCGGACTCGGCCGGCTTCGTCCAGGTGATGCAGGGCCAGGGCAACAATCCGGACCGGGCCCGTGAGCTGATGAACACCGACCAGGACAAGTGGGCGGCCTTCCGGCCGGACATCGTCGGCACGATGGCCGCGATGTACGGGGACGGCGAGTACACGATGGCGATGTACTTCACCTCCGAGGCCGAGGCCCGGGTGGGCGAGCAGAAGGAACCACCGCCGGAGCTGAAGGCGCAGATGGACGAGCTCAACGCGATGTCCACCGGCATGCCGACCTTCTACGACCTCAAGCACCCCTGGCTCTACTCACCCCGCTGAAGAGGGTGGTCAAGCGGGCTGCGAAGTCCGCGGGGAACTCGTGGGTGAGGCCGGGGACGCGCTCGATGCTGAGTCCGAACTCCGACAGCCGCTCGCCGGCCTCGTCCACAACCTCCAGCAGCTCATCGTCAGTGCCGATCACGATGCTCGCCGGCGACAACGGACCCTGAGCTTCCGCCGGCAGTTCCCGCAACGCCGGAGCCAGTACTACGACGCCTGCCGCGGGCTCGGGTCGTCCCGTCAGAGCCCAGTCCAGCGCCACCCGCCCACCGGCCGAGAACCCGGCAGCGATCAACGGCAGCCCGCGGAGTTCCTCGGGAAGCTGCTCCAGCGCCCGACCCAGATCCCGCTCGGCAGCTTCCTTGTCAGGCCAGGTCCGGTACATCGGCGACATCAGCCGCGACGACTCCACCCCCACGAGCGCGAAGCCGAGCTCGAGCACCCCGGCCCAGTCCCTCATCGCATGCGAAGCCCGCTGCCCGGCTCCGTGCAGGGCCACCACCACTCCCCGTACGCCGCCGCCGTCCCGCGGGCGGGCGACCAGAGGTGGGTCTTCGACGGTGATCCGACGGTCGCGGGAGAGCGCGACCAGTTTCTGGAAGCCGGGGAGAGCCTGGAGGTCGGCCAGGTCGTCGTCCTCGGTGAGGATCGACTCCTCCCACCAGGCGCCGGCGTCACTCGCCTCCTGGAGGACCCCGAGCGCCTCGGCCGCTTCGCCGATCGACCCGAGCAGGCAGGCCCGGAGGTGGGCCAGCTCGGCCGACCACGGGCCGAGCTCGGGATCCACGTCCGCCATCAGATCGAGAGCCAGCGGCTGCAGGCCCTCCTCGTACAGGGCGGAAACACGGTCGATCAGGCGGTCGTAGCGTGCCTCGGGAGTGTCCATCCGACGATCCTGGCAGGCTTGGTCGAGGTTCGTCGCAAATATATGTAGACATCTACGTAGTCGCCTACGTATAGTTCTACGTAGGAGGAGAGACCATGCCGAACAAGACGATCTACGTTTCCGACGACGACCTGGCGCTGTACAAGCGGGCCCAGGAACTCGCCGGCAACCTGTCCCAAGCGATCTCCATGGCGCTGCGGCGGTATGTGGAGATGGAGGAAGGCCGGCTCGAGGGCTTCGAGGAGATCACCGTCCGGGTCGGGCGCGGAACGGGCCGCCAGCAGCGGTTCTCCGGCGTCCTGATCGCCGAGGGCGGCCGCTCGAACAAGAACGGTTACGAAGCCTTCAAGGTCTACCGCAGCCGGACCGGGAAGTTCGTCCTGCATGCCGACCGGCGCCAGCAGTACAGCAGTGTCACCACCGTCGACGGTGAGGAGCAGAACTTCACCGGCTGGCGGAGCTGGATCGGCAGCCTTGCCACCAACCAGACCTGGAGCATGGCGCAGGGCGAAGCCACCCTGCACATCGTCGAGACGGTCGAGGAACTGCGCGAGCTGATCCCGGCCGACCTCTACGCGATGGTCGAGGAGGCGGCTGACCAGCCCGCCGTGGAGGACCTCGACATCTGACCTTCCGCCACCCACCAACTGAACACCGCTGATCCCACCAACGGCGGCTCGCAGCCCGAGCCCGGCCGGCTGGATCGGCACGCCCTGAATCTCCTCCTCCAAGTCCCTTAGGCCACCTGGGTCAGGTTCACCCTGCCCGAAAACAAGCGAGGAACCATGAACAGCTCAATCCCGGCGATCGACGTCCGCGGGCTGCACAAGTCCTACGGCGACAAGCTCGTGCTCGACGGCATCGACCTGAACGTTGCCGAAGGCACCATCTTTGCCCTGCTCGGCCCGAACGGCGCCGGCAAGACCACGGCCGTCCAGATCCTGTCCACCCTGATCACCGCCGACGCCGGCGAGATCCGGGTCGCCGGGCACGATCTGCACAGCGACCCCGAAGCGGTCCGCGCCGCGATCGGCGTCACCGGCCAGTTCTCCGCGGTCGACGGTCTGCTGACCGGCGAGGAGAACCTGATCATGATGGCCGACCTGTACCACCTCGGCCGCGGCGAGGGACGCCGCCGGGCCGCCGAACTGCTGGAGCAGTTCGACCTGGTCGAGGCCGGCAAGATGCTGGCCATGACGTACTCCGGCGGGATGAAGCGCCGGCTCGACCTCGCGATGACGCTGGTCGGGAGCCCGCGGATCATCTTCCTGGACGAGCCGACGACCGGGCTCGACCCGCGCAGCCGGCACCGCATGTGGCAGCTCATCCGTGAGCTGGTCGCCGGTGGCGTCACGGTCCTGCTGACCACGCAGTACCTGGACGAAGCGGACCAGCTCGCCGACCAGATCGCCGTACTGGACCACGGCAAGCTGGTTGCCCAGGGGACGCCGGAGCAGCTGAAGCGGCTGGCACCGGGTGGACACATCCGGCTCCGGTTCAACGCGCCGGAGGAGTTCGCGCTGGCCGCCCAGGTGCTGCCGTCGGCCGCCCGCGACGACGAGGCCCTGGTCCTCCAGGTGCCGAACGACGGCAGCGTGCACTCGCTGCAGGCCCTGCTGGCCCGGATCGACGACGCCTCCCTCGAAGTGGACGAACTGACCGTCCACACCCCTGACCTCGACGACGTGTTCTTCGCCGTCACCGGTCAGCCGATCGCCAACGAGAACACCGACGAGAAAGTGACGAGCAAATGAGCACCGTTTCCTACCCGATGTCCGACACCGCCACGATGCTGCGCCGCAACCTGCGGCACGCCCAGCGCTACCCCGGCCTGTCGCTCGGCGCCCTGGGGATGCCGGTCATCATGCTGTTGCTGTTCGGCGTCGTCTTCGGCGACACCTTCTCAGCCGGTATCGGCGGGGAGAGCGGCTTCGACTACATCGACTTCCTCACCCCGGGCATCCTGCTGATGTCCATCGCGTCCGGGACGATGTCGCCCGCGGTCGGTGCGGCGATGGACGTGAGCGAGGGCATCGTCGCCAGGTTCCGGACGATGGCGATCTTCCGGCCGGCCGTTCTGACCGGGCACGTGCTGGGCAACGTGATCGTGACGACCGTCAGCCTGGCCCTGGTGGTCGGCTTCGCCATCCTGCTCGGGTTCCGCCCGAACGCGTCGCTTGGGGACTGGCTGCTGGCGAGCGGGTTGCTGATCGCACTGACCTTCGCCCTCACCTGGTTCGCGATCGCCCTCGGCTTGAAGAGCAAGACCGCGGAGGGGGCGAGCAACATCGTCCTGCCGATCAGCCTCCTGCTGCCCTTCCTGAGCACCACCTTCATCCCGCTGGAGGCGATGCCGAGCGGCATCCGCTGGTTCGTCGAGTACCAGCCGTTCACCATCATCATCGACACCCTGCGCCACCTGCTGCTGGGCATGCCGATGGACAGCGGCAACGGCTGGCTCGCCATCGCCTGGTGCGTGGCCATCGCGCTGGTCGGCTACGTCTGGGCCCAGAAGAGCTACAACAAGGGAACTGCAGCCTAAGAAGTTGCACCGAGCAGGTTCGCCCTGGTCCGGACGTGGGCCGGGACCAGCAGATCGCAATCGTCGTTGGTGACAGGTTCGCCGGCCACGACGCGGAGCGGGATCACACCAGTCCAGTAGGGCAGGTCGAGATCCTGCTCCTCGTCGTTGGCGGCACCGGCTCGCGTCTTCACCGAGGCCTCGGTGAGCGACAGCGCCAGCACTGACGTCTTGGCCAGTTCCTTCCGGTTCGGCGGCCGAACCGCGCTGGACCTTCCGGGCACCAGGTGGTCGACGATGCGGTTCAGGCCGTGCAACTTCTCCTCCGGGTCGGTGACGAGGCGCGGTACTCCGAAGATGACCGCGGACCGGTAGTTCACCGAGTGGTGGAAGGCCGACCGGGCGAGCACCAGCCCGTCGGTGTGCGTGATGGTGACGCAGATCGTCTGCTCCGGCGCCGCGACCACGCTCCGCGCGGCCACCGAACCATGCAGGTAGAGCGTGCCGTCCGGCCCCGCGTCCAGATCCACCCCGTACGCCGTCGGCAGCACCAGGGGGTATCCGTCGACGATCACGCCGAGGTGGCAGAACATCCCGTCGGTCAGGACTTCGGTCAGCGCCGCGCGGTCGGAGGCGGCGCGCTCTTTCGACCGGCGCAGCGAGGACCGGTCCGTCGGCTGGAGCGGCGTGGCGGTGACGGGGGCTGTCGCGGCGAAGGTGGTCATGGATTCAGCGTGGCGACTCAATGGCATGCTGGCACGGTCCATTCACCGACGAATCAGGTAGTCCACTTTGGACAGCTCGCTGCCACTGGTCGTCAGCCGCGACGGCGCCGGCCCGCTCCACCTGCAGTTGGCCGAGCAGTTCCGCGCGGCCATCCGGGATGGGCGGCTCCAAGCCGGGCACCGGCTGCCGTCCACCCGCGACCTGGCGAAAGAGTTGTCGGTGTCGCGCTCGGTGGCGCAGTCGGCGTACGACCAATTGCATGCTGAGGGCTGGATCGCGGGGAAGACCGGCTCGGGCACCTACGTCGCGGACGTAGTACCGCTGCAGCCGGCTCAGCGGGTGGCGCGACCACCGCAGCCGGAGGCAGAGGGACTGCTGACGTTGCGGCCGGGCATCCCGTTCATCGGGGCCGAGGCTGATCCGGGGTGGCGGCGGGCCTGGCGTGAGGTGTCGACGCAGGTCCCGGCGCGGGGGTACGACCATCCGGCCGGGCTCCCCGCCCTGCGAGCGGCTTTGGCCGAGCACGTGGGACGCGTACGTGGGATCGCGTGCGGACCGGAGAACCTGCTGATCACCAACGGCACCACGCATGGGTTGCGGCTGCTCCTGGCGGTAACCCGTACCGTGGGCGACCGGATCGCGATCGAGGATCCGGGCTACCTGAACGCCGTGACGGCGGCCCGCGATCATCTACTCGGGGTTGTGGACATCCCTGTGGATGAAGACGGTCTGCGGGTCACCGAGCTTGGCCCGAACCTTGCCGCTGTCTACGTCACGCCGTCGCACCAGTATCCGCTCGGCGGCCGGCTACCCGTTGCCCGACGCAACGAACTGATCCGGTGGGCGCGCCGCACCGGGGCGACCCTGATCGAGGACGACTACGACAGCGAGTTCCGGTACGACGTCGCGCCACTGCCCGCGCTCGCCCAGCTCGACCTCGACCGGGTGGTCCATCTCGGCACGCTCTCGAAGATGCTGAGCCCGTCGCTCCGGCTGGGCTGGCTCGTCGCCTCGTCCTCGGTGGTCGACCGGCTCGCCGACCATCGCGCCGAGTCGGGGGACTGGCCGGGCTGGCCGATGCAGACCGCCCTGCTCGCCATGCTCCGCGACGGCTACCTGGACCAGGTCGTCCGCCGCTCCCGCCGCCTGTACGCCGAGCGCCGCAACCACACCTGCTCGGTACTGGCGCCGTACGGGCAGATCGTCGGGCAGGACGCCGGGCTCCACATCACGCTGGTGCTGCCCGACTCCACAGACGACCAGGCGGTCGCGGCGAAGGCCCGGGCGGCTGGGGTCGTCGTTGCCCCGCTGTCGGAGTACCGCCGGTCGATCGCCGGTCCGCCGGGCCTGGTTATCGGCTACGCCACCCCGTCCACCGAGGATCTCGACCGTGCGCTGCGGATCCTCGCCGGCGTACTCGACAGCTGACTCAAGGCTTCGCCGGGTTGTCCCGCAGGGGCGGCTGGACCTTGGGGGTGTCGCCGTCCCAGGTGAGCTCGGACAGCCACATCGTGCGACCTGGTGGATCGACGCCGACCAGCGCGGGATCCCAGGCGTGGTACACGAACCAGTACCGGTCGTCCTTGACCAGCACCATGTTGTGGCCGGGCCCCGCGGCGTCGGCCGAGGTGGTCAGCATCGGGTCGCCGGTCTTCGTGCAAGGACCGGCGGGAGTCTCGCAGAGCGCGTGGCCGACGGCGTAGGTGTCCTTGTCGTAGGCATTCGCCGAGTAGAAGAGGTGGAACTTCCCCTCGCGCTCGACCAGGTACGGCGCCTCGACCAGGTTGCCCTCCCACGGCAGCGTCTGCTTGATCAGCCGGGTGGTCTCGCCGACCAACGAGAGCCCGTCGGGCGACAGTCGCGAGACGTAGATCCAGGTGTCGACGCCGATCGCGTTGCCGTCGTTCTTCCAGTAGAGCCAGCGCTGTCCGCTCGAGTCCTGGAACGGGCTCGCGTCGATCGAACCACCCTCAGCTGCCTGACAGATCAGGGGTTTGCTCGACTTGTCGACAAAGGGACCTTGTGGCTTCGAGGCGACGGCGACCCCCACACACTGCCGGTGCGACTCGTTGTCATCGGTCGTGTAGTACATGACGTACCGATCAGGGCCATGTACTGCGACCTCAGGCGCCCACACCTTGCCCGCCGTGGTCCAGTCGGGCAGCGACGGCAACGCGTCACCCACCTGGTCCCACGACACCAGATCCGTCGATCGCAGCGTCTGGATGTTGCCGAGCGGCCCGTTCGTGGCGAAGGCGTAGTAGCCGTCGTCCACCGCGATCACCTGGGGGTCGGCGAAGTTGCTGTCATAGACGGGGTTCGTGAAACCCATGGTTGCTCCTTCAGCGGCGCCGCCGGAGTCGCCACAGCCACCGAGAACGATCAGCAGCAGTAGCAACCCCGGCCAGCGCATCATCACTTGGTCGCGTAGAACCGCAGGTAGTCGAACGTAGCCACCGGCGGCGGGTTGGACCCGGTCTGGTCGCCGTGCGCGTAGAGCCCGAGCTTGGGAGTCACCCCGGCCGGCAGCACCCAGGACGCGCCCCAGGTCCACTTCTTGCCGTCGATGCTCGTCCCGGCTCGGTACACGTGCTCACCGGCCGCGTTGCGGTTGTAGGCGAGCCGCATCCACATCGTCGGCGCCGGTCGCCCGATCGCCGCACCGCCGTAACTGGTCGCTCCGTCAGACGACCGCGCCACCAGTTCCCGGCCGAACTCGGTCTGCCGGGTCCGCCAGATCGCGACGTCACCCAACCGGGCGAAGTCGTCGTCGTTCAGATACGCGATCATCCCCGCCTGCTGGTAGTTGCGGATGTCGTTCTCGCCGAGATCGAGGTGCAGCTTGGTCTCTGCGATCCACTTGTCGCCGGTGGGGACCTGGTGAAAGAGCAATCCGGCGTTGTTGCCGGACCCCACCAGGTCGGTGTTCTGCAGCGGCCACGACAACTTGCCGTCCGCAACAACCGCGTTGGCGTCGGGGCGTACCCAGGACCACCCGGCGTCGAGCCCGCCGGCGGAGAACTCGTCACCTGCCAGGAGCTTGCCCGCTTCCGGTACGACGGCCTCACGGCGTACGGGGTCTGCCACAGAGCGCACGGTGAGGTTGTCCAACTCGGCAGAGCCCAGCCAGCTCACCGGCGCCGATCGCACCTTCAACCCCAGTACTGCGAGTCGCGCCTCGGCGTAGACGTCACCGAGCCCGGCATCGTTCACGCGAGCGGTGACGGTGGTCCCGGCGACCTGCACGCTGAGGTTGTTCCACTGCGAGCGGTCGAAGTCGGCAGGCAGGGCCGCGGTGGCAGTACGCCCACCAGCCACGATCGTGATCTTGCTGCCGCTGACAGTGGCGACCACTGCGCCGCCACCGAGAACAGCGGTGAAGCTGTTCCCCAGTCTCACGTTCGCCTCGACCCGGACCGAGCCGCCGGGCGCGGCCTGCTTGGTCGTCGCCGCGCCTCGGATTGAAGCAGTAGGACCACCAAGCGAGTCACCAGCCAGCCTGGTCGCGCCCCGGAGGCCTCCGGCGGGATCGGTCGAGTTGATCCCGGCCGTTGAACCGGTAGTCGGCGCGGGCTGCGGGCTGTCGGACGGGCCGAGCCCGGCGCGGGTCCGCGGCCAACCGTCGATCCAGTCGATCCGGTCGATCAGCATCGGCCGCCGGTTGATCCCGAACGGGTCGGTCAGCCAGGGCGTCCCGCGGTCGATCGCGTGGTAGACGATGTGGTCCTGTCCGGCGGCGTCGGTGATGAACGCGTGGTGGCCCGGACCGATCCACTTGTTGCCGTTCTGGGTGATCACCGTGGTGCCGCCGACGCGGGACTCGTTCAGGTCCGCGCCGTCCTTGTCCAGGAACGGCCCGCGCGGCGACTTCGACCGGCCGGCGAAGACGGAGTACCCGGTGGTCGGGCCCGCGCAGCAGTTCATCGACGAGCCCATCAGGTAGTACCAGCCGTCACGGTAGACGACGTACGAGCCCTCGTAGCGGTCGCCGATCGTCACCTGGGTCGGGGTGCCGACCGAGTGCAGGCCGTCCGGCGAGAGTTCGGTGACGGAGATGCCGCCGTAGAAGCCGCCGGTGTAGAGGTAGCGCTTGCCGTCGGCGGCGGTGAGCATGGCCGGGTCGATCGTGCCGAAGTAGCCGCCGTTGCCGTCGGGCTTCGGTGCGACCACCGGACCGTCGGTCGCGGTCCACGGGCCGGCCGGGGTGGGTGCTGTCGCCACACCGATCGCGGGATCGCCGCCAGGGTTCGCGGCGGTGTCGGTGACGGTGAAGTACATGACGTACCGGCCGCCGAAGTACCGGATGTCGGGAGCCCAGAAGAACGAGCCCGGTGCGGCCCACGACGGCTTGGTGCTGTCGTCGAAGACCGTACCGAGGTACTCCCAGGAGCCGAAGTCCTTGGTCCGGGCCATGTGCATCAGCCCGAACGGCCCATTGGCGACGAGCGGGTCGGAGGTGGCGTAGGCGTACCAGTAGCCGTCGCGGCCCTGGATGATCGCCGGGTCCGCGAACGTGTCGGCGAACGAGGACGAGATCGCGTTCTGGGTCGTGACGGGTTGCGGCTCCGGCGGCGTGGCGGCAGCGGCCGTAGTACCGGCTGCCACCGTCGCCACGGCGACTGCCGCGGCCAGTAGTCGCTGGCGGTTTCGAGGCACGGGCGGGTTCCTCTCAGAAGGTTGGGTCAGCCTTTGATGCCGCTGTTCGCGACACCTTCGATCACATAGCGCTGGACGAAGATGTAGAGGATCAGGACCGGCACGGACGCGACGGTCGCGCCGGTCATGATCACCGGGTAGTCGGTCGTGTAAGCGCCCTGCAGCAACTTCAGTCCGGGCTGCAGAGTGAGCCGTTCGGGGGAGAAGAGCACGTAGAGCGGCCAGATGAAGTCGTTCCAGTTCGCCAGGAACGACAGCACCGTGAGGGTCGCGAGCGCGGGCTTGGCGTTCGGCAGGATGATCCGGGTGAACACGGTCCACGCGTTCGCGCCGTCGATCATCGCCACCTCCTCCAGCTCCCGCGGCAGCGCCAGGAAGAACTGCCGCATGAAGAACACCCCGAAGGCGCCGGCCGCGCCCGGGACGACGAGCGCCCAGAGGGTGTCGAGCCAGGACAGCTGATCCATCAGCAGGTAGTTCGGCATCAGGAACACGAACCCCGGCACGAACAGCGTCAGCAGGATCACCCCGAAGATCGCCTTCTTGAACCGGAACTCCATCCGGGCCAGCGCGTAGCCGGCCATCGACGCCACCAGTACGACGAGCCCCGCGTGCAGGCTGGCGGCGACCAGCGAGTTGAAGAACCACCGGAGCACCGGGTTCTGCCCGCCGGTGGTCAGCACCTCGCCGTACGCGCGGCCGGTCGGGCTCTCCGGCACCAGCGTCGGCGGCGCCTGCTGGGACTCACCGATCGACTTGAACGAGGTGATCACCATCCACAGCAGCGGCGCGACGAAGACCACCGTCAGCACGATCACCAGGATCCAGAAACCCACCGACGGCCGGCGCTTCATGATTTCCGCTCCCTCAGCAGCGCGAAGTTGATCAGCGACACGATCGCCAGGCAGGCGGCCAGCACGTAGCTCATCGCCGTCGCCTGACCCATCCGGAACTGCGACAGCCCGGTGTCCACGATCACCATCAGCGCGGTCCGGGTGCTGTCGCCCGGCCCGCCCTGGGTGACCAGTACCGACTGGCCGAACATGTTGGCGCTGGCCAGCACCGTGATGGTCACCACGAAGGTGAAGACGGGCCGCAGCCCCGGCATCGTGACGTGCCGGAACTGCTGCCAGGTGTTCGCCCCGTCGAGCGCGGCCGCCTCGTACTGGTCGACCGGGATGTCCTGCAGCCCGGCTAGGTAGATCACCGCGTTGAAGCCGATCGTCCACCACACCGTCATGCCGACCAGCGACACGAACGCCCATGGCTGGTCGTTCGTCCAGCCGATCTCCGCGACCCCGAAGACGCCGAGGAAGGCGTTCAGGATGCCGAAACTGGTGTCCAGGATGTAGCGGAACATCAGCCCGACCACCGCAACCCCGAGCACGTACGGCGCGAAGTACACGGCGCGGAAGAACGTCCGGCCCGGGAACTTCCGGTTCAGCAGCACAGCCAGACCGAGCGGCAACGTCACCAGGAACGGCACCGACGCGATCGTGAAGATGGCCGTCGCCCGCATCCCGTGCCAGAACGGCTCGGCGGTGGTCGACAACGGGTCGAACAGGTCCTTGTAGTTCTGCAGCCCCACGAACGGCTTGCCAGGCAACTGGAAGTCCCAGTCGTGCAGGCTCATCCACAGGCCGAAGATGGCCGGCCCGACCACGAACAGCAGGAACAGCACCAGGTACGGCGCGAGGAACAGGTAGGGCGTGGCCCATCCGTATCCCCGCACCGCGCCGCTCCGCCGTCTCGCGCTGGAGCGGGGAGCGGCGACGGCTTCCACCGCCACGGTCAGGCCCCGTACTTCTTGCGGTTGGCCTCCAGGATCTTGTCCGCCCGGGCGGACGCGTCGGACAGCGCCTTGGCGGGCTCGACCTTCAACAGCACGGCCTCGTTGACGGCCTTGTTCAGCTCGGCCAGCGCGTCACCGATGCCGGGCACCGGCGGCGGGAAGTGCAGGTCGTCGATCTGGGTGGCCAGCGCGGCCTGCTCCGGCAGCGCCTTGAACTCGGCGGACTCCCGGACCTGCTTGCGGGCCGGCACCTGACCGCCCTTGGCCCACTCCAGCGACTTCTGGCTGACGTAGTTCACGAACACCCGGGCCGCGGTCGACTTGTTCTGGTCCGGCGTCTTCAGCTTCGGCAACACGAACTGGTGCGAGCCGGCCCAGGCGGCCTTGGTGCCGCCGATGTTGGGCAGCGGGGCCACGCCCCACTCCAGGCCCTTCTTCTCCTTGAACGTGTTGATGTTCCAGATGCCGTTCCAGACGAAGGCGTTCTTGCCGTTCATCACGGCGATGTTGTCCGCGTCCTGGGCGACGTTCTTCGGGCTGTGCCCGTTCTTCACCAGGTCGCTGAACCAGGACAGCGCCTTGACGCCGCCCTCCTCGTGCCAGGTCGCCTTGGAGGAGTCCGAGTTGAACAGTTCGCCGCCGAACTGCCAGAGCAGCGCCTGCACGCTGAGCACGCCCGTGAACGGGAACGGCGTCGCCCAGTGGCCCTGAATGCCCTTGCTCTTGAAAGCGTCCAGTGCGGCGGCGTACTCGTCGGCGTTCGTCGGGGGCTTCGCCGGGTCGAGGCCGGCCTTCGTCATCACTGCCTTGTTGTAGAAGAAGCCCAGCGGGTGCACGTCCAGCGGGATGCCGTACCGCTTGCCGTTGTACTCGCCGGCCTTCCAGACGACGTCGGAGAAGTCCTCCTGCTTGAGCTCGAGCGCCTTCGCCACATCGTCCAGCGGCTCGATCACGTTGCGCGCGGCGTTGGTGGCGAGCGAGTCGACGTGCATGATCGCGACCGCGGGACCGCGTCCGCTGCTCACCGCGGTGGGCAGCTTGGTGTAGTAGTCGGCCCACTGCATCACGGTCATCTTGACCTTGATGTTCGGGTTCTCGGAGTTGAACTGGTCGACGATCTTGCGCATGTACGGGCCGTCACCGCCGGTGAAGCCGTTCCAGAAGTCGAGCTCGACGTTCGGACCGTCGTAGCCCTTCGCGCCGCCGTCGCCGGTCGCGGGCGCCGCGCCCGGCTTGCCGGCCGAGCCCTCGCCGCAACCGACCAGGACGCCTGCCGCGCCGAGTGCGCCGATCCCGCCCAGCACTAGTCGCCGGTTGATGGTGTTCACCGTGTACCTCCAGGAGAGAGCCTGATCATGTGCCACGAAGCAGGGGGCAACGTGGCCGTGCAGATGTCGTTGGTGACCTCGGTGCCGTCGATCCCGCGAGGGACCACCCGGTCGGGGTCTTCGGCGGTGTTCACCGCACTCCGGTCGTCGTCGTACAGCGCGACGTGCTCGATCACCTGGAGACCCGGCTGCACGGGAACCTCCAGGTCGACCTTGTCGGTCTCGCTCCGGTTGACCACGAAGATCACCACCTCGCCGGTGCTCTCCTCGTACGTCGCTGTGCTCCAGAGCGCGGGGATCCGCCCATAGGCCGGGGTGTCCACCTCGGGCCCGGCGATCTCGGTCCGCAGTACGGTCGAGCCGGCGTGCTTCGCGGTGAGCGCGAACGGGTGGAAGATCGTCTGCCGCCAGGCGGAGCCGCCGGGGTCGGTGCGGATCGGGCCGATCACGTTCACCAGTTGCGCCAGGCAGGCGATCTTCACCCGGTCGGCGTGCCGGAGCAGAGTGATCAGCAGGCTGCCGACCACCACCGCGTCGTCGACGGTGTAGGTGTCCTCGATCAGCGGGCTCACCTCGCGGATGTCGAGGCCGAGCTCACCGGGGAAGCGCTGCTGGTACCAGACGTTCCACTCGTCGAACGACAAGGTGATCTCCTTGTCGCTGCGCTTGATCGCCTTGACGTGGTCCGCGGTGGCGACCACCGAGCTGATGAAGCGGTCCATCTCCTCGGCGGCCGCGAGGAAGCTGGCCTGGTCGCCGCCGATCGGCTCGTAGTACGCGTGCAGCGAGATGTGGTCGACCAGGTCGTAGGTGCGCTCGAGGACGGTGCGCTCCCAGTCGCCGAAGGTCGGCATGTGCCGGTTGCTCGAGCCGCAGGCGACGAACTCGATGCCCGGGTCGACCCGGCGCATCGCATTCGCGGTCTCCTCGGCGAGCCGGGCGTACTCCTCGGCGGTCTTGTGGCCGATCTGCCAGGGACCGTCCATCTCGTTGCCCAGGCACCACACCTTGATCGCGTGCGGCTCGGTCGAGCCGTTGGCCACGCGGCGGTCGGGCAGTTCGGTGCCGCCCGGGACATTGCAGTACTCGAGCAGCTCGACGGCCTCCCGGATGCCACGGGTGCCCAGGTTGACCGCCCAGATCGGCTCGACACCGGCCTTGCGGGACCAGGCGACGAACTCGTCGGTGCCGAACTGGTTGGGCTCGATCGCACGCCAGGCGAGGTCGAGCTTGCGGGGCCGGTCCTCCTTCGGGCCGACGCCGTCCTCCCAGTCGTAGTTCGAGACGAAGTTGCCGCCGGGGTAGCGGACCGCGGTGACTCCCAGTTCCCGGACCAGGTCGAGCACGTCCTGGCGGAAGCCGTCCGGGTCGGCCGACGCGTGCCCCGGCTCGTAGATGCCGGTGTAGACGCAGCGGCCCATGTGCTCGACGAAGGAGCCGAACAGGCGCCGGTCCAACGCACCGACCACGAAGGCGGGATCGACCGCGAGACGTGCCACTGAGATCCTCCAGGAGATCTTTACAACGATTAACCCGGATTTCTACAACGATTGACATCGCTTGTAAAGGGGTGACCATTGACCCAGGTGGTCTTGTCGCCGTGCTGTGACCGAGCCACCCACCGGGATCGGCATGACACACTCGGCGACAGAACGGGTGGAGGGGAGTTCGGATGGCGACCAGACTGAGCGACGTGGCGGCGCGGGCCGGCGTCTCGGTGAAGACGGTGTCCAACGTCATCAACGACTACCCGCACATCACCTCGCAGACCCGGGCCAAGGTCGAAGCGGCGATCGCTGCGCTCGACTACACGCCGAACGTCAGCGCCCGCTCACTGCGCAAGGGCCGCTCCGACTTCATCGCGCTGGCCATCCCGGAGATGGCCTCGCCGTACTTCGCGGAGCTGGGCGCGGCGATCAGCCGGGCCGCCAAACGGCGCGGCATCACCGTGCTGATCGACCAGACCGAGGGGGAGGCCGCGGCCGAGAAGCTCGTCCTGGACGGCATGCGCGGCCAGTTGATCGACGGCATCATCTTCTCGCCGATCACCACCGCGCCCGCGAAGATCGGCCTGGCCGACACGGCGAAACCCCTGGTCCTGCTGGGCGAACGGCACGCGGGCGGTCACTTCGACCACGTCGCGGTCGACTCGGTGCAGGCCTCGTTCGACGCGACCACGCACCTGATCTCGATCGGCCGGCGCCGGATCGCCGCGATCGGTGTCGGCGGCGGTGCCGGTACGGGAACCGTACGGCGCAAGGGATATCGCAAGGCGCTGAAGGCCGCGGGACTCGAGCATGACCCCGCGCTGGAGCTGGCCGGTACGGGGTATCACCGCGACGACGGCGCCGCCTCGATGCGTGAGTTGCTGGCGTTGCCGGAGCCACCCGACGCCGTGTTCTGCTTCAACGATCTGCTCGCGCTCGGTGCGCTGCGGACTCTCGCGGACGCGAGGTTGTCCGTGCCGGGCGATGTCGCGGTGGTGGGCTTCGACGACATCGAGGACGGCCGGTACCACTCGCCGTCGCTGACAACGATCTCGCCGGACAAGGAGTGGCTCGCGGAGAACGCGGTCGGCGTACTGCTGGACCGGATCGCCGGAAATGGTGAGGCCGACCGCCGCGACCTCACCGTCCCCTACACCTTGCAGATCAGGGAATCCACCAGCGGCTAGCGAGGTCCCTCAGCGGTGGATGGCCGAGAGCTGCTTCGAGAGACCGCGACGGAACGCCGGCAGGTGCGACAGCAGGTGGAGGCCGATGTTGCGGATCCGCCGGATGCCCGCGGGGGCAGTGGCCAGCCGGGTCAGCCGGTGGGCGAAGGAGACCACCCGGACGGCCTCGGCGCGGCTGACGGTCGCGTACTCGTCGAGCAGCTTCTCGTCACCATTCTTGAGCGCCTCGGAGAGGGCGTCTCCGAGTGCGACCGCATCGCGCAGGCCGAGGTTCATGCCCTGGCCGCCCGCCGGGCTGTGTGTATGGGCCGCGTCGCCGGCCAGCACGATCCGCCGGTCCCGGTAGCGATCGGCGACCCGCTCGTGGATCCGGAATCGCGATCCCCAGACCACTTCGGTCACCGCCGCGCGCTTGCTCTGCGGACCGCGGACATCGAGGAGCTGCTGGGCGTACGCGAGGTCCGGGTGTTCCGGCGCCTCCTCGACCTCCGCGACGAGCCGGAAGGAGCCGTCGGGCAGCGGGGCGACGACGAGCATGCCGGGAGCGGAGAAGTACAGCAGCACCTGGTCTGTCGGCAGACCACTGTCCACTCGGACGTCGACCAACGTGAAGTTCAGCGCGAGAGCGTCCTTGTGGTCGTACCCGAGGCCGGCCAGATCGCGGATCTTGCTGTTCATCCCGTCGGCGGCCACGACGTACTGCGCCTTGATGGTGTCACCGCTGTCGAGAGTGACCTCGGCTCCGTCGGCAGTCTGGGTCACCCCGACAGCGGAGTACGGACGGTGCACCGAGCCGCCGAGCTCCTCGAGGCGTTCGAGGAGCACCTGCTCGGTCAGGTACTGCGGGAGCATTAACACGTAGCGGTAGTTGGTCGGCAGTTGGTCGAACCGCACGGGAACCAAGGTGCGGTCGCCGTCGCGGATGTCGAACCGCTCGGCATGGATGCCGAGCTCGGTGAGCCGCTGGGCGACGCCAACCTGCTCGAGCATCTCCAACGTCCGCGGATGGATGACGCACGCCCGCGAGGTGTTCGCTCCAGCCGCCAGCCGGTCGACCACCACGACCTCGTGCCCGCGACCCACCAGCGAGGCTGCCACCGTCAGCCCCACCGGCCCGGCCCCTACGACGACGACCTCGGCCCGTTCCGGAATCCCACTCATCAGAATCTCCTTCCTGCGAGGTCAACACGTGTTGGCCAACGCTTGTTGACTTCGACTGTAAGTCGCCCCGCTGGCCAAGTCAACACCTGTTGACCTACGGTGGGGGCATGACCGAGACAGCAGCGGAGCCCGCCGGGGGGCGGCGTTCGGACCGGACCCGGGCGGCGATCCTGACGGCGGCCCGGGAGCGGTTCGCGGCCGACGGGTACGAGCGCGCGACGATCCGGGCGATCGCGGCGGACGCGGCGATCGACCCGGCGATGGTGATGCGCTACTTCGGCAACAAGGAGAAGCTCTTCGCCGCGGCCGCTGAGTTCGACCTGCGGCTGCCTGATCTCAGTGCGCTGCCCCGCGAGGAGCTCGGCGCGGCGCTGACCAGCCATTTCCTGGACCGCTGGGAGGGCGACGAATCCCTGAAGGCACTACTCCGGGCCAGCGTCACCAACGAGGTGGCCGCCGACCGGATGCGCGAACTCTTCGCCGCCCAACTAGGCCCGACGATCGCAAAACTGTCCACCTCGACCGCGTCGGCCGCCGATGCGGACAGAGCGAGCTCGGTCGACGTGGCGACGAGGGCCGGGCTGGTCGCGACCCAGGCACTCGGCTTCGCGCTCTGCCGGTACGTCCTGGCTCTACCGCCCGTCGCGAACCTCTCCCGCGAAGAAGCAGTCGCCTGGCTCGGCCCCACGATCACCCGCTACCTGACCGGCACCCCGTAGTACAAGACGAGTGCGGCCCGATGTCCCCGTTTTCCGGAGGGTTCCCCGATGGCGTGGGTCAGGTGCGGGCTTTGCTGCGGCGGCGCTTGGTGTCCTGGAGGAAGATCCAGGCGACGGCCGCGCCGGTGACGAAGCCGCCGAGGTGACCTTCCCAGGAGATGTTCGGGATGGTGAACGAGATCACCGCGGTGATCGCCACGTAGGCGATGATCCAGGTGACGTCGAGACCGCGCGCCCGGCTGATCACCAGCAGCGCGCCGACCAGGCCGAGCACCGCGCCGGACGCGCCGAGCGTGGCGCTGAAGGGCGAGCCGAGGAGCCAGACCGCGACGCTGCCGCCGACCGCGGACAGCAGGTAGAGCACGGTGAACCGGAGCCGGCCGAGCATCTGCTCGAGCGGCGGACCGACCACGTAGAGCATGAAGAGGTTCGAGAAGATGTGGAAGATCTGCACGTGGGTGTAGGCCGACGTGAGCAGCCGCCACGGCTCGGTGTCCACCAGTGCCGGGACCAGCACGAGGTCGTTGACGACCTGAGGGCCGCTGGTCCGCACGACGATGAACACCAGCACGTTCAGGGCGAGCATGGTGAAGGTGACGATCGGTGTGCTCCCGCGCGCCACGCCGCCCAGCGACGTACGGGTGCGGGGGATCGACTTCACGCCCTCGTTGAAACAGGACGGGCACTGGAAGCCGACGGACGCATCGTTCATACAAGCCGGGCAGATGGGCTTGTCGCAACGCTGGCAGCGAACGCCGGCCGGCCGATCCGGATGCCGGTAGCAGACGGTCTCGGTCACGCCGTGGCTCTCTCCAGTCATGAAAGGGTACGGGCCGGCCGCCTCGGCGGCCGGCCCGCGAAGTGGATCAGACGGTCTTGCGCTCGATCTTGACGCTGTTGATCACGATCGGCTCGATCGGCCGGTCGCCCGGCGCGGTCTTGGCGGTCGCGATCGCGTCGACGACCTTCTTCGACTCCTCGTCGGCGACCTCGCCGAAGATGGTGTGCTTGCGGTTCAGGTGCGGCGTCGGGACCACGGTGACGAAGAACTGCGACCCGTTGGTGCCCCGGCCGAACTGGATGCCCGCGTTCGCCATCGCCAGCAGGTACGGGCGGTCGAACTGCAGTTCCGGGTGGATCTCGTCGTCGAAGGCGTAGCCCGGCGAACCGGTACCGGTGCCGAGCGGGCAGCCGCCCTGGATCATGAAGCCGTCGATCACCCGGTGGAAGCCGAGGCCGTCGTAGAAGCGCGCCGTGCTGGGCTGACCGGTGGTCGGGTCGGTCCACTCCTTGGTGCCCTCGGCCAGGCCGACGAAGTTCTGCACGGTCTTCGGCGCTTGATCGGGGAACAGCTTGATGACGACATCACCCTTCGTCGTCTCCAGCGTCGCGAACAGTTCTTCGGCCACGAGATACTCCTCATCGGTTACGGCTTACGGCATCGATCCTGTCACGGGCCTCAAGGAGAGCCGTCATCGACCGGCCCGGCCGACAGCAAAGGGTGATCTCAGGGTCGGTCGCCGCCGTTTATCGGCTGGGTACGTCGTACGATGCAGAGACAGCCGGATTTGTCCAGAGCCGTACCAGATCGTCCATGCCGCCGATGGGCTCAAGAGTCGCCCATCGACGCGGGCGGTACCGAGGAGGAACCGTGGGTTCGTCGAAGTCCAAAGGCCGGGTCGAGACCGCGAAGGATCGGGTCCGGCCGTATGCCGAGTCGGCAACGCAGAAGGTCGGACCAATGGCCGGCCAGGTGCGCGACCACCTGGGGCCGGCAGTGGGCACCGCACGGGAGAAGGTGTCGCCGTACGCGGAGAAGGCCGTCGAGCGCGGCGCCGCCGTCGCCCAGACCGCGGTCGAGAAGGCGCAGCCGGTGATCGACGACGCGCTGAGCAAGGTCGGTCCCGCCACCGAGCACGCCGCCGAGAAGGCGCGTGAGCGGCTCAACGACGACCTGGTGCCGAAGGTGACCGCCGCGCTGGCCGCGCTGGCAGCCGCTGCCGAGCCGGTCATCGAGGAGAGCTCGCGCCGGGGCAAGGCCACCAAGGCCGCACTCAAGGGCGAGATCGACGTACCGAAGAAGGGCCACAAGTTCCGCAACTTCGTGCTCTTCCTCGGCTTCGGGGCGTTGGCCGCCGCGGCCGTCAAGAAGCTGCTGACCCCGCCGGAGCCGGCCTGGCAGTCGACCCCGACCAGCGGCCGCGACTACAGCTCGGCCCCAGCCGGTACGACGTCGCGCCCCGCCGCCGAGAAGCCGGCCGGAGCCACGACCGAGACACCGTCGAAGCCGGAGGCCAAGGACGAGACCGTTTCGTCCAACGGCAAGACCGAGGACGCGAAGCCGGAGGACGCGGAGCCCGAGGACGCGAAGCCCGAGGCCAAGGAAGACGACACGACCAAGTCCTCGTCTGACGGCACCGCGAAGAAGGCCACCTCGACCCAGCGCCGGTCCACCAGCTCCACCAACTCCAAGCCCACCGACTCCTGATCCCGGGCTGACGGTCTGACCGGCAGTCCCGCAAGACCCGCAACGGCGAAGGCCGCGACCCCATCCAGGGTTCGCGGCCTCCGTCATTCACCGCTGCATCGGCAGGCGTCGGCAGCCGCGGCATCACGCGGGCGCCGCAGCTGGAGTCGTCAGGCTTCTGGGGAGTCGGGGGTGTCCTTCTCCGGACGGGTGTTGGGGATTCGGCCCGCGGAGAGAAGTTGGGTGGCGTAGCGGTGGGTGATGCAGGGGTAAGTGCCGCCGCACTCGCGGCAGACGGCGTCGTTGCGGTGCAGCCAGGGCAGCACACCGAAACGCTTGATCCAGGTCAGCGGCTCACGGTCGGGCGCGTGCGCCTGCAGGGCCGAGCGGGCCGCGCTCTGGATCTCCGGTGCCGACCATTCCTCGGCACTCTTGTCCATCAACTCGCTCAGGTCCGGGTTCGGCACTGAGCTGGACGGGGGCTGGGTCATCTCGTTCGTCTCCGAGCAGGGGTCGGGGCGGTACGGGGTTCAGCGCGGCTACGGCAGCGGCGGACGGATCGCTGTTGCCGGACCACCTGGCGGGGCTGCGGAGACGAACCCTTGGAAGCTGGCGGCGCTGATCGAGGAGTCGGATGGGGCGGTCGGGTCGGATGGCGCGGTTATCGATCAAACATGTGATCAGAACGTGTCAGCGTGATCGCACACCGCGACATTAGCGCTCGGAAGGCGCACTCCCGCCACCCGGGTCCCCTCGCCCCCAAACCTTCATCCACCCCTTACCAACCGGCCCTGGAGATGGATCTCTCGAGGGCGTTCCGAGGCTGGTGGCGCGGTCAGAGCCAGGCGGTTTCCAGGGTGATCCTGGCTTCCAGTTCCAGCAGGTGGCGTTTGGTGGGGATGCCGCCGCCGAAGCCGACCATCTTGCCGCCGGCGCCGACGACGCGGTGGCAGGGCACGATCACCGCGATCGGGTTGTGGTTGCACGCCACCCCGACCGCCCGGGCCGCTCCCGGATCGCCGACCGCCTTCGCCACCTCGCCGTACGTCTGCATCTCGCCGTAGGGGATCCGGCGCAGCTGGGCCCAGACCGCGCGCTCGAACTCCGACCCGCCGCGCACCGACAGCGGCAGGTCGAACTCGGTGAGCTCACCGGCGAAGTACGCCTTCAACTGCTCCTGGGCAGCCGCCAGCAGGTCGTCCCGCTCGACCTGCGGGCCGACGTCGACCGCGCCGAAGTGCAGGCGGCAGAGACCCTCGTCGTCGACGGCGAGGGACAGGTCACCGACGGACGAATCGATCACAGACCAGCGCATGGATCGATTGTCCGCCCTGGCACCGACACTTTCCGCACCGCGAACCACCTCTCCGCCTCCACGGACCGTGCCGGGCGCGGCAGAATGGGGTCGGGCGCAGGACACCCGCCACGACGGGCACGCAAGGTCCTCGCCCGATCACGCCGGGTTGTGCTATTTGTGATTCCCCCCGCCTTACAACGGTGGATTTTGTCCGGTCGCTCATCCCTGGCACCGGGCCTGGTAACGAGGGGTGTACGTGACCGGTCATCAGTCAGGCGGTTCCCACCGGATGCCGAGCCGGCCACCCCAGCCGCCGCTGGACCGCTGGTTCAGTTCCGAGCAGGCGATGGGCCTGGCCGCCTCGATCCTGATCGGCCTGGTCACGGTGATGGGCTGGGCCACGGCCTGGTCCGACTGGCACTCGTACGCCGCGCTCAAGACGTACGAGGAGACCCGGAACGAGCGGCTGCTCGACCAGGCCGACCTGATCTCCGGCTCGCTCGGCATCGTCGCGGCGCTCGCGCTCCTCGCCGCCGCGGTGGTCTTCATCGTCTGGCTGTGGCGGGTCCGCTGGAACGCGGAGATGTTCTGCAAGGGCGAGCACCGCTTCACTCGGGGGTGGGTGCTCGGCAGCTGGATCTGCCCGGTGGTGAACCTCTGGTACCCGAAGTGGGTGGTGGACGACATCGTCGCCGCCAGTGACTCCCGGACGCCACCGTTGACACCAGTGCTGCGAGTCATTCCCGGCACCCGGCTGGTCTGGGCGTGGTGGCTGACCTGGGTGGTCGGGCTGGTGCTCGACAACATCGCCCAGCGCAGCGTGCTGGACGGGGTACCCCGACTCTCCGAACTCCGGACGAACGCTGTGATGTCCAGCATTTCCGCCCTCAGCACGACGGCCGCGGCCGTACTCGCAGTGATCCTCGTCCAGCGGATCAACGACCTGCAGATCCGCCGGCCGTGGATCCCGTGGTGGGCCGGCGACCCCGCTCAGCACCCGCTGAACGGACCGTGGCAACCTCCTGCGCGGTAAACCAAACCGTCACGGACCGTCGAGTCCGTCGTTACAAGTGGTGATGGGCGTACGAAAAGACCGCGTTAAGTCGATACCCTCCGTGCTGGCATCGACTCCACACGAGTACTTACTTCGTGGTATCAATGTGGCTCGGTCACGCGGGGGCAGGATTCGATCGAAACGCCGAACAGACGGAGTTCCAGCAACGCGAGGGACGCACGACGTGAGCCACCCGCAACGAGCAGTGCTTTCTGCTGTTGAAGAAAACGATGAGTGGCAGCCACACTCGCCTGAAGAATTTCAGGAGGTAGGCGCTGTCGGCCGGATCGCCATCGGCCTCCTCGGAGCCTCGACCCTCACGCATCTGCTCTGTACCTGGTCGGACTGGAACACCTACGGCGTCGTCCACACGTACCTGACCGGTGGACCGAACGTCGACGACGCGGATCTGAATCGCGCCGACAGCATCGCCCGGATCACCTCGATCCCGAACGTCATCATCTCCGTCGCCGCCGCCGTGGTCTTCGTGATCTGGCTGTGGCGGGCCCGGGTCAACTCCGAGGTCTTCTGCCAGGCCGACCACCGCCGCAGCCACGGCTGGGTGCTGGCCAGCTGGTTCTGCCCGGGGCCGAACCTCTGGTATCCCAAGCAGATAGTCGACGACGTCTGGCTGGCCAGCGATCCGAAGACTCCCGTCTACGCCGACGACCTCCGCCGGCTCAGGAAGCCCGTCCTCACGAACGTGTGGTGGGTGGCCTGGGTCGGCGCTCTCGTGTTCGACGTGGTGATCCGCCGGGCGCTGATGTGGATGGAGGCGACCGTCGGGTCGCTCCGCGGCATCGCCCTGGCCGGTACCGCGTCCCTCGTGCTGACCGCGATCTCCGCGGTCGGCGCGACGCTGGTGATCCGCAAGATCACCACCATGCAGACCACCCGCGAGTGGATCCCGTGGTGGGACCAGCGCGAGCCGAGGATCGCCGCGGTGCCGAGCTACCACGTCAGCCGGGTGATGGCCGACGACGACACCTCGGAGCAGCAGGTCATCTCCGAGCCGATCGCGGCGCCGCCCGTACGGGAGCGTCAGCTTCAACTCGCCGGCGGCTCGTCGTTCGGTGGGCCGGTGAACCCGCCGGCTGAAGAGGCGCCGAAGTGGAGCCCGTTCGCTCCGGTCGTGGAGACCTGGCAGGACACGCAGGACGCCGGCCCGGCGACACAGCGGTTCAGCCCGGTCGAGAGCTGGCGCGAGGACACCGGCCAGGTCGAGGAGGCGACTCCCTCCTACCGGCAGTCGGCCGCCGGCCTCGAGACCCCGAGCTGGTCGACCCCGGCCAACCCGTACACCCCGGCGAACGACGACCTGCTGTCCGCGCCGCTGCCGAGCTGGCAGGCCGAGACCGTCGCACCGCCGCCGCCTGTCCAGCCCGACCCGTACGCCTACCAGCCCGCAGCCCGTACCGCTGACCCGTACCAGCCCGCGGCCCGCACGGCCGAGCCGTCGGAGCCGTCCTGGGCCAGCTCGTACTCCGAGTCCTACTCGTCGTCCTACAGCAACTCCTCGGACTACTTGTCCTCCGCCGAGCCGGTCGCACCGGCCCCGCAGCCCGCACCCGAGCCTGAGCCCGCACCCGTTGCGCGCGCCGGTCGCAGGGCCGCTCGGGTCGCGGTGGACAGCCCGTCCGCGGTCCAGGCCGCGGTGCCGAGTTCCGCGAGCTACTACGAGCAGGCGCCGGCCATCTCCGAGCCGGACGACTTCCTGACCCCGTCGAAGCCGCTCCCGCCGGTCCCGTCGTTCGGCCCCGAGCCGTCCTACACGCCGGAGCCCACCTACGCCCCGGAGCCGACGTACCCCGCGTACGACGCCCCGGCGGTCCCGTCGACCTACGAGTCGTCGTACACCTCGGACTACTCGACGTCGTACCAGTACTCCGAGCCGGAGACGCCGCAGGCGCCCGAGTCGACGTACACCCCGGAGAGCAACTACAGCCCGTCCTCGTACGAGTCGTACTCCTCGGAGCCTTCGACATACGACAACTACAGCTCGACGTACGACTCCTCGTACTCGTCGCAGCAGAGCTCGTACACCGAGTCGGACTACAACAGCGAGAGCTACGACACGTCGTACAGCCCGAACTACACGCAGGAGTCCTACAGCACCGACTACTCCACCCCGGAGTACGGCACCAGCTACTCGGACCAGCCGGCCACGGACTACCAGCAGAACTCGCCGTACTCCTACGAGGCTCCGGCCCAGCCGGCCGCCCCGGAGCCGGAGAAGGACGAGTCCGAGATCACGGCACCCCGGACCCACCCCCGCCGTCGCTGGGTCTGACCCAGGCCGGCTAACCAGCAGGCCCGTCGAGACGTCAGGCCATCAGGTCGTACGTCGAGGGGTAGACCTCGTGCTGCAGGTCCAGCCCCGCGCAGTACCGGCGGATCTCCGTGACCACTATCGAGCCCTGGGTACGCCGCGAGTGCCAGGTCTGCGCGCCGAGGTGCGGGGTGAGCAGCACGTTCGGGAGCTGCCACCACTCCGAGTCGGCCGGTAGCGGCTCGGAGTCGAACACGTCCATCGCCGCGCTCAACCGCCCGGTGCGCAGTTCGGCCAGCAGCGCCTCGGTGTCGACCAGCGCGGACCGGGCGGTGTTGACGAGTACGCCGCCGTCCGGGATCAGCGCAAGCTCGTCCGCGCCCATCATGTGCCGGGTCTCCGCGGTGACAGGCGCGTGCAGAGCGACGACGGTCGACCGGGCCAGCAGTACCTCGAGCGGCACGAGCCGAGCGCCGAGCTCTTTGGCTTCGCTCTCGTCCAGATAGGGGTCGTGCAGCAGAACCTCGGAGCCGGCCGCGACCACCAACTTCAGGTAGGCCCGCCCGACACGGCTCGCACCGATCACGCCCACGGTCGTCTCCGCCAGGGTCAGCCCGAGGCCGAAGCCGGCACCGGCCCAGTCGCGCCGGCCGGTCATCACTCGGTCGACCCGATCGAGATCCCGCAGCCGCGAGATCGTCATGTACACGGCAAGCTCTGCGACCGCTTGAGCCATCCCGGCCGACGCCTGGCTGACCCGCAACCCGCGCTCGAGCAGGCCGGGCGGGACCAGTCCGCGGATCGTCCCCGCGCTGTGGACGACGAGTTTCAGCCGCTCGCCGGGATCGGCGGGCAACGGCCGCGACCCCCAACCGGTGATCAGCACGTCCGCCGCCAACCGCTCGTCCGGACCAGGCGGACCGGACGGACGCACCACCCGCGCCAGTGGCGCCAGGCGCCGCTCGAGCTCGGAGCCGAAGAGCTCGGTCTCCAGGACGGGCGGCAGATCGACGAAGACAGCGATCATGGACGGACCTTCCAGTAGTAACAGCTGATCGTGTTTCTAGCTCGTTCCCATAGTGTTAGCCGGGTATTGCGAAACGATACTAGAAATGCCTACTGTAGCGGGAAGCGTTTACCGGCCCGCCGACGAGGCCGCGGACAGGAAGTGGTGAAGGGTATGCAGCGAGGACTCAAGGCCGCGGGGGCAGCGGTTCTGGCCGTCGCGATGGCGGCATTGGCCGGTTGTTCCAGCGGTGGCGGCGACTCGGCCCAGGAGGGCCAGGATCCGGCGACCGCGACCGGGACCCTGCGGGTGGTGGTGCCGAACTTCTCCGCGGACAACGAAGGTCAGGCGGTCTTCCAGGGCATCGTGGACATCTTCCACAAGACGTACCCGCAGATGAAGGTCGAGCCCGACTTCGTCCCGTACGACAACCTGAACCAGAAGATCTCCACCGCGCTGTCCGCCGGCAGCAACTACGACGTGGTCAGCGCCGGCATCGGCTGGGTCCAGCCGCTCGCCGACCTCGGCGCGATCCAGAGCCTGACCAAGCTGGGGGTGAAGACCGAGGACCTGGAGAAGACGGTCTACCCGGCGTTCGTCCCGCCGATGAAGTTCGACAACGACCTGTACGCCGTGCCGATCGTGGCGAATCCGCGGCTGCTCGCGTACAGCAAGAGCGCGTTCACCGAGGCCGGCCTCGACCCGGCGAAGCCGCCGCAGTCGCTGGCGGAACTGCGCGAGGACGCGAAGAAGCTGACCAAGCGCGACGCCAAGGGCCAGCTCACCCGGACCGGCTTCGACTTCTGGGCCCCGGCGAGCAACTACCGCCAGCAGTTCGTCGCCTTCATGGGCGCCAAGGGTGGCCAGATGTTCGACGCCGACGGCCAGCCGACCTTCGCGGCACGGACGCGCTCGAGCTGGTCCACCAGATGGTGAGCGTCGACAAGTCGTCCACCTACGGCTACCAGAACAGCGCGAAGACCGCCCTCGTCACCACCGGCGAGGCCGCAATGGGCTTCGCCAGCCCGTACGTCGACTGCGGCACCTCCGGCGAGGGCATCGGCGCCAAGTGCAAGGACCTCGTCTACTTCAACCTGAAGGACAGCAAGGAGGTCATGTACGTCGGTGGCCGGGTCGCGGCGGTCGGCGACGGCACGAAGTACCCGCAGGCTGCGCTGGCGTTCATCAAGGCGATGCAGGACCAGAAGTCGCAGGAGACGATCTCCAAGCTCGACGTCGGGGTGCCGATCAGCAGCGACGCGGGTGACTCCGCGTTCGTGAAGTCGAACCCGGCCGGCTCGTTCGCCTGGAAGAACCTGGACAAGGCGGTCTTCGAGTACGGCGGCGCCACCTTCCTCGACTTCCGGGCCAAGTTCGGCCCGTCGCTCGACGAGGTGATCCTGGGCAAGAAGTCCGCGGCCGACGCGCTGAAGGAACTCGACACCGTGGCGCGCAAGTGACCGCGCAAACCGTCGAGCGGCCGGCTCTGGTGACTCCGGAGCCGGCCCGGCCGAGGCGCAACGGAGTGGAGCGGGCGAAGGCCCGGGCGGGCTGGATCCTGCTCGCGCCGTCGCTGGTCCACTCAGTGATCTTCATCGCGATCCCCGGCCTGATGGCGATCTACCTGAGCTTCACCAACGCCCGGGTGGCCGGGCAGGGCGACTGGATCGGGATCAAGAACTACCTCGACCTGTTCCAGGACGCGGACTTCCTGAAGGCACTGAAGAACACGCTGCTCTACACGGTCGCGGTGGTCCCGGTCGCGATGGCGCTGTCCCTGGCCGTCGCGATCGGCCTGAACCAGAAGATCCCCGGCCGCGCGTTGTTCCGCACCCTCTTCTACATTCCGGTGGTCACCTCGACCGTCGCGGTCGCCGCGGTGTGGCTGTGGATCTACAACCCGGCCGCCGGGCTCGGGAACCAGGTGCTCTCCTTCTTCGGCGTCGCGCGCTCCGGCTGGCTGACCGATCCGTCCGTCGCGCTGCCAGCGCTGATGGTGGTAGGCATCTGGCAGGGCCTCGGCGCCAAGATGATCATCTACCTGGCCGCGCTGCAGAGCATCTCGCAGGATCTGCTCGAGGCGGCCAAACTCGACGGCGCCTCGAAGTGGCAGACCTTCTGGCATGTCACCTGGCCGGGTCTCGCGCCGGTGCACTTCTTCATTCTCGTCACCTCGATCGCCAGTTCGTTCCAGGTGTTCGACCTGATCTACGTGACCACCGGTGGCGGCCCGGCGAACGCCACCAACGTGCTCACCTTCGACATCTTCAGCAACGCGTTCGAGCGGCTGCACATCGGCTACGCCTCCGCCGAGACCGTGGTGATGCTGGTCTTCGTCGGCCTGCTGATCAGCGTCGGCCGCCTGAGCATGCGCAACCGGGAGGACCTGTGAGCACCGTCGCCGCACCCCGTACTCCAGCCCGCGCCACGGCCCGCCGTACCGGACCGGGACTGACCCCGGGCAGAGCCGCCCTGATGGTGGTGCTGGCCGTCGGCGGTTTCCTGATGGTGGTGCCGTTCCTGTGGATGATCCTGACGTCGTTCAAGACGCTCAACGAGGTCAACGGCTTCGCCTGGCTGCCGAACCACGTCGAGTGGATGAACTACGTCAACGCACTGAAGGCGGCGCCGTTCGCGACGTACTTCCGCAACAGCCTGATCGTCGTGGTCGGCCAGACCATCCCGGTCCTGCTGTTCTGTACGGCGGCCGGCTACGCGCTCGCGCAACTCCCGATCCGCGGCCGCAAGGGGATCCTGAACTACTTCATCCTGCTGCTGATCGTGCCGTTCCAGGTGCTCATCGTGCCGCTGTTCCTGGTGGTCCGGCGGATCCCGCTGGCCGGGGGCAACGACATCCTCGGCAACGGCGGCACCGGCTGGCTGAACACCTGGGCGGCGCTGATCGTGCCGTTCGTCTCAGCGCCGCTGTTCACCTTCCTGGCCCGGCAGTTCTTCGTCTCGCTGCCGGCCGAGCTGGCCGACGCGGCCCGGGTCGACGGCGTCTCCGAGATCGGGATCTTCTTCCGGATCATGGCGCCGCTGGCCGCGCCCGCGTTCGTCACGATCACGCTGTTCAACGTCGAGTCCGCCTGGAACGGCTTCATCTGGCCCCTGGTGGCGACCAGCTCGGAGAACCTGCGGCCGCTGCAGTTCGGCCTCGCGACCTTCGCGCAGGGCTCGAGCAGTGTGCAGTGGCCGTTCCTGATGGCGATGTCCGCACTCGCTACGCTGCCGATGATCTTGCTGTTCATCTTCGGCCAGCGGTACTTCATCGCGGGCATGGCTACCTCAGGGATCAAGGGATGACAAAACTCGCCTTCTCCACGCTGGGTTGCCCCGGCGCATCTCTCGACCACGTCCTGAAACTTGCTCAAGGCAACAATATCTCCGGCCTCGAGCTCCGCACCGCGGACGACGAGTTCACCCACACCGGTCTGACCACCCCGGAACGCCGCGACCTACGTTCCCGGATCGAGGACGCCGGACTGGAGATCCTCGCGATCAACAGTTACGTCAAGCTGTGTGCGGTCGAGGAGCAACCCCTCGAAGCGCACCTCGAACTCGCCGCCGACCTGGGCGCTCGCGGCGTCCGCGTCTTCCCAGGCGACGACCCCGGTACGGCGTCTGAGGCGGGTGATTCGCCCACGCCAGGCGAGATCCGCGCGCTCGACCAGGTCACGACTGCACCGCGGGAGGTCGCCATCCTGCTGGAGACCCACGACTCGCACTCGGCCGGCCGGAGGATGACCGCGCTGTGCGGGTTGCTCGACAGCGAGGTCCCGGGGCACAACGCCAGGGTCATCTGGGACAGCGCGCACACCTGGAGCCACGGTGAGACGCCGGCCGAGGCGCTCGACCTGCTGAAGCCGTGGATCGACTTCGTCCAGATCAAGGACGAGGACTCCGCCAAGGACTACAAGCCGGTGCCGATCGGTGCTGGTGACTACCCGATCGACCAACTACTGGTGGCGTTGCGGGGCACGGAGTACTGGCTTTCGTTGGAGTGGGAGCTCAAGTGGCACCCGCACCTGCCGCCGCTGGACGAGGCCCTGCCCGCCACCTGGAACTGGATCTCCGCCGCCGAAGAAAGGTAATCCATGCAACCCGTGCTGCCCCCGCTACAGGTTTCCGGACCGCTGGGCTCGTTACTCCCCGACGAGGACCGCGCTCTGAGCCCGTACACCGGGCTGACCCGCGACCACTGGGTCGCCGTCGCCGACCACCTGCTGCAGTCGGCCGACGCCTACCGGTCCCCGCAGGGCGCACGGATCAACTTCCCGGGCCGTCCGTCCCAGCAAGGGCCGGCGACCGACGGGCTCGAAGGCTTCGCCCGCACCTTCCTGCTGGCGGCCTTCCTGCACGCGGGTGGCTCGGACAAGAACGGCCACCTGCAGAGGTACGTCGACGGCCTGGTCGCGGGCACCCGCACGGTCGGTGCCGATGACGACGAGTCCTGGCCGGTGGTCGGGCACATCGGCCGGACCGGGCAGCCGCACGTCGAGGCGGCCGGCATCGCGCTCAGCCTGCACCTCACAAAGGACGACACCTGGGGACGACTCGCGCCCGACGAGCAGGACCGCCTGGCCGCCTGGTTCCGAGCGACGATCGAGCAGGAGCCATCGCCGAACAACTGGTACCTCTTCCCGGCCACGATCGCGAGCTTCCTCGAAGGAGTCGGCCGCGCGGACGAGCAGACCCAGTACGTGATCGAGCGGGCCCTCGGGCTGATCGAGGGCTGGTATCGCGGCGAGGGCTGGTACAGCGACGGCGCGGGCGACGCGTTCGACCACTACGTCGGCTGGGCGATGCACCTCTACCCGGTGCTGCACGCGCACCTCCGCGGCCTGACGGCGCTCGAGGAGAAGCTCGGGCCACGGCTGAAGGAGTTCCTGGAGACGTTCGGGAAGACCTTCGACCGCGACGGCTCACCGCTGTACTACGGCCGCAGCATGACCTACCGTACGGCGACCCTGGCGGCGGTGGCTCTCGGCGAAATGGCGAGCCAGACCCCTCTGAGCCCCGGCCAGTCGCGGCGCATCCTGTCCGCGGGACTGCGCTACTTCGTCGAACGCGGCTCGATCACGGAGCACGGCGTCCTCTCGCTCGGGTGGCACGGCGAGCACCTGCCGACCATCCAGCGGTACTCCGGCCCGGGTTCGCCGTACTGGGCGTCGAAGGGGTTCCTGGCGCTGATGCTGCCAGCGGATCATCCGGTCTGGACGGCGGCCGAAGAGGAGTTGCCCGCGGACAGCGCCGACTACGTGCGTGCGGTGGCGCCGGCGGGGCTGCTGATCCAGAACACGGCGGCTGATGGACTCGTGCGGGTCCACAACCACGGCAGCGACCACCTGAAGCCGGACGCCGCGGACGCGGGAGCGCCTGATCCGCTCTACTCGCGCTTCGGCTACTCGACCCGGACCGGGCCGACCTCGCTGCACGATCCGTCGGACAACGACCTGCAGGTGAAGATCCGCCGGGTCTGGAGTGCGCGGCGCCGGATCCACAACACCGCGGCGGGGGACAACTGGCTCGCGTCCTGGCACGCGCCGCGGTTCCCCCGGTTCTCGCCGTGGGAGGGGAGCGACACGGCCGACGGTGGACCGGTGCTGCCGTCGGCGCGGATCGACAGCATCACCGCGGTGCAGGGTGCGCTCGAGGTACGGATCCACCGGCTGGTCTGGGTTCCGCCCGCGCTGCCGGTGCGGTTGGCGGGCTGGGCGGTGGCGGGGTCACACCCGTCCGACTTCGAACAAGCCGTCGCCGGTACGACTGTCGGCGTACAGGCCGGGGGACTTCGGTCGAATGTGTCCGGCTTGCACGGTTGGGAATCGGCCGGCTCGGTGTCCGCGTCCTACGGGACCGCGTACGGCGAATGGGCGGTCGTGCCCGAGCTGCTCGGCACGACCTCGAAGGAGAACACCGTCTATGTGGCGAGTGCTTCGCTGAGCGGTGTCGAGGTGGAGGACACCGTCAGCGCGAGCGTGGACGGCGTGGTCGCGACGGTGACGTGGCCGGACGGGCGCGAGCAGGAGTTCGACCTCGACGCAATTTTCACCGGGATCAGGTAAGAAGGACTGATGGCTGAGATCGAGGGGGCACCGACGCGACGCGGGCCAACCCTGCGCGACGTCGCCCGGCGCGCCCAGGTCTCGGTCGCCACCGCCTCCCGCGCGCTGACCAGCGACTACCCGGTCGCCGAGCCGACGCGCGCGAAGGTGCTCCAGGCCGTCGAGGAACTTCAGTACGTCGTCACCTCCCGCGCGCCGAAGCGGTCCGCCCCGGCGACGTCGATCGCGATGATCGTCTCGGACGTGGTGTCGCCGCTGCGCAGCCTGGTCGCCACCGGCGTCGCCGAGGCCGCCGGTGATTACGGCCGGCTCAGCGCGGTCTACATCACCGGTGGTGACCTGCGCCGCGAGGAGGAGGTGTTCGCCCGGCTCGAGGAGCAGGACGACGTCGAGGCGGTGATCCTGGTCGGCGGTGTGGAGCTCACCGACGAGTACGAGCACCGCATGGAGAAGCACGCTCGCGCCTTGCACGCCAGGGGTTCCCAGCTGGTGCTCTGCGGCCGGCCTCCGCTCGCGCCCGGCGTACCGGCTCTGGTCGTCGAGTACGACAATCGCGGCGGGGCCTACGCGGTGACGAGCCACCTGCTGTCGATGGGACACCGGCGGATCCTGACGCTGACCGGACCTGAGCGATCGACGACGACGATCGGCCGGGTCGAGGGATACCGCAAAGCCCATGAGGACTTCGGTACTGCGATCGATCCCGCGCTGGTGATCGCCAACACGGCCGACCGCAGCGGCGGCTACCAGGGCTGCCTGCGCGCGTTGTCGGAGGGCCTGCGGTTCACCGCGATCTTCGCGCACAACGACGTGATGGCGTCGGGTGCTCTCGCCGCCCTGCGGGAGAAGGGCCTCAGCGTGCCCGACGACATCTCCCTGGTCGGCTACGACAACATCCCGGTCGCGCAGGAGCTCTCGCCACCGCTGACCACCGTCCACATGCCGCACGAAGAGATGGGCAAGGCGGCCGTTCGCCTCGCGGTGGAACGCCCGGCTCCCGGTTCCGGCCGGGAGCGCCAACTCCTGGGCACCCACATCGTCATCCGTACCTCAGTTCGCCCGCTCACCGGAGGAAGCCAAGCATGACCATGCCCCTCGACCCGACGCGGACCGCCTTACTGGTGATGGACTTCCAGACGGGCATCGTGAGCAATCTCGCTGACCCGGACGAACTGGTCCGGCGTACGGCGCAGGTCCTCCGGCGAGCGAGATCGGCCGGTGTGCGGATCGCGTACGTCCGGGTCGCGTTCGGCGCCCAGGACTACGACGCGGTCTCTCCGCTGAACAAGTCGTTCGCCGTGCTGGCCGGGTCGGGTCGCCTCGCCGACGGATCCGCGGAGGCTGCGATCATCCCTGAACTGGCCCCTGAGCCGGGCGACATCGTGGTCACCAAGACCCGGGTCGGCGCCTTCAGCACCACGAACCTGGCGAAGCTGCTCAACCCGCGCACCACCGACAACCTGATCCTCGCCGGCGTCTCCACCAGCGGCGTGGTGCTGTCGACCGTGCGCGACGCCGCGGACCGGGACTACCGCCTCTACGTGCTGGCCGACTGCTGTGCCGATCCCAACGCCGAAGTCCATCGGGTGCTGACCGAGCAGGTCTTCCCGCGTCAGACCGAGGTCATCACTGCCGCGACGCTGCCTGGTCTGCTCGGCCGCTGACCGTGTGAACCGTACGGCGGGGCGCGAAGTCGTCGTCGGAGTGGTCGGCAGCCCGGCCGTCGAGATGCCAACTCCAACTGGTCGTCGGGGTGATCCGGAGGTAGACGCTCGGGCCGAACATGCCGCTGCGTTCGACGACCTCGGCGGTGCCGTAGACCCGCACGAACCGCGGCGACCACGGATCGGTGGAGACCAGATCGTCGATGACGAGGGCGACCTGGTCGTGACCCGCCTGGACATTGAGCACCTTGCGGGTCTTCGCGGGGTCGACGCCGCCCACGTAGAAGTAGGCGCCGTCGTACTCGAAGCCGACCGGGACGACGTCCGGCTGGCCGTCGGGGGCCGACGGTGGCGATCCGCGCGAGCGGCTGGGACTTCAGGTACGCGAGTTCTGCTGCGGTGAAGGACATGACTTCCTCTGCGAGGTTAAAGTACAACGGGCGTTGTAATCAGTACAACGCCCGTTGTACCTTGAGCGCAAGGGGTGATCGATGGACAAGCGGCAGGCGGTGCTGACCGGCGCGCTTACGATCTTCGCGCGGGACGGCTACGCCCGGGCGAGCATCGACGTGATTGCAGCCGAGGCCGCCGTCTCCACCCGAACCATCTACAACCACTTCCAGGACAAGACCGGACTGTTCCGCGCGGTGATCCAGCACAGCGCCGCCCGGGTCGCCGCCGCGCAACTGGAGATCATCGACCGGCACCTGCGCAAGGTCACCGACCTCGAGGCCGACCTGGTCGACTTCGGCCTGGCCTGGCGGGCGCCGATGCCGGACTACGCCGAGCACTCGGCTCTCGTCCGGCAGGTCAACGCCGAAGCCGGACACATCCCGCAGGAGGCAATCCAGTCCTGGCAGGAGACCGGCCCCCTCGCCGTACGCCGCGCGCTGGCCGACCGGTTCGCCGCATTCGCCGCCGACGGGTTGCTCGAGGTGGACGACCCGCTCCGGGCGGCACTCCACTTCTCCCTGCTCATCTCGGGCGCCAACCCCTCCTACCGAGGAGAAACCTTGACCACCGACGAGATCACCGAGGCCGTCACCACCGGCGTGCACGCCTTCCTGCACGGGTACGGCCGCTGATGCGCTACCGGTTGTTCGGCCGCACCGGCCTGCGGGTCTCCGAGTTGTTCCTCGGCGCCATGCGGTTCGGCTCGGTGGACCAGGCCCGCCCGATCATCGACCTGTACGCCGGCTCCGGCGGCAACGTGATCGACACGGCCGACGCGTACGGCGGCAGCGAGGACATCGTCGGCGAGGTGCTCGCCGGGCGGCGCGACCGGTTCGTGCTCGCCTCGAAGTACTCGCTGCCCCGCGACCCCTCCGACATCAATGCCGCAGGCAACCATCGGAAGAACCTCCGGCTCGCCCTCGAGTCCAGCCTGCGCCGGCTGCGGACGGATCACCTGGACATCTACTGGGTGCACTTCTGGGACCGGCACACGCCGATCGAGGAGACCCTGCGCGCCCTCGACGACGCGGTCCGGTCCGGCAAGATCCTGTACGCCGGGATCTCCGACGCGCCGTCGTGGATCGTCGCCCGGGCGAACACCCTGGCCCAGTGGCACGACTGGACGGAGTTCGGCGGGCTGCAGGTGCCGTACAGCCTGCTGCAGCGGGACATCGAGCGGGAACTCCTGCCGATGGCCGAGGCGTTCGGCCTGACTGTGGCGGCCTGGGCTCCGCTCGCGCACGGGAGGCTGGGCCGATCCGCCGACACCGCCGCCGATGAACGCGAGCGCAAGGTGCTGGCCGCAGTACAGGAGGTGGCTCGGGAGTTGGGCGCGACGCCGGCTCAGGTGGCGCTTGCCTGGACTCGGGCGCACTCGCGCGCGGTTCACCCACTCGCCGGGGCGAGCTCACCTGCCCAGCTGGCCGACAACCTCGCCGCGCTCGAGCTGGAACTGCCCGGCGAGGCCGTCGGACGGCTGGAGTCCGCGACTGACTTCGAGCTCGGTTTCCCGAGGGATTTCCTCACCGACGACTTCCTCGGACCCCATCAGCTGGATGGCCGTTGAAAACCGAATCAATTCGGGCCTAGGCCACAATTTTGCTTCGGTCTGGTCCGGGGACATGACGTTGGGTACCTGTGGATCGTCTTAACGGATGGAAGTCCCAACGGGGGACCTCTTGCAGGTAAGGACATTCACGATGACCAGAGCTCTGACTTCGATGGTGGTGCGGATTCATCCACAGGCCGTCGGCGGCCGCCGACCGGATCGGTGGTGGCAGCGGTGAGCCCGCGGGCGGTCGACAAGCGGGCCCGGCCCGGAAACGAGGGTGGACCACCGCTGATCGGACCGCCGGCCGACTTCAGCGCAGTGACCTCGCTGGGTGAGCCGGCGGCCCCCGAGGTCGCCATCCCTGAGGTTGTGAGTTCTGAGGCGATTGCTGAACAGCAGCCGGCGGCCGAGAACGAGAAGGTCTGACCGGCTGCGGTCAGCTCCGCAACATCAGGCAGCTGTCACCGAACTCGTGCCACAGGTAACCACGTCGGAGGGCGGCGTCGTAGGCGTGCTGTACGACGTCGCCCCCGACCACCGACTCCAGCAGGAGAAGGTGGGAAGCCTCCGGCGCGTGCATGCCCGTGATCAGCCCGTCCACGACGGCAGCGGGATGATCCGGCCCCAGCACCAGGTCCGTCCAGCCACCTGCGGCTGCGACTGATCCGTCGGGCCGTGCGGCCGACTCGATCGCCCGCACCGCCGTGGTCCCGACAGCGATCACCCGGCCGCCGTTGGCCTTCACCCAGTTCACCAGGCGCGCGGTGTGCTCCGGTACGTCGTACCGCTCGGGCAGGGGCGGTTCGTAGCTCTCCAGCGACGACACCCCGCAGTGCAGCAGGATCGGCGCGATCAGTACTCCGGACGCGGCCAGCTGACTCACCAGCTCGAAGCTGAACGGCCTTCCAGCGCTGGGCATCTCCGCCGAACCCGGCTGGTTCGCGAACACCGTCTGATAGAGGGCGAGCGGCCACTGGCGGTCGACGTACTTGTAGGTGATCGCGCGACCGTGGCGCCCCAGGTAGGCGACCACGTCAGCAGCAGGCGGCTTCGCACGCCAGAGCCTGGTGCTCCCGGGGTCGTACGGCTCCAGCAAAGTCAGCGTGCCCTCGGGGAGCTCCACCTGGTCGCCAGCGCTGCCACCGAACATCGGCAACCCGCCGCTGCGCAGCTCGACCACCCAGGTGCCGTCGTCGAGCGCTGTGGAGAAGTGGACGACCACCGGAGCTACTCCCGCGCCGGTGATCCACGAACCGTCGACCGCCGCCGGCAGCGTGCCAGAGGTGTTCGCCAGCAACAGGTCTCCCGGCCGCAGGTACTCCCCGAGCCGGTCGAACCGGGTATGCGTGACGGTCGACCCCTCCGCGACCAGCAGCCTCACCCGGTCCCGGGCCAGCCCTCGCGCTTCCGGCGGCTCGGCCGCGTTCAGCTCGTCGGGCAAGGTGAATCTGGTGTGGGGATGGACTCTCACGAGGTCACCGCCGGGGCGAACTCCGCCGCCCGGTAGCGACCACTGGCCGGCCGGCTGTCGAGCAGCTGCAGGAAGGCCGGTACTACGGTGGCCGGCTCCGGGCGGTCCGAGATGTCCTCGCCCGGGAAGGCCGCCTGGTGCATCGCCGTCCGCAGGTCACCCGGGTCGACCGCGTAGACGGCCAGCGCGGGGTGTTCTTGCGCCAGTACTGCGCTCGCGTGGTCCAGGGCAGCCTTGGCCGAGCCGTAGCCACCCCAACCCTCGTACGCCTCCACCGCGGCGTCGGAGCTGATGTTGAGCACGATGCCGGAGTTCGCGGTCAGCGCCGGCACCAGCGCCTGGGTCAGGGCGATCGGCGCTATCACGTCGACCTCGTAAACGCGCCGGAGTTGGTCGAGTTCGGCGGCGGCCAACGGTTGCAGGGGGCTCGGGCCGAGGTAGCTGGCGTTGTTCACCAGCAGATCGAGGCGGCCGAGCTCACCCACGGCGTCGACCAGGTCGGCCCGGTGGTCGGGGTCGGTGACGTCACCGGCGAGCGGTACGACGTCAGTGCGGCCGGCCAGTGCGTCGGCCGCGTCCTTCAGTGCGTCGGCGCCCCGGGCGTCGATGATCAGCGCCCAGCCACGGTCGGCCAGACCGTGCGCGAGGGCGAGGCCGAGACCGGCGGAGGCGCCGGTGACGAGGGCAACGGGACGGGTCAGAGAATCAGGAGTCATGTCCGTCACTCTCATACCTCAAGAGAGCTTGAGGTCAAGAGATCGGCGAATCCATTGCTTCGGCCAGGACCGCCTGCGAGCATGAGGCGACCCGAGGAGCACGTATGACTGAAGGCACTCCCGCAACCATCGTCCTGATCCACGGTCTCTGGCTGTCCTCGCTGTCCTGGCAGCACTGGATCACTCGTTTCACCGAGCGTGGCGAGACCGTCATCGCTCCCGAATGGCCGCGGATGAACGCGGACCTGGAGACCCTGCGCCGGGACCCGTCGGTGATGAACGGCCTCGGACTGACCGAGATCGTGGACAGCTACGACCGCAAGGTCCGCGAGCTCGACACGCCACCAATCCTGATGGGCCATTCGTTCGGTGGCGCGATCGTCCAGTTGCTGCTCGACCGGGGACTCGGCGCGGCCGGGGTGGCGATCGACCCGGCGCCGATCAAGGGAGTACTCCGGCTGCCGCTGTCGGCACTCAAGGCGTCGGCCCCGGCGCTGACGAACCCCCTGAACCGCAACAAGACCGTCGGCCTGACCAAGGAGCAGTGGCACTACGCCTTCACGAACACGCTGAGCAAGGCGGACTCGGACGCTCTCTACGACGAGTACCACGTGCCGTCGACCGCGCGCCCGCTCTTCCAGGCGGCGACCGCGAACTTCAACCCGAACGCGGTCACCAAGGTGAACTTCAAGAACGACACCCGGGCCCCGCTCCTGATCATCGCCGGCGGCGCGGACCACACCGTGCCACCGGCGATGACCAAGGAGAACTACCAGCGCTACAAGAGCAACGCGGCCACCGACTACCACGAGTTCCCCGGCCGCCCCCACTTCACCGGCGGCGTACCGGGCTGGGAAGAGGTGGCCGACTACGCCCTGGACTGGGCGCTCAAGCACAGCTAGAAGCCGACAGTCCACACCCGCCCGTGTGGACCCTAGGTGATCCAGCAGAGAGCTGATCAGACCCGGTGACCTTGTAAGGAGTCGATCCGCCCGATCGCATTGACGTCATCCCACCGTTGGTAGCGCCGACTGCGGTTCTATTCCCAGCGCAGCAAGCACCTCGAGGTCGACTGCATCTGGCTTGGTCCATGGTGGGGTGCTGAGGCGCAGTGGTAGGGCCAGCTCCGGCTCAGTAAGAACACTGAGCGGGTTGAGTAGCCCCGAGGTCTTGTATGTCTTGTAGGTCGTCGGACGCTTGCCTCCTTCGACGATAGTGATCCGACCAGCTATGCGTACGACGAGCACCCAGGGCCCCTTGTCGCTGTTCACGCCGACGGCGAGCTCCGAAAAGGCTGTGGCATGGGACAGCACCTCTGCGGCCGTGCGCGACGGGTTACTTGTGTTGCCGCTCAAGACGAGCTTTCGTTCGTTGGACCACTGAGCTTCCAACCCCGGCAAGAGACGTTCGAGGACGCGCAGGACGGCTCTGTCGGGGCCCGACGAGATCGCTTCGCCGACCTCGAACATCACATCATCAGCCGAGCGCGCGACGAAGGTCGTGCCAGCGAGAAGATCGAGGTTGCTGGCGACCGATTCGTGATTGACCTTCTTGATGAGTGGAGCCAGTCTCTGAGCGATCAAGGAGAACCGCACCGCCTCAGATCCGCGCTCGTGCGCCGGGAGCGCCATCCGCAGTCGGAAGAGTCCAAGTGCGGCGACTGCCGCTGCCTGGCCGACGGCGGCATCAGGCCAGTCGTCCCGCGCCATGCATTCCAAGGCCGCGGCGAGCGGGTCGAACCACCCGGAGGGACCCACGGGGCAGTCCCAGATGAGCGCTGAGGATCCGGATATGGCCAGTTGCGTGACCGCGATCTGCTCCAGCGGTCCGAGTTGCGGCACCAGATCGACCAATGCCGCCACCCAGTTCCGCAGTCTGGAACGTTGGCGCGGCTCGAGTTCTGGCGCCGCCGCGACCTCAAGGTCAGTGTTGGTCAACTCTTCGGCGGTCTCGGCGGTCTCACCGTCTTCGAATGCCTCGGTGGTCTCCTCGAAACGGTCCTCCCATGCTGGCGCGACGTTGGGCAGAGAGCCGCCCACGGGCCTTGACGCCGACGCGCCGACTGCGAGCTGAAAGAGCGGCATACCCAGACGAGCAAGGGCATCCTCTGAGTAGGCCGCCCAGGTGTCCGCCTCGTCAAGAGTCCGCCAGGTCACGACCGCGGAAGGCTGGCCGGCGAGGGCCGCTGCGCTCCCAGGTACCGGCTGAGCCTGGCCATGGGTGAGCAGAAGCCTCGTCAGGGCGCTCTGCCACTGTGCCGCGGCGGCATCGGAGGCGAAGAGTTCTGGGATCGTCCAGTCGTGGTTCGGCCGCCCTGCGCCGGTCGGCCGCAGCCGGTTTACGATCCACTCCGGGTAGGCGAGGAACTGGAGTTGTTCGCCTGCGCGGACCCGTGTACCGGCCGAGAAGATGCCCGGGAAGACGGCCGATATATCACCGATCTTCACGATCCCGAGTTCGTGGAATTCGTCCGGAGAAGCCAGGAACGGGCTCACTTCGACGACGACGTCGTCAGTGGCCTCACTCGAAAGCACCACTTCGACGCCGCCGGCCACGACCCGGGCTTCCAGGAGTCGTACGCCTGCTGACGCCGGAAGCACGTCGTCACCATCGGGCCCAGCGGCAATGGTGTTGATCAAGGCGGGTACGTCGGCGACAGGCACAGTTGGATCCGGAAGGAGGGAACGATCGGTCACTGACAACACGGCGAGCTCGCAATTGCCGACCGGCGCCCGCCTTAGAAGCGCGGCGGCGGAGAGGTTGGGACTGCCGACAAGTGCCCAAACCGGCACAGCGTTCTGAGAGGCGGTCAGCACCTTCCCATGCCGATAGCGCGTTGATGTCGACTCGTCGCCCTCGAGCTGAACGAATCGCAACTCGCACTCACCAGATAGAGCGGACTGTTGGAGGGCGGCCGGCTTCATAACCGCCCGTCCTGGCTGTGCGAGGAGGGTGACTCGGCTCGGGTGATATTGCTGGATCAGGGCAGCAAGGGCGGCGCCCTGCAGGTCATGAAAGGGTGCGCTCAGCTCAAGCTCATCCACACGCTCCGCTGGTAGCTGGCTCAAAACGGTGCCGCGCACGGAGTCCACCAGTCGATGCCCAGTGTCGATGGCCTCGCCCGCATCGACAAGTGCGGCGAGTTGGTCTGCCGTTCGCGTGATTCCCTCGACCGCGAGTGGACTGATCTTTACTCGGCTGGGCAGGTTACGGAGGAAGGTGACGACCTCGGCAACGATCGTCGGCACGCCGTTGTCGCGGCTGGCTCGGATGGTCGTCAGGACCTCCTCGTTCGCGTGCCAACCGCCGAGAGTGAGATTGCCCGAGCCGATGCCGATCAAGGCTCGCTGGGGCCCGGCGAGGACAGTGAGCTTCGGATGGAATGCCCCTCCCATGGCGGCCAGGCCGAGCGCATATCCGTGGCCGGCCGAACGGACGTTTCGGGCATCGGGGGCGAACACTCTACTGTCGGCGACGACGGTGACCGCGGCACCCGCTGCACGAACCGGCCCGAGCAGCCGGGTCTCGAAGAAGCCGAGGTCGACGCTGAATGTCAGGAAGAGTGCCTCCCGGGTCTGGCGATCGCCGGTCCCTGCCTCCTCGAAGATCGGTCCGAGCAGGCTGGGCGTTCGGGGAAAGGTGGGCTCAGGCAAGGCGACCACCGTTCGGTCCGATGCTCAGTCTGCCGTTGGCGTCAGAGATGAACATCCCAGCCTGGCGCGCGAGCGATAGGTACTGTGGGATGCGCGTCGCCGGGACTGGTGCCGTCTCCTCGAAGATCTTGATGGCGATGCCGTCGCGAACGTGGAGCCGGGCGGGAAACCGCAGCACCTGATTGCGAGGGTCGTAGCGGGACTTCCATAGGGCGACGCGCTGGGAGCGATGGATGAGCACGTTCGCCAGATGATGGCCCAGATCGCGAATCGATCGAGTTGCGTACCTGTCGAGGACCTCGGCCACCCAGCCAGGACTCATTTCCTCCCAGACCCCCCGGGTCTGTTCCTGTGGTCCACGGAAGCCGCGGAGCTCGTGGCCGGACAAGTCGGCCAGCCGACCAGCCCCGAGCACGACTCGCGCGAGCCATTGCTCCAGTTCGGAGAGATGCCCAAGCTCGCGCTCCGCAGCCCGGGGTCGCCCAGCCTTGTCGAGCCGGTCGGGGAGAGCCGAACGGAACTCGGCGACGCTGCCGGCGGGAAGTCGGTCTGCGAAC
The DNA here is from genome assembly GCF_042657745.1 of Kribbella qitaiheensis. Classification (GTDB taxonomy): domain Bacteria; phylum Actinomycetota; class Actinomycetes; order Propionibacteriales; family Kribbellaceae; genus Kribbella; species Kribbella qitaiheensis. The sequence goes on along the minus strand of NZ_JBHSKE010000006.1, from coordinate 392,796 downwards.
GCATCGACGAGTTCGGAGACAGGGCGGGTACCCCCGACCATCCGGTTGATGTCGCGCCAGATCAGCCGTCGCGCGTAGACCGACTCCTTGCGGAGCAGGGCTCCCTGCCACCGCGGCGGGGCAACCATACCGGCGAGCTTGGGATGCGTGCGGAGCTTCGGCTCGAACATCACGAGGTCTGCCAGACTATCGGCGTCCGAGACCTCGCCGACGGTGGATGCGACAGCCACCAAGCGCCCGAACTGCCACAGCAGACCACCTACGGTTGGGTTGTCCCGGGGCTTTCCGGGATCCCCCGAAAGCAGATGCCCCAGCCAGGCCCCGTCCTCTGAGACAGACGTGGTGCACAAGCAGGCCGGGGACAGCTGCCCCGCCTCGACATCGGTCACCTCCGATGCACTCCGGGCAACATCGACGAGGGGGCGCAGGACCGAACTGGCGGCGGCATGGTCGTACCACTCACCGGGTGCGAAGGACCCTGTCGCGAGTATTTTCAACGTGAGTTCAGAGCCTCGATACGGATTGGCAAATGCCCACTTCGCGTCCGAGTAGACGCGGGACGCCTCGCGGAGATTGACACCGGAAGGCGTGCGGGCACTCCTCAGGATGGCGTCGATGCCATGCGGAGATGGAGTGTGCTCCTTGTGGCCTGGTTCCGCGGCGTGCAGATGAGTGACATAAGCGAGCAATGCCTCACTGCGCCGCAGCAGATCGATGGTCGCCGGCTCATCAAGTTCCTCGTCGTTGGCAATCCTCGCGGCTAGCCCATGCAATGCGTAGTAGCGCGTCGCATTCGTAACGGTCGTGACCCCCGGAAGGTGATCGCCGACGAAGCTGTTGAGATGCCGCTCGACACGGATCGGGAACTGCCCGCGATTTGGCCGGAAGCTGCCGGTGTCAACCCAGCCTGTATCTGTGACCGTCATGGGAAGTTCTCCGTCGTCCACGGCCGGGCCACTCCACACCACGGCATCGCTGCTCATGGTCATGCATCAGGTCATCTGCGTAAAGGCCGGTGCAGAAGGCTTCCCATCCGCCCCAGCGATGCCGTCGGTCAGATCTAGCTGCTGTAGACCTCGTACTCGGACAGCTGACCCGCAGGCCATCCTGTGTTGGCTGTGAAGGTCAGCCGCACATAGCGAGTGTTCACCGCTGCCGGCAGCGTGATCGTCGCAGTGTTCCCCGACCCCGGATCGAAGGTGCGCCCCGCCGCAGCCGCCAACGTGCTGTACGACGAGCCGTTCGTGCTCCCGAGTACGGCGATGGTCTGCGTGCGGGTGCCCCAGGCAGAGCTCGGGGGGAGCTTCAGCACCAGCCGCTTCACCGCAAGGCTGTTGCCCAGGTCAACGGTCAGGGATTGCGGCCACGAGTTGTTCGCGCTTTCCCAGTAGCTGTTGGCGTTTCCGTCGACGGTGTTGCCGGGCACGTAGTTCTGCACGGAACTGGTCGCGGTGACCGGGCGACCCACGGCCGACGGCCGACGGCCAGAGCGGCCGTCAGTCGTCGCCCGGGGCGTGGGGGCGTGGACATGAACTTGCACCTTCCTCGGGGGCGGATGGAGGAGCAAAGGTTCGCCACACCTTAAGGAAGGGCTAACTCGACGCAATAGGTCGACTACCTAGCGCAAGTCATCAACAGCTGTGCATACCACTGTGGACGCAGGTCAGACCTCGGGGAGCAGGATCCCGGGATTGAGGATGCCGTTCGGGTCCAGCACGTGCTTGACGGCCTGCAGGGCCTCGACCGCGAGCGGGCCGATCTCGGCGACGTAGGCGTCGCGGTGGTCGGTGCCGACGGCGTGGTGGTGCGTGATCGTTCCGCCGGCCTCGGCGATCGCCTGGCTCGCGGCAGCCTTCGCCTGGCGCCACTGGGCTACAGCGTCGGCGGTCTGCGCGGAGATCACCGTGAAGTAGAGCGAGGCGCCGGTCTCGTAGACGTGGGACACGTGGCAGAGCACCAACGGAGGAGTGCCCTGCTCGGCCAACGCGTTGACCAGTGCCTCGGTGACCTTCGCCTTCAGCACCGGCAGGGTCGACCAGAACCCGGCAGTCTCGAGCGTCTCCACCAGTGCGCCCTCGTCGAGCAGGGGGTCGCGGAGATAGGGAGCGCGATAACGACCCAACCGCCAGGTCTCACCCGGGCCTTCGCCGAGGGATTCGCCGCCTGCGGCTGTGAGGACTTCGGCCACCTCGGCCCGACATACCGCAGTACGGGTGCCTTCGAAGCCGACGATGGCCAGTACGCCGCCGGTGCCGCCACCGAGGACATCCGGATCGGCGAGGTTGATCGCGGTCTCGGCCTCGTCGGACAACCGCAGCACGGTCGGGAGCGGGCCGTCCTGGGCGAGGCGGCGGATCGCGGTCAGCCCTTCGTCGAACGACGCGAACTTCCAGCCCTCGAAGAACCGCTCCGCTGGGCGGGGACGGATTCGGAGTACGACCGAGGTGATGATGCCGAGGGCGCCTTCGGAGCCGAGTACGAGTTGGCGGAGGTCCGGGCCGGCCGCGGACATCGGCGCGCGACCGAGTTCCACCGTGCCGCGCGGAGTCGCCAGGGTCAGCCCGACCACCATCTGGTCGAACCGCCCGTAGCCGGCAGAGGACTGACCGCTCGATCGGGTCGCGGCGTACCCGCCGATGCTCGCGCCTTCGTACGACTGGGGGAAGTGGCCGAGCGTGTACCCGTGCTCGGCGAGGAGCGCCTCCGCGGCCGGACCACGTACGCCGGCCTCGAGGGTCGCCGTGCGGGAGATCTCGTCGAGGCTGACGAGTCTGTTCAGGCGGCGCAGGTCTACGGCGATGAAGGTGGCACGCTGTGGGGCGAGTCCACCGACTACCGAGGTGCCGCCCGCGTAGGGGGAGATCGCGATCCGGTGCTCGTCGCACGCGGTGAGAAGCGCCTGCACTTCGTCGTGCGAGCCCGGGTAGACCACGGCGGCCGGCAGGTCCGAGGTGTCGCCCGCGCGGTGGCGGAGGAGATCGGGTGTGGAATAGCCGCGGGTGTGACTCCAGCGCGTCTCGAAGTCGGTCTTCACGTGCTCCGCGCCGAGGACCTTCTCCAGCGATTCCCGGGCGGCGACCTCGAGGTCCGCGGTACGCCCGACGGCGGGCTCAGACTCCTCCACCGGGCGGCGGACACCCAGGTGCTTGAGGGCTTCGACGGCGGCGGCGGGGAGTTCGACCGGGTGGGTCGGGTCGCCCCAGCGGCCGGGCGTGAGATGCACCACCGGCAGGTCGGACTCGGTCATTCAGGGCTCCCCAACGGTCGGCTTCGGCGGTACCGTCCGGAAGAGGTGAAACCCCCTGGTCTCCACCTCTCCCGGACGTTCCCCACACGCCGGAGTCGCTGATACACTCTGACGTGTGATGTCTCAGCGTAGCAGCGAAATCGCCGCCGGCTCCAGCGGCCCCGGTTCTCCCGACAGCAACTCGACGGGCAACAACTCCACGGGCTCGACTGGCAGCGGCTCCGCGGACACCGGCACCGGCGAAGCGGCTCCGGCCTCCACCCGGCCCACGCCGGCGAACGCGATCGGCGAGGAGCGGATCCTCGATGCGGCGTACGAGCTGCTGCTCGCGATCGGGATGCGGCGGATGACGATGGCCGACATCGCCCGGCACGCGGAGGTCTCCCGGGCGACGCTCTACCGCCGCTGGCCGAACGTGCAGGCCGTGGTCGCCGCGCTGATGACACGGGAGTGGACCACCGCGCTGGTCTCGGCCTTCCAGCCCGACTCCGTGGACGGACGCTCCCGGCTGGTCGAAGGGGTCGTCGAGGTGGTCGCGAAGACCCGGACCCACCCGCTGATGCGCAAGATCATCGAGCTCGACCCGGAGTTCCTCACGCCGTACCTGCTGGAGCGACGGGGTAGCAGCACGGTCGCGCACCTCGCGCTGGTCAAGGCGGGAATCGAGGCGGGCCAGGCGGACGGGTCGATCCGCACCGGCGACCCGGACTGGCTGTCCCGGCAGATCATCCTGGTCTCGCTGGCATCGGCGGTGTCGGGACCGGTGCTCGCCGAGCCGAAGGAATACCCACAGCTGGACGAGGAGCTGCGGGTGATGCTGACGAGGTACCTGACGCCATGATCGCGGTGGGCAACGCCAGCCTCAACGCGGCCCGGCGGACGCGCGAGCTGGACTGGCTCGAGACGACCGGCAAGGTCGACGTGCTGGTGATCGGCGGTGGCGTCACCGGGGTCGGGGTCGCCCTCGACGCGGCCGCGCGCGGGCTGACCGTTGCCCTGGTGGAGAAGCATGATCTGGCCTTCGGGACCAGCCGCTGGAGCTCGAAGCTGGTGCACGGCGGTCTGCGCTACTTGGCTTCGGGGCATGTCGCGATCGCGTACGAGAGCGCGGTCGAGCGCGGCATCCTGATGAAGACCACCGCGCCACATCTCGTCCACCCGGTCCCCCAGGTCGCGCCGTGGTTGCCGCAGGCAAGGATCGCGCAGGCGGCGATGCTGCGCGGTGCCTTCCTCGGCGGCGACGTGCTCCGCACCTTCGCGCGGACCAGTGACGACTACCTGCCGCACTCCCGCCGGATCAGCTCGGCCGAGATCCTCCGCTACGCCCCGACCCTGCGCCCCGAGGGACTGCGAGGCGGCTTCCTCACCTGGGACGGCCAGCTGTACGACGATGCGCGGCTGGTCGTCGCGATCGCCCGCACCGCCGCGTCGTACGGCGCGAGGGTGATCACGCGGTGCTCAGCCGAGCAGGTGACCGGCGCCGGCGCTGTGCTGGTGGATCAGTTGTCGGGCCGGCGGCTGAGTGTCGACGCCCGGATCGTCATCAACGCGGCCGGGATCTGGGCGGATCAGGTTGCCTCCGGCATCAAGCTGCGGCCCAGCCGGGGGACTCACCTGGTGCTGCCGCAGTCGGTCTTCGGCGGGCTGTCGGCCGTGCTGACGGTTCCGGTGCCGGGGGAGTTGCGCCGGGTGGTGATGGCGATTCCCGCGCCGGACGACCGGGTGTACGTGGGGCTGACCGACGAGGATGCGCCGGGCCCGGTGAGCGATGTACCGCACGCCACGGAGTCCGAGATCGACTTCTTGCTGAACACGATCAGCGCGGCCGTGCGCGTGCCGCTGACCAGGGACGATCTGCTCGGCACCTATGCGGGGTTGCGGCCGCTTCTCGACACTGGCCATCACCACGGCGGGTCCAAGACCGCCGACATCTCACGGCGGCATGCGGTGATCACGAGTCCCGAGGGTGTCGTGACGATCGTGGGCGGGAAGCTCACCACCTACCGCCGGATGGCGCAGGACGTCCTCGACACCGCTCTCGCGCAGTCGTCGGTCGAGGTCCGCCGGCCCTGTCTGACCCACCGCATCCCCCTCGTCGGCGCCGCCTCCCGAGGCCACCTGGCCGCCGTCCGGGCGCCGTCCCGCTTCGTCCAGCGGTATGGCATCGAGGCGCCTGACGTCATCGCGGGAGACCCGTCACTGCTGCTGCCGATCGCGCCCGGCCTGGCGACGACCCACGCCGAGCTCCGCTTCGCAGTACGCCACGAAGGCGCCATGACTGAAGACGACCTCCTCGACCGCCGTACCCGAATCGGCCTCTCCGCCACCGACAGGGCTCTCGCCCTCCCAGCAGCGCAAGAGGCCTTCGCGTCCGTCTGAGCTGCGCGCCTGGGATAGCTCGGACGGGCCGGTGTGCGCTGGGCTGTGGATAACTGGGGTGGGCGCTCCCAGGGCTGGGATAACTTGTCCCACGGGGAGGTGAGGAAGGTGAGTCAGCCTTATCCGGGGCCACAGGGGCCTTATCCGGGCTATCCGGCGGGTCAGTACCAGCCGTATCCGGCGGTGGTCGCGGCGCCGAAGTACCGGCCGTTGCGGCGGATAGCGCTCGTCAGCATCAGCCTGATGGGACTGACGGCGGTCGCTGCCGTGATCCAGGTCGTGCTGATGTGGAACTCGTACGACGACGTCAAGCGGTTCGTCTACGGGCTGGTCTCCGAGGACGAGTTCGACAGCGGCATCGAGTCGATCACCAACAGCGGGCCACTGCTGGATCTGGTCGGGTACCTGTTCGTCGGCACGGCAATCGCCTTCCTGATCTGGCTCTGGCAGGCCCGGGAAAATACCCAGCTGTTCCGGCCGGTCCAGCCGGGCGGGTTCGACTCGCACCGGCACACGCAGGGCTGGGTGATTGGCAGCTGGATCTGCCCGATCGTCCAGTGCTGGTATCCGCTGGAGGTGGTCGAGGACGTCGTCCGGGCGAGCGAACCACCAGCGCAACCGGGCGCGGCCAAGTCGGGTCAGATCCGCGCGCTGCTGTACGGCTGGTGGGGCGCGTGGGCCGGCTTCTGGGTGATCCTGGTCGCGGGCGCCGCGACGGTACTGATCAGCTTCATCGTCTGGATCGTGCAACTGGTCGATCGGGCAGATGCGGCCGGCGCGACGGGTGACTATGTGGACATCTACGACCTGCAGGACGACATGGTCCGGGTCGCCCTCGGGGTGAACATCGGGTTCACGGTCGCCACGGGTCTGCTGATCGCCGCCGCCGTCACCGTCTCGCTGCTCCTCCTCCGAGTCAGCACCTGGCAGGACATCCGAGGCGCCGAGCTCGGCCTACTCCACCCAGGCCAGCCTCCCGCCGCCCCGGTCGCCTACCCGCAGCCGCCGCAGTACGCGCCGCGCCCGACTTATCCCGGTCGGCCCGGCTTCGGCCCCGCTCCCCACTCTGGGAATCGCTCCTTCCCCTCCTACGGCAACCCGGGAGGGCAGCCACCGGCGGATGGGGGTCGGCCGCCCGGCTCAGGTAGCTGGAGTCCGCCGGGTTAGACGCCAGAGGACTGCGCTGGCGTCGTCGTGGCGTTTGCCGCGGAACGTGCCCTCGGCTGCTTTGGTGTCGTAAGCGCGGACCCTATCGATCAACTCCTGCGGGCCGGCCGTGTCGAGTACCTCGATCAGGTCTTCCCAGGTGTGCCCGTAGCGCTCCACGTAGCGCGATGCCCCGTCAGTGAGCATCGCGACCACCTCGACGTCCGCGCGGTCCGTAGTACCGGCGACTGCTTCGTACGCCGCCTTCGGCTCGGTGCTCGCCACCCAGAAACCACCAGGCTGGTTCCGCAGTCGCCGCACGGCCTCGTACGTGTACTCCGGCAGCAGGTCGATCCGGTTATCCGCCACTATCGCCACCCGCTGATCGGGCGATCGCAGTACCACCGGCGAATCCGCCAGCACCAGCTGGTCGACCTGGTCGGCGGAGGCTCGCACGATCGACACCGTCGACGAAGGGCTGTCCGGATTCGCCAGATCGCAACTGTCCACGTGCTCGGCCATCACCGCGGCGATCGCGTCAGCCAACAGGTCCGCCAGCGGGGCAGCGGATCCACCGAGCAGCGGCACCACCAATTGCCCGCCCAGCCGACCGACCAACCACGCCACCGAATGCCGGCACCCGGAGTCCAGCTCGGCCAGCGCAGTCGCCCCATCCAGCACCACCACGAACCCGGGCCCGCTCAACACCAGATCCTCGTTGACCGCCGGAGGGCGACGGTCGGGCGCCGGCTGACACGCTGAGCGAATCTCCACCCCACCATTCTCCTGGCGAGCAGAAGCCGTCATCTGGACGGGCAGGCGGTCCAGGTGTCGAGCAGCGACTGCTCCAACGGAATCCTGGGCGACCACCCGAGCTGTTTCTGCACCAAGGTCGTATCGGCCTGCTGCCACGACCACTCAGCTGAAGGTCTCTCGAACGTGCTGTGATCGACCACGGCAGCGGTCCGACCGACCGGCACCCGGGTGCTCGATGCCGCGGTCCGCGAGCAGCCGACAGATCGCGCTGCCGAGGAAGCCGCCGGCGCCGAAGACCATCACCCGCTCAGATCCGGTCACGCTGATCACTCTCCTGGGTTGGTCGTTCAGCCGAACCCTGCCGGCCGGCTGGATCCCGTCGGCCGGCTGAACTCTGTCGGTCCGAGGGGCCACACTGCAGATGACCCGAAAAGAGTGCCGTGGCTGACCGCAAACACGGACGACCCGCACCGAAGACCGAGACGACGATCCGGGACTGGGACGACGCAGATCCATCGGGCCAGACGTACACCCGCGTGCTGTTCATCGACTCCGACCTGACCGAGGTGGCGAACCAGGGCGGCGTCTTCGAGGAGTGCACCTTCCGCGGCGTGCGGTTCAACGCGTCCACCCACACCGACGCCGCGTTCGTGAACTGCACCTTCGTGCGGTGTTCGTTCTTCGACACCACGTTCACGCGGTGCAAGGTGATGGGCAGCATGTTCGACGACTGCTCCTACAACCTGATGAAGGTCATCGGCGGAGACTGGTCGTTCGTCGGTCTGCCCGGCGCGGACCTGCGTGGCGTCGAACTCACCGGCGTCAGACTGCGCGAGGCGGACCTGACCGGGCTCAGGGCGAGCAAGGCAACACTGCGGGACGTGGACCTGTCCGGCGCCTGGCTGCACCACGCCGACCTCTCCGGGGCCGACCTGCGCGGCTCGGACCTGTCCACCGTCGACCCGCTCACCGTGGAGCTGAAGAACGCCATCGTCGACCTGACCCAGGCGATGGTGATCACCACGTCGCTGGGCCTCGACGTCCGACCCTGACCACGACTCCACCTGTGGATATCTTCAGCACTATGACCGGTCATCCCCCGGTTCATCCACAACCTGTGGAAAACCATTCAGACCCCCTCATCGAGCTCTGGCCACCGGTCGGAGGCGGCACGAGCTCTTCGCCATCGCGGGTGCCAGCTCGGCCCGGCGATGCCTCGCCGGCGGTCTACGAACCGCCAGTACCGCGCTGTGCTCCACGACGTACATGGGCCTCGTCAGGGTGTGCGGCCCGCTGACAGAGCGCAGTACGAGTTGCACCGTGGCCGCCAAGCCGACGCCGGCGACCGCGCCTAGGGAGTTCGCGACCAGGTATTGCAGTTGGCAGGAGCGGCCGAGTTGGGGGATCAGTGCCTGGACGGCTTCCACAGCCGCGGACAGCCCGATGCCCGCGGGCGATCCTCTCGTGACAATCCGCGCGGTAATCGTCACGATCCGCAATCAGTCTTGGGTTTCAAACTCGATGCGCCAGGCAACAACCTCGTAGCCCCCGGCAACAATGCTTACGCTTGACCGGCAGTCCACGTACTGCGGACCCGGGCACCGAGGGGTTGGGGAAATGATTGTCACGTGTCTCGAGATGACAGCTCCAGAGCAACTGACTCCCGGGCGACCGGCACCAGCTCCGTTGGACGTGGAAGAGGTCGGTCCAGAGTTTGCGGCTTTGATTCGCGCGGTCTATGTCCGCATCTGGGAGCCACTGGGATCGGGCGGCCGGAGTATCTGGACAGACGAGCGCTGGGCGGACGAGCTGTCCCAGCCGGCAGTCCACACCTCGGTCGCTCGTGTTGGGGGAGCCGTCGCCGGCTTCGTGGAACTCGAGGCAGCCGCCAACGGCGACGTGGGCATCGTGATCTTCGGCCTGCTCCCCGAGTTCCAGTCCAAAGGCTACGGCGCCGCCTTCCTGACCCTCGCCACCAGGACCGCGTGGAACCTCAGCTCGCCATCCGGCCGACCAACCACCCGCGTCTGGCTGCAAACGTCCTCCACCGATCACCCGCACGCCCTGACGAACTACAAACACCGCGGCTTCCGGGTCTTCGAAACCACACCCCTGACCTGAGGCCCGCGATCGTGCGGCGACGGCGCCATCGCCGCACGGATCTGGCGGTCAACCTCGGGTGATGCGCCGGGCTTTCTGGTCCGGGCGCTGCCGGCTATCCGAACTGGCCGGGCTGGTAGTCGCCGGCGGGCTGCTGGATCATCACATTCACCCGGTTGAAGGCGTTGATGACGGCGATCACCGACACCAGCGCGGCGAGCTGCTCCTCGTCGTAGTGCTTGGCCGCATTCGCCCACGCCTCGTCCGTGACTCCGCCGGCCGCATCCGCGATGCGGGTGCCCTGCTCCGCCAGCTCCAGCGCAGCACGCTCAGCCTCGGTGAACACCGTGGCCTCCCGCCACGCCGCCACCAGGTTGAGGCGTAGCGCCGACTCACCGGCCGCGGCGGCGTCCTTGGTGTGCATGTCGGTGCAGAACCCGCACCCGTTGATCTGACTCGCGCGGAGCCTCACCAACTCCTGCGTCGCGGCGGGCAGCGTCGAGTCCGCGGTCGCCCGTCCCGCGGAGGCGACGTACTTGAGCACCTTGCCCGCGGTCGGGTCGTTGAAAAGGTTCAAACGAGCATCCATGCCGAACTCCTCTACCGTTCTGGTTGGCTACACAGATCCGACGAAACGGCCGCCCACGATGTCAGGCAGCACGAATGTGACCTACGTCCCCCGACCCTGACCGGCGACGCGGCCGTGGCGCGGACGCGATCTCACCCTCGGGGGACGATGTTCCGTGGCCGTTTGACTGTCAGAGTCCGGGCGTGGCCGATCAACCTGTGGAGATCCCCGTCGTCGCTGGGAAGCGCGCGTGGCTTTTGGTTCTCCTGGCCGGCGTGCTGGTCTGGGTGCTGGCGGCTGGAGTGACGGCGGTCACCGACGACGCCATCCTGATACCGACCCTGTTCCTGATCGGAAGCTTTCTGGTGCCGATCACGGTCGTGACGTTCGCGCTGGCTCGCCTGGACGACTGCAACTTGACCACCAGCGTGGTCCTCACGGGGTTTCTCGCGGCCGGGACGATCGGGGTCGTCGTATCCGCCGTGACGGAGATCTACCTGCTGCCCACCGGGGCTGGGCCGGTGGGCAACGCGCTCGGGTTCTTCGGCGTCGGCTTGATCGAGGAAGTCTCCAAGGGTGCGGTGCTGGTGGCGGTCGCCTGGCGGCTACGCGAGCGCACGGTGCACGGAGGGATGGTCCTGGGCGCCACTGTCGGCGCCGGCTTCGCCGCCTTCGAAAGCACGGGCTACGCCTTCTATGCGTACGTCCAGCACACCAATGACCACCCCGAGCTGAACATCCTGCAGACCGAGGTGTCGCGAGCCATGCTCGCCCCCTTCGGCCACCTCACCTGGACCGCGCTGCTCGGTGGAGCCCTTTTCGCCGCCGCTCGAGCCAACGGCGGGTTCCGCTTCACCATGCGGGTGGGTTGGACGCTCGCCGGCGTCGCCGCACTCCACGGAGCATGGGACGCGACGTACGGCTGGGCCATCTGGATCACCCAGGGACTCCTCGGAAACGGCTGGGTCGCGGACTGGCCGGACGCTAGCTATTGGGAGGAGGTTCCGACACCAAAGGAGCTCTGGGTCTTCCACGTGATGTACGACGCCGCCCTGGCACTCAACGGCCTCGTCGGAGTCCTCTGGATAGTCCGCAGCTGGCGCCGAGGCGCCGCATCACACCACACAGCCCGGCCCTGACCTCTCCGCCAGTCCCGCCAAATGGCGGTGAAGTTGTCGGTGAACGCGGACCGTGACCGTTGGTGCCGCCCGCTTCCGGTGCGACCATGGCGATGACCCGCGCTCGGGCGAGCTGCCTGTCCTAGGCGTCCTTTGAGGCGGACTGGAGGAAGCATGCGTTACATGGCGAATTCACGGATCGCAGAGGGTATGACGCCAGAGCACCTCACCAAGTTCTTCGACGAGAACAGCGTGTCGACGGAGGCCTGGGAGCTCGTGCGGCACCGAGTCGTCACCGAGTACGCGTTCAAGGTGGGTGACGTGCCTGGGATCGTGCTGTTCCTGGAGGTCAACTCCGCGGACGAGGCCTCCGACATCCTCAACGGACTGCCGGCAGTTCAGCGCGGCCTGTTGACGTTCGACCTTGACCCGCTCGGAAAGACCATGCGCTTCTGAGCATGCGGAGAAGGGGAAGTCCAAGTGAACGGCGCGCCACGGCCACGAAGACGAGTCCGTTCCATTGAGCACCTCCCGCGCCGGGCCGCCAACCCGGAGCGCTGATCGTACTCAGGGTCGGCGGTCGTTGCTGGCTGTTCAGGGCCCTCCGGGGACACCTCAGGGGCACGTCCTGGTGAAAGCCGAACGACCTCGATAGGAGCGCAGGCGCGGTATTGCGCTATGGGACAACGAGACTGAGCGTGGCAGCGTATAGGGAGAAGGCACTGGTTCCAGGATCGGGGGCGGCGACATGGGGCACGAAGGACGGCGGTCATGTCTTGCAGCATCGGTATTTGCCGGTGTGGCCGCTCTCACGCTCGCGGCGTGCGCCGCTCAGCCCAGCGGTCCCGGCACAGCCGGCGGCTTGCTGCCATCGTGTTACGGCCCGGGGCCAGATCACAATCTCACGCCGAGTCGGGTGGTGGAGGTGTATCAGAACGGCAACCTGGTGAGGCGCCACGCCTTCCGTAGCGACAAGGATTATCAGCACTACGAGTTCGAACTGGCACCGGGCAGTTACGACATCAAAGGCCCAGGGATTGCGCCGATCCCCGTTCGGGTGAAGTCAGGCGAATATGTAACCGCCGACCTGCCGATCCCCTTATGCCTCTGACTGGAACCGACGGATGAGAACTCACGACCTTCTCATTACGAGTCCGCTTCCGTGAGCGTCCGCACGCCGACGACACCCGCTCCTGAGCGCAAGTTGTGCCCAGTGGTCGAGGGTCGTTGACGGCTGTTCAGGGCCCCCTCCGCGGGCCTCTCGGGGGCCTCGCTGTCTGCGAGATTCAAAGTTGCCGCAGACCCGTCCACACCGGTCCGCACGAGGCATCCGCTTACCCCAACTTGAGCGCGATCCCGGCCCGCCGTGCGCCTGGTCGTCTACCCCGATCCACACCGTTTGTTAGCAAATCCGTTAGCAAGTCTCACCCCTGACCGGGAGCCCCTTCCAAAGCCTGCCGGGCGGCATGGTCCTCTTTGCGGACCATCTGTACTCCCCAGAGGGCACCCACTGGGACAAGTGCGATCAGGACCAAGGCGAGGAGACGCGTCGGCCAGTCAGGAACGATGACGACTGCCACCCAGGTCAGCACCGCCGCCGTCACCAGACCGGCTACCCCAACAACGACCACGTAGGCGATGAACCGCTGTTTGCTCCAGATTCTCGGCGGCGTTGGATGCTTCACGAGCCTGTACAGGAGGACGCCATTGATGACGGCGCCCAGCGCGGGTGAGAGTGCCGCCCTCGGACCATCGGTGACGAGGAGGCCCACAGTGCAGATTGCGAGTACGACCAGCACAACCCCGAGACCGATCCGTTGGCTCTTCACGGCCGAATGCTAGAGGGATCCACTGAGCTTGGATACCTACAACCAGCCCGCGTTGGCGCAGAATTGCTGCGCGCCTGCGCATCGGCCAACCGAGCGTCTTCTCGTCTGCCGTTCAGCCCACGCGTAGCGCGATCAGGAGACGCCAGAGGGGCACTCGCCGGTACGGCGCCTAAGGTTCACAGATCGTCGACGGACTGTGGAAAGTCTTCAGAGTGACTGGCGATGAAGGGACGGACGTAGTTGTCGATCAGGTCGTCCTGTCTCACGCGAGCCAGGTACGCGTCTTCAGAGTCATGCAAGGAGCGCACCTGATGCGGGGTCCAGGATTCCATTGCTGAAAGTCGCGACTCGGGAGTCCTCGAGAGCTCGATCGGGGAAGAGAGCGAACGCCTGTTCAAGGTGCACAGCCTGGGATGTGGCGCCGACCGCACGCAGAGCTGCCACTGCGTCATCGGACCGCTGGCCAAGCGCGATTCGATCCACCCTTCGATACCGTCGCCGCGAACGAGACCATCAAGTACCCATAACAGGGTCGCTGTGCGTTGCGCTACGGACAGCAACTCGTAACGCTCGTCAGAGCCGAGATCTTCGACGAGGTAGCCGGGCGCGTTGCTGACGAAGTCGTCGTCATCGCTAACGACGTGATGGCCTCAGCAATTGCACTGACATCGCCAGATCGACGCCGCTCGTGAGGACCAGGGCGACGACGAGGTGGAGGGCTGATGTGGCACGCTGACGGATCTGGCGGCCAACCTCGGTGAGGGAGGGAGCCAGGAATCAGGCTCTGACCAGCGGAAAAGAGGTTGTGGAGACGAGGGGACTCGAACCCCTAACCCCTGCCTTGCAAAGGCAGTGCTCTGCCAGTTGAGCTACGCCCCCGTGGGGGTGGTCAGCGGCCCGGGGTGACCGGGTCGACGGCCTCGGCCCAGAGGTCCTGCTCGGCGCGGGCCTGCTGGGTCTTCTTGTAAGCGAAGTATCCACCGATGCTGGCCAGCAGGACCAGCAGAACCTTCTTCAGCACCGGGACTCCTTGGATCGCCTGTCGATCGGGGGTGGGCCTAACTGGACTTGAACCAGTGACCTCTGCCTTATCAGGGCAGCGCTCTAACCGTCTGAGCTATAGGCCCGCATTGCGGGGTCGAACCCGGGAGAGATTACCGCACTGAACGCCTGTCTCCCAAACCGGTTCCGATCGGGCCGGGCCGCGGCCCGATCGAACCCGGTTCCAGCCGTCAGTCTTCGGACGCGAGCGTCACCTCGAGGCCGCCCAGCAGGGTGGCCGCGATGTTGTAGAGGAACGATCCGAGTGTCGCCAGCGCGGTGATGATCAGCACATCCGCGCAGGCCAGCAGGGTGGTGAATCCCATCACCTTGCCGGTGTTGATGTAGTTCTCGATCCGGAACGGCTCGGCCGCCGGGGTACCGAGGACCTCCGTCACCGTGTTGTTGATGTTGTCGAAGACGCCGGCCGCGCCGATCGCGGACCAGACGATGAACACCGCGACCCAGACGACGATGCCGAAGGCGATCGACAGCAGGAACGAGGTCTTCATCACCGACCACGGGTCCAGCCGCGACAGGCGCAGCCGGGCCTTGCGGGTCTGATGCCTCGTCGACGTCTTCACGCTCGGCGAGGTCGACCTGCCGGCTCCGGTGGTCGCCCTGGCGCTGACCGCCGCGCCGGCGCCCACACTGGGCGCCTCGACCTTCGCGTCCGTGTTGACCCCGAACCGGTTCGTCTTGGTTTCGGTGCCGCTCCGGGCCTTGGGGTCAGAGCCCGAGGTCGCCGCCTCCTTGAGCGCGCCGGCCTTGTCGATGACCGCCTGCTTGGCCGCGTTCACCCGGTCCCCGAAGGACTCGCCGGTGGACGCCTTACCGGTCTGCCCGTACGACGGGGTCGCGGGCTGGCCGCCGCCCCCAGGCTGACCCGTGGGAGCCGGGAACCGCGGCTCCGGACGACCCGGAGTACTCGGGGTCGCCAGCGGTGGCCGCTGCGCCGAAGGAGCCTGGGAAGACCCGTGGGACGACGGCGGAACCACTGGCGGGGCCTGCTTCACGACCGGCCGGACCGGTGGCTGCTGCGGCGGCCGCGACGGCTTGGCCACGCTCGCCGGCCCCGGCTGGTTCGCCGGAGCACCCGAACGGGGCTGGCGGATCTCGCTGGGCTGCCCGTTCGGAGTACTGGGTCTTGGCTGGCCGTTGCCGGGGGTGCCGTTGCCGTTGGCGGAACTCTTGCCGTTTGCGCTGGGCGTACGACCGTTGGAGGTCGGTGTGGCCGTGGGGGTGGACTGGGACTTCCCGTTGCCGCCTTGCGGTGGCCGCTGGGATTTGCCGCTGTCCGCCCCGTCAGGCCATGTCGGCCTCGCGCGGTTGGTCATCAGGTGCCCTCCTGGCCGGCTTCGTCATCTTCGACGGTAGCCGCGCCGTCGACGTCCGTCGAATGCTGGTCATCATCCTGGACGCTCTGAGGGGCCTCTTCGGTTGGCAATCCGTCCACATCCTGGGCAGCAACCTCCCCGGCGCCCTCGACACCCTCGATCTCGACGGTGAGATCGGTGTTGCGGGCAATCGCGACCACAGCATCAGATTCCCCGACGCCCGCGAACTTAACCCCCATGGTGTCGCGGCCCTTGACCGGAACGCTGTCCACCCGGCTGCGCACGACCTGCCCGCTGGACTTGATCGCGAGCACCTGGTCGGAGTCGACGACGATCAGCGCGCCGACCAGCGAGCCGCGCTCGTCGTTCAGCTTGACCGCCTTGATGCCGAGACCGCCGCGACCCTGCTGGCGGTACTCCGAGACCCGGCTGCGCTTGGCGTAGCCGGCGTCCGTCACGGTGAAGACGTACTGCGCGTCCTCCTCCGAGCCGGCCCGGATCACGGCCATCGAGAGCAGCTCGTCGCCGTCGCGGAACTTCATCCCGGTGACACCGGAGGTGGCCCGGCCCATCGGGCGCAGTTGCTCGTCGTTCGCGGTGAAGCGGATCGACTGGCCCTTCTTGGAGACCAGCATCAGGTCGTCGTCGGCCGAGGCGAGCTCCGCACCGATCAGCTCGTCGTCCTCGTCGCGGAAGTTGACCGCGATGATGCCGCTCTGCCGGGCCGAGTCGTAGTCGGTCAGCGCCGTCTTCTTCACCAGACCACGCTTGGTGGCCAGCAACAGGTAGGGCTGCTGCTCGTAGTCGCGCAGCGTCAGGACCTGGGCGATCTCCTCGTCCGGCTGGAACGACAGCAGGCCCGCCACGTGCGAGCCCTTGGCGTCGCGTGCGGACTCGGGCAGCTGCCACACCTTGGCCCGGTAGACCCGGCCCTTGGTGGTGAAGAACAGCATCCAGTGGTGGTTCGTGGTGGCGAAGAAGTGCCCGATCTCGTCCTCGGCCCGCATGGTGGCGCCGCGAACACCCTTGCCGCCGCGGTTCTGCGTGCGGTACAGGTCGGTCTTGGTGCGCTTCGCGTAGCCGCCGCGGGTGATCGTGACGACCACGTCCTCGTCCGGGACCAGGTCCTGCACGGACAGGTCGCCGTCGGCCGCGATGATCTCGGTCCGCCGCTCGTCGCCGAACTTCTCGACGATCTCGGCCAGCTCGTCGCGGACGATGTTCCGCTGCCGCACCGGGTCGGCCAGGATGTCCTCGAGGTCGGCGATGACGGCCTCGAGCTCGTTCAGCCGGTCGATGATCTTCTGCCGCTCCAGGGCGGCCAGGCGGCGCAGCTGCATGTCCAGGATCGCCTGGGCCTGCACCTCGTCGATGTCCAGCAAGCTGATCAGGCCCTGGCGGGCCTCGTCGACGTCCGGGCTGCGCCGGATCAGCGCGATGACCTCGTCCAGCGCGTCGAGCGCCTTCACGTAGCCGCGGTAGATGTGGGCCTGCTTCTCGGCCTCGCGGAGGCGGTAGCGGGTCCGGCGCTGGATGACCTCGATCTGGTGGTCGATCCAGTGCGTGATGAACAGGTCCACGCTGAGCGTGCGCGGTACGCCGTCGACCAGCGCGAGCATGTTGCAGCCGAAGGTGTCCTGCAGCTGCGTGTGCTTGTAGAGGTTGTTCAGTACGACGCGGGGCTGGGCGTCCCGCTTCAGCACGATCACCAGGCGCTGACCGGTCCGGGACGACGTGTCGTCGCGGATGTCGGCGATGCCGTTCATCTTGCCGGTGTTGACCAGCTCGGCGATCTTCTGCGCCAGGTTGTCCGGGTTGACCATGTAGGGCAGCTCGCTGACGACCAGGCTGGTCCGGCCCTTGGCGTCCTCCTCGATGTCGACCACCGCGCGCATCGTGACCGAGCCACGACCGGTGCGGTAGGCGTCGTCGATGCCCTTGTAACCAACGATCAGGGCGCCGTTCGGGAAGTCCGGGCCCTTGATGTGCTCCATGCACGCCGCCAGGACCTCTTCCTGGCTGGCGTCCGGGTTCTCCAGGCACCAGTTCGCCGCGGCGGCGACCTCGCGCAGGTTGTGCGGCGGGATCTGCGTCGCCATCCCGACCGCGATCCCGGCCGAGCCGTTCACCAGCAGGTTCGGGAAGCGGCTGGGCAGGATCACCGGCTCCTGCGAGCGGCCGTCGTAGTTGGGGCGGAAGTCGACCGTGTCCTGGTCGATGTCGCGCACCATCTCCATCGCCAGCGGGGCCAGCCGGCACTCGGTGTATCGCATCGCGGCGGCCGGGTCGTTACCCGGCGAGCCGAAGTTGCCCTGGCCCTGGATCATCGGCGCGCGCATCACCCATGGCTGCGCCAGCCGCACCAGGGTGTCGTAGATCGCCGAGTCACCGTGCGGGTGGTACTGACCCATCACGTCACCGACGACGCGCGAGCACTTGGAGAAGCCCCGGTCCGGCCGGTAGCCGCCGTCGTACATCGCATAGAGGATGCGACGGTGCACCGGCTTGAGGCCGTCGCGCACCTCCGGCAGCGCGCGGCCGACGATGACGGCCATCGCGTAGTCGAGGTACGACTGCTGCATCTCCGTCTGCAGATCGAGGGGCTCGATCCGGTCGTGTCCCGGAGAAATGGGGGTCTCGGTCATCTGGTGCTCGTCCCGTTCGTGTCAGTACGTCGGTGAGGTCGGCGCTGCGAGGGGTCCGCCGGGCCCGGGCAACCGTGGGCTGCCCCGGCTCCAGGGGACGCGGCGGGCCTAGATATCAAGGAAGCGGACGTCCTTGGCGTTGCGCTGGATGAAGTTCCGGCGGGCCTCGATGTCGTCGCCCATCAGCGTCGCGAAGGTCTCGTCGGCGCGGGCGGCGTCGTCCAGGGTGATCTGCAGCAGCACCCGGTTGGCCGGGTCCATCGTGGTCTCCCACAGCTCCTGCGCGTTCATCTCACCCAGACCCTTGTACCGCTGGGTGCCGTTCTCCTTCGGCAACTTCTTGCCGGCCTCGGCGCCCGCCGCCATCAGGCCGTCCTTCTCGCGCTCGGTGTAGGCCAGCTCGTGCGGCGAGTTGCTCCACCGGATCTTGTACAGCGGCGGCTGTGCGGCGTACACGTGACCGCGCTCGATCAGCGGCCGCATGAAGCGGAACAGCAGGGTGAGCAGCAGCGTCCGGATGTGCTGGCCGTCGACGTCGGCGTCGGCCATGATCACGATCTTGTGGTACCGGAGCTTCTCCTCGTCGAAGTCCTCGTGGATCCCGGTGCCGAGGGCGGAGATGATCGCCTGGACCTCGTTGTTCTGCAGGACCTTGTCGATCCGGGCCTTCTCGACGTTCAGGATCTTGCCGCGGATCGGCAGGATGGCCTGGAACTTCGGATCGCGGCCACCCTTGGCGGAGCCACCGGCCGAGTCACCCTCGACGATGTAGACCTCGCACTCCTCCGGGTTCGTCGACTGGCAGTCGGACAGCTTGCCCGGCAGCCCGCCGCCACCCAGCAGGCCCTTGCGGTTGCGGGCCAGGTCGCGCGCCTTGCGGGCGGCGATCCGGGCACTCGCGGCCGCGGTGGCCTTGCGGATGATCTCGCGCCCCTCGGCCGGGTTCTGCTCGAACCAGGCACCGAGCCGGTCGTTCACGACCCGCTGGACGAAGCCCTTCACCTCGGTGTTGCCGAGCTTGGTCTTGGTCTGGCCCTCGAACTGCGGGTTGCCCAGCTTGACCGAGATGATCGCGGTCAGGCCCTCGCGCACGTCGTCGCCGGTGAGCCTGTCCTCCTTCTTCTTGATCATGCCCTGGTCCTCGCCGAACGAGTTGACCAGTGAGGTGAGCGCGGCCCGGAAGCCCTCTTCGTGGGTGCCGCCCTCATGCGTGTTGATCGTGTTCGCGAAGGTGTGCACCGACTCCTGGAACGAGCCGCTCCACTGCATCGCCACCTCGAGGCTGAGGCTGTCGTCGCCCTGGGCCGCCTCGAAGGCGATCACGTCGCGGTGCACCGTCTCGCGGATGCCGGTCAGGTACTTGACGTAGTCGACCAGGCCGTCGTCGTACTTGAAGGACTGCTCGACCGGCTCGCCGTCGGCGGTGTGGTCCGGGCGCTCGTCCCGGATCACCAACTCGAGGCCCTTATTCAGGAACGCGTACTCGCGGAAGCGGGTGGACAGCGTCTCGAAGGAGTAGACCGTCGTCTCGAAGACGTCCGGGCTGGGCCAGAAGGTGATCGTGGTGCCGTTCGAGTCCGACGTCCCGACCTCGGCCAGGTCCGCGTCGGGCACGCCGACGGTGAAGGACTGGGTGTAGGCCTTGCCGTTCGTCTTGACGTCCACCCGCAGGCGGCTGGACAGCGCGTTCACCACGGAGACGCCGACGCCGTGCAGGCCACCGGACACCTTGTAACCGCCGCCGCCGAACTTGCCGCCGGCGTGCAGCACGGTGAGCACGACCGTGACGGCCGGCTTGCCCTCGGACTCGACGATGCCGACCGGGATACCGCGGCCGTTGTCGACTACGCTCACACCGCCGTCGGCCAGCAGCGTGACCACGATCTTGTCGCAGTACCCGGCGAGCGCCTCGTCCACCGCGTTGTCGACCACCTCGTAGACCAGGTGGTGCAGACCGCGTTCACCGGTGGACCCGATGTACATGCCCGGCCGTTTCCGGACCGCGTCGAGGCCCTCGAGGACCTGGATCGCGCTCGCGTCGTACTCCGTCTCCACGATGCTGGAGGGGATCACGCTGAGTGGTACTTCGGTGCCGGTGCTGTCGGCGGACGGGGTTACATCGATCTCGGTCGGCTCGTCGGTCACCGGCTGTTGTCCTCCTCGGACCCCACGCGCGCGGGGCATTGATGCACAGTAGAAGCCGCCCCTACTGTGTTCATCAGCGGTGCGGCTTTCTCAACAGCTCCATCTTACCCGTCGACCGAAGCAGAACCTGCCATGAGGCGGCTCTAACTGTGGACAGGGCGTGTTTTCGGACTCGTGTCCATGTCCCCCCACGCGGGGAGGGGGCTCCGAAAGCGCTCACGGCGCTCAGTGGCTTCTGGCCGGATCACGGCTGACTGTCTGCCGGACGAGACTCGACGCACCCGGCCGACCGCCCCTCCCGCCCCTTAGGATCGCTGCCGTGGAAAGTCTCGACGACGTCATCGACGCCATGATCGCCGACCGGGTGATCCACCGGCACCGACGCAAATGGCTGATCGCCATCGCCCTGATCGTCGTCGTGGTCCTCGTCATCCTGTTCACCGGCGGCTGGAAGGAGAAGCAGGGCCGCAGGGTCGACACGGTCGACGCACCCACCACCTTCGAGGCCGGCCGGTACGAGTTCGGCGTCACCTCGGCGCAGATCATCCGGACGCCGAAGACGAAGTACGACCCGGCCAAGGCACGGGTGGAACTGTCGCTCGACGTGAAGAACATCGACGACGAGGAGCACAAGAGCAACTCGCTGTCGGGCAAGATGGTTCTTCTGGTGGTCGGCGGCGGCGAGGACCCGATCGAGTCGAACGGGGCGACCTGCCGCGGCGCCATCAACTGGGTCTTCGTCTACGGCCTGCCGGCGGAGTCCTGCACCACGAAGTTCGACGTACCGGCCGATTTCACCGGCGACAAGCTCGAGTTCGGCTTCCTGGCGGAGAGCTACGACTCCGACATCGGTTTGCTCGGCGCGTCCGAGGACCCGTACTGGCACAACGAGAAGGCCGCCATGGTGGTCCGGGTGCCCACGACGACCACGACGGAGACCAAGTGAAGCTGTATCGCACCAGCACGGTGCTCGTCGGCGTCCTCTTCGTGCTGCTCGGCGGACTGACCCGGCTGGCGACGCCGGAGCGGGTCTACGACTCGGAGAACCGGGAGGTCGTGCACGGCACCATCGGCGAGACGCTGAAGTACCGCGACTCGACCATCACCGTGCACCGGATGAAGGTCGCCAAGGCCTACGTCGACGACGACGACAAGCCGGTCGAGACCAACGGCGCCTTCGTCGCGGTCGAGTACGAGACGGTCCGCGGCACCGAGGACGTCGGCAGCAACGACGCCACCCTGACCACCGACGACGGTACGGAGTACCGGCCGGTCGCCGCCACGATCGTCAACGGCGCCGACTTCGCCGAGCCGGGTTTCGCCCGGTCCGGCAGTCTCGTGTTCGAGGTGAACACCGCTGACCTCAACGGGCTCACCCTCAACTTCGTCACGGTCCAGTTCTGGACGGTGCTGACCCAGGACGTCTCCGTCGACCTCGGGGTGCCCGACGAGAAGGTCGCCCAGCAACTCATCGACACCGCGGCGCCGGAGTACGTGATCCCCAAGTCCGTCACCCGGGTGGCCTGATGAATCCCTCGAACCGCCTGCTCCGGCTCACCGCGCAGATCTCCCTGCTGATCGCACTGCTGGGCGTCAGCGCCTTCCTGGTGCTCCGGGTTTATCTGGACGATGAGGAGAACGTCTACGACAACGGCGCCGTCACCGAGGTGGTGGGGCCCGGACCGGCCACGATCGGCCTGGTCGAGTGGAAGCTCGATTCGCTGCAGCCGTACACGAAACTGGTGGACGACAACAACAAGCCGATCGACCTCGACCAGCCGGCCGGTTCGGTGGTGATCGTCGCGACCGCGTCCCTCACGCCGAAGGACGGGCTGAAGATGGACTCCGACGGGTTCACCTGTGAGGCGAAACTGCGCGACGACCGGGGCAACCTGTGGAAGAGCCAGAGCGCCTACGGATTCCCGCTGCCGACGTACTGCGACGACGACGACCACCCGTTCACCCGGAACAAGGCGGGGAAGCTCGCGCAGGTCTACGTGGTGCCCGAGTCCGCCGTACCGCACCTGACCGGTCTCCAGGTCGAGAACCTCAAAGAGCGCCGGCGCATCCTGCTGACCCGCTGAGATCGCCAGGCCCAGGCAGCCGCTCTGCCGGCTGACTCAGACCGTGGCGGGTTCGGGTTCGCGTTCGTACTTCTTCTCGTCGGCGGTCGCGGCGGCCTCCGCTGCCTCTGCCCGGCGTTCCGCGCCGACCGAGATGCACAGGTCGAAAGCGGCGGCCAGCAAGGCGATCCGGAGCGTCTCGAACACGACGTCCCGGATCGCGGCCGCGATCTCGTGGTTCATCAGACCCCACTGCTGCCCGTGGACGCCGATCCCGCGCTGCAGCGCGACGAACGCCCAGTCGCTGCCGAGCAGCCAGAAGGTGTAGACCATGCAGACCACGCCGAGGAAGACCGGTCCGACCCGGACCAGCAGCCGGAAGGCGTTCAGTGCTGGGTAGAACTTCTCCCGCAGACCGCCCAGCAGCAGGTTCGGCGCCTGGTTGGTGAGCGCGACGATCCTGTTCTGCTTCGGCGCGTCCGGATCGACCCGATGCCCGAGGCGGCGCTCGAGCCGGGTGCCGCGGAACACCGCGCCGCTGGACAGCACCCGGTGTCCGAAGACGACGGTAGTGATCGCGAGCCAGGTCAGCGGTTCGGCGACACCGAGCTTGAACAGCGGCCAGAGGGACTCCCAGAAGAAGCCCCAGAGGAACTCGAGGCCAGCCGGGACCGGGATGTGGATACCGGCGAAGAACTCCTTCGCGCCGTCCCACCAGTCGACCGAGAGGTACCAGAAGTTCCGTTCCTTGAACCAGGACTTGAAGTCCGCGATCGCGAACGGCGTGACCACCACGGTCAGCAACAGGAAGAACGACTCGGCCCAGACCTGGGTGAACTTGGCCGGCCGGCTCGGCCAGCGGTCGTCGATGGCCTCGATCACCCGGCGAAGGACCAGCAGGATGACGATCGCCGGCAGGTAGGCGCGATAGGCCGTCCCACCGAGCTCGAAGAACTGGCCACCCGGCTGCAGACCACGCTGCACGAGGTTGCTGGTGGTCAACTCCTGGACCTGGTCATCGAGGAATCCCCAGGCCGACCAGACGGCGACCAGCGGCAGCAGGGTGATCGAGAGCAGTTCCAAGAGCCCGCGTTGCGTCGGGTCCGACGTCTCCTCGGCCTTGTTGGTGGCGGCGTCGCGCCAGCGGTACAGCGAGTTGGCGCAGGTCCGGATCATGCCGACAGTGGCGGCGATCTGGATCAGTACGCCGGCCGAGAAGACGCCGACGCCGAGGCTCGAGTGCTGGTGCTCCGACAGCCAGATGGCAGCACTGATCGAGGCCCGGAAGCCGATATAGCCGGCCAGGAACCAGGTCACCAGGGGCAACAGGTTCCGCCACCACAGCCGGAACGTGTCGCCGATCAGGTGGACCATCTCGCGGAAACCGTCAACGATCGTGCGCATCGGGCCGATCCTAGGGGATCGGGTGGGTCTCCAGGCCACCCCTCAATGGGGTCCGTCAGCCGTAGGTGTCACGAGGGCCGCGACCGCCACGCACGGTGCGGGGGCCCTTGCGCCAACTCGGCGTGTGCGGGCCTTGCACGTTGACCCTGGTGACAGTGCCGTCGCCGAGTTCGGCGTTCAGCCGGCGGACCAGATCGGGCGCCAGCATCTTCAGCTGCGTGGCCCACGCGGTCGAGTCGGTCCGCACGGTGAGCTCGGTGTCCTGGTAGCTCTCGGGCTTGCAGTGCGAGGCCATCTCGGGTCCGACGATCGACGGCCAGCGCGCCATCACGCCGTGCACCGCGACGTCGACCTCCCAGCCCTGCTCCCGCATCAGCCGGCCGAGGGTGTTCGTCAGCAGTTGGGGATCGCGCTCATCCGGTCGGGATCCGCTGACCTGCGTACCGGTGGCCCGCCGGCGACGGGTCCGCTTGACCGGTTTGATCGGGCCATTCGCCGCCATCCCCTTCAATCGACCGGCCAGCGACTTGGCCAGCTCGAGGCCCTGCTTGTCGTGCTCGGAGCCCTTCTCCGGCGTTTCGGGGGAGTCGTCGACCTCGCTCTCGAAGCCGCTCTCAGAGGAATTCCGGGGTTTCGGCTCGCTCCGGACGGGTTCGGCGCGCGGTTTCGGTTCGGGTCGATCGGGCAGAGGCTGGGCTCCGAACCCGCCGAGCAGGTCCGCGTCCGGACGGAGGTCCCCGTCCTCAGGCACGCCGGACCGTCCCGTCGGCGACATCGAACCGGGCCCCACTCAGCTCTGCCGGTACGTCGGCCCCGACCGCGGCGGTGACGAGCACCTGTTCCGCGGGCGAGACCAGTTCGGCCAGGCGATCGCGGCGCTGGGTGTCGAGCTCGGCGAACACGTCGTCCAGGATCAACACCGGCTCACCCCCGTCCGACCTGAGCAACTCGTACGACGCCAGCCGCAGCGCGAGCGCGAACGACCAGGACTCACCGTGACTCGCGTACCCCTTCGCAGGCAAGTCCCCGAGTCCGAGCACCATGTCGTCGCGGTGCGGCCCGACCAGCGACACCCCGCGATCGAGCTCGTCCGACCGCCGCTCGTGTACTGCGCTGAGGATCACCTCCGCGAGCTCTTCCCGCGAGGTCACCCCTGGCTCCAACGGCACCGACGACTTGTACTCGAGCCGGGCATCACCCTTGCCTCGGGCAACAGCGTCGTACGAGCCGGAGACCAGCGGGCGCAGGGATTCCAGCAGTTCGAGCCTGGTCGCGAGGAGTTCGGAGCCGGCTCGCGCGAGGTGCGAGTCCCACACCTCGAGGGTGCGGAGTGGTCCCTCGACGGCGCCGCCCGATCGGTTCTGCCGACGGGCGATCGAGGCACTCTTCAGCAGGGAGTTCCGCTGCTTGAGAATGCGGTCGTAGTCCTGCCGGACACCTGCCATCCGGGGTGTCCGCAGGGTGAGCAACTCGTCCAGGAACCGTCGCCGCTCGGACGGATCACCCTTCACCAGGGCGAGGTCCTCGGGCGCGAAGAGCACCGTACGGAGCAATCCGAGCACGTCCCGGGGCCGGGGAACCGGCGCGCGGTTCACCCGGGCCCGATTTGCCCTCCCAGGATTGATTTCCAGCTCGATCACCAGATCGCGTTCGTGGTCGGAACGGACCTCGGTGCGCACGATCGCCCGCGCGGCGCCGGCTCGAACCAGGGGAGCGTCGTTCGCCACCCGGTGCGAGCCGAGCGTCGCGGTGTAGTGGATCGCCTCGACCAGGTTGGTCTTGCCCTGACCGTTCGGTCCGACGAAGGCGGTCACACCCGGCGCGAGCTGGACCTCCGCCTGCTGGTACGACCGGAAATCGACCAGACCCAGGGCGGTGACATACACCTCAGTGCTTGATCGGCGGTGTCGCGTACGACGGGTCCTCGGCGCCCTTCACCGCGTGGCCGCCGAACTGGTTCCGCATCGCCGCGATCGCCTTCATCGCGGGGGAGTCGTCCTGCCGCGAGGCGAACCGCGCGAACAACGACGCGGCGATCGCCGGCACCGGTACGGCGTGGTCGATCGCGGCCTCGACGGTCCAGCGGCCCTCGCCGGAGTCCTCGGCGTAGCCGCGGATCTTGTCCAGGTGGGTGTCTTCCTTGAGCGCGTTCACCATCAGGTCGAGCAACCAGGACCGGATCACGGTGCCCTCGCGCCAGGAGTCGAACGTCTCCGGAACGTTCTCGACGATGTCCGCGGCCTCGAGCAGCTCGAAGCCCTCGGCGTATGCCTGCATGATCGCGTACTCGATGCCGTTGTGGACCATCTTGGCGAAGTGGCCGGCGCCGACCTTGCCGGCGTGCACGAAGCCGAACTCACCCTCGGGCTTGAGCGCCTCGAAGATGGGCATCACCGTCGCGACCGTGTCGGTGTCTCCACCACACATCAGCGCGTAGCCGTTCTCCAGACCCCAGACACCACCGGAGACACCGCAGTCGACGAACTTGATGCCCTTGGTGGCGAGCTGCCCGGCCCGGCGGATGTCGTCGGTCCAGCGGCTGTTGCCGCCGTCGATCACGATGTCGCCCTCGGACAGCAGCTCGGCGAGCTCGGTCAGTACCGGGTCGACGGCCTGCACCGGCACCATCACCCAGACCACCTTCGGCTGGTCCGGTGCCGTCAGCTTGCCGACCATGTCGGCGAGATCCGTCGCGTCGGAGATGCTCGCGTTGTGGTCGAAGCCGACCACGTTCAGGCCCGCGGCACGCATCCGCTCGCGCATGTTGCCGCCCATCTTGCCGAGACCGACAAGGCCGAGCTCCATCGTGAATCCCCTTGTTCTGTTGGCTTTCCCTGGGTTCAGCTGTTCAGGCGAACCGGCATCAGCACATACCGGAACTCGCTGATCGGGTCGCCTTCGAAGTCCTTCACGCCGGTCAGCTCGGCCGGCTTCGTCGCTTGGGTGAACGCCAGATGGGCGACCGATGTTCCAATCGCGTTCAGGCCGTCGAGCAGGTACGTCGGGTTGAAGCCGACGGTCACCGGTTCCCCGACGACCCGCGCTTCAATCGACTCCGACGCCTGCGCCTCGTCGCCGCTGCCGGCGTCGAGCGTCACGGTGTCCTCGGAGAAGGTCAGCCGGACGGGCGCGTTGCGCTCGGCCACCAGGGCGACACGCTTCACGGCCTCGACCAGGGTGGCGGTGTCGATCCGCACCCGGGTCGCGATCGCCGCGTCGGTCGGGATGATGCCGCGAACCTTCGGGAACTCGCCGTCGAGCAGGCGGGTGGTGGCGCGCCGGTTGCCGCCGGAGACCTGACCCTCGAAGCCGACGATGCCCTCACCGCTGCCAGGGGTGGCCAGAGAGACGACGATGTCGGTTCCGGTCATCGCTTTCGCGGTTTCCGACAGGACCCGGGCCGGGATAAGGGCTGCAGCAGAGGCATCTGGGCTTTGCGGGTTCCACTCGAGCTCACGGATCGCCAACCGGTACCGGTCGGTCGCGAGCAGCGAGATGGTGGATCCCTCGATCTCGACCCGTACGCCGGTCAGCACCGGAAGGGTGTCCTCCCGGCCCGCGGCGGTGACCACCTGGGCGACCGCTTGGGCGAAAACGTCGCTCCGGACGGTGCCACTGGCCGCCGGCAGATCGGGCAGAGCCGGATATTCCTCTGTGGGAAGCGTCTGGAGCGTGAAGCGCGAGGTGCCACAGGTGACTTGCGCCTTCGCGCCGTCCACAGCGATGTCCACGGGCTGGTTCGGGAGACTCTTCGAGATGTCGGCGACGAGCCGGCCGGAGATCAGGCACTTGCCGGTGTCCGCCACCTGGGCGGGCACGGTGACGCGCACGGAGGTCTCGTAGTCGAAGCCGGACAGGGTGATCTGCCCTTCCTCGGCCTCGATGAGAAGTCCCGCAAGGATCGGGACGCTGGGACGACTGGGCAAACTGCGCGCGGCCCAGGCCACCGACTCGGCCAGTACGTCGCGCTCGACGCGAAACTTCACCGCTGGGTGCCTCCTGATTCGGCTGTGTGCCAGGCAGATCCTGCCACGGACAGATGTGATGTGCGCCAACCGGGCTTGACGTGGCGGTTCGGGCGGGTCGCGACCCGAGCTTTTCGGGGCTCGTGAGGACAGCCTGACAGGTCGTGCAAGAGGGGCCGGCAGCAGGTACGAAATCGAGGTTTTCCCCAGGTTGGGCGCCCAGACCCTTTTGTGGACTGGGACTTCCTTACAGATTCCATAGGGTTCTTCGCACCGGTGGAAACTGTGGACAAGTGACGAGTTCGCAGGTCAGAGGCCGAAAGTGGCTGGGGACCGGGTGTGGATGAAATCGGGGCGTTCTCTGGACGGCTGGTGACGACGCTCGCGATCCACACAGCCAATCCACAGGCAAGGCGAGTGTGTCCACCGGGATACCCACAGTTATCCACAGGACTTTCCCCAGCCTGTGTGGTTCGTGTGACCGTGTCGTAGCGCTCGGCGTACAGGGCTTCGGGCACGGTCACACGGCACGTCATTGCTGCTTGGCCTGGTGCTTGATCCGGTTGGTCAGCTCGGTGACCTGGTTGAAGACGCTGCGCCGCTCCGACATCAACTGACGGATCTTCCGCTCGGCGTGCATCACGGTGGTGTGGTCCCGGCCGCCGAACTGCTGGCCGATCTTCGGCAGCGACAGATCGGTCAGCTCGCGGCACAGGTACATGGCGATCTGGCGCGCGGTCACCAGCACCCGGCTCCGGCTCGATCCGCACAGATCGTCGATCGACAGTCCGAAGTACGAGGCGGTCTGGCCCATGATCATGCTGGCCGTCACCTCGGGCTTGCTGCCTTCGGGGATCAGGTCCTTGAGCACGATCTCGGCGAGGGATAGATCGACCGGCTGCCGGTTCAGGCTGGCGAACGCGGTCACCCGGATCAACGCGCCCTCGAGCTCACGGATGTTCGTCTGCACCTTGCTGGCGATGAACTCCAGCACCTCAGGCGGCGCCGTCAGCCGCTCGGTGGCGGCCTTCTTCCGCAGGATCGCGATCCGGGTCTCGAGGTCGGGCGGCTGGATGTCGGTGATCAGGCCCCACTCGAACCGGTTCCGCAGCCGGTCCTCCAGCGCCTCCAGGCGTTTCGGCGCCCGGTCGGAGCTGATCACGATCTGCTTGTTCGCGTTGTGCAGCGTGTTGAACGTGTGGAAGAACTCTTCCTGGGTCTGGATCTTGCCTTCCAGGAACTGGATGTCGTCGATCAGCAGCACGTCGACGTCGCGGTACCGGCGCTGGAACTGCGCGGCCTTGTCGTCGCGGATCGCGTTGATGAAGTCGTTGGTGAACTCTTCGCTGGACACGTACCGGACCCGCGCGCCGGTGTAGAGACTGCGGACGTAGTGGCCGATCGCGTGCAGCAGGTGCGTCTTGCCCAGACCCGAGTCGCCGTAGATCAACTGCGGGTTGTACGCCTTGCCCGGCGCCTCGGCGACCGCGACCGCCGCGGCGTGCGCGAACCGGTTCGAGCTCCCGATGACGAAAGTCTCGAACGTGTATTTCGGGTTGAGGCGGGCCTCGCCCTGGGCCTCGGTCGCCGTCTGGCTCCGGGCGGACCCGTTCGGCGGCGGTGCGACCGAACCGAGCGGCTCGCTGGGCTGCTGGAGCCCCGGCTGGAGCGACTGCCCGTTGACCGGCTGTCCATGCATCGGCTGCCCGTGCATGGGTTGGCCGTGCATCGGCTGGGCCGGCTGCTGGAGTCCGGATTGCTGAAGGCCCGGCTGTTGGAGCGGTTGGTGCATCGGCTCATGCAGCGGCGAGTGGATCGCCGGCGCCGAGTCCTGTACTGCGGGCTGCGCCGCGGTCGGCTCGCGGACCTCGGGGTCGAGCGAGGGGTCGACGGTGACGGCGATCCGGATGTCGCGACCGAAGCTCTCGCTGAGGATGCGCTCCAGGTCGGGCCTCAGGCGCGTCTCCAACTGACCGCGGGTGAAGTCGTCCGGGACGGCGACGATCGCGGTGCTCTCGTGCAGGGTCACTGGCCGGGAGTTCGTCAGCCAGGCCCGCTGGTTCGGTGGTAGTCCCGCGAGAACCCGGGTCCAGGCCTCGTCCAGATCCTTCACTTCCGCCTTGCGTTCCGCACTGGCGGACTGGTCCTCGACCACGCGTTGCTCCCCGAATCCTTCGCTGCGGTGGCCGGCGCTCCCGGGGTCGCCCCCGGTACAACGCGACCTTGACCCGTCACCCGGCCACTACTCCGGCAGCCGGTCGGCCGCACGTCGCAGTTGCTGATCTCCTCAGCCGGTGTCCTCATTGTCCACACCGTTGTCCACAGTTGTGAACGAAGCGCGGAGCTACTTGGTTACCGATCTCGGGGTACGGGACCTCTGGTGTGAGGGGCTGACGCTAACAAGTGTGCGTACACCGCTTCAAGCCGTCATCCACAGGCTATGGGACCCAAAATGTGGGCGACCTCCGGCGTGTCGGGTAGACGCCGGAGCGTAGTCATGATGAGGCCGCGCCATCGCTGTCGCCGTCCGTAGCCATTCTGACCAGTGAGTGACGGGTCCCTGACTGCGCGTTCTGTCCACAGGCCTGTGGAAAAGTATGGGGATGACTGGTTTGACCTGTCCACAGGCCGCCACGTACCGTGGATCAGTCGGTGTTGAGCCGGCCGTTTCGTGCTGCGCTCCCTGCGGGACCATTGTGGATTCTCGAGCGGTGGGCAGGACCTGCACCAGGGACAGATCTATCAGTGGATTTGTCGACACATGTGATCTCGAGTAACCGGAGTCATTCCAGTGAGCAAGCGGACGTTCCAGCCGAACAACCGTCGTCGGCACAAGAAGCACGGCTTCCGTCTTCGGATGCGCACCCGCGCGGGCCGTGCGATCCTCGCCTCCCGTCGTAGCAAGGGTCGCCAGCGCCTGGCGGCCTGAGCCGTTGAGCTGGCGACGGTGACCACCTCGTGTTACCCGCGTCGAACCGGCTCCGCCGGTCCGACGAATTCCGCCGCGCTGTCCGGTCCGGACGGCGGGCTGGT
Organism: Kribbella qitaiheensis; assembly: GCF_042657745.1. Lineage (GTDB taxonomy): Bacteria > Actinomycetota > Actinomycetes > Propionibacteriales > Kribbellaceae > Kribbella > Kribbella qitaiheensis. Next base: position 362,020 of record NZ_JBHSKE010000006.1, on the reverse strand, counting down.
CGGCGTGCCGTGGTGGTCCACCAGTTGCTGCGGGCCGGCCCTGCGGTCGAGCCCGCTCGTGTCGGATTCGTGGTGAACAAGGCGGTGGGTAATGCGGTTCTGCGGAACCGCGTCCACCGCCGTCTGCGTGCTGTGATGGCGGCGCAACTCCCGAACCTGCCGACCGGCAGCTTGACGGTGGTGCGCGCACTCCCCGCATCGGCCTCCTCGTCGTACGACGAGCTGGCCGATGACGTACAGGGCGCCCTGCGGCGTCTGGACACGCGATGAAGATCGCGCCCGTCAAGTACGGGATCATCGGTTTTCTGAAGTTGTACCGGAAGTTCGTCAGCCCGATGTACGGGCAGGTCTGCCGGTTCTACCCCAGTTGTTCTGCCTATGCTTTGGAAGCGGTCGAGCGGCACGGCGCGGTGCGCGGTAGCTGGCTGGCGGCGAGGAGACTCGCCCGCTGCCACCCGTGGAACCCCGGCGGCTACGACCCCGTTCCACCTACAGATGTCGACCAGCGCGGAGATTCCGACTCCGCCAACCAGCCCGGTCCGTCCGTCGACGCCGGGCCCGCGCAGCGAGGTGCTTGAGTGACTCTTCTGGCCATCCCCCAGCTCGCCCTGTGGGACGGGATCGTAGACGTTTTCAACGCGGTCATGACCCCGCTCTACTGGGCCGTGTCCGCGCTGCTCGTCGGGTGGCACTGGCTGTGGAGTCTGGTGCTCGACCCGAACGGCGGCTGGGCCTGGGCGCTGTCCATCGCCGGTCTGACCATCGTCATCCGGACCCTGCTGATCCCGCTTTTCGTCCGGCAGATCCGATCCAGCCGGAATATGCAGCTGCTGCAGCCGAAGATGAAGGAGCTGCAGAAGAAGTACGGCCATGACCGGGAGAAGCTCGGTCAGGAAATGATGAAGCTGTACAAGGAGACGGGCACCAACCCGTTCTCCTCGTGCCTGCCGCTGCTGCTCCAGTCGCCGATCTTCCTGGCCCTGTTCCGCGTGCTCGACTACGCGTCCAAGGGCAAGACACACAGCAGCATCATGGACCCGTACGTCGAGTCGCTGCAGCACGCGAAGATCTTCGGTGCGGAGATCTCGCAGACGTTCCTGCGGGCGAGCGGCCCGGGTGCGCTCAACGTCAAGATCGTCGCCGTCGTGCTGATCATCCTGATGACCTCCACGATGTTCATCACCCAGCTCCAGCTGATGCGCAAGAACATGCCGAAGGAGGCCCTCGAGGGCCAGGCGGCGCAGATGCAGAAGATCATGCTCTACGTCTTCCCGGTGTTCTTCCTGATCGGTGGCTTCAACTTCCCGATCGGTGTGCTCATCTACTGGTTCGTCTCGAACCTGTGGACGATGGGCCAGCAGTTCTACGTGATCCGGCGCAACCCGGCGCCCGGCACCCCGGCGTACGACGCGATGGAAGCGCGCAAGCGCGAGCACAACCTGCGCGCCGGTAAGCCTGCCGACGCGGGTCTGGCCGGGGCCGATGGTGAGGGCGAAGGCTCGGTTGCCACCGACCGCCGTCCGGCGAACCGGCAGCAGCCGAAGCGTCAGTCGCGCAGCACCCGGAAGACGGGTTCGCCCGCGTCCCCGTCGGGCGCCTCGGAAGACAGCGCGCCCGTGCAGGATGTGCCGAAGTCGTCGAGCAATGGCCAGCAGCAGCCCGCGAAGAAGGCTGCCGCGGCCAAGCAGACCTCGTCCGCCGGAAAGCGCCAGCCGGCCGCGAAGTCGCGGGCCGCTCGTCAGGCAGCCCAGAAGAAGGCCGCGCAGAAGAAGCCCGGCGGTGGCTCGTCCGGCCGCTCCTAGGACCGACGGCTGACCGGCAGACGCCGGCATCCCCTGATTTCTCTGCTCTGTACTACGTGGGTCCCCGTGGGGCGGATCTCGAACCGTGAAGGAGTGGCCGTGAGCGACGGCATGCAGAACACCGAGGCGGCGGAGAAGTCCGCTCCGGCGACGAACCAGGCGGCCGACCGCCTCAAGGCACTGGAGGCCGAGAGCGACATCGCGGCCGACTACCTGGAGGAGTTGCTGGACATCGCCGACCTGGACGGCGACATCGACATGGACATCGACGGCGACCGCGCCGCGGTGTCGATCGTCGGCGCCGACCTGAGCAACCTGGTCGGCGAGAACGGCAAGGTGCTCGAGGCGCTGCAGGAGCTGACCCGGCTGGCCGTCTACCGGGAAACCGGTGAGCGGTCGCGGCTGATGCTCGACGTGTCGAACTACCGCGCCAACCGGAAGGCCGAGCTCGAAGAGGTCGGTCGGAAGGCGGTCGACGAGGTGAAGGCGAGTGGCGCTTCGGTGCGGCTGGACCCGATGACGCCGTTCGAGCGCAAGGTCGTGCACGACGTCGTCGCGGCCGCCGGTCTGACCAGCGAGTCCGAGGGCGAGGAGCCGCGTCGCCGGGTCGTCGTCCAGCCCGCGTGATCGCCGTGTTCTGCTCGTGACGGAAGACGTTTCACGTGAAACCCCGCCGCTCGTGGAGGAACTCTTTCCACGAGCGGCGGACCGGCTTGCGGCGTACGCCGAACTGCTGGCCACAGAAGGAACACTGCGGGGCCTGATCGGTCCGCGCGAGGTGCCGCGGCTGTGGGACCGCCACCTGCTGAACTGTGCTGTGCTGGAGCGCTTGATCCCCGAGGAATCCACCGTCGCCGACATCGGCACCGGTGCCGGTCTGCCGGGGATCGTGCTCGCCCTTGTCCGTCCCGATCTCCAGGTCGCGCTCGTCGAGCCGTTGCTCCGGCGTACCACCTTCCTGCAGGAAGCCGTCGAGATGCTGGGCTGCACCAACGCCGAGGTCGTGCGCTCCCGCGCCGAGGATCTGCCCACCGCGTCGTACGACGTGGTCACCTCCCGAGCGGTCGCGCCGCTGGGAAAGCTGGCCGCCTGGTGCCTGCCGCTGGTGGTCGAGGGCGGCCTGATGCTGGCGATGAAAGGTGCCTCCGTCGAGGAGGAACTGGCCGGCTCCGAACGCGAATTGCAGGCCCTCGGCGCGGAGGAATGGCACGTCCACGAACTCGGTGTGGATGAACTGGCCCAGCCGACGACAGTCGTGAGTATTGTGGCCGGACGTGCTGCGCGGGGATCCCAGCACAGAAGACGCGGGAGGTGAGCGGGTTCGTGAGTCGTGCCCTCGGATGGCCTGAGAAGAGCACCGGTGAACCTCGGGTGTCACAAGGAATCGGCTGGCCGGCCGCAGACCAGGCCACCATCCACCAAGTCCCGCCAACCCCGGACTCTCCCGCCGAAGATCGGCCGCGTTCCACTACCTCAGCCTCAGCCTCAGAGGCGCCGAATTTCCCTTCCCCTGTCGCCCCGTCATCGCCCCCGGAAGCCGCGTCGCACAGCGATGGGGCCGCTCCGCTGACGGCGACTGCGCCACCGACTTCAGCGGCATCGCCCGGCACCAGTACCGCGGTCATCGACGACCAGCCCACCGCCGAGGTGGCGCCCGGACAGGTCGCCGAGGTAGCGCTTGAACAGACCACCGAGGTGGCTCCGGAGTCAGCCACCGGCCTTCAGTCGGAGCAGAGTGCCGGCCAGGAGCACCCGTCTCCGTTGCGCGCGGCTGCCTCGATCGGGCTCGACGCCGAGCCACGTTCTGCTTCACCAGAACCCGTTTCACGTGAAACCGAGACCGCTGAAGCTGAGGCACTCGCAGACGACGTTTCACGTGAAACCGCCACCGCCGAGGGATCGGACGAGGAGTACCCCGAATCCCCACGGCCTGTGGATGACTACCCCCTGGAAACGCCTCCTGACACGGGAATTCATCCACAGAAGCCTGTGGATGAACCTGGGGGCAAACCCGCCCCGACCCCCACGGACATCCTCTTCGGGCCAAGCACCGCACCTATTGGAATGGGCGCTATGACTGCCGCACAGATCGCCGCCCGGGCCACGTCGGACGAGCTTCAGCGAAGACTTCTCGAGACTCCGATCGCCGCCGCCACCGAACGGACCCTGCTGGTGAATGAAGGACGCACGATGGGCCGCGAGTTCCCGCTGCCCGCAGAAACCCGGGTCTTCGTCGTCGCCAACCAGAAGGGTGGCGTCGGCAAGACCACGACGACTGTCAACGTCGCCGCCGGCCTCGCGCTGTACGGCGCCCGGATCCTGGTGATCGACCTCGACCCTCAGGGCAACGCCTCGACAGCGTTGGGGATCGACCATCAGGAAGGCACACCCGGTGTCTACGAGGCGATCATCGAGGGCGAGCCGCTGAGCAAGCTGCTGGCTCCCTGCGCCGAGCACCCCGGCATCGTGGTCGTACCGGCCACCATCGACCTGGCCGGCGCCGAGATCGAACTCGTCAGCATCGTGGCGCGGGAGAGCCGCCTGAAGAAGGCACTCGACGCTCACCTGGCGGAGACCGAGGCCGCGGGCGAGAAGTACGACTACGTCTTCATCGACTGCCCGCCGTCGCTCGGTCTTCTCACCGTCAACGCGCTGACCGCGGCCCGCGAGGTTCTGGTTCCGATTCAGAGCGAGTACTACGCGCTCGAGGGTCTGTCCCAGCTCCTCCGCCACATCGACATGGTGAAGTCACACCTGAACCCGACGCTGGACGTCTCCGCGATCCTGCTCACCATGTACGACGCCCGCACCAAGCTGGCGGGCGAAGTCGCCGCCGAGGTCCGCGGCCACTTCCAGGACGCGGTACTCCGTACCGCCGTACCCCGCTCGGTCCGCATCTCCGAGGCCCCGAGCCACGGCCAGACCGTCCTGGCGTACGACCCGGCCTCGGCCGGCGCTCTCTCGTACCTCGAAGCCTCTCGCGAAATCGCCATGCGCAACAACGCCTGACGCAGTAGTCCCGAACGCTCGCCGCCCACGTTCCACCGGGCTGGCGAGCGTTCTTCTTTTGGAGATACGGATCCCGGACGCCCGTACGACACACGGTGTCAGGCTCCACGAACCTCGACCGGATGTCGTGCCATCGCGGCCGACCAGTTACCGTTGCGAGGTTGTCTTCGCCGTCACGGAGAATGGCGACTTGTCACCGTGGTGACTGGTCGACAGCTCAGGCGGCGAGTCGACTGGCGGCATCGCCGGCGATGAGCATTCCGGGGAGCCTGTGGAGCACCACCTCGCCGAGGTGGTGCTTCGTGCAAAGGTCCGCAGGAGTACCGCGGTGGCGCAGTACGGAGTAGGTCGAATACAGGCGGCGGGTCGTGAGGTCTGCCGGCTGGGAGCAGTGAACAGTTGTGGTCAGTACTAGGCAGTCGAACCTCGAGGGAGCGGCGATGAACACCCGACTCGGACGCGGACTTGGTGCGCTGATCCCCAGCACACCGGCTGCCGGGACCAGCACGACCCTGGGCAGCAAGTCCAGCTCCATCCCGGGCGCACCGCCCGCACCGGCGGCGCCGGAGCTGGCTGCGGTACCGGGCGCCGAGTTCGCGGAGATCGACGTCGACAAGATCACGCCGAACCCGAAGCAGCCGCGCAGCGTCTTCGATGAGGACGCGATGGAGGAGCTGGTCCACTCGGTGAAGGAGATCGGCCTGCTCCAGCCGATCGTGGTCCGCCGACTCAGCGACGACAAGTACGAGCTGGTGATGGGCGAACGCCGCTGGCGCGCGACCCAGCAGGCCGGCCTCGCGACCATCCCGGCGATCGTCCGCGACACCGCCGACGACGTGATGCTGCGCGACGCCCTGCTGGAGAACCTGCACCGCAGCCAGCTGAACCCACTCGAAGAAGCGGCTGCCTACCAGCAGATGCTCGACGACTTCGGCTGCACCCAGGAGGTCCTGGCCACCCGCATCGGCCGGTCCCGCCCGCAGATCTCCAACACCCTCCGCCTCCTGAAGCTCCCTGCCTCCGTGCAGCGCCGAGTCGCTGCAGGCGTGCTCTCAGCCGGCCACGCCCGCGCGCTCCTGGGCCTCCCCAGCGGCGACGCCATCGAGCGCCTCGCCCAGCGCATCGTTGCCGAAGGCCTCTCGGTCCGCACCGTCGAAGAGATCGTCGCCATGGGCGACATGTCCGCCGACGACCCCACCCCCGCCCGCCGCCGCAACAAGCCGGTAGCCCCGCGCCTCGTCGACCTGGCCGAGCGTCTCTCCGACCGCTTCGAAACCCGGGTCAAAGTAGACCTAGGCAAAACCAAGGGCAAGATCACCGTTGAGTTCGGCTCCCTGGACGACCTAGAACGAATCGTCACCTTGATGGACCCCATCAAGCCCCAACAGCCCTAACCGTCTGCGGCCCGGCAAACAGAGACCGTCCCCGGCAAACGAATCACCACCCGATCTCGAACGTAGCAACGGCGCCCTGGCACCGGCTGACTCTCCAGCCGAACCAGGGCGCCGTTCCACGTGAAACACCACCAGCAACAGCTCGTTCGGCACCCGCTGCGCTACCCGGAAACCCCTCCAAGCTGGCAGGGGCGCCCGACATGGATGCCTGCCAAGCCGACCCGACCCGACCCGAAGCAGGCCGCCGGCGACCAACTCCAAGCACCACCGTCTCAACCCCAACCTCGGACCGACGCACCCGCGCTCAAGGTACGAGACATACGCCACGAGGCTCGGGACCAAGGCCAGCACCCGGGCAGGCTCGCGCCCACCGCCAACCACTCAGACCGAGCCGGGCAGTGTGCCAGACGTCGCTCGTTTCACGTGAAACGCAGTGCGCGACCCAGCCGCACCCACGCATGACCCCGCGCCCACGCATCTACAAAGCCGCCACGTCACGGACACCATCCACGATCTCGGCACTGCGGATCCCCGATCGCCGCCACAGACCTCCGACCTGGCCCATCCGGGGAGTGCCCCATCGGCCCCGCCAAGCTGAGGCTCGACCTAGGTCGAGGCCCGTGCGGCCGGTCACCCATCCAGTATCCGCTAGCCCAACCGAACTACCGAACTCGTGCTGCCGTGTTCACGGAACTCCCGGGTCCCAGCGTGCAGGCGATGCCGCTAAGCCGGCCCGGCCATCACGTATCCAATGGTGTGGCCCCAGGTGTTCAGGCCAATGGTGTGGATGCAGGGACACGGTTCAGGGGTGCGGCAGGCTGCACGGAGGCAGGACGGGCAGGATCGCGGCGACAGTAGCGGGACGGGCGGATGGGGTAGGCAGTTGCGTGGATTGCAGAGCGCGGATTGGGTGGCACGATTGCGGGTGCGGAGGGCAACAGGTTGTGGTGGTCAGGCGCGGGGCGCGGAGGTCCGGTGCTCAGGCGCTGGTACACCCGTTCCGCCCGGGGACGCCAAGTCGTGGGTTGCGCGACGGGACGTCCGGCCTCCGCCATTCCCGGCCGAATGTCCCGCGATCCCGGCGTGCCCGACGGGATCTCCGACGCCCGACGCCCGACGCCCGACGCCCGATGTGCCCGATGTGCTCACGTGCCCGACCTGCCCGACGGGCCCTCGACGAGGGTCCCAGGTCCGGCTGAGGCGCACCCGGGCACGCGAGCTCCCTGCGCCCGGTCTGGTCCTCCGGGTCGTCGGGCGCTGCTGGCAGACGCCACGGCATCGCGGACCGCGCCGAAGGGTAGCCCAGCCATCCGATGGGGTGGTGCTGGCGAACCTGTGCCTGGCGAGCCCGCTGTCGTGACGGACCCTCGCCCTCGCCGACCGACTCCATCTACAGCTCTGGTCCTCCCGCCGCCGCGCCGGCCCCTGCGAGGAGTTCGGAGAACTTAGGACGGGGATGCAGCCACACCGACGAGGACTCGGCGGCGTGCCGCCCGAACAAGCCCCGTCCTCCTGGGCACGGCACGCTCGGCCCGGTCTGCTGTGGCCGAAGTCCTCGACCGGGGCGGCGGGTCGTGGACCTAAACGGACCAGGCCTGGATCCGAGCCGCCCGGGCGTGGTGGGAGGTGGAGCTACCAGCCACTCCGTCGGTGCCGCCATCCGCGGTGTGGTGTTGTGGCAGTGTGGATCGCGTCAGCCAGGCTTCGTCCGCTAGTTTGGGTCAGGTCTCCAACTCGGCCTCGGAGCCGCCCGGAGCCCTGGCCTACTGCGAGGTACCAGTGGCCGGACTGCGGCCTCCGAGGGTCTTTGGAGAGACGGGAGACCCGGCCAGATCCGGCGGTCCAGACCGGGGGCCGCCCACACTGCCGGCGGCCCACACCGACAGGCTTGCTCGCGCCTGGCGCCCCGACTCCTCCACAGTCGCTTCGACTGCGCGGTAGTCGTCCCGGCTTGGTCTCTGCCGGCCGTCGGCGTCGACCTGCTCAGGGTCGGCTGATCGTCGGTGGCGGCCGTTCGACCCGGGATGCAGCGAACGGACTTCGATGGAGTGGGCGGCTGGGATCGCGCCGGTCGCGGCTTGGGGTCCAATACGCATGTTTCACGTGGAACGCCGCGGTGGGGTCTTCGAGGGGTGACGATCCTCCTGTCGCAGTTCGCGCCGCCGTGCGGACCTGCCGGGAGGGCCGGGTGGTCGTTCCGCAACTCCGCCGAGGGTTCTGCCCGGGTGCGCTGCATTGGTCTGCCCGGCCGTGCGCGTGCTCACTCATTTGGTGGACTCGGTCGGTGAACCCGGACGGTCGAGGCCATCGCAGTTTCTGGCGAGCCCGTGGCCGTAGGGCTTGTTCTCGCAGCCGCGTGTCCGGCCGCTGGGGGAGTGGCCGTGTGTCGGCGTACGAGCCAGACGTCCGGCCGGCCTAGCGTGGTTGCAGCGGAACGGGGCGCGTTGGTGGTTCGGCGTTGCGTGATTGGAAGCGTGTGAGCGTTGCCGTTCCTGGGGCGGTTGGCGTTGACAGGTCGCGGTCCGCTTGCCGGCCAGCCACGCCCGCCCTACGACTGTCGGGCCACTCCTGCCTCCGGCTGCCGTGTGCGATAGCCAACCCAGGTTTCCGCTGCGGCCTCCAGGCCGCGGCGTCGAACGTTCCTGACCCCGTGCTTCCTCCGGGCACCCGTCCCTCCGGCCGCCGGGCCGCGCCTCCAGAGCTCGATGCCAGCGCCGGACTCTCGACCGACTCGTCCACCACGCCGACGTGATCGCCCTCAAAGGCGACTCCTACCGCCTCAAGAACCACGACCTCGGCCGAATCCCCACCCCGACCGAGGACTGACCATGACAACCAGCAAGGGGTCCACTTTCAACCGCCACAAGGCGTTCGTTTTCAGCCGTCGTTGACACCCCCGACTCCAGACCTGCAATTCCCGACTCTGCTGAGTTGCCGCTTCACTCGCGCCGCCGACCTCCGATCTGGTCCTCTGATGCCGGCTAGTCGTTGGCGCTCTGGGGCGCTTGATCGGCGGGCGCCATCTGAGGACGGCTGGGTGGGTTTGGGGGCGAGGGCTCTGTGGATCCGGATTGTTCTGTGAGCGGCGTTGTAAGCGATCTAGGCGAGGCGTGGCGGTGGCTGCCACTGCTTCAACTGCCGGGGTCTGGAGGTGCTCTCCAGGTCGTATCCGCGCCCGGGCTTTCAGAATCGGCGTGGTGGGATTTGTCGACAAAGTGATTTGGAGATGTGTCGGTGGGCGTTTCACGTGAAACATGGGTGGCGCGTGGTGGCTTTGAGGTCGTAGCGGGCGGGGGAGGTGGCTGGCGACGATCTCGGTGAAGGGGAGGTCCGGGACGCAGCAGATGGCGCCCCAGTTGAGGTAGATACGTCCAGGTCGACGACGTCCGCCGGGAGGTCGAAGATGTCGGCCTGGCCGGAGTCGGCTTCGATGCCGGCGGAAATTCTTGCGTTTGGCCACCTGGATCGCGACGTCCGAGATGTCGATGCGCGATCGCGCTGAGGTTGGCCCAGGAGAGGAATTCGTCGCCGCAGGATCTGAAGTCCTCGGCCGGCGGGACGGTGCGGTGGTGCTCCACCTCGCGCGGTTGGCCTCGGTGGTGGTGCGAATGGTGGCGTCCATGCGCAGCACCGTGGGTGAGGGGAACTGCCCCAATGACTGCAGTTGGGGGAGCAGTGGATCTACCTCACGGCAGCGAGACCCCGCGGCGGAAGGGTCAGGGCTGGGTGAGTTCGTGGGTTACCTTGCGCTCGGCGTAGAAGCTGAGGAAGGGGATGGTCCCGGCCAGGGCTACGAGGATCATGCGGCCGAGGCTCCAGCGGACCCGGCGGGCCAGGTCGAAGGCGCCGAGCAGGTACACGACGTAGAGGAAGCCGTGCAGGGGGCCGACGACGTTCATGGCGGCGGGGTTGTCGCCGAGGTACTTGAGCGGCATCGCCACGAAGAGCAGCACGAGCAGCATCACGCCGACGATGTAGGCGATGATGCGATAACGGGTGAGGGCGCCCCGGACGGCCGGCGTGATGGTCGTCCCTGCGGCGGACGTGCTTGCGGCGGACGTGGCGGGGTCTACGGGGGAGGTCACGCTGAAACGGTACCGCTTGGCTCCACGTCGTCCGCAGCCTGGTCGTCCTCGTCCGAGCGGTGCGCGTCGAGGACCATCCGGCCCCACATCCACAGCGTGAAGGCCGCGAAGATCCACCACTGGAAGGCATACGCGACGTTGCGGAGACCCGCGTGGTCGGTTGGCGGACTTGGCGGTGTAACACTCGCCGGCGCCTGCTCAGAGCCGGCAGCACTGTCGAGCGAGGTCTGCACGACGAAGGCGTCGTAGATGCGGTAGTCGACCAGGTGCACGATCGTCGGGATCCGCAGCGACTGCAGGACTCTTCCCTTCGCAGCATCACCGGACGCGTCCTGCGCCTCAGAGGCGGCGATGGCACCGCTCAATGAAACGGGTCCAGTAGGCGCCTTGGCGGCCGCGTCATCCACAGTCGCGACCCAGCCCCGCACGACCATCACAGCACCAGCCTCGGTGCCGGAAGAACCGAGCATCACGGGAGACACCACCCAGAAGCCGTCGCGGTCGCCGTTCCGCCGATCGGAGATGAACAGCTGATCCGCAGCCGGTCCCCACGTGCCTGCGACTGTGACCCGCCGGCCAACAGCCTTCGAGGGAAGTCCCTCGTTCACCGAGAACAACGACTCCAGCGGCACGGGCGCACCCTCAGCCCGCTTGGCAGTAGCAGCCGCGGTCTTCGACTGGTAGACGTCCAGCTGCCATACACCGAGCACAGACATGACCGCAGCGATCGCCGCGGCCAGCAGGAAGAGCCCAGTCCAGCGCGGAGTCAGAATCGTCCGCCACAAAGGTCGCGCCGGCGGCTGCGGGTCAGTAGCCACGGGATCGGTTGTCGGCGCGACAGACATTCAGAACCTCAACGAGCGGCGGCAGCGGCCAGCAGATCGCGGCACAGCACACCGAGCTCGATACCAGCAGCCTCAGCCGCGAGCGGCACCAAGGACGTCTCGGTCATCCCAGGTGCGACGTTCACCTCGAGGAACCACGGGACCCCATCGGCGTCGACAACCAGGTCCGACCGCGACAGATCCCGCAGCCCCAGCGCCTCGTGCGCCGTGACGGCCGCCTCCGCGCAAGCCTTGGCCACCGACTCCTCGAGCCGAGCCGGTACGACGAACTGGGTGGCTCCGGCGGTGTACCGGGCCTCGTAGTCGTAGAACCCCGAGTCCGGCCGGATCTCCACCGCAGGCAGCGCGCGTGGTCCGTCGCCGGTGTCCACGACGGTGACGGCGACCTCGGTGCCGTCCACATACCGCTCGATCAGGGCGACCGGGCCGTAGGCGTAGCAGTTGACCATCGCCGAAGGCAGTTCGTCGGCCGAGCGCACGATCGAGGCGCCGAGGGCAGAACCGCCACGAGCGGGCTTCACCACGAGCGGCAGCCCGATCTGGGCGATCACAGACTCCATCAGCGCGGCAGCCCCGAGCTCGCGGAAGGTGTCGTGGCCGAGCACGACCGAAGGCGGCGTGTTCAGACCGGCCGAGCCGACCATGGTGGCGGCCACCGGCTTGTCGAAGGCAGTCCGGCAGGCAGCCGCATCGGCGCCGACGTACGGCACGCCGTACAGGTCGAGGACCTGGCGGAGTGCGCCGTCCTCGCCGGTGACGCCGTGCAGGACAGGGAAGACCGCGTCGGGTGGATCGTTGCGGAGTCGTTCGACCAGGCTCGCGTCGACGTCGCGCTGCTCGACCTCGACGCCGACGCTGCGCAGCGCGTCGGCGACCCGGCGGCCGGAACGCAGCGATACGTCTCGCTCGTGCGACAGTCCGCCGGCCAGTACCAGCACTCGACCCAGATCACTCATAGAAACTTCCTGATCACTCGTGGGCGACTCCGGCGGGGCGCCGGTCCCGAGGCCCATTCGAACGGTACCGCTACTGTCCGGCCGACCGAGCCGGAGCCCGGTCCAACGGCTTCCGCGCCACTAGCTGAGCTCCGGGCCCGGGGCGTCGTAGTCGCGGCCGGCACCTGGCTTCAGCGGTCCGAAGGTCTGACGGAGCTCGAGCTCCTCGTTGATCACCGCGGCCAGCCGGGCGACACCTTCGGTGATCCGCTCCGGAGTCGGGTGACAGTACGACAAGCGCATGCACTGGGAGCCGAAACCGTCCGCAAAGAAGGCGGTTCCGGGCACATAGGCCACGCGGGCGGTGACCGCGCGGGGGAGCATCGCCTTCGCGTCGAGGCCCTCCGGCAGAGTCAGCCACACGTAGAACCCGCCACCAGGCCGGGTCCAGGTCGTTGCCGCAGGCATCTTCTCGGTCAGCGCCGCGAGCATCGCGTCCCGGCGCTCGCGGTACATCTCCTGGAACTGCTTCACCTGGCCGAGCCAGTCGTGGCGGCTCAGGTACGACGAGACTGCCAACTGGCTGAACACCGGCGGACACAGGGTGGCCGACTCCTGTGCCAGCACGAGTTTCTCCCGTACCGCGTGCGGCGCGACCGCCCAGCCGACCCGGAACCCCGGGGCGAACGTCTTCGAGAACGAGCCGAGGTAGATGACGCCTTCGCGGTTGTCCGCCCGCAGCGCGCGGTACGGGTCTCCCTCGAACCCGAGCAGGCCGTACGGGTTGTCCTCGAGTATCAGCAGGTCGGCCCGCGCGCAGATCTCGAGCACCTTGCGGCGACGCTCGGACGACAGCGAGACACCGGCCGGGTTGTGAAAGTTCGGGATCGTATAGAAGAACTTGATCTTCTTACCGGCCGCCCGGACCGCCGCGATCGCCTGCTCGAGCGCCTCCGGCTGCACCCCGTCGTCGTCCATCGCGACGTGTACAACCTCACACTGATAAGCACGGAAAACGCCCAGCGCACCGACGTACGAGGGTGCCTCGCAGATCACCACGTCGCCCGGATCGCAGAACACCCGGGTGACCAGATCGACCGCTTGCTGGCTACCGACCGTCACGACGACATCGTCCGGATGGGCGTCGATACCCTCCAGCCGCATCACGTCGCAGATCTGTTCGCGCAGCGTCGGATCGCCCTGGCCGGAGCCGTATTGCATCGCCATCGCGCCGTTATCGACCACCAGATCGCGTACGGCGCCGCCGACCACGTCGAGCGGAAGCCCTGCGATATTGGGCATTCCACCCGCCAGGGAGACCACCTCAGGCCTGCTGGCGACCGAGAAGAGCGCCCTGATCTCCGACGCGGTCATGCCCTTGGTCCGTGCTGCGTACCGGTCGACATAGTTGTCGAGACGGGTCTGCCGGACGTCGGGCAGGTCAGCAGTCACGGAGCGGCTCCAAAGCAAGGTGACGAGGGGCTAGCTTTCACCGGGGAAGGCATCAGGCTACGCCGAAGTAGCCGAGCGTGTTCGCATGCCCGGACTGCCGATCGGCGCAACCTCTCACTACCATGCCTTATAGGGGCACGTTCGACCATGCTGCCGACTGGCAGTTGAGACGGCCGGTGACAGGCCGGCGGCCCCGGCACGACCCGGAGTGCTGCGGAAGGCAGGGGACGCGATGAGCGTGGGCAAGGCGTTCGGGTGGACGCTCGGTGGACTACTCCTCGGCGTGCTCGCCGGGTTCGCGGGCGAGCTGTTCCGACGGCAACCCGCGGCAAAGATCCAGCAGCGGTACGTCGCTCCCGAGGCGGCGAAGACTCCTGGCGCGCGAACTCCGGCGCCGGCCGCTCGGTGAGCCGTCGATGCTCCGACAGCGGATGGCCCGGCAGCAGCGGGCCGAACAGCTAACGGCCCGGCGGCAGTTGGCCTGGCAGCAGATCTACAGGCAACGGATGCACTGATGACGCGACGGCTGGAACCGCTCACGCTCGCGAATCTCGACGAGCTACCGGTGCCATGCCGTTCTTGCGTCTTCTGGGAGCTCGACCCGGTCGCAGCGAGCCATGCGGGCCGCAACGGCGACACCGGCCTCGAGAAAGAGGCGTGGCTCTCCCAGTTGCTGCTCGATTGGGGTACTGCGGGGGTGGTGCTCACCATCGACGACGAGCCGGCCGGATTCGCGATCTACGCACCCGCGGCGTACCTCCCGAGGATCCAGGCGTTCCCGACCGCGCCGGTCAGCCCGGACGCCGTAGTACTGGCGACGGGGCGGATCCTGCCGCGGTACCTCGGGTTGGGCCTGGGCAAGATCCTCGTGCAGGCCGTCGCCAAGGACGTGCTGAAGCGGGGTTTCCGGGCGGTGGAGGCCTTCGGCGACTCCCGCTGGAACGGCCCGGGCTGTGTCTGGCCCACTGATTTCCTGCAGGCGGTCGGTTTCGGCGTAGTACGGGACCATCCTCGCAACCCGCGGCTGCGGCTCGACCTTCGCTCGACAGTCACCTGGCGCAGTGAGATGGAGGCGGCCGTGGAGCGTCTGATGGGCGCGATCAGGCCCGAACCGTCGCCGCCCAGGCCGGTCACCGTGCGGGACGCCGTCATCCGCGAATCCCACCGATAGCCCGGACGAGGAGAACGTGATGGTGTACCGCGTTCTCGCGGATCTGGTGATGGTGATCCATGGTGCCCTGCTGGTGTTCTTCGTCATCGGCGGGTTCCTGGCCTGGCGGTGGCCGCGGCTGATCTGGGCGGTTCTGTTCGTCGCGGTGTGGAACCTGGCCATCGTGATCCTGGACTTCGGCTGTCCGGTGACAGCGCTGGAGAAGTACCTCCGCCGCAAGGGTGGCGAGCAGCCGTACGCCAGCGGCTTCATCGAGCACTACCTGGACGGCAGGATCTGGCCAGAGGGTGCCACGCCGACCGCCGAGAAGATCGGCTTCGCCATTCTGGTGATCTCGTACGTCGGCTTCTTCGTGATCAGGCATCGCCGCAAGGCGCGCGTGACCGCCGCTCCCTGACGGACAACCAGGGGAGGTTCAGTGGAGACCCCGACGTGGCTGGGCCGGGTGGTCCCCATACTGGGAGGCGTGCCCCGCACCCGAGCCGCCGTCGCGGCGCCAACACCGGTCGAGAGCTATCTCGCCGAGCTGAGTCGTGCGCTCAGTGGACCGCGCCGCCGCAAGGCCGACCTGATGGCGGAGGCACACGACCACCTGGTGGACGCCACAGAGGCCTTCGAGGCCGACGGCCTGAGCAGGCTGGACGCCGAACGCGAGGCGGTACACGACTTCGGTGACCTCAGGGACGTCGTACCGGGTTACCGGGCGGAGCTCGGGATCGCCCAGGGACGGCGTACCGCGGTGATGCTCTGCCTTGTCCTGCTGGCTCAGCCGATCGTCTGGCAGGAGGGTGTCTGGGCGTGGACCCAGCATCCCGAGTCCGCGAACGCCTTCGTCGCCCTGATGAACCAGCTCGTGATGGTGGTCGGCATGCTCGCGATCGCCGGCGCCGTACTGGCCCTCGTCGCGACCGGTCTGGGGCTGCGCTACGCGGCGGTCCGGGACCGCGCGACCCGAGCCACGGCGATCTTCGCGCTGATCAGCTGCGTGCTGGTCGGCGGGATCTCGATCTGCCTGGGCGCCTCGAGCAACGAGCTCCACGGCTCCGCCCTCGGCGGCCTGTCGGTGGTCGGCGCCTTCGTACTGCTTCCGCTGAGCCTGGTCACCCGCTCGGCCCACCGCTGTCTCCGCCTGACTCTCGCCTGAGCCAACCGGCCCGCCTGGTGACTCAGGAGGTACGGGGCTTCAGCACGCCCTCGATGACCGTGCGGAAGGTCTCCCAGTCGCCCCTACCGGTCGCGAGCATCTTCTGTCCCGCGGACGTGAGCTGGTACGTACGGCGCTTGCGGCCGCCAACCGTGCTCCACTCGCTGGCCAGGTAGCCGGCGCGCTCCAGACGCCGCAGAGCCGGGTACAGCGTCCCGGTCGGCAGGTCGAGCTCGCCGCCGCTGCGCTCCAGCAACGCCTCCATGATCGCGTAGCCGTGCAGGGGCTCCTGCTCGACCACCGCCAGGATCATCGGGTCCAGGTGCCCCCGCAGCGCATCCGCCTTCACGTAGGCAGTCTACCCATAGAGGTGTTACCGTCGGCAGACGACATGTAGAGATGCTACATGTAGACGCGCGACTCTGGAGGGGACGGATGACCGACGACCGTGGAAGGGACCGCGGTGGGCTGCTGCATCGGGTGTCCGGGTGGGCGATGCGGCACGCGGGGCTGGCGGTGTTCCTGTGGGTATTGGTCCTCGTCGGGGTGACCGTGGGCTCGACCCTGGTCGGGAACGCCTACCGCGACGAGAACTCCCTGCCCGGCACGGACTCGCAACGCGTCCTAGACGTCTTCCGCGAGCACCAGCCGGGAGGCGAGACAGACTCGGTCCAGATCGTGCTGCACGACGGGCACGGCCTGACCCAGCCTGCCACCAAGAGCCAGATCACGAGGATGCTCGCCGAGGTCGGAAAGCTCCCGCACGTCGCCGCGATCGCGGATCCCTTCACCGCGAAAGGCTCTTTGTCGCCCGACGGCAGTACGGCGTACGCGACTGTCGATCTCGACGTGGCAGCTGTGGACATGCCGTCGGCGGACGTACGAACGATCATCGACAAGGCCCAGGAGATCGCCAAGGACAGTCTGCAGGTGGAGGTCGGCGGCGACCTGGCTCGCAGTGCATCCGAGAGCGCGGGCGGTGCGGCCGAAGGCGCAGGAGTCCTTGCGGCGTTGGTGATCCTGGTCTTCCTCTTCGGCTCGTTGCTGGCGGCAAGCCTGCCGCTGTTGACGGCGGTGTTCGCTGTCGGCAGCACACTCGGACTGCTGGTGCTCGCCTCCCACGTCTTCACGATTCCCAGCTATACAGCTCCCGTGATGATGCTCGTCGGCCTAGGCGTCGGCATCGACTACGCGCTGCTGATCTTCTCCCGCTTCCGCAGCGAACTCCTGAAGGGCGCGGACCGACCGAAGGCCGGCCGCATCGCCCTCGACACCGCGGGACGATCGGTACTCTTCGCCGGCTGCACGGTCGTGATCGCATTGCTCGGTCTACTGGCGCTCGGACTCGGTTCCCTGCAAGGCCTTGCGCTCGGTGTGACGGTCACCGTGCTGATGACGATGCTCGCCGCGGTGAGCCTGCTGCCGGCACTGCTGACCCTGTTCGGCAAGAGGATCGAGCGCAGCGTTCGCAAGCATGCGGCCAAGTCGCGCCACAATCCCGGTGACGGCTGGCGGAGGCTGGCGACCCGCGTCCAGCGCGGTCCGTGGGTGCCGCTCGTCCTCGGCACGCTTGCGCTCGTCGCACTTTGCTTGCCCGCACTGGACATGCGGCTCGGATTCGCCGACGCAGGGACGGACGACCCGGCCAAGACCAGCCGCAAGGCGTACGACCTGCTCGCGCAGGGATTCGGCCCCGGTTTCAACGGCCCGCTCATCATTGTCTCCGAGGGGGACCAGGCGGCCGCCGAGGCGCTGGGCCGCAAACTGGCGACAGATCCGGGCATCGCGGCCGTCACTCCGCCGCAATTGATGGCGGACGGCAAGGTCGCGACCGTGATGGCGTTCCCGAAATCCGCGCCCCAGGACCAGGCGACCAGCGACCTGGTGCACCGGCTGCGCGAGGAAACCCTTCCCCAGTTGGCGGCTGACACCAACGCGACCTATCTCGTCGGCGGCACCACTGCCGCGGCAGACGACTTCGCCGGCGCGGTGAGCAAGCGGCTGCCGATCTTCGTGCTCGTCGTGGTCGGCCTGTCCGCACTGCTGCTGATGACGGTGTTCCGGTCGATCCTGATCCCGCTCAAGGCGGCGGTGCTCAACCTGCTCAGCATCGGCGCATCGCTCGGGGTCATCACCCTGGTCTTCCAGCAAGGCTGGTTCGGCGCGCAGCAAGGGCCGATCGAAGCGTTCGTGCCGGTGATGATCTTCGCGATCGTGTTCGGCCTGTCGATGGACTACGAGGTCTTCCTGATCTCCCGGATCCACGAGGAGTGGGGGCGTACAGGTGATGCCAGGGAAGCGGTTCGGGAAGGTCTGGCCTACACCGGCAGCGTGATCACGGCTGCGGCGGCGATCATGATCGTGGTGTTCGGGGCGTTCCTGCTCAGCCCGGACCGGATGCTGAAGCAGTTCGGTCTCGGCCTGGCCGTCGCGGTGCTGCTCGACGCGCTGCTGATCCGCTGTGTGATCGTGCCCGCCGTACTGCGGCTGATGGGCACCCGGGCCTGGTGGTTGCCGCGCTGGCTCGACCGGATCCTCCCCACCATCGCCCTCGAACGCGAGGAGCCAGTGGAGGAGGAGCCGAACGAGGCGGAACTCGTCGGCTCGGAGGTCAGACGGTGAGTTGCCCGAAGCGGAGCATGCCGGTGGCGGCGTCCTGCTCCGGCGGCAGGTAGACGCGCTGGATCGCGACCACGATGGCCTCCGCGATCACGTCACGGAACGCCGGGTCGGCCAGCCGGGCGGAGTCGTGGGGGTTCGTCACGTAGCCGATCTCGAGCCGGACCGCGGGCATCTTCGTACGCCGCAGCAGGTCCCAGGTCTTCTGGTGGGTCCGGCAGTTCAGCAGGTCCGTGCGCGCCACGATCTCGCGCTGCACCAGGCCGGCGAACTGCTCGCCCACGCTGGAGGAGGCACCATGCAGATCGGTGCCGTAGTAGTACGTCGCGACGCCCTGCGCCTCCGGGTTCATCGACCCGTCGGTGTGCAGGGAGACGCAGAGGTTCGCGTCCGTCTCGTTCGCGAACGCCGCGCGGGCCAACTCGTCCGGCCCCTGGTCACGCCCCCGCGAAAGATAAGCCCGTACTCCGGTCGCGCCGAGGCGACCCTCGATCCGGGAGGCGAGGTCGTAGGCCACGTCGGACTCGCGCAGGCCGAATCCTTCCCAGCCGTAGTCGAACCCACCGTGGCCGGGGTCGATCACCACGGTCTTGCCGGACAGCCGCGGGCCGGCGGCTCGAACCGCCTCGTTGGCGCGCAGCGCGTCGGGCCGGCCACCGGTCGCCATCGGGCGGATCCGCTGCAGGGCCTTGAAGGTGGACGGGCCACAGGTGCCGTCCGCCGGCAGGCCCATGTTGCGCTGGAACTCGGTCACCGCGCGCTGGGTGTCCGCTCCGAAGATGCCGTCGACCCGGGCGACGGCGAAGCCCAGTTCCTGCAGTTTCGCCTGCAGGGCCTGGACGTCGTCGCCTGTGAGCGGGTGCGAGACGACGTACGTGAGCAGCCGGTCACCCAGCCGCCAGCGCGCGTCGTCGAGCGCCCGGTAAGTCTGCGGGCCGACGATCCCGTCGATCATCAGCCCACGTTGCTGCTGGAACCCCCGCACGGCGCGGGCGGTCGCTTCGTCGTAGACGTAGAGATCGCCCGGCTCCAGCAGGCCGAGCCGCTGGAGCTTCCCGATGATCTCGGCGACGGCCTCACCGCTGTCGCCGATTCGATACAGGCCGTGCGCGCCATCCAACAGATGATCGGGCATCAATGCTCCTTACCGTGCGGCGGAAACGTCCCTCGCGGGACGCCAAAACAGTCTCAGCCGGTGAAGTCGGCCAGTTCCTTCAGCAGCGCGGCCTTGGGCTTGGCGCCGACGATGGACTTGGCGAGCTCACCGTTCACGTAGACGTTGATGGTAGGGATACCGGTAACGCGGTAGTTGCTCGGGGTGACCGGGTTCTCGTCGACGTTCATCTTCAGGAAGGTGAGCTTGTCGCTGTGCTCACCCGCGAGCTCCTCCAGGATCGGGGAGACCTGACGACACGGCCCGCACCACTCGGCCCAGAAGTCGACCAGTACAGGCTTGTCGCTCTTCAGCACGGTGGTGTCGAACTCGGCGTCGGTGACGGCATTCATCTTCTCGCCCACGGGCGTATCTCCTTCAGGTGGTTTGTGTGAGGTCAGACAGAGACAGGCTCGGTGGCCGCAGCGGCCGCGGCGCCCGCCCCGTACTCCAGCGTCGCCAGGTAGCGCTCGGCGTCCAGAGCGGCGGAACACCCGGTCCCGGCGGCCGTGATGGCCTGACGGTAGGTGTGGTCGACCAGGTCGCCGGCAGCGAAGACGCCCGGCAGGTTGGTGTTGGTCGAGCCCTCCTGCACCAGCACGTAGCCATCCTCGTCCAGGTGCACCTGGCCCTTGATCAGCTCCGAGCGCGGGTCGTGACCGATCGCGATGAACAGCCCGGTCACCGGCAGCTCACGGGATTCACCGGTGACAGTGTCCTTCAGCGTGAGCCCGGTCAGCTTCTCCTCGCCGTGGATCGCGGCCACCTCGGAGTTCCAGGCGAACTCGATCTTGTCGTTCGCGAAGGCCCGCTCGGCCATGATCTTCGACGCGCGCAGCTCCTCGCGGCGGTGCACGATGGTCACCTTGTCCGCGAACCGGGTCAGGAAGGTCGCCTCCTCGATGGCGGTGTCGCCACCACCGACGACGGCGATCTCGTGCTGACGGAAGAAGAACCCGTCACACGTCGCACACCAGGACACACCGTGCCCGGACATCCGCTCCTCGTGCGGCAGCCCCAGCTTCCGGTAGCCCGAACCCATCGCCAGGATCACGGTGTGGGCGCGGTGCTGGGTGCCGGCGGAGTCGGTGACCACCTTGATATCGCCGGTCAGGTCGACCTCGACGATGTCGTCGGGGACCAGTTCGGCGCCGAACCGCTCGGCCTGGGTCCGCATCTCGTCCATCAGTGCCGGGCCCATGATGCCCTGCGCGAAGCCGGGGTAGTTCTCCACCTCGGTTGTGGTCATCAACGCACCACCCGCGGTGACGGAACCTTCGAAGACCAGCGGCGCCAGCTGGGCACGCGCGGCGTACACAGCGGCGGTGTATCCGGCCGGGCCGGAGCCGATGATGATGACGTTGCGGACTTCTGCCTCGCTCATGCAGGTGTTCCCCGGTCTCCTCGAGACGATCATTACGTCGTACTCAACGGATCCTAGAGGCCGACCATTCCCACGGTACCCATCGCCTGGGCCGAGCACACCGGGGGCTCACCGGCCGGAGTCAGCGATTGCGAAGCGTCACAGTGGTGTCGTAGAACGGAGTGGCAACGCCCCCGGATCCACTACAGCCCGTGACCACGGACAGCTGGATGTCCTGCGGGGAGCCGCCCGGCAGCCCGATCACCGTCGCCCGCTTGCCGTCGACCTTTGCCGGCTGGACAAGCCGGAGCTCCGAACCAGGCCGCCCGGCCGCGAAGACACGCGCGCACTCGATCTCGTCGCTGCTCCCGTGCAGGACCGGCCCGTTGGAATTCTCCAGCCACTTCTGCGCATTGGGACCGACCTGGTCGGTGGTCATCGACGGCACCTCGCCGGCCGGCAGCGTCGGGTTGATCCCGGCAGCACCCTCGTTGCTGTGGTCCGCCGTGCTGACGACAACACCCACGCCGACGGCGGCGATCACGATCACCCCGGCCGCTGCGAGCACCAGCTTCGGCAGATGGCGGCGCGGCTCCTCGCGGAGCTGGACCAGGGAGTGCACGCCGACGGTGGACGAACGCAGGACGGACTCGGAGACGATCACGGCGTCGAGATGCTCGGCGATGTCGGTCGGCATCGGGATGTCCGCGCGGCCCTCGTCGGCGAGGTCCTCGGTCAGTTGCAGCAGCGCGTCGTACGTCTGCTGACAGTCCGGACAGGCTTTCACGTGTTCACGAGCGCGATGCGCCTCAGGCGCGGGGAGCAGGTTCTCGATCAGGTCGGCGATGGTGTCCGTATCCAGGTGTTCCAGGTGCTCACTGGTCGGCAGACCGGAATCGGTCATCGGGAACTCGCCTCCTCACGGGAGGTCCGCAGAGTGGTCATCGGTGAAGTACTCCGGTAGGCGATCGCAACTAGGTCGCGGCTGAGCGACCTCGCTGAGACGGGATGCCCGGTCATTCGGTTCCCACGGATTCGGCGGCAGTTTTTTCCGGTACGTCGGAGCCGCCGCGGGTGGTCTGCCAGTGCCGGAGCAGGGGGAGCAGACGGGCGCGACCTCGAGCGCAGCGGCTCTTCACGGTGCCCGGCGCACAGCCGAGAATGGCGGCCGCCTCCTCGATCGAGTAGCCCTCCATGTCGACCAGTACGAGCGCGCTGCGCTGGTCGGAGTTGATCTGCTTCAGTGCGTTCAGGACGTCGAGCCGGCGCTCGCGGACCTCGGCCGGGTCGTCCTCGGCGGGGCCGGCCAGCTCGGAGGCGCGGTCCTCGTCCTCCGGCAGCGGGTCGGCCGCCCGGACCTGGCGACGGCGGATCCGGTCCAGGCAGGCGTTCACCACGATCCGGTGCAGCCAGGTGGTCACCTTGGCGTCGCCCCGGAACGTGTCGGCCCGGCGGAAGGCGGAGATGAACGCCTCCTGCAGCGCGTCGGCCGCCTCCTCGGGCTCGCCGAGGGTGCGGATCGCGACCGCCCACATCCGGTCCCGGTGCCGCTTGACCAGGATGCCGAACGTGTCCGGGTTGCCCGCCACGTGCAGCCGGAGCAGCTCGTGGTCGTCCATCGTGTCGTACCCGGGCGGCCGCGCGCCCAGCCCGTCGGCCGGGGGGCCGCCGGCGCCGATCCGGGTGATATCAGAGGTCATTGCTGGATCGAGACCTCCGAGATCTCCCCGCGGTAACCGCTGCCTTCCTTCGGAAGGCTGGTCAGCCAGACGAGCACGTACCGCGTCTCGGTCGGCGCCGCCAGCTTCAGCGCGGCAGGCCCTTCGGACGCGTCCTCCGCCGAGGCGACCGACTTCCAGCCGCTGACCGAGCTCGCCGACTTGCCCGGGTCGGTCTTCGGGACCATCAGCTCGAGGTTGGTCTTGTCACCGATCAGGTCGACCGTCACCTGGGACACTGTGGTGACCGCACCGAGGTCGTAGACGATGCCAACGCCCTTCTTGGTGCCGCCCAGGTCGGGACGCCGCTTGTACGACATCGTCGTCCAGGTGGTGTCCTGCTTGCCGTCGTAGGTGTTCTTGACGTCCTCGGGGTGCTCCTCGCCGTTGCCGTCCGGCGGCGGGTCGAAGTCCTTGGCGCCGACGATCTTCGCCGGCTCGTTCGTCGCCGCGGGCGGCCCGCTGGTCTGGGGGGCCGGGCTGTTGCCGCTGTCGGTCCCGGAGCCCTGGTCGTTGTTGATCGCGCCCTTCACGAGGAACTGCGCGATCCCGATCACTGACAACAGCGCGAGGATGGCGAGCAGGATCAGGATCCGGCCGCCCCAACTTCCGCGCTGCCGTGGCTCGGCGGCCGGCGGCTTGCGACGGCCGTTGCCGTTGTGGCTCGGCGGCGCCTGCCGGCGCACCGGGCGGGGCTCGGGTGCAGGTGTGTAGGCCGCCTGGGGCTGGGTCTGACCGTTGCCGTTGCCGTTGTAGGCGGCCGCCGGCGGATTCGGGTCCAGCGCGGGCGGCGTCTGCACGACCGGCGACACCTGGGTCGCGTCGTCGATGCTGCCGTTCTGCCGGGCGACGGCGACGGTCTCGTCCATCTGGTTCGGCGGCTCGTGCGAGCTGCCGATGACCCCGGACAGCGCGGCCGACAGTCCGGCGGCGCTGGTGATCGGCACGGCGTGGTGCCGCGGCGGATAACCGAGCAGGCGGTCGGAGATGTCGTCCAGCGAGCGGGGCACACCGGCGCGGACCTGGCGCGGGCTCAGCAGCCGGCCGTGCTCAACAGGCGCGGGCTGGAGTCCCCAGGCCGGAGCCGGGCCGGGCCACCTGCCGGTGAGGGAGGCGTACAGCAGTTCTCCGAGCGCGCGGACGTCCTGCTCCGGCGAACCGGGGCCGGTGGAGCGGAGGGCGGCTTCGGTGGCAAGGCCCACGACCTTGATGGCGCCGGCGTCCGTGACCACGACCGTGGAAGGGCTGATCGAGCCGTGCGATTGGCCGGTGCGGTGCAGGTTCTCCAGTGCCTCGGAGACCTCGCGGGCCAGCCAGCCGGCCTGTTGCCCGGTCAACGGTCCGGCAGTGAGCATCCGCTCGAGCGGGCGGCCGCCTGCCCATTCCCGCACGCAGTAGGTGACGCCTTCATGCACGTCGCAGTCGAGGACGCGGAGGAAGCGGGGATCCGCCGCGGCCGCCGCACGGCGGGCGGCGTCGAAGAGCAGGTTCGTCCGCGGGTCGCCGACCGGCAGGACATCCACGACCACGGCTCGGCTGAGCACCTCGTCCACTGCTCGCCAGACGCGCGCACCGTCGATCTCCGCGAGTAACTCGGCGATCCGGTAGCGGCCCGCGAGCAGGGCACCAGGACTGACGGTCTGGTTCGACACGGTGTCTCTCGCCCTCCTCGATGCACTGGTCGTCCTGCGTCTCCGCTCGGATCCGGTCGGCGAGGATCCGATTGCGAGCGGTTGGCGGTCCGATCGCAGCCCCCATGCTAGTGCCCTCGTCACATGAGAAGTGGTGCACGATCGCACAAGCGGGCTGATCAGGACCGGCGGCGCCTTCCCGGCAGCTTCGATGTGACCACGGACACCACGTCCGTGACCTCGTGAATCCGGAGTACCCGGGCCACCCCGACGTACACAGGGAGCATCACGATCGCGCCGATGGCCAGTTGGAGCAGCGCCGCGAGGGGGCCCTTCCAGTCGACGGCGGAGTTGAACAGCATCACCGCGCCCCGGCCGACGCCCGCCGCGAGCACCGCGGCGATGACCATGGCGAGCAGCGGCAGGCCGATGCCCGCGCCGTGGACCCGGGGCACCTTGCGGTCGAGCACCCGGCGGGACAGCAGTACGGCGACCAGATACGAGACCGAGAAGGCGGCACCGAGCATCACACCGCTGAACCGGAGGTGCTCCTGGTCCAGGATCACCCGTACGCCGATCAGCGCGGCCGCGATGTTGGTCGTGGCGATCGCGCACTGCAGGAAGAACGGGGTCCGGGTGTCCTCGAAGGCGTAGAAGGTGCGCAGCTGGAAGTACTGCACCGTGAACGGCACCAGCCCGAGCGCCAGCGCCATCAGCGTGTACGCCATCAGGTTCAGGTTGTTCTTGCCGGAGCCGTAGCCCGCGATCAGCGTCATGATCGGGTACGCGAACGCGATCATCGCGGCAGCCGCCGGTACCACGATCGCCAGCGTCTGGCGGATCGACCGGGCCGCCAGCCGGCCCACCTCGGTCACGTCGCCGTCCGCGGCGAGCGCCGACATCTGCGGCAGCGCGGCCGTCGCCAGGGAGACCGTGACGATGCCGTGGGGCACCAGGATCACCAGCATCGCCGTGCTGTACGCGAACAGACCCGCCTTGGCGCCGGGGTCGAGTGACGCGCTACCGGCGATGGCGAGCTTGGTGACCACGACGAGGGTCACCTGGTTGACCGCTACGAACAGCAGGGTCCAGATGCCAAGCCGTGCGGTGTGCCCGAGTCCCGTGCCGCGCAGACCGAACTTGGGCGCATACAAGTGCCCGCTGGCCCTCAGGTACGGCAGCAGCACCAGCAGTTGGACCGCGATCCCGAACGTGTGGCCGAGACCGAGCAGCAACTCCTCACCGTGGCTGTAGGTCGGCGGCGTGTCGCCGGTGCGGTAGATCAGCAGGAACACGACGATCGACGCGCAGGCGACGATGTTGTTCGCGATCGGCGCCCACATCATCGGGCCGAACCGGCGCCGCGCGTTCAGCACCTGGCCGACCAGCACGAACGCGCCGTAGAAGAAGATCTGCGGCAGGCAGAGCCGGACCAACACGATCATCGACTGACGCTCGGACGCTCGCGACGGGTCTTGGAGCTCCCTCGGCATATACAGCTCGGCGATGAACGGCGCCAGCAGCACGCAGCCGACAGTGACCACGGCGAGCACCACGAAGCCGAAGGTGAGCAGCCGGTTGGTGAAGTCTCGGCCGCCGTCGTCGTGGTTCTTGATCGCCCGCACCAGCTGTGGCACCAGCACCGTGTTGAAGACGCCACCGGCCAGCAAGATGTACAGGCTGTTCGGGATCGTGTTCGCGGCGGTGAAGATGTCGCTGCGCAGGGCGGTGCCGATGGCGGCCGCGAGCAGGGCGATCCTCACGAATCCGAGCAGGCGAGACAGCACCGTTCCGGCTGCCATCACCCCCGCGGAGCGCAGGGTGCGGTCAGCCATCCTTCGTTCCGACTCCTTCTTTCAGGCTGGTGTCGGCTTCGATGCCGCCCGGTAGTCCGTTGCCTGGGGCACCGTCACTCGTCCCACCGGCCTGTACTTCGGTGCCGCCGTTCGGGTTGATCCGCAGCGGCTGCGCGGGGTCCAGCGGGTTCGGCTCTGCCCCGGCCGGCTCCTCGTCGAGCTGCCGGTTCTGGACGGAGTCCGTGGGCTCGGCCGCAGCCAGGTCGTGGGGATCCAGCGGCGCCGGGTGCAGGGGATCCGCCTCGGCCCCGGCCGGCGTCGGGTTGCGCCGCTCGGAGCGGATCCGCCGGTAGATGCGGACGGCCGAAGTACCGAACAGCAGTGCGATCGCGGCGCCGACCAGGATCCAGCCGACACTGCCGTACTGCGCGGCCTGGATCACCAGCTCCTGCGACTTGCCGACCGGCAGTTGCTCCGCGGAGATCACCTGGGCGTTCGCGCGGATCAGGCCGTTCTGCTCGGCGCTCGCGGTGATCTGGAAGGTGCCCTTCTGCCCGGCCGGGAGTACCAGCGTCCGCAGCGGGGCGATCCGCAGGTCGGTCCGGTTCGCGGGCTTGACCGCGACCCCGACCCGGACGGACCAGTCGAGCTCGTTCACCACCGAGAGCGGGAAGGTGCCCTTGCTGCCGGAGAGGTTCACCTTGATCTCGCGGTGCTGGCCCCGGTCGACGGCGTTGTTGACCAGGTGCACCTTGCCGAGCCAGGTGTTCACCGAGCTCTGCTCGAAGGTGAGGAACCGCTGGGCCTCGTCGGGGTAGTCGCGCCAGCTGTAAGAGCTGACCCGGAGCAGCGCGCGCTGCAGATCGACGGGAGCCTGCTCGCGATCCGCGAGGAGCGAGACGAAGGTGGTCGTCGCGGTGTTGAGCTGCTTGATCTGGTCGAGCCGGCCGCTGGGCAGGCCGGGCGTCGACCGAGGCGTGCTCGGCGGCCTGGCGGGCTGCGCCTTGGCGGCCGTCACCTGGTCGATGGAGATCGGGGTGATCCACGGCAGCGAGAGGCCCTGCTGCACCAGCGCGGCGGTGGCGGAGCCCTTGGTTTCCCAGTCACGCGGTGGCAGCACCACCACAGTCGCAGTACCGGTCCCGGTTCCCGCCAGCAGGGAGGTCTCGGCGGCGAACCGCTGGCGCACCTGGAGCGGCTGGTCGGCGGAGGCCGGGTCCGGACCGCCCGCGGTCAGGCTGGAGTCCGCCACGACCGTGCGGACGGACTTCACCGGGCCCTCGGGTGTCGTGACGTTGTAGACGGGGGTCGGCAGCAGGCTGGGCCGGTCGGCTGTTGTCCAGGACGAACTGCTGACCAGATTCACGTCGTCGGGATTGGGTGCACCGGGGTAGCCGGTGGAGGCGGCGGCCAGGTTCCGGCTGCTCGCGGAGCCGTTCTCGAGCCAGAGCCCGCGGTCGAAGTTCGGGTAGTCGCCGCCCAGGCTGTACTTCTCGGTGGCGTCCCGCGACTGGCCGACCAGACTCTTGAGCGGATCCCCGGCGTCGATCAGGCTGCCCACGTCCGGATCGCCGTACGGGAGCATCACCACGGGGTTGCGGGCGCGGCTCGCCTCGAAGGCGTCGAGCCAGGTCTGGACGACCTTCTGCCCGGTCCCCGGTCTCGTCTGGTTGTTGCCGTCGACGACCTTGTAGTTGCCCTGCTTGATCCGGGCGGCCTCGTCGAGCATCGCGGGATCGACGAGCCAGGTGACCTTCTGCTTCTCGCCGAGCGCGAGCAGGCGGCCGAGCGCGCCGTTGGGAGCCATCGCCTCGGCCAGGGAGTCGTTCGCGAACTGATTGCCGCTCAGCAGGGTCGGCCGGTGCCGTAGCGGCACGACCATCGCGGCGTTCACCTTGTGCGGCAGCTCCGCGGGGTCGATCACCGGCATCAGGGTCCGCACCCGGCCGACGGTCAGCCGGTCGCTGTCCTCCTGGTCCGGGGTGGCGCGGATGACCACGCCGACCGTGTAGGCGCCCGGTCGCTTGCCGATGTTCCACTCCGACCAGGGCACGGTGAACTGGTAGTTCACCTTGGCGTTGGGCGCGAGCTCGCCCAGCTCCTGGAAGGTGGATTCGGTGTCGACCAACCGGCGGCAGCTGTTCTGCTCGGCGACCGGGACGTCGTCCTCGGCCGGCACCGCGGCCAGGTCGGCCCGGGTGGCCAGCCGCTTGCTGTCGATACAGGCGATTGCCTGCGGCGCCTTCAGGGTGACATCGCTGGTGTTGGTGACTTGGCCGCGGATCGTCACCGGGTCGCCCGGTACCACCGCCACCGGGTTGAACGCGTCGATCGTGACGGCAACCACCGGAGGGTCGGCGGCAGGCGCCGCGACCGCCGCCGTCACGGCGGAAACCGCCGCCGAGGCCACGATCAGCAGGCTCGCTCCCACGGCCGCCGGGAGCCTCAGTCGCCGTCTGAACACGCCGTCACCGTAACCTAGTTCCCCGTGTCTCCTACTCCCGACCGTTCTGCCTCCTCCGGATCGTTGTCCGCGGTACAGCGGCAAGCCGTCCAGTCGCTGCTGCAGATCGCGCCGGTGGTCGACGAGCTCGGCGCCCGCTTCGCCACCGCCGGTCATGAGATCGCCCTGGTCGGGGGTCCTGTCCGGGACATTCTGCTAGGCCGGGGGAGCAAAGACCTGGACTTCGCCACCTCGGCCCGCCCGGAGATGGTCGAGCGGTTGCTGGCCGGCTGGGCGGACCACGTCTGGGATATCGGCAAGGCTTTCGGCACCATCGGTTGTCGGAAGGGCGAGTGGGTCCTGGAGATCACCACCTACCGGTCAGAGTCCTACGATCCCACCTCGCGCAAACCGGAGGTCTCCTACGGCGACAGCCTGGAGGGCGACCTGTCCCGTCGCGACTTCGCGATGAACGCGATGGCGGTGCTGCTGCCGTCCCATCGGTTCGTCGACCCGTACGGCGGGATGGAGGACGTCGCGAACAAGGTGATCCGGACGCCGGGATCGCCCGAGGACTCGTTCTCCGACGACCCGCTGCGGATGATGCGGGCGGCCCGGTTCGCGGCCCAGCTCGACTTCACCCCGGATCCGGCCGTGGTGGCGGCGATGACGGCGATGGCCGAGCGGATCACCATCGTGTCCGCGGAGCGGGTCCGCGACGAGCTGATCAAGCTGGTGAACTCGCCGCACCCCCGCAAGGGCCTCGACCTGCTGGTGTCCACCGGCCTCGCGGACCACGTACTGCCCGAGCTGCCCGCGCTGCGGCTGGAGTTGGACGAGCACCACCGGCACAAGGACGTGTACGAGCACTCGCTCACCGTGCTCGAGCAGGCGATCGACCTGGAGCCGCGCCTCGGTGTCGAGCTGCCCGACTTCGTGACCCGGTTCGCCGCGCTGATTCACGACATCGGCAAGCCGAGGACGCGGAAGTTCGAGGGCGCCGGCAAGGTCACGTTCCACCACCACGACGTGGTCGGCGCGAAGCTGGCGAAGAAGCGGATGAAGGCGCTGCGGTTCAGCAACGAGCAGATCGACCAGGTCGGCAAGCTCGTCGAGCTGCACCTGCGCTTCCACGGCTATGGCACCGGTGAGTGGACCGACTCCGCCGTACGCCGGTACGTCCGGGACGCCGGTGATCTGCTCAGCCGGCTGCACGTGCTCACCCGGGCCGACTGCACCACCAGGAACAAGCGCAAGGCGGAGGCCCTCCGGTCGGCGTACGACGATCTGGAGGAGCGCATCACCCGGTTGCAGGAGCAGGAGGAGCTCGACTCCATCCGCCCGGACCTGGACGGCAACCAGATCATGGAGATCCTCGGCATCGGGCCGGGCCGCGAGGTCGGCGAGGCGTACAAGTTCCTGATGGAGCTCCGGATGGACGAGGGTCCGCTCGGCGAGGACCGCGCGCGGGAAGCACTCCTCAGCTGGTGGAACGCCCGCTCCTGAGCGGTGAGGTCTGCCGGCACCCTTCACGCTGACTGACGGCAACGGGTCGTTCGACCGAGGGCGACGAGTTGTTGCGGTCTGTCGCCGGTTCCGCAACGAGCCGGGACCGATCGTTCCTGGGCGCTCCACAGCGGCCGGAGGCGGCGGTACCGTCGGTAGATGTTGTGGCTTCTAGCGGTACTGGGTGGGGGCAGCATCGCGTTGGGTGGGCGGTACTGGTGGGACCGCCGAGCAGCCAAGCGCGGTGACGCCGAGGAACTCGAGGGGATCAGGAACCTCGCCGACGAGGACGTGACGTTGCTCGGTGAGGAGCTGAGCCGACTCGGTGAGTCGGTGCAGGGCCGGGAGTTGGACGCCGACACCCGGCTGGACTATCAGCGGGCCCTGGACGCCTACGAGTCAGCGCAACGGTCGGTCGGTGGGATCAAGTCCGCCGAGGCGATCAGCACGGTCACGGACACACTGGCGACGGGCCGGTACGCGATCACCTGTGTGCAGGCCCGGGTGGCCGGCGAGCCGGTGCCGGAGCGGCGGGTGCCGTGCTTCTTCAATCCGCAGCACGGCCCGTCCACCACGGACGTGCTCTGGAACCAGCCTGCCCATGGCACTCGCAGAGTGCCGGCCTGCGCGCAGGACGCCGCCCGCCTGCAGGCAGGTCAGCAGCCAGAGGTGCGCTACGTCCAGTACCACTCCCGCCGGGTTCCCTACTGGGAGGCGGGCGCCGCGGTCGCGCCGTACGGCACTGGGTACTTCGCGAGCGGGGCCGGGGCCTCCTATATCGCCATCGCGTCGTTCGACAGCATGAGCGGCGGGATGGGGTGGGGCGACTGGAACAGCACCGGCGGCCCGATCGACTTCGGCGGCGGTGGGTTCGACGGTGGTGGGTTCGACGGTGGTGGGGGCGATGGTGGCGGAGGCGGTGACGGCTAGCGGTGCTTGGCCGCTAGATCTCCTGTGGGGGAACAGCCTCGAACGCTGCCGTGATGAGACCTGCCGACGCTGAGTCGGCTGTGTACTCCGTGGTGTCTGCGGGCGTCGTGATGGAGGCGACGGGGAGTGCGGGGTCGATGGAGTTCGTGAGGTAGGCCGCGTCGTACGAAGCCAGCTCCGTCAGTGGGACGGGGACGGTCTCGCTGCGGACGCCGGTAGCAACCAGGCCCGCTCGGAGCGTGAGCATGGTGATGCCGGGCAGGACCTCGGCGGCCGGCCAGACGATCCTGCCCTCCGTCGCGAAGCAGATGTTCCAGATCGATGCCTCCGACACGTTCCCCGCGCGGTCGTAGAACAGAGCGTCGTCGTGCCCGGCCAGGTGCGCCTGGCGACCGAAGTACACGAGCGGGAAGGTGCCCGTGTGCTTGACATGCGGTACGACGCGTTCGTGCTCGACGGCGAGCAGCCGGGGCGGATCCGGGGTGGGCTCGAGCGGGTCGGTCACGGTGATCAGCAGCTCGGGTGATATGGGGATTCCGGCGTCGAGCTTGGCGCGTTCGCGGGTGAAGGCGTTGACCCGGATCGACAGGTCGGCCGAGTCCGCCCGATCCAGAGCCAGTCGCAAGTAGGAGAGCACCCGGTCGGCCGGGATGCCCTCGCCGAAGAGTTCGAGTGAGCTGCGATCGAGCCGTTCCAGGTGCAGGTCGAGGCCGCGGACCCGGCCACCGCGGACCTGCATGGACGTGAAGTGGCCGTAGCTGGTTGCTCTGAGCAACCCTGGCTCCACGGACTCGACAGGTGTGTCGTTCAACTGCAGGAAGTCGGTCACACCCCGAGTCTGACCGAACCAGTCCACCCTGCCCTCTGGTCTAGTCTCGCCACGTGGACGTCTTGAGCATCATCGGGTGGGGTGGATCGGCGCTGGTCGTGGCGTCGCTGCTGCAGGCGCGGATCTTGCGGCTGCGGGTGCTGAACCTGATCGGCTGCGTGGTTCTGGTCTTCTTCAACCTCGCCATCCAGGTCTGGCCGATGGTCGGCATGAACGCGGTTCTGGCCGTCATCAACGTCGTGCACCTGTGGCGGCTCCTGCGGCACCGGCACGACGAAGCGGAGTACACCGTCTTCGAGGTCAACCACGACGACGCCTACCTCGGGCACGTGCTGGCGTCGCACCAGAAGGACATCAGCCGGTTCAACCCCGGATTCACGCCTGAGAACAGCTCGTACGCGTTCCTGGTGCAGCGGGGCGAGCGGACCGTCGGGGTGGTGCTCGCGCACGACGCGGGCGACGGCCGGGCCCAGATCGACCTCGACTACGTGCTGCCGCAGTACCGCGACTTCACGCCGGGGGAGTTCGTCTTCCGGCGCAGCGACGTGTTCACCCACCACGGGTTCCGGCAGGTGATGGCGCCGCGCCGGATGCAGGAGTCCGCGTCCTACCTGAGCAAGGTCGGCTTCCACCCGGACGGCTCCGACCTCGTCCTCGACCTGCCGACCCAACCGACTGCCTGACTATCCCGACTGCATGACTAACCCAACTGCTTGGCGAAGCAGCGCGACACCGTCTCGTTCTCGAACGGCGGGTACGGCGGCGTCGGGAGGTAGCCGTGGCGCGTGTAGAGGCCGATCGCCTCGTGCTGCCGGGTCCCGGTCTCCAGCCGCAAGGTGGTCAAGCCCTGGACCAGTGCCAGCGACTCAACCTCCGCCAGCAGCAGGCGGGACAGCCCCCAGCCGCGCGACGACGGTTCGACGTACATGCGCTTGATCTCGCCGAGGCCGGGGCTGATCGGTTGCAGGCCGACGCAGCCGACCGCGGCGCCGTCCACCCGCAGGACGACGAACTCGATGTCCGGATGCAGGTCGACGAGCGGCTGGTCCTCGCCGTACAGCGCGGCCAGCTCAGCCTGCTGGGCCGTTGTCAATGCGAGCACGTCCGCGTCGGTCCGAGCGGCCGGCTTGATTTCCACCCCGTCGATCATGGCTCCGGACGGTAGCAACGAGCCGTGACACCACTGTTTCGCTTTCCTCTCTGCTCAGATCGGAGGCAGTGAGGTCCACGCTGTGTCACTGGTTGGTAGGTCCGTACTGCGCGGGGCAGTTCCACGGTCGAGGTGATCTGATGGGGCGATGACGTCTCTGGAGAGGATCGCCGCGGCGGTCCGAACGGGTGAGCTGGATCCGGTCGAGTTGGTCGAGCAGGCGCTGCGGCGAGCGGAGGAGACGGCGGCGCTGAACGCCGTCGTGCACCTCGATCCCGATGGAGCCCGAGAGGCCGCGCGACAGGTCAGGCGGGGCGCGTTGGCCGGCGTGCCTGTGCTGGTGAAGGAGATCGTCGAGGTCGAGGGACTCCCGTTCCGGTGTGGGTCGGCGTCGATGAACGAGATCGCCACGAAGGACGCCGAGATCGTCACCAGGTTGCGAGCCGCCGGCGCGATCATCCTCGGGCTCAGCTACAGCCACGAGTTCGCCTACGGCTGTACTGGCACGTCCAACCGCGTCGGGCCCTGCCGCAACCCGCACGACCACTCGCGGATGACCGGCGGCTCCAGCGCGGGTGCGGGAGCGGCAGTTGCGGCCGGGGTGGTTCCACTGGCGATCGGCACGGATACGGCGGGCTCGGTGAGGATCCCCGCGGCCCTGTGCGGTGTGGTCGGTTACAAGCCCGGCCGAGGGACTCTGCCGATCGACGGAGTGTTCCCGCTGGCGCAGAGCCTGGACCATGTCGGCGTACTCACCACCTCGGTCGTCGATGCGGTCTACGCGGTGAACTCGCTGTCCAGCACGGAATCGGGTGCGGCCATCGAGGCGCCGCGGCTCGGGCTGGTCTCGAATCCCGAGCACCAGGACCACTCTGAAGAAGTAGGTAAGGCGTGGTCGGCAGCGATCACCCGGCTCCGGGCCGCCGGGGCGGTCATGCAGGAGGTGGAACTGCCCGACTGGTCGGCGACCAACCGGACGGCGGTGGACCTCCAAGGGCCGGAGGCGGTCGCCAATCACGCCGGTCGATCCACCGCCGCCTACCAACCCGACGTAAAGCAGCGCCTGCGGGAGGCGGCCGAAGTACCGGCTTGGCGTTATGTGCAGGCGCGTGCGGAAGCCACAGAGCTCACCAGGACCGTCGCCAACCGCTTCAGCGAGGTGGACGCCCTCATCCTTCCGACTGTCCCGGTGGTGGCACCACGGATCGACGCAGTGGCAGACGCCGACGGCGCGGTAGCCGTCAGAGCGAGGCTGATGCGCAACACCCGCCTCGCCAACCTCACCGGGTTCCCCGCCCTCAGCCTCCCGCTGCCGACCACAGGCCTGCCGATCGGTCTCCAGGTGATTGCCGGAAGCAACCAAGTGGCAGCACAGGTCGCATCCTGGATCGAGCGCGTCCTTGACTTCGAGGAAGCTTGAGGTCCGAGGCTGTCGGTATGGATATGAGTCTGCGCGTGGAAGTGTTCGCGACCGACCCCGAGGCCTCGGGCGAGTTCTACCGGCAAGTGCTGGGATTCGAGGAGCTCTCGCGCCAACGTGCCGACGGAGTTGTCCACTACCTGTGGATGGGCCGGGGGACAGCGCGGATCGGGATCGGTACCGCCCGGCAGGTGGTCGATCCGGCGGTTCGATCGGTGCCCGCCGGCACCGAGATCGTGCTCGAGGTGGACGACATCGACGCGGAGTTCGCCCGGGTGCACGAAACCGGCTGGCCGCTCGAGGGAGGTCTGCGGGAGCAGCCGTGGGGGCTGCGCGACTTCCGCTTGCACGATCCCGACGGCTACTACCTCCGGCTGACTTCCCGGGGCTGATCAAACTGACGCCCTCCCACGCGGACTGCGTGGGAGGGCTTCAGGAGTGGGACTACTTGTAGAGACGGACGTCGGCCAGGCTCCACCAGTGGTCGCTGGTGCCGGTCGAGGTGATGCGGATGAAGCGGGCTCGCGTCGGGCGGACATCGACGTTGGTGAGCTGGCCGGAACTCGCGCCGCTAGCCAGTGGATGCCAGGAGGTGCCGTCGAAGCTGGTCGACACCTGCCAACCGCGGGCGTAGTCGCCGATGTTGCCGCCGCTGTCGATCGCGATGCGGCGGAACTGCTTCGCCGTACCGAGGTCGACCTGCACGTACTGCCCGGCCGCCTGGGCAGCCTTGGACTGCCACACGGTCGACCCGTCCGCGTCGAAGGCGAACGCCGCGTCAGCAGCCGGTACTGCGCTCGCCGTCGCGCCCACCAAGGACACCGGAGAGAGCTCGGGATCCAGCACGTGCGACCGCGGCCAGGTGAACGTCGCGATCGAACCACCGGGCAGCGTGTACTCGAAGTTCTGGTCGCCGACCGCCACCGCGAAGGTCCGGGGGTCGTCGTTCTCGTTGTGCACGAGCAGCGCGGTGGAGCCGTCCGGGTTGCGGAACGCGGAGCTCATCAGCTGCCCGTTCCACCCGGTCGTCCCGTACGACGTACTCGCGATCCGCTCGGCGCCGGACCGGACGAACTTCGAGAGGTGCCCGATCGTGTAGTACTCCGCGTCGGTGGTCACGGTGCCGTCGGGCTGCAGCGTCACCAGCCCGGTGCAGGTGTCGCAGCCGCCGTTGTGCGGGCCGCCCTTGGAGTCGAGCGCGATGTTCCAGTTCACGACGGACTTGGCCCAGTTGCGCGTCGTACCGAGCATCAGGGTGCGGGCGTGCCAGGTGAGGGTGCCGCGGAAGATCTGCTCCGGGGTGTCGTTCGGCCCGTGCGAGCCGGAGCACTCGGTGAACCAGATGCCCTTGTCCGGGAAGGTCTGGTGCAGGGCGGTCTGCGCGCTGGGATCACCCGAGTAGCAGTGGTACGCCGTACCGGCGATCCACTTGCCGGCCGGGCTGTCGAGCAACTGGTACGGGTAGTCCGTCTCCGGATCCTCGCCGGGCGGGGTGGAATCGATGTCGCCGGGGTGGGTCGTCCAGTTGTGGTCGTAGCCGAGGATCTTCGTCCGCGGGCTGGCCGCGCGCAGCATCGGCCCGAGCGCCTCGATCACGGCGGCTTCCTGCCGCACCGGCATATCCGTGCCGGGGTAGGCGCTCGGCTTGCGGTTCTGCGGCTCGTTCTGGACCGAGAGGAAGTCCACCGGTACGCCGGCCGCCTCGTATGCCTTCACGAACTTCACCAGGTAGCGCGCGTAGGCGTTGTAGACGGCCGGGTCGTCCTTAAGCCGACCACCCACCAGCGAGTCGCCGGTCTTCATCCAGGCGGGCGGACTCCAGGGAGTCGCCATCACCTTGAGGGACGGGTTGAGCTGCTTCGCCCGGCGCAGCAGCGGCAGGATCTGCGTCTGGTCGTGCGCGATGCTGAAGTGCCGCAGCGGGAAGTCCGTCTGGCCGGCGGGCACATCGTCGTACGTGTAGTGCTGCGGCGAGGCGGTGAAGTCCGACGAACCGACCACCTGGCGGAGGAAGCTCACCCCGATGCCCTTGTCCCGGTCGAACAGCGAGCGCATCGTCTTGTCGCGCTCAGCGGGAGTGAGCCGGTAGAGGATGTCCGCCGACGAGTCCGTGATGGAGGCACCGAAGCCGTCCATCGTCTGGTACTTCGTGTCCGGGTCGACCGTGATCGTCGTCTCCGCGCTCTGGCCCTTCCGGAAGGCGACCGGCGCTCGCTCGTGCAGCAGTTCGGCGCGGTCCGGAGTGGTCACCCAGACGCGGGCGGTCGCTGTCCCCTTGCCGGCCTGGCCGTCCTGCTGAGTCTGGCCGGACAGCTCCACCGCCTGGGCGCCGGCACCGCTCAGCATGCCGCTCACCAGTAGGGCGGACCCTGCCACGGCCGCCCCGATCGCATGTCTCCTCATCGCACTCCTCAGGTCAACCCCGTTGAAACAAATGAAACAAACACGCAACACTCGGCCTTCAGCAAACGACGGCCTGCTCTGGGTGTCAAGACTCCGAAGACTGAGAGCCGCCGATGCTCTACAGTGCTGGGTGTGAAACAAAGCGATGTAACAAAGCTTGGCGGGCGCGCCACGGTGCGGGACATCGCGGCCGAGACCGGGGTGTCCATCGCGACCGTCTCCCGGGTGCTCAACCAGCAGGGCAACGTCGCTCCCCAGACCCGTGCGCTGGTGGAACAGGCAGTCGAGCGCCTCGGTGTTCGGGCGCCCAGTCCTCGGGGCGGTTCGCCGAAGCCCGTCGGCGGCGCGGTGTTCGTCCGCTGCCCCTACGTCCTCACCGACTACTTCGGCCTGATCGTCTCCTCGATCGCCGAGACCCTCGACCGCCACGGCCGCCAACTAGTCCTCAACGCTGGGCAAGGCGCAGCCGGAGCGCAGGTCCTGCCCAGACTCCCGGCCGACAACGGCCTGGCGGGGGCGATCCTGATCCTCCCGCCGGAGTCGGCCGACGACTTGGTCCGCCTCCGCTCCAAGCGCTTCCCCTTCGTCGTGGTCGACCCCCGTACGGCGGTGCCGCGCGACATCGCGTCCGTCTCGGCCGCCCACTTCGCCGGAGCGCGCCAGGTGACCTCACATCTGGTCGGCCTCGGCCACACCCGCATCGGCGTGATCGGCGGGCCGCGGGAGTGGCTGGCCAGCGACGCGCGCCTGAGTGGTCACGCCGCCGCGTTGGCCGACGTCGGCATCCTCCCGGACCCGGACCTGGTCCGGCCGGTCGAGCCGACGACCGAGCATGGCCGTCGCGCCGCGGGGCAGTTGCTCGACCTTCCCCAGCGTCCGACCGCGCTGGTCGCCTTCAACGACAAGGCCGCCGTCGGTGCCCTCCAAGCGGCGGCCGAGCGAGGGCTCAGCGTTCCCACGGATCTGTCCGTCGCCGGCTTCGACGACATCGACCTCAGCCGCGCGACCTTCCCGACCCTCACCACGGTCCGCCAACCCCTCCAGGAGATGGGCCGGATGGCTGTCAGCCTGCTGATCCGCCTGCTGGACCGCCACGAACTCGAAGCCCTGCACATCGAACTGGCCACCGAACTGGTCATCCGCGACTCCACCGCCCCACCGCCTCGCTGACCCGCGGCCAGACCGGAGCGGTCAGGTCGACCTCGCCGTTGCGCAAGGTGTCCTGCTTCAGCCGGCCGATTCTGGTGGGTCGAGGGCGCGAAGGGCGTGCAGGGCGGCGATCGCCTGATCGACGAGTTGTTCATCGGTCGACGGGCGGTCGGCGAGGGAAAGGCCGGACCATTCGATGGTGAGGTCTTCGACGTAGGCGAGCCAGGCGTGCACGGTCATCCGGATCGGCGAGGCAGGCTCAGCAGCGGTCTGCGAGTCCAGCAGGCCCAGCACGCGAGTGGTCAGGGCTGCGCGGGTCTCGGCGTAGATCTCGACGACGTAGACATCGCCGCCGGCGGCTCCACGGACGAACGAGATGTAGGAGTCGCGGCGGCGGGTGACGAAGGCGACGAACGAGACCAGCATCTGGCGGAGTTGCTCGTCGGCGGGCAGGGACGGGTCGGGCTTGGTGACGCGGAGCAGGCGGCGGCCCGCCGCGCTGACCACGGCGATGTAGAAGTCGCGCTTGGTCGGGAAGTAGTGGAAGAGCAGGCCGCGGGAGATGCCTGCCTCGGCCGCGACGGCGTCGATCGACAGGTCGTGGATCGGCTGGGTGCGGAGCATCTGCAGCCCGATGCCGACCAGTTGCTTGCGGCGATCCTCCGCGCTCAGTCGTCTCCGCCTGCCGTCGGTCGCCTCCGCGGCAGCTGGCGGTGCGTCTCGGGCCTTCACGCTGTTGAGCATTGCTCAGTAACTGCGCTACCGTCAACAGGAGTCGAGGTGAGGAGCAGCTGATGGGTTTCGAGCCGTCCGCCAGGGCGCAGGAGTTGATCGGCAAGGTCGAGGAGTTCATCCGGACCGAGATCGAACCGGTCGAGGCCGAACTGCACGCGGCCACTCGCGCCGCGGCCGACCCCTGGCAGCCGCAGCCCGCCTTCAAGGAACTGCAGGTGAAGGCTCGCAAGCAGGGCCTCTGGAACCTCT
This sequence comes from Kribbella qitaiheensis, assembly GCF_042657745.1. Lineage (GTDB taxonomy): Bacteria > Actinomycetota > Actinomycetes > Propionibacteriales > Kribbellaceae > Kribbella > Kribbella qitaiheensis. Next base: position 323,089 of record NZ_JBHSKE010000006.1, on the reverse strand, counting down.
TCCTCCCGCCGGCCGAGCCCGGCAACGAGAGCTACGGCGAGGGCCTGAGCAACCTCGACTACGCCCCGATCGCCGAGCTCACCGGCCGTTCCTTCCTCGCGCCGTACGTGTTCAACTGCAACGCCCCCGACACCGGCAACATGGAGGTCCTGCTCCGCTACGGCTCGGCCGAGCAGAAGAAGCAGTGGCTCGAGCCGCTCCTCGACGGCGCGATCCGCTCGGCGTTCTGCATGACCGAGCCCGATGTCGCCTCGTCGGACGCCACCAACATGGCCGCCACCGCGATCGTGGAGGGCGACGAGGTGGTCATCAACGGCCGCAAGTGGTGGAGCACCGGCATCGGTCACCCCGACTGCGAACTGCTGATCTTCATGGGCCTCACCGATCCCGATGCCCACCGGTACGCCCGCCACACCATGGTCCTCGTACCGCGTGACACCCGCGGCGTGAAGGTCGAGCGCCTCCTCCCCGCGATGAGCAGGTACGACGAACCGCACGGCCACGGCGAGGTGTCCTTCACGGACGTCCGGGTGTCCGTCGCGAACATCCTGGTCGGGCCGGGTCGCGCCTTCGAGATCGCGCAGGGCCGGCTCGGACCGGGCCGGGTGCACCACTGCATGCGGCTGATCGGCCTGGCGGAGAAGTCGCTCGAACTGGCTCTACAGCGCGGCACCAGCAGGACCGCGTTCGGCAAGCCCCTGGTCAACCTCGGCGGCAACCGCGAGCGGATCGCCGACGCCCGGATCGCGATCAACCAGGCCCGCCTGCTGGTGCTGCAGACCGCCTATCTGCTCGACACCCAGGGCCTCGCGGGCGCGCTGAGCGAGGTCAGCCAGATCAAGGTGGCGGTACCGCGGATGGCGCAGGACGTGATCGACATGGCGATCCAGTTGCACGGCGGTGGCGGGCTGTCGGACGACTACCCGCTGGCCGCGGCATGGACGAGTGCCCGGGCGCTGCGGCTGGCCGACGGGCCGGACGAGGTGCATCGTGGAGTGGTCGCCAGGATCGAGCTGGCGAAGTATCAGCCGAAGGAGTCGAAGTGAGCAGGGTTCTCGTCACCGGCGGAGCCAGCGGACTGGGCGCCGCCCTGGTCGCCCGCTTCGTTGCTGATGGCCACCAAGTGCTCAGCACCGACCTGGCCGCGGAGTCACCCGCGGCCGACGGAGCGCAGTACCGGCAGTTGAACGTGCGGGATGCGAGTGACTGGGAAGCGGCCGTGGCGTGGTGTGAGGAGAACTGGGGTGGGCTCGACATCCTGGTGAACAACGCCGGCATCGCCACCGGCGGCCGGATCGACGTCGAGTCGCTGGACGAGTGGGACCGGGTCGTCGACATCAACCTGATGGGCGTGGTTCGCGGTTGCCGGGCGTTCACGCCGCTGTTCAAGAGGCAGCGCTCCGGCCACATCGTCAACACCGCCTCCGCGGCCGGTCTGGTGCACCCGCCGATGATGAGCTCGTACAACACGGTCAAGGCGGGCGTGGTCGCGCTGTCCGAGACGCTCTCGCACGAGCTCCACCCGTACGGCGTGACCGTGTCCGTCGTCTGCCCGTCGTTCTTCCGGACCAACCTGGGGGACTCGATCCGGGGTGACGACACCGAGATGGGCGCGACCGCGCGGCGGCTGATCGAGAAGTCTCCCCGTACTGCGGACGACATCGCCGCGGGCGTGGTCGCCGGGATCAAGAAGAAGCAGTTCCTGATCATCCCCGACCGGCCGGCTTTGCTCGCCTGGCGAACCAAGCGCTTCGCCCGCCCGCTGTACGACCGCCAGATGCGCAAGATCGCCGCCCGGGCCAGGGAGCGCGCTGAGACCCAGGTGCCGTCAACCGGAGAGCGGTGATGGCGGTAGAGCAGAGTGCGGTGCCAGGCGCCCGGGAGGTCCGGGACGAGGATTCCTTCGACGTCGCGGCGGTCGACACCTGGCTGCGGGGACAGACGACGCTACCCGAGGGAACGCCGGAGGTCCGGCAGTTCTCCGGCGGCGCCTCCAACCTGACCTACCTGCTGCGCTACCCCGGCCATGACCTGATCCTGCGCCGGCCGCCGGTGGGGACGAAGGCGAAGGGCGCGCACGACATGGGCCGGGAGTTCCGGATCCAGCAGGGGCTCGCGCCGGTGTTCCCGTACGTGCCGATGATGGTTGCTCACTGCAACGACGAGGCGGTGGTCGGGTCCGAGTTCTACGTGATGGAGCGCATCGCCGGCACCATCCCGCGGCGCTCCGAGCTCGGCGTGGACCTGACGCCGGAGCAGACCCGGCAGCTCTGCTACACCCTGATCGACACCCTGGTGGATCTGCACCGGGTGGATCCGGCCGCCGCCGGGCTGGCGGATCTCGGCCGGGGCGAGGGGTACGTCGAACGCCAGGTCGCAGGCTGGTCCGGGCGGTACCGCAAGGCGAAGACGTGGAACGTGCCGAGCTACGAGCGGGTGATGGCCTGGCTCGAGGCGAACCGCCCGGCCGACGTACGGATCTGCGTGATCCACAACGACTTCCGGCTCGACAACGTGGTGCTCGCGCCGGACGACCCGCTGCGGGTGGTCGGCGTACTCGACTGGGAGTTGGCGACGCTCGGGGATCCCCTGATGGATCTGGGTAGCGCGCTCGCGTACTGGGTTCAGGCGGATGACGACTGGGCGTTCCGGCGGTTCCGCCTGCAGCCGTCCGACGTACCGGGGATGGTCAGCCGGGACGAGATCGTCCGCTACTACTGCGAGAAGTCCGGACTCGAGCCGGCGAACTGGGCGTTCTACGAGGTGTTCGGGTTGTTCCGGCTCGCGGTGATCGCCCAGCAGATCTACTACCGCTACCACCACAAGCAGACCCGGAACCCCCGGTTCAAGAACCTTTGGCTCCCGGTCAACCTGCTGGAGCGGCGCTGCCGCCGGATCATGGGCCGCTGAGTGCCGACCATCTACCTGATCCGGCACGCGCAGGCGTCGTTCGGGCGCAGCGACTACGACAGGCTCTCGCCGCAGGGTGAGCAGCAGTCCGTCCGGCTGGGCGAGGTACTCGCGGCGCGCGGGGTGAAGCCCGAGTTCGTCGTCTCCGGGGCGATGCGCCGGCACGCGCGGACCGCGGAGCTCGCCCTGCAGACCGCGGGCCTGACCAACTCGGTTGTCGTTGACGAGGGGTTCAACGAGTTCGACCACGACCAGGTGATCGTCGCGCACAAGCCGGCGTACGAGCGCCGCGCCGTGCTGCTCGCCGATATGGCCCGGACCGGTCACCCGGCGCGCGCGTTCCAGGAGATGTTCGGCGCCGCGACCGAGCGCTGGACCCGCAGCGACGGCGACGGCTATACCGAGTCCTTCCAGACGTTCTGCCGCCGCTCGGAGGACGCGGTACGACGTACTGCGGACCGGCTGGGCAAGGGGGAGACCGCAGTCGTGTTCACCTCGGGTGGTCCGATCGTCGCGGCGGTGAGCCGGATGCTCACCGGCACCGACGACCTGTGGCTGCGGTTGAACCCGGTCACCGTCAACACCGCGATCACCAAGATCGTGTCGGGGCGCAGCGGACTGACTCTGATCAGCTTCAACGAGCACGCGCACCTCGACGGCACCGACATGCTCTCCTACCGATAGGCGGTCTGATGCGACGCAACATCCTGATCACCGGGGCGAGCTCGGGACTCGGTGCCGAGATGGCCCGCCAGTTCGGGGCTCTCGGCCACAACCTGGTGCTGACCGCGCGCCGGGAGGACCGGCTGAAGGCCCTGCAGGAAGAGCTGATCGGCAAGTATCCCGGGATCAGCGTGATCCTGCACCGGCTGGACGTGACCGATCACGAGCAGGTGTTCGAGGTGTTCCGGGCTGCGGAGGCGGAGCTGGAGGGCGGGCTCGACCGGATCATCGTGAACGCCGGCATCGGCAAGGGTGCGCCGCTCGGCACCGGCCGGTTCGACGCGAACCGCGAGACCGCGATGACGAACTTCGTCGCCGCGCTGGCGCAGACCGAGGCGGCGATGGAGGTGTTCCGGGCCAAGAACGCCGGGCATCTGGTGATCATTTCGTCGGTCGCCGCACTGCGAGGTCTGCCGAAGACGGTGACCACGTACGCCGCCACCAAGGCCGCCGTGGCGACGTTGGCGGAGGGTCTGCAACTGGAACTGCTGGGCAAGCCGATCAAGGTCAGCACGATCTACCCGGGCTACATCCGGTCGGAGCTGAACGAGAAGGTGACCAGCACGCCATTCATGGTGGACACCGTCAAGGGCGTTCGTGCGATCGTGAAGGCGATCGAGGCGGAGAAGGCGAAGGCCTACGTGCCGCCATGGCCGTGGGTGCCGATGGCAAGGTTCCTGAAGTACGCGCCGTTGCCGTTGCTGAAGAGGATGATCTGATGCGCTGGGGTCTGACCGTTCCACTGACCGGGGTACCGCTGCGGGACCACCGTCCGCTGGTGTCCGAGCTGGCTTCGCTGGGGTACACGGATCTGTGGTCGGCCGAGGTGGCCGGCGCCGATGCCTTCACTCCGTTGGTGCTGGCGTCCGAGTGGGACGATCAGTTGCGCTTGGGGACGGCCGTAGTACCGGTTCACACTCGCGGACCAGCTGCGCTGGCGATGAGCGCGGCGGCGTTGGCCGAGTTGGCGCCGGGGCGGTTCGTGCTGGGGATCGGGGCGTCGTCGGAGACGATCGTGACCGGCTGGAACGGGATCGCCTACGACCCGCCGCTCGCCCGCACCCGCGACGTACTGCGCTTCCTGCGGCAGGCGTTCGCCGGGGAGAAGGTGGACGGCGAGTTCGACAGCTTCACGATCAACCGGTTCCGGCTGGAGAAGGCACCGGAGATCCCGCCCTCGATCATGCTCGCGGCGCTCCGGCCCCAGATGTTGCGGCTGGCCGCGCGCGAGGCGGACGGCGCGATCACCAACTGGTTGTCCGCCGACGACGTGCGGCAGGTCCGCGCCGAGCTCGGTGACGACAAGGAACTCGCGGCGCGGATCTTCGTCTGCGTCACCGAGGACGCGGAGATGGCCCGCAATATCGGCCGCTTCCTGATCGCCACCTACCTGACCGTCCCCGGCTACGCGGCCTTCCACGACTGGCTCGGGCGCGGCGAGGCGATGAAGGAGATGCGCGACGCCTGGGCGGCCGGCGATCGCAACGCGGCGATGGCGGCTGTCCCGGTCTCGGTCATCGACGACCTCATCGTTCATGGCACCGCCGCGGACTGCCGCGCGCAGATCAACCGGTATGTGGAGAACGGTCTCGACACCCCGATCATCGCCGCGCTTCCCATTGGTACAGATCTCTTGGACACGGCCAGGGCTCTCGCTCCCTGACGTCTCAGGGCTGTTCCTCGCAGAGCGCGCGGACGGCCTCCAACTCCGCCTCGACGATGGTCAGCTGCTCCGCGACCGCGTCGTCGGGGACTTCCGGGGGGAACATCAGCGTGAACTGGTACTCACTGCCCGCGCCGTTCGGCAGCACGCGGGTGAACACGCCCTGGTTCTCGGCGGCCAGCAGGTCGACGGTGCCATGGTCACGCGAGGCCCGCACAGTGATACGGGTTTCGCCCTGGTCGTTCTCGAGGATCCAGTCGTCACCCTCCACGCGGACGGCACGGGCGACACCCGGAGCCCATCGCGGCAGGGCGGCGGGATCGGTCACCAGCTCGAAGACGGCTCGCGGCGACGCGGCGATCGAGATGGACCGGGTTCGGGCAGTCAACAGAGTATTAGTAGGCATGCGCTGATGATAAGCGCCTGCATATCATTACTCGAGTCCTATCATCCGAGGCATGGAACGCGAAGAGCTGGGATCGCTGTTCGGGCGGATCACCCGGCGGCTCATCACTGCCGAGGGCCCGTTGCTGGACGATCACGGACTCTCGATGTGGGGCTACAGCGTGCTGTCGCAGTTGGCTCGGCAACCCGGGGTCAACCAGCTCACGCTCGCCACTGCGATCGGGTACGACAAGTCCCGGCTGATCGCGCTGCTCGACGTGCTCGAGCGCGACGGCTTGATCGTCCGCGAGCCCGACCCGGCCGATCGCCGGAACCGCCAGGTCCGGTTGACCGCCGCGGGTCAGGCGCGGCACACCGCCGTACAGGCTGACATCCGCACGATGGAAGACGACCTGCTCGGCGAACTGACCGCTGCAGAACGACGGTCATTGATCAGCATGCTGGCCCGCCTCGCCAAAGGGTGAACAACACCTTCCTTGCCCTTGGCATCGTTCATCCGCTGTACGTCGAAACGCGTCGGCGCATGCGCGCCGGTCAGGTGAGGCGGTGTTCTTCCAGCCACGTGGTGGCGCGGCGCTTGGAGGCGCGGGCGAGCCAGGCGTCCTGGATCACTTCGGCCAGTTCTTGCCGGGTGAGTTCGCCGAGGTGGCTGGCTCGGACCAGGACGGACGGGTGGCCGTTGAAGTGCGGCGTGGTGAAGAACGGGTTCGACTCGTCCGACACGAGGGCGAGCTTGTCGTCCGCGGAGGGCACCCAGATCACGATGACGTCGTCGTACCGCTCGCCGGTGTCGGGGTCGAAAGCGTCCGGTCGAGGTGTACGGAAGAAGACGAAGGACTTGCCGCCGACCTGGTAGACGGGGTTCCCAGAACCGCCCTGCTCGATCGTGACGTGGGGCATCCCCAGCGCCACCTCGTGCACGTCCGCGACGCGCGCCTTCCGTGCCCGACCGGCCATTGCCGCAGTCTAGTGCCGCCGGTCCGCGCCCAGGTCAAGCCTTACCGGGCGGGAACGGGCGGCTCGGCAGGTGGATGGTGAAGGTGGAGCCGTGGGAGAGCTTGCTGGTGACAGTGATGGATCCCTGGTGCGCCTCGACAAGGTGCTTGGTGATGGCAAGGCCCAGCCCGCTGCCACCCGTTGTCCGGCTGCGAGAGTGCTCGGCGCGGTAGAACCGGTCGAACAGGTGCGGGAGATGCTCCGCGGCGATCCCGGTCCCGTTGTCCACGACCGTCAGGTTGTAGCCGTCGCCTTCCCGTCGTACGCCGACCACCACCTTTCCGCCCGACGGGGTGAACCGGATGGCGTTGGACACCAGATTCCCCAGCGCCTGACGGACGCGGGCGTTGTCGACCACGGCAGGCGCCGGCCCGTTCACCTCGGCGATCAAGGTGACCGCGGCTGCTTCGGCGGCCGGGCGATGAGCCGAGACCACCTGTTGCGCCAGCTCGGACAGATCCCGCAGTTCGGGATGCACCCGGAGTTTCCCGGCATCGGCAAGGGCCAGATCCTGCAGATCCACGACCAGGCGTTCGAGCAGCCCGGCCTCTTCCAGCAGCGAGCTCACCAGTGCTTGGTCGAGGGCGACCACGCCGTCCTCGGACGCGACCAGGTAGCCCTTGATATTGGCGAGCGGTGTCCTCAGTTCATGGGCGACATCGCTGACCATTGCCTTGCGCTGGTGGTCGTGATGCTGGATCGACTCCGCCATCGCGTTGAACGCGTGCCCGAGCCGAGCCACTTCGTCCTTGCCGGTCACCGGAACCCGAGTGGCGTGGTCCCCGTTCGTCATCCGCTGGGCGGCACCCGTCAGCGCCAGGATCGGCCGGACCAGGCGGCGCCCCGCGAACACCATCACCAGCGCCGCGATGACGAGCACGCCGAGCGCGGTGGCCGCAGTACGGAGGAGTCCTTCGCCGGAGAAGACGTTGAACGCGTTCTTGGCCCCGAGGTAGAGCCGCGCCTCCGGAGCGACGTACGGCGTGAGCGCGTCCGAGCGTGCCTTCGATGTGCACTCGAGCATGGTCTGGGAGAACGGCTGGTCGGTGTTCGCCGGCACCACTGTTTGCAGTCCCGGGAGCTTGAAGGAGCTGAGGGAGAAGGGCTCTCCGGCGGCCTTCAGGCAGGAGACGGCACGCCGTACCTCGTCCTGGTTGATCATCAACGCCTTGGCGCTTGGGGCGTTCAGCTCGGTCGGCATGCACTCGTCGTCCACCGGCGCGGTGCCGACCTTCATCACCTGCGTGACGGCCATGCCGTCGACGCTCCCGCCGGATTCGACTATCACTTGCGGACCTTCGCCGCCTCCCTTGGAGACCGACGCGGTGGTGCCCTTGGACTGGTAGCAGGCGACGGCCTGGTCCGCCAGCCGGTCCCGCTCACGGCGCTCCTGATCGGTCAGCCCCCAGCTCGGGGACATCAGGTACGGCGCGCTCATCATCACCCTGGCCTCGGCCTTGCCAGGCGGCATCCGGGTGGCGATCGCCGTGGACGCCTTGGTGAAGAGCGCGTTGCCCTCGTTCCGCACGTCGATCGTTGCGGCCGGCATCGAGGGGAGCTCGGGACCGGCGCCGAGCATCCGGGCGGAGTCGGCGAGCACCGTGCCGTCGGGCTCAGTCACCGCGATCCGCCGGCCGGTCTCGTCGGCGAGCTGCTTGACCACGTCGTCCACCCCGGACCAGGTCGGATGCTCACCGGCGTAATCGTTCAGCCGGCTGTAGATCTCGCCGTCGGTCTGCAGCTGCGAGGCGTTCTCGGCGATCTCGCCCTGGAGCTTCTCCGAGGTGCTGTAGGTGGCGATCACCGCGGTCGCGATGACGGCGCCGAGGGCGACCGCGAGGGACAGCCCGAGGAACCGGAGCAAGACGCTACGACGCATCCGAGATCACCACCTTGTCGGCGAGCTTGTAGCCCACCCCGTACACGGTTTTCAGGTACGCCGGGCTGGCGGGCTCCGGCTCGATCTTCTTGCGCAGGTTCATCACGTGCACGTCGATCGTCCGGTCGAACACGTAGTGGTCGAACCCGAATGCGTGCTCGAGCAGTTGCTGCCGGGAGAACGCTCGCCCGGGGGACGCGGCCAGGCAGGCGAGGATCTTGAACTCCGCCGGGGTGACGTCCACCATCGCGCCGTCCAGCCGTACTTCGTGCCGGACCGGGTCGATCTCCAGTCCGCCCACCCGGTACACCTCGCCCTCGGAGCGGCTCCGGGTACGGCGCAGTACGGTCCGGACGCGGGCGACGAGTTCCCGCGGGTTGTACGGCTTGGTCAGGTAGTCGTCCGCGCCCAGGTCGAGCCCGAGCAGCAGGTCGTCCTCCGTGGACCGGGCAGTCAGCATGATGATCGGGACATCCCCACCACCCGCGCTGTCGGCTCGCAGGACGCGGCAGACGTCGAGGCCGTCGACCTTCGGCATCATCACGTCGAGCACCAGCAGGTCGGGGCTGCGCCGGCGGGCCTCGTCGATGGCGGCCCGGCCGTCGTGCACCACGACGGTCAGATGGCCCTCGCGCTCGAGATAGCGCCGGATCAGCTCCGCCTGCTTCCGGTCGTCTTCGGCGACGAGGATCCGGGCTGGCATGCAACGACCATGACTGATCTTCATGAGATTTCGATGAAGATCGGCTGAGAGCATCGGGTGCTGATCGGTCCTTCACAGCTTCTTCACGGCCCCGCCGCCAGGCTCCCACCCATGAAAACCACACGGAAAGCACTAGCTCTGGTCGCCGTGCTGGCGCTGGCCGGCTGCGGTGGCACCAATGACCCGGGTGCCTCGGGCAGCGAGGACCAGGGCGACAAGAGCCCGCTCGCGGAGTACATGGGTGACGGGTTCATGAGCAACTCAGGCGGCGGGATGCGGATCGCCGTCCGGGCCGGCGGCGGGCAGGGCTCGTCGGAGGAGGAACTGGCCAAGCAGCGCAAGGTGGAGGACGGCACCGCCGCTTGTATGAAGGCGGCGGGATTCGAGTACGTCGCGGTGCCACCGGAGTCGAACCCCAAGTCCAAGTTCGACGACGCGTTCAACCTGCCGCCGGACAAGTTCGCCGAGCAGTACGGCTACGGCATCAGCACGATCGACTGGTCCAAGCCGGGCGGCGAGGACGACACCAACCCCAACACCAAGATCCGCAACGCGCTGTCCGCGACCGCCAAGAAGGCCTACGACAAGGCGCTGAACGGACCGAACGCGACCGGCGACGGCAACGTGATCTCGGTGCCGACGGACGGCAAGAGCAACAGCAGCGGTCCAACTGACATGGGTTGCCGGGGCAAGGCGGTCGAGGAGGTCTACGGCAAGCGCGACAAGCTGGCCGACTTCAGCAAGTACGAGTCGCTGTTCAAGGATCTCGACGCGCTGCGGAAGCGGATCGAGTCCGACCAGCGCGTGGTCGACGCCACCGCGGCCTGGGCCGACTGTCTGGCCGACTCCGGGCACGCCGGGTTCAAGAAGACCGACGAGCCGCGCGAGAAGGTCAGCCAGAAGCTCGACGCTCTGACCGGCAACGACAACGGCGCGCCCACCGGCGGGACGACGCCCAAGAAGGGCAAGGTAACCGCGGTCGGCCCGCCGTCGTTCGACAAGGTCGACGCGCAGAAGCTGGCAGACCTGCGCAAGTTCGAGATCGAGCTGGCCAAGGCGGACCAGGGCTGCAAGGCCAAGTTGTACGACGAGCCGTACAAGAAGGCGCAGTACGAGCAGGAGACGGAGTTCGTCGCCTCGCACAAGGCTGAGCTCGAGGCGTACCGCGACGGAATGGCGGAACGGTGACCGCTTCGCCCAAGTCGCGCCGGCGCGTACTGGTCGGGGTCTCCGCGGTGGCGACGTTCTCGCTCGGCGTGGGCGTCGCCGCCGGTAGCCGGCTGATGTCACCGGAGGATGCGGCCGCCAAGACCGCGCCACCGAAGGCCTCCCAGATCACCGTGCCGGTGGTGAAGAAGGCGCTGTCCAGCAAGGTCGTCGCACGCGGCGACACCTCGTTCGACGGAGCGGTGAACGTCCGGGTCGAGACGAGCGGTCTGGAGACCCCGGCCGTGGTGACGGGCAAGGTGCCGAAGGTCGGCTCCACCATCCAAGCGGGCAAGGCGCTGCTGGAGATCGCGGGGCGTCCGGTGATCGGGCTGCCCGGTGTGCTGCCGATGTACCGCACGCTCACCCCGGGCTCCAAGGGACCGGACGTGCTCCAGCTCGAGCAGACCCTGGACAAGCTGGGGTTCGACCCGGGCACGGTCGACACGAAGTACGACAGCAGTACTGCGCGGGCGGTCGACGAGCTCTACGAGTCAGCCGGGTACGAGGCGCCTGAGCCGGACGAGCGACTCACGCAGGAGGTAGAGGGCGCGGACAAGAACGTCGACGCGATGAAGAACGCGCTCCGCCAAGCGCAGGCCGCGCTCAAGCAGGCCAAGGCAGGCCCGGGCAAGGGCGACACCTCGGTCCAGCAGGGGGCGGTCGACGACGCGGAGGAGAACCTGGACGATGCCCAGGACGCGCTCGCCGAAGCCGAGTTCAAGGCCGGTACGCCGCTGCCCGTGTCGGAGATCGTCTTCGTGAAGACGCTGCCGCGCCGGGTGGACGACGTGAAGGTCGAGCGCGGCGGCACCGTGAACGGCGTGGTGATGTCGGTCAGCGGTGCCTCGCTCGTGGTCACCGTCAAGGTGGACGCGGCGACCAAGGAACGGCTGAAGGTCGGCATGCCGGCCAGCTTCGATCTAGGCGACGGCAGCCTCATCGCCGCCACGGTCCGCCGGATCACCCGGAACGCGGACCAGTTCGACGTAGTGGTCGCGCCGAAGACCCTCACCGCGACCCAGTTGGAACGCCTCCGCGAGGCGAATGTCCGGGTCACCATCCCGGTGAAGAGCACCAACGGCAAGGTCCTCGCCGTGCCGCTCGCCGCCTTGTCGGCGGGCTCCGACGGCAGCTCCCGCGTCGAAGTACTGCGGGACGGCAAGGTCGAGCTGATCCCGGTCACGGTCGGGCTCTCCGCGGACGGCTATGCCCAGGTCACCGCCTCGGGCGACGTCAGACTGGGCGAGGGCGACCAAGTGGTGGTCGGCCGATGAGCGCCACGGCAGTCGCGTTGCCGGCGCCGGTGGTGGAGATGATCGGCGTCCGGCGGTTCTTCCCCGGACCGCCCGAGGTGCAGGCGATCCGGGAGGTCGACCTGACCATCGGGCAGGGGGAGTACCTCTCGATCGTCGGCCCGTCCGGCTCCGGCAAGTCGACCCTGCTGCATCTGCTCGGGCTGCTCGACAATCCGACGGGCGGCGTCTACCGGCTCGACGGCGTCGACACCCTCAGCCTCCGCGAACGCCGTCGCGCCGTACTGCGGGGCGAGCGGATCGGGTTCGTCTTCCAGTCGTTCCACCTGCTCGATCACCGCACGGTGCTGGAGAACGTGGCGCTCTCGATGGTGTACGTCGGCGTGCCGCGGCGCGAGCGGATCGCCCGTGCCCGGGTGGCACTGGAGCGGGTCGGGCTGGCGCATCGGATGGACTTCGCACCGACGACGCTCTCGGGTGGTGAGCGGCAGCGGGTGGCTATCGCCCGGGCGCTGGTGGCCGAGCCGAGTCTGCTGCTTGCGGACGAACCCACCGGCAACCTCGACAGCGCCAACGCGGAGGCGATCCTCGAAGTGTTCGACGAGTTGCACCACGAGGGCATGACGCTCGCCGTCATCACCCACGACGACAACGTCAGCCGCCGCGCCCAGCGCCAGGTCCGCATCGTCGACGGGACCCTCCAGTGGTGACCCCACCAGCAGGCCCCCCGGATCCCGCCGGCGGGCCGTCCACTTCCCGCTCCACCAGATTGCTCCGTCGTACCCGCCTCGCGCTCGCAGGCGTGGTACGGCGGGGCGCTGGATCACGGCGGAAGCGGTTGACGCGCTCGCCCGCAATACGGGATTTGCTCGACGAAGCGTTGGCGGGGGTCGCCGCTCGGCCGACGCGGTTGATCCTCACCACGCTCGGCACCGTTCTCGGTATCGCCGCGCTGGTGGGTACGGTCGGGCTCGGGCAGACCGCGGCCGGACAGATCACCCAGCGGTTCGACCTCGCGGCCGCCACCCGGGTCGTAGTACAGCCGGATGACAAAGGTGGGCAGGAAGGCGAGGCCGCGACGCAGTTGCCCTGGGACGCGCCGGAGCGGGTCGCCCGGCTGAACGGCGTGGACGCGGCCGGCACAGTGAGCCAGCTCGAGGTCGTCGACGACCTGGTCCGCAGCGTCGCCGGGCTGGACGGCCAGAGGGAAGGGCACGCGCTGCAGGTGATGGCAGGCTCTCCCGGGCTGTTCGACGCGGTCCGCGGCATCCTGAAGACCGGCCGGTTCTTCGACGCCGGGCACGACAACCGCGGCGACCGGGTCGTCGTCCTGGGCAAGAATGCGGCGGAACGGCTCGGCATCAACCGGGTCGACTCGCAGCCGGCGATCTTCCTCGGCGACCAGGCGTACACCGTGATCGGCATCCTCGACTCGGTCAGCGGCCGGGCCGAACTGCTCGACGCGGTGATCATGCCGAATGGCGCGGCCAAACTGGCCTACGACCTGGAGGCGCCGGACGCGGTCGAGATCCGTACTGCGGTCGGCGCGGCGCAGCTGATCGCCGGGCAGGCGCCGGTCGCGATCGACCCGAACAACCCGAGCGCGTTGAAGGTGGACGCGCCGCCGAAGCAGGGTGGCGTCCGCAAGGGGGTGGAGTCCGACCTGAACGCGTTGTTCCTGCTGCTCGGGGCGGTCGCGCTGCTGGTCGGCGGGCTGGGCATCGCCAACGTGACCCTGCTGTCCGTGCTGGAACGTGTCTCGGAGATCGGCCTGCGCCGCGCTCTGGGAGCCGCGCGTCGACACGTGGCAGCGCAGTTCCTGGTGGAGAGCGTGATCGTCGGGTTCCTTGGTGGACTACTGGGGACGGCGGTCGGGGTGCTGCTGACGGTCGGCGTCTCGTGGTTCCGGGACTGGACGCCCATCCTGGACAGCCGGCTGTCGCTCGGAGCGCCACTCCTGGGTGCGGTGATCGGCCTGATCGCCGGCACCTACCCCGCTTGGAAGGCCTCGGCCATCCAGCCGATCACCGCCTTGCGTGGGACCTGATTATGACGTGGCCGGCAGCGGGTCTTTAGCGGACAGGCGTGAATAAGCGAGGGCGGTCAGCAGGAAGCCGAGTACCACGAAGATGAGGACCGAGTAGGACTTCCCGTCGTCGGGCAGGATCACCGCGCCAAGCGCGGCGGCGGACACCTGCCCGACGTTGAAGATCATGTCGTAGAGAGAGAAGACCCGGCCGCGGTAGACGTCCTCGATACCCGTCTGGACGAGGGTGTCGACGCTGATCTTCACGCCCTGCGCGCAGAAGCCGGTGAGGAATCCCGCCACCAGGATCGCCGGCTGGGTGTAGAGACCGCCCGGGACCGCTGTCACCACGCCGGCCGCGACGAAGAGCACGGTGATCCACCGTCGCAAGGTCAGCGCCCGGGTCGCCGCGGGAGTCACGAGGGCGGCGAGGAACAGGCCGGCTCCGACGGCACCGGTGGCCAGCGCGAGTGCGCCGAAGGCCTTGTCGAGTTGGTCCGGGCCGTAGAAGCGGTTGCGGTACAGCAGGATCATCGCGACCGTCACGAGTCCGAAGAAGAACCGGAGCGAGCCGATCGCGGCCAGCCCGAGAGCCGGCTGCCGCCGCTCCTTCAGGTGACGAGCGCCGTCGATCAAGCCGGCCGCGATACCCCGGATCGCCTCGCCCACTCCGGGCCGCTGGCCGGTCAGGTCGGGCCCGAGTTGGTACCGGCCCAGCCGGAGGGCCAGCAGAGCCGCCGCCAGGTAGACGACGGACGTCGTACCGAGGACTGCCAGGTCTGAGTCGGTGATCAGTTTCACGCCGGCGCCGACGCCACCACCGATCAGGAACGACGCGGTGCCCGACGTCGGCGTCACCGCGTTCGCCATCACGAGTTCGTCGGTGTCGACCACGTGCGGCAGACCCGCGGACAGGCCGGACAGCAGGAAGCGGTTCACCCCGAGGGTCAGCAGCACCGCCAGGTAGAACGGCACACCTGCGTTGCCGACAGCAACGATCGCGCCGACCACCAGGACCAGCGCCGCCCGGGTCAGGTTCGCCCCGAAGAGGATCTGCCGGCGCGACCAGCGGTCCAGCAGCACCCCGGTGAACGGGCCGAGGACGGAGTACGGCAGCAGTGCGACGGCGAACAACCCCGCGATCGCGGCCGCATCCGGCGCCCGCTCCGGCGAGAACAGCACGTACGACGCGAGCGCGACCTGGAACACCCCGTCGCCGAACTGCGAGGTCAACCGCACGGCAAACAGTCGCCGAAAGTCACCTCGCCTCAGCAACCGCCCAAGATCCCGCAAGAACTGCACGCCAGCACTGTAACCACACAGGGCTCTAGTGCTTGATGCTGAGCCGTTCGGCGGCAGTGCGACCCCGAGAGTTCACCGGGACGACGCCAGAGATCTTGCCGAGACCGAGCAGTGGCATGTTGCCGTAGATCGTCTCGGTGTGTCCGGCCGGAACGACGTACGTCTCGTGCCAGATGCCGACCGTGTTGCCCTTGTAAGACTGCTTGTAGAACTCGGTCCAGGCCGGCCGATGGGTCCGCTGCGCGTCGTTCGCGAACGCCTCCAACTTCTCGATCGACTCCCAGTACTGGATCATCGTGACGCTCCGCAGCCCGATGAAATTCCGGAAGCCGAGCAGCCCGCTGTCCGGATCGGCGCTCAACTCCGTCAGCATCGGCCCCATGGCCCTGGCGACCGGGAGCCACTGCCGCCAGGCGCGCCACGAGTTGACCCGCATCCCGATCAGGAAGACCACCAGGTCGCCCTCGTACGCGGCCGTCTGCCGTCCCTCGATCACCGACATCTCATCCTCCCCCTTTGGATACTTACGCTCTCTAATATTGGAAAGTGATACTCTCCAAAAGTCAAGAGGAGGCCGGATGTGGATCGCTGAGTTGTCCCGGCGGACGGACGTCCCCGTGGCGACGATCAAGTACTACCTGCGCGAGGGCCTGCTGCCGCCCGGCGAGTCGGTCGGCGCCACCAGATCCCGGTACGACGATGCGCACGTCCGCCGACTGCGGCTGATTCGCGCGTTGGCGGAGGCGGGTGGTCTGTCGCTAGCCCGGATTCGCGGCGTACTCGCTGCGGTCGACGAGGAGTCGCGCGAAATGCACGAAGTGCTAGGCGCGGCCCATAGCGCTCTGCTTCCCGACATCATCGAAGCCACTCCGGACTCGCTCGCCCGGGTCGACAAGCTCCTCAAGGAGTACGATTGGCAGGTCGACGAGGAATCCCGCGACCGCGCTCTCCTCGCCAGCGCCCTCGACGCGCTGGAGAAGGTCGGGTATCACCTGGATGACGACCTGCTGGAGACGTACGCGACCACAGCCCAGCAAACGGCCGAGGCAGAGGTGGCCCACCTACCCTCGGGCGATCGCCAGCACACGGTGGAGACCACCGTGCTGCTCACCGCCCTCGGTGGACCAGTACTTCTGGCCCTCCGCCGGCTTGCCCAGCAGAACGCCTCAGCCCACCGCTACAACGCAGTACGGAGAAACTGCCCCTGACTCAGACTTCGGCGCGAGCGGCCTGGCGCTCCCGCAGGCGGGCGCGTTGCTCGACGAAGCGGTCGGCCTGGGCGTCGAGGGCGGTCATGAACTCGGCCAGCTCGTCGCGGGCCTTGGCGCCGTCGCCGCTCAGGTCGTCGCGCTCGAACACCTTCCACATCCGAAGGATCGGCGCGACGACCTCGTCGTGGTGCAGCCGCAGGTCGTAGATCCCTGCCTTGGCGATCGTCACCGAGTTCCGGGCGAACCCCTCCATCGTGGCGCCCGGCATCGAGAAGTCGCGGACCTCGTTGACGACGGCCCGCATCGTCTCGTTCGGCGCGGACTCGAAGGCGGCCGCGACCAGGTTCCGGTAGAAGATCATGTGCAGGTTCTCGTCGGTCGCGATCCGGGCCAGCAACTGGTCCGCGATCGGGCAGCCGGTGGCCTTGCCTGTGTTGCGGTGCGAGACGCGGGTGGCGAGCTCCTGGAAGCTGACGTACGCGATCGCCTCGAGCATGTTCTTCTCGACCACGTGACCGGCGGTCATGTGCGCCATCCGGGCGTTCTCGAGCTCGACCGGGTCCACTCCGCGGGTGACCACCAGGTAGTCGCGCAGCGCGATCCCGTGCCGGCCCTCCTCGGCGGTCCACCGGCCGACCCAGGTGCCCCAGGGGCCGTCGAGGCCGAACTGGGTGGCGATCTCCCGGTGGTACGAGGGCAGGTTGTCCTCGGTCAGCAGGTTGGTGATCATCGCGACCTTGGCGACCGGGTCCAGCCGCGACTGCTCCGGCGCCCAGTCCTCGCCGCCGAGGAAGGCGAAGTCGCGGCCCTCGCTCCACGGCACGTAGTCGTGCGGGTTCCAGTCCTTGGTGATGGCCAGGTGCCGCTCGAGATTCTGCTCGACGACAGGCTCCAGCTCGTGCAGCAGGTTCGTCACCAGCTTGTCGGTCACCGGGGTCTCCTTGTCGTCGGGTCCCCCCTACCCTACGGCACCGTAAGTTACGCGACCGTAGGTTACGGCCTGTCGGCAACCGCATCGGCTTCTGGCAGGACTAAGCCCGTACTGCGTTCCGGTATGTCTCGAGGAGATCGGCGACCGGGTGCGGGTGCCAGTGCCAGGGCGCGCAGCCCGCGCTTGGGATCAGGAGGTACGTCATCTTCTGCACCTTATGGTGGGCGGATGGACCGGAGCTCCTACCCGCACTTCCTGGCGATCACCACGCGCTGGAAGGACAACGATGTGTATGGGCACGTGAACAACGTCGAGTACTACAGCTTCTTCGACACGGTGATCAACGAGTTCCTGGTCCGGGCCGGTGAGCTCGACATCCATCGCGGCGACGTGATCGGGCTGTGCGTCGAGTCGGCCTGCACCTTCAAGCAATCGCTCGCGTTCCCGGAGACGGTGGACGCCGGCTTGCGGGTGTCGAAGCTCGGCAACTCCAGCGTCCACTACGAGATCGGGCTGTTCCGCGCGGGCTCGGAGGAACCCGCTGCCACGGGCCGCTTCGTCCACGTGTTCGTGGATCGCGACAACCGTCGCCCGGTCGCTCTGCCTGATCGGCTCCGTACCGCCCTGGAAGGAATCACCGGATGATCGTGCGAGGCGCAGTACTGCGGGAGATGGGACTGCCCAGCCCGTACTCCGAGTCGCGGCCGCTGCGGATCGAAGAGGTCGAGCTGGCTCCACCCGGCCCGGGAGAGCTGCTGGTCCGGATCCGTGCGGCCGGGTTGTGCCACTCGGATCTCTCAGTGATCGACGGCTCCCGACCGCGGGTGATGCCGATGCTGCTCGGCCACGAGGCAACCGGCGAGGTGATCCAGTCGCAGGCTGCCGGTTTCGCGGCGGGTGACACGGTCGGCTTCGCGTTCGTCCCGGCCTGCGGCGCCTGCGGCCCTTGTGCGGAAGGGCGCGCGGCCCTGTGCGAGCCAGGAGCAGCGGCCAACACCGCAGGCACCTTGCTTTCCGGCGCGCGCCGGCTCGGCCAGCTGGGTGAAGGTCTGTCGGGTCAGGTGCACCACCACCTCGGCGTCTCCGGTTTCGCCGCTCATGCGGTGGTCTCTGCGCGGTCGGCCGTGAAGATCGACCCCGACCTGCCACCGGAGCTCGCCGCGCTCTTCGGGTGTGCGGTGATGACGGGCGTCGGCGCCGTGGTGAACACGGCTCGGGTCCAGGCGGGCCAGAGTGCAGTCGTCTTCGGCCTCGGCGGCGTCGGGTTGTCGGCCCTGCTCGGCGCTGAACTGGTCGGCGCGCATCCACTCGTCGCGGTCGATGTCATACCGGAGAAGCTCGAGCTCGCACTCTCGCTCGGCGCGACCCACGCTATCGATGCCCGAAGCAACGACGCGGTCGAGCAGGTACGCGAGGCGACAGCCGGCGGCGCGCACTACGCGTTCGAGACGGTCGGCAGCGCAGCCGTCCTCGGCCAGGCCTACGCAGCCACCCGCCGAGGCGGCACCACCGTCACTGTCGGCCTCCCACATCCCTCGCAGACATTGAGCATCCCCGCGGTAAGCCTCGTCGCCGAGGAACGCACCCTCAAAGGCTCCTACCTGGGCTCCGCCATCCCCAGCCGCGACATCCCTCGCTACATCGCCCTCTACAAGGCCGGCCGCCTACCGGTCGACCGCCTCCTCACCTCCACCGTGGACCTCGACAACCTCAATGAAGCGTTCGACATCCTGGCCGCCGGCACCTCAATTCGGCAGGTTCTCGTCCTCTGACATTCCGGTTTGATTCCATGCCGGCCCCGGTGCTCGCGGATCCATTGACCTGGCGGAGATTGCGGAGAATCTTGGAATCAAGGCACATGCGACCGGCCGGGGGCCCGCGCCAAAGGGGTGCGGACGGAGCCAGTCGCTCGATCGGATTCGGTGGATCAGCCGTCTGGCGGTCCGGTCGAATGCCGGTCAGGGGGAACGTATGAACATCTTGACGGTCGAGCCGCAGAGTCCACCGCGGCCGACGCCGGAGGAGAAGGACAAGATCGCCTACCTGCGGTCCTATCTGCTGATGCGAGCAGTCATCGGATTCATCGGCATTATCCTGCCCGTCGTTCTGTTGCTGGGGGACATCTTCGTCCTCAAGGGTGACGTGCTGCCGCGGGGATCGCTCAGCGCCTATTACCACTCGGGAATGCGTGACTTCTTCGTCGGCAGTCTGTGCGTGACGGGCCTGTTCCTGATCACGTACCGCGTGTTCGAGCGGATCACCGACAATCTGCTCAGCGTGATTGCGGGGATCGCCGCACTCGGAGTCGCGATGTTCCCCACCGGCCGGCCGGCCGGGAATGGAATTCTGATGACGCCACTGCAGGAAAAGCTGGGCGAGCAGACGGTTGCCGGCATTCATTTCGCTTGTGCGGCGATCTTCATCGTCTCGCTGGCGATCACCAGCTATTCCTTCGGAGTGCGGGAGGGGAACCGCCCGAGGATCCGCAACGGTCAGCCGGCCAAGGGGTCGCCGGAATTCTGGCGACGTTTCCACTGGTCCTGCGCCGCGATCATCGTGCTCGCTCTCATCTTCATCGTGGTGACGATGCTGACCGACTGGTTGCGCGACTACTCGTTGATCATCGGCGAAGCGGTGGCGGTCTTCGCCTTCGGAGCGTCCTGGCTGACGAAGGGTCTCGAACTCGACTTCTTCCGGCAGCCACCGCCCGCTGATCTGCCGGCTCTGGCTGAGGAAGCCGCGGCGTCCTGAGAAACCAGTGGCTCCGGAGAGTCGGCAGAGGTCCTGGCCGATCTCCGGAGCCGGGCGGGCAGTTGTCCACGATGGTGCCGGCCACCACAAAGTTCGAGGTACCGGCCGATTTCAGGTCCTGGCCGCAGTACCCGGCATCAGCGGATCTCCTTCTCCTTGCCGTCTTCCACCTCGATGTCGCCGACGTGGAACGGCTTCGGCTGGAGCGCGACGTACGTCGTACCGGTGCGGGTGATGCGGCTGTCGACCACGGTGAAGCCGGATGCGGGGGCGCCGTCGGTGAAGAGGCGCTTGCCGGTGCCGACCGCGACCGGGAACGTCAGAAGTCGGTACTCGTCGATCAGCCCGGCCTGGTGCAATGACTGGGCCAACCCGCACGAGCCGTGCACTTGGAGCTCGCCGCCGGGCTTGTCCTTGAGCTCGCGGATCTGCTCGATCGCGTTGTCCGACAGCGCTGTGCTGTTGTTCCAGGCCGGCTCGAGCGGGGTCGACGTTGCGACGTACTTCGGCAAGTTGTTGAGCGCGGCCGCCACCGGATTGTCCGGATCTGTCACCTGGGTCCAGAACGTCTGCATCATCGTGTAAGTGGTGCGGCCGAGCAGGATCGCCTCAGCGTGGGTGAACCAGTCGCTGACAATCTCGCCCATGCCCTCGTCGGAGTACGGGACCAGCCAGCCACCCCGCTCGAACCCGCCGCTGCGGTCCTCGTCGGGTCCGCCGGGACCCTGCATGACGCCGTCGACACTGAGGAAGGTGTGCAAGGTGAGCTTCATGGTCGATCTCCCTTTCGCTGCCAGACATCGGTTGTCGGGTGCTTTCACCCAGGCGTCGGCCGGTGGTCGCCGTACTCGACATTCCGGTTTGTGTGACCTGCATCACAGGCATCCACTGCGCCGTCGACGAGCGATGGTCAGGCTCGGGAAGCCTCTGGAGAAGGTAAATTCCGCGGAAAAATGTATACACCGGGACAACCGATGAGGCACTCTACGCAGAGTGCGCGCACGCGTACGACAAGTGAGGCAAACGGCACGCCCCGGCCGTCCCCCCACAGCGCCGGTGGTGCCACGGAGTCCCTGAGGAGGGCCCCAGATGCACAGCAGGTTCCGCCGAACCGGTGCGCTCGTAGGCGCCGGTGCCGTTCTGTTCGGAGCGCTGGCCGTCGTCGCCGGCAACCAGGCAGACGCCCAACAGGGTCCGTCCCCAGCCCCGTTAGACCAGCTACTCGGCCAGCCGCTCCAGGGTAAGACCGCTCTCGGCAGGGTCCAGCCGCGGCTCGCCGAGCTGGCTGAGCGCAACGGGATCGCCGAGCAGCAGTTGCAGCGGATCCTGGCCAGCGACAAGACCAGCTGGCTCGACAAGGACGGCAAGCTCTTCTACAGCGAGCCCGTCGCCTCCGCCAAGGAGCGGGCCGCGACAGCGAAGTCCCCGAACTGGGCGAAGCGGGCCGTCGCGGCCGTCGCCGGCCCGGCGTTCGAGCTGCACAGCAAGGCCGGCTCGAACCGGGTGATCTACCTTGACTTCGACGGCCACACGATCAGCGGTACGGCGTGGAACACCGGCGGCAAACCCGCCACCGTGAACATCACGGCGTACGACACCGACGGCAACATGAGCAACTGGAGCACCGCCGAGCAGAACGTGGTTCGCGAGGTCTGGACCCGGGTCGCCGAGGACTACGCGCCGTTCGACGTCGACGTGACCACCCAGGCGCCGCCGGAGTCCGCGATCACCCGGTCGGGTTCGTCGGACCAGCAGTACGGCACGCGCGTCGTGATCGACCCGACGACCTGGTACCAATCCGGCTGTGGCTGCGGTGGGGTCGCGTACGTCGGTGTCTACGACAACACCAGCCAGCACAGCTACTACCAGCCCGCCCTGGTCTTCACCAAGGGCGTCGGCACCGGCGCGAAGAACATCGCCGAAGCGGCGTCGCACGAGGCCGGCCACAACGTCGGGCTCAACCACGACGGCACCTCGTCGGTGGGGTACTACGCCGGCCACGGCGCCTGGGCGCCGATCATGGGCGTCGGCTACTCCAAGGCGATCAGCCAGTGGAGCAAGGGCGAGTACTCGAACGCCAACAACAAGGAAGACGACTTCGCGGTCGTCGGCCAGAACGGCTTGGCCCTGCGCGCCGACGACCACGGCAACGGTACGGCGGACGCCACCGCGCTGACTCTGGGCGCCACCGCGAACGGTATCTACGCGAACGACTCGGACGTCGACACCTTCCGGATCGATCTCGCGGCCGGCACCTTCACCTTCGCGGCCAACTCGGCGGCCACCGGCGGCGACCTGGACATCAAGCTCCAGTTGCTGAACTCGGCCGGTACCGTCGTCGCCACCGCCGACCCGGCCTCCGGCCAGTCGAACTCCGGTACGCCGACCGGCCTGAGCGCGAGCATCAGCCGCCAGGTCACCGCCGGGCGGTACTACCTCCGGGTGGACAACACCGGCTACGGCAGCCCGCTGAACACCGGCTACTCGACCTACGGCAGCCGCGGCGCCTACTCGGTCAAGGTCACCGCCGGGTAGTACGTCCGGCCCGGAGCCCCCGGCGTTCGCAGTACCGGGGGTTCGCACAGGGGTTGCCCGCGTCGCCGCCTTCTGGTGAGGGCGGCGGCGCTGGGCTCGGGGGAAACATCCGTGAGGTTGGGGGGAATCCTTGAGGAGGATTCCAGGTGCAGAGCAAGTTCCGCCGAACCGGTGCGCTCGCGTGTGCCGGTGCCGACGTGTTCGGAGCGCTGGCCGTGGCCGCCGGCACCCAGGCCGACGCACAACAGACACCACTCGATCAACTGATAGGTCAGCCCACGCCCGGGCTGGCCGCGCTGGACGAGGTGCAGTCCCGGCTGGCAGAAATTGCCCAGAGCAACGGCCTGTCCGAGCAGAAGCTGCGCGACGTGCTCGCCACCGACAAGACCAGCTGGCTCGACTCCGACGGGAGACTGTTCTTCCGTGAGCCGGGTCTGACCACCCCGCAGAAGGCGCCCGAGGTCTCGCCGCGCTGGGCGACCGAGGCGGTTGCCGACGCCGAGGGACCCGCCTTCGAGCTGCACAGCAAGCCGGGCTCGAACCGGGTGATCTACCTCGACACGGCCACGGCCAGCCCGGCCGCGCTCGGTGGCAACCTGGACATGAAGCTCGAGCTGCTCGACTCCGCGGGCGCCGTTGTAGCCTCCGCCGACCCCGCCTCCGGCCAGAGCAACGCCGGTACTCCGACCGGCCTGGGCGCGAGCGTGGCGAGCAATCTGCAGGCCGGCACCTGCTACCTGCGCATCGACAACGCCGGCTACAGCGATCCGCTGAATACGGGTTGCTCGACGTACGGCAGCCGGGGTGCTCACGCCCTGGCAATCAACCCCTCCTGAACCCCTGCGGTTGGTCGACCTCTGGCGGGTCGACCAACCGCAGGCCCATTCCTCGCTGAAAGTCAAGAGGGTCTCCGGCTCACACTGACGGTCACGGCAGTCGGCATCTCGGTGCTGGGCGGGTGGCGCGGCGGATGCCAAGGTCACCGGTGCTTCGGCTGCCAGCGCGACTGTGACGTATCCGCTGATCGCCAACTCGGTGGCCAGAAGCCAGATCGTGAACCGCAGCATCGCGCACATCGACTACGACGGTGGCGAGCACGCCAAGGTGCTGACCGCGACCGTCAGCAAGGGCCCGGGACTTCCCCTTCTCCGGATCGGTCGACGCCCTGAAGTTCGGCGGCAAGACCTACAACTTCGAGGCCGCGGGCGTCACCGCCCAGTAGTTTCAACGCTGCTCCGTCCGACGTGTGGGCGCTCCGGGGTTATCTCTCCGGTGCGCCCACTCGCGCGTTGGCTCAGTTCTCCACAGACAGCTCGGCGCCGCGCGCGAGTCCGAGGGTGGCGATGAGGTCTTCGTGCAGCTCGAACCAGACGGTGTGGCAGGAGTCGGCGCCCGTTCGGTCGACCCACGAGCTGTCTCCGGCGATCACCCGGCCGAGCGCAGCACTGAACCTGGTGTCGTAACCCTGGAAGCGATCGAGCACTGAGGTGAGCCGCTCCGACACCGCCTCGAGCGCCTTGCCTAGCGCGGTGAGCTCGTCGATCACCTTGCCGTCCCAGGCGGGATCGCTGTGGTCGTTGAACGCCAGTGAGTCCTCGGCTGTCGGCCTGATCTGCCAGTCGGTGCAGGCCCGCTGCAACCGCTCGTTGAGCGAGAGAAACACCCCGTATGCCTCACGAACCACCTCGGCGCCGGCTATATCTGCCGACTCCTCCTCCCCGGCCGGCTCCTCCAGGTCTGCAAGGCCCCCGAGCTCTGCCCGCCCGCCCAGCTCTGCCAGCCCTGCGAGCTCTGCCGCCAGTTGCCTCTCGTTCTCCGCCCGCCCAGCCTCGGTGAGCGACCACCCGCCCGTACCGGCGAACTCCGACCACGTGACCCACCCGAACGCCTGGCAGTCGAGCAGGACCTCAGCAGCAACCGCCCGCTCAACCCCGAACCGCGCCGCGACAACCCGATCATCTGCCATCCCCCGAAGCCGAACCGCATGAAGCACCAACAACTCCACCCCCGACCCCCGACTCACGACGCCACCCCACCCACAGCGCCGCCAGCCCCGGCCGAGTCTTCGGTCGGGCGCCCGCTGCGAGCGGTGAGCCGATCGAGCCGCTGCTGACAGGCCTGCGGCGAATTCAGCCCAAGCGCGTTGGCCATCTGCGCCCAGGTGAGCCCAAGCCCACGGGCCGCAAACAACAACCCAGTCTCCAGCTGATCGAGCTCAGCCCGTGCCGCCGGCAACAACTGCAAGGCAGCCACCGCAGCCTCCGTGAGTTCCTGATCCGGCGGACTCCCCAACCCCGCCGAGCCGGACCGCCACAGAAAGAACTGAATCAAGTCAACGGCAGACGGCGGCATAGACCCGGCCTGCCAAGGCCGCCGCTCCAGCCCATCAGCCCCCGCCGCCAATAACAACTCCCGCGCCTCGCGCTCCCGCTGCGCCTGAGCCTGATCGTCAGCCCCACTGCCCTTGTCATTGCTTCTCACCCGCAAACAGTCCATCATCAACAAAATGTTGTCAACACCATGTTGAAGCCCACCGCCAGCGAGAAGAGCAGCAAGGGAGCAGGGACGAGCGTCCGCACCCGCAATCGGCCCGGCGAGCTCGCACTCGCAATCGACCGGAAAGGAAGGGTCTTTGATCACCGGACAAGGAGGGTCTTTGATCATCCGTCTCGTCGACGCCACACCGGAGAACGCCGGCCCCAAAGCCGCGACCCTAGGCAGACTCGCCCAGGCCGGCTTCCCAGTCCCACCGGCCTTCGTCATCCCCGCCTGCGTCTACCGCGTTTTCGTCAGCGACCTAGACCTCCCCACCGTTCTCTCCACCCACAGCGCAGCCGAAGCCCGCCGCCTGATCAAGCACCACCCCATCCCACCCGCGCTGCTCAAAGAGCTGACCGAAGCACTAACCGATCTAGGCAGCATCCCCACCCCATCCTGGCTACACAGCCAGTCGACCGAGGCTCCGACCGAGCTGGGCACCCTCCCCGCACCGCAGCGTGAATCCCAACGCTCGCCCAGGTCCGCAATACCGCCAGTCGCGGTGCCGCCGGTCGCCGTGCGCTCGTCAGCCACCACTGAGGACACAGCCGCAGCCTCAGCTGCCGGCCAGCACGACTCCTACCTGGGAGTGCGGGGGGTCGATGCGATCGCTGACGCGATACGAGCAACCTGGGCATCGCTTTGGACCGACCGAGCAATCACCTACCGCCGGGCACCCGGACCTTCTCCCGATCCGGCTATGGCGGTCATCGTCCAGCGCCACATAGACGCCGAGGTATCCGGCGTCCTCTTCACCGCCGACGCGAACACCCCGGACGGCGCCTCCCTCATCGAAGCATCCTGGGGCCTCGGCGAAAGCGTCGTCCAAGGCCTGGTCACCCCGGACGCCTACACAGTCACCCCCACCGCCATCCTCGAACGCCACCTAGGAACCAAACACACCCGAACCGACCGCACCCTTACAGCAACGAGCACGCGAACCGGAACTACCACTCCAACTGGAACCGCCGCTCCAGCCGGAACCACCAGGCCAATCGGAACCACGACGCCAACTGGGACGACGACGCCAACTGGGACCACCACGCCAACTGGGACCACCACCACTCCGGTCCCACCAGCCCACCGCACCCGCCCCTCCCTGACTGACCCCCAACTCCACCAGTTGAACCTGCTAGGCCAAGAAGTAGCCGCCCATCTCGGCGCCCCCCAAGACATCGAGTTCGCTCTGACCCCCACCCACCTCTGGCTCCTCCAATCCCGCCCCATAACGGCGCCGACCTCCAGCCTTGCTCCGAGCGCCGGCTCGACCACAAGCTCAACGGTCGCCTCGGTGGAAGGTCCCTCAGGAGAAGATGGTTTGCGCCTGCTCCAGGGAACCGCCGGAAGTACTGGGGTTGCGTCGGGTACGGCTCGGCTCGTGCACGGGCCTGCGGACTTCCAGCGGGTGCAGGCCGGCGACATCCTGGTGTGCCGTTTCACGGATCCGGCCTGGACCCCACTGTTCGCCGTCGTGTCGGGAGTGATCACCGAGACCGGCGGTCGCCTGTCCCACGCCGCGATCGTCGCCCGCGAACATCGAATCCCCGCAGTACTCGGCGTTCCATCCGTCATGACCACCCTGCACGACGGCCAGCCCGTCACCATCAACGGCAACACCGGCACAGTCCAACCAACCCCCACGCACTAGCCGCAGCCCCCGCCAGCACCCGATCCACGCCCGGGTCCGGCCGAGGACGTGCCACCAGGCGTAGTCCCGCCGCCGACCCTGCCGCTGCCACCGGTGTTGTCGGCGGTCGAGTTGCGTCGCTCTCCTGGTCTGCCGCGTTCGGGCTACCGGGCTTGTCCTTGGTCGGCGGTCGAGGGGGTGATTCGGGGTACGCGTCGTTGGTTGGGGGGACCCGGCGGGCCGGGATCGTCGGCTGGCGCGGGGATCGGTGGTGCCGGGGCTGCCGGAGTGTGCGAGGTGTCGGGTGGTGTCTCTTCGGTGATGGCTGATGGGGCCGGGGCTGGACTTCTGGTGGGGATCGGCGGTGGCGAATCGGTTGGTGTCTGGCGGCTTGAGACCGGCGGGGGCGCGGTGGTTGGGGTATGTGGCGTGCGGACTGCGTCGTTGGGGATGAGTGGCTTTGCGGTGGGGCGGGGCTGATGGTTGCCGGGGGTTGGTGGAGCTAGGCCGGAGAGGGCCTGGTGGAAGGCGGCTTGGGGGTCTTGGTGCGAGGGCTTGGAGAGGGCCGTCCCGCGCACTACCTCCCCGCGCGTCACCTCTCCGCGGGCTGGCTGCTCGCGAATCGCTGCCTCGGGGGTGGGCGCCGCGGGCACGGTTGCCTCGGGGGCAGGTGCTTTCGGTTGATGGGGCTTGAGGTGGCTGGGGGAGGGCTGGCTAGGGGAGGACTGGCTGGGTGTCGGGTTGGCTGATCTGGTGGTGGCGAGGTGGGTGGATGTGGAGTTGGGGGCGGGGGAGAAGTGGGTGGTGGCAGTGGTTAGTTCGTTGTGGAGGAGGGTGAGGATTCGGGTGCCGGCTGAGTGGGAGCGGGAGGAGGCGAAGCCTCGGGGGAAGGGTTCGTAGGTTTCCAGGGCCTGGAACGAGGTTCGGAGGGCCTTCTCCAGGTGGAAGCGGACGCCTGGTTGCTGGTCTGGGGGGACCACCTGGGGGAGGCGGCTCGAGCGGTAGATGAGGTCGACCGCGACCAGCCACTGGTGTTCGGCGGTTTGGCGGTTCAGGCGCTGGAGGGTCTCGCCTCGTGGGAGGTCGGCCTGGCGGTCGATGTCACTGGTGAGCAGGCGGACGGCGGGGACGAAGGCGGCGTACGAGGGTTCGCTGCGGACGGTGGTGATGCCGGGGGCGACCTTGTCGATGCCGAGGTGGCGGATGAAGTCGTTCAGGTGGTCGTGGGCCCAGGCTTCGGCGACGCCCTCTTCCAGGTGGCGGCTGCCGGGGACTTTGAAGGCCGCCCGCGCAGCCTCCTGCGTCGCGCCGACCGGGCCTAGGAAATGGGACTGCTCGTGCAGAAGGGTGACCAGGGCTTCGCGGTAGCGGATCAGGTCCGCGTCGGAGTGTGGGTAGCCGGAGCGGTCGTACATCTCCTGCAGTGGGTTCAGGATGCACTCGCGGTCGAGGTGGAGGGTGCCGTCCCAGTGCGCCAGGCCGAGGATGCCCTCGCCTGCTTCGACGACCCTGCCGCTCCAGGCGGTCTGCTCGGCACCGCTGATGTGGACAGCTGCCTGGGCGTGCTGTTCGAGCAGCTCCGTCAACGAAGTCGGAGTGGCTGCTGTCGAAGCCGCCGTCATGGGCGGAGCGCCGTGGCCAGGCGGACGAGGGAGTCGGCCGAGCGGCGCAGGTTGGCTTGTTCGCGCGGGTCTTCGCAGGTCTCTGCGCGCCGGCGGAGATCGGCGATCAGTACCTGGGTGCGCTCGTAGCGGTCGTCCGGGGCGCTGGTGGGCTTGCTGCGGTCTTGATCCATGGCTGTCCTCCCGAGAGTTGTTCCTCTCCGGAGAACATAAGGAGATGCACCCGCCGCTCAGCCGCGGATTTGCTGCCTGTGGATAACGGCTCTAGAAGAGCGTCGGCGGCTCGGCAGGGATCGGCTCGGGGAGCGGATCGAGCTCGGGGACACGAGCTCGGACGTCGTCGTGGAACCGACGAGCCAGCGCCAGGGATTCGGCGTTGTCGGGAGTGTGAAGGAAGATCGTGGGCGAGCGACCTTCCCGCAGCCACGAAGCGGCCTGGTCGGCGAGGTACTGCCAGCCCTTGATCGTCACGTCGACGTCGTCCCGGCCGATGTAGCGCACGATCGGATACTCGGTGAGCGCGCGTGTCCGGCGCTGCACCCGCGGCTTGTTCAGCCAGGCCTCGCGTTCGCCGTAGCTGCTCGCCGGAGTCTGGAAGAGCGTCACCGTGTCGAACGGAACCCACTCGGCTCCCACCCGCGCAAGGACCTGCTCGAGTTGCCACGCCGGACGCTCTTCTTCGAAGAATGCCGGATGCCGTACTTCGACCGCGTAGCGGAAGCCGGTCGGGGCGTGATGCAGGAAGGCGGCCAGTGAGCCCAGATCGGTTGGAGCGAAGGAGGCCGGGAGTTGGATCCAGAGCGCATGGACCCGCGGACCGAGCGGCTCCATCGCGGTGAGGAAGGTCCGCAGTTCCTGGTCGACCTTGTTGAGGCGGTGCTCGTGGGTGATGACCTTCGGGAGTTTCAGGACGAAGCGGAAGTCCGGCTCGACCTGGCCGGCCCACATCTCGACGGTTGCTCGGGAAGGCGTTGCGTAGAAGGTGGTGTTGCCCTCGACGGCGTTGCACCAGCTTGCATAGGCGTGCAGTCGTTCCTTGGGTGGTAGTGGGTGCGGTAGGAAGCGGCCCTGCCACGGCTGGTGCGTCCACATCGCGCATCCCACGTGAAGCCGCATGGGGCAAACTTAGTGGGCCGCCAGGGAGCTGGACGAGTGGCCAGAAGTCTGTGGCTGGGTACGCGAGGAAGCTCGCAGGAGCCGGAAAGAGCCGAGCCCCCGCCGCCGGATGATCCGGCGGCAGGGGCTCCGTGCTGATCAGCCGCGGTGGCGGCCGGGATCAGCGGTCTACTTCGCCCTTGATGAACTTTTCGACCAGGTCGCGGCAGACGTCGTCGGCGTACTGCTCCGGCGGGGACTTCATGAAGTACGACGAGGCGGACAGGATCGGGCCGCCGATGCCGCGGTCCTTGGCGATCTTCACCGCGCGGATCGCGTCGATGATGATGCCGGCCGAGTTCGGCGAGTCCCAGACCTCGAGCTTGTACTCCAGCGACAGCGGGACGTCGCCGAAGTTGCGGCCCTCGAGCCGGATGAAGGCCCACTTGCGGTCGTCCAGCCAGGCCACGTAGTCCGACGGGCCGATGTGCACGTTGCGCGGGTCGATGTCGTCGACCAGTTGCGAGGTGACGGACTGGGTCTTGCTGATCTTCTTGGACTCCAGCCGGTCGCGCTCCAGCATGTTCTTGAAGTCCATGTTGCCGCCGACGTTCAGCTGGTAGGTCCGGTCGACGGTGACGCCGCGGTCCTCGAACAGCTTGGCCAGCACCCGGTGGGTGATGGTGGCGCCGATCTGCGACTTGATGTCGTCGCCGACGATCGGCACGCCCGCCTCGGTGAACTTGTCCGCCCACTCCTTGGTGCCGGCGATGAACACCGGCAGCGCGTTCACGAAGGCGACCTTGGCGTCGATCGCGCACTGCGCGTAGAACTTCGCGGCCTGCTCCGAACCGACGGGCAGGTAGCAGACCAGTACGTCGACCTTGGCCTCACGCAGTGCCGCGACGACGTCGACCGGCGACGCGTCGGACTCGGTGATCGTCTCGCGGTAGTACTTGCCGAGACCGTCGAGGGTGTGACCGCGCTGCACCGTGATACCGGTCGGCGGCACGTCGCAGATCTTGATCGTGTTGTTCTCGCTGGCGCCGATCGCGTCGGCGAGGTCGAGGCCGACCTTCTTGCCGTCCACGTCGAACGCGGCGACGAACTCGACGTCGCGGACGTGGTACTCGCCGAACTGGACGTGCATCAGACCGGGCACGCGCTCGTCGGGCTTCGCGTCGCGGTAGTAGTGCACGCCCTGGACGAGCGAGCTGGCGCAGTTGCCGACACCGACGATCGCTACGCGGATCGAAGTCATCTGGAACTCCTTAATTGGGGGGTGTTGCAGGCGGTTGGTGCTGTTCAGGGGGCCGCTGCTGGCGTCGTTCGCCGTCGATCAGCTCGTTCAGCCAGCGGACCTCGCGCTCGGCCGACTCCAGGCCGTGCCGTTGCAGCTCGAGGGTGTACGCGTCGACCCGCTCCGCGGTCCGGCTCATCGCGGCCCGGAAGTTGGCCAGCCGCTCCTCCATCCGGGCCCTGCGGCCCTCGAGGATGCGCAACCGGGTGGCCGGATCGGTCCGGCCGAAGAACGAGAACCGGACGCCGAACGTGTCGTCCTCCCACGCCGACGGACCGGCGTCGTGCATCGCGCTATCGAAGTGGTCCTTGCCGTCGGCCGTGATCGTGTAGACGATCTTCTGCCTCCGCCCGGCGTCCGGCGTACCGGCGTCGGCGGAGATCAGTCCGTTGCGGAGCATCGCCTTCAGACACGGGTAGAGCGACCCGAACGACAGCACGCGTCCCCAGCCGAACTGGGCGTTGACGCGCTTGCGGAGCTCGTAACCGTGCATCGGCGCTTCGTGTAGCAGGCCGAGTACGGCGAGCTCCAGGACCCCAGTGCGGTTTCCCATGACCCACCTCGCTCGACCTAGTTTGTCATGACCTGATGTATCGGCTCGATACATCGCTTCGCCACTGTAAGCACGGCGGTCCTCGTCCACAACTCCTGACAAAGGTGGACTTTGTCAGGTCCGTCACGCTCCGCCGGGCCGAAACCTGTTACGTCAGGCGCCGACCTGCGTTAACCCCGCTCCGTGGTCGCCTTTCGTCGCTGCGGTGGCACCATGTTCCTGGCCTGTTTCCCGACCGTGTTGCTGGCCGTGACCTTGCTCGCACCGCACGTGAGCGGCTGAGCGGTGCGGGTGACCGCCCGAGCCGCTACGATCCAGGCGGAATAGGGAGCGCTACCACACCGCCCGTACTCTGGGTCGCAATGACTTCAGCGAGATCGTCGAGGATTGCACTGTGAGTGAAGCTCGTAGGAAGGCCCCTTCCCGTGCGCGCGCAAAGAAACATTGGGCACTGAGGATCGCGGGCTGGCTGCTGGCACTGTTCTTCCTCGGCGTGATCGGGGCTGCCGCCACCTTCTTCATCGGGTACCAGACCACGGACATCCCGGACCCCAACAAGGAGTTCGCGACCAACACCACCACGGTCTACTACTCCGACAACAAGACCGTGCTCGGCACGTTCTACGAGCAGAACCGGCGCTCCCTCCCGCTGGCCAAGATCCCGAAGCACGTCCAGGACGCGGTGATCGCGGCCGAGGACCGGACCTTCTGGACCAACCCGGGCATCTCGCCGTCGGGCATGGCCCGCGCGGCATTCAACATCGCCCGCGGCGAGCAGTTGCAGGGTGGCTCGACGATCACCCAGCAGTACGTGAAGGTCATGTACCTGACCCAGGAGCGGACCTTCTCCCGGAAGTTCTCCGAGCTCTTCATCGCCACCAAGCTGAGCCGCTCGGAGGACAAGAAGAGCATCCTCGAGGGCTACCTCAACACCATCTACTTCGGTGAGGGCGCGTACGGCATCTCTGCGGCCGGCCAGGCGTATTTCGGGGTGGGCAACCCGCAGAAGCTCACCGTCCCGCAGGCGGCCCTGCTCGCCACGGTGCTCAACAACCCGACTTTGTTCGACCCGTACGACAAGTCCCCGACCACGAAGAAGCGGATCCTCGAGCGCTACCGCTACGTGCTCGACGGAATGCGCCAGACCGGCACCATCACCGACGCCCAGGCGCAGGTGTACAGCAAGCAGATTCCCAAGGTCGTGACGGCCAAGCGGAGCGACCGCTTCAAGGGTCCGCAGGGCTTCCTGCTCGACATGGCCCGCAAGGAACTGGTGAAGGTCGGCATCCCCGAGGACGAGATCAGCGGCGGCGGCCTGCGGGTGGTCACCACCTTCGACAAGAAGCTGCAGGACGACATCGTCAAGGCGGGCACCGAGCGGCTGCCGAAGAAGCGGCAGAACCTCCACGTCGGCCTGGCCTCGGTCAGGCCCGGCACCGGTGAACTGGTCGCCATGTACGGCGGCCCCGACTACCTGAAGAGCCAGTTGAACTGGGCGACGCTGAAGGCCCGGCCGGGGTCGGCCTTCAAGCCGTTCGCGCTCGCCGCGGCGCTGAAGGACGGCAGGAGCATCTACGACGTCTTCCAGGGCGACAGCCCGATCGAGGTCCAGGGGCTCAAGCTCAACAACGAGTTCGACGAGGACTACGGCGACGTCAATCTGCTGAAGGCGACTCAGGAGTCCATCAACACCGCCTTCTACGACCTGGTCGACAAGCAGATGGACAACGGCCCGGACAAACTGGTCGACGCCGCCGAATTGGCAGGGATCCCGAAGACGACGGCGCTGGAGCGTGGCCGCAACAACCCGTCCACGGTGCTGGGACCGGACCCGTATGCCTCGCCGGTGGACATGGCGAACGCGTACGCGACGTTCGCTGCCGGGGGCAAGCGCATGCCGGTGCACACGATCAAGTCGGTCAAGGGTCTGGACAACAAGACCAAGTGGGCGGATACGTCCCTGGCCAAGCAGGGCGAGCAGGTCTTCGAGCCCGAGATCGCCAACACGGTCAACTACGTGCTGCAGAACGTCGTCGAGAAGGGCACCGGCGAGGACGCCAAGGAGCTCGACCGTCCGGTGGCCGGCAAGACCGGTACGGCCGGTGGTGTCGCCCTCGAGCACCGCGCGGCGAACGCCAAGTGCGATGGCTGCAAGGACGGCGATGACACGCTGACCTCCTGGTGGGCCGCTTATACGCCGCAGTTGTCCACAGCGGTGCTCTACCGGGCCGGCGCGAGCGGTGAGGGCGACCTCGACCCCTACAGCTCGGACAAGGCCTTCTTCGGTGGCAACTGGCCGGTGAAGACCTGGCTGGCCTTCATGGAGCCGGCGCTCGACGGGCAGCCGGAGGCCGAGTTCCCCGAGCCGGACGAGGACTCGATCAAGGACACCTCGACACCGACGTTCACGCCGAGCGAGCCGCCCCCGAACACCCCGAACGACCCGCCGACCCCGACGCCCTCGCGCACTCCGGACAAGCCGACGGAGACGCCCACCGACAAGCCCACCGGCAAGCCGACCAGGACCAAGACACCGAGGCCGCCATGGCCGACGTTCACCCCACCGGTCAGTACGCCGAACCAGCCCCAGCCAGGCGACAACCCCGCCAACGGCTGACCACGGAGACGGCACCCTTGACCCGGGTGCCGTCTGCGTTCATGGAGAGTGACTGGGGATGGGGCACCATGGGGATGTGGAGGGTGACGAGGCGGCCGGGCGCGCGCGGATGGGCCTGTGCGCAGGAACGAGCGCCTAGTGGTGGTTGAGCGGACGGCTGACGAGGAGCGGCCGGGCAGGGCGAGGCGGGCTCGGGCGGCTGGTCGGTTCCGGGAGTTCGTGCCTGACCTGATGGCCCGGGAGACGCTCGGCTGGTGGCTGGTCAGCCGGATCGGGATCTTCGTCCTGTCGATCTCCGCGCCGATGCTGTTCAACCGCGGCGACACCTACCCGAACGTCTGGCGCGCCTGGCTGCAGTGGGACGTCTGGCACTTCAAGGCGATCGCGGAGTTTGGCTACAACAACGGTGAACCCTCCGGGGCGCCGCTGGCCGCGTTCTTCCCGGGGCTGCCGTTCCTGATGCGCTGGGTCGGCTGGATCGGGATCGGCCCGGTCGCCGCCGGCATCGTCATCTCCCTGGTCGCGAGCGCCTTCGCGGGAGTCTCGCTCGCCCGGCTCGCGCAGTACGAGTTCCCACAGCTCGCGAACCTCGGCCCGAAGGCGGCGCTGATGTGGTTCGCGGCGCCGGTCGGCGTGTTCCTGGCCGCGCCGTACACCGAGGCGCTGTTCTGCGCTTTCGCCTTCCCCGGCTGGCTCGCCGCGCGACAGGGCCGCTGGGCGCGTGCGGCGATCTTCGTCGCGCTGGCGGCAACCGTCCGGGTATCCGGGATCTTCCTCGCCTTCGCGCTGGTGGTCGAGTTCCTGACCTCGAAGAAGCGCGACTGGCTCTCGATCCCGTGGCTCGCGCTGCCGGCCATCCCGGTGCTCGGCTTCATGGCGTACCTGAAGCAGATCCACGGTTCCTGGTTCGCCTGGCAGGACGCCCAGGAGAAGGGCTGGGCGCGCGAGTTCACCAAGCCCTGGATCTCGCTGATCCACACTGTGGAGGCCGCGACAAAGGGGCACTTCTCGGCGGATCGCAGTGACTGGACCTGGATGTTCCGGGCGGAACTGGTCGCGCTGGCGGTCGGCCTGCTGCTGCTCGTCTGGTTGCTCTGGCGCCGGTCATGGGGCGAGGCGGCC
This sequence comes from Kribbella qitaiheensis, assembly GCF_042657745.1. Taxonomy (GTDB): domain Bacteria; phylum Actinomycetota; class Actinomycetes; order Propionibacteriales; family Kribbellaceae; genus Kribbella; species Kribbella qitaiheensis. Next base: position 288,118 of record NZ_JBHSKE010000006.1, on the reverse strand, counting down.
TGGGTGGCGAGCACGATCGCCGCGTTCGTCACCTCGTTCTGGATCTACTCGCTGACCCGCGCGACGCTGCTCTGGTGGCCGCTGTGGATCGGCCTGGCGGTGCTCGCGGAACGAAGACCGTGGCTGGGCCGCCTCTATCTGGCGGTGGCGATACCCCTCGGGGCGATCTGGGCAGCCGCCTTCTTCACGGGCCGCTGGTCCGGCTGACCTCCCGCACCAGGTAGCTGAACCTCCGCGCCGCCGTTTCGCCGTACGGCGTGATGATGCTGACGGCGAGTTCGTGGACGCCGGGGGTGAGGTCGAGCGTCCACTCGTCGGTGTCGACCACCTCTGTGCCGATGCGCAGCCGGATCCCCGTGCCGTAGGGATGGGAGTGGGTGAAGAGCGCGGTCGACGTGGTCCCGGTGCCGCCCAGGCCCGTGGTGATCGCCGACAACCGCGGATAGGCGAGATCGCCGTCGCGCAGCAGCCTCGGAGTACGGATGGCTCGCATCTCCTGGAAGACCGGCGCGAACGAGCCCTCGGCCCAGGTGTATCCCGTGGTCGTGGCGGACGCGAAGTACGTGAACCAGCCCGCCGCCTGCGCCTCCGTCAGCGACTCCACCTCACCCGCCCCGACGAACGCCGGTACTGCGGACCCAGCCGCGGCCAGTCGCTGCAGGTCCCGCACGCCGAGGGGGTTGCCACCGGCATCGGTCCAGTACGAGCCGTTCTGCCCGTCCAGCAATACCCACCGGTCGAGGTCGTCGATCCACGCCTCGCTGACCACGTGGCCGCGGCCGACGCCGACGTGGTGGTTCAGCTGCCGCAGATCAACCCGGCGCGACGGGATTTGTACTGCGTTCAGCGCCTGGCTGAGCACGATCGAATACTCGACACAGGCGAACCGCGCGCCGGCATCCACGCGCTCCAGCACGTTCAGCGCATCCGGGTCCTCGACGTGGTCGTTCGCGTGGGCCCAGGAGTCGTGCACCCAGGCGAGCAGTCGAGTAGCCGTCTCCCAGGCCGACGCCGTGGCCTCGGGCAGCCGGTCCAGCAGGGCGGCCTCGCGCTCGGGGCTGATCCGGTAGAGCTCGATGGGCAGTGCGGGACCAGGCTCCGGCCACTCGGTCAGTTCCACGAGCGCCAACGGCACATTCGCCTGGATCCGGCGCTGCAGCTCCGGCCAGGTGGCGTCGACCCCGAACAGCTTCTCGAGTTCCCCCTCGAACAGCTCCGGCTGGCTGAATCCGGCTGCGATGCTCTCCTCGAGCAACCCGACCGCCTCGGGCGCCCCGAGACGCCGCGCGGCGATCGCGGCGGCCGGGCCCCAGAGATGGGCCCACCACTGGCCGTCGGCCCGCAACTCGCCCACCAGGTCCAGCAGCGACTGGTCGTCCTCATCCCGCGCGAACTGCTCGGCCCGAAGCCGCAACTCAGCCAAGTCACGCGACGGCAGATCATTCACAGGCTCGGTCACCCGGCCATCATCAGCCCCGGTGAGGGTCGCCCCAGGCGGTCATTGTCCGGGATGTGGACAGTTTTGTGGGAAGGCAACCTATCGTGGGACTCGCTCGTCAGTAGGAGTGTTGGGGTGGCAGACCGGGCGGGGTCGCCACCCCTCCACTTCTTCTCCTCACCACCACAAATGTCCGGCGGAACCTCTCAGGGGCAGGTTCCGCCGGAAATTTTTGCCCTGACAGACCTACGGCGCCCGCCGGCCGAGGAGTCGACCGGCAGACGCCGTGAGGGTCAGCCGTAGTTCCTGTCGATGGACTGCGACGGGGTCGGGCTCGGCTGGGTCTGGGCGACCCGCTGGTCACTCGGGTGAGTGCCCGCCTCGACACCCTTCAACGTGCCGAGCAGCTCGAGCTCGGAAAGCGTCACGCCGTCCGCGCCCGCCGGAGTCATCACCAGCCGGTACTGCGTGTACGGCTTCGGCGCGACGACACTGAAGGACCGGGTGTAGGCCGGGAACGCCCAGGTCTGACCCGTACGCCGGTCAACCGTGGCCCAGGTGGTCCCGTCGTTCGAGCCCTCCAGGACCCACGCCGACGGCGCAGTACCGGTGTTTCCGCTGGTCAGGCTGTACATCGCGACCGGGCGACCCTGCTGCAGCTGGACCGTCACCGTCGGGGTGGCCCCGGTCAGCGTGACCTGCTTCTTCGAGTCGTTGTCGGTCAGCGCGGACACGTCCACCCCATCCGCGGCGGTGACAGCGCCTTCGTCCTCCGTCGAGTCGCGCCAGGTCTTCGGGTCCTCACCCGGCTTGGTGAGCGACGGGGGAGCGTCGTTGCGGCCGGCGCCCCAGCTGGACGGCTTGTCGGTCATGTCGAACTCGATCTTGCCGCCGTCGGCGATCAGCGAGTGCGGCAGCGCGGTCGAGGACCACTTCTTGCCGTTCACGTTGACGCCCTTGACGTACAGGTTCTTGGCGCTGTTCTTCGGCGCGCTGATCACCAGCTTCTTGCCGTCCGCCAGTCGCACGGTCGCCTTGGTGAACAACGGAGCACCGATCGCGTACGACGGCGAGCCGACCTGCAGCGGGTAGAACCCGAGCATGCTGAACAGGTACCACGCCGACATCTCGCCGTTGTCCTCGTCGCCCGGGTAGCCCTGGCCGATCTCCGAGCCCAGGTACAGCCGGTCCAGCACCTCGCGGACCTTCTCCTGGGTCTTCGCCGGCTGGCCGGTGAAGTTGTACATGTAGGCAATGTGGTGCGACGGCTGGTTGCTGTGGCCGTACTGGCCCATCCGGACGTCCCGCGCCTCGAGCATCTCGTGGATCGTGCCACCGTATCCGCCGGTGTGCAGCGCGTCCTCCGGAGTACTGAAGAACTCGTCGAGCTTCTTCGCCAGGCCGTCGCGCCCGCCGTACAGCGCGGCCAGTCCGGCGCCGTCCTGCGGGGTGGAGAACGCCATGTTCCAGGCGTTCGTCTCGGTGTAGTCGTGACCCCAGTCGCGCGGGTCGAACGTGCTCGGGGAGTTGCCCCAGACACCGTCCGGACCCTTGCCCTGGAAGAAGTTCAGCGCCGGGTCGAACAGCGTGACGTAGTTGCGAGCCCGGTTCAGGTAGTAGTCGTAGTTGTCCAAGTACTCCTGCTTGCGCGGATCGTTCTTCTTCGCGGCGTCGTACAGCGCCTTCGACATGTTCGCGATGCCGAAGTCGTTGATGTAGCCGTCCATCGACCAGCTGAAGCCCTCGCCGGTGGTGTTGGCCGTGTAGCCGTTGAAGACGCCGCGGTCGAGACCCTTGCGGCCGACGTTCTCTGTCGGCGGGCGGGCGGCGGCGTTCTTCAGCGCCGCGTCGTAGGCCGCCTGGACGTCGATGCCCTTGATCCCCTTGAGGTAGGCGTCGGCGAAGGCCACGTCCGAGCTGGTGCCGACCATCAGGTTGGCGTAGCCCGGGGAGGACCAGCGGGAGATCCAGCCGCCGTCCTTGTACTGCTGGACGAACCCATTCACCAGGTCGGCGGCCTCGTCCTGCGCGAACAGGCTGTACGCCGGCCAGACGGTCCGGTAGGTGTCCCAGAACCCGTTGTTCACGTACGTCTGCCCGGCCACGATCTTGGAGCCGGTCGTCGTCGGGGTGTCCGCCCCCACCTTTGGGGAGGTCGGCGACGCGTAGGTGATCACCGGCTTCTTCGCGGTGCCGGTGTTCTCGGAGCCGTTGTTCGGGTAGAGGAACAGCCGGTACAGGTTCGAGTAGAGCGTGGTCAGTTGGTCCGCGGTGGCACCCTCGACCTCGATCGTGCGGAGCTTGCCGTCCCACGCCTGCTGGGCGGCCGCCTTCACCTTGTCGAACTTGCTGCCCTCCGCGAGCTCCAGCTCGAGGTTCTTCTTCGCCTGCGCGGTGCCGATCAGCGAGGTGGCGATCCGCAGTTGCACCTGCTTCACCTTCGGGTCGAAGGAGAAGTAGCCGCCGACGTTCGCGCCGCCGCCGTCGGCCAGCTTGCCACTGGCGGTCACCTTCTGGTCGACCACGCCGTACACGAAGAGCCGTCCGGCGCCTGTGGACAGGCCGCTTTTCACGTCGCTGTAGCCGGTCACCACGCCGGTCTCGGCGTCCAGGGTGAGGCCGCCGAGGTTGCTGGTGTTGTCGAAGATGAGCGACGCCTGGCCGGCCGGGAACGAGAAGCGCAGCATCGCCGCGTGGCCGGTCGGGGTCAACTCGACCGCGTTGCCGTTGTCGAACGTGACGCCGTAGTAGTACGGCCGGGCGATCTCGTTCTCGTGGCTGAACGCCCACGCGCGGACGTCGCGGTCCGCGGTCGGAGTCGCCGCAGTGGACGGCATCACCTGGAACGTCTGCCGGTCACCCATCCACGGGCTCGGCTCGTGGCTGATCGAGAACGCCTCGAGCTGCGGCTTGTTCTGGTCGTTGTTGCCCTTGGCGTAGTCGTACAGCCAGGAGGTCGACCCCGCGTTGGTGACGGGCGTCCAGAAGTTGAAGCCGTGCGGTACCGCGGTCGCCGGGAAGTTGTTGCCCCGGGAGAAACCGCCGGTGGAGTTCGTACCGCGGGTCGTGATCGCCAGGTCCGACGGGTGCTTGGCCGCGGTCTTCCGGGCTGCGTCGTCCGGGTTCGTCGCCTTGCTGATCCGCACGTCGTCGATCCAGCCGCGGAAGTCCGCCGGGCCGGAGGGCTTGTCGTAGCCGACCAGGATCCGCTTCACCGTCTTGCCGGCGGCCACCTTGCCCAGGTCGGCCTCGACGTTGTTCCACTGGTTCGTGGACAGGCCCTTCGCGTCACCCTGACCGCGCGGGCTGAGCGGGAAGCCGTGGTGATCCTTCGCCTTCAGGTCGCTCAGGTAGGTGCCGTCGGAGAACGCCAGGTCCACCGCCGCGAACGTGCTCGGGTAGCTCAGGTCACCCTCGACGTGCTCGGGGAAGATCTTGTACGCCAGCCGGGTGTCCTTGCCGACCTTCAGGTCCACGTCGGCGATCTTGTTCCAGGTGAAGCCCCGGCCCTCGGCGGTCTGGTGCCCGGCGTACCGGAAGGACTTCACGCCGGTGAAGCCGGTCCGGGCGCGGGCGTTGTACGCGCTGGTCGGGCCCGAGTCGAGCCGCGACTCGGCGGTCTCGCCGGGAGGCGGCAGCGGAGCGCCGTTGGACAGGTACCAGTCGGCCAGCTGGACGATGTCCTCGCCGTGGTTCAGCGTGATGTCCAGCTTGAAGAACTTGTACGCCGTGTCGTTGCTGAAGGTGTATTCCTTCGTCTGGAACCGGTTCTCGAAGTCCTCACCCGTCCGGGTGTCCAGGGTGGTCCAGGCGGTGCCGTCGTTCGAGCCGGACACGGTCCAGTTCTTCGGGTCGCGGCCGTCGGCGTCGTTCGCCGAGGTCAGCGCGTACTTCTTGATCGTGACCGGGGCCGACGTCTCGTAGACCAGCCAGCCGGTCGGCTCGAACACCAACCACTTGGTGAACTTGTCGCCGTCGGCCACGTTCGTCGCGATCTCACCGCCACCGGTGTTCTCGTCGTTGGCGGTCACCTTGGTGACCTTGTCCATCTCGCTGCCGCCGATCCCGGTCGGCGTCGGACCCTCGACGCCGCCGGCGCGCGGTTTCCCGTCCGGGCCGGTCTCGACCTCGTCGGTGTAGCCGGGTTGCGGCTGGCCTGGTTCGAAGGACGTGAAGAAGGAGGAGGACCCGGCGACGACGGGCTGGGCCGTCGGTGCTTCGGCGGGTACGGCGGCGCTTGCTGGCTGCGTCATGGCAGTCATTGTCACAACAAGCCCGAGAGACGTGACGAGCCCCAGGGGGCGGCGGAAGTTCATCTACGGCTCCTTGCGGTTACAGACCGGCAGGCGGAGCCCGAGTGAAGGGTCCCCCACACCGAGATGTTTACGCGGCCCCGATGACAAGGTTGTCAGCACGCGTCGGGGCCGATCCTGCCCACCATCGTCACCCGCGGTCAAGACCTCGTCGCACACCGTCCGCCCGGGTCCCCCGATCAGACGCCGAACGGTCGTTCCGGGCGACCGGCGGTAGGTTGGCTGACATGGTTGAAACGAACTCGGACCTCGACCGGGTGCTGGTGACCGGAGGAGCCGGGTTCATCGGCCGGGCCGTCGTCGCCGCGCTGCGCGAGCGGGCTGCGCCGGTGACCGTGGTGGACCGCGAGCCACCCGACCCGTCGTGGGACGAAGGCGTGACTGTCATCACCGGGGACCTGGCGGACCAGGAGGTTTGCATCTCGGCCTTCGAGACCCGGCCGCGCGCGGTGATCCACCTGGCCGCGCTCACCTCGGTACTGCGCTCGGTGGACGCCCCGATGCGGACGTTCGCGGAGAACGTCACGATCACGCAGGTGCTGCTGGAGTTGTCCCGCGGCAGTGGCGTCGACCAGTTCGTGCTGGCCTCCACCAACGCCGTGGTCGGCGACGTCGGGACCGCCACCATCACCGCGGAGCTGCCCCTGCGCCCGCTCACGCCGTACGGGGCGACCAAGGCGGCGTGCGAGATGCTGCTCTCGGCGTACTCCGGGAGCTACGGCCTGGCGACGGCGGCGCTGCGGTTCACGAACGTGTACGGGCCGGGTATGTCGCACAAGGACAGCTTCGTGCCGCGGATGATGCGCGCCGCGCTGACCGGCGAGGGCGTCCGCGTGTACGGCGACGGGCTGCAGCGGCGGGACCTGGTCTTCATCGATGACGTGGTCGGCGGAGTCCTGCTTGCACTCGACAACCGGTTCGACGGCCGGGCGATCATCGGCTCGGGGAACTCCGTCTCGGTGCTCGACATGCTCGAGACCGTGCGCGAGGTGACAGGTGCCGCGGTGTCGGCGGAGCACATCGAGGCTCCGCCCGGGGAGATGCCGGCCGTGGTGGTGGACGTGTCCGCGAGTGCCGAGACGCTGGGCTACCGGCCTGCCGTCTCGCTGAAGGATGGTTTGGCCCGGACGTGGCAGTACTTCCAGCAGCAGTGAAGAAGGTTCTGAGGACGCACTGGCTGCTCGCCATCCTCCTGGCGGCCGGCCTGGTCTTCCGGGTGCTGGCGACCGTGGCCTACCGCCCGGCGATCATCTACACCGACTCGGTCCAGTACCTGAACAACATGGAGGACCTGAAGCCGGACCAGCTCAACCCGATCGGCTACGACTTCGTACTGCGCCCGCTGGTCGACCTCGGCGGTCTGACCTTGGTCGTGATCGTGCAGCACCTCGTCGGCCTGGCTCTGGGGATCGCCATCTACGCCCTGGCCCGCCGGCTGGGCGTCTACCGCTGGCTTGCCGCGCTGGCCGCCGCACCGCTCCTGCTCGACGCCTATCAGGTGCAGATCGAGCAGAACATCATGGCCGAGACCACCTTCGACCTGCTGCTCGTCGGGATCCTCTGGACCTTGCTCGGCTGGGGCAAGCCCGGCTGGAAGCGTGCGGCGCTCGCAGGGTTGCTCCTGGGCGCCGCCTTCGCAGTACGCACGATCGGCCTGGCTCTGATCGTTGCCACCGTCCTCTACCTCGTCGTGGTGGGCTCGGCCTGGCGCCACCGGAAGACCTGGCCCCAGCTCGTACTGCGGGTCGGGTCGGCGGTGGCCTGCTTTACTCTCGTGTTCGGCGCCTATGTCGGCTACTTCCACGCGGAGACCGGCAAGTGGGCCATCTCCGGCGCCGAGAACCAGGTGCTCTACGGGCGGACCGCAGTGGTCGCCGACTGCGCCAAGCTGCCGCTCAACGAAGGCACCCGGCTGTTCTGCCCCACGGAACCCCTCGGGCAGCGCCTGGGGGTCGACAAGTACGCGCACAACCACTACGGCGACCCGAACTGGCCGGGACCGTTGCCGCCGGGGACCACCAAGCAGCAGTTGGCCGAAGAGTTCAGCGCTCTGGTGATCCGGCACCAGCCGTTCGACGTCGCGTGGGCGGCCTTCAAGGACTTCCTGAAGGGCTTCGCTCCCACCCGGACCACGTCGCCCGACGACGTGCCGCTGGATCGCTGGCAGTTCCAGCTCAGCTACCCGAACCTGTCCGACCCGAACACGGCCAAGGCGGCGGAGAAGTGGGGCGGCTCCGCGCCGCACGTGAACCACGAGCCGGCCGTGATCCTGCGCGCCTACCAGCTGAACGGCGGCTACACCTCCGGCCTGGCGCTGGGATTCGCAGTACTGATCGCACTGGCCGCTGTTGCGGGGTTGGGTCGGGCCAAGAAGTCCGGGCTCCGTTCGGCCGCGTTGCTGCCGGTAGCCGCCGGGCTGATCCTTCTGCTCGGGTCTGCCGCCTTCGAGTTCTCCTGGCGCTACCAGTTGCCCGGCCTGGTGTTGTTCCCGCTGGCGGGAGCGATCGGGCTGCGCGCGTTGCTCGGCGCTGACCAGGGGCGTCCTGCCATGGCCGACTACCCGGACCCGGTGGACTCCGAGGCGCTGGACGACTTCCGCGAGCGGCACGGCGAACCCGCCTTCGCGCCGCTGGTCGTGGTGATTGCCGCCTACAACGAGGCCGGCGGGATCGGCTCGGTGCTGGCGAACATGCCGAAGACCTGCGCGGGGCTGCCGGTCGACGTCCTGGTGGTGGTGGACGGCGCCGAGGACGACACGGCCGAGATCGCCGCCGCGCAAGGTGCGTTCGTCTGTGTTGCTCCCCGCAACCGTGGCCAGGGTGCCGCGCTCAGGCTCGGGTATCACCTCGCTGCCCAAGGCGGAGCGGAGTACGTCGCCACTACGGACGCGGACGCGCAGTACGACAACTCGGAGCTCGACGTGCTCCTGAAGCCGATCCTGGACGGCCAGGCCGACTTCGTCACCGGGTCACGCCGGCTGGGCGCGGAGGACGCGGACAGCCGGTTGCGCTGGGTCGGCGTACGGGTGTTCGCCACGCTGGCGTCGATCCTGACCAGACGGAAGCTGACGGACACCTCGTTCGGGTTCCGCGCGATGCGGGCGGGCCTGGCCTGCGCGGTGACGCTGCGGGAGCCGCAGTACCAGTCGTCGGAGTTGCTGCTCGGGGTGCTGGCCAGCGGCGCGCGGGTAGTCGAACTGCCGATGACGATGCGGCGGCGTGGTGACGGCTCGAGCAAGAAGGGCCCGGGACTCGTGTACGGCGCCAACTACGCGCGGGTGATGACGACTACCTGGTGGCGGGAATACGTGGCTCGGCGGGTGCCCCGGGCCGGGCAGGTCTGGCGAACACGAACCGGTCGAACAGCACGAACTTCAGGATGAACATCACCCCGTAGGTGCCGAGGAACGCCGCGCTGACGATCACGATGATTGCGTACGGCAACAGCTCGCGCCGCCTGTCGGCCCGGCCGGTGTGGCCCCAACAACTTCGGGGTCCTGATCAAGAGGGGACTCGGGCCACGCACAGCACGGTCTGCCCGAACGGCACCCGGACCCGGCTCTCCACCGCACGGGTCGCCGGCACGACGAACCGGTCGTAGATGGCGACCAGCTTGGGATTCGGCGCGGTACTCCCGCCCCGGCGGACCGCGGCCCACCAGGCGATCCCGCCGAGCAGGTTCACCGGTTTCGCGAGCTCCACCTGCAACCCGGCCCGCAGTACGGCGTCACTGACGGTGGCGGGGGTGTAGCGGCGGACGTGGCCGACGCGGCGGTCGAACTCGCCGTACAGCTGCTGGTAGCCAGGCACCCAGAGCACGATGGTCCCGCCGGGCACGACCAGCTCCGCGAGGGAGCGCAGCGCGCCCGCGTCGTCCTCCATGTGCTCGAGCACGTTGATCGCGATCACCGAGTCCACCGGCTTGTCCAGGCTGAGCTCGTCACCCAGGGCGAGCTGCCGCGCCTCGACCTCCGGCCGGTCGGCGAACCGCTCGGCCAGCAGTTCCACCGCGCCCGGGTCCGCATCGGTCACCACCAACCGGTCGAGACCGGTGAAACCGGCGGCGAACTCGCCGAGGCCGGCACCCACCTCCAGGACGGTGTTCCCGCAGTGCGGGGAGATCAGATCCAGCTGGTAGCGGCGGTAACGCGGCTGGTCGGCACCGCCCTGCTCGAGGTCGCGGCCGGTGGCGTCGCTGAAGGCTCCGGTGTGTTCTGGCATCCCGCCCATTCTGCACCGTGCGCTCGGGCGGTGGTCCGTGCGACCTTATTCACAGCAGATTCCCAGCTTCCGGCAAGGTGTTTGAAGCCGGAGTTGGGTAGACATGATCAGGACATAGCAACATTCCTGTCCGGAAGGTGGTCGCTTCGTGCGTGTTCTCGTCCTGGGTGGTGACGGTTACCTGGGGTGGCCGACAGCGCTGCATCTGTCCGACAACGGGCATCAGACGGCGGTGCTGGACAACTTCGCCCGGCGTGGCTACGACCAGGAGCTGGGGGTCGAGAGTCTGGTCCCGATCGAGGACCTGGACACCCGGATCGCCGCGTGGGAGGAAGTCTCCGGGCAGCAGATCGCGTCGTACATCGGTGACCTGCTCGACGCCGACTTCGTCTACCAGGTACTGCGGGAGTTCCGGCCCGAGGCGATCGTGCACTTCGCCGAGCAGCGGGCCGCGCCGTACTCGATGATCGACCGGCAGCACGCTGTGTACACGCAGCAGAACAACGTGATCGGCACGCTGAACCTGATGTACGCGATGGCCGAGGTCGATCCGGACATCCACCTGGTCAAGCTCGGCACGATGGGCGAGTACGGCACGCCCAACATCGACATCGAGGAAGGCTGGCTGGAGGTCGAGCACAACGGCCGCAAGGACCGGATGCTGTACCCGAAGAAGCCGGGCTCGTTCTACCACCTGAGCAAGGTGCACGACTCGCACAACCTGGAGTTCGGCTGCCGGGTCTGGGGACTGCGCGTCACCGACCTCAACCAGGGCGTCGTCTACGGTCAGCAGACCCCGCAGACGGTGCGCGACCCGCGGCTGGCCACCCGGTTCGACTACGACGCGGTGTTCGGCACCGTGCTGAACCGATTCGTCATCCAGGCCGTGCTCGGCGAGCCGCTGACCGTTTACGGCACCGGCGGTCAGACCCGCGGGCTGCTGGACGTCCGCGACACCGTCGAGTGCATCCGGCTCGCGGTGGAGAACCCGGCCGAGGTCGGTGAGTTCCGCGTCTTCAACCAGATGACGGAGAGCTACTCGGTCGCCCAGATCGCCGAGAAGGTGGCCGAGTGCTTCCCCGGCCCGGTCCAGGTCGAGCACCTGGAGAACCCGCGGGTGGAGCAGCCGGAGCACTATTACAACGTCAAGCACACCGGTCTGGTCGGCCTCGGCCTGCAGCCCCACCTGCTGTCCGAGACGCTGATCGAGTCGATGTTCGACATCGTTGCCGCCAACAAGGACCGGGTGAACCTGGGCGCCCTGCTGCCCACGGTCCGCTGGCGTGGCGGGCTCAAGGACGGCTGATCCTCAACCAGGTCTCTGACGGGGCGCTTGAAGCTACGCCGCCTGCCAGGCGGTGACGTACTCCGAGAAGCGGCGCGCTGCCGGGCTGGCGGCGTGACCCTGAGGCAGCACGAGATCGATGCGGCGGACCAGTTCGACCCCGGTCAACGGGACGAGCCGGACCGCCGCGGCGACGCGTGCCAAGTCGAATCCGGTCGGCGCCAGGGTCACGCCGACGCCGGCCGCGACCAGGTCGAGCACCATCGTCCACTCGTTCACCTCGCAGGCGACTCGGCGGGTGATCCCGGCGGCGCGGAAGGCGTCGTCGACCACCACCCGGATCGCCCACTGCGCCGGCGGTTCGACGAACCGCTCGCCGGCCAGGTCCCCCAGCGTGACCGACTTCGCGGACGCGAGTGGGTGATCCCGCGCGACGATCAGCACCACCGGCTCGGCCAGCAATGGAACCACCTCCAGGCCCGGTGCGCGATCCTCGATGAGCGAGACGAGCGCGCAGTCGAGCCGTCCGTCCGCGACCAGGTCGAGCATCTGCAACGCGGGCAACTGCTGGACCGAGATGTCCACCCGCGGATGGGCCAGCGCGAACTCCGCCAGCCAAGACGAGAACGGCAGGGTGTGGCCGCTCGTCTGGAGCGCGCCGATCCGCAGCCGACCAGCGAGAACTCCGTGCGCGTCCTGGACCGCCTGTTGAGCGGCCTGCGCCGCGTCGAGCGTGTGCCGAGCAGCCGGTAGCAACGCCGTTCCCTCCGCCGTGAGCCGGACCGGCCGGGTGCCGCGCACGAACAGCAGCGCGCCGACCTCTTTCTCCAGCGCCCGGATCGACGTCGACAGACCTGACTGGACGATCAGCTCGCGCGCGGCGGCTTGGGTGAAGCTCCGCTCCTCGGCGAGCGCCACGAAATGCCTCAGATGCCGCAGTTCCATAGCTTGAGTATCTCCCCGGGAGATGGAATGCATCTGATCCAGGTCCAGGAAAGCTGATATCGGCCGGCTCGGGACGGCGTTGGCATGAGAGACAACGTCTTTCCGAGAGGCTCTGATGATTACTGCAACAACGACGCGGGTCGCCACCGCGAGCCGTCACATGGCCGGCTTCTGGTTCGTCGCGATCGCCTTCCTGACGCTGATGGCGTTCGGCACGGTGCCGACGCCGCTCTGGTCGATCTACCAGACCCGAGACCACTTCGGTGCGACCACGGTGACGGTCGCCTTCGCGGTGATGGTGGTCGGCGCGGCCGCCAGTTTCCGCCTGCTCGGCCATCTCTCCGACCGCTTCGGCCGGCGCCGGATCATCGTGCCCGCGCTGCTGGTCGGGATCCTGTCCGCCGTGGTGCTGGCCGTCTGGCCGGATCTACCCGGGCTGATCGTCGGTCGCGTGCTGACCGGCATCGCCGTCGGCCTGATGGCGTCCACCGCGACCGCCTACCTCACCGACCTGTACTCCGAGGCGCGTCCGGCGGAGACCGGGTCAGCCAAGCCCGGGTTGGTCGCGACCGCTGTGAACCTCGGCGGTCTCGCGCTGGGGCCCCTGGTAGCGGGGGCGCTCGCGCAGTGGGGCCCCGCGCCACTCCACACGTCGTACATCGTGTTCGGGGCATTGATGGCGGTACTGCTCGGGCTCGTGCTGTCCAGCCCGGAGACCGTCGACACCGAGGCGGCGGACGAGTCCCGGCCGGTGCGGTTCGCGCTGCGGCCAGGGCAGGGCGCGGTGTTCGGCGCCGCCGCGGCCGTCGGGTTCTTCGCTTTTGCCGTGATGGGCTTGTTCTCGTCGCTCGGCGCGATCATCGTCCGCGGTGAACTCGGCATCACGTCGTACTTCGTGTCCGGGCTCGCTCCGTTCACCGCGTTCGCTGCGTCCGCGGTCGCGCAACTCGCGCTGGGCCGGGTGACCTTGGCCAAGGTGCTGCCGATCGGCACGGTGCTCTTCCCGATCGGCCTGGCGTTGACGGCCGTGTCGCTCTACCAGCCCACGTTGTGGCTGGCGCTGACCGCGGCGGGGCTGGCCGGCGCCGGTGCGGGTCTGCTCTTCAAAAGCGCCGTCACCCAGGCGGTGATCGCGGCCGATCCCGCCTCACGTGCGGGTGTGCTGGCGACGTTCTTCGTGATCGCGTACATCGGGACGGGCGCGCCGTCGATCGCCTTCAGCCTGGTGATCCAGCACATTGCCCTGAAGCCTGCGATGTTCGGGTTCGCGACGGTCCTGTCCGTGGGCACCTTCGCCGCGGTAGCGATCGCCCTCCGCGGTGGCTCGACCCAGCGCGGTGGAGCAGCCCAGCGCGGCGGATTGGTCGGTGGTTCAGCGGGTGGCGGCCACCAGTAGCGTGGGGAGGATCGCGAGGAAGCGGTCACGGCGGCCGCGGTCGGCCTGGTCGGCGAGCCACTCGGACGCATCGTCCCGGGTGATCAGCGCCTTCTCGACCGCGGCTGCCGCGGCACCTTCCAACTGCTTGGCCATCAGCCGGTGGTCGGTGATCACCTCGTTGCGGACGAGCACCTCGGCATCGCGGAAACCCGTGTCGAGCAGCAGATCGCGGTAGCTCCGCGCCGCCCGGGGTGCCACCGAGCACGACTCGAGTCCGAGCAGCACGACGTCGGTCAGGTCCTGGTCGCTCCCGTCGATCAGCAGGAACCCGTAGTCCTGGCCGACGAGCACCGCCCGCCCACCGGGCCGCAGTACCCGATGTGCCTCGTGGAGGGTCGGCAAGGGGTCCGCGAGCAGGTGGAACAGCCTGGCGGCGCGGTAGCCGTCGACCGACTCGTCCTCCAGCGGCAGTTGATCGGAATGTGCCACGTGAAACATTGCGTCCGGAGCACGGGAGCGGGCGACGGCGATCGCGTCGGGATCGGCGTCGACTCCGATCGTCTTGATCTGCGCGCGGGTCAGTTCACACACCGCGTGTCCGGCGCCGCACGCCACGTCGACGCAGGTGTCGCCGGGCGCCAGCGCCAGCAGCCGATAGGACTCGGCCCGCAGTGCCGGCGCGCCGGTCGTCTGCTCGATCCGGTCCAGGAAGGTCAGTTCACCCATGGCACCACGCTGCAACCTCAGGTGGACCTGAAGTCAACCCCGGCCGCCCTTTGTCACACATTTCGGGCCGCCTGCGTCAGGCTGGGTGGCGGGAACGACCCGCCGGTTGGAGATCGGAGGCTGTTGTGAAGTTCGTGAAGACGATCGTGTACGTCGAGGACGCGAAGACATCGGTGGAGTTCTTCGAGAAGGCCTTCGGGCTGAAGGGCACGTACCACGACCAGGGATACGGGGAGGTCGAGACCGGCGGCGACACCAAGATCTCGTTCGCCAACCACCCGGTCGGGCAGTACCACCTGCCGGAGAAGTACCAGGTCGGAGCGCCGGACAAGGTGGCCTTCGAGCTGTCACTGGTGACCGAGGACGTCGAGGCGGCCTTCCGGAAGGCCGTCGAGGCCGGTGCCGAACCGCTGCAGGAGCCGGAGAAGAAGCCGTGGGGACAGGTGTCGTCGTTCCTTCGGCTGCCCGACGGCATCATCGTCGACCTCGCCTCGCCGGTCGCGTTCTGACCAGACCTGACTGATCTGCGGCGGTCACCGCGGAGGTGGCCGCCGCACAGTTCGTCAGTCCATCGACACCTTGTCGAAAACGGTGGTGGTGAACCGGACGTCCACACCCACCTCGTCGCCGACGGCCGGCGGAGCCACCGAGGACGGCAGGAAGAGCATGCTCGCCTGCATGTGTGGCGGCTCGGCGAACCAGCGCTGCTTGCCCTCGATGGTGAACGGCGACAACGCCATCCCCGCAGCATCCAGGCTGCCCTTGGCCATCGCGATCGCCCGCTGCCGTACGGTGGCCGCCGCGGTCGGGGCTTCCAGGCCCACGCCGTGCGCGGTACCACCCGAGACGACCAGGATGTGGCCGTCGCCGGCCACCCGGCGCTGGCGATACCCCACCCGCTCGCCCCGGCGTACCGAATGCACGTCGAGGACGGTGGCCCGGACGGTGAAGGCGCCGCGGTCACCGAGCCAGAGGCCGGTGCCCATCCGGAGCCGGACGTCATCGCCGATGTCGGCCAGCTTCTGCGCCGGCACGTGGGACACCCACAGCGGGCCCTGCCGGACCGCACGCGCGGCCTTGCCCAGCTCCTGCGCCTCGCGGAGGTTTGCCGACGTACCGCCCGCGCCCATCGGGAAGTGCAGCGACCAGCCCTCGAACTTGATCCGGTCCAGCGCGTTCAGCAGCATCGTGTGCCGCAGCTCACGGGCGCCGATGCCATGCCGGCGCATGGAGGTCTGCACCTCGATCAGCACCCGGCTGCCCGCCGGGATCGATACCAGGTCGGCCAGCCGGCTGACCGTGTGGATGACGTTCTTGCCCTGCGGGATCTCCAGGAACGGCCGCCACGGCGACAGCACCACGACGTCGGCTTTGTAGTCCGGCGGCACCTCGAAGTAGGTGCCGACCGCGACGGTGGTGGCGCCCAGAGCGCGGGACTCGGCCAGCAACCGGGTGTTGCCGACGCCGTACCCGTTGCCCTTGGCGACCGGGACGATATCGGGGTTCCACGTGGAACGGAGGTGATCGCGCCAGCGGTCCGAGTCGATGTGCAGGATCAGGGGCATGTCAGGTTCATCGCCGTCTCATGTAGAGGTCGAATGCGGTGTAGAGCGCCTTGTTCAACGGCAGATCCCACTCACCGACATACTCGACGGCCTCGCCGCCGGTGCCGACCTTGAACTGGATCAACCCGACGTGAGGGTCGTCGGGGTCCAAGGTGTCGGTGATGCCCCGTAGGTCGTACACGGACGCGCCCGCGGCGAGCGCATCCGCCATCATCCGCCACTGGATCGCGTTCGATCCGCGGACGTCTCGCTTGGCGGTCGAGCTGGCCCCGTAGGAGTACCAGGAGTGACCGCCCACCCGGACCCAGATCGTGGAGGCGACCAGGTCCCCTTCGTGGTAGGCGTTGTAGAGCCGGAAGTCGCAGACGCCGGCCGGCTGGTTCGCCATCGCCGCCTGCATCTTGGTGAAGTACGGCAGCGGCCGCGGGGTGAAGTGGTCCCGCTCCGCGGTCTCGACGTACAGCGCGTGGAAGGCCTTCAGGTCCTCCGGGGTGCCGAGGCTGACCTCGACGCCGAGCTTGTCGGCCTTCTTGATGTTGCGCCGCCACAGCTGGTTCATACCCTTGAGCAGGTCGTCCTCGCTCTTGCCGGCCAGCGGTACCTGGAACACGTACTGCGGCTGGCCCGCGGCGAATCCCTCGCCGGTCTTCGGGGCCTTCCAGCCCAGCGCGCGGAGCTGGGCCATCACGGTGGCGCCCGACGGCTCGATCACGTCGGGCCGGACGTCGCCGAGCTTGGGCTGCTGCCCACTGGCGATCGCGTCCTTGATCGTCTTCGCGGTCCACCGCCGGGTCGGCACCGGCGGACCCATCCGCAGGCCGAACGCGCCCTGCTCCTGGGTGTGCGCCGCCAGCGGCCGCAGGAACCGGCCGAGGTCGATCTCGTCCCAGTCGATCACCGGACCCTCGGGCAGGTAGGCCAGGTAGCGCTTGACCTTCGGCATCTGCCGGTAGAGCACCAGCGCGACCCCGACCAGCTGATCGGGAGCGGCCGGATCGAACCAGCCGAGCGACTCGGCCTTCCACTCGCTCTTCACCGCCGCCCACCCAGGGGTCTGCAGGAAGCTCGCCGACGGCTGTGCCGCCAGATAGGCGGCATGCTGCTCGGCGGAGATGGTCCGGATGCTCAAGTCACTCACGGTCGGTCAGGTTACCGGCCCGGAGCCTCAGACCGTAGCCGAGCCGATGGCACTACCGCCCGGTACGACGCCGCGGCGGGGTGGCGGCGGCGTCGTACCGGGGAGGGTCAGCGGTTCACGTGGTCGAGCGAGACGTCCCAGAGCCGGGTGGCGGCTTCCGGGTCGAGGGCGTACTCCGCGACTCCGTCTTGGCGGTCGGGCACGTGCGGCTCGGCCTCGTTGACGTCCTCGAAGTACCGGCCGCCGACGCCCTCGAGCAGCGGCGACGCCGCGAGCAGGACCGATGTGGCCGCACCCTGCTCGACCGTCTTCCAGGCGTAGTTGTCGAAGGTCCTCTTGAGCTCCGGGTCGTTGTCCGGGACCAGGTGCCGCTGCAGCGCGGTGCGGATCCCGCCCGGCATCAGCGCGTTGGCGGTGATCCCGTCCGGCGCCCAGCGCTTGGTCGCCTCGACCGCGAAGAGCACGTTCGCCGTCTTCGACTGCCCGTATGCCGACCACGGCTCGTACGGGCGGTTCTCGAAGTGGATGTCGTCGAAGACGATCCCCGATCGCAGGTGTGCACTCGAACTGACGGACACGATCCGGGCGTTCCCGGCGGCCGCGAGCGCTGGGTGGAGGCCGAGGGCCAGGCCGAAATGGCCGAGGTGGTTGGTCGCGAACTGGTGCTCCCAGCCTTCCGGCGTCCGGGTCAGCGGCTCGGCCATCACGCCCGCGTTGTTGACCAGGATGTGCAGCGGGCCCTGCCAGCGGCCGGCGAAGGCGCGGACGGATCCCTGGTCCGCCAGCTCGATCGGTTCGACCAGGACACCCTGGTTGCCGGTACTCGCGGTGATCTCGGCGGCTGTGCGCCTGCCGGCCTCGACGTTGCGGACCGCGAGCGTGACCTCGGCGCCGGCGGCTGCCAATACCCGGGCGGTCTCGACGCCGATCCCGGAAGCGCCGCCGGTGACGACGGCCCGGCGGCCGGTCAGGTCGACCCCGGCGAGCACCTGGGCCGCGGTGGTCTCGCGGGTGAAGGGGGTGGTGATTCTGCTCATCGACTGTCCTGTTCTAGTCCGAGCTAGGCTTAAACGGAGGATCCTCCGGTAAGACACAGTTAACCGGAGGAACCTCCGTTTCTCAAGCCGACGCTGTGGTCGGCTAGGTTCGTGGTCCTTAGGCAGAGCGTGGAAGGGGAGTGGGATGGGGGTGACCGGTGAACGTCCGCTGCGCGCGGACGCCCAGCGGAACCGCGACCTGCTGCTCGCCGCGGCGGTCGAGTCCTTCTCGGAGTGCGGCCTGGAGGCGACGCTCGAAGGCATCGCCAAGAACGCCGGGGTCGGGATCGGCACGCTCTACCGGCACTTCCCGACCCGCGAGGCGCTGGTCGAGGCGGCCTACCGCAACGAACTGGCCGTAGTCTGCGACGCCGCCCCCGAGCTGCTCGCCTCGATGCCGCCGGCCGAGGCGACCCGGGCCTGGATGGACCGCTTCATCGACTACATGACCCGCAAGATAGGAATGGCCGACGCGTTGCGCGCGGTGATCGCGTCCGGCGCCGACCCGTACGCGCACAGCTTCGAGCTCCTGGTCGGCGCGATCCAGCCGCTGCTCGAGGCCAGCTCGGCCGCGGGAGAGATCCGGTCCGACATCGCGGCGGGCGACGTACTGATCAGTCTCAGCGGCGTCGCGCTGGCCGCCGGGTCCAACCGCGAGCAGGCCGGGCGGTTGCTCGACCTCCTGATGGACGGCCTGCGGTACCGCGGCTGAGCTACGGGAGCTGAGCTACCGGAGTCTGGCCCGGATCAGGTAGCGGTGGTTGTGGGCGACGAACGGCCCCTCCGTGCGCATCCTCCGGTCCAGCGCCCGAAGCGCAGGCTCGTACTTGTCCACGTCGAAGTCCGGGATCTGCCACGGGATCGCGCGCAGGTGGAAGACGATCGCGCCGACGTCCAGGAAGACGAACTCCGGCCACTCCTCGGCAGCCTCGAGGATCTCGAACCCCTGCTCGCGAAGGGCGTTCACCGCGCCCTCACAGGTGTTGGCGTCCGGCAGCATCACCGGTGGAGCACCGAGCGCCTCGTTCAGGTCGGCGTCGTTGCGGCTGCCGACCTGCTGGGTCACCAGTACGCCGTCGCTTCGCAGTACGCGAGCCAGCTCCGTGGCATCGAGGCGGCCGTGGCGGTCCAGCACCAGGTCGACCGCGCCGTCCTCGACCGGGAACGGGTCCCCGGTCGGGTGCTGCCGGACGTCGACGCCGAGCGAGAACAACCGGCAGCGGGCGAGCGGGACGTTCGGCTCGTAGCCCTCGGTGGCAATGGTTGCCGCAGGCAATGGCGCGAGTGAGGCGAGCAGTTCGCCGCCGCCGGTGTCGACGTCGAGCACCCGGGTGGCCTGCTGCAGCGCGGCGCGGGCGATCCGGTCGTATGACCAGGAGAGATCGGCGCTCACCGCACGGTAACCGAGCCAGCCGAAGTCCCACCCGCTGAAGGAGGCTGACACGGCCTCCTCGACGAGTTCCTCATATGCCCCCATCTGCTCACAGTAGGGACGATGAGCAGCCGCGTACACAAAGTTCCTAGGCTGTGTCGGTGCAGACACGGGCGGTGGCGTTGGTGACAGGGTCGACTTCGGGGATCGGCGAGGCGACGGTGCGGCGCCTCGCCGCCGACGGGATGACGGTGGTGGTGCACTCGCGGAGCAGCCGGGATACCGGCGTCGCGCTGGCCGCCGAGCTCGGTGGGACCTACCTGCAGGCGGACCTCTCGAACGACGACGAGGCCGCCGGGCTTGTGCCGCAGGTGATCGCCGAGCACGGGCGGCTCGACGTACTGGTGAACAATGCGGGGATCAGTTGGCCGGTGCCGCACGCCGACCTGGAGGCCTTGACCGCGGCCGACTGGCGCCGCCTGCTCGACGTCAACCTGATCGCCCCTTGGTTGCTCTGTACTGCGGCGCTGCCCGCGCTGCGCGAGTCCGGTGGCTCCATCGTCAACGTGACCAGCCATGCCGGGGTCCGGCCGAAGGGAAGCTCCATCGCGTACGCCGCGAGCAAGGCCGCGCTGAACCACGTGACCAAGTTGCTCGCGGCCGCGCTCGGACCCGAAGTACGGGTGAACGCGGTCGCGCCCGGGCTGGTCGACACGGCGATGACGGCCTCGTGGACCGACGCCCAGGAGTTGTGGCGAACCGCGAGCCCGATGCGGCGTGCGGCGCAGCCTTCGGACGTGGCGGACCTGATCGCCTCGATCCTCGCGCACAGGTACCTGACCGGTGAGGTGATCCTGCTCGACGGAGGGCTCAACCTGCGCTGAGAGTTTGTGTCGGTGGCCGGTTCTACGATCGGCCGATGCCCTTGGGTCAGGACTTCCGCCGGTTGTGGACAGCTTTCACCGTCAGCGCGGCAGGGAGTGCGATCGGGTTCGGAGCGCTGCCGCTGGTCGCGGTGCTCGTGCTCGAGGTGAGCACGTTCCAGGTGTCGATGCTGGCCGCGCTGTCGGCGCTGGCCGGCGCGGCGATCGCCTTGCCTGCGGGCGATTTCATCGAGCAGCGCTACAAGCGGCCGGTGATGATCGCGGCCGACCTGGTCAGGTTCGGATCTCTGCTGAGCGTGCCGCTCGCGGCGGCGCTCGGCCTGCTGACCTATGTACAGTTGTGCGTGGTCGGCGTCCTGCAGGCTGCGGCTCTGATCGTGTTCACCGCTGCGAGCGGAGCGCACCTCAAGGCGCTGGTCTCGGCGGAGAACCGAGCCGAGGCGAACAGCAAGTTCGAGCAGACGACGTGGACGACGCTGAGCATCGGACCACCGATCGGCGGCGCGCTGGTAGGCCTGGTCGGAGCGACCGTGACGCTGGGGATCGACGCGGTCTCGTTCCTGTTCTCGGCGCTCGGCATCCGGCGGATCCGGCAGCCGGAACCGCGTCCGGCCGAGCGCACCGAGAAGCCCGACATCACCGCCGGGTGGCGCTACATCTGGCGGCACCGCGGGCTCAGGGCGCTGTTCTGGAACTCGCAACTGTTCGGCGGCCCGGTGATGATGACGTCGCCGCTGCTCACCGTCTTCATGCTTCGCGACCTCGGCCTGGCCCCATGGCAGTACGGGCTCTTCCTGGGGCTGCCGTGCCTGGGTGCCGTCCTCGGCGCTCGGCTCGCGCCGCGGCTGACCCGCCGGTACGGGCTGCATCGCATGCTGCTCGTCTTCGGCGTACTGCGGACGCCGTGGCTGCTGTTGTTCCCGCTTGCTCCACCCGGCTGGGGCGGGTTTGCTCTGCTGGCGATCGCCGACACGGGGCTGCTGGTCGCGGCCGGCGCCTTCAATCCGTCGTTCGCCACCTACCGGATGGACGTGACCGAGGACCGGTTCATGGCGCGGGTCTTGACCTCATGGTCGATCACCTCGCGGTCCGTGCAGCCGGCCTTCATGGCGGCCGGCGGTGTGCTGGCCGGTCTCACCAGTCTGCGGACCACGTTCCTGATCGCCGGCGTGGGCTGCCTGGCCAGCGCCTTCGTACTGCCGTGGCGGTCGGCTAAACCAGTCCCATTGCCTGAGCCAGTCTGACCACGTTGCCCATCACGCCGTCCGGGTGCTCACCGAGGTAGGCGATCGCCTCGTCGGGCGGCAGCACCAGCACTTCGGTCACCTGCTCGCCGTCCGGCGGGTTGGTGGGGGCGGCCTCGATCACGACGTCCGCGACCACGTTGATCCAGTAGGAGACCGGGTGCGGCAGATGCGGCCGAAAGGGCTCGGGGCGGCGGTGGTCCGCGCGGTGGGCGCCGATCCAGGTCAGCGGGCCGGTGATCCGGGCG
The DNA here is from genome assembly GCF_042657745.1 of Kribbella qitaiheensis. Taxonomy (GTDB): domain Bacteria; phylum Actinomycetota; class Actinomycetes; order Propionibacteriales; family Kribbellaceae; genus Kribbella; species Kribbella qitaiheensis. Next base: position 266,325 of record NZ_JBHSKE010000006.1, on the reverse strand, counting down.
CCGGCCTCCTCGAGGAGCTCGCGCCGGGCGGTCTCGTGGACTGGCTCGTCCGGCTCCCTCGTCCCGCCGGGCAGGAACCGCCAGCCGAGGTCGTTGGCGCACACGACGACGCCACCCTCGGTCCGGCTGACCACGTGGACGTTGCTGACCAGCTCGTCCGGTGGCTGCTCGGTGGTGAACCTGACGTCGAGGTCGCCCCACTCCCAGAAGGCCGGCGCGAAGAGCTCCGGAAACCGCTTCACCCAGGTCTGCATCCGGACATTCTCCCCTGGGGTCGAGGCGCCGCTCCGCTCAGGCGGGAGTGTTGGGCGCCGTGGGGCGGAGGTTGTGGAGCCAGTAGGTGATGCCCCAGGGAAGGAGCAGAGCGAGACCGCCGGTGTTGCGGGCGGGGATGAGGATGTCGGCGCCCACGGCGATCACCAGGCACAGCGTGGAGAGCTGGAAGAGGGTGAGCTTGCCGACGGCTTGCTGATCCAGACTCAGCCGGCCCGACGCGCAGCCGGCGTACAGGACCGCCAGGCTCAGGATCGCGAGTGCGGACAGGGCGACGCCCACCCAGGCGAGTGCGGTGTACCGGTCGGCGGTGCGGATCACGTCGGAGACGAGGAACGCGCCGACCAGCACCGTCAGTCCCGCGCTGGTCCAGAGGAGTCGCGTGGTGGTGCGCTGGGCACGCTCGGGGGAAGGTTCGGCCGCTGCCATGCGCCGGACGCTACCGCAGTACCCCGTGCCGAGGCGCCGGGCTCCTTCCGCTCCGGGGTGCCGGGCTCACTTCAGGTGCGCCCGCAGGTAGTCGATGTCCGCCTTCTGGCCGTGATCGCCGTTCGGCGTCTCCACCACCACGGGCGCGCCCGCGGCCTTCACCACGGCGACGATCTCGGCGGGGTCGATCTCGCCCTCCTCGAAGTTGCTGTGCCGGTCGGCGCCGGAGCCGAAGGCATCCCGCGACCCGTTGGCGTGCACCAGGTCGATCCGGCCGGTGATCGCGGTGACCTTCTCCACGATCGTCGACAGCTCTTCGCCGCCGGCGTGGGAGTGGCAGGTGTCGAGGCAGAACCCGACGCGGTCGAGATTCTCGTTGCCCGAGTCCTGCACCGCCTCCCACAACCGTGCGATCCGGTCCAGCTGCCGCGCCATCGCGTTGTCGCCACCCGCGGTGTTCTCGATCAGCAGCGGCACCGGGAGTTCCGCCCGCTCGATGCACTTGCGCCAGTTGTCGAACCCGGTCTCCGGGTCGTCACCCTTGCCCACGTGCCCGCCGTGCACGATGACGCCCTTGACGCCGACCTCGGCCGCCTTGTCGAGCGTCTGCTGCAGCAGTTTGCGGCTGGGGATCCGGATCCGGTTGTTCAGCGTCGCCACGTTCAGCACGTACGGCGCGTGCACGTACAGGTCGATGCCCTCGGCTTCCGCCCGGACCCGCAACGCCTCGGCGCCGTCGGAGTACGAGACCTTCGGCCCCTTCCAGCCCTGTGGGTCGCCGAGGAAGAACTGGACCAGGTCGGCGCCCCGGTCGGCCGCCTCGGCCAGCGGGTCGTCCTGATCGACGTGCGCACCTAGTTTCAAGCTCATGCCGCCACCTTATGGCCGCCCACCGACAGTCCCGCAACCCGTGTCAGGACCAGCCTTGCGAGCGTGTCACCGGGCGGGCGTCGGGCACTGGTGGCTGCACCGGGCGTCCCTCGAACTCGGTCGACAAGACGACGTGCGTGTTCATCTCACCGTGCTCGCCGAGCCGCTCGAACAAGCCCTCCAGATGCCGCATCGAGGCGACCCGGACCCGCAGCATCGAGCACGAGTTGCCACTGAGCTTGTGGATCTCCAGCACCTCCGGGAAGTCCTCCGAGCGCGTTGTCTTCAGCAGGCACCGCCCGGTCGTGCACCGCATCTGGACGAACGCCGACAGCGGCTGCCCCGCCCGGGCCGGATCCACCTGCGCCTTGTATCCGGCGATCACGCCCGCCTCCTCGAGTCGGCGTACCCGATCGGCCACGGCGGGCGGCGACAGGTTCACCCGCTTGCCGAGCTGGTTGAACGACAGCCGCCCGTCGGCCTGCAGTTCGCCGAGGATCTGCCAGTCGGTGGCGTCCAGGTTTCGCTCCTGAAAGGTCATCTCCCCAGAACACCTTTGGTATCGCTGCTCCGCAAGCCCTGACGCCTTACTTCAGCCATTCATCGGAAGCAGCGGCCTTCCTAGCGTTGAAGACATGCTGATTCCCGTCGTTCTCGCCGCCGCCCTGATGAACGCCGCGATGGTCGCCGCCAGCGCGGTCAGCACCATCCTGATCGCCGACGAGCTTTCCCCGGCACTGGCCGGCCTGCCCAACACCGCAGGCGTCCTCGGTACTGCGGCCGGCGCCGTGGCCGTCGGCCGGTGGAGTGCCCGGCTCGGTCGCGCACAGGCGCTCCGCACCGGCTATGGCATCGCAGTAGCCGGTGGAGCCTTCACAGTGCTGGCAGCCGTCGGAGCACCGGTCATCCTGCTCTTCCTAGGCATGCTCCTGCTGGGTGCGGGCAACGCAGCCAGCCTCCTATCGCGGTACGCCGCCGGTGAGTCCGTCGATCCGTCCAGGCGAGCCGCCGCGATGGGCACAGTCGTCTGGGCCAGTACTGCGGGCGCCGTGGGCGGGCCGTTCCTGCTGGAGCCGGCGCAGGCGTTCGCGGTTTCGCTGGGACTCCCGCCCCTCGCCGGCCCGTTCCTCCTAGCCGTAGCCGCCGCCTTCTCAGCTCTACTGGCCGCAACCCGCATCCAGCCCATCCGCGCCGTTGCAGCCTCGAACGCTGTGGAAGTCGACGAGGCGCAGCGCGCGCCGGCGGCCCGCAGTACCACGGTCCTCGTGGCGGCGGGCGTGATGCTCGTCGGGCATCTGGTGATGGTGGCTCTGATGACCTCGGTGCCGGTCCACGCTCACCACCACGGACAGGGGTTGAGCATGCTCGGGCTGATGCTGTCGGCGCACACCTTCGGCATGTTCGCGTTGGCGCCGGTCACCGGCTGGTGGATCGACCGATCCGGCCCGCGTCCGGTCATGCTCGCAGGACTCGCCACAGTCGCAGTGTCGGCACTTGTCATCGCAGGACCGAGCGGCATGACCTTCACCCCGGCCCTGTTCGTCCTCGGCTACGGCTGGAACCTCTGCTACCTAGGCGGCAGCGCGCTCCTCACCACCGCGGGCGCGAACTCCCCGGCCGCCCGAGCCAAGCTGGAGAGCAAGGTAGAGGCCTGGGTGTGGGCGGTCGCCGCACTGGCCACTGCCGCTTCCACCTGGCTCTTCGCGGCCGGTGGCTTCGCGCTCCTGGCCGCGTGCTCGATCACTCTCGCCTTGCCGCTCCTCGTTCTGGTGGCCCTCCGCCGCGACACTCCTGTCGAGCAGAAGTCGCTCGAACCCTCCTGCTGATCGCTTCGACTGACTAGCCTTGCGCGATGCCGACTCCGGAGAACTTCCATGCCCTGCGCCCAGGACCCGTTCTGGTCGACGGGCAGACCTGGTCGCTGAGCGTCCACGATCTCGGCCTGCTGCAGGTGCCGAGTGGTCGCCTGGAGGCGAGTGACCCGTTCGTGAATCTCGGCGTAGGGCAGGTCGTCGACGTTCCGCCGGGGGAGTACCCGGTCCGGGTCACCGTCGCGGACGTGTCCGACGAGCAGGACGGCAGCCACCTGCGCGAGGCATACCTCAGCGTCGTACTGGCGGAGGGTGAGGCGGCCACCGTGGACGCGGCGCGGCGGTCGGGTGACGACCTGCCGGACGGCGAGTACTGGGTGGTGCCGGTGGATGCGGGCACGGTCGCCTTCGCCGATGCCGAGGCGGTCCGGAGCGCTATGCCGGACGGCGACTGGTACGAGGACGTGTTCGACAATGACCAGGACGACAGTTGGTTCGCCCTGATGGACTCGGCGGAGCACCTTCGCGGCGGGTGCGCGAACATCGTCATGCCACTGGCGAAGGCCGGCGAGAACGTGGTCCTGTCCCACTCCGGCTGGGGTGACGGCGCCTACCCTGTACTGCGAACCCTGGACGCGACCGGCCGCCCGCTGGCCATCCACATCGATCTCCTGGTCGTAGGGGCCGACGATGAGGACGAGGCCGATCCGGCGGAGGACGCCCCGGTCTCGCACGCCGACACACCGGCTCCGGCCACCGCTCCGGCGGGTGCAGGTGCGGGCTCGGGCCAGGCTCCGGCTGGCGGCGAGGACCGGCGGCCCGGGTTACTGGGGAGACTGTTGGGGCGGAAGTGACGGGAGAGCCGTCCAGCAGACCTGTGGATAGTGGTCAAGAGCACGTCCGGCCGCTGGTATTCTGTTTGTGTTGCCCGGTCCTTCGACCGGGCTCCTTGCTTGACGCCGACGGCGATTGTCGGCGTGGGGCACACCGCATCGCCCTCCTGCCACGGAAAGACCGTGGCCGCCTGAGTCCGAAGGAGGTGGAGTTCGCGCATGCGTCGTTATGAAGTCATGGTGATCCTCGACCCGGAGACCGAAGAGCGCACCGTCGAGCCCTCGCTCGACCAGTACCTGAACATCGTCCGCAAGGAAGGTGGAACGGTCGAGAAGCTCGACATCTGGGGTCGTCGCAAGCTGGCCTATGACGTGAAGAAGAAGGCCGAGGGCATTTACGCCATCATCGACCTGACCGCCGAGCCGGCCGTGGTGAAGGAGCTCGACCGTCAGCTCACGCTGAACGAGTCGATCCTCCGCACCAAGGTCATCCGGCCGGACCAGCACTGATCCCTGGGGTCGTCAGCAGCTTCAGTGTCGGTGCCGTCCGTTACTGATTAGCTGTAGACACAGCCACACCCGATAGCAGGAGGAACGGCAATGGCAGGCGAAACCGTCGTCACACTGGTCGGCAATCTTGTCGACGACCCTGAACTCCGGTTCACCCCGTCCGGTGCGGCCGTCGCGAACTTCCGCGTCGCGTCGACCCCGCGGACTTACGACCGGCAGTCAGGCGAATGGAAGGACGGCGAGTCGCTGTTCCTCAGTTGTTCCGTCTGGCGGCAGGCCGCGGAGAACGTGGCCGAGTCGCTGCAGCGCGGCATGCGCGTGATCGTGCAGGGCCGGCTCAAGTCCCGCTCGTACGACGACCGTGAGGGCAACAAGCGCACGGTCTTCGAGATCGATGTGGACGAGGTCGGTCCCAGCCTGCGCAGCGCCACCGCCAAGGTGACCCGGGCGATGCGCTCGGGCCCCGGCGGCGAAGGTGGCGGCGGCTTCGGTGGTGGCGGTGGCAACCAGGGTGGCGGTGGTTTCGGTGGTGGCGGCCAGGGTGGCGCCCCGGCGAACGACCCCTGGGCGACCCCGCAGGGTGGCGGCGGTGGCGGCCAGGCCGCTCCGCAGAACGACCCCTGGGCAGGTCAGAGTGGCGGCGGCTCGATGGAAGAGCCTCCGTTCTGAGCTGAGCAGGACAACAATCCGAGTGACCATTCCGGCACCAGCCGGGCTTTCGTAGTAGGAAGAGAGCACCACAATGGCCAAGATCATTCGGAAGCCGAAGAAGAAGGTCTGCGGCTTCTGCAAGGACAAGGCAACGTACGTCGATTACAAGGACACCGCGCTGCTGCGCAAGTTCATCTCCGACCGCGGCAAGATCCGCGCGCGCCGGGTGACGGGCAACTGCGTGCAGCACCAGCGCGACGTGGCCACCGCTATCAAGAACGCTCGCGAGGTGGCTCTGCTGCCTTACACGAGCACCGCTCGCTGAGGGAGGTCTGAGACATGAAGCTCATCCTGGCGCAGGAGGTCGAGGGCCTCGGAGCCCCCGGCGACATCGTCGAGGTCAAGGACGGCTACGGCCGCAACTACCTCGTACCGCGTGGTCTGGCCATCGGCTGGACCCGTGGAGCAGAGAAGCAGATCCAGTCGATCAAGCGGGCGCGTGACGCCCGGGCGATCCAGGGCAAGGAGCACGCGAGCGAGGTCAAGAACCAGCTCGAGCAGCTCGGCGTCAAGCTGGACGTGAAGGCCGGCGAGACCGGCCGCCTGTTCGGCTCGGTCACCCCGGCGGACATCGCCGGCGCGATCAAGTCGTCCGGTGGTCCGCTGGTGGAGAAGCGGGCGATCTCGATCGGCTCGCCGATCAAGACCACCGGCAAGCACCAGGTGTCGGTCCAGCTCCACCCGGAGGTGGCGGCCACCGTCCGCCTCGAGGTCGTAGCCGTCTGACGGCACCCTCACCCGAACACCGAACGGCCCGCTCTCTCGAGAGCGGGCCGTTTCGTTCGTTGCCGCCGGCCCCTTACGGGGATGCCGCCGCCCGCAAGCCGGTTGCCGTCGGCTACTGCTGCTTCGGGCCCGGCCAGGAAAGCACCGTGGGGTCGGAGGCCTCGCCCTCCGGGGGCTTGGCGACAGTCGGCGGGTTCGTCGGCCGCGGGTCCGACACCGTGCTGTTGGAGTCGGCCGGCTCGGCGACCGAGGGCCAACCGGAAGGCGCCGGGTCGTCGTCCAGCCCGGTGGCCACCGCCGCGATCGGCGTCAGCACCAATGCGCCGGCTGCCGCCATCGCCGCCGTCCACCGGGCCAACCGGGCCCGGCGTACGCGGAGTGCGTTCGAGGTCTTCATCGCGGACTACTTCTTGTCCAGGGCGTACAGGACCGAGGCGTGGACGACGATCGCGTGGTTGCCGACGATGCCCCACGGCCTGGCGGTCGGCGCGGCCAGTGTGTTCGCGCGGCCGCCCGGCACGATCGTGGCCGGCTTGCCATCGAGGGTGCCGTAGATCGTCGTCTGGGTGACCGACTGCGGCGAGAAGTCCGTTAGCAGGCTGGTCTTGCGGCTGGTGAAGTTGATCATGCACTCACCCCAGGCGGCGACCTTGCCGCCCTGGTCGGGCAGCCACTTCCAGTCGTCCGGCTGCTGCGCCGCCACCTTCGGGCAGGTCGCGACCACCGACCCGTCCGCGGTCGAGCTCACTGTCGGGATCACGTCGGTCGACTTCGCGACGTTCCAGACCACCAGCGCACGCCCGGGGCTGGCCATCGCGATGTGGTTGATGCCGCTGGCACCGGCCGGCGGCTTGAGCGGCAGTTCGACCAGGTCCTTGCCGGTCTGGCTCCAGTACAGCGGGCCCGCATACCTTGCCAGCAAGGTCTTGTCGCCCTCGGCCAGCAGGATGGTCGACAGTCGCGGCTGGTTCTGCACCGGGTGCAGATCCTTGCCACTGACAACACTCGCACCCGCGTCGCCGTCGTTCAGCAGCACCAGCGGGGACGTCCCGAAGAACTGCACCCGCGCGGCATCCGGCAGTTCTACCTCGGTCGACTCGATGCCGTCACCGGGCCAGTAGAGCAACGATTTCGGCGTGGTCACCGCCAGCACCGGCTTGGAGTCGATGGTGGTGTAGACCGGGTTGTCCGCGTTCTTCGGCACCTTGTCCTGCCAGAGCACCTTGCCCGAGCTGTCGAAGACGGCGATCTTGTTGTCCTGCGTCAGTACTGCGACCTCGCTGCCGTCCGGGGACACCACCGGAGTCGAGTCCTCGGCGATGTCGACGGTCCAGGCCGCGTTCGTCGACCAGCCGGGCGGCGCCGGCCGGGCCACGAACTGGTCGGGCACGACCTTCGGCGCGGGCAGTTCGGGCAGCTTGTTGGCAGCCGGGGGATTCGGATCCTTGGGGCTGTTGTCGCGCGGCATCAGCAGGTAGAAGGCCGTGCCACCGACGAGCACGATGGCAAGGCCGGCGGCGGCGATGATCGGCCAGATCGGCTTGTCCGACTTGGGTGCAGCCTCGATCGCCTCGACCCGGCCGTCGGGGTGGATGACCAGCGGCCAGGAAGATCCGTCGGACTCGACCGCGGTCGCCTTCACCGGGCGGCCGAGCTGACCCGCGCGGTCGGCCACGAGGGCGATCGCGGCCTGGCGTGGATCGTGGTGGTTCACCGGATGACTGCGGCCGGCGATCTTCACCTCGGCGTTGTGGTCGTCGTACAGCCGGATCGTGACCTTGGGCCACGAAGGGATGCCCTTCTCAGCCATGGTCACCCCTCATCCCCGCCACAGCTCTCCCTCAGTCATCGGGTTGTCAGCCTCTCGTTCCAGTGCGCCGCAATCACTCGAACAGCATCCAGCGCCGGGCACTAGCATGTCGTCCGCCCGAAGACATGCTGCCGCCCGAAGGCATACCACTCTGCGAGCCGGTCGGCTCGTCTGACCCCGACAAGGGGGTAGAAACATCCTCGCCTGTGGATGGGTCACATCAGCACACCCGGGAAGCGAGAGAATACTGTGGGCGACAGCCCGTGACACGCCGCGAGAGGAGGGGCCATGACGCAACCGCAGAACCCGTGGACTCGGCAGCAGCAGTCGGGACAAGGGTCGTCTCAACCGCCTCCCGGCCCCGTGCCGCCGCAGGTCGACATGACCCCGCGGGGCCCTTCCGCGCCTCAGCACGGAGTGCCCGCACCGGCCGAGGACCAGCGGCTGCCGAAGTTCGCCATCCCCGCGGCCGACACGCTCTGGTGGGTCGGGGTGCACGGTGGCGCCGGCGAGACGACGATGTCGCTGCTGCTGCCGGGGACTCGCGCGGCCGGTCACCGCTGGCCGATCCCACCGCCGCCCGTGCCGACGCCCGTAGTACTCGTGGCGAGGACGCACGGGTCGGGGCTGCGGGCTGCGCAGCGGGCCGCGATCGAGTGGGCTTCGGGCGTGGTCCAGGGGGTCGCGGTGCTGGGGCTGGTGCTGATCGCGGACGCGCCGGGCCGGTTGCCCCGGGTGCTGGACGACTTCGCCGACATCGTCGGCGGTGGGGTGCCCAGGGTCTGGGACATCCCGTGGATCGAGGAGTGGCGAAGGGGGGAGGATCCCACGCCAGAGAACACCCCTGACGAGGTTTTCGAAGTTCTTGAATCCATCTACGCTCTTCGCGCGTCAAACCCCGCGGACTACCCCGCCCCATACTGAAAGGCCTCATCGCTCATGTTGGCAAAGTTCATTCCCCTGCTGGTCCCACTCGAGCCGCTGCCGGACGGCGTGCAGAGCAAGGTCGACACAGTGGTCAGCTGGGTCACCACGATCTCCATCTCGATCTGCATCCTCGGTGTCATCATCGCGGGCGCGATGATGGCGATCGGTCAGCGTCGCGGTGAAGGTGGCGAGCACGCAGCCCGCCTCGGCTGGGTGCTGGCCGGCTGCATCGTGATCGGTACCGCGTCCGGGTTCGTCAAAGCGCTGGTCGGCAATTGATCCGGCCCCGCACCTCCGCCCCGCTCGGTCCTGACGAAAGCTGATCCCTGGTGGCCTGGTTCAGTGGTCGCGACTCCTCCGATGACGACGCCGGCGACGCGGAATCCACCTCTCCCTGGGAGAGCACCGGATTCGTCGCGTCGGCGATCGTCATCGGCGCCGTGGTCGTCTGTCTGGTGGTCTGGTTGCTCCTAGGCGGCCGTGGCGGGGGCGCACCCTCGACGCAGCCGACGGCCACGCCGAGCGTGGTCGAGCCGACCGACGAGACCACGGACGAGCCCACTGAACCTCCTGCCACTCCGGGGGAGCCCACCGCGACCGCGACTCCACCGCCGCTCAACAACGGCCGTGGTGGCTGCAAGAGCAAGTCGCCGAACCAGAGCATCCCCCGGGTCGCCCCGGCGTCGGTGAGCTGGCAGTTCGAGACCGACATGCTGATCCCCCTGCAGGAGCAGGGCGGACCGGCCGCGACGTACGCCAACGGTGTGCGCTACTGCTTCGCCCATTCGCCGACCGGCGCCGTGCTGGCCGCGATGGTGACCCTGGGCCAGATCCGCAACCCCCACCTGACCGAGGCAGTACTGCGGACCCGGATCGCGCCGGGCGCCGGTCTTACCCGGGCGCTCCGCGAGGTCAGGTCGACACCCACTCCCCGCAGCGAGGGCGACACCTCGCAGTTCACCGGGTTCAAGGTGATCGACTACGAGCCGACCAAGGCGATCATCTCGATCGCGGTGCAGATCGACCCGCAGAGCGTGGCCGCCCTGCCGATGACGCTGCTCTGGCTGAAGGGCGACTGGAAGGTCGTGCTGCAGCCCGACGGCAGCTTCAACGGTGAAGTGGCGCCGGACGTGCTGCAGTCGCTGCAGGGGTATGTCCGGTTCGGGGGCGCGTGATGATCTCGCTCGGTTGCTCCTGGAAGCCCTGGGACTGGGACGACTGCGTCCACAAGTACCTCGGCGAGGCGCTGAACGGCGTCATCGGCAGCCTGTTCAAGTTCGTCTTCGACGCGATCAAGTCGGTCGTGGTGGCCGCGGTCAAGGCGATCATGGAGACCGTCGGCACGCTCTGGATCGACATCGACACCCCGAACGTCGCGAACAACAACGCCGTCACCTTCATCCAGCACTACACGCTCTGGATCCTGGTCATCGCCGCCACCATCTCGGTGATCATCGCCGGCATCCGGATGGCGGTCTCCCAGCGCGGTGAGCCGGTCCGTGACATCCTCCGGAGCCTGCTCACCATGGTGGTCGTGTCGGGGATGGGGGTCGCCTTCGCCGCGACCCTGATCGAGATCGCGGACTGGTTCTCCCAGGAGATCATCGATGCCGCGCTGAACGGTTCCTCGTTCTCCGAACGGGTCGGCAACCAGTTGGTCGATCCGCTGGAGACCGACGGCCTCGGCCTGATGCTGGTGATCGTGATCGGCATCCTGCTGGTGATCACGTCGATCATCCAACTGGTCTTGATGGTGATCCGCTACGGCATGCTGATCCTGCTGGTCGGCATCCTGCCGCTGACCGCGTCCGCGACGAACACCGAGGTCGGGATGACCTGGTTCAAGCGGGCCGTGTCCTGGCTGGCCGGATTCATTCTCTACAAACCGGTTGCCGCGCTCATCTATGCCACCGCGATCAAGTTGATCGGCGTCCCCCGGGGCGCGGACGGCGTGACGATCTCCGTCCTCACCGGCGTGACGATGATGGTGCTGGCCGTCGTCGCCCTGCCCGCCATCCTCCGATTCGTCTCACCGAAGGCGGGCTGACATGAACCCGTTGCTCTGCGACGACGGCTGGCTCGAGTGCATCAAGGACTTCCTGCTCGATGCCCTGACCCCTGCAGTTGAGGCGCTGATCAAGTTGATCTTCGATCCCATTCTCACCGCGTTGTCCGAAGCCGTCGGCGCCATGATGGCCGCGATCGGCACGTTCTGGGTCTTCGTCCCGACGCAGGCGGTCGGCAGTGCGACGACCGGCGCGCCGGCCGCGAACTCGGTCGCCTGGATCTGGCAGCACACCCAGTGGATCGCCGTCTTCGCGGCGACCATCGGCGTGATCGTGGCCGGCGCCCAGATGGCCTGGTCGCACCGCGGCGACAACCTCCGCGACCTGCTCCGCTCGCTGCTCACGCTGGCGGTCGCCTCGACGATGGCGATCGCGGTCACCCAGGTGCTGATCGAGGTCGGCGACGAGTTCTCCCGCTGCGTCGTGCTGACCGGCCTGGATCGGACTCCCGGTGCGGGTTTGACCTGCAACGCGGGCGAAGTCGACCCGAGTGGTTTCGGCGCCGCGATGCTGGTCCTGCTGGGCTTGTCCGCGACCGGCGGTGCCGGCATCGGCCTGATGATCACGATCGGCATCATCACGCTGCTCGCCTCGATGCTCCAGGTCGTCCTGATGGTGGTCCGCACCGCGATGCTGATCCTGCTGCTGGGGGTGCTGCCGATCGCGGCGGCGGCCACCCACACCGAGATGGGCAAGGCCTGGTTCAAGCGAATAATCTCCTGGCTGGTCGCCTTCATCCTCTACAAACCGGTGGCCGCCCTGATCTACGGCACCGCGCTCAAGCTGACCGGTGCCGCCTTCGGCGAGGGCAAGCAGGAAGGCCCGCTGTCCTTCAACAGCGACCAGATCATGAACTCGATCACCGGCGTGACGATGCTGGTGCTTGCCCTCTTCGCGTTGCCGGCCCTGATGCGGTTCGTCACACCGATGGTCGCCGCCACCGCCGGTTCGGCCGGAGCGGGTGCGCTCGCAGCCAAGATGGTCGGCGCGGACAAGGTCGCCGACAAGGTGTCCCAGTCCGCCGACAGCGAGAGTGACGGGCCGAGCGGTGCTCGCAACGTCGGCCGCGCCAGCAAGTCGTCCTCCCAGAGTTCCAGCCCGAGCGGCTCGCAGAACTCCAGTCCCCAGCCCAGCGGTGGCGGAGGTGGCGGCGGCGGTGGCGGCGCCAGTGGAGCCGGCGGTGGTGCAAGTGGCGGTGCGGGCGGTGGTGCAGGCGCCGGTGGCGGTGCTGCAGGTGGTGGCGCGGCGGCCGGTGGCGGTGCGGCGGCTGGTGGTGGCGCGGCGGCCGGTGGCGGTGCCGCGGCCGGCGGTGGTGCGGCGGCCGGTGGCGCGGCGGCAGGAGCGGGTGCTGCGGCCGGACCGGTCGGCATCGCGGTCGTGGCGACAGCCGCCGCGGTCAAGAAGGGCGTCGACATGACCAAGGAAGCGGCCCAGGCCGGCGCTGCCGAGACGATCGACAACGACTCGATGGATGAGGGACCAAGTGGCAGCGGCTGACGGCGTACGAAGCGCCCCCAGGACCTACGGCAACTGGCGGGCGCCCGCCAGCGCGGGTATCGCCGGTCTGGGCACGCTCGGCACCGGGATCATGATGGGCGGCCTCGTGGTGACCATGATCGCCACCCTGGCGGCCGGTCTGCCGGGCGCGCTGATCTCGCTGCTGATCGTCGGCGCGATCCTGCTGTTGCTGATGACCAAGGACAAGCACGGGCACTCCACCCTGCAGAGGCTCTCGACGCGAATTGGATGGCAGCGAGCAAAGATGGCCAAGCACAACATCTATCGGTCCGGTCCGCTCGGACGTACGGCGTGGGGCAAGTTCCAGCTGCCCGGGCTCGCCGCGGCCTCGCAGCTGAGCGAGTTCAAGGACTCGTACGGCCGGCCGTTCGCGCTGCTCTACTACCCGAGCACCCGGCACTTCACCGTCATCATCAACGCGGAGCCGGACGGCGCCTCGCTGGTCGACGAGGACCAGGTGGACGTCTGGGTGGCGCACTGGGGTCAGTGGCTCGCCTCCCTCGGTCACGAGCCGGGCATCATCGCCGCCTCGGTGACGGTGGAGTCCGCGCCGGACACCGGCATCCGGCTCCGCCGTGAGGTCACCCACAACATGCAGGACGACACGCCGGCGATCGCCCGGGCGATGCTGTCCGAGGTGATCCAGACCTACCCCGAGGGCTCGGCGCTGGTGTCGGCCCGAGTGGCTCTGACGTTCAAAGGCACCGACCGCAACGGCAAGCGCCGCAAGGAAGAGGACATGGGCCGCGAGCTCGCGTCCCGCCTCCCGGCCCTGACCCAGAGCCTGAACTCCACCGGCGCGGGTGCGGCCCGTCCGGTCACCGCGCAGGAGCTCTGCGAGACCGTGCGGATCGCCTACGACCCGGCGGCCGCAGTACTGATCGATGAGGCTCGGAGCCAGGGCATGTCGCCCGAGCTGCAGTGGACCGATGCCGGACCGGCCGCTGCCCAGGCGTTCTGGGACAAGTACCGGCACGACAGCGCGTGGTCCATCACCTGGCAGATGACTCAGGCTCCCCGTGGTGAGGTCTTCTCCTCGGTGCTGTCCCAGCTGGTCGGTCCGCACCCGGACATCGACCGCAAGCGCGTCACCCTGCTCTACCGACCGCTGGACGCCGCGACCGCGGCCCGGATGGTCGAGGCCGACAAGCGCAACGCCTCGTTCCGCGCGACCGCCTCCGCTCGCCCGTCGGCCCGCTCGATGGCCGAGGCGCGCGCGGCGGACCGTACTGCGCAGGAGGAGGCTCGCGGCGCGGGTCTGGTCAACTTCGGCATGGTGGTCACCGGCACGGTCATGACGGCCGAGCAACTCCCCGACATGGTCGCCGCGATCGACAACCTGGGCGCCACCGCCCGGGTGCTGCTCCGGCCGGCCTACGGGTCCCAGGACTCCGCCTTCGTCGCCGGGCTGCCGCTGGGCATCGTCGTGCAGAGCCACCTGTCCGTCCCGGCCGGTCTCCGGGAAGCCCTGTGAACCGTCGGGAGGCTCTGTGAGCAAGAAGAACAAGCCGGTCGACCCACTGCGCGGTGGCAAGCGCCCGATGCCCCGCGGCTGGCCCGGGATGGGCGGCGGCTACTCGACGTATCTGCAGGCCCCGGCCGAGTGGCGCGGTACGACGGTGCAGGTGTGCGGCATGTGGCCGTTCGCCGCGGGCACCGGCAGCCCGATGGTCGGCGTACCGATCGGCCGGAACATCCTGTCCGGCGCGACCATGTGCTGCGACCCGATCAGCTGGTTCATGCGGGCCAAGCTGATCTCGAACCCGTCGATGTTCGTGCTCGGTAAGCCGGGTCTGGGCAAGTCGACGATCACCCGGCGGATGGCGCTCGGCCTCGCGGGGTACGGGATCCAGCCGCTCGTGCTCGGCGACCTCAAGCCGGACTACAAGGACCTGATCCTGGCCCTCGGCGGCCAGGTGATCGAGCTCGGCCGCGGCCGTGGCCACCTGAACGTGCTGGACCCGGGTGAGTCCCGGAGGGCGGCCCTGCGGCTGACCGGCAGCGCCCGGCAGGCGATCCAGGCGGACGCACACGGCCGGCGCCAGACGATGGTGTCCGCGCTGATCTCGATCATGCGCTCGGCGCCGCCGTCGGACCGCGAGGAGACCATCATCGACGAGGCTCTCAAGGTGCTCGACGAGCGCCACGAGGGCACGCCGGTACTGCGAGACCTGCTGAAGGTGGTCCAGGAGGCGCCGGACCGGGTCCGCAACGTCGCCCTGGACCGCGGCAGCATGGACCGCTACCGGCAGGTGACCGAAGGGCTCGAGGCCTCGCTGATCGGCCTGGTCGGTGGCGGGCGGCTCGGCGAGATCTTCTCCGAGCAGACCGACCACCCGATGGCGATGGACCGGCCGGTCGTCTTCGACGTGTCCAACATCGACGACTCCGAGACCAACCTGCAGGCCGCGGTACTGCTGGCCTGCTGGTCCTACGGGTTCGGCGCGGTCGCGGTCGCGCAGGCGCTCGCGGACGCCGGCCTGGAGCCACGACGGCACTACTTCGTCATCCTCGACGAGCTCTGGCGGGTACTGCGGGCCGGGCGCGGCCTGGTCGATCGGGTCGACGCGCTGACCCGGCTGAACCGTCAGCGTGGTGTCGGGATGGCGATGATCTCGCACACCATGTCCGACCTGCTGGCCCTGGAGCACCCCGAGGACCGGATGAAGGCGAAGGGTTTCGTCGAGCGGTCCGGCATGGTCATCTGCGGCGGTCTGCCGCGGGCCGAGATGGAGAACCTGACCGCCGTGGTGCCGCTGTCCGACGAGGAGCAGAACATGCTCATCGGCTGGCAGGACCCGCCCGCCTGGGACCCCGCCACCGGCGAGGAGGCCGCGCCTCCCGGGCGAGGCAACTTCCTGGTCAAGGTCGGTGGCCGCCCGGGCATCCCGGTGCACGTCGGCCTGACCTCGGTCGAGCGCGAGATCAACGACACCAACAAGCTGTGGAAGACCGGCGCCGACGGCCGCCCGCTGAAGGTCGAGATCACCGAGGACGGCACCGAGGAGGTCCTCGAGGAGTACACCTTCGACGACCCCACCAAACTGCCACCACCGGACCCGAGCACGAGGGTAGTAGCCCGAACGGGAGTTGAAGAGTGAGTGTCCTCCGTCCGAACTCCGCACGCTGTCTCCGGCGCCCAGGCGGGCGCCTCGCGGCGTTGTCGAAAGCGAACGATGGAAAAGCATCGCCCGCTTCCTCCGCCTTGCGATCCACCCACCTGACCACCGGAGCCAGCGCACGGACTCCGAACGGAGGACACTGATGGCACAGGGCAGGAGAAGTACTGGGCCGGGCGGGCTGTCCGTCGAGTCGGTGCTGGTGTTCATCGGCATCGGGCTGTTCGTCCTGGTGCTCGGCGGTATCTGGTCGTCGCTGAAGGTCGCCGCGGCGATCAACGACAGCCGCCCGATCTCCAACAACCCGGTGAACGCCCTGCTCGACCTGATCGACGGCACGGCGCGCTGGTCCGGCGCCGCCACCGGCATGCTGCTGCTCGAGCTGGCGGTGATCGCCGGTCTGGTGGTGCTCGGGTTCTTCCTGGTCCGCCGGATGCAAGGCGCGGGCTCCCGGGTGGACAAGTCCGCCCAGCTGATGTCGAAGCGCAAGGAGATCTACAAGCTCACCCGCGAGGGCGCGCAGCAGATCGCGAACCGCCTCGGCGCCGGGCACGCCGGCCCCGGAGTACTGATCGGCCGGACCGTCCGGGACAACCTCGAGGTCTTCGGTTCCTGGGAAGACATGCACGTCGACGTCTGGGGTCCCCGGACCGGTAAGACCACCTCCCGCGCGGTACCGGCGATCCTGGACGCGCCGGGCGCGGTGATCGCGACCTCCAACAAGCGCGACATCGTCGACGCCACCCGGGATCCGCGTTCGCAGCACGGGCCGGTCTGGGTGTTCGACCCGCAGGAAGTCTGCGCCGAGCAGCCCAACTGGTGGTGGAATCCGCTGAGCTACGTCACCGACGAGGTGAAGGCCCGCCAGTTGGCCGAGCACTTCGTCGCGTCGCAGCGCTCCGAGAACGCCCGCACCGACGCCTTCTTCGATGCCGCCGGCACCGATCTCCTGGCCGGACTGCTGCTCGCCGCAGCGGTGGCGAAGCGCCCGATCACGCAGGTCTACACGTGGCTCGCGGACCAGCGCAACGACGAGCCGGAGCGGATCCTGCGCTCAACGCCCGGCCTGCAACTGTCCGCGGACGCGCTGTCCGGCGTCATCAACGCGCCGGACAAGCAGCGCGCCGGCGTCTACGGCACCGCCCAGCAGAGCGCCCAGTTCCTGGTGAACCGCAAGGTCACCCGCTGGGTCATCCCGACCGGCCCGAACGACAACCGACCGCAGTTCAACCCGCACCAGTTCGTCCGCGAAGGCGGCACGCTGTTCAGCCTGTCGAAGGAAGGCGCCGGTACTGCGGGCCCGCTGGTCACCGCGCTGACGGTGGCCGTCGTCGAGGCCGCCGAGGACTACGCCAAGACCTGCCCGGGCGGCCGGATGCCGAGCCCGCTGGTCGGTGTGCTGGACGAGGCGGCGAACGTCTGCCGCTGGAAGGACCTGCCGGACCTGTACAGCCACTTCGGCTCCCGCGGCATCGTGCTGATGACGATCCTGCAGTCCTGGGCCCAGGGCGTGGAGTGCTGGGGCGAGCGCGGCATGGAGAAACTCTGGTCCGCCGCGAACATCCGGGTGTACGGCGGCGGTGTGTCCGACGCGAACTTCCTCGAGCGGCTGAGCAAGCTGATTGGCGACTACGACATCACCTCGAACTCGGTCTCGTACAACAAGGGCGAGCGCGGCACCAGCAAGCAGACCCAGCGGCACCACATCATGGAGGTCTCGGACCTCGCCTCGATGCCGCCCGGCCGGGCCGTGGTGTTCCCGTCCGGCATCCCGGCCACGATGATCAAGACCGTGCCGTGGATGGTCCGCCCGGACGCCGGCGCGGTGAAGGCGTCCTTCGCCCGCCACGACCCCGGCGCCTCCGCGCAGGCGATCGCCCCGCACGGTGCGAACGCCTGGATCGCGGCCGGCTCGCCGCAGGCTGCCCCGCCGGCTCCGGCCGCGCCGTCCGGACCGCCGACGCCGGTCTGGGAGCAGAACGAGGAGCAGCGTCGTGGATGGTGAGCAGGAACTCTTCTACCCGCACGTCGCGGCCTTCGTCGAGGACCGGCTCGTCTACCTGTACTGCCGTCGCCTCGGCCAGCAGTTCGTCTGGTGCCCCGAGTGGTATCGGCACGCCGAGGCGCTGAGCCGGCTCGACTCCATCTGGCGCGCCTGGGAGCACCTGCGACTCGACCCGGCCACTGGCATGTCAGTCTGGTGGCGCGACCACGCGGACCCGCACATGATGGCCCTGCTGGACCCGGACGGCCCGTTCGCCGCCTGCCGTGGCCAGCACAGCGACTACCCGATCCCGCCGCTGCCGGTCAACGAGCCACCCGCCGGTCTCTTCTTCGACCAGCGCCAGCCGAACCTCCGCGGCATCTGACCTCCTGTACTTCGGTACGCCGTAAAGGAGGTTCGGCGTGCTCGGGCGGCCGCGTAGGTCAGGTGGGCTCGGGGAGGCCAAGGCTGGTGCCCAGGCGGGTCAGTTGGTGGTCCAGGTGCGCCGGGAACTGGGTGACTGTGTTGGTGAACTGGCCGAAGAGTTCGAGGCTCACCAGTCCGCAGAGCGACGAGAACGCCAGCAAGCCGCGGGCCAGCACCTCTGGTTTGAGGTCTCCCGGCAGACCAGGGCGGAGCCGGTCCAACTCGCGGTGAAGCGCGGCCGTCATGGGCGGGTCGTCTGGCGCGGGCTGCAGGTCGGCATCGGCCAGCAACTGGAGTACGAGGAACGGCACCCGGCTTCCGGCGGCCGTGGTCCGCTCAGGTGGCGCGTGGTACCCAGGAACCGGGCTGCCGTAGAGCAGCGCCCACTCTGCCGGGTTCGCGACCGCCCAGCGGCGTACGGCTCGGCCTAGTGTGAGCCAGCGGCGGCCCAGGTCTTCGCGGCGGCAGCGGACTTCCGCAGCCTCGACAGTGTCGCCGAACGCGGTGTAGGACTCCTCGATCAACAGCGTGAGCAACTCGTCCCGGCTCGGCACGTAGCGGTAGATCGCCGACGACACCAACCCCAGGTCGCGAGCGATCGCGCGCAGCGAGAGACCCGCGCTGCCCTCCGTGGCGAGTTGCTGGTGCGCGATCCGGAGGATGTCCGCCATCGTCTGGCGGTGCTGGCGCTGCCGCGGGGTCTCCATCACGGCATCATCCCGGCTGGGCGGAGCGGCGGCAACTTCAGAGAGCAGTGCTCTTGCTTTTGGCTGGCCGATCACGCACACTGGCACTAAGAGAGAGCGGCGCTCTCGGAAAATCGGAGGAGTGGGGACATGCACGAGATCTGGCGCTGGAGCAACCTGGGACTGGCCTTCGCGGTGGAGCTGGCCGGGCTCGGCATCTTCGCCTGGTGGGGTTGGCAGGCCGGCAACACCACGGTCGTGCGCCTGCTCCTGGCGATCGGCCTGCCGGTGGTCGCGGCGGTCCTCTGGGGTCTCTTCGCTGCCCCGACCGCGAACCATGGCGGCCCGCTGGTGACCGCGATCATGAAGATCGCCTTCTTCGGACTGGCCGGCCTGGCTCTCTGGAGCCTGGACCACCGAATCCTCGGCATCGTCTTCGTCGTGGTCGTCGCCGCGAACCTGCTCGTCATCCGCGCCGCCAACCTGAGCCCCGACAGCCCGTCTACCGCCACCACCAGCAACGTGACCAGCCGCTGAGGCGAGGATCCTTCAGTCGCCGAGGCCGAAGTCGCGGAGTTCCTTGGTCTTGCGGCGGCGTTGCTGCTTGAGGTTCTTACGGGCCAGCGGCGGCGCCTGCGGGGGATTGCGGACCGCCTCGGCCGCCGGCGGTTGCTCGGGCCGGCGTACCTCGGCCGCCTCGTTCCGCCGGTCGCGGGCCTCGGCGCCGTACGAGCTCGCGACCGCGTCGTCGTAGTTCGCGAGCCTGTCCTGGCGGTACGACGACGCCTGGAAACGGTCGGCCTCGGCGCGATCGGCGTCAGCCTGCGGGTCGTCCCGGCCGGCGGCTCCGGCTCGTAGGTGGGCGGAGTGGGCCGCGTCGTTGTGCGCGAGTCGTCGCTCACCGCCCGCCTCGGCCCGGTAGTCGTTGCGGTTGCCCTCGGCGATGTGGGCGAGCCGCATCGCCTCGGCGATCTCGGCGTCGGCCCGGTTCACGTCCTGCCGGTACCGCGCGTCCTGGAGCTCGCGTTCCTCGCGGGCGTCCTGCTCGATCTCCTCGCGGACGCGTTGCTGCTCGGCCTCATGGTCCTCGGCCGCCTCCTCGTCGTCCGACGTACCGGCCGCGAGGGCGGGGCCGTCCAGATCGCCACCCGCCTCCCACTCCTTGGCGCGGCGGTCCTCGCCGGCTGCCTCCGCGCCCGGCGCGAGCTCGTCCTCCCGCTTCCCGCGGTGGTCGGGTCCGAGCTCGACGGTCTGCTCGTCGTCCGTGTCAGCCATGCGGCTCCTTCCGTTGCGGCACCCACGATGCCGCAAAACCAGGTCAGCCGCTCAACCCCGGGCGGTGAGTCCAGGTGTCGAAACTCGGGCTCAGCGTGCGAGGCCGGCGGAGTCAGCGGGTGGCGCCGGTGACCAGCCAGCCGTCGCCGCGTTCGCGGGTCATCAGCGTGAGCAGCCGCAGCAGCATGTAGCCGCCGAAGGCCCACCAGAGGGCCACTACGCCGCCGTCGAACCACAGCACGCTCAGCGCCATCGGCACGAACAGTACGAGCGCGATCACCCCGGCCAGCGCCAGGTAGCGCCCGTCGCCCGCGCCGATCAGTACTCCGTCCAGCACGAAGACGACACCGTTGACCGGCTGCCAGAGTGCGGCTACCAGCAGGATCGCGGCGAGCGTGTGCCGGACCTCTTGGTCGGAGGTGAACCACGGAACGTAGACAGCCCGCAGACCCCAGAGCGCGAGCCCGCCGACGAACCCCGAGCCCAGGCCCCACCACATCATCCGCCGGGTGATCGCCCGGGTGCCGGCGACGTCCCCGGCGCCCAGTGCGCGGCCGGTCAACGCCTGCGCGGCGATGGCGATCGCGTCCAATGCCAGGGCGAGGAACGACCAGAGCGTGAAGGCGACCTGGTGCGCCGCGACGGACGTAGTACCGAGAGAGGTCGCGACGTACGTGGTGAGCACGATCGCCACCCGCAAGGTCAGTGTGCGGATGACCAGGGGGATGCCGGCGTGGGCCGAGGAGAGGATGCCGGGCCGGTCCGGGCGAAGCTTGGCGCCGTCCCTGCGGGCTCCACGAACCACCACCCAGACCAGTGCGACGCCGGCCGCCGTCTGGGCCAGCGCAGTACCGAGGGCGGAGCCGGCGATGTCCAGGTCGAGCCCGTAGACCAGCATCAGGTTGAGCCCGATGTTCGCCAGGTTGGCGGAGATCGCGACCACCATCGGCGTCGTGGTGTCCTGCAGCCCCCGCAGTACTCCGGTCGCCGCCAGCAGGAGCAACATCGACGGGATGCCCAGGCAGGAGATTCGCAGGTACGTCACGGCGTGGTCCGCCACGTCCGGCGACGGGTCGAACGCCCCGACTGCCACCGGTGCGAACAGGAGCCCGGCCACAGCCAGTATTACGCCCAGCAGCAGGGCGAGCCAGAGTCCGTCGATGCCCTGCGAGAGTGCTCCGCGGTGATCGCCTGCGCCGATCCGCCGGGCCACCGCGGAGGTGGTTCCATACGCGAGGAACACGCAGATCCCGACGAGCGTCTGCAGGATCGTCCCGGCGACCCCGAGCGCGGCGAGTTGCGGCGTACCGAGATGTCCGACGATTGCCGAGTCGGCGAGCAGCATGAGGGGCTCGGACACGAGGGCGAAGAACGCCGGCACGGCCAGGCGGAGGATCTCGCGGTCCTGCGCCCTGCCGGTGGGACGGTCGGCAGGTCGCTCGGCGGAAGGCTCGGCGGGCTCCGGTTGCTGGTCGCTCACGCGGGAGTTGTCCCCAGGGCGGGCCACGGCCTGTCGGCGGGGCGCCCGGACGACCTGGTGGTAATGGGCATGGGCCTCATTGTGCCTGGCCACGCCTGTGCACAGACAACCGGACCTGTGGGTATCGAATCTTTTTCTTCTCCACAGTTGTGCGCAGACAAAACCGCAGGTCGGAGCCGGGTTGTGGACTTCTACGAGCAGATATCCACAGGGATATACCCAACCTGTGCACACCCGTTCGCGGGGTTTCCCACAGCTCTTCCACAGGGGGTGTGGACGACCGGCTACCGGGGTTCGGGACAACGGGCGTACGGTCGCGTGACTGACACCGTCCGCCCGCAGTCTCGGGGGCGAGTCCGCCTGCGGATGCTGCCAGCGAAAGTGTCGGCGAGATTGGCTAGGATTCGAGCAGGTGTTCGAGTCAGGCCGATGGGGTCGGGGCCGGCTCGAGGTGGCTGGTGCGGGGCAGGTGCGGTTCGGGCGTGGGACGAGGAGGTCGGACGAGTGAGCGTTGCGGAGTTCCGCGGGGGTCAGGGCGGCGGGAACGAGGAACGCAACCCGGAGATGGGCTTCGACCGCACCCCACCGCAGGATCTGGCGGCCGAGCAGTGCGTGCTCGGCGCGATGATGCTCAGCAAGGACGCGATCGCCGACGTCATCGAGACGTTGCGCGGCACCGACTTCTACCGCCCGGCGCACGAGATCGTCTTCGACGCGGTCACCGACCTCTACGCCCGCGGTGAGCCGGCCGACGCGATCACCGTCGCGGCCGAGCTGACCAAGCGCGGCGAGATGGCCCGGATCGGCGGCGCGCCGTACGTGCACACGCTGGTCGCGTCCGTGCCGCTGGCGGCGAACGCCGGGTACTACGCGCACATCGTCCGGGAGAAGGCGATCCTGCGCCGCCTGGTCGAGGCCGGCACCAAGATCGTCCAGATCGGTTACGCCGGTGAGGGCGAGGTCGACGACGTCGTCGACCAGGCCCAGGCGGAGATCTACTCGGTCACCGAGAAGCGCACCACCGAGGACTACGCGCCGCTGAAGGACATCATGGAGGGCGCCCTCGACGAGATCGAGGCGATCGACTCTCGCGGCGACGCGATGGTCGGCGTACCCACCGGCTTCACCGACCTCGACGAACTCACCAACGGCCTCCACCCCGGCCAGATGATCATCATCGCGGCCCGCCCCGCGATGGGGAAAGCACTGGCGCTCGACACTCCGCTGGCGACGCCGACCGGTTGGACGACCATGGGTGACGTCGCCGTGGGCGACGACCTGATCGGCGCAGACGGCCGGCCGACGAAGGTCGTCGCCGCGACCGAGGTCATGCACGACCGCCCCTGCTACGAACTCACCTTCTCCGACGGCAGCACCCTCATCGCGGACGCCGAGCACCAGTGGCGGACCGAGACCCGCGCGTCCCGCAAGTCCCGGCGGTCCGCCGAGAAGACCTACAACCGGCACCGGAACCAGACGCAGTTCGCCGAGATCAGGACCACCGCCGAGATCGCCGACACTCTTCACTGCCCCGGAAACGAGAAGCGGGTCAACCACTCGATCGACAACGCGACCGCACTCGCCTTGCCGCAGATCGAGCTCCCGCTGCCGCCGTATGCCTTGGGTGTCTGGCTCGGGGACGGGCACTCCGCCAGTGCGCGCTTCACCTCTGCCGACCCCGAGGTCGCGATGTTCGTCGAGGCGACCGGCCTGGTTGTCCGCTACCAGAGTTCCCTGAACTACTCGATGCAGTTCCCGAGGGAGGAACGAGTCCGGCGTACGTGCGTGGTCTGTGGCGAGACCTTCCTGCCGCGCACGAAGGAGGTTCGCACGTGCGGCCAGAGCTGTGGAGGCAAGGCGCGCTTCGTCTCGGCGCCCGTGGCGGCTCCCACCTGCCCGGACTGTGGGAACTCGTACGCAGGCGGGGTCCGCTGCCAGTCGTGCCACGCTGACCATGGCACGGTGCAGGCGGTACTGCGGAAGATCGGTGTGCTCGGGAACAAGCACATTCCCGCTGAGTATCTGCGGGCATCGGAGTCCCAGCGTCGGGAACTGCTCGCGGGCCTCCTCGACAGGGACGGCACCGTCAACCCGACCGGTAGTTGCCAGATCACCCTGACCAACGAGCGGCTGGCGCTCGATGTATATGAGCTGATCGTCAGCCTCGGCTACAAGTGCGGTCATCGGACCCGCGTGGTGGTCGGTAGGTCCCCCGAGTCGTCGATCGGCTATGTCCTCACCTTCAGCACGGTGGACGACGTCTTCAAGCTGTCGCGCAAGATGATCACCCACAAGGAGCGGCGTCCCGCGTCGACCGTCAGGATCGGCAATCGGCTGGTCAAGCAGGTCAAGCGGATCGACAACGTGCCGGTGCGGTGTGTCGAGGTGGCCAATGACGACCACATGTATCTGGCCGGCAAGTCGATGATTCCGACCCACAACTCCACGCTGGGGCTGGACTTTGCCCGGTCGGCTTCGATCAGGCATGGGTTGACGTCGTGCATCTTCTCGCTGGAGATGAGCCGCAACGAGATCACCATGCGACTGCTCTCGGCCGAGGCGAAGGTGCCGCTGCACCACATGCGCAACGGCAAGATGACGGATGAGGACTGGGCCCGGCTCGCGCGCAAGATGGGCGAGGTGTCCGAGGCGCCGCTCTTCATCGACGACTCGCCGAACCTGACCATGATGGAGATCCGCGCCAAGGCCCGGCGGCTCAAGCAGCGCCACGACCTGAAGATGATCGTGATCGACTACCTGCAGCTGATGACCTCGGGCAAGAAGGTCGAGTCCCGCCAGTTGGAGGTCTCCGAGTTCTCCCGCTCGATCAAACTGCTGGCCAAGGAGCTCGAGATCCCGGTGATCGCGATCTGCCAGCTGAACCGAGGCTCAGAACAACGCTCCGACAAACGCCCCATGGCCTCCGACCTCCGCGAATCCGGCTGCCTGACCGCGGACACCCGGTTGATGAGGGCCGACACCGGCGCGGAGATCTCGCTCGGTGACCTGCTGGCGGCGGACGCCCGGGATGTCCCGGTCTGGTCGCTCGATGACCGGCTGAAGCTGGTGCCGCGCACGATGACGCACGTCTTCCCCAGTGGCGTGAAGGAGGTCTTCCGCCTGAAGCTCGCCTCCGGACGGGAGATCAAGGCAACGGCGAATCATCCCTTCCTCACGTACGACGGGTGGAAGCCGCTGGGTGAGCTGATGCCGGGTGCCCGACTGGGCTCGCTCCGTCACGTACCGCCGCCCTTGAACCTCAAGCCGTGGGACGACGATGAGGTCACCCTGCTCGCACACCTGCTCGGCGACGGTTCATTCGTGAAGCGCCAGCCGATCCGCTACGCGAGCATCGACGAGGAGAACTTGTCGGCGGTCGCCTCGGCCGCGCAGCGCCGGTTCGGCATCACCGCGATCCGCGATGAGTACGCCGCCGCCCGCGTGACCACCCTGCGGCTGCCCGCGCCGTACCGGCTGGCTCGAGGCAAGCGAAACCCGATCGCAGCCTGGCTCGACACGCTGGGGTTGTTCGGTCTCCGCAGTCACGAGAAGTTCGTCCCTGAAGGTGTGTTCGGCCTTCCCAAAGAGCAGGTCGGCGCCTTCATTCGGCACCTCTGGGCGACGGACGGTTCGGTTCGCTGGGATGCCAAGACCGGCCAGGGGCGGATCTACTACGCCTCTACGAGCCGTCGGCTGGTCGATGATCTCGCGAGACTTCTGCTCCGCTACAACATCTTCAGCCGGATCAAGGTTGCGAAGAAGGCCGGCTACCGCGACTCGTTCCACCTTCACATTTACGGCGCGGAGAACCAGCTGCGGTTCTGTGACGAGATCGGCGTCCATGGCCTGCGCGGGTTGAAGGTCGTCGAGGTGGCGACGGCACTCCGCGGGGTGCGTGCCAACACCAACCTGGACACGATCCCGAAGGAAGTCTGGTCGCAGGTGCGCGCGGTGCTGAGCGAACGCAAGGTGACGCATCGGGAGTTTGCTGCCGCTATGGGCACCCAATTCTCCGGGTCCACGCTGTGGAAGCACGCGCCCAGCCGTCAGCGCCTTGCCAAGGTTGCCGACGTGCTCGACGACGCGGACCTCGAGGTGCTCGCCACCAATGACATCTTCTGGGACACCATCACCTCGATCGAGAGTCTCGGTGAGCAGGAGGTCTACGACGCGACAGTGATGGGCACCCACAACTTCGTCGCTGAAGGCATCGCGACGCACAACTCGCTCGAGCAGGACGCGGACGTCGTCATCCTGCTGCACCGCGAGGATGCGTACGAACGGGAGTCCACCCGCCCCGGCGAGGCCGACTTCATTGTTGCCAAGCACCGGAACGGGCCCACTGCCGACGTGGTCGTGGCCTTCCAGGGGCACTACTCCCGCTTCGTGGATATGGCTCACGACTCCTGACCTTGCTTGGTCAGTCGACCTTCCACCTTTGGGCTGAGATGGATTCTTGGGCTAGGAGGCGGAGGGTGGAGATGAGGGTTTCGCCGAGGATGGTGCCTATGACTACGGACTCGGCGATCTGGTCGGGGGTGGTTCGGTCGGCGCGGGAGGTCACGGCGGCTACCTCTAGTTCGGTGAACTTCTCGACGGCGTCGGCGTAGGAGTCGAGGAAGCCGGCCAGGTGGTCCTGGTCGAGGGTGCGGAAGGCCGCAACCGTCTCGATCAGGGTGGTGAGGGCGGGGGCGTCGGGGTCGACCGTCCAGCCGCGGGACCTGATCAGTTCGTCGACCTGGGCTGCGGCCTCGGCGCGGATTTCGGTGCTCGCGGTGAGCTGCGGTTGCGGGGTGATCGCCCGGTGGGCGCGGCCGATCTGGTCGTGCAGGGACAGGGAGTCGGAGTCGAGGGCCTCGATGATCCGCTTCACCCCAGCGACAGGCACCTGGCCTAGGTCCACCAGCGCCCGGATCAGCCGGAGCCGGTGCAGGTGCTGGTCGCCGTAGTCCGCCTGGTTCGGGCTGGTCAGCTCGCCGGCGGGGAGCAGGCCCTCGCGCAGGTAGTACTTGATCGTCGGCACCGGCACCCCGGAAACCCGGCTCAACTCAGCGATCCGCATATCTCCCTTGCCTTTCCTCGTCTCCTGATGGATAGTAGCAGTATCCATTACGGATAGTGCGACTATCCATGACAGGAGGAAGCCGATGATCGTCGATGTCGTACTGGTGCTGGCGACGCTGGTGTTCCGGGCGCTGGGCGCGCTCGGGGTCCGGAGGTTCGCCAGTTGGCCGGTCAGTGCCGCGCACGGAATGGCGGTGATGCTGCTGCTCACCGCGAGCGCGCACTTCGTTCCTGCCTCGGTCACGGTGATGCCGAACCACGCGGACATGGTCCGGATCGTGCCGCCGTTCCTGCCGTTCGCGGACGCGCTGGTCTACCTGACCGGAGTACTGGAACTGCTCGGGGCGCTCGGACTGGTGCTGACGGCAACGAGGTGGGCGGCCGGGCTGGGGCTTGCGGCACTGTTCGTCACGTTGCTCCCGGCGAACATCTATGAGGCTGTCGCGGACATCTCGTTCGCCAACGGCGAGGCGGCGACTCCGCTGTGGCAGCGGATCCCCGAGCAGCTGCTCTACATCGCGGTGGTGTTGTGGGCGGCCCGTTCAGCCGACAGCACGCCGACGCGCCGGCTGCTCGGCGCGGTCCGCCAGAAGCCGCAGCCCGAACTCGTCAACCACTGAACAACCACCAATCCCAGGCAGCTGCATTAAACCAGTACTGAAGGAGCAACAACCATGGAACTGAGCGAAGCCTCCCGGAACATCGCCGGGGCAATCCTGCTCACCATCGTCACGATCCAGTTCGGTGGCTGGTTCCTGACGAAGATCGTCCGCGGTGACGTGCCGATGACCGACTTCCAGAAGTCGTTCGCCCGGGCCGGTCACGGGCACGCCGGCGTGCTGGTCATCCTCAGCCTGGTCGGTCTGCTCTACGTGGACTCGACCAGCCTGGACGGATTCTGGCTGTGGGTCGGCCGGCTGGGCATCCCGGTCGCGGCGATCGTGATGTCCGGCGGGTTCTTCGCGTCGTCCGCCGGCAAGGACCGCACCAAGCCCAACCAGTTCATCTGGGTCCTGTACGCCGGCGCGCTCTCCCTGGCCGCGGGCGTCCTGACCCTGGGCATCGGCCTCATCACCGCATGACCGGATCACCGCATGACCGGGCCGAACTCCAATGCTGATGGCACGGCGACTCAGGAAATGGCTCGGTCAACCCACGCCTGAAGGGCGCCTGGCTCCTTGGTGATGCCCCACCAGAGCTGGAAACCGTCGTGCTGCAGCTGGAAGCGACCGGATTCGTCGACCCCCACATTCACCTGGTGGAAGTCCACGAACGGCAGCAGCAGCGCCGCCGCGATCGCGACAGCGGGCCCGGACTCCCCGTCGGCCGGGTTGGCGCTGACCAGGTCGAGCGCCAGGCGACCGGCCGCCGCGGCCGCCAGTATCGGGGCAGCTCCGCTCGGCACCTGCAGTTGGGTCACCCGCAGCCGTCCGACGAGGTCCGAGTCGACCACCTGGGTCAGGTGGTCCGCGGAGCCGAGACCGATCCACCGCTTCGGCCGTTCGGTCGACATCACCAAGTCGACGATCGCCTCGGGGTCAGGAGAGACCGGCACCTCCGGGCGCCCTGCCTTATTCAGTACTTCGCGCACCAGGTCCGGCTCGTCCGTGAGCACCAGCGCCAGGTCCCGCGCAGTACGGGCCGCCACGGTGAGGGCAATACTGGGGCCGTCGATGGCGAGGATGATCGGCGTGTCCTGGAGATCCTCGGGCCACCCGCTGCCCGGCCGGAGCTGCTCAGCGCTGTAGCCGAGCGCAGTACCGGTGAAGAGGTCGCCCACGCTGCGCAGCGCCTCCCAGTCCTCCTGCAACCGCTCGGCCAGGCGCTCGCGGTCCGGCTGCTCCGAGTTCATCCGCTGTCCTCGCCGTCTGTTGCCGGATTCTGTCTCACCACTCAAGCAGGAGTCGTACTGCGTACGTCGACCCGCGGGTATCCCGTCGCCCGGACCAGCTCCGCCGTCTCGTAGAACGAAGTCGGCCCGCCCTCCTCATACCCCGAAAGATCGAGGTCATTGCCCCGGGCTCCCAGTGTCGCGGCGAGCGCGTCCCGCACCGACAGGGGAGCCGGCAGCCACGGCGCGACGGCGTTGAACCGGTGGAACCCGGGCTCGAACTCGAGCGCCCGCGCGATGATCGAGACCACGTCCTGCACCGCGACCGTGGCAAGACTCGTGAACGGCAGGTCGATTCCGCCGAGCGACTCGGGAGCCACCGGTGCAGTGCTCTCCGGTACGACGACGCCGAGCCGGAGGACCGTCATGGCGAGCTCGGGATCGAGGCGCTGGAAGTACGCGCAGACCTCCTCCATCAGCGCCTTCGACAGCCCGTACGCATCACGCGCATCGCACGGGTGGTCGGCGGGGATCGGGAGCCGCCGCGGCAGGAACTCGGGCGACAGGCAACCAGTCGCCGCGATCGAGCTCGCGACCACGAACCGCCGTACCCCGCGATCCGCGAGATACCGCAGCAGCCGTCGGGTGCCGAGGACGTTCACGGCGAGGCCGGCCTCCTCGGTCGTCCCGCCGGTCTCCGCGGCGAGGTGAACCACCGCGTCGAGCTGATACGCATCGAGTTGCGCGAGGTCGGCCTCGGACCCGATGTCCCCTTGGACAGCCGTCCCGGGGCCGGTCGTTCGCCCGCGGGACAGAGTGACGACCTTGTGGGTGGCGGAGAGGTGCCGGGCAAGGCGGGAGCCGACGAAGCCGCTCGCTCCGGTAATCAGGACGTGGTTCACAGCTGCCGTTTCGGGGTGGGGGACAGATGGCTACTCGGCGTCGGACGCAGTTCGGGCGAGGCTGAGGCCGACGTTGCGAATCAGGTCGGCTGCCTCCGGCGACGCCTCCAGTGTGTACTCCGCACCGAGCGCGGCGATCCCCGCGACGTACTGGATCAGCAGCGCCGGCGCCTCCGCGCTCAACCGCACCACCCACGCCACCTCCCCGCCCGCCGTTCCGAACGCCGTCAGCCACCGCCCGCGGCGTACTGATTGACCGTCCTGTCACCCGGCAAGGGCGATGTGACCGCCCTCCACCGACGGATCCTCGAGCCCTGGTCCGACCACGTGATCGGCCGGTTCCTCAACTTCAGCTTCGCCTCGTTCGACCAGGGTGAGATCCGCGCCGCCTTCGACGCGCCCACCTACGAACGACTCGCCAAACTGAAGACCCACTACGACCCTCACCAGCTACTCCAGCCGAACCACCCGGTTACAGGGCAGCGGTGACGTCGACCTCGACGAGTTGGCCGGGGAAGCCGAGTTGGGCGACGCCGAGCAGGGTGCTGGCCGAGGTGAAGGCGGGGGCGAGAGGGGACTCGTTCAGCTGAGTCCAGACCGCGCTGAGTTGCTCGCGGACCGGGCTGGCGACGTAGATGACGGTCCGTACTACGTCAGCCGGCCCGGCGCCTGCCGAATCGAGGGCGACCAGGATGTTCTGGATCACCTGCTCCGTCTGGCCTTCGAGTCCACCGTCGGCCAGGTCGCCCGACTCCTTCAGCGGGCACTGGCCGGCGAGGAAG
Organism: Kribbella qitaiheensis; assembly: GCF_042657745.1. GTDB lineage: Bacteria > Actinomycetota > Actinomycetes > Propionibacteriales > Kribbellaceae > Kribbella > Kribbella qitaiheensis. The sequence goes on along the minus strand of NZ_JBHSKE010000006.1, from coordinate 236,292 downwards.
ATCAGTTGGTCGGCGGTCACCTTGCTCACGTGGTGATAGCCGGGTGTCGCGTGCAGGGCCGGGGGATTGGTGCGCTCGATCGTCACGCCCTGAGCAAACGTCACGCCCTGGCAACCGTCAACGGCATTTCAGCCTTGGGCCGTCGGTCGGATGACAAGGTCGTTGACGTCGACCTCGGGTGGCTGCGTGATGGCGTAGTTGATCGCGTCGGCGATGGCCGAGGCCGGGATCGCGATCTTCATCTGGTCGCGTACCGCGTCCCGGACGGCCTCGTCGGTGATACCGCCGGTCAGGTCGCTCTCGGTCAGGCCGGGGTTGATCACCGTGACCCGCAGATCGCGGCTCTCCTGACGCAGCCCCTCGGACAGGGCCCGAACGGCGAACTTGGTCGCGCTGTAGACAGCGGCGGTCGGGTCGACGCGCAGCCCGGAGACCGATGAGATGTTGACGATGTGACCCGCTTGCTGCTCGCGCATGATCGGCAGGACGGCGGCGATGCCGTGCAGGACACCCCGCAGGTTCACGTCGATCATCTGGTTCCACTCGTCGACCTTCAGGTCCTGCACCAGCGACAACGGCATCACGCCCGCGTTGTTGACCAGGACGTCGACCCGCCCGTACCGCTCGTGGGCAGCGGCGACGAAAGCCCGCATGCTCTCGAGCCTCGTCACATCCAGCTCGTGGTACTCGCCTCCGATCTCCGCACTGATGGTGGCGAGACGGTCGGTGCGGCGAGCGCCGAGGAAGACACGATGGCCGGCGCCGGCGAGTCGGCGGGCTGTGGCCTCACCGATCCCACTGCTCGCACCGGTGATCAGGACAACTTTGCTGTTCATGCCTCCGAGCATGCGGCGCCGGTCAGCAATGAGGCAGGACGAGTCTTCCTGGGTGCCGCACACCTAGGAAGTCAGCTCTTGACCAACTGCCGGCAGGGGCTTGTCTTCCAGGAGGTGGCGGTGAAGGAAGGCGAGTTCGGCTTCGACGGCTTCCTGATGGGCGGTGAGGAAAGGTTCGTAGTGACCACCGGACAGGCGGACCAACTCTCCTCGGGGCGCGCGTCCCGCGGCTTTCACAGCGGGCTCGGCGAGGGCTGACTTGTCCTGGTCGCAGACGAGCACCATCAGCGGCACCTGCACCCGAGACGCGAAGCGGCCGGGTCGATACAGCGTGACGCGAAGCGCCGAGCGCGCGGCGACAGCCTGCTGCCAGTCCGGGTACTTGTTGTCCGGGTTGAGCGCCAGATCGCCGCCGCTGATGGCGTCCGGTGTGGTGAGGAGCGCGACGGTACCTGGCTGACCGACCAACGGCACGAGCAGCGGCCGACGTCCGATGAGACTGCCGAGCGCGTCGAGGATCCCTCGGACGGTGAAGCGGAGCATGGCGAGTGGCTTCTGGTACCGGATCGCGTTCCGCGAGGCCGCCGGGCCGTCCGCGTTCGGCGTCTGCGCGATCGCCGCCGCTAGGTGCGGATTCCGCGCCGCGACTTGGAAGATGTAGCCACCGGACAAGGAGAACGCCCAGATGGCGATCTTCGCCGGGTCGACCTCGGGCAAGCTCGCGGCGAAGCCGATGGCGGCCTGCCAGTCCGCGAGTTGTTCGCGCACCCTGGCGACCTGGCGCGGCTGACCGCCGCTCTCGCCGAGATGCCGGTAGTCGAACGCCAGCACGGAGAACCCGGCCTGGTGGAACCGCTCCGCGAACTTTTCGGTGCCGGGCTCCTTGGTTACCGCGAACCCGCCGGCCATCACCACACAGCCACCATTCGTCCCCGGGTAGTGCCAGGCGACGCACTCGACGTCCCCACTGACGAACCGAACCTTCTCGCGCATCCGCCCCACCGATCCTCTGTCCGGAGTTGACCCCTGTCCAAAAGTGAACCACGCGGTTCGCAAACTGTCCATGCCCGTACTCCGGACCGCGGCCGCCGCGGTACTGCGGAGCGCCGGTGCTCCTCAGGAGGAGGCCTCTTCGCGGTCCAAGGCGCGGAGGAGTGCGTTGAAGCCGGCCTGGATCCCAGGACCGTCACCGCTGGTCCGCCACTCGACCAGGAATCCCCGCAGGGTGCCGAGGATCATCTCCGCCACTTCGAGCTTGCGCTCCTCGGACCAGTGCTCTGGGCAGAGCGAGAAGAGCGAGGGCAGGTACTGCTTCGAGGCGTTCCGGGCCAGCTCGGCGTACCGGGCGGGGTCGTACATGGCCAGGCCGATCGCCTGGTCGAGGACCCAGGACTCCTCGCCGATCAGAATCGGCCAGATCGCCTGGACCCGGGCGGCGAGCGTCGGGCCGGCCAGGGCTTCGGCAGCGGCCGCCATGCTCCTGCTGATCCGCCGCTCGCGCAGCTGCAGTACCGCCTGGGTGAGCAGGTCCTCGGGTCCGTCGAAGTGGTAGAGCAGCACTTTGTGGGTGGTGCCGGCCGCCCGGGCCGCGCGCCGGAGCGAGAAGTCGACCAGCCCGTTGACGCCGAGGTCGTCGGTCACCCGGTCGAGCAGTTCGCGGCGGCGGGCCTCGCCGCGCGCCGACCCTGCCGATCGCCGGTAGCCCGCCCGCTCGCCCGTTCCCTGCTCAGAGACCTCCACTGCGCCAGTATCCGTGAGGTCGCCGACTACCCTCGGGTGGTGAGCGAGTTGGGCGAGTTCCTGCAGGCGAGGCGTGCGCAGTTGAGTCCGGTGGATGTGGGACTGCCGACCTCCCGTGCTCGCCGGGTCGCGGGCCTGAGGCGCGAGGAGGTCGCCGTCCTGGCATGCGTCAGCGCCGACTACTACACCCGCCTGGAGCAGGGCCGCGAGCGAAACCCTTCAGGTCAGGTGGTGGACGCGATCGCCCGAGCTCTCCAGCTCAGCATGGATGCTCGCTGGCACGCCTACCGTCTGGCCGGGCTGGTTCCGCGGCCGGAGGAGGGGCAGCGGGAGACCGTCGACCCGGCGCTGCTGCAGCTGATGGACGCCTTCCCGACGTCCGTTGCCTACGTCATCAATCGCCGCCTGCAGGTGCTCGCCTCGAACCGGCTGGCCGACGCATTGCTCTCCTCGCTGGCCGATCCCTACAACATGATCCGTACGCTCTTCCACGACCCGGCCGCACGCGAGCTGTTCGCCGACTGGCACCAGGTCGCGCGTGATTCGGTCGAGGCACTCCGGCTCGCCTCGAGCGAGGATCCCGGCGTCGCCGCCGTGGTGAACGAACTCCTTGCCAGCAGCAAGGACTTCGCCGAGCTCTGGCAGGACCACGGAGTCAGCAGCCTGGGCAGCAAGTCCAAGACGTTCAACCACCCCGACGTCGGCCGGCTCACGCTGACCTACCAGACCTTCGACGTCCAGGGCGCACCAGGCCAGTACCTGCTGGTCGGAACCGCGGCCACCGGCAGCAAGGACGCCGACTCCCTCAGCATGCTGGGATCCCTGTACGCCGAAACGCCGCGCGGCGGTGGAGCCACCGGCGCCTGATTCCGCGGGATCAAGCGAAGCGGCGGACGTAGCGCTTCTGCCAGGGGGTTTCGACGGCCTTGGGGTCGTAGTTGCGGCGGACGAACTCCACTGCCTCGGCTGAGGGGACGCCGTCGAGCACGGCGAGGCAGGCGAGGGCGGTGCCGGTGCGACCACGACCACCGCCGCAGGCGAATTCCACCCGGTCGGTGTCGGCGCGTTCCAGCACTTCCACGAAGGTCGCCCGAGCCACGACGGCGTCGGCCGGAAGGCGGAAGTCCGGCCACCGGAGCCAGCGTGACTCCCAGCTCACCTCGGGCGGTTCCTTGCCCAGCAGGTAGACCCCGAAGGTCGGCGTCTGCCCGGCGGGCAAGGGATTCCGGAGCCCGCGGCCGCGGATCAGCCGGCCAGACGGCAGCCGCACAACCCCTGGCTCACCCACCTCCCACATCTGCGCCATCGGATCACCGTAGACGCACCGCGGCCCCGGACGGAGAACCGTCCGGGGCCGGGTACGCAGTACGTGTCGAGCCTGGAAAGCCGTACTGCGGGTCGTGCGTCGGCCGCTGTCAGGCGGTCAGGCGCTGTTCGGTGGAGGTGGAGAACAGGTGCAGCTTGTCGGGCTGCGGGGCGAGGTGGACCAGCGCGCCCTTCTCGGCGTGCATCCGGGTGCCGATGCGGGCGATGATCTGCTGGCCGGTGGTGTGCTCGGCGCTGCCGTAGAGGTACGCGTCCGAGCCGAGTTCCTCGACCACGGCGACCCGGACCGGCACGCCTTCGTCAGCGAGGTGGAACGCCTCCGGGCGGATGCCCAGCATCAGCGTCTTGTCGTCGCCGGCCTTGGCGAGCACGGAGCGCTCGATCGGGACCACGTAGTCGCCGATCTTCGCGCCGCTGTCGGTGATCTCGGCCTCGATCAGGTTCATCGCGGGGGAGCCCATGAAGCCGGCCACGAAGAGGTTCTGCGGGGCGTCGTACAGGTTCAGCGGGGTGTCGACCTGCTGGAGCAGACCGTCCTTCAGCACGGCGACCCGGTCGCCCATCGTCATCGCCTCGATCTGGTCGTGCGTCACGTAGACCGTGGTGACGCCCAGGCGGTGCTGGAGCTCGGCGATCTGGGTGCGGGTCTGGACCCGGAGCTTCGCGTCGAGGTTCGACAGCGGCTCGTCCATCAGGAAGACCTGCGGGTCACGTACGATCGCGCGGCCCATCGCGACGCGCTGGCGCTGGCCGCCGGACAGTGCCTTCGGCTTGCGCTCGAGGTACTCCTCCAGGCCGAGCAGCTTCGCCGCCTCCTGGACGCGCTTGGCGCGCTCCTCCTTGTGGATGCCCTGCATCTTGAGGGCGAAGCCCATGTTGTCCGCGACGGACATGTGCGGGTAGAGCGCGTAGTTCTGGAACACCATCGCGATGTCGCGCTCTTTCGGCGGGCTGTTGGTGACGTCTCTGTCCCCGATGTAAATCGAGCCTTCGTTGACCTCTTCCAGGCCGGCCAGCATCCGCAGTGCGGTGGACTTGCCGGAACCGGACGGTCCGACCAGAACCATGAACTCGCCGTCCTGGATGTCCAGGTCGAGCTTGTCGACGGCCGGGGTTTCAGTGCCCGGGTAGACCCGGGTAGCTCCCTTGAACGAGACAGTTGCCATGTCGCGCTTCCTTTCCTTCGCCGGCAGGAACGTGCCGGACGATCCGTTGCAAAGGTGCCCAGGATGGGTGGCCTACCGATGGTAGATCCCCTTGATGACCTAACAACAATGATTGCCGCCTCAGTATTCCCACCCGCTGCCGGATCTCCTACAGATAGGTGCTACCGGGGTGGATAGCGGCCGTCATCAGGTCGAGCAGGGCGGTGGCCGCCCGGCTCGGGCGTCGGCCGCTGAGGGTGACCGCGGACAACGTCCAACTGAGGTCCACGTCGGTGATCCGCAGCCGCGTCACGCCGGCCACCTCGTCCCGGTCGAGCTCCGGTATGACGGCGACGCCCAGCCCGGCACGCACGTAGTCCGGCACGGTGGTCAGGTCCGGGACCTCCACCTGTACCCGTCGCGGCAGACCGGCGTTGTCGAACGCGCGGTCGACCGTCGTCCGGTTGCCGAATCCCCGCAACATGTCGACGAACCGCTCGCCGGCCAGGTCCGCCAACCGGATCGCCCCTCTGCCGGCGAGCCGGTGGTTCGACGGAACCAGGACGACGAACGGCACCGTCGCCAGTTCGCGTGGTTCGAGCCCGGGCATGTCCCCGCGGTTCAAGCCGACCAGGGCGACGTCGAGCCGGCCGTGCCTGACGTCGTCGGCGAGTCCGCTGGAACCGGTCGGCGAGGTCGTCACCTGCACCTCGACGAGCGGGTAGCGCTGGTAGAAGGCGCCGAGCAGTTCGGCCAGATCGACCAGGCCGAGCTTCGTCATCGTGCCGATCCGGACATTGCCGCGGAGTCCGGTGGAGGCCTCCTCGACCACCGCGCGAGCCCGATCGATCGCCTCCAGTGCGGCCTTCGCCTCGGGCAGCAGCGCCTGGCCGGCATCCGACAGCGTGACCCGTCGGGTGGATCGGTCGAACAGCGTGGTCTTCAGGTCCGTCTCCAGCGCCCGGACCGCGGCGGACACGGTGGACTGGACCGTGAAGAGCCGCTGCGCCGCGCGGGTGAAGCTCAACTCCTCGGCGACGGCGACGAAGTACTCCAGTTGTCTCGAGTCCACGACTGGAATTATCGGTCAGAGCGATAACACGATGCAAGAAGATTCGTTGGACTCGATAGATCCGGCGAGTGAGTCTAGAAGTATGACAACTCTTTCCGGCCCTCGTGCGCTCGACAAGGCGGGCACGCCCGTGCGGTTCGCCCACAGCACAGGGTTCTGGATGATCGCCGCCGCGTTCCTGATCACGATGGCGTTCTCCACCGTCCCGACCCCGCTCTACGCGATCTACCAGCGCCGGGACGGGTTCCCGACGTTCCTGATCACGGTCATCTTCGCCACCTACGCGGTCGGCGTGATGGCCAGCCTCTACCTGGCCGGCCACGTCAGCGACTGGCTCGGCCGTCGCCGGGTCGCGCTGCTCGCGGTCCTGGCCGAGGCGCTGGCCGCGGTGATCTTCCTGGTCTGGCAGGACGTGCCCGGTCTGCTCCTGGCACGGTTCGTCTCCGGCGTCGGGGTCGGAATACTGACCGCGACGGCGACCGCGCATCTGTCCGAGCTCCGGCAGATCTCCCGGCCTCAGGAGGACGGGAGCAGGTCGGCGTTGATCTCGAGCATGGTGAACCTCGGCGGCCTGGCGTTCGGGCCGCTCATCGGCGGCCTGCTCGCGCAGTACGTGTCGGCGCCGTTGGACCGGCCGTACGAGTTGTTCCTGGTGTTGCTGCTACTCAGCGCGGTGGGGATCGCGCTCGTGCCGGAGACGGTGGAACGACTGGAGGAGCGTCCGGCGTACCGGCCGCAGCGGGTGGCACTGCCGGCCGACGCGAAGCCGCTGTTCTTCGCGACCGCGGCCGGCGCGTTCGCCGCCTTCGCCATCTTCGGGTTGTTCACCTCGCTGGCGCCGACGTTCCTGGCGGGCACCTTGCACCACACGTCGCGGCTGCTCGCCGGGGTTGTGACGTTCGTAGTGTTCGTCGCGGGTGCGACCAGCCAGGTGGTGTTCGTGCGGCTGGAGAGGCAGCAGCAGTTGCGGCTCGGGCTCGCGTCCATGTCCGCCGGCCTCGTCGGGATCGCCGTCGGCGGCCTGATCTCCAGCCTGTGGCTGTTCGTGATCGGCGGGGTCGTCGCCGGCGCGGGTGTCGGCCTGGTCTTCCGGGGCGCCGTCGCGACCGCCGGGTCGCTGGCCGATCCGGGTTCGCGTGGCGAGGTGCTTGCCGCCCTCTTCCTGATCGCGTACGCCGGACTCGCGCTGCCGGTGCTCGCCATCGGCGTCGGGATCGCCGTGCTCCCGGAGCAGGTCGCGCTGCTGGTCTTCGCCGCGATCATCCTGGTTCTCGTCAACCTCGCCGGTTTCCGGATGCTCAAGGCCCAGCGGGCCTGACATCCGCCCCGGTCTGTCGGCTAACGTGCGGCTCATGATCGAGACGGCGACTGTCACTGTGGGAGACCTCGGCGCCTACCTGGCGAGGCCGGCGGATGCTGAGGGTGGGCCGGGGATGTTGTTGCTGCCGATGATCACCGGCATCGGTGAGCAGGTCCGCGACTGGGCGGACGAGCTCGCCGGCCGGGGGATCACCGCGCTGGTCTGGGATCCGTTCAAGGGCCGCAGCACCGACAACTCGTCGCGAGAGGAGTTGTCAGGGCTGCTGCGCGAGATGAACGACGACACCGTGCTCGCCGAGCAGGTCGCGTTGCTGGATCACCTTCTCGGCGACCTCGGCTGTCAGAAGGCGGGCACGATGGGCTGGTGCCTGGGCGGGCGGTTGGCGCTGTTGCTGGGAGCCAGGGAGCATCGGCTGGCGAACGTGATCGCGTACCACCCGACGGTGCCGTCGAAGCTCGCGCCGCAGCACTCGTACGACTCAGTCGCCGAGGTGGGTGGGATCACCGCGCCGGTGATGGTGCTCTACCCGAGCGCCGACACCATCGTGCCGGTGGCTGATTTCGAGGCGGTGCAGACTGCGTTGCAGGCGCGGCCGACCGGTGCCACGATCACGCACTTCTATCCAGGCGCGGATCACGGGTTCTCGGATCGCGGCCGCCACGACCAGGAGGTCAACGCCGAGGCGTTCAAGCTCTCCTGGCCGCAGGCGCTGGCCTTCATCGACGCCACGACCAGCTAGACGACGGCACTCAGCGGCTAGGCGGCGGCGGCCCGGCGGTGTGCAGTCGGGCTGGTGCCGCGAACGCGTTTGAAGGCGACGCTCAGGGCGAAGGCGTTCGCGTAGCCCACGCGGCGCGCGATCGACTCGACCGTGTCCGTGGTCTCGCGCAACAGGTCCGCGGCCAGGGTGATCCGCCAGCCGGTGAGGTAGGCCATCGGTGCTTCTCCGACCAACCCGCTGAACCGCCGGGCCAGGCTGGCTCGTGACACCCCGGTGCGATCGGCCAGCTCGGCAACGCTCCACGGGTACGCCGGGTCCTCGTGCAGCAGGCGCAACGCCTGGCCCACGACCGGGTCGCTCTGCGCCTGGTACCACCCTGGGGCGTGTGATTCCGGCCGCGCGAACCAGGCTCGCAGCGTGGTGATCAGCGCGAGGTCGAGCCACCGGTCGAGCACGGACTGCTGGCCCGGCTCGTCCCGCTGGATCTCGCCGAGCACCATCTCCATCACCGGGCCGGCGACCTCGGCCGCCGGGACCACCAGCACCGGTGGCAGCGCCGCGAGCAACCGCCTGCTGACGTCGCCCTCGAGCTGGTAGGTGCCGCTGACAACCATCGCGGCGCCCCCAGGCCGCCCGCCGAAGGTCCGGACTCCGAGCCGGGCGCTGTAGTCAATAGGCGCCCCAGGCAACGGTTCGCAGATACCCCCCGGGTGGATCCGCAACTGTGGCTGCGTGCCGGGCTCGTCGCCGACGACGTACGGCTCGGGGCCGACGATCACCGCGACGTCGCCCTCCTCCATCCGGACCGGCTGCAGCCCGGCCCGGGAGATCCAGGCCGACCCGCGAACCAAGGTGGCCAGCGCGAGTTGCGCGGCGTCGCGTATGTCCAGCGCCCAGGGCGGATCCATGATCGTCAGGTTGAACACGCCGCCCCGTGCCCGGGTGCCGGCCAGCAGATCGTCGAGGACGTCCATAGCGGCCACCCTACTCCAGGTTGAGACGCACAGACATGGAATTGCGCCAGACAACCATGGTTTGTCTCATCCGTTCGCGATGGACTGAGGCCATGACAAACACACCGATTCTGATCCTGAGTGGTAAAGGCAAGACCGGACGCCGCGTCGTCGAGCAGCTCGACGCCCGGCAGCTCCCGGTCCGGCTGGCGTCGCGTTCGAGCGAGCAGCCTTTCGACTGGTACGACGAGAACACCTGGGCCGGCACGGTCGCCGGCATCGACACGGCGTACCTGGCTCCGCCGGTCGGGCCCACCGGGCTTGCCCAGGCGGGCAAGTTCATCAAGCAGGCGGCCTCCGAAGGGCTGCGCCGAGTGGTCCTGCTGTCCGGCCGTGGTGTCGGCAGCCCGGGCCGCGAGTTCGCGGTCTACGAGAGCGGCCTCGAGCTGGAGCACGCGGTCAAGGACAGCGGCGCCGACTGGACCATCGTCCGGCCCGCGTGGTTCATGCAGGGGTTCAGCGAGGACTTCATGCTCGACTATGTGCAGGCGGGGGAGATCCGGTTGTCGGCCGGTGACGGTGCCGAAGCCTGGATCGACACGAACGACGTCGGCGACGTGATGGCCGCCGCCCTCCTCGACGAGCGGCACACCGGCGAGACCTACTCGCTGTCCGGGCCGCGCACGCTCACCCTGGCCGAGGTGGCGGCCGAGCTCTCCACCGCGACGGGCCGGCCGATCACCTCGGTCGACCTCGAACCGGAGCAGCACGTCGCCGAGATGGTCGAGTACGGCGTACCGCGGGAGGACGCGGAGTCCGTCCGCGACCTGTTCGCGGTGATCCGCAACCACCGCTCGGAGTACGTGTCGGAAGGAGTTCAGCAGGTTCTCGGCCGGGCGCCGCGAGACTTCGCGGACTGGGCGCGGGAGACCGCGAAGACGGGAGTGTGGTCGGTATGAACGTCACCAAGATCCTCACCCTGGCCGCACTCGGTGGGGTGGGCCTGATGGGTGGCCTGTTCTTCGCCTTCGGCACCACGGTGATGAGCTCACTCGAGCGGATGCCACCCGGTCAGGGCGCGACCGCGATGAACCTCATCAACGTCAGGATCCAGAACCCGCTCTTCCTGCTGATCTTCGTCGGGACGGCGCTGATCTGTCTGGCGCTCGCGGTGCTGGCGTTCGTCCGGGACAACCCCGGCCGGTGGTGGCTGCTGGCCGGAGCGGCGCTCTACCTGGTCGGCGTGATGGTGCTCAGCTTCGCGGTCAACATCCCGCTGAACGACAAGCTGGCCGCGCTCGACCCGAATTCCGCCGCGGGAGCAACCGAGTGGTTGAACTACCTGGCCAAGTGGAACCCGGCCAACAACGTCCGTGCGGTGGCCTGCCTGCTGGGGGTGATCGCCTTCGGCCTCGCCCTCAATGCCGGCGTGGGCAGCCAGCCCAGTTCGGCCCCGGCGCAACACCAGGCGTCGCTGCAACACCCGCGGTACTGATCCGTCGCGCGGTTATGGTCTGAACTCGACGAGGCGAGGGGCGGCGCGAACAATGGAACAGCAGGTGCGAGCCAACGAGGTCGAGTTGTGTGTCGAGACCTTCGGCCAGGCGACCGATCCGGCGATCCTGCTGATCCACGGCGCCGCCGCCTCGATGGACTTCTGGGAGGTCCCCTTCTGCGAACGCCTCGCCGCGGCCGGCCGGTTCGTGATCCGGTACGACCAGCGCGACACCGGGCGATCCGTCAGCTACGAGCCCGGCAAACCGCAGTACACGCAGGCTGACCTGGTCGGGGACGCGGTCGGCGTCCTCGACACCCTCGGCATCAGCCGGGCGCACGTCGTCGGGATCTCGATGGGCGGCGGGATCGCGCAGCGGCTCGTGCTCGACCATCCGGATCGGGTCGCCTCGGTGACGTTCATCTCGACCAGTCCGGGCGGCCCGGGCGGCGCGTCGAACCCGGACCTGCCGCCGATGTCCGAGAAGCTCCAGGCCGTCTTCGCCGATGAGAGCCCTGACCCGGACTGGTCGGACCCCGAAGCCGCGCTCGACGCGCTGATCGAGGGTGAGCAGATCTTCGCCGGCACCTTCCCGTACGACGAACCCGCGCGGCGCGAGCTCAACGCCACGATGATCGCGCGGACGAACAACCTCGCGGCGGCGATGACGAACCACTGGATCATCGACGGCGGCGACCCGGTCCGCCCGCGGCTGGGGGAGATCGCAGTACCGGCCCTCGTGCTGCACGGCACCGAGGATCCGCTGTTCCCCGTCGGTCACGCAGAGGCCATGGCTCGGGAGGTGCCAGGCGCTCGCCTGGTTCTGCTCGAAGGCGCGGGCCACGAGCTCCCCGAGCAGACCTGGCACGTGGCCATTCCCGAGATACTGGCGGTCACCGAACGCTGAAGATTCTGCGAAACTTATGCGGCCGGTAGCGTTGGCGAGGTGATCACCATCGAGCGCGTCATCACCGTGGATCGGCCGGTCGCGGCGGTTTTCGGCTATCTGGCCGACTTCGAGACGACGACCGAGTGGGATCCCGGCACCGTGCGGACGGTCAGGGTCGAAGGCGATGGCGGCCCGGGAACGAAGTACCGGAACACCTCGTCGTTCGCGGGTCGGGAGACCGAGCTGGAGTACGTCGTGCAGCAGCTCGAGCCCGGCCGGATCTTCCAGCTGCGCGGGGAGAACAAGACCGTCACCGCGCTCGACACGATGACGTTCCGCGTGGTCGGTGGTGGTGGGACCGAGGTGACGTATCGCGCCGAGTTCGAGTTCAAGGGCGGGACCCGGCTGGCCCAGCCGCTGCTCAAGGGCCAGTTCAAGAAGCTCGGCGACGACGCCGAGCAAGGCATGCACGACGCACTGCAGAAACTCTAGCGGTGCTTGAACGCCACACTCCTAGCGGCCAAGCACCGCTAGCGGACCCCTGGAGGGCGCGAAACCTCGCCTGCGCAGCCGCAGAGTGTGCTCTACCCGTGCTGTGGGGGTTCGCCCACTGTCAGAGCAGTGGGGTAACCCCCCGAGGAGCAGCGAACCCCCACAGCGCTAGCGGACCCCCGGAGGGCGCGAAACCTCGCCCGCGCAGCCGAAGAGTGTGCTCCGCCTGCGCTGAGGGGGTTCGCCCACTGTCAGAACAGTGGGCGAACCCCCACAGGAGGCAGCGAACCCCCAGAGCACCAGGGAGGCTTCGCGTCTGACCGCCGAGTGTGGGGCTGGCGTGGGTGTCATGGCGCGGGGCAGTCTGGGCGATGGCGACGGTGACGACCTCGCCCGCCTCCGCCTCAACCGGCTCACCCCACGACGGCAACGGACCAACACCTACGACCTCACACCCGACGGACAACGAGTCGCGATCTTCTACACCAAAGTCCACGACCGCCTCCTCAGCCCCCCTCGCCGCCGACCAACCCCCCGGCCCCCACCGAGATACGACAAGCCTGGCCACCCATCGACCGCCACGTCCGCAGCCGCATCGACCACGAACGCCTCGCACAGGCCGCCTGAAAACTCACGACAAACGCCACACTCCTAGCAGCCAAGCACCGCTAGCGCCGCAGCCTCACGTTGCCGAGCGCAACATGGTCCGGATGCCGACGGTGAGCCCGAGGGCAACGGTGATCAGTGCGGCGAGCCAGCCCCAGAGCACCGCCATCGAAGTGACGTCACCCGAGAACAGCGCACGCTCCGCGTCGACCAGGTACGAGAGCGGGTTGAACTTCGATGCGACCCGCATCCACTCCGGCCCGATCTCCAGCGGCAGCAGCATCCCCGACAGGATCATCAGCGGGAACAGGAACGTCTGCTGTACCACCCAGAACATCCAGTCCTGCTTGCGTACCGCGATCGCCAGCGCGTAGCTGAACGAGCCCAGCCCGATCCCGAACACCGCCAGCAACGCGAGCCCGAGGATCGCGCCGTCCAGGTGCAGGTCGAACCCGAACGGCACCATCACCGCGATCACGATCACCGCCTGGCCGAGCAGCGGGACCATCTCCTTCAGCGCCCGGCCGACCAGCAGTGACGACCGGCTCAGCGGCGTCACCATCATCCGCTCGTGCGCCCCGGTCTGGAACTCGAAGAGCAGGTTCGCCCCGGTCGCCGAGGTGCCGAACAAGGTCGTCATCACCAGGATCGCCGGCACGAACCACTGCCAGACGCCTCCGTCGAGCGACCCGCCCATCGACCCGGCCAGCAGCGGCCCGAAGAGGCCGAGAAAGATCAGCGGCTGGATCATCCCGAAGAGCAAGGAGAACGGGTCGCGCAGTACCGGCTTCAGTTCGCGGGTCATCACGATGCCGGTGTCGCGGAGCAGACTCCGGCGCCCCGCGGCGGCCGGCGTACCGAGGTGCACGGAAGAAGCGGTCAGGGTGGTCATGCCGCGGCCTTTCCGGTGGAGTCGGCCTCACGCAGGCTGCGGCCGGTGAGGTTGAGGAAGACGTCGTCGAGCGTCGGCCGGTGCACCTGCGCGGTCGCGACCGGTACGCCGGCGTGCTGGGCGGCGGTGATCAGTTCGGGCAACGCTGTCGGGCCATCCGCGACCCGCACGGTGATCCGGTCGCTCTCGGCCATCAGATCCTTCGCGCCGGGCAACTTGTCCGCCAGCCGGGCCAGCTCCTGCAGGTTGCCAGGGGCAACGGTCAGCTGGAGCAGGTCGCCGGCCAGCCTTGCCTTCAGGGCGTCGGCGGTATCGTCCGCGATCACCTCGCCGTGGTCCACCACGACTACCCGCTCGGCCATCGAGTCGGCCTCGTCAAGGTAGTGCGTGGTCAGCACGATCGTCATCGAGTACTGCTCGCGCATCCGCAGGATGTGGTCCCACAGGTTCGCGCGGTTCTGTGGGTCGAGGCCGGTCGACGGCTCGTCCAGGAAGAGCAGGCCGGGCGCGTGCACCAGGCCCATCGCGACGTCCAGCCGGCGACGCTGACCCCCGGACAGGTCGGACACCTTGCGGCGCGCGAGGTCCTTCAGTTCGAGCGACTCCAGCAGTTCCTCCGCCCGCTGTCGGGCCGCGCGCCGGTCGAGGCCGTAGATGACGCCCTGGCCGTACAACTCGTCGCCGACCCGCTGGGAATGCCCGGCGCCGTTGCCCTGGCCGACGTACCCGATCTGCCGGCGGACCTGGCCGGGCTCGGCGGCAACGTCGTACCCGGCGACCTTCGCGGTGCCGGAGGTCGGGGCGATCAGGGTGGTGAGCATCCGCAGCGTGGTGGTCTTGCCGGCACCGTTGGGGCCGAGCACGGCGACGAGTTCGCCCGGTTCGACGTCCAGGCTGATGCCGCGGACCGCGTGCACTGTCTCGGTGCGACTCACCACGAAGTCCTTCGTGAGCTCTCGGGTGCTGATCACGGGTCGTCTCCTTCGTCGGGGTTCTTGGGGACGACATTTCCAGGAGTAGAGGACAGGTTCTGGCCGTCACCCGTGGCAACCTGAGGTCATGTCCGAAACCTCGGCTCGACTTCTCTCGCTGCTGTCCCTGCTCCAGGCGCGCCGCGACTGGCCGGGCGCGCTGCTGGCCGAACGGCTGGAAGTGAGCCCGCGCACGGTCCGCCGCGACGTCGACCGGCTGCGCGACCTCGGTTACCCGGTGCGGGCGACCAAGGGGCCCGACGGCGGCTACCGCCTCGACGCGGGCGCCGACCTGCCTCCGCTGCTGTTCGACGACGACCAGGCGATCGCGGTCGCCGTCGCGCTGCAGACCGCGACGACCACCGTGACCGGCATCGAGGAAGGCGCCCTGCGCGCGCTCGCCACGGTCCGCCAGGTGATGCCCGCGCGACTACGGCAACGTGTCGACGCGCTGCAGGTCACCACGGTCGACCGGTACGCCGATTCGCGCCGGATCAAGGTGGACTCCGAACACCTGATCGCGATCGGTACCGCGCTCCGCGCCCGCGAGGTAATGCGCTTCGACTACGCGTCTCCTGGTACATCGGAGGACGAGTGGGTGCCGCCGCGTCGGGTCGAGCCGCACCATCTGGTGACCTGGGGCGGCCGGTGGTACCTGGTCGGCTGGGACCTGGACCGGAACGACTGGCGCACCTTCCGGGTGGACCGGATGTTGCCGAAGACCCCGACCGGGCCGCGCTTCACCCCGCGTGAACTCCCCGCGCCCGACGTCGCGACGTACATCTCGAGTCGTTTCCAGAGCCGGGACCAGTGGCCGTGCCGCGGTACGGCCATCCTGCAGGCGAAGGCCTCGGACATCGCCCGCTGGGCGGGCCGCGAGGCCCTCGTGGAGGAGGTCACCGCGACGTCCTGCCGCCTCACCCTGAACGGGTGGTCCTGGACCGGCCTGGCCGCCACCTTCGGCATGTTCGAGACCGACCTCGAATTCGTCGGCCCACCCGAACTGAAGGAGGCGGCCATCAACCTCGCCGGCCGCTACAACTCGGCGGCGTCCTAGCTTCCGCCGCGGCTGTGCGCCGCGGATCAGCGGATGGTGATGACCAGTTTGCCGAGTTTGTGGTTGCCGAAGTCGGTGACGGCCTGGGGTGCCTCGTCGAAGGTGTAGGTGTGGGCGACCGGGACCTGGAGGCTGCCGTCAGCCGTTGCCTTGAGCAACTTCGCGAGTTGCTCGCTGGTTGCGTCCGCCATCACCGGGAGGACGGTGATGTCCTCGCGACCGGTCTGCTCCGGGGTCGCTCCCTGCGCTGACGCCAGCCGTCCGCCTGGCTGGAGGACCCCGGCCACGGTGGCGGGGTCGCCGGCCGCGTGGATGACGGCGGTCACGCCGTCCGGTGCGACTGCCTGGACGGCGGCGCTGAGGTCGCCGGTGTAGTCGACGACCTCGTGCGCGCCCAAGCCGCGAACGAAGGCGGCCGCTCCGGGGCGAGCCGTGCCGATCACCTTCGCCCCTGTCGCGGCGGCCAGCTGTACTGCGATCGCTCCGACTCCGCCGGTCGCGCCGGACACCAGGACCGTGTCATCGGCGGTGAGCTTCAGGGCGTCGAGCAGAGCGGTCGCGGTGAGGCCGACGAGGCCGAGCCCGGCCGCCTGGCTCGAGCTGACGGCTTCGGGGATCACGGCGGTCGTGCCTGCGTCGACCGTCACGCTGTCGGCGATTGCGCCCTTGCCCGGGTTCATCCCGGTGATCGCCCCGGCCACCCGATCTCCGACCTGGACGTTGGTGACGCCGTCGCCGACTGCCTCGACGCGGCCGGCGAAGTCGCGGCCCAGGGCGACCGGGAAGGTGTGCGGCAGCAGGTCCCACAGGTATCCCGCCGCCGTCGCCGCGTCGATCCCGTTCACCGACGCAGCCTCGACCGCGACCCGGACTTGACCTGCCTCGGGGGTCTGGGTCGGTACTTCCTGGATCGCGGGCTTCTCGTCGCGTCCCGCAATCGCCAATGCGCGAGCCATCTGCAGCCACCTTCGAAGTCACTACCGGGGATTGGTCCTGCTTAGCGCCGACGGTACCACCGATAGCGGGGACTGCTCCTCACTTAGCCCCGTATGCTGGCGCCATGCCGACCGAGAACCTGCGGGCCGATGCCGAGCGCAACCGCCGGCTCCTCGTCGAGACCGCGCGGGCCGTCTTCGCCGAGCGCGGTCTCGATGCGCCTCTGGACGAGATCGCCCGCCGCGCGGGCGTCGGCAACGCCACCCTCTACCGCCGTTTCCCGGTTCGCCGGGATCTGATCGCCGCGGTCTTCCTCGACACCCTCCGGCAGGTTGTCGATGCCAGCGAACGCGCCCTGGCCGAACCCGACCCATGGAGCGCGTTCGCCGGTCACCTGGTCTTCCTGGGCGAACTCCAGGCGAGCAACCGCGCCCTGGCCGATCTGCTCACCGCGTCGATCAGTGGCAAAGGGGAGTTGGCCGAGCTCCGCGGGATCGCATTCGACAACCTCAACCAGTTGATCGACAACGCCCAGGACGCGGGTGTCCTGCGCGCCGACTTCGGCCACGCGGACGTAGTACTGATCCTGATGGCGGGCGCCGGCCTGATCCAGCGAACGGCCGACGCCGCACCCACCGCCTGGCGGCGCCACCTCTCCTACGTCCTCGACGGTCTCCGGGCCCCCGGTCCCACCCCGGCCACACCCGCCCCCACCGATCGTCAGGTCCTGGCTGCCATGCGCACTCTCACCCGAACCAGCGGGTGCGCCTGAGTCGCGCCCTCGAGTGATCGGTGAAGGTAGAGGACACAATCCGTCCTCTACCTTCGTGAGACTGGAGGCATGACGAAGAATCCCGGTGGTAAGGGCACTGTCACGCCGTACGTCTCTGTTCGGGGCGCGGCGGCCTGGCTCGAGTTCGTGGAGCGCACGTTCGAGACCGAGAAGGCGTTCCGGGTGTTGAACGAGGACGGGACGATCGGGCACGCAGAGGTCACGGTCGGCGACTCGGTACTGATGGCGTTCGACGCGCGGCCGGACTGGCCGGCCACGCCGAGCTTGCTCAGTGTGTACGTGGACGACGTGGACACGGTGCTGGCGCGGGCTCTGGAGGCGGGTGCGACGGTGGTGACCGAGCTGACCACGTCGAGGATCGTCGGCGATCGCGGCTGCCGGATCAAGGACCCGCAGGGCAACATCTGGTGGCTCCAGACCCACCTGTACGACGTCGATCCGGCGACGCTGCCCGAGTTGTTCGCGGATCCTGCCGAGGCGGCTGCGATGAAGGCGCTGCAGGACTCCTTCGACGCCGAGATGCGCAGCCGCCTCTGACCCAAGTCAGCTTCGCGGGGTGGTGAGTGAAGCCGGAGCTGAGCCGGGTCAGCCGGCGTACAGGACCGGGTTCAGCGGGGACGAGATCGTCTCGCCGGCCGCGTTGCCCGGCATCCAGGCGGCCAGGTCGGCCTCCTGGAAGTTGTTGGCCGGCGGCGCGATCTCCATCGCCGCGTCCACGTAGATGATCGTCATCACCCGCCGCGGTATGTCGGTACCGTTCGGCGCCGCGTGGTGGAACGTCCAGCCGAGGTGGTAGCTCACCTCGCCCAGTTCGTACGGTTCGACGACTTCTGGGAACGACTGCTCGGCCAGCGCCTTCTGCAGCACCCGCTCGGACTCGTCGCTGATGGGCAGGTCCCGCCCGTGCTCGAAGGTGTGACTCCCAGAGGCGAAGGCCAGCGGTCCCATCTCCAGCGGTGTCTCCTGCAGCGGGATCCACACCGTCACGCACCGATCCGTGGCGAACGGCCAGTAGTACTGGTCGGCGTGCCATGGCGTCACCCCGCCGCCGGACTCCTTGTAGAGCGCCTGGTCGTGGTACAGCCGGACCGACCGGACGCCGAGCAGTTGCGCCGCGATGCGGGCCAGCCGCGGCGACGAGACGAACTCGAGCACCTGCTCGCTGTCCTGCCAGAGGTTCGTCACCTGCAGGAACGCCTTGCCGTAGGTGTCGCGCTCCTCCAGCGGCAGGTCCTGGGTGTTCAACTCGATCACCTTGCCGGTGATCTCCGGCTCGTACCGCGTGACGGTCTCCGGGCTGAGCACGTTCTTCAGCTTGACGAACCCGTGCTCGGCGAACCGCGCGATCGCGTCGCGGTCGAGGCTGTAGTCCGACTCGAGATCAGTCCGGGTCACCGTCATCCCAACAGGGTCCAGGCGCGATCAATCGTTGTAAAGATGAGCGATCAACTTTTCTGCCGCCGATCCGGCCGGTGGCGATGCCTGAGTCAGCCGGCGAAGCGGTCGATCGCGGCCAGCACTAGGTCGGAAACACTCGCGCTGCTCGCCCCGTGGCCGGCATCCCCGACGATGTGCAACTCGGCGTCGGGCCACGCCTGCGCCAGGTGCCACGCGGTGTCCGGCGGGCTGCTGATGTCGAGCCGCCCGGTGATCAGTACGCCGGGGATGCCCGCCAGCTTCCCGGCATCGCGGAGCAGTGCACCGTCTTCCACCCAGGCCGCGTGTCCCCAGTAGTGCGAGACCAGCCGCGCGAAGCGGAGTCGCAGTACGGGGTCTTCGTAGCGCGGGTCCGGCTGGTAACCGGAGTACGTCGCGACATGGGTGTCCTCCCATTCGCACCAGGCCCGGGCCGCTCGGTCGCGGACGGCCGGATCCGGGTCGTGCAGCAGGCGGGAGTAGGCCAGGGCGAGGTTCCCGTCCCGCTCGTCCTCCGGTACGACGTCGCGGAAGCGGGCCCACTCCTCGGGGAAGATGCGGCCCATGTCGCGGGTGATCCACTCGACCTCGCGGGGAGTCGTGCTGGTGACGCTGAACAGGACGATCTCGGAGACCGACGACGGGTGCTGCTCGGCGTACGTGAAGGCCAGGGTGGCTCCCCACGATGCCCCGAGGATGAGCCACTTCTCGATGCCGAGGTGCTCGCGCAACTGCTCGAGGTCCGCGACCAGGTGCCAGGTGGTGTTGGTGCTGAGGTCCGCGTCCGGCTCGGCGGCGTCCGGCGTACTGCGCCCGCAGCCGCGCTGGTCGAACAGCACAACCTTGTACTTCGCCGGGTCGAAGTAGCCGCGCCAGAACGGCCGGGCGCCGGAGCCAGGTCCACCGTGCAGCACGACCGCGGGCTTGCCGTCGGGGTTGCCGCAGACCTCCCAGTAGACGAGCTGGCCGTCTCCGACGTCGAGCATGCCGTGGTCGTACGGTTCCGTGTCCGCCGGGTACATCGAGGGGCCTCCGTGATGCTGGATATAACAGTGCTGTTAGATTACTACCATGGACGGCGCGATCGGCACTCAATTGCGGCATGTGCTCGAGTTGCTCGACGGGGACGTGGCGAAGGTCTACCTGGAGCTCGGCCTGCCGGAATACCGGCCGCGGTTCTCGCCGATCGTCCGCACGATCGTTGCCGAGGGCCCGTTGTCGATCCGCGACCTGGCGACTGCGGTCGGAGTGACGCACTCAGCCGCGAGCCAGACGGTCGCGCAGTTGCAGCGCGCCGGATTCGTGACCCTGCAACCCGGCTCGGACGCCCGGCAGCGGATCGTCCACCTCACCGACAAGACGCGCGAACTGCTGCCGACCATCGAGGCCGAGTGGAAGGCGACGACGGCCGCTATGGCTGAGTTGGACGCTGAGCTGTCGGTACCGCTCGGTCGAGTCCTGGCTGAGGTGGTTGCAGCAGTCTCCCAGCGGTCCTTCCAGGAACGGATCAGCTCACGCGGCGTCGTGGAAAACCAGGCCCAGCGTGTGGCGGAGTCCTGACCGGACCGCGCTCACGCCGTGCCGCACCGGAGACGCGGACCAGCCGCGCGCGGACTTCACCGGGCGGTCGCGAGTGGTGAAGATCAGCCCGTGCCCCTGCGGCAAGGACGTGACCGTACCGCGGGACTGCGCGCGCGGCCGCTGCTCGACCAGGAGGAACTCGCCGCCGACGTGATCCACGCCCGGCCGGTCCAGCCCGATCACCACCTGCAGCGGGAACACCAGGTCGCCGTACAGATCGCGGTGCAACGCATTCCAGTCGCCGGCCTGGTACTTGAGCAGGATCGGCGTCGGCTTGACCTGCCCGGCCTGGTGACAGGCGTCGAGCCACTCGTCGAGCGTGTCGGGCCAGGGCGCGGGTCGCCCCAGCCGCGCGGCCCAGTCGCGCGCGATCGGCAGCAGGTGCGGATAGAACGCCTCCCTCAGTTCGGTGATCACCTCGGGCAGCGGGTGGTCGAAGTACCGGTACTGCCCCGAGCCGAACCGGTAGCGGGCCATGTCGATCGTGGAGCGGAACCGGTGCACCTCGTCGTACAGGCCGGAGATCTCGGTGCACTGCTCGGGCGTGAGCAGGGGCGGTGTGAGCGCGCAGCCGTGCTCGTCGAGTTCCGCGGTCAGCTTCTGCCAGTCGAAGTCCATACCCGTAGAACGGACCGCGGCCGGGATGTGTGAGTGCTCAGAGCACGCCGGTGTACGTCAGCGCGAACGTGCCACAGGGGAACAGGAAAAGCGACGCGAGTACGACGACACCCTTGAAGGTCATCCCCGGCCCGATCAACCGCCGGTACGCCGCGACGAGCACCGGCACCATCACGATCTCCAGCGCCAGCATGCTCCGCGGAATCACCGCGTCGAGCGCGGCGAGTACTACGGACAGCCCGGCGGCCGCGATCCAGAACGCGAAGCCCAGCCGGTACGTCGTACTCGCGCCGAGGCGAACCGCGATCGTCCGGTAGCCCGCGGCGCGATCCGCCTCGAGATCGGCGAGCGTGGTCGGGAGGTAGAGCCCGATCGCGGCCAACGTGCCCTGCAATGCCATCAGCCACGGGAAGTCGCTGAGGTCCGGGTTCACCGCGGCCCAGCCGGCGAGCGGGCCGAAGGTGCCCAGGGCAAGGGAATTCACGGCGACGTCGAACCCGGCCCGCGTCTTCAGCCGCACCGGCGGCACGCTGTACGCCCAGCCGAGCACCAGGGCGAGCACGACGCCCAGGGTGAACACGACACCGACGAGCAGGCCCACGGCGATCGAGGCAATCCCGGCCGCGATCGCGACTTGCTTGGCGCCCGTGAGTGTGACGCGGCCATCCAGGAGCGGTGACTTCGACTTCCGGGGGTTCAGCAGGTCGCCCGGCAGGTCGTACGCGTCGTTGATCGCCAGCACCGCCAGCCACAGCAGCGGGCCCATCACAACTGCGCCGATCAGCAACCGGGGCCAGTCCTCGACGGGCGGCACCAACCGATGTGTGGCCAGCAGAATCCCTACGTAGTAAGGAACTACCGACACTACCCAGAACGCCGGGCGACCCACCGCCAGCACGTCCTTGATCCGCGCGCCGGTCGAGCGTTTCGCCGGCGCCGCCACCCTCGGTCCCACCACTGTGGTCACGAGATCCACACTGCTCCCGCAGCGGTCAGCCTTCCTCCCTCCACCGGGTGAGTCGGCTCACTCGCAGGGCTTGCTCAGCCGTGGATGTGGGCAAGAACACCGGCTTCGAGCGCCGGTCACGGCTGACAAGCATCAGGTCTTATGTGCGCGGCCGCCGAACACTATGCGAGAGATTCCGCCGCAGGTGCCCCGGGTGGGGAGCTACGGGCACTAGGGTGCTTCTACACCGATGGAGGAGGCAGCAGTGTCTGGACGTCTGACGGACGAGGTAGTGCTGGTCACCGGCGCCGCCCGGGGTATCGGCCGCGCAGTAGCCGCCAAGGCAGCCGAGGAAGGCGCCGCGGTCGCGCTGCTCGACATACTGGCTGATGAGCTCGCCGGCACCACGGAGGAGATCAGGAAGACCGGCGCGACGGTGGCTGCCGCGGTCGGCGACATCACCGACGAGGACTCCGTCCGCCGATCCGTCGCCGAGTTGACCGAGGAGCTCGGCAGGCCGATCACCGTGCTCGTCAACAACGCCGGCAAGAACGCGTACGCCGACGCCACTCAGATGACCGTCGAGGAGTGGGACAGCGTCTTCGACGTAGACCTCAAAGGCGCCTGGCTGATGGCGCGCCAGGTACTGCCCGCGATGATCGCCGCCCGGCACGGCTCGATCGTCAACATCGCCTCGATCCACTCGAACCTGACCACCGCCGGCATGTTCCCGTACGCCGCGGCGAAGTCCGGCCTGGTCGGCATGACCCGCAGCCTCGCCCTCGACGTCGCCCCGCACGACGTCCGCGTCAACGCCGTCAGCCCCGGCTTCATCGGCACCGACCTGCTCGAAGAGTTCTTCGACACCATCCCCGGCGCCCGCGACTCCGCCCTCCAGGTCCACCCCCTCGGCCGCATCGGCACCCCCGAGAACGTCGCCGAAGTCGTCTGCTTCCTGGCCTCCCCAGCCGCCGCCTTCGTCACCGGCGCCAACTGGTCCGTAGACGGCGGCCTAGGCATCCGCTACGCCTGACCAGGTACGCCGACCCACGCCGCTCCTCTGTCGCCGGGAGTTCCCCCGGCCGGAGTCAGTCGTCAGCCGCGAAGGGCGGCGACTGTGCCGAGCAAGCCGAGGTGTTCGAGTGCGTTCAGGACGTCGTCCACGGTGCCCGGTGGGTTCTTCCAGGTATCGGCCATGCGCTGAACCTGGGCGTAGACCGCCTGCTGGTCGAGGTCGATGAGGTCCAGCAGGAACTCATCAGCACTCATGGCCTCGAGGTTCCATCCACCCAGCGCATCCGCCGGGAAGTCGTTCAGGTTCTCGGTGACGATGACTTGGGCGTTGGCCTTGATCGCCGCGGCCAGCACGTGCCTGTCGCCGGCATCAGGAAGCTTCAGGACCTCGATGCCGATGAATGCCACGTCAGTACAGGCCCATCTCCCGGTTGAGCTCGGTCAGCTCGTCTGCCACCTCGCGGCGTTCCTGGTCGTCCTTGCGCAGGTAGTCCAGCAGCGAGTCCGCTCGCACCCTGCGGTGCTTCCCGACCTTGCGGTACTCGATCTTGCCGTCGTCCAGCAGCCCGATCAGGTACGGCCGGGAGACGTTCAGCAGGTCGGCAGCCTGTTGGGTCGTGAGTTCGGCGTGCGTGGGAACTACGGAGACGGCCTGTCCGGCGGCCATGTGAGTGAGGATCCGGGCCAGGAGTTCGAGGGCTCCTCGCGGAACCACGAGGGTGTCGGGGTCATCGTCGACCACCAGACGGACATCGCGGTCGTCGTGATGGCTGGCCAGGTATCGCTGCACTCGCCTCACCGCGCCGGTGGCGGTCCGGATCGCCGAGGCATCCGGGCGTACGGATGACAGTTCTGCGGCACTCATGGAGTTGCTCCTTCCGGCGATCCGCTGGGTGGTCGACCAGAGTCCGCCAAAAGCAGTATCCGCAATAAACGAAACAAACGCAACAGATGCCCAAGACCGGCCGAGGGCTGGGCGGGGTGACCTAGAGTGGACGGCGTACCGGAGAGTTCTCCGGTGGAGTGTGCCGACGGTCCGGGCGTCGGTCTCAACCGAACGAGGAGCAGTCGTGGCCGAGCAGCGGACGGTGGCGATGCGCGCCGATGCTCAGCTGAACCGCGAGCGGATCCTCGCCGTCGCGTACGAGGCGTTCGCCGAAGACCCGAGGGTCTCGATGAACGCGATCGCCAAGCGCGCCGGCGTCGGAGCGGGCACGCTGTACCGGCACTTCCCCACCCGCGAGGACCTCGTGCTGGCCGTCTATCAGCAGGAGGTCCAGACGCTGGTGGAAGCCGTCGACGGCATTCTCGACGAGAATCCACCGCTGGATGCCCTCCGCGTGTGGTTCCTGCGGCTGGCTGCGTTCGTGCGGGTCAAGCACGGTCTTGGCGAGGCGCTCCAGACGGCCACGGCGCAGGATGTGGTGAACTCGACCGCCGCGCCGGTGATGCAGGCCATCCGGACCCTCCTGCAGGCGTGCGAGGACGTCGGCGAGGTCCGCCCGGGCCTCGATCCTGCCGACGTCCTGCAGCTGATGGGCTTCCTCTGGACCGTTGCTCCCGGCAATGACGGAGAGGAGCAGGCCAGACGCGTGCTCGAACTCGCGATCCGCGGCCTGAAGTAGCCGCCGGCAACAAAGCACCTGCTCTGCTCGGTTCGACCTACAGGAAGGTCTCCTGCAGGTCCGACTGAGTGGCTGTCCCCGCTGAAGCGATGCTGTTGATCGCCTGAAGGTCCTCAGCACTCAGCTCGAGGTCCTGCGCGGCCAGATTTTCGCGAACGTGCGCCAGGTTCGTCGTACCGGGAACCGGCATCATCGCGGGCGACTGCGCCAGCAGCCAGGCGAGTGCGATCTGCGAACTGGTCGCTCCGTGCCGGACGGCGATCGGTTCGATGACGCGACGGGCAGCCTCCGGGCCGGCTGTGTCTATGGGTGCGCCGGGCGTGCTGAGCGACACCGGCTGCCAAGGGGAGAAGACCAGGCCGGCTTCGGTGGCCGCCTCGAGCAGCTCGGCCTCCTGCTGGGCGACGACGTTGTAGTGAGCGGTGACCGCGGCGATCTCAACGATCGACCGGGCCGCACGCAGTTGCTCCGGGCTCACGTTCGAGAGGCCGATGTGCTTGATCAATCCCTGCTGCCGGAGTTCCGCCAGGGTGCCGACCTGCTCCTCGAACGAGGCGTCCTGCGCCCAGCCGGTGTGCAGGTAGTACAAGTCGATCTGCTCGACACCGAGGCGCCGGGCGCTCAGGTGCGCGGCCTGCCGCAGGTAGTTGGCGTTGCCGATCGGGCTGAGCGACGAGAGCTCTCTGCCGCCGCGGACGAAGCCGCCCTTGGTCGCGATGACCAGCTGCTCGGGATACGGGTGCAGCGCCTCGCGGATGAGCAGTTCGTTGGTGTGCGGCCCGTAGGCGTCGGCCGTGTCGATCAGCGTCACACCGTCCTCGACGGCCTGCCGCAGCAGCCTGATTCCGCCTTCACGATCGGCGTACTCGCCCCAGAGGCCCTCGCCGGTGAGCCGCATGGCGCCATAGCCGATCCGGCCGACCTCGAGGTCGCCGCCAAGTGTCAGTCGCGTTCTGGTGGGTGCCACAGTCCTGAGCCTTTCGTCGGGTGATTCGCTTAACCGGAGATTTCTCCACTTTAACGGAGAGTTCTCCGGTTACCAACCCTGGCCTCAGCGGGAGATGATTTCGGGGTGACTGGGATCGAGGTACGACGGGCCAAGCCGGATGACGCGGAGGCGCTAGTCAGGCTCAGGGGATTGATGCTTGCGGCGATGGGCCAAGACATCGGTGGTGCGGACGCACCATGGCGGGACTCCGCGCTGCGGTTCTTCACCGAGCAACTCGCCTCGCGGGAGACGTTCGCCGCGTTCGTCGTCGACGACCCGGAGATCGGGGTGGTCGCCGGCGCCGCAGGGAACTGCAACGTGCACCCGCCCGGCCCGAATGACCTCAGCGCGACGCGCGGGCACTTGTACAACGTCAGCACCGAGCCGGCCTTCCGGCGCCGCGGCCTGGCTCGCGCCTGTGTGATCGCACTGCTCGACTGGTACCGCGACGAGACCGGCGTCGGCCAGGTCGAGCTGCACGCCACCGAAGAAGGTGACGGCCTGTACCGCGCGCTCGGCTTCGCCGACAGCAGCTACCCGGCCCAGCGCCTGACGATCATCCGCGCTTGAGTCCTCTGGAGAGCGAGCGAGCATGGAGGGGCGATTCATGGGTCGCGCGGGAACGGGCACCAGGGATCGAGGTAGCAGGGATCGAGGCAGCAGGGGTCGTGAGATCTCCGGACCGAGAAGGGGTTCTGCCTGATCAGGCAAGTACGAGGTGAGGACGCGCTCAACGTGGGCGCGGTGTGAGGAGCTTGTCGATGCGCAAGATGAGGGTCGCCGCCCTGGGGATCGCGACGGCGGTCGCCGCGGGAGCTCTGTACCAGCTCCCGGCCAGCCCGTTCGCCCGCAACGGCTACCCGGAGCGGCCGGCCGCCAACACCTCCACCGGCCCATCCCAGAACGGCCGTGCGCAGAACGACCCAGGGGAAACCGAGAACCAGCCCGCCAGCGATCCCGGCACCAAGGTCTCGCCCAAGACGAGCTCGGCGCCGCGCGGACCGGCCGAGCAGATCACCTACCCGCGGCGGGGGACCGTGCGGTACTCGGTGCTCCCCGGCAACCCCGCCACGATCGGCAAGGCCGGCACTCTCCGCACCTTCCAGATCGCGATCGAGGGCGGCATCAAGGGTGTCGACCGCACGGCCTTCGCCAACTTCGTCCGGGCCACGTACGCCGCCCCGCAGGGCTGGGCCTCCGGTGGGCTCTGGCGATTCCGTCAAGTGGGTCCAGGCCAGGCGGCCGACTTCACCCTCATGCTCGTCACACCGTCGACCCGCGACACCATCTGTGGCGGCGGCCCCGACCGGTACACGAGCTGCCGGATCGGTGATCGCGTCGTGCTGAACGTCGCCCGCTGGGTGCACGGTGTCCCGAACTATGGAGCACCGCTGCCGCAGTACCGGCAGTACATGATCAACCACGAGACCGGTCACCGGCTCGGCCGCGGGCACGAGCTGTGCCCTGCTGCGGGACAGCCCGCGCCCGTGATGCAGCAGCAGACCCTCGGCCTGCATGGCTGCACCGCCTATGCGTGGCCGTATCTCGGCCACACTCGCTACAAGGGCCGCCTCGGGAAGTACGACGACCCGATCCCCAACAGCTGACCGCTCATTCCTCGATGATCGAGAGCACGTTGCCGGCCGGGTCCTTGAACCAGGCGATCGGCGGTCCGCCGGCCCGGAAGACCCCCTGCTCGTCGTGGCCGTCGCCGTACCGCTCGAACACGATCCCGCGGTCGGCCAGCCCCTTCGCGGTGGCCGCGATGTCGTCCACCGGGAAGTTCAGGATGGTGAACTCGGCCGGCACGTGGTTGTCTTTCGGGTAGACCAGCACCGGGTTGCCGCCGGCGATCCGCAGCTGGAGCATCCCGTTGTCCTCGGTCACCTCGAGCCCCAGCGTCCCGGCGTAGAACTCCCTCGCCGCCGGGATGTCGTCGACCGAGAACCCGCTGAACGCCTTCGTCTCCTTGAACATCTCGTCCTCCTAGCGTCGCGCACCATGCGGTGCCTTTCACCAGGTACGTCGACGCCACCCCCGCCCGCTTCGACATCACCCCGCCGGGTGGTCAGTTGTGGAGGATCGCTCGTGGGAGGGACTGGTCCGTCGTGGTGGCGGTGGCGGTGGCCGACTCCAGGCCGTCGGCGACGGTGTGCAGCAGGCGGACCAGCTGGGCCGCGTCGGCCGGACCGAGGATGCCGGTGATCACGTCGAGGACGCGGACAGTCAGGGCGTCGAGCTGAGCCAGTCGCGCCTGGCCCACTCCGGTGACAGCGAACTCGGGGGAGGTGCGGACCAGGCCCAGCGCGGCGAGGTCGGCGATCGCCAGCTCGGCCTCGCCCGGGGTGGTGCCGATCTGCTCGGCGACGGCCTCGAGGGTGTCCCGGCCGTTGGAGATCGCGCTCAGCACGAGAGCGGCGGGCATCTTCATGCCGACGGCGTCCTGCAGGCCGAGGATCAGTGGGTGTGCATGGCCGCGGACCCGTTCCACGGCGTCGAGCAGGCGGAGCGCGTCGCTGACGTCTCCGATCAGTTGTTCGGTCTGAACAGTGGCGATCCCCGTTGGCAGTACGACCCGTTCAGGAACAGCCAGAGCCCTCGGCCCAGCGTCTTCGATGGTCACGTCACCCAGCGTACGGAGCGGCGATGTCACACCCGGCGTGTCGTTCCTGAGGAAACCCTATGAATTGGCTCTCAAGTGAGAACCGAACAGAGCTTCGAGCGGCGATGAGGAATGGATTCCACTTTCTGGACGATCGGCCAAATTCGGGCGTGACCTAACGTCCGCGTCGTCCGTTGGATCTGACGTGACGG
This sequence comes from Kribbella qitaiheensis, assembly GCF_042657745.1. GTDB lineage: Bacteria > Actinomycetota > Actinomycetes > Propionibacteriales > Kribbellaceae > Kribbella > Kribbella qitaiheensis. The sequence goes on along the minus strand of NZ_JBHSKE010000006.1, from coordinate 208,045 downwards.
TGAACACACGGCGCACCGGCACCGCGCTCGCTCCGCGCCTGAAGGCCGACACCCCTCGAATTGCCAGGAGGACAAGTGACAACCGCCACCGCCACCCAGACGTCTGAGCGCCGACGCGTACGAGTCTGGTTCGGTGCGCACGTCATCGCCGACTACAACGCCGAACCGGCGTTGGCCGAGCGGTACGCACACGCCATGAGCCGTCGTTTCGCCGGTCTCCGGGTCACCAACGACCCGATGCCGGCCGTCGACCGTCTCCCCGACCCCCTGCCCGGCGAGCGCATGTGGGATGTAGCCCCCCGCTAGTAAGTCCCCGTTGTCTCAGCGCCTGATGGAGAAGAACATTCATCGTCCGCACCGTGACCGCCTGGTCCTCCGGTGCGGACGTTTTTCTGTCCCTGTCTCCGGACCGTGTCGAGCCCGCCGCCGCGACTCCGACGTACCGGTCGTGAGCCGAAAGCCGGCTCGGAGGAGGAGACATCATGGACCGGCCTGTTCTGAACAGCATGCTGCTCGGCAGCACCGACCCCGACCGTCTCAAGGCGTGGTACCGCGACGGCTTCCACGCTGAGACTGACGGCTACGGCAATCTCAACCTCGGTGGTTTCGGCCTGGTGATCGAGAAGCGGGACGACGTCGCCGGCCGTACCGCCGAACCCGGTCGGGTGGTGGTCAACTTCGCGGTCGACGACATCGAGGAGGCGGCCGCGCATCTGCGCACACTCGACGTGGAGTGGCTGGTCGAGCCCGAGGACCGGGGCGTCGGCTGGTTCGCGACGATGATCGACCCGGACGGCAACTACGTCCAGTTGATCCAGATGAAACCCGAGTACTACGCGAACGCCTGAAGAGCCGCTGATCGTCAGAGCCCGGCGGAGCCCGGTGCTGCCGCGATGCTGACCTGGCCGTGAGCCGGGTGAGTGGCCCGGTTGGGGGACAGCGACCAGGGACCTCGCTCGTGCGAGCGAGGTCCTGGCCAGTCCGCTGAGTCAGACTGGTGGCGTGCTCGGACTGATCGATGGCTGGTTGGCGCGGCTGGGGATCCCCGGTCCGCGACCGGTCGACCGCGCCGTCGACGTGGGCCTGGTGCTCGCCGTAGCCGTCGCGAGCTCGGTGCCATTCATCGGCGCCGCTCCGGGTGAGGTGACCGCCCTCGGTCTGCTGCTGAACCTCGCCACGGTGATCCCGCTGCTCTGGCGCCGACGCGCTCCCTTCGCCGTGATGGTGATCGTCGGCGCGGCCGCCACCGGAGTCTCGGCGTACCACCGTCCCGGACAGAACCTGCAGTACGCCGGGCTGCTGGCGATCTACACCATCGCCAGTCTCGGCCGGACACGGTGGCAGCGGCTCGGCGTCCTCGTCGCCATCCTCGTCACCTTCCCGCCGGCCTCGTTGCTGCTGAAGCACAACGACCTCGACGAGTTCATGTTCACCCTGTTGCTTCCGCTGGCCGCGTTCCTGCTGGGCTCGCTCGAGCGGACCCGGCGGGAGCATGCCGAGACCCTGCGCGAACGTGCGGAGCAACTCGGACGCGAGCGCGTCGCCGAAGCGGCCCGCGCCGCGGCGGAGGAACGCGCCCGGGTCGCTCGCGACATGCACGACATCCTGGCTCACGCGGTCAGCCTGATGGTGGTGCAGGCCGAGGCGGGCCCGGTCGTCGTACGGCGTGATCCGGAGCGGGCGGAGCGGGCCTTCGAGGCGATCGCGGACGCCGGGCGGGACGCGATGACGCAGCTCCGGCGGCTGCTCGGCGTGCTCAAGGCGGACGAAACACAGCGACTGCCTCAGCCGACGCTGGACGACCTGCCCGAGCTCGTCGGCGGGACCGCATCGCTCGAGGTGACGGGTGAGCGCCGGCTGGTGCCCCCGGATACGGAGATCGCGGTGTACCGCATCGTCCAGGAGGCGCTCACCAACACCTTGAAGCACGCCCGCGCGGAGCACGTCGCAGTACGGCTCGACTGGTTGGCAGATGAGCTGGAGGTGTCGGTCGTCGACGACGGTCGAGGGCCGCAGGCAACTGTTGTCGGGGGCCACGGGCTGGTCGGGATCCGCGAGCGCGCAGCGGCTTGCGGCGGTACTGCGGAGGCCGGTCCGCGTCCAGGTGGTGGGTTCGAGGTCCGGGCCAGATTGCCTTGTCCAGAAGGAGTCCGATGATCCGGGTGGTACTTGCCGACGACCAGGAACTCGTCCGCAGCGGGTTCGCGATGATCCTCGAGGCGCAACCTGACATCGAGGTGGTCGGCGAGGCGGGCGACGGCGCCGAGGCGGTCGAGCTGGTACGCGCGCAACGGCCCGAGGTCGCTCTGCTCGACGTCCGGATGCCGCGAATGGACGGGCTCGCGGCGGCCCGTACGATCTGCGCCGGTACTGCGACGAAGGTGATCATGCTGACCACCTTCGACTCCGACGACTACGTGTACGACGCGCTGTACGCGGGAGCGAGCGGGTTCCTGTTGAAGGACGTCCGCCGCGACGACCTCGTGCACGCCGTCCGGGTGGTCGCCGCGGGGGAGTCGCTGCTCGCGCCGAGCGTCACCCGCAGGTTGATCGCGGATCTCACCCGCAACCGCCCGCGCAGTGGTCCGGCCGCGAGCCTCGACGTGTTGACGTCGCGCGAGCGGGAGACGCTGGTCCTGCTCGGTCGCGGCCTCTCGAACGCGGAGATCGCCGCGGCCCTGACGGTGAGCGAGCACACGGTGAAGACGCACGTCAGCAACACCCTGGCCAAGCTGGGCCTCCGCGATCGGGTCCAGGCGGTGATCGCCGCCTATGAGACCGGGCTGATCACTCCCACGACCTAGTCCCGGCGGCAAGTTGGTCCTCAGCGGCGAGGTGCGGGCCGGATCGGCTCACCAGCATGGTGACCATGACCAAGACCTTCGTTGCCGCACCGCTCCTTTTCATTGCCTATGGCATCATCCGGTGGATCGACGGCGCCGATGGCGACCACGGCCCCGGCCTCGCCTGGACCATCGGCCACCTGCTCTTCCTGACCGGCTTCGCCCTGTACGCCGTGGCGCTGTTCGCCCTGCGCGGGTTGCTCGCGCGGGCGCGCGGGGTGAGTCTGGTCGCGCTGGTGGCCGGGCTGGTCGGCGTCGCCGCGTTCCTCCGGGTGATCGTGATCGACCTGATCGTGGGATTCCGCGCCGACGACCATGCGGCCATGTCCGTGGTCGGCGACGAGTACGACCGTTGGCCCGGCGACCTCGGCCTCTACGAGACCCTCTACACGGTCGGCCCGCTGCTGTTCCTGGCCGGTCTGCTCACACTCGCCATCCTCCTCACGCGCGAGCGCCGACTGCCGATCTGGTCCCCGGTCCTCCTGGTGCTCGGCTTCATCACCATCACGATCAACCTCGACCTGATGCCCCTCGGCGGCGCCTTCCTCCTCGTTGCCCTGCTGCCGCTCGATCTCGCGGACAGGAAAATCCGCACCGGATCGAAGGCCGCTCTCTAGCCTGGCGGAATGGATTCACCGGTGGGGATCGAGCAGTTCCGGATCGAGGTGCCGCAGGAAGCGATCGACGAGTTGCGCGAGCGGTTGGAGCGCGTCCGGTGGCCCCGCGCGCTCCCCTCGACCGGTTGGGAGCGTGGCGTGCCCGTCGAATACCTGCGGCGGGTCGTGGCTAGGTGGCTGGAGTATGACTGGCGGAGCTGGGAGGAGCGGCTCAACGCGTTCCCGCAGTTCACCACCCGAATCGACGGCCAGACGATCCACGTCCTGCATGCGCGATCGCCCGAACCCGCCGCGCTCCCGCTGATCCTGACGCACGGCTGGCCGGGCTCGATCGCGGAGTTCCTCGACGTGCTCGGCCCCTTGACCGATCCCGTCTCCCACGGCGGTGACCCGGCCGATGCCTTCCACGTCGTCGCGCCGTCCGTCCCGGGCCACGGCTTCTCCGTCCCACTGGAGGAACCCGGCTGGAACCACCAGCGGATCGCCCGAGCCTGGTCCACGCTGATGGCCCGCCTCGGCTACCCGCAGTACGGCGCTCAGGGTGGTGACACGGGGTCGGTGGTGTCGCCGTTGCTCGGGCGGATCGACGCCGACCACGTTGTCGGCGTACACCTCAATGGAGGTCTGGCCTTTCCTGCCGCGAGGCCAGGGGACTTCGACAATCTGAGCGAACGCGACCAAGCCAAGCTTGCCGCGGCGGAGCAGACTCGGTCCACCGGCACGGGGTACGCCGAACTGCAGTCGACCAAGCCGCAGACGGTGTCGTTCGGCCTGAGTGATTCACCGGTCGGGCAGCTCGCTTGGATCCTGGAGAAGTTTCACGATTGGACCGATCCGGCTCGTCCGTTGCCGGAGGATGCTGTCTCGCTCGACCACCTGCTCACCGATGTCTCGATCTACTGGTTCACCAACACGAGCGCCACCTCGGCCAACCTGTACTACGAGAACCGCCACGCGCCGGCTGATCCGCCGCCGCCTTCCACCGTGCCCACTGGTGTTGCCGTGTTCCCGACCGATCCCGCGATGCGGCACATCCTCGAGCGGGAGCACCACCTCACCCACTGGAGCGAGTTCGACCGTGGCGGCCACTTCGCCTCGCTGGAAGCCCCCGACCTCCTGGTCGACGACATCCGCGCCTTCTTCCGCCCGCTGCGCTGACCCTCAGCAATACGAGCGGCACCCGCGATCGACCCCGTACGCCGTCCGGGCGCGGGCGACCGCCTGGACCGGCGACAACGTCTTGCCGTCATGCCACGCGTTCAGGTAGCTCTGCGGGGAGACCGACCCGCGCCGGATCCACCACTTGCCCGCTGCAGTCGGCCAGCTGATCCCAAAATGCAGATGAGCCGGCGTTGCCCGAGCGCTCCCGGTCTTCCCTGTCAGCGCCAACGTCTGGCCGGCCCTGACTTGGAGGCCGGGCTTGATCCCCGCCGGGATCGCCGACAGATGCGACCCGTAGTACCGGACTCCATCGACCCCGACCACCGACACCGACAACCCACCGCGATCCCGGCCCACGTTCGTCTTCGGGTCCCACTCATCGACCCGAGTCACCTCGTCGACCCGCCCATCCACAGGAGCGACGAACCGGCACCCCACCTTCGCGAAGATGTCCGAAGCCGGATAGTCGTGATGACTCTGTGAAGCCGACGCCTTACATCCGCCGACCGGGAACACGTAGACGATCGGCCGCGTCCGGCTCGGCCTGGTGGTCGGAGGCGGCGCAGGCGTGACGACCGTCCTTGCCGTGGGCGACTCGCCGGCAGAGGGCACGGCATCCAGGTCCCCGCCGCGGGAGGCAGCGTCGTTGCGGGAGGCAAGGGCGACCACGACGCCGACCACCGCCACCAACACGGTCGCCAGCACCACCGCCCACACCTGCCGTCTCATCCGCGCCATTCAAACCGGGTCCGGCCGCTGTGTCCATGCCCGCAGGTAGATGCGACGTCGTCGCAGGACAACGGAAGGTGGGGCAGGAGGCGGCTTGTGAGGTTCATGTGGAGAACACCTTGTTGTCACTCGGAAAGGCGATGATCCCGGCGGTTTCCGCCATCCGAGAGGACGCACGATGGGACACTCGCACGCTCACCCGCACGACCATGAGGACGAGCACGGTCACGGGCATGGACATGGTCACGGCCACGACCATGATCACCACCACCCGAACACCGAGCTGGACGCGGCCACGGCGGCGGCGTTGGACGAGTCGATCCCGGACAGCGAGCTGTCGCCCACCGAGATGTCCCGCCGCGGGCTGCTCCGGTCCGCCGGCATCCTCGGGGGCACCGCCGCGTTGGCCGTCTCCGGCGCCCAGTTCGCGGCCGCGAACAAGCCGGACAACTTCGTGTTCCAGCAGGGCAAGCGTCCCAACGTGTGGCTCGCGGGTGACCACCACATCCACACCCAGTTGAGCTCCGACGGCATGTACCGGGTGATCGACCAGGCCCGGCACGCGGCCGCGTTCGGCCTCGACTGGCTCGTCATCACCGACCACGGTGGCGCCACCCACGCCCGGATCGGCGTCGACCTGGTGAACCCGCAGATCAAGGCGGCCCGGTCGGAGCTGAAGGACACGCTGATCTTCCAGGGCCTGGAGTGGAACATCCCGGCCGCCGAGCACGGCACGGTCTTCGTCGCGCCGGGCAGCCGTGAGGTCGAAGTACTGAAGCAGTTCGAGAACAGCTACGACGGCAGCGTGAAGAACGCGGGCGCGAACACCCCGGTTAACGAGGCTCTCGCCGTCTCCGGCATCCAGTGGCTCGGCCAGCAGGTCGACCGCCGCCGGGTCCAGGACGCGCTGTTCCTCGCCAACCACCCGGCCCGCAACGGCATCGACAGCCCGCACGAGATCCGCAACTGGCGAGACGCCGACCCGCGGATCGCCGTCGGCTTCGAGGGCGCTCCCGGCCACCAGGCCGCGGGTCTGCCCAAGGGCATCGGCGGCGCCAGCGCACGGGGCTTCTACGGCAACACGCCAGGCGCGAACTCCTTCCCCGGCTACCCGGCCGAGAGCTACCGCACCTGGGGCGGGTTCGACTGGATGACCGCGACCGTCGGCGGGCTGTGGGACAGCCTGCTCGCCGAGGGCAAGCCGTGGTGGATCAGCGCGAACTCCGACTCGCACGTGAACTGGAACGAGACCTCGCGCCGTCCGGACGGTTCCGACCAGGCCCAGTTCGACCGCGACGGCCGCTACATGGACCCGGTCTACGGCAACACCGTCAACCAGACCGCGGGTGACTTCTGGCCGGGCTTCTACAGCCGCACCCACGTCGGCTCGAGCCGGCGCGACTACCTGTCGGTGATGGAGGGCCTGCGCAACGGCCGGATGTGGGTCGACCACGGCGCGCTCGTCAAGGGCGTCGAGGTCGAGGTCCGCGAGGTCGGCCAGCGGTACGGCGAACCGCTCGGCGGCGCGCTGCACGTACGCCAGGGTCGCTCGGTCGAGCTGGTCGTCCGGATCACCGCGCAGACGATGCCGAACTGGGCGAACTTCGTGCCGACCCTGAACCGGGTGGACGCGATCCGCGGCTCGGTCAAGGGCACCGTCAGCGACCGGGACACCTTCAAGGCACCCGACACCAAGGTCGTCCGGCAGTGGGACACCTCGGGCAAGCGCGGCACGTTCGAGCTGGTACTGCCGCTCGGCAAGGCGGAGGAGGCGTTCTACGTGCGCGTCCGCGGTACCGACGGGAACCGCAGCCAGGCCGGCTACCTCGGTTCGGCGATCGACCCGAAGGGCCCGCAGCTCGACGTGGTCGGCGACGCGGACCCGTGGGCCGACCTCTGGTTCTACACGAACCCGATCTGGATTCTGCCGAAGAAGTGATCATCGCCGTCGACGCTGACAGCCGGGACACGCTCGAGGCCGAGCACCTCCTGCACCAGCTGCTCGCCACCGTGTCCGGTCCGGTCGTCGCCTGCACCCACGTGGTGCCGGGCGGCGACCGGCCGCACCTCGCCGTCTCCATCTCCGGTTCGGACCTGGGTCCACTCGGCGGTGGCCTGGGCTCAGACCCCGTCGTCGGCAAGGTCGGCTCGGCGATCATCCAGGCCGGCGCTGCCGAACCAGTCGTCGCTGGACCGAGCCAACTCGTCCGCGGCGCCTATGTCGCCGCCGTCGAAAGCGCCCTCGGTACTGCGGGACGACTGGTCAGGTTCCCCGGTCAGGAACAGGCCAGGGGGATCCTCACCGCAGCCGAGCTCCGCGAACGCGGTGGCATCGACGAGGTGGAAGCCCTCGGCGGTCTCCCGGTCGAGGACGGCACCGTGATCGACACCCTCGATTTCGTCCGCCCCATCCGCCGCAACGGCCGGGTGGTCCTCCTGGTCCAGCCGGCCGCCGGCGGCGTACTCATTCCCTTCGAGGTCGAGCACCAGCAGAAATGCTGCGCCGACCACTAGCTCTCAGAAACCGCCTCCGAAGTCGTTGAGTGAGAGCTTGTCGCGCGAAGTCCCACAACGCAGGCACAGCTGGTACCGCTGCCCCTCCTCGTTGCGCTCGGTTCTCCACCTGTGTAAGCCGAGAAGACACTGAAGTGGCTTCTTCATCTTCCGAAAGTAGGACGATCGGGGCGGCCGAAACAGGCCTCAGCTCCGGATCTCCCACGCGTCCGAGTCGCGGAGTACGCCGGGTAGCGGGCCGATGACGCCGAGCCGCTGAGTGCAGCGGGTCAGCGCGACGTACAGGTCCCGCAGTCCCCGGGGTGACTCGACCAGGATGCCGTCCGGGTCGACCACCAGCACCGAGTCGAACTCGAGCCCCTTGGCCCCGGCGACGGTCAGCACCGTGACATCTGCGAGGTCGCCGATCGCCTCCTGCACGATCTCCAGCCGGTGCCGCGAGGTGATCACGCCGACCTGCCCGTGCTGCACCTCTTCACCCGCCACCTTGCTCACGTACGCCGCCTGCTCGGCGGCCGGGACCTCCACGTGCCACGGTTTCACCCCGGTGGAGCGGACGGAGCGAGGTGGCTTCGCGGTCGGGTCGACCTCCTTCAGGACATCCGCGGCGAGTTCCATCACCTCGGCCGGTGTCCGGTAGTTCAGCGTCAGCTCCGCGAGCCGCCAGCGATCCCCGAACGTCGGCGCGAGCGCCTGCTCCCAGCTGGTACCGCCGCCGGCCGCACCCGTCTGGGCGACGTCCCCGACCAGCGTCATCGAGCGCAGCGGACAGCGCCGGGCGATCGCACGCCACGCCATCGGGGACAACTCCTGCGCCTCGTCCACGATCACGTGCCCGTAGGTCCACCGGCGATCGACCGCCGCCCGCTCGGCCAGCGTGCGATCGTCCCCAGCCTCGTACCGCGCGGCGAGGGTCTCCGCGTCGAGGATGTCCTTGGCGCTGAGGATCTCCGCCTCGTCGTCCTCGTCGTAGTCGGTAGACCCCGAGCCCGACAACACGTCCAGGGAGCCTTGGGCATAGGCGATCGCCCGGGCTCGCTCCGCGCGTTCGCGGGCCCGGTCGCGCCCGTCGTCGCCGAGGAGCTCGGCCGCCTCGTCGAGCAGCGGGACATCAGCCTGGCTCCAGTCGTCGCCGTACCGGAGCAGGTGTTCGCGGTCCAGCGGGCTGAGTTGCGGAGCCGCCGACGCGAGCCGGTCCTCATCGCCGTACAGGTCGACCAGCAGGTCCTCGGGGGTGAGCAGCGGCCAGAGGCGGTCGAGCAACGCGACCACGGCCGGCTCGGCCTCCACCTCGGCGCGGAGTTCCTGCAGGTCGTAGTCGTCGAGCAGGTTTTCGCCGCCGAGCGGGTCCTCGCCGATGATGTCCGCGTACTGGCCGGTCAGCGCGTCGATGATGTCCTTCAGGAGGAACGGCCGGGCCTGGTTGTGGGTCAGCCGGCGGGCGCGAGCCCTGGCGCGGGCGTCCTCGAACAGCGACGGATCCAGCCGGAGTACGGTCCGGTCGACGGTGAGCTCGAGCGGCTCGGCGGGCACCCACTGCCGGTCGGCGACCGCGGTCTCGATCACCTCGGCCATCACCGCGCGGCCCTTGACCTCGGACACCTCGGCCGGCTCCGGCCGCGTCGCGGTCAGGCCCGGGTAGAGCTCGGCGACGGTGACGAGGCGGACACCGTCCTCACCGAGCGACGGCAGCACCTGGCCGATGAACTTTAGGAACGTTAAATTGGGGCCGACTACCAGGATTCCGCGTTTTTCGAGTTGCTCCCGATGTGTATACAAAAGGAAAGCCGCGCGGTGCAGCGCGATTGCCGTCTTGCCGGTGCCTGGACCGCCCTGGACCACCAGCACCCCGGCCAGGTCCGAGCGGATGATCCGGTCCTGGTCGGCCTGGATCGTCCGGACGATCGACTCCATCGTGCCGGTCCGCCGGGCCTCGAGCGCGTTCAGCAGCACCGCCTCGCCGATCACCCCGCCACCGGGCTGGGACGCGCCGTCCGCGGTCCGGTCCAGATCGAGCTGCTCGTCGGAGACGTCGACCACCTGACGGAGCCGGGTCTGGATGTGCCGGCGGCGCACGATGCCGTGATTCGCCACCGCTGTGGCGATGTAGAACGGCCTGGCGACCGGGGCCCGCCAGTCCACCAGGAGCGGCTCGTACTCCTCGTCGTGCAGACCGATCCGGCCGATGTGCAGCACCTCGCCGGACTCGTCGTCCAGCCGGCCGAAGCACAGCCCCTCCTCGGCCGAGTTCAGCCGGGACAGCCGGGCGTTGAGGTCGCGGATCCGGCCGTCGCGCTGGTGCAGGGCCTGCGCGTTGCGGGTGCCGGCGACCTGCTCGTCGCCACGGCGACTCTCCGTACGCTCCCGTTCACGGTCGAGCGTCGTATAGAAAGTCGTCAGGTAAACCTGTTCAGCCTGGACCGGATTCAGCAATTCCAACCCCTCGTGATAAACTATCCTTCGCAGGTTCCCAGAGCCGATTTCCTTCATTTCTCTGGTGGTAGCCACAAATCCTCGACTTTACCGCATTTCGCCCTTTGCTGTACCCGTTCGAAAGGGCACCATCTGGTCATGACGGTCCATCACATCGTCCCGCCGTACCTGCTCGAGCACCTGGAGCGGACCGCGGATGACCCGAACCTGCGCGCTCGCTACCGCCAGTCGCTGCAGCACGACGCCGTGTTCCGGGCCCGGCCCTCGGCGACTCCTTCCCAGGATGCCGCTCCTTTCCAGGATGCTGCTCCTTCCCAGGATGAAGGGCCCGCACAAGGCCCGCGACGAGTCGTCCACGATGCGGAGCACGGCACCTCACTGCCCGGCACCGTGGTCCGCGCCGAGGGCGCGCCCGCCACCACGGACCTGGCGGTCAACCAGGCGTACGACGGGACGGGCGCGACCTGGGCCATGTTCCAGGAGTGCTTCGGGCGCGACTCGATCGACGGCGCGGGGCTGCTGCTGAGCTCGACCGTGCACTTCGACCGCGGCTACGCGAACGCCTTCTGGGACGGCGCGCAGATGGTCTTCGGCGACGGGGACGGGGAGATCTTCGGCGACTTCACCCGGTCCATCGACGTGACCGGCCACGAACTCACCCATGGCGTCACGCAGTACACGGCCAACCTCGCCTACGAGGGGCAGTCGGGCGCGCTGAACGAGAGCATCTCCGACGTCTTCGGATCGCTCGCCAAACAGCATCACCTCGGCCAGAGTGCCGCCGACGCCGACTGGCTGATCGGTGCCGGCATCTTTCGCCCGGGCGTCAGTGGTGCCGCACTGCGCTCGCTGAAGGCACCGGGCACGGCGTACGACGATCCGCGGCTGGGGCGGGATCCCCAGCCGGCCCACATGTCCGGATACGTCGAAACCACCGCCGACCACGGCGGCGTCCACATCAACTCGGGCATCCCGAACCACGCCTTCTACTTGGTGGCGAAGGAGCTCGGCGGCAACGCGTACGGGGATGCCGGCCGGATCTGGTACTCCACTCTCACCTCTGGCGAGTTGTCGGAGACGGCTACCTTCATCGACTTCGCCCAGGCCACGATCGCGGCGGCCACCACCCTCTTCGGCGCTGACTCCCCGCAGGTCTCCGCCGTCACCACGGCCTGGACCGAGGTGGGCGTCCTCCAGTCCGACACCGCGGACCCGTCCCAGCCACCGGAGTCCTCAGCTCAATCGGAGTCCTCAGAGCAATCGGAGGAATCGGAGCGGTCGCAGTCGTCGCAGCCTTCAGGGTCGGCGGAGTCCGTCGAGTTGATGCGAGCTGCGAACACAGCCCTCTCCACGCAAACTCCACCGCGGCCACCCGCCTCCATACCCCTGCCCTCCGACCAGCCGGCCGAGCCCGCCGCAGCCGACCCCGAAACCGCGGACCCGGACACCCCCGCCAACCCCTCCCGCCCCGAGACCCCTGCCTCCGGATCGGACTAGACCACCCGCGTATCGATGGGCCGCTGGAGCTGAGCCTCCGGCGGCCCGTTCGCTGGTTTGACCTCAAGTCTTGTTGAGGTACTACGGTCCGCAAGGTGACAGTTCATCCGCTGCGGCTGGTCCTGCTCGTCCGGAACTCCGAGCCGGGCAAGTTCGGCACGATCGTGGCCGACTGGTTCGGCCGGCAGGTGGAGCAACGCGACGACTTCAAGCTCGATATGGTGGACCTCGACCAGACGCCGTTGACCGAGCTGCCCGCGCGGATCGACGAGGCGGATGCGATCGTCATCGTCTGCCCCGAGTACAACCACGGCTATCCCGGTGACCTGAAGACCGCGATCGACGCCGTCCGCCGCCCCTGGTACGCCAAACCCGTCGCCTTCATCGTCTACGGCGGCCGCTCCGGGGGACTCCGTGCGGCCGAGCAACTCCGCCAGGTCTTCGGCGAGCTCCACGCCGTCACCATCCGCGAAACCCTCAGCTTCCATCAACCCACGGACCCGTTCACCCCCGACGGCAACCCGGCAGACCCCACCACCCCGCAGGCAGCCTCCACCCTCCTGACCCACTTGGCCTGGTGGGCCCGCCCCCTCCGCGAAGCCCGCACCTCCACCGCCTACCCCGCCTGATCCCGCCCACTCGGCGACACGCAGTACGGGTGGGTGGAATAGGGGTTGGGGACGGGTGGTTGGCTGTTGAACGTGAGTGTCGAAGGTATGCCGCTGTCCGTGCTCGACCTTTCGCCCGTGCCGACCGGGACGCGACCGTCCCAGGCGCTGCACGAGACCCTGGAGCTGGCGCGCACCGCCGAAGCCGCCGGGTATCAGCGGTACTGGCTCGCCGAGCACCACAACATACCGAGCGTGGTCAGCTCCAGTCCTGAGGTGATGATCGCGGCCGTCGCCGCGGCGACCTCGACGATCCGAGTCGGCTCCGGCGGGATCATGCTGCCGAACCACTCGCCGCTGAAGGTCGCCGAGACCTTCCGCGTGCTGGGCGGCCTCTACCCGGACCGGATCGACCTCGGCATCGGCCGAGCCCCCGGCACCGACCAACGCACCGCGCTGGCCCTCCGCCGCAGCCGCGAGGCTCTGAGCGCCGACGACTTCCCAGAGCAGTACACCGAACTGCGCGCGTACGCCGAGGGCTTCCCGGCGGGCCACCCGTTCGCCCCGATCTCCGCGCAGCCGGACGACGTACCGCTGCCGCCCGTGTGGATCCTCGGCTCCAGCGCGTACGGCGGCCAGGCGGCTGCCGCGCTCGGCACGGGCTTCGCCTACGCCGGCCACTTCGGCACCCTTGACCCGGCAGGCGTGATCCGCACCTACCGCGAGATGTTCCAGCCTTCGCCCGAGCAGTCCCAGCCGCACGCGATCCTCGCCCTGGCCGCGATCGTCGCCGAGACCGAGGAACGCGCCCAGGCTCTGGCTCGAGCGAACGAACTGTCCATGCTTCGTCTCCGCTCCGGCCGCCCCGGCCCGCTGCCGTCCCCTGAGGAAGCCGCGGCCTACCCGTGGTCCGAAGGCGAACGAGCAGCCGTCGAGGAATGGTCGGGCCTGGTCTCAGTAGGTACCCCGGACCAGGTAGCGGCAGACCTGGCACGCCGAGCGGAGTCCGCAGGCGCCGACGAGCTCATCATCACCACCAACATCCACAACCCGGCCGAGCGCCGCGCCTCGTACACCCTCCTCGCCAAAGCCTGGAACCTGAAGCCCCGCTAGTCCTTGGCCGAGTGATGGCCCAGCAGCCGGTCCGCGGCTAGCTTGTGGGGATGTATTTCCGGGTGCTGCTGACCGAGGTGCCGGACGGGCCTGCCGACGTACCGGAACACGAGCCGTTCATCGACTCCTTGATCAGCCGGCAGGCCGTGCTCCTGGGTGGAGCGTTCGAGGGAGAGCCGGCCACCGGCGTCTCCGCCGGTTATCTCCTCCGGTGCGCTGACCTCGCCGAGGCGCAGCAGATCGTGGCGAGCGATCCGCTGATCACCAGTGGCGCCTACCTGCCGGTGATCGCCCGGTGGGAGCTGGTGGGCATCGACGCGGAAGCCATCGACCCCGAGCTGCTCGTCTGACGCGTCAGGGAGTGGGGATGCCTCGGACGTGTTCGAAGATGAGGCTGGTTTCGGCGTGGCTGACCGCAGGATCTGCGGTGAGGTGGTCCAGGACGAACTCGCGGAGCGCGTCGGGGGAAGCGGCGGCCACGTGCAGCAGGTAGTCGTTGGCGCCGCTGACGTGGTACAGCGCGAGCACGCCCGGCAGGCGAGGAGCCTGGTGGCGGAAGCGGTCGATCTCGTCGCGTGAGTGGGCTCCGATCCGGATCGCCACCATCGCCTGCAGCGGCTGCCCGAGCGCCGCCAGATCCACGTCCGCGTGGAACCCGCGGATCACCCCGCGCTCGCGCAGCGCGCGGACTCTCGTCAGGCAGGTCGACGGCGCGATCCCGGTCGCCTCGGCCAACGCGTTGTTCGGCATCCGGCCGTCGGCCGTCAGCAGCCGGACCAGCTCCTGATCGACCTCGTCGAGCGCAGCGGGTACCGGCCGCGGGGCCGGTCCAGGCGTCCGACGATCCTTCGGCATGCCTCCACTGTAAGTCTCATCCACAGAATCCACAGCGTGTGGACAAGCCTGTGGACGAATTTTCTTCGGAACTATTGCGCTCAATCTGCAGAAGATTCCATCCTCGCCTCACCCGAAGGAGGCGAAGATGACTCAGCCCGACACCCGCTCCGTGCACGCCGGCCGTGACGACCTCCCCGCGCTCGGCGTCCACGTCCCGCCCATCGACCTCTCCACGACCTACCCGCTGCCCGGTGTGGCCGCCGGCGGCGCGTCGTACGACGCGCTGGCGCTCGGCAACGGCCCGGACGGCGGCAGCCTCGTCTACCAGCGCCTGTGGAATCCGAACGTCGCCCGCCTCGAGGAGGCTCTCGCCGAACTCGAGCAGTGCGAGGGAGCCGTCGCGTTCGGCAGCGGCATGGCCGCCCTCACCGCCTGCCTGCTGGCGACCGTCGCGGCGGGCCTCCCGCACGTGGTCGGCGTCCGCCCGCTGTACGGCGGCTCGGACCACCTGTTGTCCACAGGCCTCCTCGGTACGACGGTCACGTGGACGAGCCCGGGTGGTATCGCCGAGGCGCTCCAGCCGGACACCGGGCTGGTACTGGTGGAGACCCCCGCCAACCCGACGGTGGAACTCGTGGACATCGTCGAGGTGGTCCGCCTGGCCAACGGCGTACCGGTGCTGGTGGACAACACCTTCGCCACCCCGGTGCTCCAGCAGCCAAGAGCGCAAGGGGCCACGCTGGTCCTGCACTCGGCGACGAAGTACCTCGGCGGGCACGGCGACGTGATGGGCGGCTTGGTTGCCGCCGACACCGAGTGGACCGCCCGGCTCCGGCAGGTCCGTGCCCTCACCGGAGCACTCCTGCACCCGTTGGCGGCGTACGAGTTGCACCGCGGGCTCCAGACACTGCCGGTACGGGTGCGCGCGCAGCAGGCCTCGGCAGCCAAGGTGGCTGACTGGCTGAGCACCCACCCGGCTGTGGACAAGGTGTTTTACCCGGGCCTCCCCGAGTGCGACCCGCGCGGGCTGATCGGCCGGCAGCAGGCGGGGCCCGGCGCAGTACTGGCCTTCACCACCGCAGGCGGGTATGACGCCGCCGCCCGGGTGGCCGCGTCGCTTCGGCTGATTACCCATGCGGTGTCACTGGGCGGCGTGGACACCTTGATCCAGCACCCGGCCGGGCTGACTCACCGGCTGGTCGCGGACGAGGCCAAGCCGCACGCAGGGTTGCTGCGGCTCAGCATCGGCCTCGAAGACCCGGACGACCTCACCGGCGACCTGGCCCAAGCCCTCGCTCAGTAGTAGCTCACGCCGGAACGGGCGCTGGAGGACGCGTCAGTACCTCGTCGACGATCCCGTACTCCTGCGCCTGCTCCGGGGTGAACCAGCGATCCCGGTCGAAGTCCGTCTCGATCCGGTCCAGCGGCTGCCCGGTCCGGTCGGCGAGCAGCCTGGCCAAGTCCTTCTTGGCCAGGATCATCTGCTCCGCCTGGGTCTTGATGTCGGTCGCGGTCCCACCCATGCCGCCGAGCGGCTGGTGCATCATGATCCGCGAGTGCGGCAGCGCGAACCGCTTGCCGGGCGTGCCGCAGGTCAGCAGCACCTGGCCCATCGAGGCGACCAGCCCCATCGCGTACGTCGCGACGTCGTTGCTGATGAAGTTCATCGTGTCGTAGATCGCCAGTCCCGCCGACACCGAGCCGCCGGGGGAGTTGATGTACAGCGAGATGTCCGCCTTGGGGTCCTCGGCGTTCAGCAGGATCAGCTGGGCGCACAGGGCGTTCGCGTTCTCGTCCTTGATCTCTTCGCCGAGCACGACGATGCGCTGCCAGAGCAGGCGCTGGTAGATGTGGTTGTCGAGGGCATTCGGTGACGTGGTCTCGCTCATGTCTCCAGCGTGGGTGCCACGCGGCGGTATGGCCCGGGAATCTGCCCTTGGCAGATCTGCCCACCGCAGACCCGGGCGGGGTGGCACACTCGGTACAGGACATCGGACCGAGGAGGACCAGACGTGTTGCTACGCCAGGTGATCGGAAACGTCTTCCGCCGGCTGCGGCGCGAGCGGGGGATCACCCTGCGCGAGCTCGCCGACCAGGCCCAGGTGTCGGTGCCCTACTTGTCCGAGATCGAGCGCGGCCGCAAGGAGCCGTCCTCGGAGATCCTGGCCGCGATCTGCCGCGCGCTGGATCTCGAGCTGTCCGACCTGCTCGCCGAGGTGCAGTTCGACCTCGCCACCGCAGTGCGGGCCACCGTGCCGCTGCGGCTGCAGACCTCGTCGATTCGGGTGGCCGAGTCGTCGCCGCAGCGCACCGTTTCGTCCCCTGGGACGTACTCGACCTCCGCGCAGGCGTTCGCGCTGGTCGCCTAGGTAGTGCTCCGGTGGCCAGGTAGTGCTCTGGTACAGCAACCCGGCCGCTCGGGTCTGGCGCTGCTCAGCCGCGCCCGTTGACGTATTGGCCTTCCACCAAGGACTGGCCGACTACCGGCGGACGCCGCTGACCGAAGTACCGGCGTTAGCTGCAGAGCTAGGTGTCGGCCGCGTACTGGTGAAGGACGAGTCGCAGCGGCTGGGCCTGCCCGCCTTCAAAGCGCTCGGAGCCTGGTGGGCAATCCACCGCACGTTGCAGGACCGGCCGGCCGTGACTGAACTCGTCACCGCGACCGATGGCAACCACGGTCGTGCAGTAGCCCGCATGGCCGCCATGCTCGGCCTCGAGTCGCACGTGTTCATCCCGAACGTCGTGAGCGCTCCTGCGATCGAGGCCATTCGCTCCGAGGGCGCCACCGTCACGATCATCGAGGACTCGTACGACGCTGCTGTGGTTGCTGCGGCCGAGGCAGCCACCGATGGTGCTGTGCTGATCCAGGACTCGGCTTGGCCCGGCTATGAGGTCGTGCCGCAGCACATCGTCGACGGGTACTCGACGCTGTTCCGCGAGATCGACCTGCAGCCCGATCTGGTCGTAATACCGATGGGTGTGGGCTCCGTGGCTCAAGCGGCAGTCACCCACTACCGCAGCGGCTCAGTGGCGCCGTCAGTGCTCGGGGTGGAGCCCGCACGGGCTGCCTGCATCACCAGCAGCCTGCTAGCCGGCAAGCCCGTGACAGTGGAGACCAGTACAACCGTCATGGCCGGCCTGAACTGCGGTACCCCGTCCAGCCTCGCCTGGCCCGTACTGCGAGCCGGAATGGACGCATCCGTCACCGTGGAGGAGTCCCAGGCACTCCAAGCGGTCGACGACCTCGGTGCCGCAGGGATCTCCTCCGGTGCGAGTGGAGCCGCCACCCTGGCCGGCGTACGGGCCGCGCGAGACAAGTTGCCGCTGACCGATGACAGCACCGTCGTCCTGATCAGCACCGAAGCTGCGTCGCTCAACCTCCGGGATTGAGCACGGCGGTCAGGCGCTCGGTCGACACGCACGAGATCAGGCAGCGCTCCTTCGCGTCACCCAGCAGGTCCGCGGTCCACCGAGTGAACCCGCCATCGCCCAGATCGGCATCGCCCAGGCCCACGCCCAGCGCAGTACCGAAGTAGTAGTTCGATCCCGTCGTCCGCTCCGCATCCTCGGCGAACTCCACCTTGAGCGCAAGCCGCACGGTGTCGTCGATCCGCTCCCGTACTGCGGACGGCGCGAACATGGTGAAGGTCAGCCGTGCCTCATCGCCCAGTACGTCGTGCCAGAAGCGCAGGTGATCCACGAGCATCTCCGCCTCGACCCGTCCCGACCCCGTATCCCGCGCGCTCGACACCAGCGCGAACAACTGGAAGTGCGCGAACAGCCCGGGCCCGTCGACGGCCTGGGCGCGAACCACCCGCTGACAGGCGGCGAGGTCCACCCGGACCTGACCGGCCCGTCGGCGTACGGCGGCCTCGATCGCGAGTTCGTTGGTCGGGTCGCTCGCGACCTCCGTACTGCGGATGGTGCTGACCACCCGGTTCTGGTCGATCGTCGCGACGGACGAGCAGGTGCCGAGCGGGGTGACCGGCGACAACTCGACGCCCGCGAATCGCTCCGGCAGGCGTTCCCACAGCATCGCCTGGGTCTTCACGAGTGCTCGCGGATCCGCCGTGGACGGCCGGACGAACCGGTCCTCCTGCCAGCGCCGCATGACTCGCGCAGGAGTGACGGCCGCGGCGCGGGCGCGGCTGACCTCCAGCAGGACCGTCTGCAACTCCGACGGGCTCACGCCGGCAGTCAGACCTTCCCGAGCACCATCCGGAAGCTTCCGCCATACCCGCTCGCCAACATCGCTCATTCCCCAACCCTGCCGGACCGTCGGTGCGGTTGGCTTCCGAATTACCTGTCGGGCTGGACGAGCGCCCTTCTGTACCTACTAGTATGTACGGCAGTCGACGAAAGGGAGTGGGCGCGTGTACGCGATGCAGTACGAGATCACTTTGCCGGCGGACTACGACATGGGGATCATCCGGCGGCGGGTGGAGACATTGGGCGCGCGCACGGACGACTTCGACGGGCTGGGGGTGAAGGCCTACCTGGTCCAGGACCAGGCGAACGGCTCGACCGTGAATCAGTACGCGCCCTTCTACCTGTGGAACGACACGGCGGGGATGAGCCGGTTCCTCTGGGGCGGCGCCTTCTTCAGCGGGATCTGCAAGTCGTTCGGGCGCCCGATTGTGCGGCACTGGACCGGAGTGGAGACCCTGACCGGACCCGACATCGACCAGCCCGCGGTGGCCGCGACGAAGCACACGCTGATGCTGCCGCCTGACATCGATCCGGCCGAACCCGTCGCCGAGGCTGCCGAGGTCCTGCGGAGTACGGCCGCGATGGCGGGTGTCCACAGCTCGGCGATCGCGGTGGACCCGACCCGCTGGGAACTGGTCCACTTCACCTTGTGGAGCGGCGAACCAGGCATCGTGCCGGGCACGCGGTACCAGGTGCTGCACTTGTCCACACCCGGCACAAAAGATCTGTTCCGGCAGTGACTTCCCGGATACCTTCTTAGACATGACCTACTCGAGCCCGCACCTTTGACCTCCTGACCGCCTAGCTGCTCCGAGCCCCCCGATCCACCGACCGGGAGGGCTGCGATGAGCGCCGTACCGCGAAGCCTGTCCGCCCGCATCGTCGCGTACGAGGCGCTGCAGGACTTCATCCCGCTGTATCCGCTGTACCAGTTGCTGTTCACGGATCACGGGCTGTCGGCGGCCGAGATCTCGACGCTGTTCATCATCTGGTCGACGACCGCGTTCCTCCTCGAGGTGCCCTCGGGCGCCCTGGCGGACACGTTCTCCCGACGCAGACTACTGGTCCTCGGCTCGGTCCTCAGCGGACTGGGCTTCGCCAGCTGGATCGTCGTCCCCTCGTACGCCGGGTTCGCGCTGGGCTTCGTCCTGTGGGGTGTCAGCTCCGCGCTGATCTCCGGAACCTTCGAAGCCCTCGTGTACGACGAGCTCGCCGCGCGCGGGGCCGCCGACAGATATGCCGGGCTGATCGGTCGGGCGAGGTCGGCATCGCTGGTCCTCAACCTGGCGGCCACTCTGCTGGCAGCGCCGCTGTACGAGCTCGGCGGGTACCCCCTGGTGGGTGCCGTCAGCCTGCTCAGTTGCCTGATGCAAGTAGTTGTAGCCCTGTCCCTGCCTGAGGCGGCGCGTGTCGCCACGGCTGACGAAACGGAGGAGGTGGAGCCTGGCACCAGGCACGGGCCGTTGGGTCGGTATGCGCTGATGCTGCGCTCGGGTCTGGCCGAGGCGTCGACCAGCCGTACTGTCCGGAAGGCTGTTGCCCTGGTCGCGTTGCTGGGTGGATTCCTGGCGTTCGACGAGTACTTCCCCTTGCTGGCAAGGGATGTCGGCGCCTCGACGACGCTGGTGCCGTTGCTGATCGCCGGCACGGTGGCTGCCCAGGCGATCGGCGGTGCGCTCGCGGGACCGGCGTACCAGAGGCGCGCGTCGTTCTTCGGAGTGGCGCTGGGGCTGGCTGCCGGGTTGCTGGCCTGGGGATCGCTCAGCGGGACGGCGCAGGGCTTCGTGCCGATCGCCGTCGGATACGGGGTGATGCAACTCGTCATCGTCGTCGCCGAGGCACGGCTGCAGGACGCCATCCAGGGTCCTGCTCGCGCGACAGTGACGTCGGTGTCGGGGCTGTTCGCCGAGGTGTTCGCGGTGGCGGTCTACGCCGGGTTCGCGCTCGGGTCGGTCTGGTTCAGCCTGCCGATCCTGGTCGCGGGGCTGACCGTGCCGCTACTCCTGACGGCATTGATCACCCCGTTCACCCTGCCACCGCCGCGAGTTCGTGCCAACGACGATGCCGAGGAGCTAGCCGGCGAAGAGGGCGGACAGCGATGAGGCCATCCGGCGAACGAAGGGTGCGGTCGACGAAGTAGAACGACACGTCGTGCCGCCAGCCCCGCCCTCGGTCCGCCGAGGTTCGCGGTCCCGCGTTGGCGGGGGCTCACACTCGTGCGTTCTCGGGCGTTCAATATTCGGTGCCGGCCGAACGGTGGGGCGCCTACGGTCGGAGGGTGATGATGACGGATCGGCGGCAGGGTTTGCTCGCTGCGGGAGCGGCGGGCGTGACGGTGGTGCTCTGGGCCTCGGCCTTCGTGGCGATCCGGCATGTGGGACACGAGTTCTCGGCCGGTGCGCTGTCGCTGGGCCGGTTGCTCGTCGGCAGTCTGCTGCTCGGGGCGTTCGTCTTCAGCCGCCCTCGGCGCTGGCCCGCCCGGGGTGATTGGAAGTTGCTGCTGATCTGCGGCTTGTTGTGGTTCGGCGTCTACAACGTGGCTCTGAACGAGGCCGAACAACGACTCGACGCCGGTACCGCGGCCATGCTCGTGAACATCGGCCCGCTACTGATCGCGCTGCTGGCCGGTCTCCTGTTGGCCGAGGGATTCCCGCGGCAACTGGTGATCGGAAGCATCGCCGCGTTCGGTGGCGTCGTCCTGATCGGCACGTCGTCGTCCGAGGGCAAGGCCGAGACCTGGGGCGTGATCCTCTGCGTAGCGGCGGCCGTCGCCTACGCCATCGGAGTCGTCGCCCAGAAGCCGTTGCTCGGACGCCTTCCGGCACTGGAGGTGACTTGGCTGGCCTGCACGATCGGCGCCATCAGTTGCCTGCCCTTCGCCCCGGCCCTCGTTCGCGAGACGGCCGACGCACGGCCATCCACGATCTGGTGGGTCGTCTTCCTCGGTGCGTTCCCCACTGCCTTGGCCTTCACCACCTGGGCCTACGCCCTCGCGAGGACCAGCGCCGGGAAGATGGGCGCCACCACTTACCTGGTCCCACCCCTAACGATCTTCCTGGCCTGGCTCCTCCTGGACGAGGCGCCGGCTCCGCTCGCCTTCGCCGGGGGCGCCCTTTGCCTCCTCGGCGTCGCCATCTCCCGCCACAAGCCCAAGACCAAACCCCGCCAGGTCGCCTCCCCATCCCCCGACGAGACAGTCCCGGCCCCAGACTGACGCTCAGTCCGGCCGGACTCGGTTAGGTCCAGGTAGCGCTGAAGCCGTTGACCAGCGTAGTCAGTCCGGACTCGAAGCCCTCGGTGAAGTCGTAGTGCAGCCCTTCTTCGCCGAGGGATTCGACCACCCGGGTCAGCGTCGGAGCCTTGCCCGGTGGAAGGTTCTGGACCCGGGTCAGCAGATCCGGGGCGAGGTCGAAGGTGTCGGCGCGGACCGCGGCCTCTCCGAGCGAGAAGCCGTGGATGAAGTCGATCAAGGTGTTCACGGACTCGAAGATCTGGCGCGGCAAGAGGCCGGCACGATCCAGAGCGCGATAGAACGGTTCAACCGTGGTCACCACTACGTCGGAGACCGCGGACGTGTCGGAGAGGACCTGCAGCGCGAGGTTCGGATGGGCTCTCAAGGCGTTGCGATAAGCGCGGGCGGCGTCCTTCAGTTGGTCCTGCCAGGGGACGCCATCGCCAGGGTCGGGCGAGTCGACGTCCGCGAACACTAGTTCGGCCAGCCCGGCGAAGACCGCCGCCTTGTTCGGCAGATGGTGGTAGATCGACATCGGGTTCACGCCGAGCGTGGCGGCGAGCCGGCGCATCGTCATCGCGTCGATGCCCTCGTCGTCCACGATCCGCAGCGCCGCCTCGAGGATCGCCTGCCGGCTGAGCCGCTCCTCGCCCGACCGCGGCCGACCGCTGCGCCCGGGACCAGCCTTGCCAGCATTAACCATACGTCGTATGGTACAGAAATCATACGGCGTATGGCTAGCCGGGGAGTCCGGCGTTCGAGGAGGGAGCAGGGCATGAATGACAAGCCGTTGACGGGGAAGGTGGCGCTGGTGACCGGGGCGACCCGGGCGGCCGGGCGCGGAACCGCCGTGCAGCTGGGCGCCGCCGGGGCGACCGTCTACGTGACGGGACGGACGACCCGCGCACAGCAGTCGGAGATGAAACGGCCGGAGACGATCGAAGAGACCGCGGAACTGGTGGACGCGGCGGGCGGCCACGGCATCGCAGTACGGGTGGATCACACGGATCCTGAGCAGGT
The DNA here is from genome assembly GCF_042657745.1 of Kribbella qitaiheensis. GTDB lineage: Bacteria > Actinomycetota > Actinomycetes > Propionibacteriales > Kribbellaceae > Kribbella > Kribbella qitaiheensis. The sequence goes on along the minus strand of NZ_JBHSKE010000006.1, from coordinate 185,232 downwards.
TCGTGCTCTCGTCGACCGGATCGAGGCCGAGCAGGGCGCCTTGCACATCCTGGTGAACGACATCTGGGGTCAGTCGGGCGAACCGGACTGGGACAAGACCGTCTGGGAGTCGGACCTCGACAGCGGCCTGCGGCTGTTCCGACTCGGCGTGGAGACCCATGCGATCACCAGCCACTTCGCGCTGCCGCTGCTGATCAAGTCGCCGGGCGGCCTCGTGGTGGAGATGACCGACGGCACCAACGACTACAACGTGACCAACTACCGGGTCTCCTTCTTCTACGACGTCGCCAAGGGCGCGGTGAGCCGGATGGCCTTCGCCCTGGCGCACGAGCTGGCGCCGCACCAGGCAACCGCAGTGCTGCTGTCGCCCGGGTGGTTGCGGTCCGAGGCGATGCTCGACGGATTCGGCGTCACGGAGGCGAACTGGCGCGACGCGACCGAGAACATCCCGCACTTCGCGATCTCGGAGAGCCCGTCGTACGTCGGTCGCGCGGTCGCCGCCCTCGCCGCGGACCCCGAGTTGGCGCGCTGGAACGGCAAGTCAGTGTCGAGCGGCGAGCTCGCCAAGGTCTACGGCTTCACCGACCTCGACGGCAGCCAGCCTGATGCCTGGCGCTACATCGTGGAGGTCCAGGACCCCGGCAAGCCGGCCGACACCACCGGCTACCGCTGAGCCCGGCCCTGTGGCCCCGCGCGTCAGAGCCGGTAGGTGCGACAGACCACATCGCCAAGACCTGAACCCACCAGCGGTAGGGCAGAGCCGTCGAGCGCCGTATGCGGGTGTGCTGCAGCGATCGGGATGCCAGTAGCGGCCGCTAGAGCCAGCACTTCGCGCCGGGAGGCCACCGCGACCACCGGGTCCCGCTCGTACACGTAGGTTAGCTCCGGCCACCGCGCCTGCGCCGGGTGCACCAGTACGTCCCCGCCAAGCACTGCCCGCTGAGTCACCACACACTGATGCCCAGGAGTGTGCCCCGGCGTCGGCAACAGCCGCAGGCCGCCGTCCAGCAAGGTCTCACCTTCGACGGCGCGGAGTTGCCCGGCGTCGGCGATCGGCTGGATCAACCGCTCGTACGTCGGTCCGCCGTGCGCGTGATCCAGCTCCGCCTGCTGCACCACGTACGTCGCGTTGCCGAAGCGCGGGTGCTCCCCGGCGGTGTTCCAGCCGGCGTGATCGAGGTGTATGTGGGTGAGGATCACCGTGCCGATGTCGGCCTCGCGTACGCCGGCGGCCTCGAGGAGCTCGGGGAGTCGCCCGGTCGTCCCCAGCCAGTTCGCCGCCTCTCCACCGGCCGGGCCGATCCCGGTGTCGACCAGCGTGGCACCCCGGTCGCTGGTCACCAGGTAGCTGTGGAAGTGCAGCCACCAGCCGCCGGCGGCATCCACGTTCCCCGGGAGGTTCGCCTCGGTCCAGTGCTGGTGCTCAGGCGACCATCCGGGCAGCGCCGCCTCCACGGGCTCGGGGAACACCGCCACCGCATCGCACAACACCGACACGTCCACGCGAACCCCCTGACCAGCAAGCGGATGCAGCTGATCTCACGCTAGATCAGGTCAGGAGCATCCACCCGGCGAGGTGCTCAGGGCAGGAGCATCCACCCGGCGAGGTGCTCAGGGCAGGAGCATCCAGACGGCGAGGGTGGTCATGACGAGGGCGATGCCGGCGTCGAGGAACTGCCAGGCGCGGGGCCGGGCGAAGACGGGTCCGAGCTTGCGGGCCAGGAACCCGAGCGCGAAGAACCACCCGAAGCTGGCGGCGACCGCGCCGACACCGTAGAGCCAGCGCCCGTCCGAGCCCCGCTGGTTCGCCAACGCGCCGAGCAGCACCACGGTGTCGAGATAGACGTGCGGGTTGAGATACGTGAACCCGAGACAGGTCAGTACGACGCTGCGCAACGCGGCCGGCGCGTGATCCGCCGGGCTCATCACGCCGGGGTTGATCGCCCGCCGCGCCGCGATCACGGCGTACCCGAAGAGGAATGTGGCACCGCCGTACTTCGCGATGCTCAGCGCGAGGGGGCTGCTGGTCAGGAGTGCTCCGAGGCCGGCGATTCCGCCGGAGATCAGGAGAGCGTCGGAGAGGGCGCAGGTCAGCACCACCGGCAGGACGTGCTCGCGGCGCAGCCCCTGCCGCAGGACGAAGGCGTTCTGCGCCCCGATCGCGACGATCAGGGACAGCGACGTGGCAAAGCCGGCGAGGAGGGGCATGTCTCGACCGTAGGGTCGTCGCGACAGGTATTCCAGCTAAAGATTCTTCATCACCATTAGCTGCACTTCATCGCCCAATAGACTCCGCAGTATGCAGATCGATGCAGCGCAGCTGGACACCTTCGCGGCCGTGATCGACGAGGGCAGCTTCGACGCGGCCGCGCGACGCCTGCAGATCACCCCGTCGGCCGTCAGTCAGCGGATCAAGGCGCTGGAGACCCACCTCGGACAGGTGCTGATTCAGCGGACCAAGCCGGCCAGGAGTACGGAGGCAGGGGAGGCGCTTCTCCGCCTCGCACGGCAGGTGTCGCTGTTGGAGTCCGAGGCGATCGCCGCGGTCAAGGGCAAGGCCGAAGGCCTGCGGCTGCCGATCGCGGTGAACGCGGACTCGCTGAACGGGTGGTTCCTGCCGGCGCTGCTCGCAGTACCGCCGGAGTTGGTGACCGCGTTCGACCTCCGTCAGGAGGATCAGGACCACTCGGCCGAACTGCTCCGGAACGGCACCGTGCTCGCCGCGGTGACAGCTGACCCGAGGCCGGTGCAGGGCTGCCGGGTTCAGGCGCTCGGGAAGATGCGCTACCTGTCGATCGCGAGCCCGGAGTTCGCCGAGCGCTGGGTGACCGGCCGACCGCTCCCCGAGGCGCTCGCGGTGGCGCCGATGATGGTGTTCAACCCGAAGGACATGCTGCAGCATCGGCTGATCCGCAAGGTCACCCGCCGCCGGCTCGACCCGCCGGTGCACTCGATCCCGGCGCCGGGACCGTTCGTCCGGGCGATCCGCCTCGGTCTGGGCTGGGGGATGATCGAGGAAGAGGTCGTCGAACGGGATCTCGCCGCCGGCCGCCTGGTCGAGGTTGCCCAAGGCAAATATGTGGACGTGCCGCTCTACTGGCAACACTGGAAACTCGACTCGGCCGTGCTCACCGCCCTCACGACCGCGGTCCTCCAAGCGGCCCGGGCGGGTCTGCGGACCTCCTGAGATCCCCGCCCGGAGATCGGCCGGAGAGGAGGAATCGGTGGCCGATGCGGCTAGGGTCGGAGCATGAAGAAGGCTGTGTTCGTGGCGCTGGGCATCCTGGTCACGGTGGTGGGCGTCGTCTGGGCGCTGCAGGGGCTCGGGTATATCGGCGGCAGTTCGATGACCGGAAGCTCGCTCTGGGCGATCGTCGGGCCGATCGTCGCTGCGTTCGGAGTGTCCCTGATCTACGTCAGCGTCCGAGGTCCGCAGAAGAAGCGGTAGACGGCAATTCCTCTGGTTCCCAGCGCATGGCCATCGGGTTGTCGGGTGGGACCGCGCCGGACGCCATGATCATGCCGCTGATCGGGCGGATCAGGCGGTCGAGCTCCGCGGCGGCCTCGTCGCCGAAGACTGACCAGCCCTGCTCGGCCAGTCTGTCGGTGGTGTCCTCGACCTGCTGACGCAGCGCGCGACCCGCCTCGGTCAGTACGCTGTCCGTGTCGAGCAGGCCTCGTGACTTGAGGTCGTCCTCGGCTTCGGCCCACTCCTCGTCGCTCCAGCGGCGGTTGACCTGGAACACCTGCTTGGGCGGTCCACCTGCGGCAGAGATGGTGATACACGCCTGGCAAGGGCTCAACTCCGCCCCGACCAACGCGGCGACGTGCCCGTCCCCTCTGGACTCCCGGAGGATGGTGGTCGCCTGCCACAAGACCAGGTGCGGTTCGTCGGGCCACTCCAGCGCCGCGTTGGCCGCGCCGAGAGCCCTGCCCGCTACCGGAGCCAGCTCGGCCGCCCGACGAGCCAGCTCAGCCGTACGGCGTACCGACGTACCGGGGTCGGGCAGGAGACGGCGTACTGCGCTGTCGACCGCCTTGAGGCGAGCGGCGAGCAGCTGCTCGGGTGAGGCGTAGTTCCAAGCGTCGGGGATCGCGCGGGCGACCATCGACGGGTGGAAGTTGTAGAAGAGTGCCGCGACCACGTCTGGGCCTACTGCGCCGAGGGGAGCCGCCCGGCAGCCGAAGTAGCTCATCCAGCCACCGCGCAGACCTAGTGCGTCAGTGGCCTGTCTGGTGTCGGGCGCGAAGTAGCTGATCGCGTGGTACGGCTCCAGGACTCGCCACATGCGCCGGGCGCGGGACTCGCTCATGAGCCGATCCAAGCAGACTTCCGCGCCATAGGCGGTCAGAGTGGGCGGTGCATGACATGGAGACCTACGTAGCCGTGGGTCGGGTGGTGGAAGGCTTCGGGGACGGTGCCGATGATCTGGAAGCCGAGCGCCTGCCAGAGCTTCACCGCCGACTCGTTCGTCTCGACCACCGCGTTGAACTGGATCGCGCGGAAGCCCTCCCGGCCGGCCCAGTCGATCATGTCCTGGCAGAGGGCACGGCCCACGCCCTTGCCGCGAGCAGACGCGTCCACCATGAAGCTGGCACTCGCGACGTGCGCACCGGGCCCCGGCCGGTTCGGGTACATGTTGGCGCTGCCCAGGACAGTGCCATCAGCATCGACCGCGACGCTGGTTCGGGCCTGCGGTGAGTTCGACGGCGCCATCCATAGCGACTCGGCCTGCTCCCGCGTCATCGCGGGGTCGTAGGCGTAGGTCTCCTGGGCGGTGACGATCTGGTGGAAGAAGGGCCAGATCGCCGGCCAGTCGGCGGCAGTCGCGTCTCGGATCTCCACAGCGGCCTCTCTCATCGGCTCGGCTCCCCGTGGCGAGCGAGCGGTTTCCAGGTGCGAAAAGCATCACGCGCTGAGCGGTCGATGCCAACTGGATTCCGTGCCGCACGGTTAGACTCGCGGGGGATGACAAACACCGTTGTCCAAGGGTTGCCGCGCTGGAGTCTGGCCGTGCCCCCGCTCGCTCTCGTCGTCCTGGGGTCGCGACCTCGGCGCAGTACTCATCGTCCTCGTCTGCTTGGGTCTCGGCGCCGCGGTGATCGCCGCCGTCCACCACGCGGAAGTGGTCGCGCATCGCGTCGGCGAACCGTTCGGCACGCTGATCCTGGCCCTCGCGGTGACCGTGATCGAGGTCGCGCTGATCGTGACTCTGATGGCGTCCGGTGGAGACAAGGCGGCCTCGCTGGCGCGCGACACGGTCTTCGCCGCGGTGATGATCACCTGCAATGGGATCGTCGGACTCGCGCTGGTGGTCGGGTCGGTCCGGCACACGACGCAGCAGTTCCGGGTGCACGCGTCGGGGAGTGCGCTCGCCGTGATGACCGCGCTGGTCACGCTCAGCCTGGTACTGCCGACCTTCACCACCAGTACTCCGGGCGCCACCTTCAGCCCGGCCCAGCTCGCCTTCGCCGGGGTGGCGTCGCTGACGATGTACGGCGTCTTCGTCTTCGTCCAGACCATCCGGCACCGTGACTACTTCCTCCCGGTGGTCGCCGAAGAGGCCGCAGCGGCTGGGGTGGGGATGGTCGCGGAGGCTTCCCCTAGGGCGGGGCAAGAGAGCGCGGGAGGCGGGGCCGGCTCGGAGGCCGAGGAGGTGCCGATCGCTGCCGATCTTCTAGATGACGAAGAGGACGGGGAAGTACACGCGGCGGCGCCGAGTGGGCAGGTCGCGCTGCTCAGCCTGGGCCTGCTGTTCCTGTGCCTGATCGCGGTCGTCGGCCTGGCGAAGACGGTCTCGCCCAAGCTCGAGGACGCGGTCGAGTCGGCAGGTGCTCCGGTCGCCGTGGTCGGCGTCGTCATCGCCTTGCTGGTGCTGCTCCCGGAAACCGTCGCCGCGGTCCGAGCCGCCTTGCGAAACCGGCTGCAGACGAGCCTGAATCTCGCACTCGGTTCAGCGCTGGCCAGCATCGGGCTGACGATCCCGGCGATCGCGGTCGCGTCCATCTGGCTCAGCGGCCCGCTGGTCCTGGGACTCGGCGGCACGGAGATGGTCCTGTTCGCGCTGACGGTGATCATCAGCATGCTGACGCTGGCGACCGGCCGGGCCACGCTGCTCCAGGGCGCGGTTCACCTGATGATCTTCAGCTCCTTCGTCTTCCTCGCGGTGAGCCCGTAGCGGCAGTCGACGAGACTCAGCCGCGAGGAGGACGAAGCACCTCAGAGGGCGGCGAGGTAGTCGACGACGTGCTGCTGGTGGTTGTGCTCGGCCCAGCCCTGCGGAGTGCTGTTGTAACCACGGTCGCGGATGGTCGGATCGGCTCCGAGCTCGATCAGCTTCTTCACCGTCTCCAGGTGCCCGTGGAACGCGGCCTGATGCAGCGGCGTGTTCATCCCGACGACATTCAGGTCGAAGCCCAGTTCCTTCAACGGTTCCAGCGCCTCGGTCCGTCCGAGTTCGGCCGCCCGCAACGGCAGGAAGCGATTCCGCTGCACCGCCCGGGCCGCCAGGTCGTCGTCAGCCTCGAACGACTTGCCCTGCATCACCGCGGCGTACAGCTCATGAACGTCGTCGAGCGGCGCCGCACCATGGGCCAGCAGGAGTTCCGCGACCTCGGTGTGCCCGACCACGGCGGCCAGTTCATACGCCCGATGACCGCAGAAGATCGGATGCTCGCTCCCGCGGCCGTCCGGATCGGTGCCTTGGGCAAGCACTAGCTGCACCCGGTGGACCAGGCCTTCCGAGGACGCGAAGACCAGCTCGTCCTCCAGGAGCTGTCGTGGCGGGTGATGTACGGTCGTCAACCGCTCGTGCCACGGCCCGCCATCCCCTCGGCCGAGCCCGAATTCGAGCAGCAGCTCGAGGTGGGCATCGTCGTACGGCGGCGAACACCCCGGTCCGCAGTTGTACATCGTCTGGCTGTCGTTCGCATCGGCCCCTGCCTCGAGCAGCAGCCGGGCCAGGGCGAGCCGACTCTGGTGCGGCGGCTGATCACCCTCGCCCCGGCCGAAGGCACCCGTCAACGCGGTGAACGGCGACGGAAATCCCTCCCAGAGGTACCCGGCGTTGGGATCAGCACCATGAGCCAGCAGCAGCCGGGCGATCTCCACCGGCGCCTCCGGCGTCACGTCGAGGCGCGAATAACTCAAGTAGAGCAGGGGTTCCCATCGGTACGGGCCACTTTCACGACTGGCCAGCGCGCCGTCCCGGGCCAGCTCCGCACGAACCGCCGGTACGTCGCCGGCCACCACCATCGTGTGGATGTTGCTCAGGGCAACGTCAGGGAACTCCGCCAGCAGTTCGCGCGCGGCGCTCCGGCGTACCGGGTCGTCCGAGCCGTACTGCAAGGTGGCGAGCCTGAGGAACTCGTCGGCCCGCCGGCCCGGGGTGTCCAAGGGTCCGCCGATCGCCTGGCGGTGGGGATAACGGCTGTACTGCGTGATCAGGTCGAGGTGATGCGTGAGCCGCGACCAACTGGCGAACCCATAGCTGCGGGCGATCACCAACTGGGCGTCGGCCAGGTTGCCGACGGGGTGGAACTCGGCGGCGAGTGCGACAGCCGCGGGATCCGCGGCCCGGACCTGCTTGAGCAGGGTCTTGGCCTGCTTCTTCAGGTGCTCGAGGCTCGGGGGATTGGGGAGTTGACGGGTCGGCATGGCGACCTCCTCTCTACGTGCCCGCTGTCCGCGTCGTCGGGCGAGAAAGGAGGTGGCTGGTACCGCGCAACCTCGGAACCAGGTGGGCTGAGCCCTTCCCGCGGACCGGTGGCACCCTGAGCGCCTGACGCCGATCCTACGCCCGGGGCGGGCTCAGGTCTTCTCCATCCACCACTCGGTGAACTCGTGCGCGCGCCCGTCCCGGTCCAGCCGGATCACCCACAGGTTGCTGAACTCGCTCGGCGGGTCCGTCAGGTACGTCGTCCAGCCGCGGACGAAGCCGACCCCGTCCCCGAAGCCGAGCACCTGGTAGTCGAAGGTCGTCTCCCCGGGCGCGTCCGCGACCTCGAGCCAGGCGTCGACGATCGCGTCCCGGCCGAGCACCGGCTCTTCGTCCGGCCGGCGGTAGAGGGCGGCGTCCTCGGTCCACAGCGCGGCGATGTCCGCCGGATCGTTCGTCTCCCAGGCCCGTCGGTACCGCGCGATCCACCGCTCCAGCACCTTCTCCCGCATCCCTCGCATCACTGCATCCTGCCGTCCCCCGAGCACAACCTCACGCGGGCACGCGGGCAGGGCACGCAGATGAAGCCGGGGTGGAGAGGAGACGCAGGTCACCACGAGCAGGTGTTGAACGTGTTCAAAAGTCGGGCTTACGCTCAGAGCGTTCAAGAGTTGAACGTGTTCAAATGGCGAGGATGAGGCGACGATGACGATGACGGTGACGACGTACCTGCTCTATCTGCTGATCGCGGTACCGCTGACGATCTGGGTGGCGCGGACGCTGAGCCGGAACGGGCGGATCTTCCTGGTCGACGTGTTCCACGGGAACGAGGACTTCGCGGACGCGGTGAACCGCCTGCTGGTGGCCGGCTTCTACCTGGTCAACCTGGGGTTCGTGACGCTGTTCCTGCGGACCGGCGACACGGTGGTCGACGCGCGGGGGCTGATCGAGGCGCTGAGCGTGAAGGTCGGCATCGTGATGGTGGTGCTGGGGGTGCTGCACCTGGTGAACGTGTGGGTCTTCAACTCGATCCGCCGCCGCAGCCGGATCGAGGAGATGGCCGCGCCGCCGGTCCCGCCGAATGGGTTCGTGGGCGGGCAGCCGCTCACCGGCACGCAGCAGCCGATGCCGTCCGGCTACTGACCGATCATGCAGCAGCTAGTAGTCCTGTACGACGCGCAGTGTGGCCTCTGCAGGCGGTTCAAGGAGTGGCTGGCGGCTCAGCGGCCGGCCCCGAACGGTGATTACTCTGACTGACGTGACGGACAGTGCGACCGCCAAGGGTGAGCAGACGCGTGAGCTGATCCTGTCGACCGCCCTGCGGTTGTTCCGCGAGCAGGGCTACGGCAAGACCACGATGCGCGCGATCGCCGCGGAGGCGGGCGTCTCGGTCGGCAACGCGTACTACTACTACAGCTCCAAAGAGCACCTCATGCAGGCGTACTACGACCACCTTCAGGTGCAGCACCGTGAGGCCGTCGCCGGCATCCTGGCCGGGGAGAAGTCCTTCACCAAGCGGCTCACCGGAGTACTGGAGAGCTGGCTGGAGGTGTCGGCGCCGTACCACGAGTTCGCCGGCACCTTCTTCAAGGCGGCGGCCGAGCCGAAGAGTCCGCTGTCCCCGTTCAGCGAGCAGTCGCGACCGGCCCGCGAGGCGAGCGTCGAGATCTTCCGTCAGGTGGTGGACGGATCCGACCTGAAGCTCCCGGCCGACCTCCGGGCCGAACTGCCCGAGCTGCTCTGGCTGATGCAGATGGGCATCGTGCTGTTCTGGGTGCACGACGACAGCGAGGGGCTGCGCCGGACCCGGACCCTCATCGTCAGCACGGTCCCCCTGGTCGACCGGCTGCTCCGCCTGACTCGCATCCCAGGCGTCAAAGGCGTCGCGAACGACCTGGTCGGCGTCATCCGCAAGCTCAAGGCCTAGGCCCTGGACGGCGGCCGGCCGCGTTTATTCGCCGGTCAGGCCGTCGACGCGTTCGCGGAGCAGGTCGGCGTGGCCGTTGTGGCGGGCGTACTCCTCGACCATGTGGATGTAGAGCCAACGCAGCGAGTACTCCGCGTCGCCCCGCGGTCGCTTGAACGTGTGGTCGAGGGAGTAGACCGCGGCGAGCTCGTCCGACGTCCGGATCGCTGCCTTCAGGTCGGCGAGATCCTGCTCGGCCCGAGCCGGGTCGACCAGGTCGAAGTCGCCATCCGGATGCTCCTCAGTCCACAGCTCCAGCTGCAGAGGCCGCCCCGCGAGGCACATCTGGAACCAGTACCGCTCGACCTCGGCGAGATGCCGGATCAACCCCAGCAGGCTCATCGTCGACGGCTCGGTGCTCGCCCGGACGAGTTCCTCGCCGGTCAGGCCGGAGGTCTTCCACAACAACGTGCCCCGGTGAAAGTCGAGAAATCCCTGCAGTAGTTCACGCTCCCCACCCAGGTTGGGCGGATCCGTGCGGAAGGCGTCGGCTGTGCTCACGGCCTGAACCTACCTGGTGATCCTGCTGCTTGACATCAGCCGTCAAGTACTTGACGATCTATGTCAAGCAGAGCGAGAAGGGTCGCCTATGGACGAGTTGGCCCAACAGTTGGTGGGGATCATCGAGCGCAGGCTGCTCGACCCGCTGGAGATCCTGATCGACTCCGACCTCGCCAACCTCCGGAGGAAAGCCGAAGCCGCGGCTGGATCCTTCGCCGCCCGCCTGCTCGGCCCTGACGACAAAGACGCGGCCTGGGCTGCCGCGACCCTGATCGGTGCGCTGTATCCGGGCGACACCGCGTTCGACCCGCCCGCCGACTGGTGGCGTACTCCGCTGGGCCGCGCAGTGCTGCGTCGGGTCGGCCACCCCAGCGCGACCGCGGTCCCTTATGCGCTGGCTGGAGCGATGCTCGGCATCACCCGCCAGGGAGTTCACGACTTGGTTGTCAGAGGCAAGCTTTCGCGCGACCCCGACGGCGGGGTCACGGTGTCATCGGTCCGCGAACGAGAGTTGGGACGCTCATGATCACCACCTACGAGTACGGCGAGGCCGGCCCGCGAGTGCTCCTCCTGCATGGCGGCGGTGGGAACGCGGATCAGTGGCAGGAGTTCGCGAAACACCTCGACGGGTTCCGTCTGACCGCAGTCGACCTGCCCGGCCATGGGGGATCCAGCGACAGTTCCTGGCAGTGGGACGAGGTGCTGGACGAGCTGGAATCCCTTGACCTCGGCAACCCGTTCGTGGTCGGGCACTCGCTCGGCGGGATGCTCGCCGTGCGCTGGGGCAGGCGACACCCGGAATGCCCTGGCGTGGTGAACCTGGACGGCAACGGCTGGCCTACGAAGTACCCAGGGCTGGTGGAGGTCGAGCCCGCACGCGAGAAGCTGAACGAGGTCTTCAAGGCGCAAGCGGACGCGATGGCGGCGCCGCTGACGCCGGAGATCGAGGAGATGCTCGTCACTCAGCAGCCGTACCTCCGGCGAAATCTCGTCCGCAGAAACGGGCAGATCTTCCTACGCCCCGAGCGTCCGGCCCTCGACGTCATCCGCGAACTGATCGCCGCCCCGAACGCACGACCGACCTGTACGACGGTCTGCGCTGCCCGGCGCTCGCCGTCGTCGCCACCAGACTGTTCCCCGCTCAGGAACTCTTCGCCGACCTGTTCCGCGCCCAGCAGCGCGGTGTCGTCGAGGACCTGCGCGGCCGGGAGGAGCAGGACGCGCGCGGTTGCCGGGTGGTCGAGTTCGACGGGTCGCACGGGATGCTCTTCGAGGACCCGGCCGGAGTGGCGGCGCTGGTCCGGGAGTTCCTGACGCCGCACTGAGTTTGGATACTCTCCGCAGATGGTCGCGGGGTGACGTACACTATCTGTGACGGCCCGCCCAGTTCTGCCTCGGGCCGATTCAGTGCACACGCTGCGCTAGCAGTCGACCACCACGCGCCGCGGCCCACCTGGCTGCGCCGGGCAGGACGACCCCCGACTTTCTTGGAGTACTTCATGGCGGCTAGCCGCCCCGGTAACACCACGCCCACTTCCACCCCCTCTACCTCTCTTCCGCGCGCCCAGGGTGAGGCCCCGGCGCGCCCCCGCCGCCGTCGCCGGACCGGTGCCAGCGGCAACAACCAGAACGGGATCGCCCAGAACGGGAACACCCAGATCGGAACCACGCTGAACGCCTCCTCCACCACCGCATCCCCGCAAGGCACCGTCAACGGCTCACGCCGGCCGGCTGGTGACACCGCCCCGCAGAGCCAGCGCGCCCCGCGCACCCGTCGCGGCGGCAACCAGCGCGGCACCGACTCCCGCAGTACCGGCTCCCGCGTCGAGCGCGTGGTCGAGACGGCTGTGGAGAGCGGGGCGTACGACGAGCTCGACGTGCCGGTGATCGGCGACGACATGACGTTCGCCGAGCTCGGCGTACCGGCCGGGCTGGTCAAGGTGCTCGCGTCGACCGGTGTGGTCAAGCCGTTCCCGATCCAGGCGGCGACGCTGCCGGACTCGCTGGCCGGCAAGGACGTGCTCGGTCGCGGCCGGACCGGTTCCGGCAAGACCTACGCGTTCGTGCTGCCGGTGCTCGCCCGGCTCGCGGCCAGCGGCACCAGGCGCCGGCCGAACCAGCCGCGCGCGCTGATCCTCGCGCCGACCCGTGAGCTCGCCACCCAGATCCAGGCGTCGATCACGCCGCTGGCGGACGCGCTCGACCTGCGCACCATGACGATCTTCGGCGGCGTCGGCGCCGGCCCGCAGATCAGCGGCCTGCGCCGCGGCGTCGACATCGTCGTCGCCTGCCCCGGTCGGCTCGAGGACCACGTCAAGTCTGGGCACGCGAAGCTCGACGCGATCGAGATCACCGTGCTGGACGAGGCCGACCACATGGCCGACCTCGGCTTCCTGCCCGCCGTCCGGCGGATCCTGGAGGCGACCCCGGCGAAGGCCCAGCGGCTGCTCTTCTCGGCCACCCTGGACGCCGGCGTCGACGTACTGGTCAAGCGGTTCATGAAGTCGCCCGTCACGCACAGCGTCGACTCGGCCCAGTCGCCGGTGTCGAAGATGACGCACCACGTGCTGCACGTGCAGTCCGACACCCGGCTGCCGGTGCTGGTCGACCTGACCGCCGCACCGGGCCGCACGCTGGTCTTCACCCGCACGAAGTACGGCGCGAAGTCGCTCACGAAAAAGCTGATCGCACTCGGCGTACCGGCGGTGGAACTGCACGGCAACCTGTCGCAGAGCGCCCGCACCCGGAACCTCGAGGCCTTCTCCGACGGCTCGGCGAAGACGCTGGTGGCGACCGACATCGCGGCCCGCGGCATCCACGTCGACGACATCACGCTGGTGATCCACGCGGACCCGCCGATCGAGCACAAGGCCTACCTGCACCGCTCCGGCCGTACTGCGCGCGCCGGCGCCGAGGGGACCGTCATCACGCTGATGACGGACGACCAGGTCCGCGACGTCCGGGACCTGACCCGCAAGGCCGGTATCTCCGCCAAGGTGACCAAGCTCCGCGTCGGCGACCCGCTGCTCGTGCAGCTGGCGCCGGGTGAGCGCACCTTCGTCACCCCGCCGGTGAAGTCCGCGGTCCAGTCGGAGTCGGTACGCCGCACCGGTGCCGGCGGATCTTCCGACGGCCGGGGCCGTGGTGGTGGTCGCCGTCGCCGCGCCGCCGGACCGGGCGCGCCGCGTGCGGCCGGCCAAGGCACTCGCAGCGGAGGTGGCCAGGGCGGTAAGTCGCGCGGCAACCCCCGCGGTGGCGCCTCTGCCCCGAAGAGCTACAGCACCACCACGCCGGGCGCGACCAGCCGCCCAGCTGGCGCAGCAGCCTTCTCCGCTGGCACCCGCGCAGGTCGCGGCCGCTAGTCACTCGAAGCGACAGAAGGCCGGACTGACCCCAGGGTCGGTCCGGCCTTTCGCTTGCACTGCGGCGGGCCCGGTCAGGAATTCTCTGACTGGGCCCGTCTCGCGCGTAAGGCACGGACTCGGCCTCGGCTGGCGCAGGCGGGGTTCGGGCACCAGCGGCGGCGGCCAGAGGGGTCGCTGAAGACGCCTCGGCAGTCGTGCTCGGGGCAGGCGGACAGGAACCCGCGCTCGGGTCCGGTCAGGTGGTCGACGGCCTGGCGAGCGATCCTGCCGAGAGCCTCGGCAGCTGTCTTCGGGCGCTCGCGAGTCAGCCGGTCCGTGAGCGCCAGGCGGATCGGCGCGGGGTGAGTCTGCAGGAAGCGGTCGAGCGCGCTGACGTCGGTCGGCTTCGGCTCGTCGCCGTCCACGGTCGCGAGTGCGATCGGGCGCAAGAGTTCGCGCAGTTCCCAGGTCCGTTGGAGGTCGCGGTTCGACAGCTTCCGCGCCGGGCTCAGTTCGGCCCGCTCGAACCACTCAGTCAACCGCTCGACCGTCGGGATCCGCTCGACCGGATGCTCGCCGAAGTGCGTGCCGCGGGTCGCCAGCAGGTTCAGCCAGGTCGCCCCGAGATCGAACCGCAGCGCCATCCGGTCGTTCACCCCACCCTCCAACTCACAGCGCCCCCGCACTCTCCAGCCCACAGCACCCTCCGGGGCCTCTGAATATCTACCTGGACAGCGTAACGCCTCGCCCGTTACCGTCGTAACGGGTCAGGCGTTACGTCAGAAGAGCAGGATGCGCGAAGGAGGTGGACGGATAAAGGTACGGACGGTGCTGGGAGATGTGGCGCCGGAGAAACTCGGGGTGACGGACTCGCATGATCATCTGTTCTTCAAGAGCGCGGTGTTGCCCGGTCAGGGACTGGACGACGAAGCCGCCGCCCTCGCCGAGGTGCGGGCGTTTGCCGAGGTGGGTGGACAGACGATCGTCCAGTGGACGCCGTACGGGCTCGGGCGGCGGGCAGCGGTCCTGCCGAAGATCTCTGCGGAGACAGGGATTCACCTGGTGGCGGCGACGGGTTTGCACCGGGAGGAGCACTACCCGGACGGTGTGGTGGAGGCGGTCAGGCCGAGGTTGGCGGAGGTGTTCGTCCAGGAGTTGACCGAGGGGATCGGCGATACCGGGGTGAAGGCCGGGCTGATCAAGGTTGCCGGTGGCTTTCATCGGCTGGATGAGCACGCGCTCATGGTGATGAGTGCGGCGGCCGAGGCGCATCACGCGACCGGTGCGCCGATCGCGGTCCACCACGAGTTGGGGACGGCGGCGGACGCGGTCCTGGATCTCCTGGTCGATGAGTACCACGTCCAGCCGGCGAGCGTGATCCTCGGACATCTGAACCGGTTCCCCGATCACGGATCCCACCTCGAGCTTGCCGCGCGGGGATCATTCCTCGCCTTCGACGGGCCATCGAGGGCGAACCACGCGACCGATGCGCGGCTGTTCGACTGCCTGGCCGCACTTGCCGACGCGGGGTACGCCGACCGCTTGCTGCTCGGCGGCGACACGACCACAGCCCGGGCGCGGTCGACCGCTGACGGTCCGGGCATTCCCTACCTGCTCACCGGACTCAGGCCAAGATTGATCCGCCGCTTCGGAGAAGATTTCGCGACCTCGGCGTTCGTCGCCAACCCGGCCCGCGCTTTCGCGACCGCCTGGCGAACATGAGTTGACCGGACGGGCGACATTCTGTTGCCGGGGGCATCCGGGCGGTACGGTTCGCTGGTGAACACGATCGCGCAGATCTTCGTCGCCCTGGCCGGTGTCTTCCACCTTGCCGTCTTCGCTCTGGAGAGCCTGCTCTTCAAGAAGCCGAGCACCTACCGGCGCTTCCTGATCAAGACCGAGGCCGAGGCGGAGGCCGCCCGGCCCTGGGCGTTCAACCAGGGCTTCTACAACCTGTTCCTCGCGATCGGCGCGATCGGCGGCCTGATCGCCGGCGGCGACAAGGGTCACGCGATCGCGTTGTTCGCCTGCGCCTGCATGGCCGGCGCCGGCATCGTCCTGATCGCCTCGGACCGCCGGATGGCCCGCTCGGCCGCCCTGCAGGCCGTCCCGCCGATCCTCGCTCTAGTCCTCGCCGCCGTCCTCTGACGCACACCCAATCCTCAAGGGCGCTTGAAGTCGAAAGGTTGACTTCAAGCGCACTTGATGTCCGAGGGTGCTCTTCATGACGACAACCGCCGAGCCCTCGACCAGTACCGCGGCAGCACCTCGGCCGCGCGGCGTGCTTGCGCCGGAGTACCGGGCACTGACCGTCGGGATGGTCGCGCTGATCACCCTGGTCGCGTTCGAGTCCCTCGCAGTCACGACCGCGATGCCGACCGTCGCGCAGTCGCTGGACGGGCTGTCCCTGTACGCGCTCGCGTTCGGTGGACCGCTCGCGTCGAGCGTCGTCGCGATGGTCGTCTCCGGCACCTGGAGCGACCTGAAAGGCCCGGCCCGGCCGCTCTGGCACGGCACCGCGTGGTTCCTGGCCGGCCTGATCATCGCCGGGGTCGCCCCGACGATGGAGGTGCTCGTCGTCGGCCGCATCATCCAGGGCTTCGGCGGCGGCCTCCTCACGGTCGCCCTGTACGTCGTCGTCGGCCACCTCTACCCCGCGGAACTCCGGCCTCGTATCTTCGCCGCGTTCGCCACCGGCTGGGTGGTCCCGTCCCTGGTCGGCCCCGCGATCGCCGGCCTCATCGTCGAGCACGCGAGCTGGCGGATCGTGTTCCTCGCAGTACCGGCGATGGCGATCCCGGCCGCGCTGGTGATGCGCCCCGGTCTGGCTCGTGCGGACGCTGGTACTACGGAGCAGGAGCACAGGTCGCTCTGGGACCGGCGGGCCATGTGGGCGATCGCCGCGGCGGTAGGCGTCGGACTGCTCCACTGTGGCGGTCAGCAGCGCGGGATTCTCCAGATCGCCTTGCTCGCCGCCGGTCTGGCCGGCGTGGTCGCCTTCTCGCCGAAGTTGTTGCCCAAGGGAACTTTCACCGTGTGCACCGGGCTCCCGGCCGTCGTCGCGCTCCGCGGCCTCGTCGCGGCGGCCGGATTCGGCGCCGAGGTGTTCCTTCCGCTGATGCTGACCCGGGAACGCGGACTCTCACCCTCCTTCGCCGGTCTGGTGCTCACCGTCAGCGCGCTCACCTGGACCGCCGCCTCGTGGTACCGGGGACGGCCGCACCAGCCGTTCTCGCACGAGGTGTTCCTGCAGGCCGGGATGATCTCGATCGTGCTCGGCATCACGGCGGCGACACTGACGCTGAACCCGCACGTGCCGGTGCTCGTCGGCATCCTCGGCTGGGGGCTGGCCGGTCTTGGGATGGGCACGGTGTTCCCGACCGTCTCGGTGCTGATCCTGCAGTACTCGAGTCGCGAGGAGCAGGGCGCGAACAGCTCCGCGCTGCAGCTCAGCGACGCGTTGGCCACGGCCACGGTGCTCGCGATCGGCGGCTCGCTGTTCGCCGCGATCGAGCCGCACTCGGCGACCACCGCCTACCTGACCGCCTTCGGTCTCCCCGCCGTCCTCGCCCTGCTCGGCGTCTTCGCCGCCCGCCGTACCAATCAGGAGGTCGGGTAGCGGGCTACTCCTTGGAGCCGGTGACCGCGATGCCGGCGCCGAGGCCGATGATCATCAGCCCGCCGGTGCCACCGACCAGTTCGAGGCGGCGCGGGGAGCGGGCGAACCACTCGCGCGCGGTCCCGGCGACCAGTGCCCACAGGCTGTCGGAGCACAACGCGATGGCGATGAAGATCAGGCCGAGCAGCAGGATCTGCACCGACGCCGGCGCCGCGTGCTTGTCGACGAACTGCGGCAGGACCGCGGCGAAGAACACCGCCGTCTTCGCGTTCGTCACCCCGACCAGGAACCCCTGACGCAGCGCCCGCCGGGTGCTCGCGGGCTTCACATTGCCCTGCAACGCCTCGACCAGCGACTTCCGGGTCCGGAACGCATGCACCCCGAGATAGATCAGGTACGCCGCCCCGGCCAGCTTGACCACGGTCAGCGCGATCGCGCTGGCGGCGATGAGCGCACCTAGCCCGAGCGCGACCGCAACAAGCATCACGGCCGCGCCGACCGTGTTCCCCACCATCGTCAACACCGCCTCGCGCCGCCCGACAGCCAGCGCCCGCCCCACGATGAACAACACGCTAGGCCCAGGAACCACGATGATCACGAACGAGGTGATCGCAAACGCAAGCAGATGATGACCGGGCGGCATCCCCTCAGACTAGGGTCCGCGCCGCCCGGGCCGCAGGTGAATTCCGACACTCGCCAGACTCCCGCATCTGGACGGCAGCGCGCCGGCGCGTTGACCGTGGGATCGCGGGGCGGCTACCTTTCCAGGGACAACCTGCGGTGCCATGAGGGAAACCGGTGAGAGACCGGTACGGCCGCGCCACTGTGAGCGAGCTTGCTCGTGAGTCAGGACGCTCGGGCATCAGCAGCCTTTCGAAGGGGACGCGCACTTCCCCAGGAGGTACTCAATGTCTGCACCCACGCCTGCCCGATCGGTCGCCGTACCGGCCATTTCGCCGCGCCTGCTTGCCGTCGCTCTGCTCGCGGTCGGCCTGCTGCTGACGCTCGCCTACCTGGTCGCCTTCGACCAGGGCGCCGTCTCGCAGTCGGGCATGTACATGCACGAGCTGATGCACGACGGGCGCCACCTGCTCGGCGTTCCCTGCCACTAGTCCTGTCACCACTTGATCGGAAAGACAGGATCGCCATGCGCACCTTCGGATCTGTTCTGGTGCGCGGACTCCTGGTGGGACTCTTCGCCGGCCTGCTGGCCGGAACCTTCGCGTACGTGATGGGCGAACCGCACATCGACTCCGCGATCGCCATCGAAGAGGCTGCCGGTGCCGCGCACACCCATGACGCTGACGGTCAAGCCGTCCCGGCCGAGGCCGAGGAAAAGCCCCTCGTCAGCCGCGACGGCCAGCGAGCCGGCCTCTTCCTCGCCACTTCCCTGTATGGCGTGTCGCTCGGCGGCATCTTCGCTGTCGGCTTCGCTCTGTTCCGGCGCAGGCTGCGGACCGGCAGCGACTCGTACGCCGCGCTCGGGCTGGCCGCCGCTGGGTTCGTCGGGATCGTGCTCATACCGTTCCTCAAGTACCCGCCGAATCCACCCGCGGTCGGTGATCCCGACACGATCACCAAGCGGACGGTGACCTACCTGCTGACCGTGATGATCGGCCTGCTCGCCGTCTGGGCCGGGGTCGCAGCCTCCCGCTGGGCCCAGCGGTTCGGCCCGGCGCAATGGATCCGCCTGGGCGTCGGCGCGGCCGCCTTCCTGGCGACTGTCGTCGTGGCGTACCTGATCCTGCCGTCGATCAACGAGGTTCCGGGGTCGTTCCCCGCTACCCTGCTCTGGCAGTTCCGGCTCGCCTCGCTCGGGACGCAGTCGGTGCTCTGGCTGCTCCTCGGGCTCGGGTTCGCCGCAGTGATCGACCGTCGTGTTCCGGTGTCCCATCCCGAGGTGGTTGCAGCTTGACGAGTCTCACGTTGGTCGCCCACGCCCTGACCCCGGATCTGCGCGGACTCGTCCTGGGCGGCGCGGCCGCACCGGACACCTCGAGCGTCAAGGCGGCTCGTGAGCTCAAGATCAACGCGGCCGAGGTGTACTCCGGTCCGGAGCAGGCCGCCGTGCAGACAGCGGAGGCACTCGGCGTGGTCCCGACGGTGGACCAGGCCCTGCGGGATCGCGAGTACGGCGACTGGGCCGGGCGAAGCCTCGAGGAGTTGCTGGCGGCTTCACCCGAGCCCCTGGCCGCGTGGCTCGAGCGGCCCCATACCGCGCCACCCGGCGGCGAGAGCGCGAACGACCTGATCACCCGGGTCGCCGACTGGCTGGGCGACCTGGCCCAGCCCGAGGCAGAGCGCAGTACGGGGGTCCGGGACGTGGCGGCGGTTGTCCACCCGGCGGTCGTTCGAGCGGCGATCCTGTACGTGCTCCAGGCGCCGGCGGAGTCCCTCCGCCACGTCGATGTCCGGCCGCTGTCCGTGGTGCGGTTCAGCGAGTACGACGGACGCTGGAGTCTGCTCGCAGGCAGCTGATCGGCTGTCCGAGACGGTGACTTGAGCGACCAGCGGACGCCCGGTCCAGGTCTGCGCGTCGTCGGCTTTGTAGGTCACTTTCCGGTAGATGGGACTTCCCGTCAGGGGGTTTCCGATGCCAGACTGCCGGAAGCCCGGTGTGAGGCCTGGGTGACCGACTGTGACGGGGAGTCGCGATGGCGGAGGCGGAAAAGCTCGAGAAGCTCGTACGGCGCGTGCGGAACCTCCCGCCCGAGGCCGCGGCCCGGGAGGCGCGCGCCTTCTTCGACAGGCTGCAGCCGGGGACTGGCATCGCCTTGGCCGACGGCCGGCCCGAGTTGGTCGGATCGCTCGACGGAGCACCCGCCGCGCTGCGCTACCGAGCCAACCACCTGCGCCTGCTCGCCGCCCGCGACCGCCTCCACGCAGCGATCGACGCCGGTACTGGGACCGATCACGAGCGGCGGCGCCTTCAGACGGTGGACGAGTTGCTGACTCCGGTGTCAGGGACCGACGTGGATGCCTCCGGCAACGTTGTGAAGGTTCAGCGGCCGCGGCAATTCCTGGTGGTCGAGCCCGAAGGACAGGGCCGGGCCGTCGAGGTGCTCGGTGATCTCGATCGGGCGCGGCACATCGCGATCCTGGTGCCCGGGATGGGCAACAACCTGGAGACCATCCGCGACCAGGTGGACCGGGCGGACCTGATCCGGCGCGAGGCCGGGCCGGGGACGGCGTCCGTGCTCTGGCTCGACTACGACTCTCCACAAGGCGTTCGCGACGCGATGAGTAGTGTGCCAGCCCAGGAGGCCGGTCCCGGGCTGCGGCGCTTCACCGCCGGCCTCGACACCGAGACGTTGCCCACGGCAAAGGTCACGCTGATCGGGCACAGCTACGGTAGCCACGTGGTGGGACAAGGACTGATCAACGGGGTTCGGGTCGACCGGGTCGTGCTGACCGGCAGCCCCGGCGTCGCGAAGTCGGTGAACGGGGCCGCCGAACTGGTGCCGCCCCAGACCCGGCTGTTCGTCGAACGGGCGCCGGGCGACTACGTCTCCTACACCGAGTGGCACGGCCCGGACCCGGCCACCTACCCGGACGCGACCCGCATGGCGACCAACGAACCGGCCGGAGGCAGGATCACGGTCCAGGGCCACAACGAGTACTACCGGCCGAACAGCGAGGCGCTCCGCAACGTCGGCCGAGTGGTCCGCGGCGACCTCGCGCACGTCACCACCACCGACACGAGCCGTTCGGCAGAGACCAAGCTCGCGCCCGGGCTGTCCTGGGGCGAGCCGCTGCACTCCGCCGTTGGCGCCGCCGCCAAGGTGTTCGACGGAATCGCTGCGCTCCGGAAGGCCACCCCGGACCGCGCCGCGGCGTCCACCCCGGTGCCGCAGCAGGGAGTGCTCGAGCACGGTACCCGCCCCGCAACGCACCCGGCCAGGACCGCCGCCGCGCACCCCCGACGGCCGGAAGGACCGAGGCGATGACGCTGACCGAGGCTCGCGACTTCCTGCGAACCGAACTCCTCGCCGTGGCGACGGCCGTAGTACCGGGTCAGACGGCTGTGGTCACCCACGATCCGGGGCCGATCAATCCAGGCGCGCTCTTCGACGGACGCGGCCCGGCTACGGTCTGCAGCATCACGGTCGAAACAGGCGAGCCGACCGCGTCAGACCCGGCATGGGCGGTTGCCGCGGCGGCGGCCGTTCTCCAGAGCCGCGGCTGGCGGGCAGAGGTCGAGCCGGTCGAGGAGAGCCACCACCGCGTAGCCGCCTCCCGCGACGGCTTCGAGATCGCCGTCCACGCCTGGACCACCGACTGGCGCCTAACCTTCACCGGCGAAACGCCGCCGCTCCCCGACTCGGGGGAGTAAGAGGTCACCAGCAGTCGTCGACGCCTCGAGAATCGTCCGCAGCCGGCTCGTGTGTCGCAGCCGCCTTGGCCAGTGAGCCCTCGGCGACCGGCTCTGTGCACAGTGCCCCTGTGCACAGACTGTCCTCATCCTGCCGCTGGACTGACCGGTGACGCGCGCGCGCCTGTGGACAACCTGACCGCTTCCGGCCAATCACGGGATCCCTTGTAAATAAGGGGTTCTCGGTTCGGAAACTGTCGGGGGGTGTGTCTACAGTCGTGGGTATGGAACTGGTGGAGATGCGCCCGGCGTACACGATGAGCGGCAGCGAAGCGCTGTCCGCTCTCGACGCCCTGCACATCGAAGCCGCTACGCGAGGCACCTACCGCCTAGAGCTCCTGGCCCGGCTCGAAGAAACCGGCTACGCCAAGGAACTCGGCGCCCGCGACACCACGCGCTTGCTGTCGATGCGACACCGTCTGGACGCGGGCACCGTCCGCCGCGACCTCAAGCTGGCCACCAATCTCGCCAAGTACCAGGCCGTCACTGCCGCCCTGCCCGACCCGCACACCCCGACCATCCACGCCGCCCCGACTGCCGCGCCGGACACCAACGACCTGGCGCACCCCGACACTGGTCCTGATGACACTCGGCCGCACCTTCACCCTGCCCAGGCCGAGGCGATCGTCAGTGCGCTAGAGAGGGTCCGGAAGTCGGCCGTGATCGCGGTCGAGGACTTGCAGGTGGCCGAGGACCAGATGGTGAAGGCCGCCGAGTTCCTATCGCCGTTGGACCTAGGCAAA
The DNA here is from genome assembly GCF_042657745.1 of Kribbella qitaiheensis. Taxonomy (GTDB): domain Bacteria; phylum Actinomycetota; class Actinomycetes; order Propionibacteriales; family Kribbellaceae; genus Kribbella; species Kribbella qitaiheensis. The sequence continues at coordinate 163,029 of NZ_JBHSKE010000006.1, read as the reverse complement.
CTCGGCCGGCAAGTCCGCGACCGCCTCGACACCGACGGCCCTGAACCCGCCGAGGACCAGGCGTACCGGCGCGAGTCGCTGTGGCTGCACAACGCCGACCACGGCATCAAGTTCGGCGGCTTCCTGGCCAACGAGAACGCCGAGGCGCTGAAGACCGCGATCCACGCCCTCGCGAAGCCACACAAGACCGTCACCGGCGAGCTCGACCCCCGCTCCCGCGACAAGCGCCAAGCAGACGCCTTGACCACCCTCGTCACCCTCGCGGCCGGCGCCAACGACGCCGACTCCGGCCACCGCAGCCTCGCGGTGACAGTCACCATCGACTACGCCGACCTCAAGACCAGGCTCACCGCTGAGGGTGCTGGCGGAATCCTCGTCACGGATGTAGAAGATGTGGGGGCGGGATCCACCGGTGACGGATTCGGTGAACTCGTCTATGGCGACAACCTGTCCGCGGGCGCCGTGCGCCGCCTCGCCTGCGACGCGGGCATCATCCCGATCGTTCTGGGCTCCCGCTCCGAACCTCTCGACGTCGGCAGCGAACAGCGCTTCGTCACCCGGCCCATCCGCCGCGCCCTCAACAGACGCGACAAGGGCTGCGTGGTCTGCGGCGCGCCACCGATTCAGTGCGAGGCCCACCACCTCATCCACTGGGCCGACGGCGGCCCCACCGCGTTGACCAACATGGTCCTGCTCTGCAAGGCCCACCACGTTGACCTCCACAACGGCCACTGGACGATCACCATCACCAGCGGCACCGTCCACGTCACCCGCCCACCCTGGGCCGAACCAACCCGTGGAGACCCTCATCGCAGCCCAAGCCCCCACCCATCAGCCGACCGGCCAGCAGCCGACGGGTCAACTACAAACCACCCACCACCCGACCGCCCAACAGCCGGTGGGTCGGTAGCGGACGGGTCGGTAACCGACCGCCCGGCCGCTGATCGGCCACGACCTGTGCCCAATCCGCCACCCGACAGGACCGGGCCCACCCCAGGACCCATCCCCGACCACCTCACTTCGACCCGCCCTCCAGCGACGAGGCGTGATGAGCCACGGCCTGTACCTGCGCTCGGTCGGGCCTGGCCGATGGACCGCGACATCCCATGGATCACGCCAGAGGAAGCCGAACTCCTCAGGCCCTGGGAAGACACAACCCGCCCACGAGCTGGCTGATCGGCGAGCCCACGCACAGGCTGGGCGGGGAGTCAAGGAGCGGGCTGAGTGGGGTACCCATGAGTGGGCTGACCTGGGCCCACGCGCAGGTTGGCGGGGTAGCCCATGAGCTGGCTGAGCGGCCAGCAGCGAGAGCCGACTGCCGCCGCCGGCACGAGCGGTACCGGCCGCGGCACAGGTCCACAGGGTGCCGACCCCCTGAGAACGTCTGATTCACGGCGAACCAGACGGCGGTGCTCTCTGAGCATCTGCAGCTCGGTCTGGCCTGCGCGACGTGCTTCGCGGAGTTGGCCGGCCCGCGGACGCATCGGTTCCAGGCGGGCGACTTGTCGCATCCACTTGACCGCATCACGAGCTGCCGAGCCGCCGAGTCGTTGAGCTCATCGAGTCCACGCGGGCTGTCGAGCTGCCAGGCGGCTGGCTCATTGAGTCCGCGCTGGCCGCCGACGCTCGCTCGCCCCGTCGCTCCCTCCGACCGCTCCCATCCACCCCGGCCCGCCGCCAACCCCCGTTGCCCGCTCGAGCCGTTAGGTGGTTCACCGCCCGCCAATCGTCGCGGCGATGTGCATCCGCCCGCTCGGTCGGCTCCGCCGAAACTCCCGCCCGCCAGGCACGACACCGCGGGACCCGCCGGCACCAACGACACCGCAGGACACGCCGACACCCACGAGTGCGCTGGGACGTCCGCGGGCACGGCGACTCCGGCGTGGGAGCCGCTGAGCCCGCGGCGCTCGGCCCTCGGCGAATACGCGCTCCAGGGGAAGCCCCGGGCCGCGATCGCCTGCTCGGGGTGTCGTCGGCGCCTGTGTCAGGGGAGATGTTGCATTGCCACTCAGGTGGCGTACCCACCCACGGCGGATGCACGCCGCCACCAGGAGCCCACCCCTGCTCGGATCACCTGTAGTCACCGAGGCGGGGGACGGAGGGCGCGTGACACCGGGGTGGGTGGGAGCCGAGCGAGCGGGCGGAGGAGTCGACGGGAAAGCCGCGTGGTTCTGTGTCAGGTCGGCTTTCTAGGAGTTTGCCTTCCGCTCTGCGGCGCTTTGTAGTACGCAGAATTCGTTGCCCTCGGGGTCGCGCATGACGACGAAGCCGGCGCCGGGTTTTGCTCCGGGTTCCAGTTTGTCGGGGGTGGTGCGGTCGTCGTAGATGGTGGCACCCAGGGTGAGCAGCCACTCGACCTCGGCCTCGCGGGGGCCGTCTGGTTCCAGGTCGAGGTGGAGGCGGTTCTTGACGGTCTTGTCGTCGGGGTTCTGCCAGAAGAGGAGCGTCATCGAGTCGGTGATGACGCTGGCGGCGGGGTCGCCCGGGAAGTCGTCGTCGGCGAGTTTGCCGTTGAGCACCTTGGCCCAGAAGGTCGCCAGAGTGTACGGGCCGTGGGTGTCGAATGTGAAGGTGCGGACGGAGGAGGTCATACGGCAGACAGTGCCGCAGACCGCCCCCGTTCGCTACCGGATTTCAGGCCTTGCCGAGGGTCTGCTTTTGGCGGCCGAGGCCCTGGATCTCGCACTCGACGGTGTCGCCGGGGGACAGGTACGGGAAGCGGCCGGACAGGGCCACGCCCTCCGGGGTGCCGGTGTTGACGAGGTCGCCCGGGTCGAGAGTCATGTACTGCGAGAGGTCCCGGACCAGGGCGGCCACCGAGAAGATCATGTCGCGGGTATTCGAGTCCTGACGCGGTTCGCCGTTCACCCAGGACTTGAGGTCCAGGTTCTGCGGGTCGTCGACCTCGTCGGCCGGGATCAGCGCCGGGCCCAGCGGGTTGAAGGTCTCGCAGCACTTGCCCTTCGACCACTGGCCGCCGGACACCTCGAGCTGGAAGGCGCGCTCGGAGACGTCGTTGGCGATCGTGTAGCCCGCGATGCAGGCGAGCGCCTCCTCGTCGGAGGCCAGGTACCGGGCGGTCTTGCCGATCACGACCGCCAGTTCCACCTCCCAGTCGGTCCGGGTGGAGCCTCGCGGCACCAGCACCTCGTCGTACGGGCCGACGACGGTGTTCGGGTGCTTGAAGAAGACGATGGGCTCCTTCGGGGGTTCGGCGCCCGACTCGGCCGCGTGGGCGGCGTAGTTCTGGCCAATGCAGACCACGGCGGCCGGCCTAGCGATCGGCGCGCCGACCCGGAGCCCTTCGGCCGACGCGACCGGCAGGGAGCCGGCGTCGAGGGCGGCCCGGGCTCGGGCGATGCCGTCGGAGGCGAGGAAGGCGCCGTCGATCTCGGCGGTGACGGAGCTCAGGTCGTAGACGGTGCCGTCGGTGGAGCGCAGGTACGGGCGCTCCTCACCGACCGCGCCGAGGCGAAGCAGTTCCACAGACTCTCCTAGCTAGACGGAAGTTTCACTCCTGGTCGAACACGGGACGCAGCCGCGCCCGCGAGGCTTCGATGTGGGACCGCATCGCGGCGGCCGCCTCGACCGGGTCGGCCTTGCGGACCGCCGCCACGATCGTCTTGTGCTCGCGCAGGGCCTTCGTCGCGATCCCGCCGCCGTAGTACAGCCGGAAGAGGTGCAGGTGGCAGTGGGTGCGGGCGAAGGACTGCCGGGCGGTCTCGTTGCCGGCCAGTTCCAGCACCAGGTCGTGGAACCGCTGGTCGTGCGCGGCCATCGCCTTGTAGCTGTCGTAGTCCGGCCGGTCCGGGACGTCGGTGTAGCTGAGCATCTCGTTCTTGAGCCGGGTCAGGTCCTCCGGAGCGGTCCGCTCCGCGGCACGGCCGGCCGCCCACGGCTCGATGTGCAGCCGGTACTCGAAGAGGTCCTCGAACTCGGCCCGGGTCAGCGTCGACGACACCCGGTAGCCGCGCAACGGCTCCTTGATCACCAGACCGTCCGACTCCAGCCGGGCCAGCGACTCGCGGATGGGCGTCTGCGAGATGCCCAGTTCCCGGGTCAGGGCGTCGATGTTCAGCCGGGTGCCCGGCGCGACCACGCTGTCCATGATCAGGCCCTTGACCGTCTCGTAGACGTCGTCGCTCAGTACCTGTCGCTGAGGCAGGCGCGTGAGCTGCCCCGCCAGACCCACATGCGCATCCGTCACAGTAGCTCCTCCCGAAGCCTCATTCTGCCCGACCAACCGTCACAAGTGTGCACAGTCGTTACCGACACATGTCTTGACGCCATCAGTGTGAGGCGGCAGCATCAACTACGCAATATCCTATAGGATCTCCGAGGAGACATCTCCATGGTCGCCCCAACGTCGCTCTACCCCAGGACCGCTGTCGGGTTGGCCGTCGTCGCGCTCGCCGCGACCGACTGCAGCACCAAGCACTCGAACGACACCGCGGGCGGTCCGGCGGACGATGACGCCCCACCGGTACGTGGAACGACCCGGTGGGCCTGAAAGGCGGCTCCAAGGTGGAGCTTGCCCTGATCCCGGGTGGGGCGCACCCGCATTTCCAGCCCTGGAAGACCACCGCCGAGCAGGACAAGACGGAACTCAAGCTCGGGGGTGTCAAGTTCAACGAGACCGGCGAGTGGGACCAGGGCAAGCAGAACAACGCGGTCTCGTGCTCGTGACCGGCATGCAAGGGAACACGCGGGCCCAGCCGAACACACCGCCAACCGTCCAGGCGACCAACCAGGCGACCAACCAGGGGAACACGCAGAGGGACATGCAGACCTTGCCTAAGACGACCATCCGCCGGGCCGAGGCCTTCCTCGTCGACCTCGAGGTGGAGACCGTCCGGACCGACGCCGTGCAGTCGTTCCTCAAGCAGGAGACGATCTTCGTCGAGCTCGAGACCACCGACGGCTTCGTCGGCCTCGGCTACTCCTACACGATCGGCACCGGCGGTACGGCGGTGCTCGCGATACTGCGGGACCACCTGCTGCCGCGGCTGGTCGGTGCGGACGCCCGCAACGTCGAGGGGATCTGGTTCGACCTGTTCGCCTCCACCCGGGCGACCACGGTCGGCGCGATCACGTCGCTCGCGCTGGCCTCCGTTGACACCGCGCTGTGGGACCTCCGCTGCCGCCGCGCCGGGGAGCCCCTGTGGCGTCTGGCCGGCGGTTTCCGCCGGAACGTGCCGCTGTACGACACCGAGGGCGGGTGGTTGCACCTGACCACCGACCAGCTCGTCGCCGGTGCGCTTGCCTCGCAGAAGGCCGGCTGGCCCGGGGTGAAGCTGAAGGTCGGCAAACCCCGCGTGCATGAGGACCTCGAACGGCTCAGCGCAGTACGGGATGCGGTCGGCCCCGCGCTCGACATCATGGTCGACGCGAACCAGTCGATGACGTACGCCGAGGCGAAGCGCCGGGCCCGGGCCTTCGAGCCGTTGGACCTGAGCTGGTTCGAGGAGCCGCTCCCGGCCGATGACCTGACCGGGCACGTCCGGCTCGCGGAGTCCACCTCGATCCCGATCGCGGTCGGCGAGTCGATGTACTCCGTGTCGCAGTTCCGCGAGTACCTTGCTGCCGGCGCGGCGGGGATCGTCCAGGTCGACGTGGCCCGGATCGGCGGCATCACCCCTTGGCTGAAGGTGGCGCACCTGGCCGAGACCTTCAACCTCGAGGTCTGCCCGCACTTCCTGATGGAGTTGCACGTCAGCCTGACGGCCGCCGTACCGAACGGGCGGTACGTCGAGCACATCCCGCAGCTGCGGGCGATCACCACGGCCGAGATGGAGATCGTGGACGGGCACGCGGTGGCGCCGGACGAGCCCGGTCTCGGCATCGCCTGGGACCGCGACGCGATCGACGACCGGCGCGTTTCGTGATCCGGCTGATCCACGCGAGAAGGACGGCAGCGGCATGAACGGGCGGGTTGACGCGCATCACCACACCTGGGACCTGAGCGTCCGGGAGCAGAGCTGGATGGTCGGGCCGGCGATGGATCCGCTGCGGCGGAACTTCTCGATCGACGACCTCGCCCCGCTGGCGGCCGCGACGGACGTCACCGCCACCGTGATGGTGCAGACCGTCGGGATGCCCGAGGAGACACTGGAGTTCCTGGCCGTTGCCGCCGACAACGAGCTGGTCGCGGGTGTGGTCGGCTGGGTGGACCTCACGGCCGACGATGTCGCGGATGCCCTGGCCCGCCTGAAGGAGCGACCTGACGGCCAATGGCTGAAGGGGATCCGGCACCAGGTGCACGACGAGGAAGACCCGCGGTGGTTGTGCCGCTCCGACGTACGGGCTGGGCTTGCCGCGGTGGCTGAGGCCGGGCTGGTGTACGACCTGCTCACGAAGACGCCGCACTTGCCAGCCGCCGTGGAGACGGTGCGCGCGCTGCCGGAGTTGTCGTTCGTGGTCGACCACATCTCCAAGCCGGTGGTCGGCGAGAGCCTGGAGCCGTGGGCAGCCGAACTACGCTCGCTCGCAGCGCTGCCGAACGTGAGCTGCAAGTTGTCGGGCATGGTGACCGAGGCGTCGTGGACCGACTGGAAGGTGTCGGACCTCCGGCCGTACGCGGACGTCGTGCTGGACGCGTTCGGCCCGGACCGGGTGATGTTCGGCTCGGACTGGCCCGTCTGCTTGCTGGCCGCTTCGTACAGCGAGGTCATGCAGGCGGCCGTCGACCTCACCTCAGGTCTCACCAGTACCGAACGCGACGCCGTCTTCGGTGACACCGCCCGCCGCGTCTACGACCTGACCTGATCACGGTAGGCGGATGAAGTCCCGGGTGGCCGTGGCGGTGATCGCGGCGAGGGCCGAGGCGTCCTGAGGGCGGCCGCCGGCGACGATTTCGAACAAGGTGTGCTGGGCGTCGTTGACGGAGACGAGTCGGTCGACGACCAGCCGCGGACCGCGGGTGGGATCCGTGTAGGTGTAGGTGAAGGTCGTGTGGTGGAAGACCATCCCGGTGAAGTTCGGGTTGGTCGCCTTGGTGGTGCCGTCCACGCGGGAGATGAGCCTGAAGTCGGCCGACGCTGTGCTGGCCAAGGTGAGTTTGCGGTCGGTCAGCATCTTCACCGGAAGGTCCGAGGCATTGGCGTTCACCCGGAGGTTCCAGAGCTTGTTCGGGCTGCTGAACCGCACCTCGAAGGTGGACAGCTTGACCATCGACCAGGTCTTCGGCGCCAGGATGATGACACCGACCTCGGTGGCCGGATCTCCCCAGCCCCGATGCGCGTACTGCACTTGAGCCGGTGCCAGCGCGGGCACCGCCGACGTCGGCCTGGCGGTCGGCTCAGCGCTGGGCTTGGTGCTGGGCTCGCCGCTCGGCTGAGTGCTCGGCTCAGCGCCGGGTTTGCCGCTCGGCTCTGCGCTCGGTCCGGCTTCGGGGTGGTGCTCGTTCGCGTCGGCTGAGTGTGAGCCGATCACGAATCCGGCGGTGACACCGCCGGCGAGGACAACGGTGGCGGCTGCGCTGAGCGCGGCGGTACGACTGAGCTTCATCCGGCTTCCCTCAGGTCCTGACGGTCCTCTGACCGCACCCCTACGACGCCTTCGCCGGGTCAGAAGTTCACTCGGTCGCGAACTCCACTCTGACCCCGAGCAGCCGCACCGGCCGGCGGAGCTCGAACTTCTCCAGCAGCACCAGCGCGGCCGTCGCGATCACCTCGGGATCCTGGGTGATCTCCGGCAGTTTGCGGCTCTTGATCGGGGTGAAGAACGAGGTGAACCGCACCTTCACGGCGATCCGCTGGATGCTGCGGCCGTCCGCGACCACCTCCCGCGTCACCGTCTCGGCGATCCGGCGCAACTCCTGCTCGATCTCCGCCCGCTCCACGAGGTCGGTGGCGAACGTCTCCTCGTGGCTGCGCGACACCGGCTCGCGCGGTACGTCGGTCACCTCGGTGTCGCCGAGTCCGCGTCCGAGCGCGAGGTACCAGGTGCCCATCTTCGGACCGAAGCGTTTCTTCAGTACTTCGAGGTCGGCGGCCGCCAAGTCCGCGACGGTGAACAGCCCGAGTTCGTTGAGGTTCTGCGACATCCGGCTGCCGATACCCCAGAGGTCACGGACCGGGCGGTGGTGCATCACCTCGGCCCAGTTCGCGGCGGTCAACTCGTAGACGCCCTCGCCGCTCCCGCTGTCGCGCTTCCCGAACCCGGTGGCCAGTTTCGCCCGCACCTTGTTGTCGCCGATCCCGATCGAGCAGGACAGGCTGGTCCGCTCCAGGACAGCGCGGCGCATCTCCTGGGCCAACGCTTCCGGGTCGTCGGTCGAGGCGCCGACGAAGCACTCATCCCAGCCCCACACCTCGACGATCACCGGGAACTCGCGCAGCGTGTCCATCACCTCGGTGGAAGCAGCGTCGTACGCCGCTGGGTCGGTTGGCAGGAAGACCGCCTGCGGGCAGCGTTTCGCGGCCGCCCGGAGCGGCATGCCCGAGTGAACTCCGAATTCGCGAGCCTCGTACGACGCGGTGGCGACCACCTGACGCGCCTGGGTCGGGTCGCCCGAGCCACCGACCACCACCGGAAGTCCCCGGAGCTCGGGACGACGCCGGATCTCGACCGCCGCGATGAACTGGTCCATGTCGACGTGGAGAATCCACCAGCTCATACCCCAGAGGTATCACAGACGGCAGAACAGGTCTTGGACCACGACGCGTGACCGCAGGAGGCTTGAAACGACGAAAGGAACTGACCATGAAGGTATTTCTGACCGGCGGTTCCGGCTACATCGGCCGGGCCACGATCAAGTCACTGCGCAGGCACGGCCACGAGGTGACCGCGCTCGCTCGCAGCGACCGGGCGGTCGAGACGGTCACCGCGCTGGGCGCGAAGGCCGTCGTCGGCGACCTGACCGACCTCGATGTACTGCGGGCCGGCGCGTCCGCGGCGGACGGCGTGATCCATCTGGGCGCGGTGAACAGCCCGGAGGCGGCGACGATCGACCTGGCCGCGGCCGAGGCCATGCTCGACGGTCTCGGTGGTCGCGGACCGTACGTGCACACCGGTGGCGTCTGGGTCTACGGCGACACCGACGGGGTGATCGACGAAAGCGCTCCAACGAATCCACCTGCGATCACCGCCTGGCGACTCGACAACGAGGCTCGGGTGCTCGCCTCGGCGGCCGCCGGTTCGCGTCCGGTCGTGGTGATGCCGGGACTCGTCTACGGGCGCTCGAACGGCCTGATCGAGGCGTTCTTCGTGGAGCCGGCCCGTACGGCGGGCGCAGTACGGGTGATCGGGGACGGGGGCAACCACACGACGCTGGTTCATGTGGACGATGTCGCGGATCTCTACGTGCTCGCGCTGGGGGCTCCGGCCGGTGCGGTGTATCTCGGGGTCGCACAGAACTTGCCGTTCGCGGAACTCGCACCGGCGCTGGCGCAGGCGGCGGGTCACGCCGGCAAGATCGAGCAGCTCAGCCTGGAGCAGGCGCTCGAGCAGATGGGCCCGATCGCGGAGGCGTACGCACTCGACCAGCAGCTCAGCGGCGACCGGGCCCGGCGTGAGCTCGGCTGGGATCCGGCCCACCTCGACGCTGTGGCAGACCTGGCCGCAGGACGCTAGGCGCCGACTGAGACGGTCGGCGTCAGAGGGTCTTGCGCATTTGTTGTGAGGTGACGACGTAGCCGAGCGAGTCGTACAGCGCGATCGCTGTGCTGTTGTTGCCGAAGACGTTCAGCTCGAGGTGCTCGAACCCTCGGCGACGGCACTCCTCCTCGCCGGCCAGCATGATCGAGCGGCCGTAGCCCTTGCCGCGCTGGTCCTCGTCCACCTCGATGCCGTAGATGAACGGGTTCTTCTTCTGCGTGCTGATCCACAGGTTGCCGACCGGCTCGCCCTGGTGGCACGCCATCCAGATCAGGTGGTGCTCGGTGTCCCGGCCGTCCGGCAGCAGCTTGGCGGTCGCCTGGCGGGCGACCTCGAGAGCGGTGGCGGGGTCGAGCCCGCGGGACGGGCCGATCCCGTCGGCGAACGACGCGGCGGCCCGCTCGCTCCAGGCGGCGAACTCGTCCCCGGTCAGCGGACGGAGGGTGACAGGCGGTGCCTTCGGGCTGCTCACCCGTAGGAAGATACCGCCGCGGCCGGCTCGGTGACACCCGGCCCAGAACCGCACTGCGATAGTCTCCGCGCCAGATAGTTGCCGCTGGCCACTGTCTGGCGCGAGGCCGCCGCTCCGTCCGGGAGCCAACGGGATCGACGGCGACAGCCCGGGATGGAAGCCGGCAGAACGGCGAGACCGCCGTGCACCTGGGCGAAAGGCCAGTGGTTGCCGACCGACGCGAACCCGGCTCTGCGGAAGGATGACCGGAACACCTTCTGGTCGGCAGAGGTTCCGTCGTACGGCGTGAAGGTGCCGCATGCCGGCGCCACCATCAAGGTGCTGACGCAGACCGGGACGTCGATGCGGATCCTGGTCGCCCGGTAGGAGGTTTATCGGCGGGTACTTTGACAGATGCCGCGGTTATGCAGACAGCCGTGCGGAACCCGACCACTCCGAGGTGTCTGTGATGGCTCACCTTCTCCGGACCCACCGATGAGGCGCAAGCCGCCCGCCGGGGCGGTCACCAAGGCGCCGGAGGGACTCCCGTCCCCGCTGCTCGAGAACTGGGAATGGCAGGACGACGCCGCCTGCCGTGACGTGAACCCGGAACTCTTCTTCTCCGCCGAGTCCGAGCGGGGCATGCGCAAGCACGCCCGCGAGGTCCTCGCCAAGTCACTCTGCGGCACCTGCCCCGTCAGGAGACAGTGCCGCGAGCACGCGGTCGTCGTCGGCGAGATGTACGGCGTGTGGGGTGGCACCACCGAGGAAGAACGCGAACCCGCTCTGCACGGTCGCCGCCGCTGATCCCCTCAGCTCTGGGTTACTCGCCGGTTAACATGGCGGCATGGAGCTGACTCTGGAGCTGGCCGAGAAGGTGCTCGCATCGCAGCCGTTCAGCGTGCTGCTGGGGACCAGGCTGGTCGCCTTCGGTGACGGCGGAGCGGTCCTCGAGCTGGACGTCCGCGACGATCTCCGGCAGCAGAACAGCTATCTGCACGGGGGAGTCCTGGCCTACGCCGCCGACAACGCGATCACCTTCGCAGGCGGTACCGCGCTCGGGCCGGCCGTGCTGACCGGAGGATTCACGATCACCTACCTCCGGCCCGCCGCGGGCGCGGTACTGCGAGCCGAGGCCCGGGTGGCGCACGCCAGCAGCAGGCAGGCGACGTGCACCTGCGAGTTGTTCGTCGTGGACGAGCACGGCGACACCATGCTCTGCGCCATCGCGCAGGGCACGGTGATCGCCGTCCGCAGCTGACCCGGGCCGGGTCTCAGTCGAACAGCTCGTCGAAGAACGACTTCTTCTTCTTGCGCTGCGGATACTGCTGGTCGTCGTAGCGGCGCTTGTCCTCGTACCGGCGGTCGTCGTACCGCTTCTCCTCGTACCGAGGACGGTCGTACTCCGGCTGGCGGGCGGGCTGAACCGGTTGGCCCGGCTGCGGCCCGTTGAAGGCGATCTCGGCGTCGACGAGCTTCTCCAGCTCGCCACGGTCCAGGAAGATGCCGCGGCACTCGGTGCACTGGTCGACAGTGACACCGCTGCGCTCGTACGTGCGCATCGAGCCTCGGCACTTGGGGCAGGTCAGGGTCTCCATTGAGACACTCTAGGTGACGAAAACGCCGGAACCCCGGGAGTTCAGCGAACTCTCAGGAACCGCTCAGCCGATCCAGCCCGGTGACGCCGAACTCGACCAGATGCTCGCGTCCAGCCGGGGGAGCGTACGGTTCCGGCCAGAAATCGGTGATCCGGGCGATCAGTTCGCCGCGGAGTTCGAAGTACACGAGGCCGACCAGCTCCTCGTCACCCACGGTGAAGTTCATCGACGCGGCGGCGGTGGCGCCGTCCGCGAGCAGCCGGGTCACGGTGAGCCGCCAGTCGCCCGGATACTCCCGGTTGAAGGCGACGTACTTCTCCCGGCCCGTGATCCGCTCGCTGGTCTGCGGCATCTCATAGACCACGTCCTCGATCAGCAGCCGGCCGAATTCGCCCCAGTCGCGCTCGCTCATCGTCTCGAAGTACAACCGGACCACGGCCCGGGTCTGCTCGGTGCCAGTCATGACGCGACCGTAGACCCCGCCACCGACATCGGCTGATGAGAGGATGCACGAGCCGTTTCTGAACCTTGGGGAGAACGATGGCTGAGCAGTCCGCGGGTTTGCTGGCCCGGCGACGGGCCCGCGGTCTGTGGGTCAAGGGCGCCAAGCAGCTGGGCTTCGCGAAGAGCGGCGAGGAGGCCGGTACGCCGGACAAGCCCGCCGCGCTGGACACCTTCACCCGTGCCCTCGAGCTGGATCCCGGGATGACGGACGCGTGGCTCGGCTTCCACGCGGCCGGCGGCGACCACGACACCGCGCTCGACAAGCTGGTCGCCGGGCTGGGCCGCTTCGGCGAGGAGCGCGACCAGGACAAGCGCCGGCTGAGCTCGACCTTCCAGGCCGGCTGGTGGTTCACCCACCCGCTGGAGACCACCGACCACGTCTGGCACGCGGAGGTCCTTCGCCTGCTCGCGGCGGGTGACATCGACCAGGCCGCGGAAGCCGCCGACAAGGTGATCGAGGGCACGCGACGGCACTTCCTGCTCTCCAACGTGGCGATGCGCCGCAAGCAGTACGACGTGGCGATCCACGAGCTCCGGCAGCTCCCGCAGGACGGGCACCTCGGCGCCGAGGCGGTACTGCGGCTCGGAATGCTGCTCGCCACGATCGAGCAGTGGAGCGAGGCGGAGACCCTGCTCCGGCAGGCCGCCGGGCAGCAGCTGAACAACCTCGTCCAGGTGGACGCGGAGTACTACCTGGGCTTCGTCTACCGCGGCACGAACCGCGAGGAGAACGCGCTCCGCCAGTTCGAGTGGGTCTACGAGCGGAACAACGCGCACCGGCAGGTCGCGGAGGCCCTCGCGGACTCCGACCTGCGGTTGGACACCCGTCCGGCGCCCCGCAGTACCGGGCCTCTCGCGCCGGTCATCAGGCGAGGCGTGCCGACCCAGCCGTCGCTGCACCGCCAGCCCGACTGGGGAGCGGTGCAGGGCATCCTCAACGAGCTCGATCGCAACGTCGGAATGGAGGACGTCAAGCGCCAGGTCTCCGCGGTCGCGGCCCAGGTGCGGGCCGGCCTGATGCGGGCCGAACGCGGCCTGCCCACCGCCAAGCTCGGCGGCCACCTGATCTTCGCCGGACCGCCCGGCACCGGCAAGACCACCGTCGCCCGCGTTGTCGCCCGCCTGTACTGCGCGCTGGGCCTGCTCGCCGCGGACACGGTGATCGAGACCGACCGGTCCGGCCTGGTCGCCGAGTGGATCGGCCAGACCGCGGTGAAGACGAACGAGGTGGTCGACTCCGCGCTGGACGGCGTGCTGTTCATGGACGAGGCGTACGCGCTGCGCAAGAAGGGCACCGGCAACGACTTCGGCACCGAGGCGATCGACACGCTGCTGAAGCGGATGGAGGACGACCGCGACCGGCTGGTGGTGATCGTGGCCGGCTACTCCGAACCGATGGCCGAGTTCCTGGAGGCCAACCCCGGCCTCCGTAGCCGCTTCTCCAGCCGCATCGACTTCCCCCGCTACACCGCCGACCAGCTCCGCGAGATCGCCTACCGCTTGGTCCAGAAGCGCGGGGACCACCTGACCGAGTCCGCGATGGCCAGCCTGACCGCCGTCCTCGACCAGGTCTGCTCCAACGGCCGCATCGACGAACTGGGCAACGCCCGCTTCATCCGCACCGTGCTCGAAGCCGCCGCCAAACACCGGGACCTCCGCCTCTTCAACTCCCCGGGCATCCCCTCCGACGAAGCGCTGGTGACGCTGGACGCCTCCGACCTGAAGGCTGCCGTCGAGGAGATCCTGAGCTTCTAGTCACCAGCTCGCCACACTCGGCAACCAGGTCGGCCTCGACACCCCGGCTGCCATCGGTTGTTCAGGTTCCGTTTGCCGCAGGGCCGTCGGCCGGGGAGAGGATCAAGTCGCTCCGACGGCCACCGCGGCGGTCTGCTCGAGGAACCCGCCGGAGACCACGAGCTCCGCGCGAACTCGCGTGTACCGAACCTCGGCCGACGTCGAACGGACGTCCGCCCACGAATGCCCCAAGGAGCATCCGCATGTCTCTCGCTCGCCGTTCCGTCCTCCGCGGTGCCGCCGGCGCCGGTGCCGCGGGCGTCGGCTTCGCCGCCGTCGGCGCTGTCCCGTCGCTCGCCGAGGCGACGCCCCGGCCGCAGCACCAGCCGTTCCCGTCGCACCGCCCGTTCCCGCCGCTGATGGACGACCCGAAGGGCCTGCTGGCGCTGCCGCCGGGCTTCAAGTACACGGTCGTCACCCACGCCGGCGAGACCAAGCTCAAGTCCGGTCAGCCGACCCCGAGCCTGCACGACGGCACCGCCGCCTTCGACGACGGCCGGAACTACCTGCTGATCCAGAACCACGAGATCGGCGCCAACGACCCGCTGGGCGTGCCGCAGATCGCTGGCACCGTGTACGACGCGGGCGTCGGTTCGGCCGGCGGCTGCACGGTCATCTCGGTCGACAAGGACGGCCGGAACCGTGGCGAGTGGGTCGGTATCTCCGGGACGCTCACCAACTGCGCCGGTGGCCCGACGCCGTGGGGAACCTGGATGACGTGTGAGGAGACCGAGTCCAAGGCCAACGGCACCACCCGGCTCAAGGACCACGGGTACGTCTTCGAGGTCTGGGCCGACGGCGAGACGGCGCACCCGGTCCCGCTGAAGGCGCTCGGCCGCTACGCCCACGAGGCCCTCGCGATCGACAAGTCGCGGACCCACATCTACCTGTCCGAGGACGCCTCGGGCCCCAACGGCCTGTTCTACCGGTGGTCCGGACCGCGCGGCTACAAGCTCAGCTCCAAGAGCTGGAAGGACCTCGTGGACGTCAACTTCGGCACGCTCGAGGCGATGGCCATCCTCGGAGACGACGGCAAGCCGATCCCGGACGTCGCCTACCTGACGTCGGCCCAGTTGCTGCGTCCGTTCCGGGTCGCCTGGGTGCCGGTGCCCGACCGTGACGCGGTCTCGGTCTCGGTCCGCAAGCAGCTCACCGACGACAAGGTCACCCGGGGCAAGAAGTTCGAGGGCGTCTACGGCACCGACGAGGGTGTCTACGTGGTCAACTCCTTCGCCGAGGGTGGTTCTGCAGACCTGCCGGCCGACGCGGTGCCGCACGACGGCATGGTGTGGTTCTACAACTACGAGGCGAAGACCATCCAGCTGGTCACCTACTTCCCGGAGAGTGCCGCCGCCAACAAGGGCACCGAGGCGAAGTACAACGACTACAACTTCGACGGCCCGGACAACGTCACCGTCACCCCGTGGGGCTCGCTGGTCCTCGCCGAGGACGGCAACGCCAGCAGCCACGTACTGAGCTCGACCCCGGGCGGCCCGACCTACGCGATCGCCCGCAACATGCTCAACGACTCCGAGTTCACCGGCCCGACCTTCTCCGATGACGGGAAGGTGCTCTTCGTCAACATCCAGACCCCGGGCATCACCCTCGCCATCACCGGCCCTTGGCGCGACTACCTCGGCTGACAGCTGTTCCAACGACAAAGCCCCGCCCGGCGCGCGCTGCGCCGGGCGGGGCTTGTTGGTTCTGGGTCTACTTGAACTTGGTGAGGAAGGTTTTGAGGATCGGCCCGGCCGCCTTGGCTCCGGAGGCGCCGCCTTCGACGATGACGGCGAAGGCCACGTCACCGCGGTAGCCGACCATCCAGCCGTTGGTGATGACCTTGCCCTTGGAGACGAGTTCCGCGGTACCGGTCTTCGCCGCGACCGCGCCGTTCGCGGCCAGTACGTGCGCGGTGCCGCCGGTGACCGTCGTCCGCATCATCGTGCGCAGCGCCGCAGTCGTTGCTGCGGGCAACGGTGAGGCGGCGGCGCCGGCCGGGTCCTTGCCGGGGACGAGGACGGGGTTGAGCGCAGTACCGTGCTGGACCGCGCCGGCCACCATCGCCATCTGCAGCGGGCTCGCCGTCACGGTGCCCTGGCCGATCATCGAGGCCGCTTCGGCGACGTCGTCCTTGGGCGCCGGCACCTCGCCGCCGTACGCCGGGATCGACAGCTTCAGGTCCTTCCCGAAGCCGAACATCGCGGCGGCCTTGGTCATCCCGTCGGAGGGCAGCCGACCGTGCTGGGAGATGAAGGCGGTGTTGCAGGACTCGTTGAACGCCTTCTGCATGGATCCGTTGCCGTACGCCGCGAGGCCGTCGTAGTTCTTGAAGGTCTTGCCGAACACGTTGATGGTGTTCGTGCACGGCAGCGCGGTGTTCGCGGTCTCCCCGCTGCCCATCAACGCGGCCGAGGTGACGATCTTGAAGGTCGAGCCTGGCGCGTAGTGACCCTGGAAGGCGCGGTTGTAGTTCGTCGCGTCCGGTCCGTTGGCGGCGGCCAGGACCTGCCCGGTCGACGCCTGTACCGCGACCAGCGACGCCGGCAGCTTGCTGGTCGCCAGAGCGGCCTCTGCGGCGCGCTGCAGGTTCGCGTCGAGGCTGGTCTTCACCGGTACTCCGGCCTTGCCCTGCTGCGAGAAGACCGTCTTGATCGCCATCTTCGTCTTGCCGTCGCGCAGGGTCACGGTGCCGCCCGGGGTGCCCGCGAGCTGCTGCTGGTACGCGTACTGCAGACCCGTGGTACCAACCTGGTCCGCGCTCGAGGCGGTCGGTCCGGCGTTCTTCAGGGTCTCCTCGGTGGCGGTCTTCATGGTGCCGATCACCGAACGCGCGAAGGTCGAGGTCTCCGGCAGCGACTGGGTGCCACCCATCGTCAGCACGCCGGGCAGCTTGCCCATCGCCGGGCGCAGCTTCTCCCACTCCTCGGCACGGATCGTGATCGCGTCGACGAACTGCCCGGCCGGTGCGGCGACGGCGCGCGCCTTCAACTTGGCGCCGTCGACGTCCAGATTCTTGGTGAAGGCCGCGTACGTCGCGGGGGTGGCCACGTTGCCCGAGGCGACTCCGACGATCACGACCGGGCGGTTCGCGGTCAGCGCGCGGCCGTTCCGGTCGAGGATGGACGCCCGTGCGGGCAGGGCGCGAACCCGCTTCAGGTAGTTCGCGTCGCCCAGCCCCGGGTAGATGGTGTCGCCGGAGGCCTTGATCTTCCAGGCGTCGCCCGTCTTCACCGCGGTCGCGGTACTGGTCCACTTCATCGTGCCGATGCCACGCAGTACGGCCTCGACGGCGAGTTCCTGCGTGCAGGTGTTGCCGTCGGAGCAGTTCGGCTCGCCCTGCGGTGTCACGGTGGCGGACTGGGCGACGAGCGCGGTGTCCACGCCGTCGAGCCGCGGTCCGAAGGTGGTCGGCGCGTCGGTCAGCGCCGCCGCCTCGTCTGGTTTGCCGTTCGGCGCCCAGGCCTTCACCCAGGCGGCGGCGAAGCTTTTCACCGCTTCCGCGGAGGCTTGCTTCTCGTTGTTCGGATCGGCTTTCCCTCCGCTGTCCGGCTTGCTGTCGGAACAACCAGCGGTAACGAGGACAGCACTCAGACAGACGATGGCAGCAGTTCGCTTCACGTTCTCAACTCTCGCACGGCGACGGGTACACACCTGGAACAGTCTTCGGCGTGTGGCTAGCCTGCCACGAGAGGAAAAATACTCAGTCGCGGCCTGCCCGGACACTTCTACGACGCGCGATGCGGTCGTGAAGTTGACCCGAACCGCCCGATCCGGCAGTGATTGCCGAGACGAATCCCCTTGATCTACAACGGCAATCGGCGGTCAGCCGAGCTGGATGACCGCGAAGCGGGCGCCCTCGGGGTCGGCGAGCACCGCCATCCGGCCGAAGTCGGTGTCCAGTGGATCGCCGACGAGCTTGCCCCCGCCGCGTTCCACCTGCTCGACGGTGTGGTCGGTGCTCGCGGTAGCGAAGTACGGCAGCCAGTGCGGCGGCGTGCCGGCGGCGAAGTACGGGTGGAACGCCCCGGTCCCGGCGACGGGGCGGTCGTCGGCGTACAGGGCGGCGTACTGCGTGTCGATCTGCTCCGCGCGGTAGCCGAACACGGCGGTGTAGAACGTCTTGGCGGTCTCGTAATCGTCGCTCAGGGCCTCGCTCCAGACCAGCATGCCGGGATCGGCGCGGCGCGCGCTGCCGATGTGTTCGGCGGCCTGCCAGAGGCCGAAGATCGCGCCGTTCGGGTCGGCGGCGATCGCCAGCCGGCCGTGCTCGCCGATCTCCCGCGGCTCCGTCAACGCCTCGCCGTGTTCCGCGGTGACGGCCTCGAGGGTGCGTTCCAGGTGATCCGTCGCGAGGTACGTCGTCCAGCGGCTCGCGAGGTGCTCTGTCTCCGGCTGCTTCGGGCCGATTCCACCGACATCGTCGCCGTCGAGCCTGCAGACCCAGTAGTCACGCGCGCCCTGGTGTTCGCAGGTCCACCCGAACAAGCCGGAATAGAAACGTGCAGCCACGGCGGCGTCGTCGGCGGCCAGGTCCACCCAGTTCGGGGTACCCGTCGGCCACGGCACGCTCCGATCAACCATCGGGTCCTCCTGCCGGATTACGTTATCCAGAACAGCCTCGCCAAACCTGCCAGGGCACACCGGCCACGTCGAGAAAATCCTGCGCGGATCGCGTAACGGTTAGGTCACTGCTGGCGTATTCTGCACGATTGTGACCCGCCTAGCACTGCACAGCCGGCTGATCCCCGGCACCGAGGACGCCTACGAGGTCGAGCACGCCCGCGTCTGGCCCGAGCTGATCACCGTGATGAACCAGGCCGGCATCCAGGACTGGACCATCTGGCGCAGCGGCCGCGACCTCTTCCACCTGGTCGAGTGCGACGACTACGAGGCGGCCGTCGCCCAACTCGCCGACGACCCGGTCGACCAGCGCTGGCAGCAACACATGAGCCAGTTCGTCGAAAGCTTCGCCCAGAACCCCGACGGCCTCGCCGGGCACTCCCTGCGACTTGTCTGGACGATGTCCGAACAAACCGACTAGGCGAGCATCTCCCACACGAGCACTTCGGCTCCGTCCGGCCCAGCCGTGACGAGTTGCCCGTCGGAGGCGACCACCCGCGCCGCGTCCGCAGTACCGAGGTCTCCGGCGCCCTCCAACGTAATGGTGCCTAGGGCAACGAAGAGATGCACGTACGGCGCTCGCGGCAACAGGACCGACTGGCCAGGGGACAGTCGGGCGGCGTACAGGCCGGCCTTGCGCTGGTTGATCCGGATGGCGGCGTTGGTCGCGTGTTTCGGCAGGCCGGAGGCGATCGGGACGAGCTCACCCGTCGCGAGGATGTCGTCGACCTCGGCTTGCTGGTACGTCGGGTCCAGGTCGACCTCGTCCGGCCGGACCCACATCTGCACATACCGAACGGGTTCGCCCGCGTCGTTCCGCTCGGAGTGCTGGATGCCGCTGCCCGCACTCATCCGCTGGGCCAGCCCGGGATACACGATGCCGCTGTGCCCCTCGGAATCCTGGTGCACGAGCGCGCCCCGCAGTACCCAGGTGACGATCTCGAGATCCTGATGCGGATGCGTGTCGAACCCGGTGCCCGGAGCAACCACCTCGTCGTTGTGCACCATCAGCAACCCGAACCCCA
The DNA here is from genome assembly GCF_042657745.1 of Kribbella qitaiheensis. Taxonomy (GTDB): domain Bacteria; phylum Actinomycetota; class Actinomycetes; order Propionibacteriales; family Kribbellaceae; genus Kribbella; species Kribbella qitaiheensis. Next base: position 143,440 of record NZ_JBHSKE010000006.1, on the reverse strand, counting down.
CGTTCGCGGGATCGTAGTACGGCCCGAACGAAAACGAATGCCGCGAGTCGAGCCACTCGTTTTGGGTACGGAAACGGTCGTCGGCCCGGCGGATGTCCACCCTCTAGTAATACCTGGTCCCACGGCTGAGGCGCTCATCTGGCTAGCTGATCCCGGCGGCGACCGCGTACTCTGCCGTCGGCATGCAGCGGCTGCCTTTGTTCCTGGGGGGTACGACGGATGCGTCGAGTTGGGATGGGGCTGGCGTGCGCGCTGGCACTGTCTGCATGTCACTCCACTGATCAGCCTGCGGTCGAGGAGCGCGCCGCCGAGCAGCCGGTGGGCAGCCTGTGCGAACGGGTGCGGCCGACGCTCACAGGCACCTGGAAGGCCGAGGACGTGCCGGCGACGTTGAATCCGCTATCGGACAGCTGCTGGCTCACAGACTCCACGAACCCGAACAACCGATTCCGGATCTCGGTCTCGGTGCTTCCGACGACGGCCAAGGAGACGGCTGAGATCCGCCTGGCCGAAGCAGCCGGGTTGCGCGGCGTCTACGTCGCGAAGCAGGTCGACGGTGGTGTCGGACCGGGTTCCTGGGCGATGAATCCTGCGGCAGTCGGTCCGTGGCTGGTCTTCCGTAGCGGCGAGCTGCTGGTGAGAGTCGCGCAGGACACCAGCGGGCAACTGGACGCCGTCCAGGCAGTCGCCAGGACCATCATCAGCCTGCCGGGCGGGATCCCCGAAGCTCCTGCCGTGGTTCAGCGCCCGGAATGCGCGCCGGGCACCGCGGCCGCCGAGAAAGTGCTTGGCACCAAGGCCGCGGCTTGTCGAGATGCCCTGGTCGACGGATTCGCACACTGCCTCTGGGGTTCGACCACCAGGACCGCCTTCACCCGCGCCGGGGAAGCCGCCTCCGACCAGGGCCTGAACTTCACCTATGCGAAGGACGCGGGAGCCGATTCATGGACCGGGGTCCGCGCGGTGAAGGTCGGAGCCCAGGGTTGGCAGCAGTCCGATGGCTTCACCGTGTACCGCGTGGGCAAGGACACCTTCGTGAACGTAGGTGCGGCACCCACCTCAGCAATGCGCCCAGCCGAAACCCTCGCTCTCGCCCGAGCGATCCTTCCGGTGTACGGCGGTTGAGTTTCACGGCACCCGCCGAAGTACAGGTCGGTTAGTAGTAGCCCTTTTCGCCGTCGAGGAGTTCTCGGATGGTGTCCAGGTGGCCGATGTGGCGGGCGGTTTCCTCGAGCATGTGGAGGAGCATCCAGCGGAGGGTTGCCTGGGCCGAGCCGAAGTCGGGGTGCTTGCCGGTCTCGTCGAGTGAGTGGGCGGCGATGATGTCGTTGGACTGGGCGCACTGCTGCTCGAAATCGTCCAGCAGCTTCGCGAGCGGGACGTCGTCGACCATCATGTCGGCGTCCTCGGGCTCCTCCTGGAACTGCGGGTTCCCCTCGAAGGACTCGCCGAGGAAGAGGACGTTGAACCAGCAGTGCTCGGTCCAGCGCATGTGTGAGACGAGCCCGGCCATCGTCATCAGCGGCGAGGTCGACAACACCGAGCGGTGCTCGTCGGCCTCGGCGAGCCCTTCGCACTTGTAGCGCACGAGCGCGCGCTGCATGTCCAGCCATCCGACCAGCTGGGTCCGTTCGTCGGCCACGAAGGGCGGACGCTCACGCGAGATCGTCATACCGGCGGACGCTATCGCGCCCAGCTCCACCGCCGCATGGCAATTACCAGGCCAGGGCCTGCTGATTGTCGGGTTCCGGTGTGCGGGTGCATATTGGCAGAGGGGTTCCACCGGGGGGCGGAGGTGTGTGGCCGGTGTCGAGCGGGTCGACGGTGGTTGGCGGCGGGTAATGGACGGGGCGCGGAAGGCGCTGATCGTCGCGAACGACGAGTACGAGCACGACGGGCTCAAACAGTTGCGGGCACCGGCGGCGGACGCCGTGGCGCTGGCAGGGGTTCTCGGAGACGCGGAGATCGGTGCGTTCGAGGTGCAGGTGGTGCGCAACGAGTACGCGCACGTCATCGAGGGACGGATCGAGGACCTGTTCTCGGACGCCCGGTCCGGCGACGTGCTCCTGCTGCACTTCTCCTGTCATGGGCTGAAGAGTGAGTCCGGGGAGTTGTTCTTTGCCGCCCGCAACACTCGGCCCAACCGGCTCGGCTCCACCTCGGTCTCGGCGGACTTCGTCCAGCGCTGCATGCGGGCCAGCCGGGCTCGCAGCGTCGTGCTGCTGCTCGACTGTTGCTACGGCGGGGCCTTCGCCCGAGGTGTCGCCGTACGGGCGGCCGGGGACGTCAACGTGCTGGACAGTTTCACTGGCGGGAGGCTGGGCGGTGGACGCGGCCGGGCGGTGATCACGGCGTCCAGCGCGATGGAGTACGCCTTCGAGGGCGATCAGCTCGCCGATGACCACAGCCCGCGCCCATCGGTGTTCACTTCGGCTCTGGTGGAGGGTCTGACGACCGGGGACGCGGACCGCGATCAGGACGGCTGGGTCTCGCTCAACGAGCTCTACGACTACGTCTTCGACCGCGTCCGCGAACAGAATCCCCATCAGACGCCGAGCCGTGACGTGGAGATGCAGGGTGAGCTCTACCTGGCCCGTCGCAGCCGGCCGGTGACCGCGCCGGCAGCGCTGCCACCAGAGCTCCAGCAAGTCATCGACCACCCACTCGCCGGCGTTCGCGCCGGCGCGGTCCAGGAACTCGCCCGGCTCTTGAACGGCGGCCATGCCGGCCAGGCGCTGGCCGCCAGAATCGCCCTCGAACACCTCGCCGACGACGACAGCCGCAACGTCGCAAGCGCGGCCAACTCAGCCCTCGCGACGGCCGACACCACCGAACCGCCGGAGACTGGCGTGTCGAGTCCAGTGCGGCCGGAGCCGCTTGTTGATCTCGAAGAGCTGCCGTCTGGTTCCGCTGGGGCAGGCGGGATCACCACCGCGCCCACGGAAGCGGGATCTGGCGAGCATGGCCGCTGGGGGCTCGCGCGGTTGGGGCGCGGCCGTGGGCGGTGGGTTGCGGCCGGTCTCGCGGTCCTGCTGATCGCGAGCGTCGCACTCGTCGTACTGCGGCCGTGGTCGGCCGGGTGCAGGTTCAGCGACGGGTTCGACGGCAACGCGATCGATGGCGGCTGGGAGGAGGTGCGGATCGGCGATGGTGCCCTGAAGGTCGCCGATGGTTCTCTCGACATGTCGGCGTCCGACGGCTCGGACATCAACGAGGAGCTCCAGACCGCGCCGAAGCTACTGCACCCGCTGACCGGCGATTTCAAGCTCGAGAGTGACCTGACCGCGAATCCTCAGCAGCTGTTCCAGAGTGCCGGGGTACTTCTGTGGAACAGCGCCGAGACCTATGTGCGGTTGGAGCGCAGCTACGGCGACGTCGGCGCGATCATCTTCGAGTACCGCCTCAACGGCGGCCCACACACCCGGATCCACTCGCCCATGAGCACCGACCCAAAGGTGATCACCACGGACAAGACCCACGTGGTCCTGCAGTTGACCAAGACGTCTACCGCGGTGAGCGCCCGCTGGCGCCCGGTCGAGGACTCCCAGTGGCGAGAACTGGGAACGGTCGACATGAAGCTCCCGAACACCAGCAAGGCCGGCATCGCGGTCCTCAACAGGACCGGCTCGGCCATCGCCTACAACGCCAAGTTCGACTACGCCCGCGCCACCTGCCTCTGACAAAACCGTCAAACGCCCAAGAAAAACGGGACTACGGCCGCTCGGTGGGTCGTCGTACCTGTGTTCGGCGGGATTCGAGAGTGCTCGCTGAGCCTGATCGACCGGATGAGGTGGACCCCAGCGAACGGGCCTGCACGGGGACGGTTGAGACCCGCCTTGAGACCCTCCGCTGACGTCTCGTCCTGGTCACCGACCAGCGGCTGGCGGCAGTGGCGAACGGCTGCGGCCAGAGGCGAATGAGACCAGAAGTGAGATCGCGCCGAGCCACGTTCGCCGCGCACTGTCCGCTCCCCGGCGACCATGGAACGCCGCTGGTCCGAGCACCCAGACGACCGCGTAGTGGATCCGGCGGCAGTCAGGTATCGATTCGGTATCCGGTTACACCTAGTAACGGACTTTGCTCTTGCGTGATGGGCTCGGATGAGTAACATCCATCCTCGGGAGGGATCAAGTTGAGGCTAAGACGCTCGCTTGGTCGCATAATTGGGGGGGATAAGTGTCTGACGTATTGTCGTCTAGGGGTAATCTTGAGCGCAGCGATACTAGCGAGATAGAGGCAAGTAATAGCTATGTCTTTGTAGGTGCTGTCCATAATCTGCTCGGGTCGGAGCGAATAACAACCAGGAGCGACTTACTTCTTTCCGCCGCCTGCCACGCATTGGATGAGGGAGATAAGAGTTCAGCGCAAGTCCAAATTCGTGTTAATCAGATATGGCCAGGTGTAGCGGAAATTGGCTCGATAGACGCCGCACTTACGCTGGGTCGCGATTTAAATCTGGTCGCTCAGTCCCCCGCCCAAACGCTTACTGGCGAGGCGATGTGGACGCTCACTCGGGACGGGCTGCTCGACGTCGAGCAGCACAAAGAATGGGTTGTGCGGGTCAAGAAGAATGCACTGGACTCTCTAATTCAAAAGGCTATAGAGGGGCTTGGGTACGAACCGTCCGTGCTCAAGGCGGAATTGTGGCTGGGTCGCATAATCCGAGCGCTGATCAATGGCGTGCAGTCTTCGCAGGATGCATATCTTGGACATGTCGAGGAGATTGTCGGTGGACGTCTACTGCCGAAGTCCTTCAAGAAAGACTTCGTCCTGGATGACTTGGTTGACGAGACTACGCCGCCAGAGGTAGGAGAATTCCTTCAGGCGTGCGCCTTGGCTGCATTCGATGCATTGGATCCATTCGGCAATGAGTTAATTTCGCACATCACGACTGGCTGCGTGCTGCATGCCTATGTTGCCGGACGAGACCGAGAAGCGATTCTTTCCAGAATCGGGCGGCCCACTAATGAGCGAGCCATTCTTGACACGCCGATATTACTCCAACTCCTCGGCCCCAGCCGCCTCAGTAACCAGGCTAAGACGACAATCATGGCGGCGATCTCAAATGGATGGGACGTCGTTGCCTTTGAGCATTCGATCGAAGAATTGCAAAGTCTATTGGCCAACGAGATACCCGAGTTGAAGACAAGTTTTATAGAGGCAGCGAATGCCGGCCTTCGGCAAGAGTGGTTCGCCTCTTTGTCGATGGATCACTTACCTGCTGTTTGTATAGAGTCGATCAATGAGGGCCTATATCAGAGTCCCGACGGTATTCTTGAAGCTGCTCAGAATATCTCCAAGGTTTTGGAGTCTATAGGCGTCACTGTTAGGCCGCACCACAATGAGAGTGACCAATTCTATGTTGATCGTTGTCGCGAAGAACTCACCTCGTACATCGCTGATCGGAATGCGAGGTATCGCTCAAAGTCAGTAATCCAGCGCGATGCTGAGACGATGGCGGCGATGTGGCGTAGGCGTAGGAGGCAAAGTGTTAGTAAGTGGCCCGGCGCATGGATCATTACTACTGACCGTGCAATCGGTCCTGTATATGTGAACCTTGACTCGGACGATAAAGTATCGGCCACACTTACGCTTGCGCAGTGGAGCTCGCTCGTTTCCCTCAGCGCCGATGGGCAGACTGTCGCGCAACTAGCGAAGGCCTCGGCGGGGCAACTGGTCGATGAGGCGATGTGGCTTCTGCCAGCACGATTCCCGAGTGCGACTGCTATGGCCCTGGCTAAGCAAATTTCTCCGCAACACGGGGGCTCCGGATTCGAGATTTCGGTTGCGCAATTGACGCTGGATGAAGCATTTGCAGAGGCGGCTCAGTCAGGAAATTCAGTCTCTTTGGCTGCATCTGTTTTGAGTTCTCGCAGTCGCCGGATGAAAGTGATCCAACGACAGAAGTCGGCGGAGTCCGTCGCGGCAATAGAGGACGCCAGGCGCACCAAGCAGGAAGCAAACCGTCAGGCTGCCAATGCTCTGTCTGAACGCGACCGGGCCGAGGAGAGGCTCGCTCAGACTAAGGCGGATATGGCCGCGAAGGACTTAGAAATCGCCGACATGAAGGTCAAGGTGCGGCGGATTTGGATATCCGTCATAGTCGGAGTTGCGCTCCTGTTGGTGCCTATTTTTGGTGTTTTTGCCCAGAGCCTGCTCATTGTAGTGAGTGGTTCTTTGGCAGTGTTGGCGTTTATTCTCGGTGCACATCGATGGATAGCGCAAAGGAAGCGGCAAATGGCGCCGCTCATCGTTGGAGCCCTGATGGAGCTGGTGGGCATCGCTGCAAGCGTGGCCCAACTTGCTCCAATAGTCGCCAAACTCTTCAAGTGACACTGCGCAGTGAAGGCATCGTGATTGCATGCGCTCCCGACCATGGCGCATTACACATCGGCGCCTTCAGACCTTGCGTGGGCCTCGCAGGCCACTGCCTAGTACTACAGCCGTAGATCGTTGCCTCCGCTGTTCGCGGGCCGCGTGCCCGGGTGACGACCTCTGACGAGAGGTACGCTCTGCGGCCATGGTGATCGAGACACACCCAGACGCGATCATGCTGCGATGGATGCCGGAGCCGGCGGACCTGCAGGAGCTGGCCCGGCGGCCGGCCTTTCGGAGGCAGATGGCGAAGTCGCTGGCCGTCGCCTCGACTCTTCTCGTCGTCGGCCTGCTTCTGTTGGCGACCGGGGCGGCGGAAAAGTCTGGTGGCTTCCTCGCCGCCGTCGGTGCCGTGTTCCTTCTGTTGCTTGGAACTGCGCCACGGCGATCGCTGCAACTGCGATGGAAAAACGACCCGCTGCTCCAGGATCTGGTCGAGTATGTGGCCGACAACCGGGGCCTGTCGCGCCGGCAGCAGGACTTCGAGTGCTGGTGGGGGTGGTCCCGGATCCGCGACGTCGAGGAGAGCAGCCGCGCATTTATCCTCCGGCTCGGGGTAGGCCGTCCCTCCGACGGGCCGATCCTGATCCTGCCCAAGCGTGGACTAGCGAATCCGGCCGACGAGACCCGCCTGCGCGAACTTCTGGAGGCCCAGGTACGCCGCCGCCAAGCGGCGTAGTGGGGCGTCTCCGTCCATAACGATCTACGGCTGTAGTACTAGAGCGTGTGTCCACACGTCCGGACGCTCCACCGACGAAGTCCCGAGCGGGACGGCGAACAATCGGGCTACCCGATGAACTGGTGTTGATCCTGCGAACCCTTCAGAAGCAACAGGTGGCGGAGCAGCAAGCTGCCCGGCAGCTCCGGACTGACGAAGGGTGGCTGTTCGCGAGTCGTACGGGGAAGCCACTGAACGCGCGCACTGATCACCAGGGGTGGAAGGACCTACTGAAGGCGGCTGGGATCCGCAAGGGGCTCCTGCACGACGCCAGGCACAGCGTGCCGTGATGGATGCGATGGGCTGGGCAACTACCGCCATGGCCAAGCGCTACCAGCACATCACCGCGCCGGTCCGACGTCACATCGCGAACCGCGTCGGCGGGCTCCTGTGGACTCAGGCGCCGGTCGAATCGGACGGCGGGGGAGGTGCCGGAGAGGTCGCCCCAGCTTGATCAAAAGGCTCTGTTGAGACCCTCGTTGAGACCCAACGCAAGAGATGCCCCTCCCGCGAGTGCGGGCGGGGCATCTCTCTCTAGGCGTGTCTCGTGTCGAAATCTGCCTCTGATGACCTGCGCAAACACCAAAGTCAGTGGGGGAGGAGCTTGCGTCTCCATGACGGCAAAGAAACGGGACTGCGGCCGCTCGGTGGGCGGTCGCAGTCCCAACCAGGGAGGTGCTCCCCGGCCCAGGGGGGTCGGGCCGGGGAGATCGTGGGTCAGCCGGTCGGGTTGCCGTTGTCGGAGCCGAGCTGGGCCTTGGCGGTCTGGGACTTGCCGTCCCGGGTGAAGGTGATGGTGACGTCATCGTCCGGGCGGTGCGAACGGACCGCGGCGACCAACGCGTCCCCTGACGCGATCGCCTTGCCGTCGATCGCGGTGACCACGTCACCGCTCTTCAGGCCGGCCTTGTCCGCCGCACCGCCGGACGTCACCTCGCCGAGGGTCGCTCCCTGCTGGAGCCCGTCGGTTGACTGCGCGTCGCCGACCGTGACGCCGAGCCTCGCATGAGTGGCCTTGCCCTTGGCCACCAGCTCGTCGATGATCGGCTTGGCCTGGTCGATCGGGATTGCGAAGCCCAGGCCGATGTTGCCGCCTTCGGATTGTCCCGATCCTCCGGCGGTCTTGATCGCGCTGTTGATCCCGACCACCTGGCCGGCGAGGTCGATCAGTGCGCCGCCCGAGTTCCCCGGGTTGATGGCGGCGTCTGTCTGAATTGCTGGGAAGACCGTGGTGCTGTCCTGCTCCTGGTCGCCCGAGGTGACCGGCCGGTTCAGCGCCGAGACGATACCGCTCGTCACGGTCGCCTCCAGGCCGAACGGCGAACCGATCGCGACGACGCCCTGGCCGACGCCGAGGTCGCCGCTCTTGCCGAGCACGGCCGGCTTCAGGTCGTTGGCGGAGGCCTTGATCACCGCGAGGTCGGTCAGCGGGTCGGTGCCGACGATGGTGGCGGACACGGTGCGGCCGTCGTTCAGCATCACCGAGATCTTGCCGCCGTTGCCGCCCGAGGCGACCACGTGGTTGTTGGTGACGATCAGGCCGTCCTTGCTGATCACGATGCCGGAGCCGGTGGCCGCGCCCTGCGAGGTCATCACGCCGATCTTCACCACGCTCGGCAGCACCTTCGCGGCCGCGTTCTGCACGGAGCCGTCCGGTGCGGACACCGGCGCGGCCTGGCCGCCGTTCAGCGGCGCCGTCACCGACGGGCTGCTGGAAGAGTCGTTGGTCGCCGAGTACACAGCCGCACTACCCACACCGCCGGCAGCACCGACCAGCAGCGCCGTGGCTGCCACCAGAGCAAGCCCCCGCCGCTTGGGCTTCGGGTGCTCCGGCTGCGCCACCTGCGGCGGCTGCGGGCCGAACGGCCAGTTCGGACCCGGCGGCGTCCCCTGATGCGCCCCGGCCGTCCCGAACTGCCCGCCCTGTTGGTAAGCACCTCCACCTGAGGGGTGCTGACCCGGCCGCTGCTGTCCACCCTGCGGCGCGTACTGCTGCTGCGGGTGCTGTCCGTAGCCGGACATCGGCAGCTGCTGCGTGCGATCGGGTGAGCTCGAACCGAACGACGGCGTCGCCCCCGGCTGGGGCTGGTTCCCGTACGTCGAACCCTGGGCCGGGATGTCGTTCCCGGGCTGGTTCTGCGGCTGGTGCGGCTGGTTCTCGGTCATGACGACTAGCTTGGCGGCAGCACCTGAGAACCCCCTGAAGATCCCGTCAGAGCTGCCGAAGAACTCCATGAAGATCCCCTGAAGGACCTGTGAGCCCGTCCACACAACTCAGGCGCGGCAGTGCCCGGTACGGCGTACCGGGGTGGCGCCGGCCTGGCGCGCAGGAGGAAGGTGGGCTGGGGAATTTCGAAAATCTGTGCTCGCGGGGGTAGACATTCGTGGTCAGCAGGACTAGCGTTTTTCGTGTTGCAACGCAAGAAGTCAGAACGCCTCGAGAAAAGGAGCGGATGACATCATCAGGATCGCCTGCCTTGGCTGTGCTTCGCCGGGCGGGTACCGCAGTCCCTTCGTGATTGGAAGGTGGTCCTCGGTTACGCACTCAGCGATCCCCGCTGGATCCGCCGGCAAGGGCGGATCGCGGAAGTAGAGGCCGGCCCCCGGGTCGGCCGATGGTGAGAATCCAACCCAGGGCCCTGGTGCTTCGGCACCGGGGCCCTCGACATGGAGGTTCGATCGACATGGAGGTTCGATGACCCCAGACCAGCAAGTGGAGCAGACGGTGACCGACCCCGAGACGACGACCGCGAACTTCGACGACGAGGACTATCCCGCCTACACGATGGGCCGGGCGGCCGAGATGCTCGGCACCACGCCGGGGTTCCTGCGCAGCCTGGACGAGGCGAAGCTGATCAGCCCGCAGCGTTCCGACGGCGGCCACCGCCGCTACTCGCGGTACCAGCTGCGCCTGGCCGCGCGCGCCCGCGAGCTCGTCGACAACGGCACCGCCCTGGACGCGGCCTGCCGGATCATCATCCTGGAAGACCAGCTGGCCGAGGCCCTCCGCATCAACGCCGAACTCCGCGGCTCAGACGACGAGAGCTGACCCCCGGTACGTCGTACCGGGGGCCAGCCGATCAGCCGTGGGGTCCGTACGACGTCAGCGGGACTGGGTGGCGGCGTGGGGGAGCCAGAGGGTGAACTGGGCTCCACCGGTCGGGGCGTTGCGGGCGTAGATCATGCCGCCGTGCTGCTCAGCCGCGTGCTTCACGATCGCCAGGCCCAGCCCGGAACCCGGCCGGCTCCGCGCCTCGCTCGACCGGTAGAACCGCTCGAACACGTGCGGCAGGTCCGCGTCGGAGATCCCCGGCCCGCTGTCGGTGACGGTCAGCACGCCGTCCACCAGCCTGACGGTGACCCGTCCGACCGGTTCGCCTTCATCACGATCGAGCTCCGGGTCGTCCGGCACGCTGTACTTCGCGGCGTTGTCGAGCAGATTCGTCACGGCCCGGCCGAGCAACCGCTCGTCACCCCAGACCGGGAACGGCGTCAGCTGCACGTCCCAGTCCACCCCGGACGCGCGGCGCCGTACCTTGATCACGGCATCCTCGACGACGTTCGACAGCTCGATCAGCTCGGCGTTGCGCACCTGCGGGGTGTCGCGGGCGAGCTCGGTCAGGTCGCCGATCAAGGTGGTCAGCTCGTCCATCTGGGCACGGACGTCATCGAGCAGTTGCTCCCGGTCCTCCGGCCGCAGCCCGCCGCGCTTGTCGGCCTGGGCGAGCAGGTCCAGGTTGGTCCGGATACTCGTCAGCGGCGTCCGCAACTCGTGCCCGGCGTCGCCGACGAGTCGTCGTTGCCGATCCTGCGACCGGGCCAGCGCAGCCAGCATCGCGTTGAACGCCACCGCCAGCCGCGAGATCTCGTCCGAACCCGTCACCGGGATGGGCTTCAGCTCCTCGGTCCGCGCGATCCGCTCCGCCGCGCTCGTCAGCCTCGCCAGGGGGCGGAGCCCGTTCTGCGCGATCGCGTTACCGGCCAGCGCGGCACCGATGACACCGAGCAGGCCCACGGCCCACAACACGATGCCCAGGTTGTGCAAGGTCCGGTCGATCGGCTTCAACGACTGCGCGACCACCAGCGCGGCGGGCTGGAGCTCTTCGGGCTCACAGGGCCTCCGCTCCTGGCCCAACGGACAGAACTGCGCCGGTACGGCGACCACGCGGTAGTGCGGGCCGCCCCGCACACCGACGGTCCGGATGCTTGCCTCGTCACCCTGGTCCCGCGCGATCTGGAGCTCCGTCGGCCCCATCGGCGGCAACGTGCTGTCGGCGGCCCCGATCTGCTGGCCGTTGGCCAGGTAGACCCCGAGCAGGATGTCGCTCAGGCCGAGCGCCTCCGGCGGGATCTCCTGCAGGTTCGAGAGCCTGGTGAGGACGCCACTGCTTGCGGCCTGGCTCGCACGGTCGACGAGGCTGGCGTCCAGGTTGCGGTACATCTGCTGCCGCACCGTCAGGTAGGCCGAGATGCTGACGAACGCGACCGCCAGACCGACGGCGACCGCCGCGAGCAGGGTGACGCGGGCGTGCAGGCTCAGCTTGTGCAGCTTTTCCTGCCACCAGTCCTGCGTCCGCGCCGCCGTCGCGGCGACCCGGTTGGTCCCGTTCCCGTTCTCGTCGGCCTCAGTTCCTGGCAGACCTCCGTCGGGATCAGAGCCTCCGAGCGGACCGTCGTTGGAGGCGGGAACGGTTCCGTTGGACTTCCGCCAGAAGCCCGGCACCTGGCCCAGCCGACGCGGCTGCCCGCCCGGTGGCTGCGGACCGACCGGTCCTTGCGGTGGGGCATCGCCCGGACTCGGGTCAGGTGCATCCGGGCGCGGTTGCCCGGCGTACCGGTTGCGGGTCTCCGGGCCGATCTCGAGGGTTTCTTCGTCTGACTTGGTGCTGTACCGCGGGAAGTCGTCCGAGGGGGGCTGGCTGCTCACGGCGGGGTGTCTCTCAGGACATAGCCGATGCCGCGGACCGTGTGGATCAGCCGGGGCAGGCCGTCGACCTCGGTCTTGCGGCGCAGGTAGCCGATGTAGACCTCGAGGGAGTTCGCTGTGGTCGGGAAGTCGTAGCCCCAGACCGCGTCCAGGATCACCGCGCGCTCGAGCACCCGGCGCGGGTTGCGGATCAGCAGTTCGAGCAGGGAGAACTCGGTCCGGGTCAGCGGGATCGGGGTCTGGCCGCGGTGCACCTCGTGCGCGTCCACGTCCACCACCAGGTCGGCGTACTGCAGGACCTCGCCGCGCGGGCCGCCCTCGCCAGGCGTCGTACTGCGGCGGAGCAGCGCGCGGAGCCGGGCCAGCAACTCCTCGAGCGCGAAGGGCTTCGTCAGGTAGTCGTCGCCACCAGCGTCCAGGCCGTCGACCCGGTCCGCGACGGCGTCGCGCGCGGTGAGCACCAGGATCGGCACGTTGTTGCCCGCGGCCCGCAAGGCCTTGGTGGTCTCCAGACCGTCCAGGCGCGGCATCATCACGTCCATCACGACCACGTCGGGGTCGACGTTGCCGATCACCGCGAGCGCCTCGGCGCCGTCGGAGGCCGTCACGACCTCGAAGTCGTTGAACTCCAGCGAACGGCGCAGCGAGTCCCGGACCGCCCGGTCGTCGTCCACCACCAGTACCCGCATCTCGCGCTCCCGCTCCGCCTGAGTCGTCCGAACCAACCATGAAGTTCCGCGTGTCGAGGTTATGCCGTCTGTTTGAGAATCGGCTGAGAACTCACTGATCACTCGCCGAGCGGGGGCCCGGCGGCGTAGGTTTCGCGGGTGGACATCGTCGAATTCACGCCTGAGACAGAGCAGCTCACCTGGACTTTCGGCGGCGCCGCCCCGATCCGCCGGGTGAAACCGGGCACGGTGATGCGGCTGTGGACCGAGGACGCCTTCTGCGGCCGGCTCCGCAGTACGGAGGACCTCGCCAGCGCCTCCCTGAACATGCCCTTCGTCAACCCGCAGACCGGCCCGTTCTACGTCGAGGGCGCCGAGCCGGGGGACACCCTCGTGCTGCACTTCGTCGAGCTCACCCCGGCCCGCGGCTGGGGCGCCTCCGCCACGATTCCGTTCTTCGGCGGCCTGACCAGCACCGACCGTACTGCGACCCTGCAGGATCCGTTGCCGGAGCGGACCTGGATCTACGAGGTGGACACCGACAAGCAGACCGTCGGATTCCGCGCGCAGGGCAGCGATCTGGAGCTGGCGCTGCCGATCGAGACGATGCTCGGCACGGTCGGCGTGGCCCCGGCGGCCGGGGAGGTCCGGTCATCGCTGGTGCCGGATACCTTCGGCGGCAATATGGACACCCCCGAGATGAGGGCGGGTGCGACTTGCTTCCTCCGGGTCAACGTCGAGGGCGCGCTCTTCTCGGTCGGCGACGGGCACTATCGCCAGGGCGAGGGCGAGTCCTGCGGTACCGCGGTCGAGGGCTCCATGAACGTCGTCCTCATCGTCGAGCTGCTGAAAACGCCGGGCCCCGCCTGGCCCCGGATCGAGAACGACGACTACCTGGCCGTGGTCGGGTCGAGCCGGCCGCTGGAGGACGCGTGGCGGGCGGGCCAGGTCGACATGGTCGGCTGGCTCAGTCAGCTGCACGGTCTCGACAAGCTCGACGCGTACCAGCTGCTCAGCCAGATCAGCGAGGTCCCGCTGGCGAACGTCGTCGACGCCAACTACAGCGTGGTCACCAAGGTCCCCAAGCGCCTGGTCCCCGCCTCGGAGGTCTACAGCGGCATCCACCGCCACCTCCGCGAGATCGCCGCCACGCTCTGAACCTGACTGTCACGCAGAGATGACGTCCTCGGCGAAGCGCAGCAGCGGTTCGTGGTCGTAAGCGACGCCGGGGATGTAGGCGATCACGTACTCGATGCCCACTTCCTCCAACTGCTCGAGGTGTGCGCGGATCTGCTTCTCGGACACGATCGACGCCCGGCCGTCCGGCACGCCACCGCCCGCGCCGATCTCGGTGAACTCGTCGAGGCTGTAGCGGCCGCGCGCCTTCTCCGTCGCGGTGAGGGGATCGGCGCCGGCCTCGATCGGGAAGACGTTGATGCTGGTCGACTTCACGATCTCGTCGTAGTCGCGGCCGACCATCTCGCAGTGCTCCCGCAGTACTGACAGCTTGTGCCTGATCGTCTCGACGTTCCCGGTGCCGAAGTTGCACGCGTCGCCGTACTGCGCGACGAGGCGGAGGGTGACCTTCTCGCCGCCACCACCGATCCACAGGGGCGGCTTGCGGCGCGGCTCGACGAATGGCCTGTCGACCGAGTGGTACTTGCCGTCGAAGACCACTTCCTCCTCGGTCCAGAGTCGGTGGATCAGCTCGACGGACTCCTTGAACGAGGCCATCCGATCTTTGAGGTCGGTCCAGGGGTACCCGTACGCCTTCCACTCGTGATCCGACCAGCCGGCGCCGAGTCCGGCGTACAGGCGTCCGTGGCTGGCGACGTCCACGGTGGCGGCGATCTTCGCGTAGAGGGCGGGGTTGCGGTACCCGTTGCAGCCGACCATCTGGCCGATGTTCACCCGGCGGGTGTCGCGGGCCAGCGCGGCGGTCGCGGTCCAGGCCTCGAACACCGTCTCGCGCACAGGTTCGGGCACGGTGTGGAAGTGGTCGAACAGCCAGATCGAGTCCCACGGCCCGGCATCGGCCGCGCGGGCGACCGCCGTCATCGCCTCCCACTGCTCGACCGGATCCGCGATCTCGACCAGGTCCATCCGCCAGCCCTGCGGCACGAACACTCCGAACCTCATCGCACTGCGCTCTCTTCCTTGGCTTCGTGGCTTTGCAGTTCTTCCGTACTCCGGCCGCGGCGCCGGGAGATCGCCACACCGGTCAGGCACAACGCGCCACCGGCGATCGCCAGCCCGGCCGGGGTCTCACCGAGGAACAGCCAGGCGAGCCCGATCGCGACCACCGGCACCAGGTACGTCGTGGCGCCCATCCGGCCTGCGCTGGTCCGCCGGAGGGCGAAGGCCCAGGTGGTGAACCCGAGCGCGGTCGGGAAAGCGCCCAGGTAGACGACCCACCAGATTGCCGAGGCGTCGGCCGTGCGGAGTTCGTCGATCAGGGCAGGGGCGAACGGCAGGCAGACGACCGCGCCGATCGTGCAGGCGAGCCAGGTGACCTGGGCGGCGGGGAGTCTACTCAGCAAGGGCTTCTGGGTCACCACGCCCACGGCGTACGAGATGGCTGCCGCCACGCAAAGCACGACACCCCAGGTCTCCGCGCGGCCGGTCGACGTCGACGTACCGATCAGGAGGACGCCAGCGAAGGCGACGAGGCTGCCGATCACCAACTGCTTCGGGAAGCCTTCGCCGAGGGCCAGCCCCGCGAGCAAGGCGATCAGCAGCGGCGCGATGTGCACGAGCATGGCGGCGGTCCCGGCGTCGAGGCGACGCTCGGCCTCGTTGAGGGCGAGGTTGTAGACGCCGAACCAGAGCAGACCGCACGCCAGCAACGGCGCCCAGTCGCGTCGGCCCGGCCACTGTCGTGGACCGGGTTGCTGTCCGGCTTGTTGTGGGCGGCGTCCGAGGAGGAGGAATGCTCCGAGGAGCACGCTGCCGACCAGGAGGCGAGCCAGCGACAAGGCGCCGGCGGAGAAGTCACTGCCGACGTGCCGGATCGCCACGAAGGCGGAGGCCCAGAGAACCACCGTCACCGCGGCTGCCCCGGTCGCGAGCAGACGCTTGGGTTCCATCGGAGTCGTCACTCTGGTAAGCCTAGAAACGGGTTCACTCGTTTCCCATGGCGAAATGACTTGGATGGTCGCCTCATGCTTTCCGGAATGAACGCAGAATCAGCCGTAGGCCTTCAGAGCGAGAAACCGCTGCTGGACGAGCTCAACGTCCGGCTGCTGAGGGAACTGACCGACGACCCCCGGCTGCGGACGACCGAGCTCGCCAGGCGACTCGGGGTCTCCGCACCGACTGTTCGCGAGCGCGTCACCCGGTTGGAGGAGTCCGGCGTGATCCGCGGTTACCGCCTGGACATCGACCCCGCCGCACTCGGACTACCGGTCGCCGCGTGGGTGCGGCTACGCCCTGGCCCCGGTCAGATCCCGAGGATCATCGAGTTGGCCGGCCGTACTCCGGAGGTGGTCGAGTGCCACCGCATCTCCGGCGAGGACTGCTTCCTGATGCGCGTCCAGGTCCACGCCATCTCCGGCCTGGAGGACGTCCTCGACAAATTCCTGGTCCACGGCCAGACCACGAGCTCCTTCATCGTCTCCACCCCGGTCGAATCCCGCTCGGCCCCGCTCCCGTCCACCAGCGGTCGGTAGGCACGCAGTACGGCTGTGTCCGCGAGGTGAACCCCAACCAGCGTCGGGAGTGGTCTGCATCACTACGCTGGGGGCGACTTCAGCGACCTCCGGAAGGACCCTGACCCATGGCTGCCGACAAGCCTGTCCGCAGAGTTGCCCTGCTCACCGCCGGCGGGCTCGCGCCCTGCCTGTCGTCCGCCGTCGGTGGGCTGATCGAGCGCTACAGCGAGGTGGCGCCCGACATCGAGATCATCGCCTACCTGAACGGGTACCACGGTCTGCTCAGCGGCCGGTACCTCGACGTCACGCCTGAGGTGCGGGCGAAGGCCGGGCTGCTGCACAAGTTCGGCGGCAGCCCGATCGGCAACAGCCGGGTGAAGCTGACGAACACCGCCGACCTGGTCAAGCGCGGCCTGATCGCGGACGGGCAGAACGCCCTCCAGGTGGCCGCCGAGCGCCTCGTCGCGGACGGCGTCGACGTGCTGCACACCATCGGCGGCGACGACACCAACACCACGGCCGCCGACCTCGCGGCGTACCTGCACGAGCACGACTACGACCTGACCGTGGTCGGGCTGCCGAAGACCATCGACAACGACGTGATCCCGATCCGGCAGAGCCTTGGTGCGTGGACGGCGGCCGAGCAGGGCGCGGTCTTCGCCCGCAACATCATCGCCGAGCACAGCTCGAACCCCCGGATGCTCGTCGTCCACGAGGTGATGGGCCGCAACTGCGGATGGTTGACCGCGGCAACGGCCCGGGAGTACCGCGGCTGGCTGACGGCGCAGGAGTGGAGCCCGGGCATCGGGCTGGACTCGAAGCGCTGGGACGTGCACGCGGTGTACGTGCCGGAGGCAACGATCGACCTGGACGCCGAGGCCGAACGGCTGAAGGCGGTGATGGACGAGAACGACTGCGTGAACATCTTCCTGTCCGAGGGTGCGGGCGTGCCGTCGATCGTGGCCGAGATGGAGGCCCGCGGCGAGGAGGTCGGCCGGGACCCGTTCGGTCACGTGAAGCTGGACACGATCAACCCCGGCGCGTGGTTCGCCAAGCAGTTCGCCGAGCGGATCGGCGCGGAGAAGACCATGGTGCAGAAGAGCGGGTACTTCAGCCGCTCGGCCGCCGCGAACGACCGTGACCTGGCGCTGATCAAGGAGTGCACCGACTTCGCGGTGGACGCGGCCCTGCGCGGCGAGAGCGGCGTCGTCGGCCACGACGAGGAGCGAGGCGACGAACTTCGCGCCATCGAGTTCCCGAGGATCGCCGGCGGCAAGGTGTTCGACCCCGCCGTCGACTGGTTCACCGCCCTCCTCAGGGAGATCGGTCAGGTCTGACCTCACCGGACAAACGAGAAGCCCCGAGCCCACCCAAGGGCTCGGGGCTTCCGCACGATCAGGCCTTCAGCCGCCCGACCCACACCTCGGCGGCCTTCTCGATCTGGTCGAGCACGTCGTCGAACCCGTGATCGTCCCCGTAGTACGGATCCGGTACGTCGGTCTCCGCGAACAACTCCACCGGTACCGCGAGGTCGGTCCCGCCGCGCCGCCGCAGCGCCGAGAGGTGCCCGGAGTCCATCGCCAGCACGAGATCCCGCTCCGCGAACCAGCCGCTCTCGAACTCCTGTGCCTGGTGCGCGCTCCCGTCGTACCCACGCCTGGCCAGGGCGGCCGACGCCCGCTGGTCCATCGGGTCGCCGACATGCCACCCGCCGGTCCCCGAACTCGTCACCACGACGTCGTCGATCCCCGCGTCCGCGAGCTTCGCGCGCAGCACCACCTCGCCGATCGGCGACCGGCAGATGTTGCCCGTGCAGACCACCTCGACGCGTCGCACCGCTGGCCTCACCACTGGCTCACCCGATCTCGGCCTTGTCCGGCAGCACCATGTTCAGCAGCATGCCGACGAGCGTGATCACCAGCGAGCCGAGCAGCGCCGCGACGAACCCGTCGACGTGGAACTGCACATCGAGTTTCCCGGTGATCCACGAGGTCAGCAGCAGCATCAGGGCGTTGATCACGAAGATCAGCAGCCCCAGCGTCAGGATGATGAACGGCAGCGACAGCAGCTTGGCGATCGGCTTCACCACCGCGTTCACTACGCCGAAGATCGCGGCGACGATGAGCAGCGTCAGCACCCGGCGGCCGGTGGTCGCGCCTTGCAGCGTGATCCCGCCGACGAGCCAGCTCGCGACGGCCAGCGCGACCGCGTTGGCCAGCAGCTTGATGATCAAGTTCTTCATGCCGTCGATCCTGCCACCCCGGGGTTCAACCACCCCGCGATAGCCGCGCCCGGCGATGAACACCTTGACACGATAATGACCAAGTGATCTGATCATTTTCATTCCCTGAGGAGGGCGTGAGGATGAGAAACCGCTGGAGCCTGGCGCTGGGCGCCGCACTGCTCAGTACTGCGACCGTGGCGCCGGGGCTCGCCGTAGCCGAGTCAGGTCCGGCTCTGGGTGTGCCCCGGGTCGGCGCCATCCCGCGGCCCGTCACCGCCGCGACCGCAGCGCAAGGCGGTCCGGTCGGAACCTCCGGCCGGCAGGACTGCGCCACGGTGCGGACGGATTGGGCAGCGGCAGCTCGGTCGCAGGCGGACCCCGAGACCCTGTTGAACGCGTACAGCGACTCGGGTCAGGGTTGGACCGGTGGTGACAGCACCTATTCGGTGAAGCTCCCCGGCGGTCGTACGGCCTGGATCTTCTCCGACACCTTCCTCGGCCCGGTCAACCCCGACGGCAGCCGGCCCACGACCACCCCGTTCATCAACAACTCCTTCGTCGTCCAGAGCGGCAACTCGGTGAAGACGGTCACCGGTGGCACGGCGACCGAGCCGACCGCACTGGTCCCGCCGCCCTCGAACGGCTGGTACTGGTTCGGAGCCGCCGGCACCAGCAAGGCGGGCCGGAATCTCGACGTCACCGCCCTGCGGTTCGAGCGGACCGGCACCGGGCAGTGGGACTGGCACTGGGCCAGCAACTACCTCGCCCGGTTCGACAGCAAGACGCTGAAGCTGCAGAAGCTGATCCCGCTTCCCTCCGCGGCTAACGTCCAGTGGTCGGCCTGGCAACTCCGCGACGGTGGCTACACCTACATCTACGGCGTGGAGGACCTCGGCGCCTCGAAGTACGAGCATGTCGCCCGGGTCCGTGGTGACGATCTGGCGGCGAAGCCCTGGCAGTACTGGACCGGTACCGGCTGGTCGGGGGACGAGAAGGCGTCGGCACGCGTGCTCGAAGGCGTTGCCAACGAGCACAGCGTGACCCGCTGGGGTGACGGCTACCTGCTCGTCACGCACGACACCACCGAGCTGTTCAGCAAGCGGGTACTCGGCTACTTCTCCTGCTCGCCGACCGGGCCGTTCGTGAATCCGGTCGAGCTCTACCAGACGCCCGAGACCGGTGCCACCGGCAGCTACGGGGACGCGGACATCATCACCTACAACTCGCACGACCATCCCGACCTGCGGCGCGGCAACCGGCTGCTGGTCAGCTACAACGTCAACAGCCTGGACGCCAACAACGACCTGTACGCCGACGTGAGCATCTACCGGCCCAGGTTCGTCGAGGTCACCCTCACCCCGAGCGGCACCCGATGAGCACGTCCGGTGGCGTCGTACGGCGCAGCCTGCTCGACGACCTGGCCACGTCGATGCTGGCCCTGATCGCCGACCGGAGGTTGTCGTCCGGCGACCAGTTCGAGTCGGTCCGGTCGCTGGCCGACCGGTTCAAGGTCGCCGTACCGACGATCCGGGAGGCACTGCGCCGGCTGGAGGCCACCGGTGCGGTCGAGCTGCGGCACGGATCCGGGGTCTACGTCGGCCAGCACATCGGGCGACTCGTGCTCGCCAATCCGCTGGCCCCGACGCCGTCCGGCGACCGGTTGGTGGAACTCCTCCAGGCCCGGGCGCTGATCGAACCACCGGTCGCGGCCTTGGCTGCCCGGCTTCGCAGCGATGACGCGCTGGAGCGGATGGACGGCCACCTGGCCGCGGCCGAGGAGCTGATCGCGTCCGGCGACCACGCCGCGCTAGCCGAGGTCAACATGGCCTTCCACCGGTCACTCGCCCAGGCATCCGGGAACGCGACGCTGGCCGAGGTGGTCGAGTCCGTCACCGTCGTCAACGTCCGCGAACAGCTGGAGATACTCCACATCCACGGTGATCGGCAGACCGATCTGCAGGAGCACCGGGCCATCCTCGAGGCGGTCCGGGCCGGCGATGCCGAGCTGGCCGAACGCCTCACCCGCGAACACCTGGACGGCGTCCTCGCCGTCATCGAACGCGCCGCCCACCCCTGACCGGGGCGAGTGGGGTGGGGGCAGAAATGACACTGAGCTGAGAGGGACGCACTATGTCACGCAGTACGTCGCATAACCACAAAACGAAGGCGCTGACCGCACTGGTCGTTGCCGCCGCGCTCGCCCTGACCGCCTGCGGTGGTGGAGCTGGTGACTCCGCCGCCGGCCAGGGCGAGGACAAGCCGGTGGACTCGCTGAAGTTCTACAACGACAAGGGCGGCTGGAAGGACGCCTTCGTCCAGGTCGGCGCGGCCAGCAAGAAGGACATCGGGGTCGGCATGGAGCCGGTCGGCTACTCCGACTCCAACGCCTACACCGCGTTCATCCGGTCCTCGTTCCGGACCAAGGAGAAGGCGGACCTGTTCACCTGGCACACCGGCAAGGAGCTGCAGGACCTGGTCGACCAGAAACTTGTCGCCGAGACCACCGACCAGTGGACCAAGGCGATTGCCGACGGCAACGTACCCGAGCAACTGAAGCAGTACTTCACCTATGCCGACAAGCAGTACTGCGTGCCGCTGAACGCCGGCTACTGGGTGATGTACTACAACAAGGCCGTCTTCAAGAAGGCCGGCATCACCCAGAACCCGAAGACCTGGCAGGACCTGCTCGCCGTCGCCGACAAGGTGAAGGCGGCCGGGGTGAAGCCGTTCTACCAGACCAACATCCTGTTCAGCTTCGTCTGGTTCGAGACCCTGCTGGCCGGCAAGGACCCGGACCTGTACGACGCCCTGGCCGCGGGCAAGGCGAAGTACACCGACCCGGGCGTGGTCGAGGTGATGAACGAGTGGAAGAAGATGATCGACGCCGGATACTTCAGCGACCCGGGCTCGAAGACCGAGCCGCAGGCGCAACTGAAGAGCGGCGACGTGGCGATGATCAACTTCGGCACCTGGTTCAGCGGCAACCTGAACACGCTGAAGATGAAGGCCGGCACCGACTACGACTTCTTCGTCATCCCGAACGTGAATCCGGCGCTGCCGAAGACCTCGATGATCTTCGAGACCGGCCCGGTCTGCTCCGCGGCGCAGAGCGACCACGCCTCCACGGTGAAGAAGTGGACCGACTGGTGGGTCACCCCGCAGGCGCAGACCGCCTGGGCGAACTCCCGTGGCGACCTGTCGTTCAACCCGAAGGCCGAGGTCAAGGACCCGGGGCTGGCCGCGCTGAACAAAGACGTCGGCGGTGACGGCTACCGGTTGATCAACCGCTGGTTCGAGGCGACGCCGGTACCGGTCGCGAACAAGGCGCTCGAGGTGTTCGGCGCGTTCGTCACCAAGCCGGGCGACCCGATGCCGGGCCTGCAGAAGATCCAGGCCGAGGCGGACGCCTACTGGGCCAAGCAGAAGTGACTTCCACCCCGACCATCGAGCGGCCGGCGCCGGTGAAGAACCGCGCGTCCAAGCAGCAGTCGGCCCGGACGGGGGCCAGGTCGGCCCCGCTGTTCGGGCTGCCGGCCGCGGCCGTGGTGGCTCTGCTGCTGTACCTACCGTTCCTGTGGACGACGTATGTCAGCTTCACCGACTACGACGGGCTGGCCTCGCCGGTCTGGTCCGGGCTCGCGAACTACAAGGCGATGTTCAGTGACCCGGACCTGATCGGGGCGCTGGTCAATACGCTGCTGTGGGTCGTCGGCATGGTCACTCTCCCCGTGATCCTCGGGCTGCTGATCGCCGTACTGACCTATGGGCATCGGTGGGGCTCGTGGCTGCGGCTGCCGTTCCTGCTGCCGTACGCGATCTCCGGTGTGGCCGTGGGGGTCATCTGGGGATTCGTGCTGCAGCCGGACGGCGCGCTCGGCCAGGCACTCGGGTACTTCGGTCTGCCCGGCGCGCACACCGGCTGGCTGCAGGCCGGTCCGGGCAACACGCTGATGATGATCGTGGCCGTCACCTGGCAGGCGGCCGGCGTGAACGCCCTGCTGTTCGTGATCGGGCTGCAGTCCATTCCGGCCGAGCCGCTGGAGGCCGCGCGGCTGGACGGAGCGGACGGGTTCAGGCTGTTCCTGCACCACCTGTGGCCCCAGCTGCGACCGATCACCACGGTCGTCATCGGACTGTCGATCGTCGGCAGCCTCAAGACGTTCGACGTGGTGTGGGTGATGACGCAGGGCGGCCCCGGTACGTCGTCGGAGACGCTCGCGCTGTCCATGTACAAGGAGACCTTCGTGCTGAACGACTACGGCCAGGGCGCGGCGATCGCGTTGTTTCTCAGCCTCGTCACGTTCGCCGCGTCGATCCTGTACCTGCGCTACCAGCTCGCGGACGGTGACTCGCGATGAACAAGACCTCATCTGGTCCGATCCGGACGACGATCCTCGTCGTCCTCGGGCTGATCTGGCTGGCGCCGGTGTACCTGCTCGTCGTGAACGCGTCCAAGGCGGTCGACGGGTACGACGCGTCCTCGGTGTGGAAGCCGTCCGGGTTCTCGCTGTTCGCGAACTTCGGGGATGCCTGGGAGAAGGCGGCGCTGGGGGACACCCTGGTGGCGACGACGCTCTACAGCGTTGTCGCGCCGGTGCTCGCGGTGCTGATCGGGGCGGCGGCCGGGTACGCGATCGTGGTCCTGCGGCTGCGGCGCGGGTTCCTGTGGTTCGTCTTCATCTTCGGCGGCACGATCTTCCCGCTGCAGATGATCCTGATGCCGTTGTTCTCAGGCTTCGCGGACTCGGGTCTGTACGACACCCGGGTCGGCATGATCATCGTCTACACGGCGATCAGTGTGCCGTTCTCGGCGTTCGTGATGCGCAACTACTTCACCGGGATCGCCCGGAGCGTGTTCGAGGCCGCGATCGTCGACGGTGGTGGGATGTTCCGGATCTTCCGCAGCATCTACCTGCCGATGGCGGGCAGTGCGCTGGCGGCAATCTTCATCCTGCAGGCCACCTTCGTCTGGAACGACCTGCTGCTCGGTCTGACGCTCAGCCAGTCCGAGTCGGTGCGGCCGATCATGCCGGCGCTCACCGGCCTGCAGAGCACGTACGGCGGCGCCGCCCTGCCGACCGTTCTTGCCGGTGGGCTACTGGTGTCGCTGCCGACCGTCGTGCTGTTCCTGGCCGCCCAGCGATTCTTCTCCCGAGGCCTCGCCCTCGGCCAGTTCTGAAAGGACATCCATGTCAGAGGGACCACGCACGGTGGTCGTGACCGGTGGCGCCGCCGGCATCGGGCGCGGCGCGGTGGAGCGCTTCGTTGCCGGTGGCGACCAAGTCGTCGTACTCGACCGGGACGCCGACGCACTCGCCGTACTCGAGGGCGAGCTGGGCGTCCGTGGCATCACCGTCGATGTCGGTGATCGGGCAGCGCTGGCCGCGGCTGCCCAGCAGGTCGGGAGCGTCGATGCGCTGGTGTGTGCCGCGGGCATCCAGCGCTACGGAACGGTGGTCGACACGCCTCCCTCAGTCTTCGACGAGGTGATGGCGATCAACGTCGGCGGGGTGTTCTTCGCCTGCCAGTCGTTCCTGCCGCTGATCCCGCGCGGTGGCAGCGTGGTTGTCGTCTCGTCGGTCCAGGCGTACGCCGCACAGCACGACGTCGCGGCGTACTCGATGGGCAAGGGGGCACTGCTCTCCCTCGTCCGCGCCATGGCGGTCGACCACGCCGCCGAGGGCATCCGGGTCAACGCGGTCTGCCCTGGTTCGGTGGACACCCCGATGCTGCGGACCTCCGCGGCGCAGTTCAGTGGCGGCCGGCCGGCCGACGAGGTAGTCGCGGAGTGGGGGCGTTCGCATCCCCTCGGACGGGTGGCGACACCGGGCGAGGTGGCCGAGGTCATCCACTTCCTGACCTCCCCGGCGGCGGCCTTCGTCACCGGCGCCGACGTGAAGGTCGACGGCGGCTTGACCGCTCAGCTGGCCGTCGTTCTGCCGGAGGGCAACCGATGAAGATCGTCGACGTCCGGGCGACCACGGTGACGATGCCGTTGGAGGCGCCCCTGCGGCACAGCAACGGCGCGCACTGGGGACGGTTCGTGCGGACGGTGGTCGAGATCGAGGCCGACAACGGGCTGATCGGCCTGGGCGAGATGGGCGGCGGCGGCCAGAGCGCCGAGGACGCCGTCACCGGCCTGAAGCCGTACCTGCTCGGCCATGACCCGGCCCGCACCGAGGCCTTGCGCTGGATGCTCGCGAACCCGACCGCGAGTCTCTACAACAACCGCACCCAACTGCTCGCGGCGGTGGAGTTCGCGTGTCTCGACCTGCAGGGCCGCCACCTCGGAGTACCGGTGCACGCACTGCTCGGCGGGAAGGTCCGGGACACCGTGCCGTTCGCCAGCTACCTGTTCTTCCGGCACCCGGCCGACGACGGTACCGGCGAGATCCGTACTGCTGACCAACTGGTGGAGCACGCTCGGGCACTCGTCGCCGAGCACGGGTTCAGCGTGCACAAGCTGAAGGGCGGAGTCTTCCCGCCGGACTACGAGCGCGAGTGTTTCCGGGCCCTGGCCGAGGCGTTCCCCGGGCACCGCGTCCGCTTCGACCCGAACGGCGCCTTCGGTGTCGAGGAAGCGATCCGCTTCGCCCGAGGGATCGAGGATCTCGACAACGACTATCTCGAGGACCCCACCTGGGGGATGAACGGGATGCGCCGGGTGCGGGCGAACACCTCGATCCCACTGGCCACCAATACGGTGGTGGTGAACTTCGAGCAGCTGGCCGCGAACGTCCGCGACCCCGCCGTCGACGTGATCCTGCTGGACACCACCTTCTGGGGTGGGATCCGGGCCTGCGTCAAAGCGGCCGGGGTCTGCGAGACCTTCCAGCTCGGCGTCGCCGTCCACTCATCGGGCGAGCTCGGCATCCAGCTGGCCACCATGCTCCAGCTCGGTGCGGTCGTGCCGAACCTGTCGTTCGCGGCCGATGCGCACTATCACCACCTGCGCGACGACATCATTGCCGGCGGCAAGCTCCCGTACCTCGACGGTGCGATCGCCGTACCGGACGAGCCGGGCCTCGGCGTCGAGCTGGACCGCGACAAGCTCGCCGAGTACGCGGAGCTGTTCCGCGAGCTCGGCCCCTATCCCTATGACCGCGACCCGGCCCGGCCCGGGTGGTACCCGCTGCTGCCGAACACCGACTGGGCCGATCCCACCGAAGGACTCCGATGACCAGCACCGCCGTCCCCCGCAGTACGGACCTGTCCAGTGACGTGCTGACCCACACCTACGACGACATGTTCAACCCGCCCGGGCTGACCAACTTCCTCGGCACCGCGCAGGTCGACCTGGACGTGTTCGCCGTCCGCAGCATCAACTTCCCGCCGTACTCGCACGGCGACACGATCACCGGGCAGCTGTACCTCGACGGTCGGCTGGCCCGCTCGTACGGCGGTCAGGTCGAGGTCGTCTGGCGGCCGGACCAGGTGGTCCGCAGTACTCGGATCGACGGGTTGTCGCTGCGCAGTACCACCGCCTGCGCGCCGGGTCGGCCCGCGGTCGTCGTACAGCTCGAGGTAGAGGGGGATCCTGGTCGGGAGGTACGTCTCGGTTTGGCTTTGGCCAGCACGGCAACCCGGTCGCCGAGTGGCTGGTTGAGGCCGGAGCCGCCGTCGGAGCCGAACACCCTCATGGCTGCCGATGGCCGGGTTGCGTTGCTCGGGACCGGTGAGTCGGGGAGTGCGGTCAGCGTGCAGGGTCTCGATGTACCGGGCGAGGTGCGCGGGCAATCGATGGTCGAGGCTTCGGTGACTCTGGACGAGTCCGGCCGGGCTCGGATCGGGTACGTCCATGTCCTGGCCGGCGACTCTGCTGAGGCGACCGAGCACTACGACGCCTGTCTGTCCGACGTGGCTGCGGTCTTCACGGCGGCCGAGGAGATGTGGGACAAGGCGCTGGCGGACGCGTTCGATCCGGACAGCGACGGCTTCAGCGGCTCGCTGCCGATCCTGGAGACCTCGAACGAGGCGCTCCGGAAGCTCTACTGGTGGGGTGTGCTCGGTGTGGTGTGGTTCCGCCGCGACAACCCGGCCAGCGTGATCGGCCGGACCTACGACACCCTGATGCCGCGGTACTGGCAGACCACCACCTTCATCTGGGACTACAGCCTCTCCTCGCTGACCCACGCGTTGCTCGACCCGGTACCGATGCGCCGGCACATCGAGCACTGGATCGACCTCGACACCCACGCCCACTTCGGCACCGAGTGGCTCACCGGCGGCCCGGTCGGCCAGTGGTACTCGGTCAACGACTTCGCGATGACCCGGCTGGTGCGGGACTACGTCAGGTTCACGGGAGACCAGGAGTTCCTGGCCGTGGAGGCCGGCCGGGACGCCGCGCGCAAGCCGGTGGCCGAGCACCTGCACGACTGGGCGACCGCGTGGCGCGGGCTGCGGAAGGACCACGCGCTGGCCGACTACGGCGGCATCGACAACCTGCTCGAGTGCGTCAGCAGTTACGTCCACGAGGTCGCCAGCTTCAACGCGGCGAACGTGTGGTGCCTGCGGGTCGCGGCCGAGATCGCGGAGCAGGCCGGGGATCTGGACCGGGCCGGACTGCTGCGCAAGGAGGCCGACGAGCAGGCCGGCCATGTCAACGAGTTGTACGCCGAGGGCACGGGCTACTGGCACGCCCGCCAGCCGGACGGCACTCTGCTCCCGGTCCGCCACTGCTACGACTTCAACCTCGTCGGTACGACGATGGCCGAGGACCTGTCGGAGACCCAGCGGGCCGAGATGGTCGAGTTCTTCCAGCGGGAGCTCCAGACGCCGACCTGGATGCGAGCCCTGTCGCCGTACGACGCGGACGCCGCCTTCAGCCTGCGGCCCGACCACCAGTGGAACGGCGCCTACCCGGCCTGGCCCGCCGATGCCGGCCGCGCGCTGTTCGCTCTGGGCCGCGGTGATGTCGCGCTGGACTGGCTGCCTGGGTTGGCGAAGACCGCGAACCAGGGCCCGTGCGGTCAGGCGCACTTCGTCGAGGAGGCAGTCCCGGCGATGGCAGGTGGGGCCCGCAAGTCCCCGCCGCAGTTCCCGTACCTGATCGACTGGTCCTGCTCCTCGTCGGGCGCCTGGGTCAGCCTGGTGCTCGAGGGCGTGTTCGGACTGGAGATCGCCCTCGACGGCACCGTCCAGGCGAATCCCCAGATCGCCGCGCTGGACCCGGAAGCGCGCCTCCGGGGCCTGCGAGTGGGCTCACGCACGTACGACGTCACCGCCGCAGGGCTTTCGTAGTACTCGGTCAGTCGGGTGGGGTGGCGATGGCTTCGAGGAGGGACTCCTCGGCGCCGGCGAGGTGGCGGCGGAGTTCCTCGACGCACTCGTCCAGGTCGCCCTTCTCCAGCAGGCGGACGAGCTTGCGGTGGGAGGCGACCTGCTGCTTAGCGTCCTGGCGGAGCGCGTCGACCCGGGCGAGCGCGAGTCTCGCCTCGCCGGTGATCGAGTCGGCGGTCGCGGTCAGCCGCTCGCTGCCGGTCAGGGCCACGAAGCTGCGGTGGATCGCCAGGTGCGTCTCCGTCATCGCCTCCGGGTCGGCGCCTTCCTTGGCGGTCGCGGCGAACGTGCGCATCGCCGCGCGGACCCGCTCCCGGGCGACCTCGTCGGCGTCGAACCACGCCCGGATGCCGGCCGACTCGAGCACGAAGCGCGCGCGGCAGATGTCCGCGACCGCGGCCGGGTGCAGGATCGCGACGCTGACGCCCTTGTTCGGCTCACGGACCGCGAGTCCCTCGGTGACCAGCATCGTCATCGCCTCGCGGACAGTACTGCGCGCGACCCCGAGCGCCTCGGCAAGCGGCTGCTCGCGCAACGGCGTGCCGGGTTCCAGGTCGCCCGCGAAGAGGGCGGCCCGGAGCGCGTCCACGACCCGGTCCACCGTGGTCGAGCGGTCCACCCGCAGCCGTTCGTACATGGGGAGATTCTCGTTCAGTCGGGGTCCGTTGTCGCGCGCGGCCCGGTTGCCGCGCGGCGCGAGCGGGCCAGCTGACGCGTTCCCCACCCCGCCACCCCGGCCGACCTGTGGATAACCAGCGCCATGATGAGCCGGTTTTCGGGCAGTCTGTACCGAGACGTCAGCGGCCGCCCTCTCCCCCCACCGCGGGAGAGCCGCCGACCGAACGAGGAGGAAGCCGTGGGTGAAGGCAAGTCCCTGCCCATCATCGGTGGCATCGCTTTCTTCCTCATGCTGCCGCTGATCATCGTGATCGCGATGCTGTTCACGGCGATGGGCTCGCTCGGCAACGCGGCGGAGTGCAACTCCGGCGCGACCGAGGGCGCGGCGTTCGGCTGGCCGACGGACAAGCACGAGGCGGCCCAGGGCTGGGACGACGACGGGCCCGAGAAGCACACCGGTCTCGACTACGAAGTTGCCAAGGGCAGCAAGGTGATGGCCGCCGAGGAGGGCACCGTCGTCTCCATCGAGGGCGACTGGATCAAGATCCGCCACCAGGACGCCGCGGTCGAGACCTGGTACGAGTTCTTCGAGTCCAAGAGCGTGAGCGTCGGCGACAAGGTCACCCGGGGCCAGGAGATCGGCAAGTCGGGCACCGGCACCGAGGGCGCGCCGGGCCTGCGCGGCGACCACCTCCACTTCGAGCTGCGGGTCCGCACCGGCGAGAACGGCACCGGCTCCCTGCAGCCGCAGGACCCGACCGACGCGGTCGGACCCGAGGCGACGACCGGGACGTCCAGCTGTTCCTGTGGAGGCGGCCCGCTGGTCGGCGGCAACAACCAGGAGAAGGCGTTCAACTTCTTCGCCTCGAACGGCTACTCCAAGGAGCAGGCGGCCGGCATCGTCGGCAACATGATCCACGAGTCGAGCGTGGAGCCGGCCCGGTTGCAGAACACCCCGCCGGGCCAGATCACCCACCCGTCCGCTGCGGCGGGCAGCTCGCTCGGCTGGGGCATCGTCCAATGGACACCGGCCGGGAAGATGATCAACCCGTCGATGCAGGCCACCAGCAACGACGAGGCCAAGGTCGAGTCGCTCGAGTGGCAACTGGAGTTCCTGCGCAAACAGCTCGAGGGTGAGGGTCCGCTCGCCGAAGGCCCGGCCGGCCAGCAGGTCAAGGCGGCCCAGTCGGTCGAGGACGCCGCGGTCGCCTTCGGCCGGTACTTCGAACGCTTCGCCGGCTCGAACGACCTGAGCAACCCGCGCTACACCGAGCGCAAGAACACCGCCCGGGAGGTGTTCGAGACCTTCGGCGGCGGGGACGCCCCCGCTGGTGGCTGCGGCGCGGGCAACGGCGACATCGTCGCCACCGCGAAGCTGCTCGCCTGGGATACCCCCGGCGGCCACGGCAAGGACGAGGCCGGCGCCAAACAGGAGTACCAGGACGCCATGCCGCTGTGGAACGGTTCGACCGGCGACGACCCGTTCTCCGACTGCGGCGTCTTCGTTGCCACCGTGATGCGGATGAGCGGCGCCGACCCGGATTATCCGACGCGAACCACGGGCGTCCAGGAGAACTACCTGCGCACCTCGGGCAAGTACGACGTGTTCGACGACATCACCGAGGATCAGCTGAGACCTGGTGACATCCTGATCGGACCGGGGCACACGTACCTGTTCGTCGGCGAGTTCAACGGCTACAACGCGGCCTCCGCCTCGCTGCACGGACATGTGCCCGAGGCCGGCAACACCTACTCGATCGGGCAGCAGTTCGCCGCCGCCCGGCTGAAGAACCCGCCCGCCCCGAAGAGCTGAGGAGAGGACAGATGGAAGAGGAGAGCCCCCGGCTCTGGCTGCTCAGCGGGGTCGTGGTCGTCATCCTGGTGGTCGTGATCGGCGGCTACCTGGTCTTCCGCGGCGGGTCGCAGTCGAAGCTGACGATCCAGTCGATCCCGAACGACCTGACTCTGACCTTGGACGGCCGGCAGATCGCGGCGAACGGCGAGGTCGAGGTGAAGGCCGGCCAGCACACGCTGACGGCATCACGGGAGGGTTTCCAGGACTACACCCAGACGGTGACCGCGAAGGGCGGCGACCCGCTCAAGGTCAAGATGTACCTGTACTCCAACGGGCCGGCCGGGCGCACCTGGGTACAGAACAACCCGGAGCAGGCGCTGGAGGCGGAGGCCGAGGCGGGCCGCCGGTACGACGAGATCCAGAAGCGGCTGCAGGCGAAGTACCCGGTGATGCGGGAGCTTCCGTACATCGGGCCGGGGTTCAAGGCGACGTACCAGGCCTCGAAGTCCGACCCCGACAACCCCGAGGCGATCTCGCTCAAGATCCAGGTGTTCTCGCCCGAGGGCAAGACCAAGGCGCTGCAGTGGATCGAGGGGCACGGCTACGATCCGGACACCCTCGACATCATCTACACCACCAAGTAGCGGAGCCGTGTTGACGGCGACCGCGCTGAACTGCACACTGACTGATTGTCGGACAATCAGGGGATCAGTCAATGCTGATCCGAGTCTCAGAGGTGGTTCATGGGTCAGTCGCTGGGGTGGGGTCGCCGTTATCTGATGGTCCGTCCGGACCACTTCCGGATCGACTACGTGATCAATCCGTACATGTCGACCCAGGACCAACCGGACCCCGAGCTGACCCGGAAGCAGTGGGAGTCCCTGCGGCAGGCGATCGTCGACGCCGGCGGTGAGGTGGAGGTGCTGGCCCAGCGCCAGGACTCGCCCGACATGGTCTACGCGATGAACCTCGGCCTCGGCGCCGCCGACGGTCGCGCGATGCTCTCGCACATGCGGTTCGAGCCGCGCCGCAAGGAGTCGCTCAGCGCCGCCGCCTGGTTCACCGGCCACGGGTTCCAGTTGAGCCGTACCGGCGGCGAGGGGGTCGGCCCGCACTTCGAGTCCGGCGACGCCTTCGCGTTCGGCGACAGCCTGGTGGTGGGCTACGGCCCGCGCACCGAGGCGGACGCGCTGAAGCACCTCGCGACCGAGTGGAACATCCGCGTCCGCGGCCTGCGGATCGCGCACGAGGGCATGTACCACCTGGACCTGCCGTTCTGCCCGGTCGACAGCACCCACGCGATGGTCTACCCGCCGGCCTTCGACGAGGCGAGCCAGGCCGAACTGTTCGGCATCGTGCCTGAACCGATCGTGCTCACCGACGAGGAGGCCTTCGCCTTCAGCGGCAACTCGCTGGTGGTGAACGAGACGATCATCATGCCCGCCTGCTCCCCGCGGTTGCGCGAGATCCTGACCGGCCTCGGCCTGCGCGTCGTCGTCCTGGACCTCACCGAGTTCCACAAGGGCGGCGGCTCAGCCCGCTGCCTCACCAACCCCCTCGACTTCGACCTGACCCCCGCCACGGTCCCCGGCGGCGAGGTAGTCCTCCCCACCTGACCCCAACCAACCACCCGGCCGCTGGGCGCCCCATGCCGCGGGGCGCTGCCCGCCCTGCCCGGGCCTCCAGGTTTCGTCGCTTGCGTCCGAAGAAGTGCTGAGGCGTCTCCGCAGTTCTTCGGACGCAACGGGAATGACTTTGCGGATCAAGCGAGGGCAGGGGTGCGGGATGACGGTCCGTTCAGGCGTTCGCAGTGTGCTCAGCGTGGGGTGTGTTGGCTGGACGAATGGGTGGTTGGGTGGGTGATTTGGTGGCTGGGTGACCCGCTTGGGTGGGGTGGAGTGGGCAAATTGTCCACCGCTGTTCGGCGGGGTTCTGCCCGCGCGAGCGACGGGCTAGCCTGCGGGCATGACCCCTGACGACGAGGTCCGCTTCCGTTCCGTGCTGGATGATGTCGCGGCTTACAAGCCGGGCAAGCCGCCGGAGCGCACCGACGGCCGGCCGACGTACAAGTTGTCCAGCAACGAGAACCCGTACCCGCCGCTGCCCGGGGTACTGGCTGCCGCGACCGAGGCCGCGGGGAACATGAACCGCTACCCGGACATGGGTGCGCTCGACCTGCTCGAGGCGCTGTCCGAGCGGTTCGACGTGCCGGTGGAGCACCTCGCGCTCGGTACCGGTTCGGTCGCCGTGCTCTACCACCTGCTGCAGGCCGCCTGCGCCGATGGTGACGAGGTCGTCTACGCGTGGCGCTCGTTCGAGGCCTACCCGATCGCGGTCCAGTTGACCGGCGCCACCTCGGTACAGGTGCCGCTGACCGAGGACGCCCGGCACGACTTCAAGGCGATGGAAGCCGCCCTGACCGACCGGACCCGCGTCGTCCTCGTCTGTACGCCGAACAACCCGACCGGCCCGGTGGTACGCCGGGACGAGCTGCTGGCGTTCCTCGACGTCGTACCGCGCAACGTGCTCGTCGTCGTGGACGAGGCGTACCGCGAGTTCATCCGCGAGCCGGAGGCGATCGACGGCACCGAGATCTACCGGGACCGGCCGAACGTGGTGGTGCTGCGGACCTTCTCGAAGGCGTACGGCCTGGCGGGCTGCCGGGTCGGCTACGCGATCGGGCATCCGCCGGTGATCGCCGCGATCCGCAAGTGCGCGCTGCCCTTCGGCGTCAGCGAGGTCGCCCAGGCCGCGGCGATCGCCTCGCTGCGGGCCGAGGAGGAGTTGCTCGCGCGGGTCGACGACCTGGTGACTGAGCGCACGCGCGTGCTCGGCGAGCTCCGTGCGGCCGGCTGGGACGTCCCCGAGACCCACGCCAACTTCGTCTGGATGCCACTCGGCGAGGACACAGTGGCGTTCGCCGAGGCGGTCCAGGCCGAAGGAGTCTCAGTCCGCCCCTTCCCCGGTGACGGCGCGCGGGTAACCATCGGCGAACCCGAAGCCAACAACCTCTTCCTCGAGGTCGCCTGCGCCTGGCACCAGGGCCGCAGCTCCGAGTAACCCGCGCCGAGTAGCCCGCATCGATCCGGGGCCTGTCGCACCGGGTGCCGGAGCACAGCCCGTCGACGCGCGCCGATGTTGGTGCGTGCGAGGGTGGGTGGATGGTGCCGGTGGAGGGAGTGCGCTGTGAGTGATCTGGTGTGGATCTCGGGGGCTTCGGGTGGGATCGGGGCTGCGTTGGCGGCGGGGGTGCCGTTTGCGGGGGCTCGGGTGATCGATCTGTCGCGGCGGGGTGGGACGGTCGAGCACTTCAAGGTGGATCTTGCCGACCCGGCTGAGTGGGCGCGCGTCGAGAAGCACTTCGCGGTCGAGGCGGCGGGCTTCCAGGGCGAGCGGATCGTCTTCGTGCACAACGCGGGGACGATCGTGCCGATCGGGCCGGCCGAGACGGCGGACAGCGAGGCCTACACGCGGGCTGTGCTGCTGAACTCCGCGGCGCCGCAGGTGCTCGGCCGGGCCTTCCTCCGAGCGACCGCTGGGCTCGACTGTGAGCGGCATCTGGTGATGCTGTCGTCCGGTGCCGCGAAGACGGCGTACCCGGGCTGGTCCCACTACAACGCCGGCAAGGCTGCGCTCGAGCACTGGGTCCGCACCGCCGGCGCCGAGCAGGTCCTCAAGTCCGAGGCTGGCGAGCGAGCTTGCCGGGTGATCGCGGTGGCGCCCGGAGTGGTCGACACGGCGATGCAGGACGACATCCGCGCAGTGGACGAGCAGGCGTTCCCGGCCGTCGAACGCTTCCGGGAACTCAAGCGCACCGGCACCCTCGTGACCCCCGAGCAAGCCGCCCGAGGCATCTGGTCCCTCCTCACCCGCCCCCTCGAGAACGGGGCAGTCCTGGACCTCCGCGACCTCCCCGCCTGAGCCGCCGCGCGTACTGCGGAGTAGGCCGGGGCGAGCCCGGACATGAGTTCGCCCGGCCCGTGCTGGGACAGGGGCCGGGCGAACCGGGTGCAAGAGAAACGGCACCGGGAAGGAGTGAGGCTTACTTCCCGATGCCGCTTCAAGGTGGTGCTACCGGTTCAATCGCCCCACCGAGGCGATTAGTCCGGTGTCCTGCATCACTGACCAGGGAGGGGTCAGTTGTTCTGCGAGGAGTCCTGCTCGCAGGTCTTCAGCAGGTCGGTGCTGTTGCCGTCGTTGCCGATGCCCAGGATGCCGGACAGGTCGCTGATCGGCACGTTGCCGCCGACACCGTTCACCGGGACCTCGTTGTGGCAGACCTGGAACGGGCCCACGTTGTTGCGGCTGACCGACACCAGGCCGTCGTCGCCGACGCGGTACCACTTCGAGCCGTTGGCCTGCTTCGAGTCCTGCTCGCAGGTCTTGACGGCGGTCGCGCTGTTGCCGTCGTTGAACAGACCAACGATGCCGACGATGTCCGTGACGGGCACGTTGCCGCCGACACCGTTCACCGGGACGAAGTTGTGGCAGGCCTGGAACGGGCCGACGTTGTTGCCGTCGATGGCAACGAGGCTGCCGTCGTCCTTGACCCAGGACCAGTGCTTGCCGCCCTGGCCGTAGCCCTTGCTGGCCAGCGAGGCGGCGTCAGCAAGGCCGCTGGTGGCCTTCGTGTCGTCGACCATGTTGGCGCTGACGACGGTGGCCAGGCCCAGCGTGGCAACGGTCGCCACAGCCGCTGCAGCGGCGATCTTGCGTGTTACCTGCATTATGCGAGGTTTCCTTTCGGGTTTGACGGATTCGTCTTAGTGGGTAACGACGCCTACTGGGGTGGGTTACGAATTCTTCGGCAGATTTTTCGGTCAGGCAGAAATCCCGTCGCCGGCCATAATGATCAGGTGATGGGTTTGCTTCCGCGACAGGAACCTGTCTCTGACCAGGCAACTTGCCGCCGATCGGGCCTGTGGAGTTCGTTGCTATGAGCCCGTAACCGATCCGGGACTTCGTCGTTGTCTGATCGCGGGTGACGCACGGCTGCTGATTCGGTGGTCACATTTCGGCGGACTCGGTGGCCGCCGGAATGGCATTGCCATGATGAAACGGATTGGCACGCGTCATTGCCGGAGTTTCGCGCGCCGTTGTTTTCGGGTCGCGGCGCCGGCCCGGCACACAGACCCGCTGCCGCGCGCATCGGCAGCGGTGGGAGACCCGGGCGCCCCATGGGAGCCCGGGTTCTTCCCTTTCCAGGGCCGCGCGGGGTTACTTCCAGACCTGCGACTACTTCGAGGGCTGCGCGACTACGACGTACGGCGGCGTTCGGCGCTGACCACCAGGGCCACGCCGAGGACCACGACCGCACCGCCGAGGAGGATCTCGGCCGTGACTCGTTCGTCGAGGATCAGCCAGCCGAGGAAGACGGCGACCACCGGGTTCACGTACGCGTAGGTGCCGATCAGTGAGATCGGGGCGTTCGCCAGCAGGTAGGAGTAGGCGGAGTACGCGAGCAGCGAGCCGAAGGCGACCAGGTAGGCCAGCGCGATCCAGCCCTTCGTGTCGATCGCACCGAGGTGGAGCCGCCCGGGCTCGCCCCGCAGTACGCCGATGAGGACCATCGCGGTACCGCCGATCGCCATCTCGTACAGGGTGGCCACGAGCGGGTCCTTCGGCAGGCCGAGGCGCGGGGAGAAGCGCGAACCGACCGCCCAGCTGATCGTGCCGAGCACCAGGATCGCGACCGACCACGGCTTCGCGCTGGTGTCGCCGCCGGACAGCGCGAGCAGAGCCGCCCCGCCGAACCCGATCAGTACTCCGAGCCAGGTCAGCGGGCGCGGGCGTTCACCCCCACCGACCCGGAGCAGCATCAGCCACAGCGGTACCGCGGCGATCAGCAGGGCGGCCAGTCCCGACGGTACGGTCTGTTCGGCGATCGCGACCGCTCCGTTGCCGAAGGCAAGCAAGAGCAGTCCGACCACGCCCGCGCCGAGCAGTTCGCGGCGGCTGACCCGCAGCCGGCCGACGCCTGACCTCAGCGCCAGGAACCCGGCGAGCAGCAGCGCGGCGACCAGGAAGCGGGCGGCCATCCCGAGCATCGGCGGGATCTCGGCCTCGACCACCACCCGGATGGCCAGGTAGGTCGAGCCCCACACGACGTAGACGACCGCCAGCGCGGACCAGATCATCGCGCTCGACGCGGGACGGCCCCCGGCCTCGGGCACCACTGCTACCGGCGCGGCGGCCATCGACCATCCCCTCTGCGTCATGGGTGTAATGCAAGAACGATGCTGACACTAACGCTCGTCCGACCGCGCCCACAAGCGGTTTCCGGCCACCCCGGCGATCAGATCCCGCCACCGGGTCCCGCTCGGTTCATCTGAGCGTCAACCGGCGGCCATCGGACTCCGTGAATCTGTGCGGTGGTGCCGCGCCGATCGGGCCGGCTGCCATGAGGAGGAACGATGCGCATCGCCACCGCTCTGGTGACCGGCTTCGCCGCCACCGCCCTGGTCATCTCCCCATCCGCCGCGACCCCCTTCGACGCCGCAGCCCCGGCGTCCAGCGGCTCGCCGGCAGCGAAGGGATCGGCAAACGGTCTGACGGACGTGCAAGCGGTGGCGGAGACCGCGGCCAACTGGGACGACGAGGCAGGTGGAGACGCGAACGCGGACGACCCCGCGATCTGGGTGCATCCGACGCGTCCGTCCGCGAGCGTCGTCCTCGGCACGCTGAAGAACGGCGGCCTGACCGCGGTCGACCTCAGCGGCAAGGAACTGCAGCACATCGCAACCCCGCCCGCGCCCACCCCGGACACCGAGGCCGGCCGCTTCAACAACGTCGACCTCGTCACCGACGTGTCCGTCGGGGGCCGCCGACGCGACCTCGCTGTCGTCACCGACCGCGGCCTGGACAAGCTGCGCGTGTACTCCGTGGATCAGCGCGGCGCCGCCGCCGGCCACAAGGTGCTCACCGACGTCACCAGCCCCAACGCGCCTCTGGTCTTCAGTAAGAACAGCGCGGAGGTTCAGGACCAGCGCACCGCCTATGGCCTCGCCGTACTGCGAGCCGGCGGCCAGCCGATCGTCGCGGTCACCCGCCGCAGTGAGACCCGGATCGGGCTGTTCCGCCTCGTCGCGGACCGGGCAGGCACGATCAGCTACCGCCCGATCGAGCAGCTCGACTTCCCGGCCTCCTTCAAGCTCTCGAACGGCACGACCTGGGCCCCGTGCGAGGACCCGGGCGACCGGCCACAGGTCGAGGGCATGGTGTTCGACCAGACCACCAGCACTCTGTACGCCGCCCAGGAGGACATCGGCATCTGGCGGATCCCGCTGACCGGCCACTCGCTGAAGGCGGGCAAACCATCGCTCCTGGAGAAGGTGCGGGAGTTCGGACAGCCCGCGGCGTACGACGAGGAGACCGAGGAGTGCGCGCCGACCGGTCCGGCCGGGCCCGACGCCGGCAAGCACCTCAGCGCGGACGCGGAAGGTCTCACCATCGCCTACCGCGGCGGTGCCAAGACTCTGTACGCGTCGAGCCAGGGCGACTCCACTTTCGCGGCCTACCGGATCACGTCCAAGGGCCTGGAGTACCGGGCCGGGTTCCAGGTCGTGGACGGTACGGCGGCGGACGGCGTACAGCACAGTGATGGGGCGGCGGTCACCACGCAGCCGCTGGGTCCGCGCTTCCCGCACGGCCTGCTCGCTGTGCATGACGGTGGGAACACGCCCGGTGACGATGACCGGGAGGGAACCAACTACAAGTTGGTACGGCTCGAGGACGTGCCCTAATCGGTACGCAGCTGTGACACATCTCGCACGAATCCCGTCGACGGCGTCACATCGGCGGGATTCAGGCGTGCGGCCCGGCCTCGACATGACCACTGAGCGGACTGGTGTCTCAGCGCGAGACGCCACCCGGTACCGGCGTACAAGTCCGCGTCCAGACAGTTAGCGGATCAACCAACCGGCTGGGTACGGTGTCCGGCAAGATAGGCAGTGATACCAGTGAGGAGGTTCACTGCCTGGCGGTGTGCATCAACCTGGATCCACGCGGTCCTGCCTGCGAAGCCTCACCCGGCTGGCTGGGCCGGGACCCGTGCAACGTTGCGGTCGCGGCGATCCCGCGCTCGAACCCGAGGAGTGCATGTGAGTGAGTCGGTGCCGGGCATTGCCCCGGAAGTGTTCGCGCCCGTGGAGGCGCCCGTCAGTCCCACCCAGGCCTCCGAGGAGGTCGAGTTCGTCCAGCTGCTGACGCCCGAAGGTGAGCGCGTCGAGCACCCGGACTACTCGTTCGACCTCGACGACGAGGTGATCAAGGGGTTCTACCGGGACATGACCCTGGTCCGCCGGATCGACACCGAGGCGACCGCCCTGCAGCGCCAGGGTGAGCTCGGCATCTGGGCCTCCCTGCTCGGCCAGGAAGCCGCGCAGATCGGCTCCGGCCGCGCGCTGAACAAGAAGGACATGGTCTTCCCGACCTATCGCGAGCACGGCGTCGCCTGGTGCCAGGGCGTCGACCCGCTCAACCTGCTCGGCCTGTTCCGCGGTGTCGACCAGGGCGCGTGGGACCCGCGCGACAACAACTTCCACCTCTACACGATCGTGATCGGCGCCCAGACGCTGCACGCGACCGGGTACGCGATGGGCCAGCAGCGAGATGGCGCAGTCGGCGGCGACCCTGACAGTGACACGGACGGTGAGGCGACGGTCGCGTACTTCGGCGACGGCGCCAGCAGCCAGGGTGACGTCAACGAGGCCTTCATCTACGCCTCCGTCTTCAACGCACCGGTCGTCTTCTTCTGCCAGAACAACCAGTGGGCCATCTCGGAGCCGATCGACCGGCAGACCCGGATCCCGCTGTACCAGCGCGCCGCCGGCTTCGGTTTCCCCGGCGTCCGCGTCGACGGCAACGACGTACTGGCGACCTACGCGGTCACCCAGCAGGCTCTGAAGCGGGCCCGCGAGGGCAGCGGCCCGACGCTGGTCGAGGCCTACACCTACCGGATGGGCGCCCACACCACCTCCGACGACCCGACGAAGTACCGGCTGTCGGAGGACCTGGAGTACTGGAAGCTCAAGGACCCGATCGAGCGGGTGAAGGCCTACCTGACCCGCTCCGCCGGAGTCGGCCCCGACTTCTTCGACGCGATCGAGGCGGAGGCGGACGGGATCGCGGCCCGGCTGCGGGAGGGCTGCCTGTCGATGCCCGACCCGACGCTGACCGACTTCTTCGACCACGCCTACGTCGAGCAGACCCCGCAGCTGGCGGAGCAGCAGGCGCAGTACGCCGCCTACGCCGCCTCGTTCGAAGGGGAAAACTGAGATGGCGAAGATCAGCCTCGGCAAGGGCATCAACATGGGCCTGCGCGCAGCGATGGAGAACGACCCCAAGGTCCTCATCATGGGTGAGGACATCGGCAAGCTCGGCGGCGTCTTCCGGGTCACCGAGGGTCTGCAGAAGGACTTCGGCGAGGACCGGGTGATCGACACCCCGCTGGCCGAGTCCGGCATCATCGGCACCGCCGTCGGCCTCGCGCTGCGCGGCTACCGCCCGGTCTGCGAGATCCAGTTCGACGGGTTCGTCTTCCCGGCGTACGACCAGATCATCAACCAGGTCGCCAAGATGCACTACCGGTCGATGGGCAAGCTGAAGATGCCGATCGTGATCCGGATCCCGTTCGGCGGCGGCATCGGCGCGGTCGAGCACCACTCGGAGTCCCCGGAGACGCTGTTCGCGCACGTGGCCGGCCTCAAGGTGGTCGCCTGCGGTGACCCGGTCGACGCGTACTGGATGATCCAGCAGGCGATCGCCTCCGACGACCCGGTGGTGTTCTTCGAGCCGAAGCGCCGGTACCACGAGAAGGCCGAGCTCGACGAGAACGCGGGCGCGACGTACCCGCTCTACAAGGCGAAGGTGGTCCGCGAGGGCACCGACGCGACGCTGTTCTGCTACGGCCCGATGGTGAAGACCTGCCTACAGGCGGCCGAGGCCGCGCTCGAAGACGGCCGGAACCTGGAGGTCGTCGACCTGCGCGCGATCGCGCCGCTCGACTTGGCGACGATCTTCGAGTCGGTGAAGAAGACCCGCCGCGCGGTCGTCGTGCACGAGGCGCCGCTGTCTCTCGGCACGGGCTCCGAGCTCGCAGCCCGGGTCACCGAGGAGTGCTTCTACCACCTCGAAGCGCCCGTACTGCGGGTCGCCGGGTTCGACACCCCCTACCCGCCCTCGCGGATGGAGGAGGAGTACCTGCCCGACCTGGACCGGGTGCTCGAAGGTGTCGACCGCGTGATGGAGTACTGATGGGCATCCAGCAGTTCCGCCTCCCCGACGTGGGAGAGGGCCTGGTCGAGGCAGAGATCGTCAGCTGGAAGGTCAAGGCCGGTGACACGGTCAAGCTGAACGACACCATCGTCGAGATCGAGACGGCCAAGTCGCTGGTCGAGCTGCCGGTGCCGTTCGCCGGCGTGGTCACCGAGCTTCTGGTGCCCGAGGGCGAGACGGTCCCGGTCGGTACGCCGATCATCTCCGTGCAGACGGGTGAGGCCGCCCCGGGCGATCTGGCCCCGCCGGTCGGCGAGGGCGCCGTCAACGAGGACATGATCCCGGTGATCCCTGACCCGGAGGGTGAGGAGATCGAGGCCGGCAAGATCGGCGGCGCGGCCCCCGGAGGCCGTACGGCGGTCCTGGTCGGCTACGGCCCCAAGACCACCGAAGCCAAGCGTCGCCCCCGCAAGGGGGCCGGCACCCCGGTCGTTCAAGAGCCGGTGGCTGTTCCGCAGCCTGTCGTCCCGGAGCCCGAACCAGTTGCTCAGAGCAATGAAGTGGCCGGGTCCGTGCACGTGCTGGCGAAGCCGCCGGTGCGGAAGCTCGCCAAGGATCTGGGTATCGACCTGGCATCGGTGACCGCGACCGGGCCGGGCGGGATCATCACCCGGGCCGACGTCGAAGGGCACAAGGCGGTTGCGACCGGCTCGGCGCCTGCAGCGGCTCCTGCGGCTCCTGCAGCTGTTGCGGCGCCGGTTGCCGCTCCGGTGGCGGGGCAGCTGGAGACCCGGATTCCGGTCAAGGGCGTGCAGAAGGTGATGGCCCAAGCGATGGTGAACAGTGCGTTCACCGCGCCGCACGTCACCGAGTGGATCACCGTCGACGTCAGCGCCACGATGGAACTCGTCGAGCGGCTGAAGACCGACAAGGCGTTCCGCGACCTGCGCGTCTCGCCCCTGCTGATCGTGGCGAAGGCGGTCACGCTGGCGGCCCGCCGTACGCCGATCATCAACGCGGCGTGGGACGAGGCGGCCCAGGAGATCGTGCTCAAGCACTCGGTGAACCTCGGCATCGCCGCGGCCACCCCGCGTGGGCTGATCGTGCCGAACATCAAGGGCGCCGACGCGATGACGCTGCCCGAGCTGTGTGCCGCGCTGAACGACCTGGTCGCGGTGGCCCGGGAGGGCAAGACCCAGCCGGCCGACCAGGCGGGTGGTTCGTTCACGATCACCAACGTGGGCGTGTTCGGGGTCGATGCCGGCACGCCGATCATCAACCCGGGCGAGGCCGCGATCCTGGCCTTCGGGGCGGTCCGCAAGCAGCCGTGGGTGGTGGACGACGAGATCGTCCCGCGCTGGATCACCACACTCGCGCTGTCCTTCGACCACCGCCTGATCGACGGCGAGAAGGGCTCCACCTTCCTCGCCGACGTCGCCGCGATCCTCGAAGACCCGGCCCGCGCGCTGATGTTCTGACCTGTACTGATGTTCTGAGCAGTACTCCGAGACCCCGGGTGGACCCGTCCACCCGGGGTCTCGTCACGTCCGGCGCCGGCTAACTCAGTGGTGGTGAGGGACTCCGACGGGAGAGGGTGGCGGGGTGGCGGTCTTGATAGCGGTGCTCGGGGCAGCTGTTCTGCACGCCGTGTGGAACGCGATGGCCCACGGGGTCCCCGACCGGCTGGCCGGGTTCGCGCTGCTCGGGCTGTCGTCGGGGTTGTGCGGCTTGGTCGCCGTCTCCGTGACCGGGCTGCCGCCCGCGAACACCTGGCCGTACATCGTCGCCTCGGTGCTGATCCACCTCGCGTACTACGGCGGCCTGCTAGCGTCGTACCAGCTCGGGCAGTTCAGTCAGGTCTACCCGCTGGCCCGGGGTACGTCGCCGTGGGTGGTCGCCGTCATCGCGATCGTTGTCCTGCACCAGCAGCCCGTGCCGCTGGAGCTCGCCGGAGTACTGCTGATCTCGGTCGGGCTGATCGCGCTCGTGTTCATCGGCGGACGACCCTCGCGGCGGCAGTCACCCGCACTGCTGGCCGCCTTCGGGACCGGGCTCACCATCGCGGCGTACACGGTGGTCGACGGAGTCGCCGTGCACAAGCTCCCCCTCGCGACGTACATGGGCTGGGTCTTCATGCTGCAGGGGCTGATCGTGCCGCTCGCGGTGTTCTGCTGGCGCGGGACCGGCTTCCTGACCCAGGAGCGACGCCACGTGTACGCCGGACTCGGCGGCGGGCTGGTCTCGATGGTCGCGTACGGGCTGGTCCTGTGGGCGCAGCAGCGGGGGACTCTCGCGTCGATCGCTGCCCTGCGGGAGACGAGCATCATCTTCGGGGCGATCATCGGCGCGCTGTTCTTCGGCGAGCGGTTCGGCCCGAAACGCGCCATCGCCGCGGCCGTCGTGGTCGCCGGCATCGTGCTGATCAGCACCCAGTAGGGCCCTCGGTAAACAGGAGAAAGGGGGCCCCGGGCGGGGGACCCCCTCTCTCAGTCCTGCGGTCGGCCTAGCGGCCAAGCACCGCTGGCGGACCCCCAGAGGGCGCGAAACCTCGCCCGCGCAGCCGCAGAGTGTGCTCCGCCCGTGCCGTGGGGGTTCGCCCACTGTCAGAACAGTGGGCGAACCCCCAGAGGAGGCAGCGAACCCCCACCGAGATACGACAAGCCTGGCCACCCATCGACCGCCACGCCCGCAGCCGCATCGACCACGGACGCCTCGCAAAGGCCGCCTGAAAACTCACGACAAACGCCACACTCCAGGCGGCCAAGCACCGCTAGCTCACCCGGTCTAGCGCTGGACCGCGTCGAGCGAGTCGGCGATGCCTTCACCGAAGAACGCGTTGTTCGCCGTGGTGCCGGTGCACCGCGCGTCCGGAGTGGTCGGGCATGCGGTGTCGTCGGCCTGGTGGCGCAGCGCCGACTCCAGGTCGCGCGGGCTCCACCACGGGTGGGTCG
Organism: Kribbella qitaiheensis; assembly: GCF_042657745.1. Classification (GTDB taxonomy): domain Bacteria; phylum Actinomycetota; class Actinomycetes; order Propionibacteriales; family Kribbellaceae; genus Kribbella; species Kribbella qitaiheensis. The sequence goes on along the minus strand of NZ_JBHSKE010000006.1, from coordinate 100,020 downwards.
ACTTCATCAGGGCGGCGATCCCCGTGACGTGCGGCGACGCCATCGAGGTACCGCTCATGTTGCCGTAGCCGCCGCCCGGCAGGGTGGACAGGATACTGCTGCCCGGAGCCGCGACGTCGATCTTGTTCAGGCCGAAGTTGGAGAAGCTGCTGCGTGCCCTGGCCTGGGTGGTGCTGGCCACCGTGATCACGCCGGGGAGCTCGGTCGGCATGTCGAGGCAGTCGTTGTTGATCTGCCGCGGCACCGGGGTGGTGTCGTTCGGGCTGCCGTTGTCGGCGGTCTTGTTGGCCAGGTCGTAGTTCGAGTTGCCGGCCGCCGCGACCGAGAGCACGCCGCGCTCGGTGGCGAAGGCGACCGCCCGGCGGACCGCTTCCTGGACTGCGCCCTGGTCGCCGTTGTCCTTGCACCAGAACTCGAACGGGTCGATGAAGTAGCTGTGGTTGGTCACGTCCATGTGGTGCTCGGCGGCCCAGACGAACCCGCAGATCGAGTACTCCGGGTAGATGAAGCCGTCGTCGTTCACGACCTTCACCGAGGCGATCCGGACGCCCGGGGCGACGCCGACGATGCCGATGCCGTTCCGCGCGGCGGCGATCGTGCCGGCCACGTGCGTGCCGTGCGAGCTGGTGGTCGGCCGCCAGGCGCCGGCGGTGGTGTCCGGCACGCCGTTGTTGACGCAGTTCACCGAGTCCTTGGCGTCGAAGTTCGGCGCCAGGTCCGGGTGGGTGTCGTCCACGCCGCTGTCGTTGACGCCGACGAGGATCCGGCGCGAGCCGTCCGTCACCTGGTGCGCCTGGTCCGCCTTGATCTGGACCATGTCCCACTGGTCGACCTCGCGTGGGTCCGGCGTCGGGGTGGCCTCGCCGGCGTTGAGGCCCTTGGCCGCGGCGGCCTTCTTGGCCGAGCCGACCGGGCCCTCGCTCACAGGCGCGGTCCGGGTGGCGCCGACCGACTGGATGTCCCGGCCGTTCTTCCCGGCCCGTACGTCGGCCCGGAAGTCCGGGTTGGTCGACTGGGCGATCACGACGCCGAGCTGGTCGTAGGACTGGACGACGGTGCCGCCGGCCGCCGCGATCGCCTTCTCGGCCTTCTTCACGTGGCCGTGGTCCGCGCGGGTGTTGACGACGTAGTTCATCAGCGGGCCGGGCTCGGCCGCGCTTGCGGACGAACCAGCCGGAGAGACGGGTACGGCCTGGGCGGCCGTGACGGTACCGGTCGCGGTGATGGCCAGAGCCGCCACGGCGAGGCCGGCACTGAGCCGGCGGGTACGGGAGCTTCGGGACAAGACTCTCTCCTCGGGGCAAATCGCGAGCTGGACGGGAACGCTGCCCGTGACTCTAGGACCCCGCGCCCCTCCCGGAGCCGTTCAACCCCCAACACACGGGAAACCCTGCGGCCGTCACTACCCACGGTCCCCACCGTCACCCTCGGCGATCGGAGTACGCGGTGTCAGCGCAGAGCGGCGGCCTGGGCTTTGATCCAATCGCTGGCGGAGCGCGGGGTGATGCCACGCTCGCGCAGCGGCGAGTCGTCCCAGGTGACCCGAGTCAGATCCTGCGCGAGCCCGCCGCCGAACACCGCGGACACCGCGTCGTTGGACCGTCTGAAGGCCACCAGCCCAACCCGCGCCACGAAGCGAGCCAGATGCTGTCGCTTGATCGTCCGGCCGAGGGCCCGCTCGGCGACGTCGGCTGCCTCGTTGCGGCTGAGTGCCTCCGGACCGCCGAACTCGATCAGTGCCGGTGGGTCCGTCTCGACCGCGACGGCCGCGAGCAGGGCGGCCACGTCGTCGGTACTCACCCACCGCACCGGGTTGGTCCCCTTGCCGATGATCGACACCTTCCGCGCAGCCAGGTCGAAGCGCCCCAAGGGACCGAGGTGCACCTCCTGGAAGGCGTCCGGCCGGACGATCACCGTCCGCATGGTCGAGGTGGCCAGCCGTCGCTCGACCGCGACTTTCGCGTGCTCCAAGGGAGACCCCTGTCCCTTGCCGGCACCGGCGTACGAGACGTAGACGAACCGCTCGACCCCGGCCCGCTCGGCGGCGTCGACCAGTGCCGTCATCCCGTCTTCGTCGACCTCACGCAGCGTCGGATGGCGCGCCCCGGCGAGCCGTCGGGCGATCACCGTCGCAGTCGCGACCACCACGGTCACCCCCGCGCAGGCACCCGGCAGACTGATCGGATCGGTGAGGTCTCCCCGCACGATCTCCACGCCGGAAGCCCGCAACCCGCTGTCATCGGTCGCGGCGCGGACCAGACACCGCACGACCTCGCCACGCGCCCGCAGCAGCGTGACGACGCGTCCGCCCAACTGCCCTGTCCCACCCACCACCAGAATCGCCATGCTGCCCACCCCCGGCAGCTTCAGAATGATCCCGCCCCACCAGCCCGTCAACGCACTCGGCTGTCCACAGCAGCCCACATCTGTGGACCACCTTGTGGATAACTTCCCTGGGCCGGGAACAAACGAGCGCTCGAACTGTTGTGTGTAGGATAAATACAACAAAGATACGTACGGTATGGGTGAGGAGTGCGGTGGGTAGCGGGGTGGCCGATGGTGAATCGGCGAGTGTGGGGCCGGCGGAAACAGCGCCGGAAAATCTGGGGCCGGCGGGGTTCGAGCTAGGGGATGAGACGACCGAGATCGCTCGGATCGTCGCCGCGGCCGAGCCGGGGGTCGAGAAGATCCCCGCGGCGGAGCGCGTCTATGCCTATGTGAAGGCGGCGATCCTCGACCGGGTCTATCCGGGCGGCGAACTGCTCACCGAAGGTGAGCTCGCGACAGCGGTAGGAGTCTCCCGTACTCCGGTCCGCGAGGCGTTGCTGCGGCTGGAAGAGTCCGGCCTGGTCAAGCTCTACCCGAAGAAGGGCGTGCTGGTCCTGCCGGTGCTGGCCCAGGAGGTCAACGACGTCCTGGAGGCGCGCGAGCTGATCGAGACGCACGCCGCCGCGAAGGTGTGGCCGCGCCGCAAGCAACTGGCCGCCACCCTCGAGCCGCTCGTGCAGGAGATGCGCAAGCACCGCCGGGCGGCCGACGCCAAGAGCTTCCTGGAGGCCGACCGGGCCTTCCACGAGGCGATCGTGGGTGCCGCCGGCAACGAGATCCTGGCCAAGCTCTACAACAGTCTGCGCGACCGGCAGGTCCGGATGGGCGTGCCCGGCATCGAAGTACAACCGGCCCGGATGGAGCGCTCGATCGGAGCGCACCAGGAGATGATCGACGCGCTCGGCGGGAACAGCGCCAAGCGGTTCCGCGACCTCGTCATCGACCACATCCATGTCGCCGCGACGGATCTGCGGGGCATGCAGTGACCGAACTCCTCTTCCCCCTGGGCGGTCGTCGAGCCTGGGCGGTGTGGGCGACTGCTGTCTTCACCTACCTGGTCACCGTGCTGCACCGCGGCTCCATGAGCGTCGCCGGTCTGCAGGCGGCCGAGCGGTTCGACATCTCCGCCTCGGCGCTGGCGAGCTTCACCGTCGTGCAGTTGACCGTGTACGCCGCGATGCAGGTGCCCGTGGGCATCCTGCTGGACCGGTACGGCTCGAAGCGGCTGCTGATCGCGGCCTCGGCTCTGCTCTTCGTCGCGCAGTCCGCCTTCAGCCTGGTCGACTCCTACCCGGCAGCCCTCGCGGCTCGGGCGGTCCTCGGGGTCGGCGACGCCCTCGTCTTCATCAGCGTCCTGCGGGTGGTGATGTCCTGGTTCCCGGCTCTCCGGCAGCCGGTGATGTCGCAGGCCACCGGCATGCTCGGCGGTGTCGGCGCGATCGTGTCGACCGTGCCGATGGCGGCGGCGTTCCACTCGTTCGGCTGGACCGGGACCTTCGCCGGCGCGAGCGTTCTCAGCCTGGTGACCGGCCTCGCTGTGATCTTCCTGCTCAAGGACAGCCCGTACGACGAACCGCTGCACCGGGCGAAGCACTCGCTCACCCACGTACGGCGGAACCTGCGGCGCGCGTGGAAGGAGCCGGGCACCCGGCTCGGGTTGTGGACGCACTTCACCACCAGCTTCGCCGGCGGCACGTTCGGTCTGCTCTGGGGCTACCCGTTCCTGGTGAAGGGCCAGGGCGTGGCACCGACGACCGCGGCAGCGATGCTGATCCTGCCGGTGCTCGCCGGGCTCTTCTACGGCCCGCTGGTCGGCCGGTACGCGGCGCGCTTCCCCTTCTACCGCTCGTGGATCGTGCTGGCCGTGATCGGGGGATCCGCCTTCATGTGGACCGTCGTGCTGCTCTGGCCCGGCCGGGCTCCGATGCCGGTCCTGCTCCTGCTGATCGTCGTCCAGGCCGCCGGCGGTCCCGGGTCGATGCTCGGCCTGGACTACGCGCGGACCTTCAACCCGACCACTCGGTTCGGGGCGGCGAACGGGATGGTCAACACCGGTGGCTTCATCGCCATGCTGATCTGTATCGGCATGGTCGGAGTGCTGCTGGACGTCTCCTCCGGCGGCGCGGCGCAGACGCTCACCGATTTCAAGTGGGCGCTGACCTTCCAGTACGTGCTGTGGGCGATCGGCACCGTCCAGATCCTGCGGTACCGCCGCCGGGCCCGGGCGACCCTGGCCCGCTACAACCCGGAGATCTACGAGGCGCTCCGCGCGAACCAGATCGTGCCGCTCAAGGCCGACACCGCAGAGCTCGCGAAGGTGAGCTGAGACAGGCTGACAGCGCCTGGCACGGGCTCTCAGCCCAGTGCCAGGCCGGTGTCAGCGGTGAGGCGCACGGTAGTCCCAGTAACAGTCAGCTGGGAGGAACCGATGTCCACAACGAACCACCTCGCCATCCGGGCCGAGGGTCTGGTCAAGAAATATGGCAGCACCACCGCACTCGACGGCGTCGACCTGAGCGTGCCGACCGGCACCGTGCTCGGCGTGCTCGGCCCGAACGGCGCCGGCAAGACCACCGCCGTCCGCATCCTCGGCACGCTGCTGCGCCCGGACGCCGGCCACGCGACCGTCGGCGGGTACGACGTGGTCCGCGAGGCGCCGCGGGTCCGCGAGATCATCGGCCTGACGGGGCAGTACGCGTCCGTCGACGAGGACATGTCCGGCCGCCGCAACCTGGTCATGATCGGCCGCCTGCTCGGCCACAACCGCGAGCAGTCCCGGGCCCGGGCGGACGAGCTGCTCGAGCGGTTCGAACTGTCCGACGCCGGTGACCGGATCGCCAAGACGTACTCCGGCGGCATGCGCCGGCGGCTCGACCTCGCGGCCAGCCTGGTCGGCAACCCGAGCATCCTGTACCTCGACGAGCCGACCACCGGGCTCGATCCCCATGCCCGCAACGGGGTCTGGGACACCGTGCGCAACCTGGTCCTCGACGGCACCACCGTGCTGCTGACCACGCAGTACCTGGAAGAGGCCGACGCGCTGGCCGACTCGATCATGGTCTTCGACAAGGGCAAGGTCGTCGCCTCCGGGCGTCCGGCCGAGCTGAAGGCGCAGGCCGGCAAGCAGTCGCTCGACGTCCGCCCGGCTGAGCCGGGGCATCTCGAGCGGGTCGCCGCGATCGTCTCCGAGTCCGTCGGCGTGCGGCCGACCGTCGACGTGGTCAACGCAGTCGTCAGCGTGCCGGTCTCCGACGGCTCCTCGATGCCGGTGGTGGTCCGCCGGCTCGACGAGGCCGGGATCGCCGTCACCGAACTGTCCCTGCGGCTGCCGAGCCTGGACGAGGTCTTCCTCGCCCTGACCGGACACACCGCCGAAGAAGAGAGCACCGCAGTACTGGAAGGAGCGGGCCGATGAGCACCGCAACGCTTGAAGCACCACCCGCGCACGCGGCTCGCCGGAGCAGGCCGTTCGCCTGGATCGAGCAGAGCCTGACCCTGGCCTGGCGCAACATCGTGCGCATCCGGCAGAACCCGGAAGCGCTGGCGGACGTGACGTTCCAGCCGATCATCTTCCTGGTGCTGTTCCTGTTCGTCTTCGGTGGCGCCGTCGCCAACGGCGGCACCTGGCACGACTACCTGCCGTACCTGCTGCCGGGCCTGCTCGTGCAGACGGTGGTCTTCTCCACGATGGGCACCGGCGTCGCGCTGAACGACGACTTCGCGAAGGGAGTGTTCGACCGCTTCCGGAGTCTGCCGATCTCGCGGATCGCGCCGCTGGTCGGTGCCGTGCTCGGTGACGCGGTCCGGTACACGTTGTCGATCGTGATCCTGATGGGGACGGGCTTCGCGCTCGGCTTCCGGTTCGGCAACGGCGTCGGGAACGGGCTGCTGGCCTGCCTGATCGTGCTCGCCTTCGCGCTGTCCCTGTGCTGGATCTGGGTCTGGCTCGGCCTGAAGTTGAAGACCGCCCAGGGCGTGCAGGGCATCGCCTTCCTGGTGATGTTCCCGCTGACCTTCGGCAGCAACGTGTTCGTCCAGACGGACACCCTGCCCGGCTTCCTGCAGGCGTTCGTGAACGTGAATCCGGTGAAGTACCTGGTCGACACGATGCGCGGTCTGATGCTCGGGGGCGACGTGCAGAAGCCGCTGCTGATCACGCTGGCCTGGATGGTCGGACTGGTCGCGGTGTTCGCGCCGCTCGCGATCCGCGCCTACCGGCAGCGCACCTGAGCCAGGGCAAGACAGTGGGGGCCGAGGAATGATCCTCGGCCCCCACTGCCGTTGCCCTTGGCATTGAAGATGGTGAGCAGCTCCGGGTACTCACGGCTTACGCCGATCGCGGCCGCAACGAGTGAAAACCGTTCTTTTCGCGGAAAACACGTCCGTCAGGGCGATCCGGCATGGCTAAGATGACAAGAGTTCAGGCACGGGGTATCGACAAGAGGTGCAATGAGCGAACCCTCCGCACGCCGCTATTCCGGACGCTCGGTCGACGAGTGGAAGGCGGCGCGACGGGAACGTCTGCTGGACGCCGCGCTGGAGCTCTTCGGGACCGAGGGTTACCCCGCGACCTCGGTGGAACGCCTGTGTGCACAGGCGAAAGTGTCGACCCGGCACTTCTACCACGAGTTCCAGAACAAGGAAGCCGTGCTGCTCGCGGTGCACGCCCAGGTGATCGAGCTCGCGGTCCGCAGTACCGGCGAGGCGCTCAGACAGGCCGCTGACGCGCACGTCGGGGAGCGGATCGGCGCGGCGGTCGAGGGGTACCTGCGGACCATCATGGCGGACCTGCGCCGGGCCCGGATCTCGTTCGTCGAGGTGGTCGGCACCAGCCCGGCGGTCGAGGAGCAGCGGATCGCCTTCCGCGAGCTGATCATCTCCAGCGTGGTCAAGATCGGCGAGGCCGCGGTCGCGCGGAACGAGATCGCGCCGAAGGACTTCCGCTTCCTCGGGCTCTGCTTCATCGGCGCGGTCAACACCGTCGTCTACGACTGGATGCTGGCCGACCCACGCCCGCCGGAGAAGGAGGTCCAGACCGCGCTCCGCAACCTGGCCGTCTCGCTGATGGTGAACTAGGCCTTGCCGTGGGGCGTCCGCAACGTCCCGCTCGGACCGGAGCCGACTCGGATCGAGCCACCGGGCTGGGTCATCCCCGCCGCGGCCCGCGGGTCGGGCAGGTCGAGGCGCTTGCGGAGCTCGGCGATCGCCTCGTCGCGGATCATTGCCGCGCCCTCGCCGTACAGGGCCTCGTACCGTTCGGTGCCGAGGCTCGCCTGCAACCGCTCGACCGTACGCCGGACGTCGGAGTCGGGCACGGTCCGCATGCCCCGCATCGAGGCGGCGAGACCGAGGACGCGCGCGGCGATCTCGTCGCCGCCGGTCAGCGGCTCGACGTCGGCCACCGCCTCGACGATGCCCGAAGCGAGCGGCATGTCCTCGGTGCTGAGCGCGAGCTCGACGGCCTGCCTGCTGTAGTCGCGCGCCCGCTCCTGGTCGCCGCGGGCCACGCTGACCCGGCTGAGCTGCGAGAGCACCATCGCCTGCCCGTGCGGAGCGACCCGCTCGGCCTGGAGGTCGAGCATCTCGTAGGACTTCTCGGCGATTTCCATCGCCTCGTCCAGCCGACCGGTCCGCCGGGCAACCGCACTCAGCCCGATCATCGCGATCCCTTGCCCACCACGGCTTCCGGTCTCCTCGGCCAGCCGAAGCGAGCGGTGCAGGTCGTCCCGCGCGCCGTCGAGGTCACCCAGCTCGGAACGGCTCAGAGCGCACTGGGCCAGCAGCTGGGACACCCCTTCGGTGGTGCCGAGCTCGCCGATCAGCCGCAACGCCTCGGTCAGGGACGCCAGCGCGCCCTCGTGGTCGCCCCTGTTGCCCTGGTAGCTGGCGAGGCCGCGCAGCGCCAGCGAGATCCCCCAGCGGTCGCCGATGGTACGGAACCCGTCCAGCGCGACGGCCAGGTCTGCGGCCATCTGCTCGACGTCGCCCTCGTTCTCGCGGAACATCGCCGACATCATCACGGCCATGTACCGGGTCCACGGGTCGGGATGTTCGCGAGCCTCGTCCAGCTCACGAAACGAGCCGGCCCGGTCCCGGCGGACCGCGGCCCAGACGGCGTTGGTGAACCGGCCGACACCGGACTCGGCGACCCGGCGGTGTCGCCGGCTGAGCAGCCGGACCGAGGCGAGCCCCCGGACGGCCTGCGCGAACGACGCTGACGGGTCCTCGCCGTTGGACAAGGTACCGAGCGAGTACAACATCAGCGTGGTCGCGCGGTGCAGCGGATCGGACGGCCCGGGCACGGCCAGTGCCGCTTCGAACCAGCTGACCGCCTCCGCCGGCCGGCCGCGCATGTTCCAGTACTCGCCGAGCACCGACACGAGTTTCAGCGCGGTCGCGGCGTCGCCGAGGTCGACCGACGACCGCAACGCGTCCAGCAGGTTCTCGTTGTCCGCGTCGAGCCTGGCGATCCACTGCAACTGCTCGCCGGTCCGCAGCTTGGGGCGTGCCTGCTTGAGCAGCCCGCCGAAGTACGCGGTGTGGGTCTCGCGGACCTGGTCAAACTCCCCGGAGGCCGCGAGCCGTTCGGCGCTGTACGCCTTCACGGTCTCGAGCATGCGGTAACGGACCGACCGGTCGTCGGCCGCTGCCTCGACGAGCGACTTGTCCACCAGGGAGGCCAGTACGCCGAGCACGGCCTCAGGTGGCAGTCCCGGACCGCTGCAGATGCGTTCGGCTGCTTCGAGAGTCGCCCCGCCGGAGAAGAGCGAGAGCCGGCGGGCGACTGCCTGCTCGTCGGGGTCGAGTAGCTCCCAGCTCCACTCCACCACCGCTCGCAGGGTCTGGTGTCGCGGCAGCGCAGTCCGGGAACCGCTGGTCAGCAAGCGGAAACGGTCCGTCAGCCGTTCGACGATCTGCTGCGGGGTAAGGGCGCGCAGGCGGGCCGCGGCCAGCTCGATCGCCAGCGGCATGCCGTCGAGCCGGCGGCAGATCTCGGCGATCGCGTGGCGGTTGTTCTCGGTGATTGCGAAGTCGGGCCGCACGGCACGGGCTCGGTCCACGAACAACTGGACCGAGGGGTACGCGTCGTCGTCGCTGTCCTCCGGTGGCAGCCCGAGGGGGCCGACCTGGTGCAGGTGCTCGCCGGGGATGCTCAGCGGTTCGCGGCTGGTCGTGAGCACCCGCAGCCGCGGGCAGGCGGCCAGCAGCGAGTCGACCAGATCGGCGACCTCCTGGACCAGGTGCTCGCAGTTGTCGAGCACGAGCAGCATGCGCCGGTCGGCGATCACCTCGACCAGTCGCTCGGTCGCCGCTCGCCGGGTCGGCAGCTTCGGGGCCAAGGTGGTCTGCAGGTTGTCGACGTACTCGCTCGCGCCCAGGGCGGTCAGCAGGGTCGGGGCGACATCGGCCGCGTCAGCGAGTGGGGCCAGCTCGACGAACCAGATCCCGTCACCGGTCTGGTCCACCAACGTTCGCCCGGTCTCGGTCGCGAGCCTGGTCTTGCCGGCGCCACCCGGGCCGACCATGGTGACGAGCCGGGTGCCGTTGCCGAGCAGCCGGGTCAGCTCGGTCACATCGTCGGCCCGGCCCACGAAACTGGTCAGCGGCGCGCGCAGGTTGTTCCGCGGTACAGGCTCAGGAGCAGCCGGTACTACGGACGCCGTGGCGGCCGGATCGATCGAGTCACCGCGCAGGACCGCCACATGGAGGTCGCGCAGCCTGGTCCCGGGATCCGCGCCGAGCTCGTCGGCCAACGTGGCCCGCACCCGCTCGTACGCCGCGAGGGCCTCCGCCTGGCGGCCATCGGCGTACAGGGCTCTGATCAGCAGTTCGTGCAGGCGCTCGCGGAGGGGATGGGCGACGCTGAGCCGCTCGAGCTCGGCGATCACGTCGCGCGAGTGGCCACTCGCCACGGCCGCCTCGGCGAGATCCTCGCCCGCTCCGAGGCGCAGCTCGCTCAGCCGGTCCGCCTCGATCGCGGCGAACGGGAGGTCCCGGAGATCGGCCAGTGCGTCGCCGCGCCAGAGTCGCTCAGCCTGGGTCAGGAGTGCCCGCGCCTGCGCCGGATCCGTGACGAGGAGCCGCCGGCCCCGGCGTACCAGGTCTTCGAACTGCAGGGCGTCGACGGACTCCGGCGAGATGGTCAGCGTGTAGCCGGCCGGACCGGACTGGACGGAGATGCTCGACTCGGTGGCGGGGAGACCGGCCCGGAGTCGCGAGACGAGCGACTGCAACGCGTTCGCGCTCGGCGCCTCGGTGCCCCAGAGACCGTCCACCAGGGTCTCGAGCCCGACCGGCCGGCCGGCGCTGAGGGCCAGCCGCGCGAGCAGTCCACGCAGCCGGACTCCGCGGACGTCCAGCGGAGAACCGTCGGCCGCCCACATCGCGAGTGGACCGAGCACCGCTATGCGCACTCCTCCAGCCTCCCACACGACCCCGCTCAAACCCCTGTCGTTTGTCACATGCGGTGGTCCCTGGCATGGCTTACTGTCGGCTGGTGACCGAGATCTCCGCTCAGACCAGTTCCGCGCTCAGCCGGATCCTCGCCGAACGACAGACCAAGGGGCGGGTGCCCGGCATCGTGGGCGCCGTCGCCCGCGCCGGTGCGCTGGCCTGGTCCGACGGGGTGGGATCGGCCGACCTGGCCGCCCCCGGGGTGGCGCCGACCGCCGATACGCAGTACCTGATCGCCTCGCACAGCAAGACCTTCACCGCGGTCGCGATCATGGCACTGCGCGACGAGGGCAAGCTCAGCCTGGACGACACGATCGAGCAGTTCATCCCGGAGAGCAAACACGAGGGCATCACCATCCGGCAGATGCTCAGTCACATCAGCGGCATGCAGCGCGAACCCGTCGGCGATGTCTGGGACCAGATGACGTTCCCGGACCGCGGCGAACTCGTCACCGGCTGGAACGGGGCCGAGCGGATCGGCAAACCGCACCACCGGTTCCACTACTCGAACCTGGTCTACTCGATGCTCGGCGAGATCGTCGCCCGGCTCGACGGACGGTCGTGGTACGAGTCGATCCAGGCCCGGATCCTCCAGCCGCTGGAGCTGACCCGGACCACGGTCGGCATGGACGGCGGTCCCGCCGCCAAGGGGTACTACGTGCCGCCGTTCTCCGACGTACCGGTCGACGAGCCGCTGATCGACATCGGCGCGATGGACGCCTGCGGCGGCCTGGCCAGTACCGCGAACGACCTCGCCAAGTGGATGATGTTCATCGCCGACCCGGTCGCGGAGGTGCTGTCCAAGGACACCGTCGAGGAGATGTGCCAGCCGCAGATCATGGCCGACGTGGACCGCTGGCAACTCGGCATCGGCCTCGGGTTCATGCTGTTCCGCCGCGGTGAGCGGGTCTTCGTCGGCCACACCGGTGGCATGCCCGGCCACATCACCGGCAGCTTCGTGCACCGCCCGTCCGGTACCGCCGGCATCACGCTGATGAACACCACCTCGGCCCCCGACCCCGCCGCGATCGCCACCGACCTGCTGATCAAGGTCCTCGAGGACGACCCCGAACCGCCGACCCTCTGGACCCCCGGCACCGAGATCCCCGCCGACCTGGCCGGCGTCCTGGGCACCTGGTTCTCCGAAGGCAGCCCGTTCGTCTTCTCGGTCAAGAACGGCACCCTCCAGGCCACCGCCCAGGGCGCCCCCGACTGGAAGCCCCCGGCCGTCTTCGAGAAGGTCTCCGACGACGTCTACCGCACCGTCTCCGGCCGCGAAACCGGCGAACTCCTCCGCATCACCCGAGACGCCACCAACACCCCCACCACCCTCCACTGGGCCACCTACCTCTGCACCCGAGCCCCCTTAGCCTTCGGCGAATGGCTCTGAGTTGCTCCTGCTGTAGGCCGTTGACTACGTTGGCGACAACCGTCGATCGCCAACGCGATTGAGCGCGAGGCCCCACTCCGGTGGGGCCTCACCCACACCACGGTGTCGGGAGATGAGGCGTCGCGGACGCCCAAACCGGTACGCACAAAAAAACGACCCCCTTTCGGGGGCCGTTCTAGCCGGGCGTACCGGCATGGGACAAAAAATGTACCACGCCATCCGTACGCGCATTCGCGAACAGGAGATCACGGCGTGGGCACGGTCGCCGCCTATATAGACGGTTTCAACCTGTACTACGGCATGAAAAGCAAGTACGAACGCAGGTATCTGTGGCTCGACCTGGTCGAGCTCGTCCGGCACCTCAGACCGAAAGACGAGGTGGTCCGGGTGCGCTACTTCACCACCATCGTTCGCGGTGAGCCGGCGGCGTCGGCCAACCAGATCAACTACGTAGACGCGTTGCGGGCGCACTCCGGTGACCTGCTGGACGTCCAGATCGGATGGTTCAAGAAGCGCACGCTGTCACCTTGCAAGCTCTGTGGTGCTCATTGGCAGTGCGCGTGCCCTAGAAGGCCACGGACCTTCGAGGAGAAGGAGACTGATGTCGCGCTCGCGGTCTCCATGGTCGAGGACGCTGCTGCGGTATTGGCAGATCTGACTCTTCTGATCAGCGCTGACTCCGACTTCGCTCCAGCAGTGGCAGCGCTCAAGCGGATGCGGCCCGGGCACCCAGTGATCCTGGCGATGCCCTCCGGCACTCTGAAACCGCACAAGCGGTTCGACGACGTCGGGTACTTCACAATCAACGAGACCGCCCTGCGGCAGTCGCAACTGCCGGAGCGCATCTACGACCCGCTGGCCAAGCGGCAGCGCAGTCGACCTGCGAAGTGGTTTTGAAGCCGGGTGGCTCCCGGTGTGGGACCCACCCGGCTTGCTGGTGTTACTCGTTGTAGCTGGTGTGGCCGTCTAGGAGTTCTCGGATTATGTCTAGGTGGCCTACGTGGCGGGCGGTTTCTTCGATCATGTGGCAGAGGACGTAGCGGAGGGAGGCGGCTTCGCCCTTGGTGGCGTACGGGCCTTGTTCGACGGCGTCCAGCGCGAGTGAGGCGATGATCGCGTTCGACCTCGCGCACTCCTCGTCGTACTCGTCCAGGAGTTGGGCGAGGGGGACGTCGTCGACGAACATCTCGGCGTCTGGGTGGCCGCCCTCCGTCCACGGGGTCTGGCCCGTGTCGGGGGTGCCGAGCATGTTGAGGTGGAACCAGGAGTACTCGTTCCAGCGCAGGTGCGCCACCACGCCCGCCATCGTCATCAGTGGTGAGGTGGGCAGCGTCTTGCGGTGCGCGTCGGCCTCGCTGAGGCCTTCGCACTTCATCCGGACGAAGGACCTCTGCAGGTCCAGCCAGCCGGTCAGTTGGGTCCGCTCGTCAGAGGTCAGCGGCGGACGGTTCACTACGGTCATCACAGCTCCAGAGGTGGTACGAACGCCACCTGGTCAGCCGCGGGTGCGGCGGGCAGGTGGCACGACGGAAGGACTCGACATCGCGCTCACCTCCTCTCGCTCGACCAGAACCTTAGCGCCCGAGCGAAGCAACGCCTACTGATTTAACAGGCGAGTCTTCACCTCGGTCTTCAGCACCTTGCCGACCTTCGAGCGGGGCAGGTCGTCCCAGACCTCCACCTGCTTCGGCGCCTTGACGCTGCCCAGCCGGCTCTTCACGTAGTTGCGGACCTCCGACTCGGTCACGGTCAGCCCGGGGTGGAGTTGCAGTACGGCGGTCACCCGCTCGCCCCACTTCTCGTCGGGGAGCCCGACGACCACGCAGTCCCGGATCGCCGGGTACGTCATCAGCGCCTGCTCGACCTCGGCCGAGTACACGTTGAAGCCGCCGGTGATGATCATGTCTTTCGCCCGATCCACTATGTAGAGGTAGTTGTCGTCGTCGAGGAAGCCGATGTCACCGGTGTGGTGCCACCCGTACTGCGCCGCGGCCGCGGTGGCCTCGGGGTTCTGGTAGTAGCCGGCCATCACCAGCGAGCCGCGGACGACGATCTCGCCGCGTTCCCCGCGCGGCAGCAACCGCCCGTCGTCGGCCATGATCGCCACCTGCGTCAGCGGCGACGGCCGTCCGGCTGAGGCGAACCGCTCGACCGCGGGCGACCCGTCCGGGTGGAAGTGGTCGGCCGGCGCCATCGTGGAGATCATCATCGGCGCCTCGCTCTGGCCGAAGAGTTGCGCCATCACCGGCCCGATCCGCGTCAGCGCCTCTTCCAGCCGGGCCGCGGACATCGGAGCGGCGCCGTACCAGAAGCATTGCAGTGAGCTCAGATCCGTTGTGGGCAAGGAGGAATGCGCGAGCAGCATGTAGATCAGCGTCGGCGGCAGGAACGTGTGGGTGACGCGATGCCGCTCCACCAGTGTCAGGAAGTCGCCCAGGTCCGGCGCCGGCATGATCACGATCTGACCACCGAGTGTCAGCACGGGGAAGCACAGCACCCCGGCCGCGTGGGTCAACGGAGCCAGTGCCAAGTAGACCGGACGCCCGGAGAACGGGTAGCTCATCAGCGTGATCGCCGACATCGTCTCCAGATTCCGCCCGGTCAGCATCACCCCCTTCGGTCGCCCGGTGGTACCACCGGTGCCGACCAGCAACGCGGTGTCGTCCAACGGCTCCCGCTCGAAAGGCTCAGCTGGTACCGCGTCCAGCCACTCCGCGAGACTGATTGCCTCAGGCAAGGAGTCGTCCAGGCAGATCACGGTGGTCAGCTTCGGCAGGTCCGGGAGGATCTTCTGCACCAGCGGAAGGAAGGCTCGCTGGAAGATCAGGCAGGAGCAGTCGAAGGCGTCGAGCAGTTCGCGGTTCTCGGCCGCCTCGTTGCGCGGGTTCACCGGACACCAGATCGCGCCGGCCCGGGCGATCCCGAACACGCAGGCGAACGAGATCGGGTTGTTCGCGGACAGGATCGCCACCTTGGCACCCGGCGCGATCCCCGACCGGTCGAGCGCCCGCGCCACCTGCCAGGAGAACTCCTGGACCTCGCCGTAGCTGAGCGACGTACCGTCCATCGTCAGGCAGGGCGCGTCGCTGCCCAGCGAGGCACCCTTGTCGAGATAGTCGAACAGCCGCACGGGAAACTCCAGGTGGTACAGGTGCGGGGGAGCCTGGGGGGTGGTGGCGGCGCCCCCGCACCTGGTCTAGTGGTGAACGGTCAGGACCGGCTCGAGCACCAACCCGAAGCTGCGCAGTACGCCGAGTAGTTCGCGGTGTCCGAAGGCCTGGCAGGCCGAGGCGAGCCCCGCGCGCCTCGGAGGCTGCTGCAGCAACGAGTACGCCGCGTACGCCTGCAGGGCGCCGGTCTGCTTGTAGTTGCTGTTGCCGTAGATCACGCAATGCGCCCGGCCGAGCGGCCCGGAGGCGTGCACCGAGTCGAGCGAGGTGTTGATCCGCGGGTTCTCCCGCGGCGGCATGCTCGCCTGGACCGAGGCGGCCACCTCGCCGAGCGCTGCATCCTGCTGCTCGACCGGGAGCGTCTTGATCTGCGTCTCCACCATCTTCACGGCGTCGACCACGCCCTGCATCACGGCCCGGTCGAACACCCCGCCGGCCACCTTCACGTTGGCCACCCGCGGGTCGTTCTTGAACCAGACCGGGTGACTCGTCCCGCCCCAGGGCAGCGCGAGCGCACTCGCGTGCTGGCCGGGTACGTTCACCTCGAAGGTGGTGAGCGGGTCCCATTTCACCAGTTCGTTCTGCTCCAGGTAGTGCCAGTCGGCCTTCAGGATGGTGAAGATCGTCTGGGTCGACGCGTACGTCGGGAACCCCTTCCACAGCACCAGGATGTCGAGGGTGTCGAGGCCAGGAGTCTCCAGGCAGATGTTCGCGGCGATCTCGCCGGTGGTGTACATCTGCGCGACGCCGGGGGAGAGCAACAGCCCTTCGGCGGTGAACTTGTCGCCCCACCTCGCCTGCGCGTCCAGGATCCAGTCCTGCTCGCCGGTGGTGTCCAGGTAGTGGCACCCTGCCGCGAGACTCGCCTCGACCACCTCGGGGCCGTACTTGATGAACGGCCCGACCATGTTGCTGACCACTTTCGCGCCGCGGAAGAGGTCGGTCAGCGCACTCACCTCGTGCTCGACCTCGACCACCTCGTGGTCCACGGTGTCGATCCCGGGCACCCGGTCGAGCACCTCCTGGACCCGCTTCTTGTCCCGCCCGGCGGCGATGAACGGGACGTTGAACTCGCGCAGGTACTCGCAGACGAGCCGCCCGGTGTACCCGGAGGCGCCGTACACGACGACGGGTTTGCTCATCTCACATCCCCATTCCGCCGTCGACCGGTAGGCCCGCGCCGGTGATGAAGCGGGACGCGTCCGAGGCGAGGAAGACCACCGCGTCGGCCATGTCGGAGACCTCGCCGAGCCGGCCGAGCGGGGTCAGCCCGATGACGTCCCCGACGGCTGCCTCGGCGGACGGCCAGAGCCCGAGGGTGACCATGTCCGCGGCGAGCTTCATGCCCATCTCGGTCGGCACCAGACCGGGGTACACGCAGTTCACTCGTATGCCGTAGCCGAGCTTGCCGGCCTCCATCGCGGCCACCCGGGTCAGCCGGTCCACCGCGGACTTGGTCGCGGAGTACCCCGAGATGCCGGGGAAGGGGATCGTCGCGGCGACGCTGGAGATGTTGACCACCGAGCCACCAGTCCCGGCGGGTCCCTCCGGCCGCATCGCGCGGAACGCCTGCTTCAGCCCCAGCGCGGTACCGAGGACGTTGATCTCCAGCATCTTGCGGACGTCGGCCGGGTCGAGGTCGACCACCAGGCCGGACAGTTCGACGCCGGCGTTGTTCACCAGGATGTCCAGGCCGCCGAGCTCGGAGATTGTCGCGGTGATCGCCGCTTCCCAGCCGGCGTCGTCGGTCACGTCGAGCGGCACGAAGGCCGCGGTCGCACCGGTGTCCTTGAGCGCGTCGGCGGTTTCCTTGCCGAGGACCTCCTGGATATCGGCGATGACCACCGAGGCGCCGGCCTTGGCCAGAGCTGCCGCCATCCCGGCCCCGAGCCCGCGCGCACCCCCTGTCACCAAGGCTTTTCGTCCGGTCAGGTCGTACCCGCTCATGAACTCTCCCCTTCGGCCGGCTGCTGGACCTACGCTGACCGCCCGATCACCGGTGAGGTGCGGTGACCGGGCGATGAGCTCAGCGTTACGAAGTTCTTGACACTCGTCAAGAGTTTCTTGGACAACTGTCAAGAAATTCTGCCGGCCGGGTTAAACTGCCCGGGAGCTATCCCTGGAGGCTGACCGTGACCGAGGTGACGGACCGGATCTCGCGCCGGCAGGTGGACAAGTTCGCTGAGCGTCGTGCCCAGCTCGCCACCTCCGCGCTGCGCACCCTGTCCGAGCTCGGCTATGCCCGGACGAGCCTGCGGGAGATCGCGCAGAACTCCGAGTTCTCACACGGCGTGCTGCACTACTACTTCCGCGACAAGGTCGAGCTGATCACGTACTGCGTGAAGCTCTACAAGGCCGAGTGCGTCACCCGCTACGACCAGATCGTCGCGACAGCCCGGTCGGCCGACCAGCTGCGCACCGACTTCGCCCAAGCGCTGGCCACCACCTGTGACGAGGACGGCTCGATGCACCGCCTCTGGTACGACCTGCGCAACCAGGCCCTCTTCGAGGAGAACTTCCGCGAGGACGTGCTGGAGATCGACAAGACCCTCGAGCTGATGATCTGGCGCATCGTCAGCACCTACGGCGAGCTCAGCGGCACCCCGATCACCGTCTCCCCCTCAACGGCGTACGGCCTCTTCGACGGCCTCTTCCAGCAGGCCCTCCTCCGCAACCTGTCCCACCAGCCCAACGCCCTCACCGACCTCCGCACCGGCGTAGAACAAACCCTCCCCAAACTCCTGATCCCCTGAGGCCCCGCTAACGGCGGCGGTCGTCGCGGATGCGTTTGGCCTTGCCCAGGGAGCGTTCGAGCGCGTGTGGGGGGAGGACCTCGACGGTGGCGGTGACGCCTACGCGGTCTTTGACTCGGCGGGACAGGGCTGACGCGGCGCTGGCGTAGGAAGACGTGGGGAGGTCGGGGGCGGCTTCCACCTGGACGGTGAGTTCGTCGAGGCGGTTGGGGCGGCTCAGGACGCAGAGGTAGTGCGGGGTGAGGCCTTCGACCAGCAGGAGTTGTTCCTCCATCTGGGTGGGGAAGACGTTCACGCCGCGGACGATCATCATGTCGTCGGTGCGGCCGGTGATCTTCTCCATCCGGCGCATCCCCGGCCGGGCGGTGCCCGGCAGCAACCGGGTCAGGTCGCGGGTGCGATAGCGCAGTACCGGGAAGGCTTCCTTGGTGAGGGTGGTGAAGACGAGTTCGCCGACCTCGCCGTCCGGCAGCACCTCGCCGGTGACCGGGTCGATGATCTCCGGGTAGAAGTGGTCCTCCCAGATGTGCAGGCCGTCCTTGGTCTCGACGCACTCCTGCGCAACGCCCGGCCCCATCACCTCGGACAGCCCGTAGATGTCGACGGCGTGCATCCCCGTCTTGCTCTCCACCTCCGCGCGCATCTGCTCGGTCCACGGCTCGGCGCCGAAGATGCCGACCCGCAAGGAGGTCTCCCGCGGATCCATGCCCCGGGCAACCATCTCGTCGACGATGGAGAGGAAGTAGGACGGCGTCACCATGATGATCCGGGCGCCGAAGTCGCGGATCAGGTCGACCTGACGCTCCGTCATTCCGCCCGAGACCGGGACGACCGTGCAGCCGAGGCGTTCCGCGCCGTAGTGGGCGCCGAGCCCGCCGGTGAACAGCCCGTACCCGTACGCCACGTGGCACACGTCGCCCGCGCGGCCGCCGGCGGCTCGGATCGAGCGGGCGATCAGGTCGGCCCAGTTGTCGATGTCCCGGCGGGTGTAGCCGACCACCGTCGGGCGTCCCGTCGTACCAGAGGAGGCGTGCACGCGGACGACCTGCTCACGCGGTACGGCGAACATGCCGAAAGGGTAGTTGTCGCGCAGGTCCTGCTTGGTGGTGAACGGCAACCGGCTCAGATCCGAGAAGTCCCGCAGATCGCCCGGCGCGAACCCCGCCTTGTCGAGCGCCGCACGATAGTGCGGCACGTTCTCGTACGCCGCGCGCACCGTGGTCTGCAGCCCGGCCAGCTGCCGCGCCCTGAGCTCGTCGACCGACAGCCGCTCGCCGGCGTCGCGCAGGTCGTCAGGGCACGCGTCGCCGAGGAATCGATCCGTCATGAGGGACCTCCGGGGGAAGGGTCAGGGGCGGGCCAGCAGGGTCGCGATGCCCTGGCCAACTCCGATGCACATGGTGGACAGCGCGTACCCGGCGTCGCGGTGGCGAAGCTCGAGGGCGGCGGTGAGAGCCAGACGGGCGCCGGACATCCCCAGGGGGTGACCCAGGGCGATGGCGCCGCCGTTCGGATTGACGTGCTCGGCGTCGTCCGGGAGGCCGAGCTCACGCAGTACTGCCAGGGACTGGGCCGCGAAGGCTTCGTTCAGTTCGATCACGCCGACGTCGGCCAGGTCGACCCCGGTCCGGGCCAGCACCTTGCGGGTCGCCGGGACCGGGCCGATGCCCATGATGCGCGGAGGTACGCCGGCCGCCGCGGTGCCGACGATGCGAGCCAGCGGAGTGACGCCGAGCCGCTCGACGGCCTCGCCGCTCATCACGAGCAGGGCGGCCGCGCCGTCGTTCACCCCGGACGCGTTGCCGGCGGTGACGGTGCCGGGGTCGCGGAAGGGAGTCTTCAGGCCGGCCAGGGCCTCGAGCGAGGTCTCGCGCGGGTGCTCGTCGACGTCGACCACCGTCACGGCACCGCGCTTGCCGGGCACGGAAACAGGAACGATCTCCTCGGCCAGCCGTCCGTTCGCGATCGCCTTGGCCGCGCGCTGCTGGCTGCGCAGCGCGAACAGGTCCTGGTCCTCGCGGGACACGTTGTACTCGGCGGCGACGTTCTCCGCTGTCTCCGGCATCGAGTCGATCCCGTACTGCTTCTTCAGCACCGGATTGACGAACCGCCAGCCGAGCGTGGTGTCGTAGATCTCCGCCTGCCTCGCAAAAGCAGTGGTTGCCTTCGGCATCACGAAGGGCGCCCGCGACATCGACTCGACGCCACCGGCCAGGACGATCTCGTTGTCCCCGGCAATGATCGAGCGGGCGGCCGAGGCCACCGCGTCCAGGCCGGATCCGCAGAGCCGGTTGATCGTCGTGCCCGGAACGCTGTCCGGCAGGCCGGCCAGCAGCAGGGCCATCCGGGCGACGTTGCGGTTGTCCTCGCCGGCCTGGTTCGCGCAGCCGAGGATCACGTCGTCGATCGTCGCCGGATCGAGCGAAGCGTGCCGCGCCAGGAGTGCCGAAACGGCGTGGGCCGCGAGATCGTCCGGGCGGACCGGGGCGAGCGCGCCGCCGTACCGGCCGATCGGGGTGCGGACGCCGTCCACCAGGTAGGCCGCGCGGGTCATGACTCCTCCTTGACGATGCTGCCGGACAACTGACGGCTACGGCCGCGGAACTCGGCGATCACGTCGTCCCCGCGCCGCACCGTCACGTCGTAGATCCCGTTCCGCCCGTACGACGTCCGCTCGCGGGCCTCGGCGACCAGGAGGTCGCCGCGCTGGGCGGGGGCGATGAAGACGATGTCGCAGGCCTGCGCGACGGTCACCTGGTTGCGGGAGTTGCAGGCGAAGGCGAACGCGGAGTCGGCCAGGGTGAAGACGAAGCCGCCATGGGCAATCCCGTGGCCGTTCACCATGTCGTCGCGAACCGGCATCTCCAGCACCGCCGTACCGGTACCGACCGAGACCAACCGCATCCCCAGGCTCGCGCTGGCGGTGTCGTCCGCCCACATGGCGGCCGCCACCCTCGATGCCAGTTCGTCAGCCATGAGGCCCACCCTAGTTATGACACTGTAGTCGCGATATGGACAGAGACTGTAACATCGCCCACGTCGCCCGATATCCCTAGGCTGGGACCACCCGAGATCCAGGAGCGCGCCCGATGACGTCGACCACCGCAGCCGGCTGGCTGGAGACCCACCGCGAACGACTGGACGGAGCGCTCGAGGCGATCCGCAGCCGCGGCTACTACTCCGCCTACCCCGAGTCCCCGAGCCCGCGCGTGTACGGCGAGACCGCCGCCGCGGACGGGAAGGCCGCCTTCGAGGCGCACCGCGGTACGACGTACCCGGTCGAGACGCCGGGCGCGAACGGCACGGTCACCACCGAGCAGTCGCCGTACGGGGTGCCGCTGGACGTGCAGTACCCGCGGACCACCGAGAGCGGCCTGGACGAACTCCTCGATGCTGCCCGGCACGGTATGACGGACTGGCGCAACGCGGGCGTGGACGGCCGCGTCGGCGTCACCCTGGAGATCCTGGACCGGCTGCACAAGCGCATCTTCGAGCTCGCCAACGCGGTCCAGCACACCAGCGGCCAGGCCTTCGTGATGGCGTTCCAGGCGGGTGGCGCGCACGCGCTCGACCGGGCGCTCGAGGCGATCGCCTACGCGTCCGAGGAGATGAACCGCTACCCCACCACCGCGGTCTGGGAGAAGCCGGCCAAGGGCGACTCGATCCGGCTGCAGAAGAACTTCACCGTCGTCGGTCGCGGGGTCGCGCTGGTGATCGGCTGCAACACCTTCCCGACCTGGAACTCCTGGCCCGGCCTGTTCGCCTCGCTCGTCACCGGCAACGCCGTCGTGGTGAAGCCGCACCCGCTCGCCGTCCTGCCGCTGGCCCTGACCGTCGAGGTGTGCCGCGAGGTGCTCGCCGAGGCCGGCTTCGACCCGAACCTGGTGACGCTCGCCGCCGAGCGCCCGGGCGACGGCCTGGCCAAGCCGCTCGCGCTGCGCCCGGAGGTGAAGATCATCGACTTCACCGGCGGCAGCGAGTTCGGCCAGTGGCTGGAGCAGAACGCGACCCAGGCCGAGGTCTTCACCGAGAAGGCCGGCGTCAACGCGGTCATCATCGACTCGACGGACTCCTTCAAGGCGCTCTGCAACAACCTCGCCTTCACCCTCTCCCTGTACTCCGGCCAGATGTGCACCACCACCCAGAACCTCTTCGTCCCGGGGGACGGGATCGAGACGGACGAGGGCCACAAGTCCTTCGACGAGGTCGGCGCCGGGATCGCGAACTCGATCGGCAAGCTGCTCGGCGACGACGCCCGCGCGGTCGAACTGCTCGGCGGCATCGTCAACCCGGGCGTGATCACCCGCCTCGAGCTCGCCCCGGAGTACGGCGACGTCGTGCTGGCGTCGCGCGCGATCAAGCACCCGGCGTACGAGGACGCGGTGGTCCGCACTCCGCTGCTGGTCGCCATCGACGCCAAGGACGAGGAGGTCTACGGCCAGGAGTGCTTCGGCCCGGTCTCGTTCCTGGTCCGCACGGCCGGTACGGCGGAGTCGGTCGAGCTGTTCCGTCAGACGGTCGCCGAGGGTGGTGCGATGACGGCCGGGGTCTACTCGACCGATGAGCAGACCCTCGAGCAGGTCCGGGACGCGGCGCTCGACGTCGGTGTCGCGTTGTCGGAGAACCTGACCGGTCAGGTGTTCGTGAACCAGTCGGCCGCCTTCAGCGACTTCCACGGCACCGGCGCCAACCCGGCCGCCAACGCCACCTACACCGACGGCGCGTACGTGGCCGGCCGCTTCCGAGTGATCCAGTCGCGTCGCCACGTTGCGTGACTTCGGCTGGACTCGCGGGGTTGAAGTTGCTGCCCTCGCGCCGGTGAGCGGAGTCTGTCCGGGAGGTAGGGATGACTGCCTCTTCCGCCGATCCTGCAGGGAGCAACCGTGGCACAGACGTTGACCGAGGTTCTCGCGTACTACGACAGCTGGCTGGCGTTCAACCAGCGGTACCAGCGGATCCCCGGGGTCCAGGCCGCGGTGTTCGCCGATGACGGGATCGTCTACTCGGCGGCGTACGGGCTGGCCGATGTGGAGCACGGGGTCGAGCTGACCGAGCAGCACCTGTTCCGGATCGCCTCGCACTCCAAGACGTTCACCGCGACGGCAGTGCTGCAACTGGTCGAGCAGGGCAAGATCCGGCTCGACGACAAGGCCGGCACGCACGTCACCGAGATCGTCGGGACGCCGGTGGGCGAGCGGACCGTGCGGGATCTGCTCAGCCACGCCGGCGGAGTCACCCGGGACAGCCCGGAGGCCGACTTCTGGCAGCTCGCGACGAGCTTCCCGGACCGGGAGCACCTGCTCGGCGTACTGCTGCAGCCGGAATCCGCGGTGATTCCGGAGAACGACCGCTTCAAATACTCGAACATCGGCTACGGCCTGCTCGGCCTCATCATCGAGGCGGCCACCGGTACGTCGTACAACTCCTACGTGCAGAAGGAGATCGTCGACAAGCTCGGGCTGACCGCGCTGGGTCCGGAGCTCGACCCGAACCGGAGCACGGAGTACGCCGCCGGGTACAGCTCCTTCGCCTACGCCACCGAGCGGGTGCCGATCGAGCACGTGGACACCCGGGCGCTCGCCGCGGCGACCGGGTTCTACGGCAACGCGCGCGATCTCGTCACCTACTTCTCCGCGCATCTGTCCGGCGACGAGCGGTTGCTGACGGACGCGTCGAAGCGGCAGATGCAGCACCCGCTGTGGCAGACCGGCGAGGAGGCCGGGCCGCGGTACGGGCTCGGCATGCAGGTGTCGAAGGTCGGCAAGCGGGAAGTGTTCGGGCACGGTGGCGGCTACCCGGGTCACATCACCCGGTCCCTGGTCGACGGCGAGCGGCGGATCGCGGTGTCGGTGCTGACGAACGCGATCGACGGTCCGGCGGCCCAGCTCGCCGAGGCGGTGCTCAAGCTGGTCGACCTGGCCGAGTCGGAGGATCGCGGCGAGGCCGCGGACCTGGCCCGATTCACCGGCCGCTACGCGAACCTGTGGAGCGTGAACGACATCGCCCTGCTCGGCGGTCGCCTCTACGTCATCGACCCGACCTCGCCGGACCCGGCCGCGGAGCCGACGACGCTGGAGGCCGATGGCGACACCCTGCGCGTCACCGGCGGCAACGGGTACGGCTCGTACGGCGAGTCGTACCGCTTCACCTTCGACGCTGACGGGAAGGTCGAGTCGGTCCGCGGTTCGAGCGGCCTGATCAGCCACCCGCTGGACACGTTCACCCTGCCGGCCCGGGTGACGGCACTGAAGTGATTGCCTGAGGCACCCGTCCCGGCCCCGCACCACGGGGCCGGGACGGATTTCCCGGGGGGCGTAGCGTTCGGGGCATGACCATCCATGGTGAGCATCCGTTCCTGCCGCCGGAGTCGGAGCGCAGCCCGGTCCGCCGGCTCCGCGGCCGGCTGCCGTCGCCGGTCAGCCTCTGGACCACCGCGTACGACGGGAAGCGGGCCGGGCTGACCGTGTCGTCGATGCTCGTCGCCGACGGTGATCCCGGCTTCGTGATCGGGCTGATCGACCCGGACTCGGACCTGTGGGAAATGTTGCGGGAGGCAAGGACCGCGGTGGTCAGCCTGCTCGGTGCGCCGCATCAGCAACTCGCGGACGCCTTCGGGTACGTCGCGCCCGCGCCGGGTGGGCCGTTCCGGATGATCGAGTGGGACGACACGGACTGGGGCCCGGCGCCCGTCGGGGTCAGCACCTGGGCGGGCTGCCGGCTGGTCGACCCGGATCCGCCGGAGGTGGGCTGGGCGCTGCAGGTCCAGCTGGAGATCGTGCAGGTGGAACTGGCTGCGGACGAGCTCCCTCCTCTCGTCCACCGCCGCGGCCGCTACACCGCTCTCTGAGCCGAACCCGGGCCACCGCCGATGTGTGGAGGACCCTCCGGTTCGGCCGGAGATCCTCGTGCTTAGGGTGAGCGCATGCGAGCTACGACGATCCACGCTCCGTTCGACGTCCGGCTGAGCGAGGTCCCGGACCCGGTGATCAGCAAGCCCACGGACGCGATCATCAAGATCGTGGCGGGTTGCATCTGCGGCTCGGACCTCTGGCCGTACCGCGGCGAGAACAAGATCACCCCGGGCAGCCGGATCGGCCACGAGTACGTGGGGATCGTGCAGGAGGTCGGCGCGGAGGTGCGCACCGTCAAGCCGGGTGACTTCGTTGTCACTCCGTTCGTGGCGAGTGACGGCACCTGCCCGAACTGCCGGGCCGGGCTGCAGTCGGTCTGCCAGAACCTCGTCGGTATCGGCAGTGACGGCGCGGATGGCGGCCAGGGCGAGTACGCGAAGGTCCCGTGGGCCGACGGGACACTCGTCGCCACCCCCGAAGTACCGGACGACGCGCTGGTGCCGTCGCTACTCACGTTGTCCGACGTGATGGGCACCGGCTGGCACGCCGCTCGGGCCGCGCGGGTGAAGCCCGGCGACACGGTTGTGGTGGTCGGCGACGGCGCGGTCGGGCTGTGCGGTGTGCTGGCTGCCTCCCGGATGGGCGCGGAGCGCGTGGTCGCACTGTCCCGGCACGAGCCGCGGCAGAAGATTGCGCGCGAGTTCGGCGCCACGCAAATCATTGCCGAACGGGGTGACGAGGCAACGACCGCGGTACTGGAACTCACCGACGGCGTGGGTGCGGACGCGGTACTGGAGTGCGTCGGCACGAACCAGGCGTTCGAGACGGCCTTCGCGGTGGCCCGGCCGGGGGCGACCGTCGGCTTCGTCGGAGTGCCGCACGGCGTCGAGGTGCCGATCCGCCGGATGTTCAGCCGGAACGTCGGTCTGGCCGGAGGCGTCGCCCCGGCGCGGGCTTACCTCCCGGACCTGATGGCGGACGTACTCTCAGGTGAGATCAACCCCGGGCTCGTCTTCGATCTGGAGTTGCCGTTGGATCAGGTGGCGGAGGGCTACAAGGCCATGCACGAGCGGCGCGCGATCAAGGTGCTGCTGCGTCCGTAGGTCGCGGTGGCCTCGTCGGACCAGTAGGTCAAGAGGCCTACGGCGGCAGTATGTGTGCGCTCTCATACCAGATGTGCGCAAGGGATCACGTCTGCGCAACGCGCCTGCGCGGAGCGTTGACACCTGACCGGCCCCGTGCCCACAGTTGGGCCGTCAAGGGGGCATTCGGTGTCAGACAGCTCCATGAGCTGATCGGAGAGTGAACAAGATGCGTGGTGGTTGGAGCAGGACCTTCGCGGTGGTGGGTGCCGTGGGTCTTCTCGCGGTCAGTGCCTGCGGAAACAGCGATGACAGCAGCAGCGGGGACTCGGCTGCCAGCAAGGACGTCACCGTCTTCACCTGGTGGGCTGACGGTGGCGAGAAGGCCGGCCTGGACGGACTCGTCTCGGTCTTCGGCACCGAGTGCAAGGACTTCAAGTTCGTCAACTCCGCCGTCGCCGGTGGCGCCGGCTCGAACGCGAAGCAGGTGCTGGCGAACGACCTGGCCGCGGGCAAGCCGCCGGCGACGTTCCAGGCGCACGCCGGCGCCGAGCTGGGCGACTACATCAAGGCGGGTCAGGTCGACGACGTCAGCGGTCTCTACAAGGAGTTCGGTCTGGACAAGGCCTTCCCGCAGAGCCTGATCGACAACCTGACCGTCGACGGCAAGATCTACTCGATCCCGGCCAACGTGCACCGCGCGAACGTGGTGTGGGCCAACCCGGCCGTGCTGAAGAAGGCGAACCTCGACGGCGCTACCGCACCGGCGAACGTGGACGCGTGGATCGCGGACATGGACAAGCTGAAGGCCGCCGGCGTGAAGGCGCCGCTGGCCATCTCCAAGGGCTTCGCCCAGGAGATGCTGGTCGAGGCGGTGCTGCTGGCCGACCTCGGGCCGGACAAGTTCATCGGTCTGTGGAAGGGCGAGACCGACTGGGCCGGCGCCGACGTGACGGCCGCGCTGGACAAGTACAAGAAGCTGCTGTCCTACACCAACGCCGACCGCGAGGCGATCGACTGGCCGGACGCGCTGCAGTACGTGAACAAGGGTCAGGCCGGCTACACGCTGATGGGTGACTGGGTCGCCGCGCAGCAGCTGGCCGACAAGATCCCGGACACGGCCTACACCTACTGGCCGGCTCCGGGTACGGCGGGCAACTTCCAGTACCTGGCGGACTCCTTCACGCTGCCGACCAACGGGCAGGACCCGGACGGCGCGAAGTGCTGGCTGAAGGTCACCGGCTCGGCCGACGGTCAGAAGGCGTTCAACACCAAGAAGGGCTCGATCCCGGCCCGCTCGGACGCGGTCCCGGCGGACTACCCGAAGTACCAGCAGACGGCGATGGCCGACTGGAAGAAGGACAAGATCGTTCCGTCCTGCGCGCACGGCGCCGCCTGCACGCTCGGCCAGAACAACGACATCCTGTCCGCGATCAGCCAGTTCAGCGGTAGCCAGAACGTAGCCCAACTGCAGACGGCGTTCGCCAATGCGATGAAGACGAGCTGATGCCGGCCGAGTTGCGGACAAGCGTCGGTTCGGAGGACTGAGCATGCACGGAAGAATCCGCACCTGGGGCCCGGGCGCCCTGGTGCTGCTGCCGACGGTGCTGCTGCTCGGGTACTTCGTCTATGGGCTGATCGCCTGGACGTTCAACACCTCGCTGACCGACCGGCACACGGCCCGCAGGGGCGGCCCGGTCGACTACGTCGGGTTCGAGAACTACGCGAACCTGTTCGGTGAGGAGCGGTTCCTCAACTCGCTGAAGAACCTCGGCGTGCTCACGGTGTCGTTCATCGTGGGCACGCTGATCTTCGGCGTGATCTGGGCGTTGCTGCTGGAGAAGGGGGTCACCGGGGAAGGCGTGTTCCGGTCGGTCTTCCTGTTCCCGATGGCGATCTCGATGATCGCCTCCGGGGTGGTCTGGGGCTGGTTGCTGAACCCGTCCCAGGGTGACGACGCGCGCGGCCTGAACCGGCTGTTCTCGATCCTCCAGCTCAATTTCCTGGAGAACCCCTGGTGGACCGCGGGCAGTAGATGGACGACGATGATGGCCATCGCGCTACCCGCGGTCTGGCAGTTGTCGGGCTACATCATGGCGCTGTTCCTGGCCGGGTTCCGGGGCATCCCGCCGGAGCTACGGGAGGCGGCCCGGGTCGACGGTGCGAGCGAGTTCAAGCTGTATCGGCACGTGCTGTTCCCGCAGCTGTCGCCGATCGCCCTGTCGGCCCTGATCATCCTCGGCCACATGTCGCTGAAGCTGTTCGACCTGATCTACGCGATCACCGGGCCGAACCAGTTCCGCACCGAGGTGCCGTCGATCTACATGTGGAACACCTTGCTCCGCGGTGACATGGCCAAGGCGGCCGCGATCGCGATCGTGCTGCTCGCGGTGGTCGCCGTACTCGTCATCCCGTACGTCGCGTACACCGTCCGGCAGGAGAGTGAAGAATGACCGCCGTAGAGGCTGCGACCGGCCAGGCCGCCGCGGCGATCCGCCGGAAGCCGCAGCGTGGGGTCATCTCCGACGGCTCGACCCGTCGCA
Organism: Kribbella qitaiheensis; assembly: GCF_042657745.1. GTDB lineage: Bacteria > Actinomycetota > Actinomycetes > Propionibacteriales > Kribbellaceae > Kribbella > Kribbella qitaiheensis. The sequence goes on along the minus strand of NZ_JBHSKE010000006.1, from coordinate 71,449 downwards.
GCCGGACGGTTCGCTACCTCCTGCTGCTGCTCTTCCTGCTGTTCATCCTGACCCCGGTGTACGTCGTGGTGATCGGCAGCTTCAAGACGTCCAGCGACACCACCGCCGCCGCGCAGTGGTCGTTGCCGGAGACCTGGACGCTGGAGCCGTGGCGCAAGGCCTGGGACGTGCTGCAGCCCTACATGGTTCGTTCGCTGTCGCTGGCGATCCCGGCCGCGATCATCTCGTCGCTGATCGGGTCCGCGAACGGCTTCGTGCTGGCCCGCTGGCGGTTCCCGGGGGCGAACCTGGTGTTCGCCCTCATCCTGTTCGGCATGTTCATCCCGTACCAGGCGGTGATGCTGCCGCTGCGGACCACGTTCCAGGAGCTGGACGTGACCCGGGGCGTGCCGACCCTGATCATCGCGCACGTCATCTACGGCATCCCGATCTGCACGCTGATCTTCCGCAACTACTACGCCACGGTGGTCCCGAACGAGATCATCGAGTCGGCCCGGGTGGACGGGGCCGGCCTGGTCCAGACGTACCTGCGGATCATCCTGCCGATCTCCATCTCCGGCTTCGTGGTGACGCTGATCTGGCAGTTCACCTCGGTCTGGAACGACTTCCTGTTCGCGCTGTTCCTGACCCAGCAGAACAACGGTCCGGTCACGCTGGGCCTCGCGGCGCTGGCCGGCGGGCAGAAGGTCGACTACGCGGCCAGCATGGCGGGTGCCCTGATCACCTCGATCCCGACCCTGATCGTCTACATCGTGCTGGGCCGCTGGTTCATCGGCGGCCTGATGGCAGGCGCCCTGAAGGGCTGATCCGGGGGTCCTGCCCCTGTACTACGGCCTGCGGCCCGTGGAACCGGTACCTCGTACCGGAGCCACGGGCCGCGGGCTTTCGTGACGGAGTGTCGAGGTGGTCATCCACAGGACGCGCGCACCGTCCTGCGGCAGGTGCCCGGTCGGCGGTAATCTCGCCAGAGTGACCAAGTCACGAGGCCGGGACGGACGCGGCAGCCACTTACGGCTGGTCGGCTCGAGTTCAGGCCCGACCCCAGGGCAGCCGCCGGCGGGTGTCTCGGGGCAGGACCTCGACACCACGCCGAGCGTCGCTGTCCTGGACACTCTGCAGGAGACGCTGCTGCTGGACCTCGCGGCGGCCCCGCCAGCGCTGCACCCGGTGATCGCCGAGGCCTCGGTGGCCCGCTCGGCCGCCCTGCTCGCGGACCAGCTCTGGCCGGCCGGGCAGCCCGACGAGATCGGCGAGGTCGAGCGGTTCTTCTGGGCGGACGCGGCCCGGGTGCTCGGCGAGCGACGTGACCCGGATTCCTTTGTCCTGTTGACGAGTCTTGCCCGCACGGTCGGCCCGGCCGGGCGACTCCCGCTGCAACGAGCCCACCTGTCCCGCGGCCGGACGCAGTACGACGTGCCTGACTGGGTGTCGCGGATCGCGGGATTCCGGCTGACCAGCGCGATTGTCTCCGAGGACGTCACCGGTGACGGGCTGAGCGTGGTGCTCGACTACGACGACGACCAGCACCCGCACACGGTGGTCGTCTTCGTGGACAACAACCTGGGCGCGATCGCGAAGGACGTGTTCGTCGGGCCGCCGGTGGACCGGGTGGTCGAGGCATACCAGCGGGGCGGCCGGGTGACCGTCCGGACGGTCCGGCCCGCGACCGCCGCCGGGATCATCCTGCAGGCGCTGGGCGAGACCCACGACAGCGACGACCCGCCGGTCACCGAGGACTTCGAGTTCTTCTCCGGCCTGCTGGTGAACCGGCTGACGCAGCTCCCGGAGCGCCCGGTCCGGCCGCCGGTCAGGGCGCAGCTGTCCGGCCGGCAGCGGGATCAACTGGTGGACGAGTTCCTCGAATCCTCTTACGGGGTTGGCCTTCCCGACGATGCGACCGACATCGCGCGGCTGTGGATCGACCATGCGGTGGACCGGACGGTGGGCGGCCCGCTCCGCGTCAGCGCAGTACTGGTGGAGCTTTTCCTGTCCTACTGGCTGCCGCGCAAGGTGCTTGCCGACAGCACCTACTTCGCGGCGGTGCCGGTGGTGGTCAAGGCGTGGCTGCGGTTCGCGGGGGAGCGGACCGAGCTCGATCTGGACGCGATCGAGGAGGCCACCGACGCCGTGGACGTGTGGACCCCGGCCCTGGAGGCGGCCGCGCTGGCCGATCCGATCGGCTCGAAGTCGGGCGAACGCGTCTTCCTGGACGACACCAGCGCCGACCTCGAGGAGGCCTACCGCAGCCTGGCCGGCCTGGGAGCACCCCCGCGCCCGGACCTCCGCGGCCTCGACAAGTCCCTGGGGGCGACCCTGACCGTGCTCGCCCCGCACGCCTGGCTCCTGGCAGGCGAGACTCTCGGCGCGAACTACGCCGCCGAAGCCTTCGAGATCGCCGACAGCCTGGTCCGCGACGCCCCCGAACTCCTCGGCAAGGCCCGCCTCTCCACCTGGCCCCGAGCCATCGTCTGGCTCCTGGCCTACCGTCACCGCCTGGTCGGCCCCGGCGAACCCCTGACCCCCCAAGCCCTCGCCGCCGACCTCTCGTCCTCCGCCCCGACCCTCCGAAAAACCGCCAAACTCCTCACCGACACCCTGATCCTGCCGCGCTAGCTCCAGCCGGATGCCGGGCACCCCGCCGGGCGGTTGGGCGAGAGGCGGACAATGGGTTGCATGCATGTGCGCGCGCCGGAGCTCAAGGGTCGGGGATGGCTGAACACCGGAGGTCAGGAGCTGAGGCTCGCCGACTTCCGGGGGCGATTTTTGCTGCTCGATTTCTGGACCTTTTGCTGTATCAACTGTTTGCATGTGCTGGACGAGCTGCGGCCCCTGGAGGAGAAGTACGGGGACGCGTTGGTGATCGTCGGGGTGCATTCGCCGAAGTTCGCGCATGAGGGGGAGGAGGCGGCCGTCAAGGCGGCCGTCGAGCGGTATGAGGTGGGGCACCCGGTACTGGACGACCCGCAGTTGGTCACCTGGGAGAACTACACGGCGCGGGCCTGGCCGACGCTCGTGCTGGTGGACCCGAACGGCTACATCGTCGCGCAGTACTCCGGGGAGGGGCACGAGCACGCGCTGGACGCCCAGTTGGCGGAGCTGATCGCGGAGCACGAGAAGGCCGGCACTCTCACCCGCGGCAAGTCGCCGTACGTCGCGCCGACCCCCGAGCCGACGGACCTGCGTTTCCCGGCCAAGGTGGTTGCCCTGGGCGACGGGTTCCTGGTCGCCGACGCGGGCAACCACAGCGTGGTCGAGCTGGCGGCCGACGCGACCACCGTCCTCCGCAGGTTCGGCACCAAGCAGCGCGGCCTTCACGACGGCCCGGCCGACCAGGCGACCTTCTCCGAGCCGAACGGTCTCACCTTGCTCCCCGCCGAGGTGGCGGAGCAGGTCGGGTACGACGTGGTCGTCGCGGACACGGTCAACCACGCGCTCCGCGGGATCAACCTGACCACCAACGAGGTCAGCACGCTCGTTGGTACCGGCAAGCAGTGGATGGACGGCGACGGCACGGATGTCCTGAGCTCGCCGTGGGACGTCGCCTGGTGGCAGGACAAGGTCTGGATCGCCATGGCCGGCGTGCACCAACTGTGGACGTTCGACCCGTTCACCAAGATCACCGAGGTCGCCGCGGGCACCACCTACGAAGGGCTGCGGGACGGCGCCAAAGAGCAGGCCTGGTTCGCGCAGACGTCCGGCCTCGCGGTGGACGGCGACCGCCTCTGGCTCGCCGACTCCGAGATCTCCGCGCTGCGCTGGGTCGACACCGAGGTCCACACGGCCGTCGGGACCGGGCTGTTCGACTTCGGCCTCCGCGACGGCAAGGCCGAGGAGGCGCTCCTCCAGCACCCGCTCGGCGTGACGCTCCTCCCGGACGGTTCGATCGCGATCGCCGACACCTACAACGGCGCCGTACGCCGGTACGACCCGCGCAGCGAACTCGTCGAGACGATGGCGACGGGGCTCGCCGAGCCGAGCGGGGCTGTTGTCGTGGGCAACGAGCTGCTGGTGGTCGAGTCGGCGGCGCACCGGCTGACGCGGATCCCGCTGGGCGCCTCGGCGAAGGCGGAGGAGTTCAGCACCCGGACGCAACGCCCGCCGATGGAGATCGCGGGTGGCGAGGTGACGCTGGAGGTCGTGTTCACGCCGCCGCCGGGACAGAAGCTGGACGACCGGTACGGGCCGTCCACCAGGCTGCTCGTCTCAGCGACACCGGAGGGCCTGCTCAAGGAGGGCGCGGGTGACTCCACCGAACTCGCCCGGCGACTGGTGATCGACGAACGCGTCGGCGACGGGGTGCTGCACGTCGCAGTACAGGCTGCTTCCTGCGACGACTCGGCCGAGGTCGAGTTCCCGGCCTGTCACATGCATCGGCAGGACTGGGGTGTGCCGGTTCGGGTGGCCGCGGGCGCGCCCGACCGGCTCGAGCTCGTGCTGTCCGGAGCGACTACTCCTTGATGTCGCGGTTGTGTTCCTCGACGACGCGGTACTCCTCCTCGACCGCCGGGTCGAGCGCGTCGTTCGGGACCCGCCGCTTCCGGTTGGTGATGTAGAAGGAGAGGGCGATCCCGGCGGCTCCGGCGAGCATCAGGATGTAACCGACCACGGTCAGGTCGACCGCGTCCCAGGAGTCGCGGACGGCGAACGCCAGAATGGCGCCTACCACCATCAGGAAGATCCCCACACCGATGCTCATGTCGAGCCCTCCTCGAGAAGTCACGGACACTTCGACGCTACGCCTGCCAGCTCCGGGGATCCAGCAACGACGCATGTCGATCCGGCCCCGGGCCGGACGACCCGCAGCGCTCTCTCGGAGTACCCACCCGTAAACGTGCCTCGCGGCCCCTGCTCCAGGCTCGGCCAGGCCAGTCGGAAGCGTCAGCGAGTGGCCAGTGTCACGTCGCCGCTGACCGTGCTCGCGTCGATGCTGTGGCTGCCGTCGGGCGCGTTCCCGAGCCCGTTCTCGACGTCGCCGCTGCGGGTCTCGGTGTGGACCTTGTAGTCGCCGGCCGGTGCCTTCACCTCGACGTCGCTGCTGGTGCCCTTGGCCCGGACGTCGTTCTGCTCGTCGAGCTCGAGCTGCAGGTCGCCCGAGGTGGTCTCGACGTTCACCGCACCGCCTTTGAGCCGGGTGGCGTCGATGTCGCCCGAGGTCGCCACGATGTCGAGCTTGCCGGTGATCCGATCGAGCTCCACGTCCCCCGAGGTGAGGTCGAGCTTCACGTCCCCGGTGATGTCGCGGACCGAGATGTCCCCGGACCGGGAGCTGGCGTCGACCCCGCCGACGCCGGTGATGGAGAGGTCGCCGGTGCCGTTCTCGCCGGTCACCCTGGTACCGCGGGGGACCGTGACGACGAAGTCCGCGGTGCACTGCCAGCCACAGTCGCCGTCCAGCTTCAGCGTCTCGCCGTCCACCGAGTAGGTGTCGCCGTGCTTGATCAGCCAGTACTTGCGCTTCTCCTGCACGGTAGTCGTGTCGCCGTCGCCGACCTTGATGGTGATGTCCGCGTTCGGCGAGTCCAGCCGCACCGTGGAGATCTTGCTGTCGACCGTTTGCTCGCTGGCCGAGTCCCGGTCCCCGAAGGACCAGAACGCCAACGCCGCCCCGGTCACCAGCAGCAGCGCCCCCACCTGCTTGGTGTCAGCCATCCCGACCCGCCCCATCTCATCCGCCCCGCGCCAACCTGTCGCTTGACAGTAGGTCCGTACGGCGGCAGCCCGGATCCGGCAAGACCCTCAGATCCGCCCTGACCCCGCGCTCAGGGTCAGCGGTGGTGGTCCCCACGGGTGACGGCGTTGGGCAGGTCGTCGGTGAGGACACCGAAGAACGTCCGGGCCCAGAGGTCGTCGTTGTGCCAGTAGGGCCCGTCCTCGCCCCGCAGAGAGGCCGGTGCCGTACCGCGTTTCAGCGCGCGCCGGCAGTCGGCGCAGAGCGGCAGGGTCAGCGTGGTGCCGTCGGCATCGACCTGCGTCGGACGACCGGAAGCCCTTCCGTGCAAGGGATTGAAGGCACACAGCGGCTGTACTTCGACGGGCTTGCGGCCGGCCGCCAGAGCCTGGGCGATGTCGTACTCGCGGCGTCCTTGGTCCAGTAGCACCATCGCCCCGACCACGTCGACCAGGTCGCGCGAGGAGTCCAGCACCCGGCTCGCGGCATCGTGGGCGTCGAGGGCCAGCTGCTGATGTCGCAGACCTTCGCCGGCGACCGTGGGCAGCGCCGCCAGGTCTGATCCGAGCGTGGTGAGCTCGGCCGAGGTCTCGCGCGTCAGTCGGCGACGTCGCTCGGCGGCCACCGTCGCCGCGACGTGCGGCGGAATGGTGAACGGCTTCTCCCGCCGAGGCGAACCGCTGCTACCTGAACTGCGGCGGCGAAGCCCGATCCACAACCCCAGCGCCACCAGGCACGCAAGCACTGCCAACACGATGCCCAGGGCAATGACGCCGCCGGAACGACCGGCATGGTCATAGTTGGCAGGGCCGGTCCGCCGGTCCGTCTCCGGCCGCATCGCCGGCGGCAGAGCCGGCCCAGCCAGGAGCTCGTAGAACCGCGTCAGTACCTCGGTCGGCCCGGCGTCATACTCGGTGTCGTCGAGGGCTAGCTCGCGCGCCGGGCTCAGCTTCTTCTCGTCGAGCTGCGGAACATCGAGCGTCTCGTACCAGGGGAACCGCCCGCCGCCCTCGACCACGACGTACAGGCCGGGTTTGCGCATCGCGTCCATCACCAGGGTGAGGACGTTGCGCTCCTTGCCCTGGAAGCCGTCGCTCGGGGAGAGCGGGAGGATGATCGTGTAGACCGGGTATCCCAGCGCCTTGGCTTTCTCCCGCACACCCGCCCGCATCGTCTCCGGCAGCCCGGGCGCGTACGTCGGGTCGACGTACAGCGGGTCCTTCGTCAGCGCGGTCGCGATCTCGCGCGCTCGTTCCGCGGGGGTCTGACTCGTACCCACCTCGGCTGCTCCGGCGGGAGCCGGGACGAATGTCAGCGGCAGCAGCAACGCGGCCGCCAGGATCAGGACTTGCCGGGTTCTCACTGCTGACCTCCACGTCGAGGGGCGACGAGTGCCGCCAGTCCGAGCACGATGCCGGCCAGGAGTGCGCCGCCCATCAGGCCGATCGTCATTCCGCCGACGCCGTTGCCGATCGCCTTGCCCACGGTGAACCGCTCCCGCTCGTAGGTGCGCTCCGGCGCCGTCGGCAGTTCGGCGGTCCGGGCCGGCTTGACCTTCACCCGGTCGTTGAGCTCGAGATCGTCCAGGTACTGCGAGAGTTGGTCGGCCAGAGCGGTCTTCGAGGATGCGAAGGTGTCGAAGGGCGCGCGGGCGCCGAGCAGGTGCGCCACCCCGGTCGTGGCTGTCCCGTCCATCACGACGTAGATCCCGGGCTTGCCGTTGGTCACGGCGAGCCAGCCCGCGAGCCGCTCGGTGTCGTCCTTCTCCTGGAACCATGCGCCAGTCGGCATGACGGCGACGAATACCGGCGCTGGTGCCGTTGCGATCCGCTCGGCCAACTGCTGGTCCTGGGTGCCGACGTACTCGGCGTACAGCGGATCGACATACACCGGCTTGGTCTTCCAGGCGGCGACGGCGGCCGTGACCCGTGGATCGGTGGGGAAGTCGGCGGCGGATGCGGTGAGTCCGCCGCCGAGGAAGACGACCAGGCCAGTCAGCAGGATCAGGACGAGGCGCTTCATCACTTGTCCTCCTGGCGGCCGACGCGCTCGGCGAGATCGTCCTCGAGCGAGCCGAAGCCTGTGGCGACCAGGGGCTGCTGCCTCGGGTCGAGCGTCCAGTACGGCACGGCCGACTGGTCCATCCCGAACAGCCCCGACTTCTTCCAGACCAGGAAGCCCCGCGGCGTCTCGCCACGCTCCAGCAGCCGCGCGCAGTTCCGGCAGGCCGGTACTTCGGTCCCTTCGGACCAGGCGGCCTGGACGGTTCCCGGCTGGTGGGTCGGGTCGAAGAAACACGGCGGCTGGACCGTGCCGTCACCCGCGACCTGCCAAGCCTGCCGAGCCAGCACGAACGCCCCAGCCGCCGCCGTCAGGTCTTCGGAGGAAGCTCCGGCGGTTGCCGTCACGCCCTCGGAGGACCTGAGTGTGCGAGCCGCATCGAGCCGCCGGGCCGCGTCATCGCGCCGGTCGAGCAGGTCCAGACTGTTGTCTCTGGACGCCTTGATCCGGGACTCCAGTCCGCGCAGCGCCTTGTCGGCCTTGCTGATCCATCGATCGGCCTGCGTCCGCACGGCTGACACACTGACCGGTTCCCGCGGCGCGACCACTGCCCGGGACTGCCCGGCCTTGCCCCTGCCGTTGCTCCGGCCGCCCTTCGCGCTCCTGCGGTCCTTCGCGGGGTGCTTCCGCCGGCTCCGCACGGTCAGGAGGATCACGATGATCACCCCGAGCACTGCGCCGATGCCCATCCCGATGAAGGCGGACAGGTCTTCCTTGTCCGTGGTGGACCTACCGGACCGGCGGGAGGAGGTGTCCTCGCGGAGGTCGCCCGCAGGGACCGCCGGCAGCGGGCGCCCGTAGTACGCCGTCGCGGCCTGCTGGATCGTCCGCACGATCCGCGGTGCCGGCCGATCGGTCACGATGCGGTTGTCCTGCTTGTCGTCCAGTTGCACGCCGACGAGTTCACGGCCCTTGAGCCCACCCGGCCTTATCAGCTTCTCGGTGCCCGACCAGTAGTCGTTCGAGACCGTGAACACCAGATACAGCCCCGGCTCACCCGTACGGGCCTGCAGCAACGTCGGCAGATCTTCCGGGAGCTCTCGCGTCGACGGCACCCGCGGCAGCAGCGCGACGTACACAGGAAAGTCGACGGTCCTGGTCGCGGCCCGGATCCGGTCCAGCTCCGCCTTGGGGAACGCAGCCCGCATCGCGCCGTAGATGAAGATCCGGTCGGTCTTCCAAGCGGCGGCGATCTGGTCCGGGAGTTCCGGCGGAGCGGCGGTGGCCGGGGCAGGCGAAAGGAAAGCCAGTACGGCGAACAGGGCGGCGCCGAGGCAGGCGAATCGGGCGGACATCGCAGTTAGGGTACGACGACGGCCTGGCGGGTTCACTTCGGGACTGACGCGCGGCTCACCGCCCAGGTTCCGGCAGGGCCTGACGGGTTCCACCAGAGCTCCGATAGGGGGTCCGACAGAGCGCGGCCCTGGCTCGGACAGGGGAAGCCGGGCCAGGGTCGCGGTGTCGCTCGGGGAGAAACGATTCCTGAATCCGATCAGCCCGAACAGGGCAGATCGGCGGGCAGCGCGGGGCAGATCGGCTGGATCAGAAGGCCGACTCGGGCAGATCCATCACGTCGAGGTCGGTCATCTCCGCCTTGATCCGCTCGGCGCGCACGGTCGGCATGGTCGACCGGACGAACCACTGCGCGGCGGCGAGCTTGCCGGTGTAGAAGTTCTGGTCGGCCGGCGACAGCTCTCCGCCGAGCTTCTCCAGGGCGATCTCGGCCTGCCGCAGCATCAGCCAGGAGCAGACCACGTCACCGAGCACGTAGAGCAGCCGGGACGTGTTCAGGCCGACCTTGTAGATGTTGCGCGGGTCGCCGTTCTCGGCCTGCGGGTTGCTCGCCATCAGCGCCTGGCTCATCACGCCGAGGATCTTCTGGGTGTCCGCGAGGCCCTTCGCGAGCAGTTCGCGCTCCTCCTTCAGCCGGCCGTTGCCCGCCTGGGAGGCGACGAACGCCTGGATCTGCTCGGACAGGTGGCCCAGCGCCTTGCCCTGGTCCTTGATGATCTTGCGGAAGAACAGGTCCTGGCCCTGGATCGCCGTGGTGCCCTCGTACAGGGTGTCGATCTTGGCGTCGCGGACGTACTGCTCGATCGGGTAGTCCTGCAGGAAGCCCGAACCGCCGAAGGTCTGCAGCGACTCGGTGCCGAGCAGCGTCCAGGACTTCTCCGAGCCGTAGCCCTTCACCAGCGGTAGCAGCAGGTCGTTGACGCGCTCGGCCTCCTCGTCGTGCTCACCCGCGTACCGCGCCTGCTCGGCACGGTCCTGGTACGTCGCGGTGAAGAGGACCAGCGCGCGTAGCGCCTCGGAGTACGACTTCTGCGTCATCAGCGAGCGGCGTACGTCGGGGTGGTGGGTGATGGTGACTCGGGGCGCGGTCTTCGCGGAGTTGGTCAGATCGGCGCCCTGGACCCGCTCCTTCGCGTACTCCAGCGCGTTCAGGTAGCCGGTGGACAGCGTGGCGATGGCCTTGGTGCCGACCATCATCCGGGCGTACTCGATCACCTGGAACATCTGCGCGATGCCGTCGTGCACCTCGCCGAGCAGGTAGCCCTTGGCCGGGGTGTTCTCGCCGAAGGTGATCTCGCAGGTGGTGGAGACCTTGATGCCCATCTTCTTCTCGACGTTCGTGACGAAGGCGCCGTTGCGCTCCCCGGTCAGCTCGCCGGTCTCCAGGTCGAAGTCGAACTTCGGCACGATGAAGAGGCTGAGGCCTTTGGTGCCCGGGCCGCCGGCGCCCTCGATGCCCTGCGGGCGGGCCAGCACCAGGTGCACGATGTTCTCGGTCATGTCGTGCTCGCCGGACGTGATGAACCGTTTGACGCCCTCGATGTGCCAGCTGCCGTCGTCCTGCAGGGTGGCCTTGGTGCGCCCGGCGCCGACGTCGGAGCCTGCGTCCGGCTCGGTCAGCACCATCGTGGCGCCCCAGCCGCGCTCGATCATGTGGTGCGCGATCTTCTTGTCCCGCTCGGTGCCGTTGCGCCACAGCACGTGCGCGAAGTTCGGGCCCGCGGCGTAGATGTGCACGGCCGGGTTCGAGCCCAGCACCATCTCGGCGGCGGCCCAGCGCAGCGACGGAGGCGTCGGCTGGCCACCGAGCTCCGGCGGCAGCTCGAGCTTGAACCACTCGGCGTCCATGTAGGCGTGGTAGCTCTTCTTGAACGCCTCGGGCATCCGGACCTCGTGCGTCGCCGGGTCGTAGACCGGCGGGTTCCGGTCCGCGTCCTCGAAGGACTCGGCCAGCTCGTTCTTGGCGAGCCGGTCGATCTCGGACAGCACCTCACGTGCGGTGTCGACGTCCATGTCGGCGTACGGGCCCTGGCCGAGCACCTCGCCGCGGCCAAGCACCTCGAGCAGGTTGAACTCGATGTCCCGCAGATTCGACTTGTAGTGGCTCACAAGGTTCCCCTACCTCTTCGCTACGCTGTACTCACGAGTAACTTAAGTATATACCCACCAGTAACGACCACCAAGCGGATTCCTTTGTGACCTGATCGGGGAGGGTGGTCGGCGTGACTGTGAAACTGGTTTACGAGACGCATTCGACGACCGTGGACAACGAGACGGGCATCGCCACCGGGTGGCTGCCGGGAGAGTTGTCTGCCGAGGGCCGACGCGAGTCGGTGCTGCTGGGTGAGCGTCGCCAGGACGTCGACGCGATCTTCAGTTCCGACCTGCTGCGCGCGGTGAAGACGGTGGAGATCGCGTTCGAGGGGAAGGCGATCCCACGGTTCCAGGACTGGCGACTGCGCGAGTGCGACTACGGCGAGCTCAACGGGGCGCCGGTCGAACAACTCGCGCCGCGGAGGCCGAAGGTCGACGTACCGTTCCCGGGCGGTCAGAGCTATCGGGACGTGCTCGGCCTCACCCAGTCGTTCCTCGCCGACATCAAGGGCCCGTACGACGGTCGCAAGGTGCTGGTGGTCGGGCATGGGGCCCAGCGGTGGGCTCTGCGGCATCTCCTCGGCGACGGGACTCCGCTGGAAGATCTCGTGGACGCGCCCTTCGCCTGGCAGCCGGGCTGGGAGTACGAGCTCTGAGGACCCCTGTCCGGCACGCCGCACTCGCCGCATGTGGAACTGATAGACCAAGATGGACCTTGAGGCGGGAGGAAAGTTACCGGGGGCTAGTGGAAGGCGAACGATGAGCACAGCACCCGCGACCCTCGACGTCCGGCGGACCCGCAGGTCCCTGGTGGCGGGCACGGTCGGCAACTTCGTCGAGTGGTACGAGTTCGGCGCCTACGGCTTCTTCGCCACCGTGATCGCCGCCAACTTCTTCAGCAGTACCTCCACCAGCGACGCCGAGAGCCTGATCAAGACGTACGCCTCGTTCGCGCTGGCGTTCTTCTTCCGGCCGATCGGCGCGGCGGTGTTCGGCCGGGTGGGCGACCGGATCGGCCGCCGACCGACGCTGATCATCGTCCTGCTGCTGATGACGCTGTCCACCACGCTGATCGGCATCCTGCCCACGTACGCGACCGTCGGGGCGGCGGCGCCGTGGCTGCTGACGCTCGTCCGGGCGCTGCAGGGCCTGTCGGCCGGCGGTGAGTTCGGTGGCGCGGTGTCGATCATGACCGAGTTCGCCCCCAAGACGAAGCGCGGCCTGTACGGCGCGTGGCAGTCCCTCACGGTCGCGCTCGGGTTGCTCGTCGGCGCCGGGCTCGCAGTGATCCTCGCGACGGTGCTCAGCAAGGAGGCGCTGAACGACTGGGGCTGGCGGATCCCGTTCCTGCTGGCGTTGCCGCTCGGCCTGGTCGCGTTGTGGTTGCGGCTGAGGCTGGACGAGACGCCGAACTTCGAGCGCCTGCAGCAGGAGGCTCGGACGGGTGCCACCGGTGAAGTGACCGGAAGGAACGTCGCGCAGGTGCAGTCGGCGGACAAGGCTGAGGTGGCCAAGGCGATCGCGCTGGGCATCGGGCGGCTGATGGGGTGGTCGGCGGCGGGTTACACGTTCCTCGTGGTGATGCCGACCTACCTGCAGGCGACGCTGAACGCGACCTTCCAGCAGGCGCTGGTGGCGACCGTGCTGGCGAACCTCGGGTTCGCGGTCTCGATCATGCCGGCGGGCTGGCTGAGCGACCGGATCGGCCGCCGCCCGGTGATGGTCACCGGCGCCGCGCTGGTGGTCGTACTCGCGTTCCCGTTGATGAATCTCCTGCAGGACAAGGAGAGTTCGACCGCGGCCAAGGGGATCGCCGTCTTCGTGGCCGGGCTGGTCGTCGGGTTGATGGCCGGGCCGGGTCCGGCGATGCTGGCGGAGATGTTCCCGACCAGAGCGCGCTACACCGGCCTCGGCCTCGCGTACTCGCTGTCGAACGCGGTCTTCTCCGGCTGCGCCGGCCTGATCATCACCGAACTGATCAAGCGGACCAAGAACGTCGACATCCCCGCGTACTACGTGGCGGTGACGTGCGCGGTCAGCGTGGTCGCGCTGCTGACCTTGCGCGGCGACGACTACAAGCGCGAGTTGCGGGACTGACATGCGCGTCATCGGGCTGATGTCCGGCACCTCGTACGACGCGATCGACGCGGCGGCGGCGGACCTGCGGATCGAGGGCGACCGGATCGTCCTCACTCCGCTGGGTCTGCTGAGCCAGGAGTATCCGGAGTCGCTGCGGGCCGAGCTCGCCAGTTCTTTGCCTCCGGCAACCACCACGCTGGAGCGGGTGTGCCGGCTCGACACCGGGATCGGGCAGGCCTTCGCTGGACTGGCGGAGCAGGCGGTCGAGCAACTCTGTGGTGGTCACGCGGATCTGATCGTCTCGCACGGGCACACGATCTTCCACTGGGTGGAGGAAGGGCGAGTCCGCGGCACGCTCCAACTCGGGCAGCCTGCTTGGATCGCCGAGGCGACCGGCACCACAGTGGTCTCGGACCTGCGCTCCCGCGATGTCGCCGCGGGCGGTCAAGGAGCCCCACTGGTCAGCATGTTCGACGTCCTCTGGCTCCGAGGCCGCTCCGGCACTCCCGTTGCGCTCAACCTGGGCGGCATAGCCAACATCACGGCCGTCCCAAGCTCCGGACCCTCCGGGCTCGTGGGGGAGCCGATCGCGTTTGATACCGGGCCGGCCAACGCGTTGATCGATGCGGTGGTGCGGGATACCACCGGTGGGCGGTCCACCTTCGACGCGGACGGCGTGATGGCCGGTCGGGGGCGGGTCCACCCCGAGCTGTTCGAGCGGCTACTCGCCGAGCCCTACTACCGGAGGCCGGCACCCAAGAGCACCGGCAAGGAGCTGTTCCACCTCAGCTACCTCGCCAAGGCGATGACCGGGCTTCCCGAGATCGCACCAGACGACCTGGTTGCGACAGTCACCGCGTTGACCGCCCGGACCGTGGCTGATGCGGTGCACGCGCACGGCGGCACTGAGGTGATCGCGGCAGGGGGTGGCATCAGGAACCCGGTGCTGATGCACCTGCTCGCCCAGGAGCTCCGGGGGATCCCGGTGCGGAGTACGGACGAGCTCGGGTTGCCTTCCGCGGCGAAGGAGGCGTACGCGTTCGCGGTGCTGGGGTTTCTGACGGTGAACGGGCTGGCTGGGACGGTGCCGAGTTGTACTGGGGCGCGGCATGCGAGTGTGCTCGGGTCGATTACGCCCGGGCTCGGCGCGTTGCCGATCGCGGCGGCTCCCGACCGGATCCCGGTCGCTCTGCACATCGAGTGAACCGGGTGGCGTGTAACAGCTGCCGGAGATGGCCTTCCTGCTGTTGCTCGGTTGCGCCGGGGTGAGCCCGGCCGAGCAGATGCGGCACGCGACCATGGAGGCCGTACGGCGAGCCGGGTACGACGAGGAGGCGGGTCCCGGGCGTCGGTCACTGGCCGGGGTCGGCCGATCGCCGTCTGGAGGGGATCAGCGAGGACTACGGCGACATTCTGCGGGACTGGGTCACCCGGTGGCTGGCTACTCGTTGACCCAGGCAAGGATCAGGCGAGCGGAGTCCTCGGGGGTTCCGTCGCCGGGGACAGAACGGGGGACCAGCTTGCGGATCTGCGCGGCGTCGGCGATCGCCTCTTCGATCTGCTCGTCGGACCACCCTCGCTCGGACAACCTTTTACGGCGTACAGAGTCCGGGCAGTCGAGGTGCAGCCAGCGGCCTTCGGGCAACTCCGTCGGCACCAGCGGCGAGAGCAGCAGCATCGGGGTGCCGGAGCGCCGGACCAGCTCGGTGATCCGCAGCCACAGCGCGTTGTACGCCGGCCAGTTCGCGGCGGCGGACGAGTCGGCGATCTCGATGCCGAGCACCCGCCCCTCGGAGTCGAGCAACTCGTCCATGTCCATCACGACCAGCTGCTTGGCGCGCAGCCGCAGCAGCTCCGGGATCACCGTCGACTTGCCGGCCCCAGGCGCTCCGGTCACCACGAACAACCTCGTCACGCCCCCATTTTCACCGACCCTCCAACCTCCCGCAGCACGACCCGACCCTTCAGTTCCGCAACGGCTCCCGGGCCCGGCGCCGGGGTTGACCTTCGAGTTGGTCGAGGATCGAGGATCGGGGGCATGACGGACGAGTTGCTGGCGATCAGTGCCTTTGCGCGGCGAGTGGGATTGACTCCGAGTGCGCTGCGCTTCTACGACGACTGCGGGCTGTTGCGGCCCGCGCAGGTGGACGACCAGAACGGCTACCGGTACTACGCGCCGGACCAGGAACCGCGGGCAGCCCTGCTCCGGGATCTGCGGGAGATCGACCTGCCGCTGGCCGAGGTACGAGTGGTGCTCGACGAGGGCCCGGCTGCGGGTGCCGCGGTGGTGCGGGCGCATCTGCGGACGGTCGAGGGCAAGGCCGACGCCGCTCGCCGGGCCGCTGCGCGGATCCTTGCCTCGCTCCCGGCGGTTCCCTACGAGTGCGCGGTCACCCTGGGCGGCGCCGAACTCGCAAGCGCGATCCGCCAGGTGGCGGCCGCCGCGGCGCCTACCGACGAGATCCCGGCCCTCGCCTGCGTTCTGCTCGGACTCGACGAGGACGAGGTCACCCTGGTGGCGACCGACCGCTACCGCCTGTCCGTCCGCAAGCTCCACCCGGTCGGCTTCACCGGGTACCCGCGGAACCTTCTCGTCAAGGCGACCGAACTGACTGCGCTCGCTCGCTGGGTGTCGGCCGCGGCCGAGGTGCGGATCGAGACGGGCCCGGCCGGTACGACGTTCGCGGCTGCCGGTACCTCGCGCGAGGTGCCGGTGGTCGACGAGGAGTTCCCGGCGTACCAGTCGATCCTCGACGGACTGGCGCCGCCGACCAGCCGGGTCGTCGTCGACCGGCTCAGACTGCTCGAGCTGCTGACCGACGAAACCGTTGCCCTGAGCATCGACTCGGACCGGCTCGCCGTGACGCCGAAGGGGGCGACGGCACCGTCGGGCGAGCTCGAGGTGATCGCGTCGGGCGAGCCGCTCCGGATCGGGTTCACCGCCTCGCTGCTCGCGGCCGCGTTGACGGTGAGCGTGGGACCGGACGTACTGCTGGAGATCGGGCCTGTGGACCGGCCGGTCATCGTGCGCTCAGCCGATCAGGGCACCTTCACCACGTTGGTGATGCCGGCCATTCTCGACGGGTGAACCGGGCCTACTACGGCTGGCTGGCAGGCGCGTCACTCTCGGCATTCGGCGACACCGCGGTCTTCTTCGCCCTCGGCTGGGCGGCGCCCCCGAGCCCGTCGCCGGATCCGTGGTGAAGGAAACACTCGACGGCATCCGCCTGGCCTGGACAGACCCCGTATTGCGTGCGCTGCTGCTGACCGTCGGTTTGATGGCGGCCTCCGTCCTGCCGGTGACTTCGTTGTGCGTGCCGCTCCTTGCCCGCTCGAACGGCTGGACCGCCTCGCAAGCAGGATTGGTGGTCGGCGCAACGGTCGCCGGTGGACCGACAGTGACGCTGGCGGTCGCCCGATTCGGCACCTTCGCCCAACCCGGACGGACCGCCGCGGTCGGTTGCCTGATCGCTGCCGCGGGAGTCACCGGTCTCTCGCTGGCGTCGTCCGCCTACTCAGCGGCAATGTTCGCGGCTGTCCAAGGCGTCGGCATCGGCATCTTCACCTCGCACCTGGCACCGGTGTTTGTCGCGAGCACGCCCCGGTCTCACCTGACCCGGCTGCAGTCGTTGCTAGCGCTCGCCCAGACCCTTCCCCTGATCGCTTCGACGAGCCTGCTCGGCCTGATCGCCGCAGCCGGCGCACAGCTCGCAGTAGTGGCCTGCGCCGCCGGTACTGCGCTCGCCGGGGCGACGCTGTTGGCCATGCCACGAGCGATGACGGCGGTCGTCTGACGAGACAAGGAGTATCAGGACGGCGGCCGTCTGAGGAGACAGGGAGTATCTTGAGGGATCGGAGTCGGTGGCGTCTCACTGTCGAGCGCCTGGAAGTCCCCGGTGTGACGAGGCGATGTCTATGTCGTTCCCACTGTTCCTGCAGTCGTCCGTTGAGCAGTCCGGTCCGGTCCGGCTGCGGCCTGCGGACATCACCCTCAACGCACTGTTCGCCGAGCTGACCGAAGCTCGGTCCGCGAACCAGTTGGAGCGCGGAGCGCCTCGGCTGGGCACCGCCGGCGGCCGTCGCGCGGACCGTCTCCTGCAGAGTCTCGAGGCCTGCGCCTCTGCCCTCGAGGATCGCAACCTTCCGATCCCCCCGTCCCTGCGAGACGAGCTCCGCCTTCGCCGGAGTCTGCACGCGACCAGCCGTACCTGACCAGCGGACGGAGGCGGCGACGCGCAGTACGGGCGTCGGAGCGGCCTCCTCCGCGAGGTGAGTATCGTCGGCCGTGAAGGCGGCGACGCGTGCTCGATGCCGAGGGCTGCCTGGGTCTCGAAGCGGCGGACCAGCTCTCAACCAGGGGCGAGGTAAGGGGACAGCACGAGGTCGAGTTGGTCCCGTAGGAAATCGGTCAGTAAGCCCCAGCCGGTTACGGCCCAGACCTGCAGGGCGCCGTTGAAGCAGACCAGGGTGAGGCGGGCCAGGGCTGGCACGTCGGCGTCGGCCTTGAGCTCTCCGGCCTCCTGAGCGGCTCGCAGCATCCGGGCGGAGCTCTCGACGATCGCGTTCGAGTGCGCCAGCGCGTGCGCGCGGAACTCCGGATCGGCGACGTCCAGCTGGACGAAGGCGAGGCCGTTGCCTAGTTCCTCGCGATGCTTGATGTGCGCCACGCTGGACAGCGCGAAGTCGCGCAGGCCGGCTAGCGGCGAGGTGTTCCGCGCTTCGGCCTCGGCTGCGGCCAGCTGCACCATGTGCGGCGAGCGGGCCGCCGACGCGAGCAGCAGACCGCGCTTGGAGCCGAACCGCTGCATCAGCGTGGGAGGAGCCAGCCCGACCCGGGCGCCGACGGCCGCGAGGGTGAGCTTGGTGGGGCCGAGCTCGGCCAAAACCTGGCGGGTCGCGTCGAGGATCGTGTCGTCGCTGATCAGGCGTGGTCTCGCCACGATTTCCCCTCGATTTCCCGCCACCGCCCGCTCGGGCAGTTTGTGAATGGCCATTCGTTAACTACCGGGACAGTAACAGATCGCTGTCCGCTCAGTTATTCGATGACGACGGGTGGACGGTGGGGCGCCCTGCACGCCTCGCTATGGTCTGTGCCTGGTCGGCCCTCCGCCCTGGGCCGAACTTGTCGTACCAACGGGGAGTTCTTTCATGCGTTTCGCCCGCATCACCCTCGGCCTGCTCTTGGCCCTGGTGGGAGTACTAGTCACTCTGGCCGGGGCCGTCGTCGCTTTCTGGCTGGTCGGCCCGGACAACACCGTCGACACCGGCGAGCAGCGCCTGGCGAGCAAAGGGCTCGCCGTGATGACCGCGCCGGACCTGCTCGATCGGCACGGCCCGACGCTGCACGTGACCGCCAGTGCCAGCAAACCGGTCTTCGTCGGCATCGGGCAGGACCTCGACGCGGCGAGCTACCTGAGCGCCTCGGAGTACTCGCGCGTGGTGCGGTTCGACGTACCGGTCAGCTTCGACACTCAGGAGATGAAGGGCGGCCAGACTCCGCTCGCCCCGCCGGCCGGGCTCGACTGGTGGAGGGTGAAGGCGGCCGGTCCTGGGGAGCAGACCATTTCCTGGGAGATCGCGGACGGCCGGTACGACGTCGTGGTGATGAACGCGGACAGGTCTCCCGGGGTGGCTGCCCGGATCACCTTCGGCGTCGAGCTCGCCGGGGCGTTCCGGACCTGCCTGCTGGTCCTCGGGATCGGCGTCGTGCTGCTCGTTGTGGGTCTGGTGCTGATTCTCTTCCGCCGCCGCAACCAGTCCGCTCCGCCCGTTCCGGTCACGGCCAACGCCGCGCCGCAGATGCCGTACACGCCGCCGACGTACGAGAAGCAAGGCCAGGTGCGCCGGTACGCCGGGGTGGCGACGGGGGTCGTCTTGTTGCTGGCGGCAACTGGTTGTGTCGCGGTGCCGGAGAAGAACACCAGCCAGTCGCTGAGCCGGCCGGCAGTCACCCTGGCCGACGGGAAGACCGTGGTCGCGCGGTACAACGAGATCAACAACAAGGCGAACCAGGCGCGGGACGCCAAGCTCTCGGAGACCATCGAGGGTGACCCGACGCTCGCGCAGACCCGCGCGGGGTACCGGATCGATGGCACGCTCGATGCGGCCCGCAAGAACAAGATCAAGCCGTTCACCTACACCAAGCCGCAGATCGGTGCGCCCGAGTTCAGCTCGTACCCGATGCGGTTCGTCGTCAGCTCAGGTGTCTCCGACGACCCGGACAGCCAGCAGCTCGGCGTCTGGCAGCGGCAGAACGCTGGTACTCCGTGGGTGCTGACGCATTCCGTCTACCCGGGCGCGACGACGAAGCTCCCGTCGATGGAGGGGCTGCGGACGCCAGCGAAGGCCGATATGGCCAAGCTGTCCACGCTGCCTCAGACGGCCGGCAACGATCTGGCCACCTATCTGTCTGCGGGAGTGAAGTCTCCGAAGGCGGCGCTGTTCGTTCCGTCGCCTGGAACGGTCAGCCTGCTCGGCCAGCGCGCCAAGTCCAAGGTCGCGGACGCCAAGGAGGACTACATCTCCACCGTCACCGACACGTTCCGCCCGTCCGGCGAGCCGGTCACCTTCATCACCGCGACCGGCGAGGCGCTGGTCTTCCTGACCCTCACCGAGCAGTACCTGCAGAACGTCGAGCCCGGCTCCAACGCCTACTGGACCAGCGGCGCCGCCACCGCCTTCAGCAGCTTCGTCAAGTACACCCAGTCCCTCCACCAGGACTACCTCCACCAGGTAGCCGTCCTGATCCCACCCAAAGGCCCGGCCGCCAAAACCCGCATCCTCTCCCTGGACGGCCAACTAGTGGGCGCTGGCGGCTCCTGAGACCCGAACCTCACAACCTGCACTCAAGTGAACAAGCTGAGGTCTGGCGGCCGGGGTGACCGAGCAGGAGACTCAGGGCATGCGAGTGGGGGTTGCGGCCGCGGTTGTTGTGCTTGTCTCCGGTGGAGTGCTGACGGGCTGTGCGGGAGAGCCGCCTGACGAATCCGTGTCCGTGACCGTGGATTCGCCGCACCCGACTGCTCCGAAGGCACTGCCGACAAAGGCGGCGCCAAAGCCAACCAGTTCAGCACCGACGAGGCCGAAGCCAACGCCGACGGTCACGTCGACACCCGTGGTGACCCGCAGGATGGTCACGGAGACTAGGAAGGTTGCCTTCCGGAAGGTCACGCAGAGGGATCCGTTGCTGGCCAAGGGGCGAAAGGTTGTCACTGTCCAGGGCGTCCCAGGCACGAAGCGCCTGACCTTCGAGCTGACCCTGACCAATGGCGTGCAGACCGGCAAGCGGCTGGTGAGCCAGGTCGTCGTGCGGGCGCCGGTAGCTCAGGTCACCTCGATCGGCACGAAGGTCGAGTCTGAGCCCGCAGGGAATTGCGACCCCAACTACACGGGCGACTGCGTGCCCATCGCGAGCGATGTTGACTGTTCGAGAGGCAGCGGCAATGGCCCGGCGTACGTCGACGGCCCGGTCGAGGTGGTAGGTACAGATATCTACGGGCTGGACCGAGACAACGACAGCATCGGTTGCGAGGACTGAGTCCCGGCGTGCCAGGGTGCTGCTGGGAGGTATAGCCGATGACAGAGGTTGGGCGTCAGACTGATCTGGCTGCTGAGGGGGAGCCTGAGGCGGAGTTTCATCAGGGGATTGCGCAGCGGATGCCGCGTAAGGGCGTGGCCGGTGGGGCGTTGATCCGGAACGAGGACGGGCTGATCCTGTTTCTCGAGCCGACCTACAAGCCGACGCTCGACATTCCGGGTGGGATGGCGGAGCAGGACGAGTCGCCGCTCGAGGCCTGTCGTCGCGAGGTCCGGGAGGAGATCGGGCTGGAGCTGGAGATCGGTCCGTTGCTGGTGGTCGACTGGGTCCCGGCCATCGGGGTCTGGTACGACGCGGTGAACTTCGTCTTCGACGGTGGTGTCCTCAGCAACGAGCAGATCCAGCAGTTGAGGATCGACCCGGTGGAGGCGCGTGGGAGTGAGTTCCTGACGCTCGAGCAGGCGAGCACTCGGCTGCGGCCGTCGATGGCGCGCCGGATTGCCGCCGCCCAGGAAGCGGTCAGCCGCGGCGCCACGCAGTACACGGAGTTCGGGCGTCTCTGAGGGTGGAAATTCGGTCGGCGCCGAACGGAGCCGGGGATACGTTACGAACCATGACTCGCTTCCCGTTGGAGCCGACCCCGATCCATGTTCCCGACGCGGTGCTGCAAGACCTCCGAGCGCGGCTCGAGCTCACCCGGTGGCCGGATGACGTAGGGAACGACGACTGGTCCTACGGGGTCGGCCGGACCTACCTCCAGGAGCTCGCCGAGTACTGGCTTCACCAGTACGACTGGCGCAAGGCCGAGGCCGCGATCAACGCCTATGAGCACTACCAGGCGCACGTGGACGGCGTACCGGTGCACTTCATGCGAAAGCCGGGAGTCGGCCCGGCTCCGACACCGTTGATCCTCAGTCACGGGTGGCCGTGGACCTTCTGGCACTGGTCGAAGGTGATCGACCAGCTCGCCGATCCAGCCGCCTTCGGGGGAGACCCGGCCGACGCGTTCGACGTGATCGTGCCGTCGCTGCCGGGCTTCGGGTTCTCCACCCCGCTGCCGAAGAACCCGGACATGAACTTCTGGAAGGTGGCCGACCTCTGGCACACCTTGATGACCGAGACCCTTGGCTACTCGAAGTACGCCGCGGCCGGGTGTGACGTCGGCGCGTTGGTGACCGGTCAGCTCGGCCACAAGTACGCCGACGAGCT
The DNA here is from genome assembly GCF_042657745.1 of Kribbella qitaiheensis. Taxonomy (GTDB): domain Bacteria; phylum Actinomycetota; class Actinomycetes; order Propionibacteriales; family Kribbellaceae; genus Kribbella; species Kribbella qitaiheensis. The sequence goes on along the minus strand of NZ_JBHSKE010000006.1, from coordinate 49,508 downwards.
GCACGGCATCCATATCGGCTCGGGGCTGCGGCTCGACTTCTTCACCGGCGACCGGGCCTGGGATCTCAGCGGCGGCCGGCCGATCCCCGAAGGTCTGCCCGAGGCCGTCCATGCGCAGGTCGTCGCGCTCGATCGCAGGTTCGCCGTTCACCTGGCCGCGCACCTCCTCGACCCCAGCACCCTCTCCTACGGACTGACCGACTCGCCGGTCGGCCTGCTCGCCTGGATCCTCGAGCGCTGGGAGCGGTGGAGCGACGACCACGGCGACCTCGAGAGCGTCTTCAGCAAGGACGACCTGCTCACCCACGCGATGATCTTCTGGGTCAACAACGCGATCGGAACGTCGATCCGGTACTACGCGAACGCCAACCGCTATCCGTGGACGCCGTCGCACGATCGCAAGCCGGTGATCGAGGCCCCGACCGGGATCACCTTCGTCGGGTACGAGAACCCGCCCGGCGTGACCACCGAGCAGCGCGTCGACAGCTGGCTCGGCCTGCGCGAGGGCTGGTACAACCACGTCAACCTCACCGCCCACGACGCCGGCGGCCACTTCATTCCCTGGGAGGTCCCCGACGCCTGGGTGGACGATCTGCGCCGTACCTTCCGCACCCGCCGCTGATCCGGGGAAGGAAAGAGGCGGTAAGCGGTTGCCGTAAGATAGTTCCGGCTGGTTGACTCCGGGTGTGAGCTTTTTCCCCTTCGCCCGGGAGTACCAGTGGACATCACCCGCCGTCGCCTGCTGTCTTTCGTCCCCGCCGCCGCTCTGCTGACCGCGGTCAACCCCGCGCCCGCGAGCGCCTCGATCCCAGGACGTGCCTCGAACCAAAGCGCAGCCGGTACCGCGCAGTTGCTGGCGAATCTCGTCGGCATCTTCGCGGGCACGCCCGAGTCCAACCAACGGCCCGAGGTGCAGGCCAAGCTCGCGGCCCTCGACCAGACCGCGCGGACCTGGCTGTCCGCGATGGACCGGGCCCAGGCCGGAGAACTCTTCGCCGGCCTCCCCCTCGGCACGAGCGACCCGAACCTCAACGCGTCGTACCAGCATCTCTACGAGATCGCGCTGGCCACCCGGCGGCCGGGCCCGGCGTCGGACTTGCAGGGCAACGCCGCGATCCAGGCCAGGGTGATCGAGAAGCTGCGGTGGTTGCACGACAACTTCTACGGCGACCAGTCCAAGGGGTACTACGGCAACTGGTTCACCTGGGAGATCGGCATCTCCACCCACGTCGGCAAGACCCTCGCGCTGCTCGACGCGCCCGCCGACCTGATCAGCACATATGTCGCGTCGATGGACGCATATCTGCGCAACGGCAAGGACGGTGACGTCGACCTCGACTCCCGGTTCCACACCGGCGCGAACCTGTCCGACATCACCGCCAACCGGATCATCCAAGGCGCCCTGCTCGACGACGACGCGCGGATCCGCAAGGCGCTGCAGGACCAGTTCACCGTCTTCGCCACCATCGACCCGTACAACCTCCAGCACGGCGTCACCGACGGGTACTACGCGGACGGCTCGTTCATCCAGCACGACTCGGTCGCGTACACCGGCTCGTACGGCAAAGCCCTGCTGACCAGGGTCGTCCAAACGGTGAAGACCCTCGACGGCACGGACTACGCGCAGTCGGATGAGTTGGTGAAGGTGGTCCAGGGCTGGGTCGAGGAAGGCTTCGCGCCGCTGATCTTCGAGGGCTGGATGACGGAGGTGGTCAAGGGGCGCGCGATCTCCCGCCCCGCCACCGGGTACGACGATGTCGCCATCGTGGTCGAGGCGATCGTCGACCTCGCGGACTACGCGGAGCCGGCGGATGCCGCCCGGCTGAAGAGCTACGTGAAGTTCACCGCGCGCCCGACGTTGAACCCGAGCAGCTTCGTCTCGCCGGTCAGCATCACCCGTTTCGCGGCCATCACCGCCGACCCGGCGATCGTGCCGGCCGACCTCAACCCCGCCGCGAGCAGTGTCGCCTTCAACGCGATGGACCGGAACGTGCACCGCCGGCCCGGGTACGCGTTCGCTCTGTCGCGGAACTCGGCCCGGATCAGCAAGTACGAGTACATGAGCGGCGAGAACCTGATGCCGTGGTTCCAGGGCGACGGTGCCTACTACCTCTACCTGAGCGGCCAGGACCAGACCCAGGCGTTCGGCGTCGACTACCTGACTACGGTGTCGCCGTACGCCCTGGCTGGAGTCACCGCGCCGGTGGAGCAGCGCAGTACGATCCCGCAGCTCTACGGCACGCCGTACTACGACAACCCGGGGCATCCGCTCAACTTCACCGCGTCGTCGGAATCGCAGAACAAGTACGTCTACTTCCCCGTCGGCACCAACCAGTACTCCGGTGGCGCCACGCTCGGCCCGTACGGCGCCGCCGGGTGGATCCAGTCGAGTGATATCGCGTACGCCGACCAGGACCTGCTCCCTGAGGACTTCGTGGTCTACCGCAACGCGGACTCCACCAAGTCCTGGTTCATGCTCGACGACGAGGTCGTCGTCCTCGCCGCGGGGATCGGCGACCAGGACCAGCGCGCGGTGACCACCTCGATCGATGCGCGCCTGGCGGCTCCGGCCGACCAGTTGACGATCAACGGAGTACTGCGGAACGGGCGCGCGTGGTCCGGCACCGGCGACGCCGACCTCAGGTGGCTCCGCTACGCCAACACCACCGCGGGTACGTCCCTCGGCTACTACTTCCTCCAGCCCAGCAAGGTCACTGTCGGCGTCGAGAACGTCACTCGCAGCCGCCGTGTGGTCCGGACACCCAACCCGGACACTTCTGTCACCAAGCAGGTCTTCTCCCTGAGCCACCAGGCCCCAGGCCGAACCGCGCTCGCGTACGCACTGGTGCCGAACGCAACGGAAGCCAAGCTGCGGTCATACCTCTACGGGCGGCTGCTGGTGCTGGCCAACTCCACGCGAGTGCAGGCGATCCGTCACAGTGGCCTGGACCTGATTGCCGTCAACACGTTCACCTCTGGGCATCACCAGGTCTTCGGGCTGACTATCGATGGACCGGCATCGGTGATCACCAGGCGGAACGCGGATCGCACCACCTCCATCGCCGTCTCGGACCCGACGATGTCGCGGGCCACGATCTCGGTCTTCGTGCTGGCCCGCCGGCTCACCAAGGTGACCGCCGACCCCGGCATCACCGTCACGCACACCCTGGCCGGAACGCGCCTGACGTTCACCACCCACCACCTGCACGGCACATCGCTGACAGCAACCTTCAGGGGGTAGTGGAGCCCGATCTCCGGCATCGATTCCGCATCTGAGGTCGTCGCCGGGGTTCGGGTGGACGAAGTCAGCGGGGATAGGGGCCGATGGCACGGACCTCTGTCCCTGCAGGGATTCCGCGGGTTACCCGTGGGCCGATGACGCCGAACACCGCGGACCAGTCGATGTTCGAACGGGGCCCGGAGAGGGCTTGGCCGCGGTCCTGCCCGGCAAAGCGAAAAGACGCCCGCTCCGGACCGGAGAGGCGCCTTATGCGCTGGTCAGAGGCATGTTCTGACCAGCGGTACTGCGTGGAGCGGGTGACGAGAATCGAACTCGCACTGTCAGCTTGGGAAGCTGATGTTCTGCCATTGAACTACACCCGCGAGCGCCGGCCGGACCAGCGAACGAAGAGGATCATACCCGGTCATCGGTGCGGTTTGCACGGGGGGGTGAGCGGGCAACTTTCCACAAAGGCACGCCGAGGGCTGGGAATGCTGCTCATCTTCTGGCAGATTAGAACGCGTTGCCGGGGGCAACATTTGGACGCAACGTGAGGATGCGGTCCTTGCCGGGACCGGACAAGATGGTTGCGGGGCAACTGAAAGAAGGGGTGAATGGTGGCAACTGACACTAATGACGCGCTGGAGAATCTGGAGAAGGAACTCGTCACCATGGCGCGCCGGCTGCGTGGTCTGCAGCGGACGCTGTCCGACGAGGCCCACCCGGACCTGGAGCCGGCGCAGTACGCACTGCTGAACCACGTCGAGGAACTCGCACCGGTGCGGATGGCCGACCTGGTCGCGGCACTCGAGGTGGACAAGGGTCCGGTCAGCCGGGCCTGCGCTCGCCTGGAGGAAGAAGGCCTGCTGAAGCGGGCCGCGGACAAGTCGGACGCCCGGGCCACCCTGCTGACGCTGACCGCCAACGGCAAGCGCAAGCTCGCCGCGGCCCGGAAGAAGCGGCACAAGGTGATCGAGGACCTGCTCAAGGACTGGTCGCCGGCCCAGGTGAAGACGTTCGCCACCCAGGTGTCGAAGTTCAACAAGCTGGCCGGCTGAGCCGTTGCCGACGGCCCGTAGCCGCCAGGGCGTTCCGGAGAGCTGAGGGCTCCGGAGCAGGACATCAGCGGTGACGGGCCCGGCCCACGGCGGGCGGAGCGGCAGCACGCTGCGGTAAGTTGCGTTCGTGCTGCTCTCCGACCGTGACATCTTGGCCGAGCTCGACGCGAAGCGGGTCCAACTGGACCCGTTCGATGCTGCGATGGTGCAGCCGTCGAGCGTCGACGTACGGCTGGATCGATTCTTCCGGGTGTTCGAGAACCATCGCTACCCGCACATCGATCCGGCCCAGGAACAGCCCGACCTGACCCGGATGGTCGAGCCCGAGGGCGAGGAACCCTTCATCCTGCATCCGGGTGAGTTCGTGCTCGGCTCCACCTACGAGCTGGTGACGCTGCCCGACGACGTGGCGGCGCGGCTGGAGGGCAAGTCCTCGCTCGGCCGGCTCGGCCTGCTGACCCACTCCACCGCCGGCTTCATCGACCCGGGCTTCTCCGGGCACGTGACGCTGGAACTGTCGAACGTGGCGACGCTGCCGATCAAGCTCTGGCCGGGGATGAAGATCGGCCAGCTCTGCTTCTTCCGGTTGTCCTCGCCCGCGCAGCACCCGTACGGCTCCGCCAAGTACGGCTCGCGGTACCAGGGACAGCGCGGCCCGACGCCGTCGCGGTCGTACCTGAACTTCCACCGCAGCGACATCTGAAGCAACCGGACAGACGAGAGGCCCCTGGCCGATCCGCCAGGGGCCTCTCGCTAGGTCAGCCGATCGCTTTCTGCACCACGAAGATCTTCTCGGTGCCCATCGGCGCCTTGCCACCCGGGTCCAGTAGGTAGGTGCTGCCGTACTTCGAGACCATCTGCGGCGACCTCGGCTTACCCCAGATCAGCGACGTGTCACCCCAGCCGCCCATGTTCTTTCCACCGAGCGTGGGTCCGTCACTCGGCGAGTTGCCGTCTGACGGGCTGACCTCGGAGTCGCCGCCATCGGACGGCGTGGCGCCCTCGGAGGGGGTCGCACTGGGAGTCGGGATCGGCACGTCCTGGCCGGTCTTGGCGTCCATCACGACGGGCTGATCGCCGGCCAGGCCGTAGATCGCGCCGTTGTAGACCGTGGTGACATCGGGGACCACGCGGTTGGCCGACTCGGAGGTGTAGCCCCAGCTCTGCTTGCCGGTCGTCTCGTCGAACGCCAGGATCTCGTCCTTGTCCTGGCTGGCGTTGCCGTTGCAGACCAAGGCGGTCACGTGGTCGGAGAAGCAGGTGTAGCCCTCGGAGCGGCTGGGGGTTTCCGCCCGCTTCGTCTCCACGATCGCGCCGGTGGCAATGTCGACGGAGTAGATGGACGACACGAAGTGCCCCAGGCCGCCGTCGACGAATCCGGTGCCGTGCAGGTAGGCGCGCCGGCCGCCGGTCCCGAGCGCTGACAGGTAGTTCTTCCCCGGCACGGCGGTGGCCTTCTTGACCGTGCCGGTGGCGCCGTCCACGGTGGCGATCGAGAGGCTCCGCTTGCCTTCGCCCTGCTGGCCCTTGGCTGCGATCACGACGCCGTTGAGCACTCCAGCGGCCTTGAGGGACGGGATCGCGGTGGCCTTCTTGGTCTTCGGGTCGGCGTAGACGCTGAGGTCCTCGATCTTCGCGGTGCCGTCCGGTGACGAGACCGTGAGCGCGATGACGACCTGTCCGGTCGCGACGTCGTAGGCCTGGCTGAGAATCCTGCCGCCACCGTTGCCGGGACCGAGCGTCGGGGTGAGGTCGAAAGCGATGGAGGTGACCACCTTGCCTTCGGCCGGGTCGATCCACTGGAAGTTGATCTGACCGTGGGACTTCTGGGTGCCGCTGCCCTGCACGTCCTGGACGTAGGCGGTCGCGATGACCTCCTTGCCGTCCAGCTGGACAGCCATCGGCCCAGTGAAGTCTGTCGTCTTGGTGGTCTGGACCTCCTTCGCGAGCACCTGCCAGCTCGAACCGGCCAGAGTGCGGCCGGTGATGGCGGTGCGGTTCGCGTAGAGGGAGGTTTGGCCGACCATGCCGGCCTTGGCGGAGTCGATGGTGCTGTCCTCGGTCCGCGGCTCCGCGATCGCCGACAGCGCGGCGAAGGCTTTGGGTGGATCGAAGGAGGTGAGTTCCGGAGTGGTCGGGGTCGGGGAGGCCGACTGGCCCCCGTCGTCCTGACTCGAGTCGGACGACTTGTCGTCACCGCCGCTGCAGCCGGCCAGTAGAACGACCGCCGCGGTGGCGATGATCAACGGACGCAACATCGTTTCTCTCTCCCCAGATCGACCAAGAGTGACGGCGAGGACACTAACAGCGTCAGCGGGCCCTCACCGGCACCAGACCCAGGCGCTGCAACAAGCTGCAAAGTGCCTGCGAAGTCACGGTGTTCACCGGACGACCGAGAGACCGGTACGCCGGTGCCGCGGCTGGGGCTCGAGCCGGTCGGCCAGCCTCCGCAGTACCGTCGCGAGCTGGTGCCGCGGGCCACTCGGGGCGGAGGCCGCGCGACGGGTCGCGCGGTCCTCCTTGCGCAGCGCCCGCAGCTCGGCGGCACGGAGCTTCTCTTCCACCTGGTAGCGCGCGACCTCTTGGTGTTCGGTAATCATCGTCCTGCTCCCCTCACGTTGGTCCCCGTTGACGAATGTGGTGGTGCTGGTACCGCTGATGGCGCTGGTGGTTCAGACCCGGACGACGGTGATGTCGCCGGAGACGGTGCGGGCCCGCAGGATCAGCGAGGGCTCGCCGTCGGCCGGCTTCTCGCCGGGCTCGAGGTCGCACCGGATCTGCCCGGTGACCGTCTTCAGGTCGAGGTAGGTCGGCAGCCCGTCCGGTACGCCGATCTGGACGTCGCCGCGGGCGGTCTCCGCCCGGACGCTGGGGCCCTCGGTCAGCTCGACCCGGACGTCGCCCGAGCCGGAGGTGACGACCGAGTGGTCCCGGATCCGCTCGATGGTGATGTCACCCGAGCCGACCTTGACAGTGGTCGGGCCGGCCGCGTCGCCGATCCTGACGTCACCGGACCCGGTGGTCACGCCGACCGAGTCGTTCGCCTCGCCGATGTCGATCGAGCCGGAGCCGGTGCTCGCGCGGACCGTGCCCACCGAGCTCCCGACCCGGATGTCGCCGCTGCCGGTGCTGGCCGCCAGGCTGCCCTCGATCCGCTCGACCCGGAGGTCACCCGAGCCGGTCGAGAGCCGGGCCTCGCCCAGCGGCATCCGGGACGAGATGTCGCCCGAGCCGGTCTTGACCCGCGCGTCCAGGGTGGCCGGGGTCGCGATGTGCACCCGGACCTCGGGGCCGCGGCGGGCGAACTGCTTGGCCAGCTCGACCACCAGCTCGCCGTTGGTCACCTTGAAGGTGACGTCATCGGCGGAGCCGTTGATCACCTCGAGGCTCGCGGTGGTCTGCTCGCCGTCGGCGGGCACGATCTCCACCAGGCCGGCGCCGATCTCGATCCGGACCCGCTGGATGTCGTCGGTCAGTTCGGCGCGGATGCTGTCGCTCACTGCGCCCACCCCGTCACCCGCTGGCCGCGGCCGCCGCGGCCACGTCCGTTGCCACGGTCGCCGCGCTCGCCCCGACGGTCGCCGCGGTCACGGCGCTCACCGCGCTCGCCGCGCCGGGAGCCCTCACCGAAGACGCCGTCCGGGCCGAAGGGTCCGTCGGGTCCGAAGACGCCGTCCTTGCCGAAGACACCCTCGGGGCCGAGCGGGCCTTCCGGGCCGAGTGGTCCGTCCGGGCCGAAGAAGCCACCCCGCGGAGCGCGCGGCGGCCGGGGCGGCCGGGGTCCGCGGCCACCGGTCAGGGCGGTCATCACGGTGCGCATCAGCCACGCGTTCGAGGAGATGCCCTCGGCGTTGGCGGCCTCGTCCACCTTGTTCTTCACCGACATCGGCAGCCGCAGCGTGATCCGCGCGGTCGGCTCGTCGGCATCCGGCGCGACGTCCTGCGCGGCCGGCTCGTGGTTGTCGTTGTCGTCGTCCAGATCGTCGTCATCGGCTCCGGTCAGCTGGCTCGGGGCCGGCGTGACCACGAACTCGGGACGGCCGCCGGCCATCCGGAGCTCGACCGATCCGGGGGACAGCTCGCGGCTGATCTCCCCGGCGGCGTCGGACAGGGCTGAGATGAGGGCCAGGCGGCCCGCGTCATCCAGCGTGGCGCCGAGGCGCTGGGCCACGGAGCGAGTTTGGTCGTCGGCCAACGCGGTGGCGTTCTCCACGCTACGGCGGACCGACTCGAGGTAGTGATCAAGTTCCATGACGCAATACTGACGTCATCATGACGTCACTGTCAACCCCTTCTGATGTCATCGAGCCGCCAGGGTGGTGTCAGGGCAGAATGAGGGCAGTCCACGGAGAGGGGAACAGGGTGTCCAGAGGAGTGCTCGTCACCGGTGCGTCGCGAGGTGTCGGGGCCGAGGTGGCGAAGGCCTTCGCCGCGGCGGGCGACCGGGTCGTGCTGCACTGCCGCGGCGCGGCCGACAAGGCCCGCGCGGTGCTGGCGGAACTACCCGGGCAGGGACATGCGGTGGTGGTCGGGGATCTCGGCGATCCGGCCGGAATCCCTGCCCTGGTTGAAGAATCGGCAGCAGCACTCGGGCGGATCGACGTCCTGGTGAACAACGCCGCGCTGTTCGTGGACGACCCGGTCGCCGGGTCACGCCGGATCGGCCACCCGCTCGCCGACACGTCGTACGACGAATGGGTGGCGGCGTGGCGCCGGACGCTGGCGGTGAATCTCGAGGGGGCGGCGCATCTGACCTGGTGCGTGGCCCGGCAGATGCTCGACCGGGAGCCGGCCGAGGGGGTCAGGCGGGGCGCGATCGTCAATGTCGGGTCGCGCGGGGCCTATCGAGGGGAGCCGGATGTGCCCGCCTACGGGGCCAGCAAGGCGGGACTGCACGCCTTCGGGCAGTCGATGGCGGTCTCGCTGGCGCCACATGACATCACCGTGACGTCAATCGCGCCCGGTTTCATCGCCACCGACATGGCCGCGCAGGGTCTGAACGGGCCCGGCGGCGACGCGATCCGCGCTCAGAGCCCGTTCAACCGGGTGGCGACGCCTCAGGAGGTCGCTGCCGCCGTCCTCTGGCTCGCGTCCCCGCCGGCCGGCTGGTCCAGCGGCGCCGTGCTCGACTTCAACGGCGCCTCGTACCTGCGCTGAAACGACGACGTCCGGAGCGGTGAGGGGCTGCCTCACCACTCCGGACGTCCAGTCGAACGATCGCCGGTGCCGCTCGGTCAGCGGCTGATGATCTTGCTCGCCGGGGGAGCCTTGATGCTGATCGGCTTGCCCCAGTCGGAGGCGTTCATGGTCATGCTCACGCCGGCCATCTCGAAGAAGATCTTGTACATCAGGTGGTCGGTGGAGCCCATCCAGATCGTGTAGACCAGCGTCTTCGGCATCCCGGCGACCATCTTCTGGCCCTTGGCCTTCAGCGCGGCCGCCATGTCGACGGTGACGGCATACCGGTCCACCTTGCGGCCGTCGAGCGTCTCGGTCTTGACGAACTTGGCAGCCTTCAGACCGCCGTCGAACGACTCGAAGGTCTTGCTCGGGTCCATATCGTTCAGCATCCCGCCCAGGCTGGCCGCCATCGGGTTGCTGGAGTCCTTCGGGTCGATCTTCAGGTACTTGCCGGCCGGGACGTCCGGGGTGGACAGGTAGAGCATGTCCTTGACGACGATCATCTTGGCCTTGCCGCCGAAGGCCGCGCCGTTCATCTCCAGCTGCATCGCGACCGGCTTCATGGTCTGCCGGCCGGTCACCGTCATGGTCTGACCGCCGGCGACCATCTTCATGGTCATCTTGACCGAGTCCTTGCCGACCATCGACTTCTTCATCGCCGGCAGGAAGCTCGCCGTGTTCAGGTGCGCGACGGCCGGAGCCACCCGCTCCGGTGCCTGGCTCGGCGTGGTGACCGGCGTGCTGACCGGCGTCGGCGTGGTGCCCGCGTTGACGGTGGCCGTCTTGTCGGAGCCGCAGGCGGCGAGTCCGAGCATCAACGGAAGGGTGACGACCGTGGTCGCCACCCGAGAACTGAACCTCACTTTGTATTCCTCCCAGTGGATCAAGGCGTTGGATCCTACGGGCTGGGATCCCTGCCTAGGAAGTCAATTACCGCTTCGTGCAAGGACTTGTCCTGAGCTTTACCCGCGCTTCACCGAGGCGAGCTTGCTCGCAGGCGGAGCCTCGATCGAGACGGACTCGTTGAAGTCGTCCATCGTCAGCTCCGTGGTGACGTACGCCACGGTGAAGGACATCTTCCGGGTCAGCCCGGAGGGGTCGATCCAGATGTCGTAGGTGATCGTCTTCGGCGCGGCGGCGGGGACTTGCTTGCCCTGCGCCTCGAAGGCGGTCGTGGTGTCGACGGTCACGGCGTAACGGCTGAGCTTGCGGCGGGAAACGGCCTCGGTGCCGACGAACTCGACCTTGCGCAGCGCCTCGTCGAACACCTCGAAGGTCTTGGTCGGGTCGGAGCTGTCGGTCAGCGACCCGAGCTCACCGGCCGCCGGATCGTCCAGTTCGACGGCCAGGTACTTGCCGTCCGGCGCTACGTCCTTCGCCTGCAGGTAGAGCCGGCCGCCGGTGACGATCACTTTGGCCTTGTCGTCACCGACCGCCGAGCCGCTCATCTCCATCGACAGCGCCGGCGGTTCCGCCTGCTGGACCCCGTTCATGGTTAGCACGGTGTCACCGCCGGCAGTCATTTTGCCGTCGACGCGCCAGGTCCTCTGCTGCGCGAACGCCTCCTTCATCGCCGGCAGCAACGTCGCCTGGTCCAGTTGGGCCACAGGCTGCGCCCGCTGGTCTCCACCGCAGGCGGCGATCCCGAGAATCAGCGGCAGGGCGACGACTGTGGTCGCCACCCGAGAACGAAACCGCACGCTACTTTCCTCCCAAATGGATCCAGACGCCGGACCTTACGGCTCCGGAGGTCCACTGGGACAGGGTTTGCAGCTACTTGCAAACCACAACGTCCGAAGAACCCGAGGTCAGGCCCCACGGTTCTTCGGACGTAAGGGGTGAGAGCTAGGTGCGCTTCACCGAAGCGAGCAGGAGTTGGGCGACGTCGGCGACCTCGACATCCTCGCGGGCCGATCCCTCCGACTGCTTGGCGGTCAGGCCGTCGGACAGCATCACCCGGCAGAACGGGCAGCCGGTGGCGATCTTGTCCGCGCCGGTCTCGACCGCCTCGGTGGTCCGGTTCAGGTTGATCCGGGTGCCGACCTTCTCCTCCATCCACATCCGCGCACCGCCCGCGCCACAGCAGAACGACTTCGTCTGGTTCCGCGGCATCTCGGCGAACTCCGCGCCCGGGATGATGTCGAGCAGCTCGCGCGGGGCGTCGTAAACCTGGTTGTGACGGCCGAGGTAGCACGGGTCGTGGTAGGTGATCTTCTGGCCGTTGAGCGCGCTGTCGGTCGGGGCGACCGGGGTCAGCTTGCCCTCGCGGACGAGGCGGTTCAGCAGCTGCGTGTGGTGGATGACGTCGAGCTCGACGCCCAGCTGGGAGTACTCGTTCTTCAGCGTGTTGAAGCAGTGCGCGCAGGTGGAGACGACCTTCTTGGCGCCGGTCTCCTTGAACACCTCGGCGTTCTGCATCGCCAACTGCTGGAAGACGAACTCGTTGCCGGCCCGCCGCGCCGGGTCACCCGTGCAGGTCTCGCCGTCACCCAGTACGGCGAACGAGACGCCCGCGAGGTTCAGCAGTTCCGCCACGGCCTGGGTGGTCTTCTTGGCGCGGTCCTCGAAGGCACCCGCACACCCGACCCAGAACAGGTACTCGACCTCGGCCAGCGTGTCCACGTCGGTGCCGACCTGCTTGACCTCGAACGGCAGATCCTTGGCCCAGTCCATCCGGCCGGACGGGTTCATGTTCCACGGGTTGCCCTTGTTCTCCAGGCCCTTGAACAGGCCGTTCAGCTCGGACGGGAACGAGGACTCGATCAGCACCTGGTAGCGGCGCATGTCCATGATGGCGTCGACGTGCTCGATGTCGACGGGGCACTGCTGCACGCACGCGCCGCACGAAGTACAGGCCCAGAGGGCTTCCTCGTCGATCACGGCGACGTCGGGGGAGCCGACCAGCGGGCGCTCCTGCTCGGCCTTCACCAGGTCCGGCAGCGACTGGCGCTCGTCGTCGGAGGAGGCCAGCAGGTACGGGGCCTTGGCGTACGCGTGCTCGCGCAGGTTCATCATGATCAGCTTCGGCGACAACGGCTTGTCGGTGTTCCAGGCCGGGCACTGCGACTGGCAGCGGCCGCACTCGGTGCAGGTGGTGAAGTCGAGCAGGCCCTTCCAGGTGAAGTCCTCGACCTTGCCGACCCCGAGCGCGGCGTCCTCGTCGAGCTCCTCGATGTTCTCGAAGTCGATCGGCGCGCCCTTGATCATGATCGGCTGCAGTGCGCCGAGGGCGGTGCCGCCGTCGGCCCGGCGCTTGAACCAGATGTTCGGCCAGGCGGTGAACCGGTGCCACGCGACGCCCATGGTGGCGTTCAGCGAGATGGTGATCATCCAGGCGAACGAGATCAGGATCTTGATCATCGCGACCAGGTAGACCGCGTTCTCCAGCGCCTGCTCGCTCAGCCCGCCGAACAGGGCGGTGCCGATGAAGAACGTGGTGGGGAAGTGGAACTTGGAGCCGGCGCCGAGCTCGTACTCCAGCCCGCGCAGCAGCAGGATGCAGACCAGCACGCCGAGGATCGTGTACTCGACGTAGTACGCCTGCCAGGCGCGGGAGCCGAAGAACCTGCTGTACCGGCCCTTCTCGCCCCTGGGCAGATTCCGCAGCCGGATCGCGATCAGCCCGATGATGGAGATCAGGCCGGTCCAGGTGAGGAACTCGGTGGCCCACTCGAAGACGAACCAGTGCCCGATCACCGGCAACGCGAAGTGCGCGTCGAACAGCTGCCCGAACGCCGTCACCAGGGTGAGGAACAGCCCGATGAAGCCGAACGCGACGAACCAGTGCAGTACGCCGATGTGGCTCCACTGCAGCATCCGGGTGTGCAGCAGCGACTCCCTGGCCAGCGTCGCGGTGCGCTGCCCCGGGTTGTCGGTACGGCTCGCCGGCTGGCCGAGCTTGATGACGGACACCAGGTGCCCGATCGTCTTGCCGAACAGCGCGACGCCGACGGCGGCGATCGCGAGCGAGACGACGATGGCGAGGATCTGCATACCAGCGATGTTATTGGTTGGTTACCGGCGAGTCATGTCGGTGTCGGCCTCATCACGCCCGCGTGTTGCGTCTCACTTCCCGGGGGCGGACCTTCTGAGGACCGGTTCCTGACAGAAGCTGGAAAGCCGGAGGGCCGGTCGAGCGGATGCTCGGCCGGCCCTCGCGGGTGGTGCTGGGTGTTACTTGGTGCCGTAGACCTGGATCTCGGTCATGTCGGTGAACTGGCAGCCACCGAACGCGCCGAGCGGGCAGTTGGTCGCGAAGTCCGGAACCTGCGGGCTCAGCATCACGAACCGGACGAACTTCACGCCGGCGGTGTTGCCCGACGGGGTGAGCTCGGTGTACTTGCCGCGGTTGGCGGCGGTGAACTCGCCCTCCTGGGCGGTCGCCCAGGTGGTGCCATCGACCGAGGTCTCGATCCGGTACTTTCCGGTCGAGGCGCTGCCCGGGTCGCCACAGGTGTTCGACGGGTCGACCGAGAACTTGGTGATGTTCACGGCGGCCGGCAACGCGATGTCGATGTTCTTCGGGATCATCACGTTGGTGGGGGTGCCGTTGTTGTCACCCGTCGTGCTGCCCCAGCCGGTGCCCTGGCTGGAGTCGATCGCGTAGTCCGGCCCACACTGCGGGATGAAGTCCGGACCGGTGAAGTCCACCACCGAGCCGCCACCGGACGCTGCCGCCCAGTTGCGCCGCGGGGCGAAGTTCGCGGTGGTGCCGCCGGCCTTGACCGCAAGCGGGGCGCCGAGCACCTCGTAGCCGGCGCCGGAGACGACGAACTTGCCGTAGGTGCCGGGCAGGACGCCCGTGATCGTGTACTTGCCGTTGGCCGCGGTCACGGCGGAGTAGTCGCCCGCGTAGCCCGAGGCGTGGCCGCCGATGAAGACGAGCGCGCCGGCCACCGGAGCGCCGGTGTCCTTGTCGGTCACCGTGCCGGTGATCGTCGTGGTGGCGCCCTTCGGCGGGATGTGGAAGTCCTCGACCGGATGCGAGTCGCCACCGTCGAGCACGCCCGCGAACCAGCCCATCCCGCGGTTGGCGAAGACCTGCCAGATGATGCCGGCGTTCTTGCCGCCGCTCGCGACCAGGTCGGCCTGCACGATCGCGTTCCGCATGTCGAGCATCGTCGGGTCGGCGGTGGACAGCTCCATCGCACGGGTGATGATGCTCATCGCGTAGCTACGGCCGAAGCGCTCACGCAGGTCCCACAGGGTCTGCGCCCACACCTCACCGGAGGAGTGCACCTCCGGCGTACCGCCGATGGTCGGGAAGTCACCGTAGGTGTAGCCACCCTGCGAGCCGTCGAGGCCGATGCAGTTCGGGCTGACCGCCTTCACGCGGCAGTCGATCGCCTGGGTGCGGATCGTCGTGCCACCCGTCACGTACTTGCCCTCGAGGACCTCACCGGGAGCAGTGGTGTCCTTCTCCAGGTTGTGCGAGACGAGGTAGTCGAGCGCGTAGAAGTCGCTCCACGCCTCACCCATCGAGCCGGCCTGGATGCTGTTCAGCGTCGAGTTGCCGGTCGCGTCGACGACGAGGCGGTTCGACAGGCCGTGGGTGTACTCGTGGTACAGGATGTCGGCCGAGTTGCCGGAGCTGCTCGACACGGTGCCCTCGCCACCGAACAGGTACATCTGCATGGTCGGCGGGATGCCGTCCGGCGGGGTGGACATGTTCGCGTTGTTGATGTGGTTGCCGTCCGGGCCGCCGTCGGCGCCGGTCGCCGCGCCGTCGAGCGCGTTCAGCAGCACCGGGTCGCCGCCCGCGGCGTCGAACGAGCCGGCCGCCGGGGTGAAGCTGATCGGCGGTTTCGCCAGCCAGTCGTGGAAGTTGCTGGCCAGGTAGAACGCGTTGGTGACGTCCTGGTTCATGTTCGTCTTCCAGGAGTCCGGCTTGGCCGGGTCCCAGGTGCAGACGAATGCCGCCGAGCAGAGCCCACCGGCCTGGAACGGGACCAGCTTGTACTCCGAGGTGGTCTTGGTGCCGGGCACCTTGACCGTCTCGTTGCCGTTCGGCTGGTTGTCGTCGTTGACATCCGCGAACGCGGCCACCGAGGTGCCTTCGAGCAGCGTCTTCGCGTTCTTCGGCAGCCACTTGTTGTAGATCAGGTTCTCGGTGCGCTGCGTGCCGCCCTTGGGGGCGCCCGGGTAGTTGTCCTGCACCAGGGCGTCGCCGTTGCCCTCGCTGACCAGGTCCTTGCGGTACAGCAGGCCGCCGGTCTGGGCGTCGATGACGTGGGTGTAGATCTTCGAGCCGCCGGCGTTGACATACGTCATCCAGCCCTTGCGCAGGCCGTTGGCGGTGTAGAAGTACACCTGCTTGGCGCTGTCGCCGTTGCTCCACTTGGTGGTCACACCGGACTTCGTGGCCTTGGCGGAGACCAGCTTGCCCGAGATGTCCTCGGCGGCCGCGCTACGGGCGGCGTCGGCGCTGACGGCGGGGTCGGCCGAGCGGGCCTGCGCCTGCGAGACGAGCCCGGCGATCGGGGCGCCCTGCAGTGAGATGAGCTGACCGGCCTTGGTCACGTTCGCCTTCAGGCCGTTGCCGAACACCTCGATGCCGTCGACCTCCTGGACCCAGGAGATGTGGTGGGTGCCGAGGTCGTCGACGTAGTCCTTGCGCAGCTTGAGGGTGCCCAGGTCGGACTCCGAGAGCTTGAAGACCTCGGGGTGCGCCTTGACGTAGGCCAGCGCGATGTCGGTCGCCTTCTTGGCGCTCTTACCGGTGAGGAAGCCGTCCAGTTTGGTCACCTGGTCCGGCGTACCGGTGTTGGCGTCCACGGACACGACGCCCTGGGTACCGAGGGAGTCGCGGAACTTCTTCGAGGCCGCGGTCTCCTTGCCGACCACCTTCGCGGCGCGCGCGTAGGTCGATCGAGCATTCGGCGTCCGGGCGTCGTAGTTGCCCTTCCGCTCCTTCGACGAGATCGGATTGGTCGCCTCGCCCGGGCCCTTGGAGTCCGGGTTGGCGGTAGTGGCGGCCGTGGCACCGCCACCGGCCGCTACGGCCAGCAGGGTGGTGGCGGACACCGCAGCGACTGCCAGGAGCCCCCGCCCTTTGCCTGAAACTTTCACTGCAACGCTCCATGAAGTTTGTCTTAGCGGACCGCCCTCCACGGTCCGTCCCGGGCTGACCCTAAGTCCCCGCGCCAGCCCGGGGAAGGGTTATCTGCGGAATCTGGCGGAAGCAAGGGTTGTCCTCTGTGCACGGACTACCACTGCGAGCGACACGATAATGGTCGCACTGAGCAACGACCCGGCTGCGAGCAGGGGTCGGCGTGCCGGGGTGCACGAGGGACTCGCCGCGGGGCCGCCGGCCGCCGTCCACAGGAGCGCTGTCTCCCCCGCGGCGAGGGGGGTCTGGGCCTACCCTGAGTCGTCCCTGATTTCGATTTCCCCGCCGATGCCGTGGAGGTCCCTGGTGCTGCGTTATCCGTTGATCCATCCGCCGTTGCTCGGGGCACTCGCGCGCGCCGGGCACGGGTCCGTCGTGCTGTTGGCCGATGGCAACTATCCCTATGCCACCGCGGTGTCGGCGACGGCCGAGACCGTGTGGCTGAACCTGCGGCCGGGGCAGATCCCGGTCGACGACGTGCTCGAAACGCTGCTGGGTGTGGTGCCCATCGAGGCGGCCCGCGTGATGGCTACCGGCACCGGGGAAGAGCCCGGCATCTACGAGCGTTTCCGCTCGCTCCTGCCCGACATATCGCTGCAGCCGTTGGCCCGCGGGGACTTCTATGCCGCTGCCCGCGGCCCCGAGTTGGCCGTCGCCGTCGCCACCGGAGAACAGCGGCTCTACGCCAACATCCTGCTGACCCTCGGCGTCGTGCAGTAGGCCGGCGGTTTGACCGAACTCCCTTGACAGGGCCTCGGCGGCCGGGCCTATGCTGGTGAGAAATCGATTTCCCGCCAATGGACGCGACAGCGACCCTGGTGAGGCAGTCGCGCCGGACCGAGGAGCGAGCGAGGGGACGCTGGGCGCGTCCACGGTGATGTGGGGCGGCCGGTACGGCGGTTCGTGCCCGTTGAACTGCACGCACGTGTGGAACTACGAGCAGACGTTGTCGCGGCTCTTCCCTGCGCTTGAACGCGACATGCGCGACACGGAGTACGACGTGATGCAGGCGCCGGAGGGGTACATCCCCACCGGGTGATCGCGCCGACGTACCAGCGTCAGCTCTGGGACGTGGTGATAGGCGGCCCGGAAGAGCCCGCACTCGACGGGATGCTCGGCAGCGTGCTCAAGACCTACCGGGAGGTCCGGCAGGGCGCGGGGATGGAGTGGCTGGCCGGCAGGTGGCCGAACGTCGAGCGGCTGCTCACCCACATCCGCGGCAAGTGGGATCCGGAGGCTACCGGCGTACTGCGGGGCATCCAGCCCAGCACGCACGACATCGACCTGTGCGGGGTCAACTCGTTCATGGGGACGCTGTGGCTCGCGGCGCTGCGTGCCGCCGAGGAGATGGCGCGCTTGCTCGGCGAGGACGCCAAGGGCTACCGGGTGCTGTTCGAGGCGGGCAGCAAGGCGTACGACGAGTTGCTGTTCACCGGCGAGTACTACCGCCAGGTGCTGGCGCCTGAGGAGAACCAGGACTTCCAGTGGGGCGACGGATGTCTGGCCGATCAGCTGATCGGCCAGTGGTGGGCGCACCAGCTCGACCTCGGGTATCTGCTCCCTGCCGAGCACATGAAGACGGCACTGCGGGCTGTCGTGCGGCACAACCTGCGCACGGGCTTCGCGGACTTCTCCCACCCCTACCGGGTCTTCGCGGACGGCGACGACACCGGCCTGCTGATGTGTACCTGGCCGCACGGTGGCCGCCCGGTTGTGCCGACGCGGTACTGCGACGAGGTGTGGACGGGCTCGGAGTACCAGGTCGGGGCGCACCTTCTGTATGAGGGCCTGGTGGACGAGGGAATGGCTGTACTGCAAGGGATGTGGGACCGGTACGACGGGACGCGGCGGAACCCGTTCAACCCGATCGAGTGCGGCGACCACTACATCCGCAACGCCGCCGGGTGGTCCGTACTGGAGGCCCTCGCGGGATTCAGCTACAACGCGTTGACCAACACGCTCACCTTCGCACCGCTGGAGGTGGCTCGCCTGTCCGGCGGCTGGCAGGTCCCCTTCGTCGCCGGGACGGGCTGGGGCGTAGCCACCTTCCGCGACTCCACCCTGACCCTCGAGTGCCACGCCGGCCACCTGGACATCCACGCAATCCACCTGGACGGCTCCGCCCTCCCGCTAGACACCCAGGTCGTCGTACCAGGGAAACCGCTGGCGATCCCGGGGGTGTGAACCTACCGTCCTCGGCATGGACCTACTCGCCCGCGCCGAGGCACTACAGGCGGAAGGCCTTCACGTGCTGGAGGACCTCGACCTAGAGACGGCGTTCCCCACGTTCGGTCCACCGCAACTGGTGGGGAGCGTCCTCTCCGGCCTGATCACCTACCGGGACCTGGACGTCACCTTCACGGCTCCCGCCGCTACCGCCTCCGAAGTACTGCACGGCCTGGCAACGATCGCCACCCGGCCGGGCCTCCTCACCGCCGACTTCCGCGACGAACGAGCCGACCGCCGTCCTACCCCGGCCATCACCGACGAGCGCTTCTACGCAGTCCTTACCCACCACACCTGGAAGATCGACCTGACCTTCTGGCTCCACGACATCCCCCGCCCCCACGTCGCCGAAGCCACCAGCCTGCGCGCCGCCCCCACCGACCAGAAACAAGCGATCCTCCACCTCAAACACACCCACCCCGACTATCCCCACAAACTCACTGGCACCGACATCTACACCGCAGTCCTCAACCACGGCGTCTGTACGGTCGACGACCTGACGGAGTACCTGGCCTCAGGTCCACTTTGACGGCCGGGAGAAGGAGCGGCCGCTGATCGGATCCACCACAGTGCGCGGCAATTGAGCACCTGTCAGCTTGGACAATCCGATGCTGAACGACGCAGGCATCAGGTTTCTCAATTCTGCTGAATAGCGCTTGGGAGGAAAGGCCGCGGCCATGAACATCGTGCTGTTCAGCAGCCGAGCAGTTCGGACCGCGGGACTCAGGTCACTGTCGGCGCTGATGATCAACGCCGAGTCGGCCACGCCCCTGGCTGCATCGGCGACCATCGTCGTCGCGATGCTGACGTCAGTCTCCTTCTCCTCGTACTGGATCCAGGAGGCGCCGCAGGCGCGACATGACCGGGCCTTCTTCTGATATCGCCCTTGGGTGATCTCCACCAGTCCGGGGTTTCGGGCGACCAGGGCCCGCTGGTAGCGCGCCTGACGGGAGGCCGCCGGTGGATCGTCGAGAACCGGCGCGGTGAAGTATTTGACCTTGACCAGCAAACTCCGCGGCCTGAGCAATCGCGAGAGGCTGACCAGATCCAGCCACAGCAATCGCCGTCCAGAGCGGTCCTTCAGCCCGTGGTACAGGTTGAAACCGTCCACGTAGACGATCAGTCGCTCAGATGGATTCGGCCGGGTGTTCGGGGGCATTGCATGACAATAAGTGTCCACAGCCTGTTCCCGCTGACTTGTGCGGATGGCCTGTGGATAGCTAGTGTGTGGGTACCACGCCATGGCCTGACGGCTGTGGTCCAACGGCCTCCTTCGGGAGGCCGTTTTTGTTTGTCCTGATCGAGCCTTTGCGCGAATGAAGAGTGCCGGCCGTCCGGCAACGCCACCGGACGGTCGGCACTCGCTGGGCACGCAAACGGTCGCGACCGTTGGTGGCGGGCGCGGCTCGTCCGCGTGAGCATCAGAGGAGACCCAGGTCGGCGGTCTCCTGGTCGCTGAAGAGGCGGGAGCGGATCAGGAAGCGGACGCCCTCGGGGGCCTCCACCGAGAAGCCGCTGCCGCGGCCTTTGACGACGTCGACGGTCAGATGGGTGTGCTTCCAGTACTCGAACTGGTTCTTCGACATCCAGAACGCGACCGGCTTGTCCAGCCCGTCGACGGCCAGGTCACCCAGGTGGATGTCCGCCGCGCCGGTCCGGAACTCGCCGTCGGGGTAACACATCGGGGAGCTGCCGTCGCAGCACCCGCCGGACTGGTGGAACATCAGCGGGCCGTGCAGCTCGGTGAGGCGGCGGAGCAACTCCGCCGCCTCCTCCGTGAACGAAACCCTGTCGACCATGGGTTTAGAAGAACCCGTCCGGGGTCGGGCTGTAGCTGACCAGCAGGTTCTTCGTCTGCTGGTAGTGGTCGAGCATCATCTTGTGGTTCTCGCGCCCGATGCCGGAGTTCTTGTACCCACCGAAGGCCGCGTGCGCCGGGTACGCGTGGTAGCAGTTCGTCCAGACCCGGCCGGCCTGGATCTCCCGACCCGCCCGGTACGCCGTGTTGATGTCCCGCGACCAGACGCCCGCGCCGAGCCCGTACAGGGTGTCGTTGGCGATCTTCATCGCGTCGGCGTAGTCGTCGAACTTCGTCACCGAGACGACCGGGCCGAAGATCTCCTCCTGGAAGATCCGCATCTTGTTCTCGCCCTCGAAGATGGTCGGCTGGACGTAGTAGCCGCCGCTCAGGTCGCCGCCGAGGTCGGCCCTCTCGCCGCCGGTGATCACCTTGGCGCCCTCGGCCTTGCCGATGTCGATGTAGGACAGGATCTTCTCGTACTGGTCGTTGCTGGCCTGGGCGCCCATCATCGTCTCGGTGTCGAGCGGGTTGCCCTGCTTGACCGCCTCGGTCCGGGCCTTCGCGTCGGTCAGGAACGAGTCGTAGATGCCGGCCTGGATCAGCGCGCGGGACGGACAGGTGCACACCTCGCCCTGGTTCAGCGCGAACATGGTGAAGCCCTCGAGCGCCTTGTTGTAGAAGTCGTCCTTGCTGTTCGCCACATCGTCGAAGAAGATGTTCGGGCTCTTGCCGCCGAGCTCCAGCGTGACCGGGATGATGTTCTCCGACGCGTACTGCATGATCAGCCGGCCGGTCGTGGTCTCACCGGTGAACGCGACCTTGGCGACTCTGTTGCTGGAGGCAAGCGGCTTGCCGGCCTCGACGCCGAACCCGTTGACGATGTTCAGCACGCCCGGCGGGAGCAGGTCGCCGACCAGCTCCATCAGCACGTGGATCGAGGCGGGTGTCTGCTCGGCCGGCTTCAGTACCACGGCGTTCCCCGCCGCCAGCGCGGGCGCGAGTTTCCAGGTCGCCATCAGGATCGGGAAGTTCCACGGGATGATCTGCGCGACCACGCCGAGCGGTTCGTGGAAGTGGTACGCGACCATGTCGTCGTCGACCTGCGAGATCGAGCCCTCCTGGGCCCGCAGCGCGCCGGCGAAGTACCGGAAGTGGTCGATCGCCAGCGGCATGTCGGCGGCCAGCGTCTCCCGGACGGCCTTGCCGTTGTCCCAGGTCTCGGCGACCGCGAGCAGTTCGAGGTTGTCCTCGATCCGGTCGGCGATCTTGTTCAGGATGTTCGCGCGCTCCGCCGACGACGTCCGGCCCCAGCCCGGCGCCGCCCCGTGGGCGGCGTCGAGCGCGAGCTCGACGTCGTCGGCGGTGCCCCGCGCGATCTCGGTGAAGTTCTCACCGGTCACGGGAGTCGGGTTCTCGAAATAGCCGCCCTTGGCCGGCGGCACCCACTCGCCGCCGATGTAGTGGTCGTAACGCGACTTGAACTCGACCGGGCTGCCGTCCTGCCCGGGAGCTGCATAGATCGTCATTGATCCTCCAACGAAGGGGTTTGGCGGTTGGCCGCACCGTAGGTCCCGCGACGTTGCATCGACGTTGCATCACTCTCCGCTCTTGAACGCGGGGCGGTTCCGGGCGAGGCTGAAAGCGTGGACGCAGCGCAGGAAGCGCGCCGGCTCAGTGAGCTGTACGACGAGGTGCTCGGCGAAAGCCGGGCACCTGCCACGCCACGGCCCCTTGTCGCGGAGTCCTGGCAACGGTCACTCGCGGCCTCGGTCGACCCCGAGCTGGACGCGCCGCCGGTGGTCGTCTCGGCCGACCTGCTGGAGACGCTGCGGGAGAACCATCCGCTCCGCGCGGTCCTGCCGGTACTGCGGGAAACGCTGACCACGATCGCGGACGAGGCGTCTCACATCATGATCATCACCGACGCCCAGGGTCTCATCCTGTGGCGCGAGGGTGCCGCCGACGTACGCCGCCAGGCCGACCGGATCGCGTTGTCCGAAGGCGCCGTCTGGGCAGAGGACGCGATCGGAACCAATGGCATGGGTACTGCGCTCGCCGCCGACCAGCCCGTGCAGATCCACTCGGCCGAGCACCTGGTACGCCGCATCCACGCGTGGACGTGTGCCGCCGCCCCCGTGCACGACCCGGACACCGGCAAACTGATCGGCGCGGTCGATGTCTCGGGTCCGTTGCGCACGGTGCACCCCGCGATGATGGCGCTGGTGACCGCGGCCGCTCAGCTGGCCGAGGGACAGCTCCGGGTCCGGATGGCCGCCGCCGACGAGCAGCTCCGCGCCCGCAACATGCGGCACCTGACCGCCCTCGGCGATGCCCCCGGCGCGCTGCTGACGCCGACCGGCCGGGTGCTCGCCGTGCAGCCGCTCGCCTGGCTGCCAGACCGCCTCGACATCTCCGGCGGCGCCGAGCGGATCGAGCTCGGCGACGGTCGCGAGGCCGTGGTCGAACAACTCGACGAGGGCTACCTGCTGCGCATCCCGGGCGCGGCACGCCGGCACCGCCGCTCGCTGCGGCTCAAACTGCTGGGCTCGGGTCAGCCGATCGCGATCGTCGGCGGCCGGGAGATCGCCCTGACGCTGCGCCGCGCGGAAGTGCTCGCCCTGCTCCTGCTCCACCCGTCCGGCCTCACGGCCGAGCAGTTGATGCTGCAGCTGTACGGCGACGAGGGGAACCCGACCACGGTCCGCGCGGAGATGCACAGGCTGCGGAACCTGCTCGGCGCCGGCATCCTGGACACCAAGCCGTACCGGATCCTCGCGGACGTGTCGGGCGACGTCACCGACGTACAGGTCGCCGTCCGCCGCGGAGAACTCCGCAAGGCACTCGACCTGTACGCCGGGCCGCTGCTCGGGCGGTCCGACGCGCCGGCCTTACGGGCGGAGCGGGACGAGCTCGACGCGACGTTGCGCCGCGCAGTACTGGACTCAGGGGATTCCGACCTGATCTGGCGGTTCGCACAGACGGCGACCGGCGCCGAGGACATGGAGGTCTTCGAGGCGCTGGAGCGGGCGTTGCCCAGCACCGACCACCGGCGCCCGGCGGTCACTGCCCGGCTGGACCGTCTCGCCCGCTGATCCCACCTGTCCGGCCGGCAATCCGGTTATCCAGATAGTGGACAGTGGAATTTAAGTGCACTGATCTAGTCTAGTTTCGCGGGTGTGGCCGTCGTGGGTGACTCAGCGTCGTCGTCACGCCCTCGCAGGCGGGGCGGCGACCGAGCCGCGCTCGATCAGGGTCGGTTCGACCGTGGTACGGCGGACCCGGCGGTTCGTGTCGACGGCCGAGGTGACCCGGGCGACGACGTCCGCGACCAGGTCGTCGAGCGGCCAGTGGAAGGTGGACAGCGGCGGCGTCAGCAGCTGGGACATCGGTTGGTCGTCGTACCCGAGGAGGGACAAGTCCTCCGGGATGCGGATGTCGAGCTCCCGGCAGGCGGCGTACACCCCGAAGGCCATCGAGTCGGCCAGCGCCAGGATGCCGGTTGGCCGTTGTTTGGACGTCAGCAGCTCGCGAGCGACCTCGGTCGCGCCGCCCAGGTCGTGCGGGCACGGGATGATGCGGACCTTCAGCTTCAGCCCGGCCGCGATCCGCAGGGCGATCTCCTCCACGGGGCTCTCGATCTCGACCCGGCGGGACGGGCTCAGGACGGCGACGGTGCGGTGACCCGCGTCGGCCAGCCGGCGGAGCGCGGTACTGACTCCGGACTCGTTGTCGAAGAGAACCTCGGACTTCGCCTTCGCGGCCGGCAGCGCGTCGCCGATCGCGATCACCGGCGCCTGCTGGGCGATCTTGGCCCAGCTCTTGGCGGCCGGGTCGATCGGGATCACCACGATCGCGTCGGCCCGATGGTCGACCAGGTGCTGGGCGAGCTGCAGTTGCCGGTCGGCGTCGCCGGCGGAGTCGATGATCCAGGCGTTCCGGTCCGGGGCCAGGAGTTCGCGGCCGAGGGCGGCGGCCAGGCGCTGTTGCCAGAGATCCTCGAGCGAGGCGCAGAGTACGCCCACCGAACCGCTCCGGCCGGAGGCGAGGGCACGGGCCACGGGGTCGGCCTGGTACCCGAGGCGCTCGGCGGCGTCCTGCACCCGCTGCTGCGTCTCCGCGGTTCCTTGCAGACCTCGCAGGGCGTAGGAGACGGCCGCCATCGAGAGGCCGGTCTCCGCTGCGATGTCCTTGAGGGTCGGCCTGCGGCCAGTTCCGGACATGTGATCGACCCTAGGGCACCCCGCCGACAAAAGCCTGCCGACAGGTCGCCGGTGCTGAGACACGACTTGACAAGACAGCCTTTGAAGCGCTTCACTGCAAGTGTTGTGAAGCGCTTCAAAGTTTCCCTCGTGACCAGCCCCGAGGGATCCGGCGACCAGCGAGAGGAGGGCCTGTGAACGGTGTGATCGACGTGCACCAGCACCTGTGGCCGGCCGAGTTCGCCGACCGCCTCCGGGCCCGGACCGAGCCGCCGTACCTGGACGGCTGGACCCTGCACACGACCGGCGAAGCGCCGTACGAGGTGGACCCGGCGGCACACGCCGTCGACAAGCGGCTGGCTCAGGAACTGGGGGACGGGGTCGCCCTGGTCGGGTTGTCGCTGTCGAGCCCTCTCGGGATCGAGCATCTCGGTGACCAGGCGTTGCTCGATGCGTGGCACAGCGGCGCGGCCGCGTTGCCCGAACCCTTCAAACCCTGGGCGGCCGTCAATCTTCTCGAGCCGGACCTCACCGGCCTGGAATCCGTTCTGGACAAGGGATTTCTCGGTGTGCAGCTTCCGGCCGAGGTCGTCGGCATTCCGGCCGGCTGGGCTCAGCTGAGCGACCTGCTGGCCCTTGCCGAGCGGGTGAACAAGCCGATCCTCGTCCACCCGGGCACGCCCGCACCGCCGACCGAGGACCTGCCGGGCTGGTGGTGCCCGGTGGTCGACTACTCGCTCCAACTGCAAGCGGCCTGGTGGGCCTGGCACGCTTTCGGCGGCCGTACCGCGTTCCCGCGCCTGCGGCTCTGCTTCGTTGCCGCGGCCGGCCTGGCTCCGGTCCACCACGAGAGGCTGACCGCTCGCGGCGGCCGTCTCGGCACCATCGACCCCAACCTGTACGTCGACACCTCGAGCTACGGCCCGCAGGGGATCGACGCGGTCGCCCGGGTCCTCGGCATCGACCAGGTCGTGCACGGCACCGACCGGCCGTACGCCGGGACCGTCGACCTCCGTCAGGGCGACGCCGCCACCGCGGTGATCCGCCACGACAACCCGCACCGGCTGCTGTTCGGTGCCGCAGATCTCTCGCCGCGCCCGCGGCGGGACAAGCCCTCCCCGCGCTTGCGGTGAGGTATCCGACCACCTGCCGGTCCTGGATCGGCAGCATCTCCGAGAGGGGAGTGCAGTGACTGCTCAGCCCGTTTCCGACGCACCCGTCGTTCCCGCGCGCCAGGCCAGCCGGCTCGTGGAGCTCAACGACTGTCTGTCGCTGGACAAACTTCCCGGACGTGATCTGGACCCTGCCGAGCTGGCCGAGCTCGCCGGCGGGATCGCGGCCCAGCCGCACCTGTGGGAGGACAAGGTCGCCTACAGCGACGAGGAGCGCGTCTTCGCCTCGCTGCACCGCGACGCCAACGTCGACGTCTGGCTGATCTGCTGGACCCCGGTCAACGACACCGGCTGGCACGACCACGACGTCTCCTCCGGCGCCGTCGCGGTAGCCCGCGGCAAGCTCGTCGAGCACAACCTCGCGATCGGCACCGAGTCGATCGAGACCGAGATCGAGGCGGGCGACGTTTACGGCTTCGGCCCGGACCACATCCACCGCGTGGTCGGCCTGGACAAGGGCAGCGTCACCGTCCACGCCTACAGCCCGCCGCTGTGGCGCATGGGCCAGTACTCGGTCAAGGAAGGCGTCCTCCGTCGGGTCTCCGTCTCCTACGCCGACGAACTCCGCCCCCTGGACTAGCCCGCCGGGCCTTGCGGCAGCCAGCGGATCTGCCCCGGGTTGCCCCGCGATCTGGCCTGCCGCGGGGCTGAGCCGCTGACCAGACTCGGCTGGCATGACGACCCAGTTGGATATCGAGGCCCACTACACGACCCGGCACGACGAGGCGACTCGGCTGAGCTCGACCTTGAAAGGCCGGCTGGAACAAGCCCGGGTCCACGACCTGCTCACCCGCTACCTCCCCGAACCTCCCGCCGTGGTGGCGGATGTCGGTGGCGGACCCGGTGTACATGCGAGCTGGTTGATGGACCGCGGGTACGAGGTCGAACTGCTCGATCCGGTGCAGCACCACGTGGAACAAGCCACGGCCGCGGGCATCAGCGCAGTACAAGGGGATGCGCGGCGGTTGCCGTGGGAGAACGAGTACTTCGACGCCGTGCTGCTCGCCGGTCCGATGTATCACCTGCCGGAGGCGGCGGATCGGCGGCTGGCGCTGCGCGAGGCGATCCGGGTGATCCGGCCCGGCGGCTTCATCGCGGTGGTCGCGATCAACCGGGCGGCGAACCTGATCGGGTCCATGCTCGCCAATACCTTGCTGCTGCGGCGTGGGATCGTGGCGGACATCCTCGAGACCGGGTTCAGCCCGGACAACGACCGGATGGCGGAGACGACGTACCACACGACCACGCAACTGCGGACGGAACTGACGAACGCGGGGCTGCGCTCCGTGACGGTGCACGGGCTGACCGGGCCGGGCGGTTGGCTGACGGTCGCGATCGACGCGCACTTCCGAGACGTGCCGCCGCCGGAGAGCCTGCGGGAGCCGGATCCGTTGAAGACCGCGCTGGAGTGTTCGCGGCTCGCCGATCGCTGCCCGGAGCTGACGCCGTCGAGTTCGCTGCTGTTCGCGGTCGGTCAGCGTGCCTGATGGCTGGATCGGGCGCGGCCAGGTGCGCAGGCTGCGCGAACGGGCCATACGGTACGCCGTGAACGGGTGGCCCGTGGCGCCGCTGATCGTGCCGCGCCTCGGGCGATGTCCTTGCGGGAGGGCGTGCGTGGATCCGCACCTTGCCGGTGCGGCCGTGCGGGACGGAGCCCGGGCGGAGGTGGTGTGGCGGGAGCGGGCGTGGGAGATCGCCTTGGTGACCGAGGGGTTCGAGGTGCTCGACGTCCCACCGGAGTACGGCGCGTTGCTGAATCAGCAGCTGAAGGCCACCTGCCCGACGGCGATGGCGCCCGTCGGCCGGCGGTGGTGGTTCTTCCTGGTGCCGGGGTCGATGGAGCCGGATCGGGTCGCCCGCGCCGGTGGCGTACTGCACTCCACCTCGGCTGCTGCTGGACCGGGTGCGGCGGTGGGGTGGGTGGCGGCACCGGGAACGGTGCTGGAGTCGACCGGGCGGATCCGATGGCTGGTGCATCCGTACCTGACCCGCTGGCAGCCGTACCAGCGGAGAGATGCTGTTGACCAGGTATTTCTCTGACTATAGTCAGGGAATGGCCATCACTGACGTCAGGAGATTCAACCGGACGGTCACGCAGCGGATCGGCGCGCTGAACGACGCCTATATGTCCCGCGACCGGCCGCTCGGGCAGGCGCGGGTGCTGTGGGAGATCGGGGCGGACGGGTGCGACCTCCGCTCGCTCCGGTCCCGGCTCGACCTCGACTCCGGCTACCTGAGCCGGCTGCTCCGCGCCCTCGAGAGCGACGGGCTGGTGGAGGTCGAGCAGAACGGCGACGACGGCCGGGTGCGGACAGCCCGGCTGACTGCCCAGGGCCTGGCCGAGCGGGCGGTGCTGGATCAGCGGTCGGACGAACTCGCCGCGTCGATCCTCCAGCCGTTGAGCGACAAGCAGCAGGCCCGGCTGGTCGCCGCGATGGGCGAGGTCGAGCGGCTGCTGATCGCGTCGACGGTCCAGGTCGCGATCGTCGACCCACGGCACCCGGACGCGCGGCTCTGCCTGCAGTCGTACTTCGACGAACTGGGTGAGCGCTTCGAGGCCGGGTTCGACCACGCCCGGAGCATCTCGGCCGGCGTGGACGAGCTCACCCTGCCCGCAGGTCTCCTGCTGGTCGCGACGCTGCACTCCGAGCCGGTCGGGTGCGGTGGCCTGAAGTTCCACGAAGGCGAACCAACCGAGGTCAAACGGATGTGGGTGTCGCCTGCCGTGCGCGGCCTCGGCCTAGGCCGCCGCCTGCTCACCGAGCTGGAGAACCAAGCCGCCACCCACGGCTCCGCGGTACTCCGTCTGGAAACCAACAAGAACCTGACCGAGGCGATCTCCCTCTACCGCGCGGCCGGCTACCGCGAGGTTCCCGCCTTCAACACCGAGCCCTACGCCCACCACTGGTTCGAGAAAGCCCTCACCTGAAGGCTGGCAACCCGCGCCGCAGTACAGGAACGCCTGCGTGGAGAGAGGCTGAGGATCCCCCTGGCATCCTCAGCCTCTCGATCCCCCGTGAGTCGTGGGTTACGGGTGACGCAGGACGCCTACGAGGCCGTGGGTCTCGTTGTCGATGCCCGCCGAGAACAGGAGGGAGTCGGTGCCGCCGGTGGTGGCGGTGCCCTGCAGGAGTGCCCACAGGCCGGGGATCACCAGGGTGCGACCGTTGGCGCTGTTCTTGACCTGGCCGGAGATCTTCGACGCGAAGCGGCCGTGGGACTTGGGTGCGATGACGTTGATGCGGCCGTCGCCGAAGTTGCCGACCAGCAGCGAACCCGCCTGCTTACCCCACGAGGCAGGAGCGATCGCCAGACCCCACGGCGCGTTCAGGGTGTCGCGGGAGGCGATCCGTGCGACGAACTTGCCGTTCACGGTGTACTCGTCGACGAAGCCGAGGCCCCGGCCGCTGGCGTTGCGGCCCGTCGTCGGGTCGATCTTGGCGTAGGCGACGAAGATCCGGCCGTTCAGCGTCTGCACGTTGAACGGGTTGTAGCCCTTGGGCAGGTGGGAGTCGCGGAACGCCCACCGCGGCTGCGCGACCTTCTGGAAGGTGCTGTTGAAGACGTCGATCCGGCCCTGCGCGAAGTTCGCGGCGTACAACTGGTCGCCGTGCTTGGCGGTCGCGAAGGCGAGGCCGGTGTAGGACGCACCGGGCACGGTCGCCTTGATCTCGGCGGCCCCGATCAGCGGGCTCACCGGCGGTCCCCAGGCGGCGATCTGACCGGTCAGGGTGGCGAAGATGAAGCGGGCCGGCCCACTGGCGGTGCCGTTGCTGAGCACGAACCCGGTGCCGGGGTTGCTGACCTGGCCGGTCGGGACCGGGACGGTCACGCGGATGGTCGGCACCTTGGTCGCGGTGGTCGCGCCGGGGGCCGAGGAGTAGAGGGTCGAGGACGAGGTGCCCTGGTTGGAGACCCACAGCGGGGTGGCCGCGCCGAGCGAGAGACCCCATGGGTTCACCAGGT
Source organism: Kribbella qitaiheensis (assembly GCF_042657745.1). Classification (GTDB taxonomy): domain Bacteria; phylum Actinomycetota; class Actinomycetes; order Propionibacteriales; family Kribbellaceae; genus Kribbella; species Kribbella qitaiheensis. The sequence goes on along the minus strand of NZ_JBHSKE010000006.1, from coordinate 19,577 downwards.
CGGCGTCGAGCAGCGGCGCCTTGCCCGGCACGTCCGAGACCAGATTGACCTGCTGTACCGCGAGGTCGCGCGAACCGTGACCGTGGGAATCGTGCGCGCTGGCTGTACTGGGCGCAACCAGTGCGAGCCCGCCGAGTACGGCGGTCGCGACGGCGAGTGGTCGGCCCTTAGAACGGAAAAGCGACATGACACATTCCTGTCACTAGGAAGCTGAACAACCCCAACACGTGTGGCTGACGCTGCCGGTTCAACCTTTTTCAAGGTATTCATGAGGACCGGACAACGACCCTGAGGGGAAACCGATGAACGCGCTCGCCATCCAGCCGCTCAACCCGCCGATCCTGCCGGCGGCGACCGGGAACTACACGCACGGTGTCCAGGTGACCGGCGCCGGGCGGCTGGTGTTCGTCAGCGGGCAGGTGCCGTGGGCTGATCAGCAGGGCAAGATCCCGGCCGCGTTCGAGGACCAGTGCCGGATGGTCTGGCGCAACGTGCTTGCCGTCCTCGCCGAGGCCGACCTGGGCGTCCGCAACCTGGTGAAGGTGACGACCTATCTGTCCGACCGCCAGTACCGCGCCGCGAACTCCAAGATCCGCGAAGAGATCCTCGGCGGCCACTCTCCGGCGCTCACGATCATCATCTGCGACATCTACTCCGAGGAGTGGCTGCTCGAGATCGAAGCCGTCGCCGCCGGCTGAGCCCGTACTCCGCCCCGCGGGCTGAGGCCGGCCGGCCGGCGAGGCGCGGCGTGGCCAGTGGTCGGGGAGTGGCTATGGATCGGTGGGGGCCTGGTCACCTAGCGTCGGGTGTATGCGGATCAGGATCGTCGACGCGTTCACCGACCGGCCCTTCGCGGGCAACCCGGCGGCAGTCTGCCTGCTGGAAGCGGGCCCCTGGCCGGAGGAGACCTGGATGCAACAGGTGGCGGCGGAGATGAACCTGTCCGAGACCGCCTTCGCGCGTCCGCTCCCGGCCGGGGAGGACGCCGACTGGGACCTGCGCTGGTTCACCCCCGCGGTCGAGGCCCAGATGTGCGGCCACGCGACCCTCGCCACCACCCACGCGATGGCCGCCGAAGGTCTGCTCGGCGGCAAGGTCCGCTTCAACAGCCGCAGCGGCATCCTGGTCGCCGAGGTCGGAGAGGACCAGGCGATCACGCTCGACTTCCCCGTCTCGGTCCCGACGGCCATCGAAGCGCCGGAGGGCCTGACCGCTGCGCTCGGAACCGAGCCGTCCGAGGTTCACCGCACCGATCCACTCGGCGATCTGCTGGTGGTGGTCGAGGACGAGGCGACTGTCCGCTCCGCAACCCCGGATCTGGCCGCCCTGGCCGTGCTCACCCGGGCCAACGGCCTGCGCGGCACCATCCTGACCGCCCCGGCCACGGACTCGGAGTACGACTTCGTCTCGCGGTTCTTCGCCCCGGCCCAGGGGATCCCCGAGGATCCGGTGACCGGCAGCGCCCACACCGGGCTGACGCCGTACTGGGCGAAGCGCCTCGGGCGGGAGCGCCTGGTCGGTTTCCAGGCGTCCACCCGAGGCGGCATCGTGCACGTAGTACTGGCAGGTGAGCGGGTCTACCTCACCGGCCGTGCGATCACCGTGCTCGACGGTGAGCTGACCGTCTAGGCCCAGGTCTCGGCGTGGGTGATCGCGCCGTTGGGGGCGCTCACCTCGGTCAGCACGTCCTCGGCGTCCGCTTCGAGCGGCTCGAACGGATACTCCGGTACGACGTACGCGCGGGCTCCGGCGACCAGGTCCACCCCGGGCAGCTCGAACCACGCCTCGCCGACCTCGCGGCTGATCTCGTAGATGGCCTGCTCGGCCGACTCCACCGGCTCCCGCTCGCCGGACTCGTCCAGCTCGGCGGGGTGCCGCTCCTGTGCGGCGCGGCCGGCCTCGAGCAGGGCCTCCAGGTCGACCACGCGCAGGTCGAACCGCGACACCACGCTGATCACCTGGTCCTGCTCCTCGGGCTCTTCCTCGTCCTCTTCGTCCTCGAGCTCGTCGTCGAGCAGCAGCGGCGCGGTTCCGGTGTGCTCGTAGACCGCGTCGTTCCAGCCCTCGACGAGCTCCTCCAGCGCGGCGTTCTGCTCGTACAGGCCGGCCTGCTCCTCGTCGCCGGTCATCGCCAGCAGGGCCTCGGTGTGGGCCTGCAGGCGCTCCGCCAGCAGGCGGCTCGCCTCGGCCAGCGCCTTGCGCGACTCCTCGGAGAAGAACTGCTCCCCGGTGGTCGTGAGCTCCTGGTTGTCCACTTCAGTCACTGAGTTCGTCCCTAACTCTGGTGGGGGCCTCTGATTGCCAGGCGTAAGTATGCGCACTCGGCTGCCGCAGACGAAGTCGTGTCCGGAAACAGGCGGGTTTATTCCCCGGCCGCCCGCTCGGGACTCTCGTGTGAGAGAGCCGTGAGAGGTGTGTGAGTGGCTGTGAGAGGCCTGCGAGAAGGCTCCGGACCTGGCAGCCAGCGGTGTGCAGTGAACGCATGACCACTTTTGTCGAGGGGTGGGGCCGGCCATGAAAGACGTGCTGTTCCTCGCCGTGACCATTGCCACGTTCGCGACCGTCTGGTTCGCACTGCGAGGGGTGGAGAAGCTGTGAGCACTGAGAACATCGCCGGCCTCGTGGTGGCCGCGGCTCTGGTCCTCTACCTGATCGCCGCCCTGATCTTCCCCGAGAGGTTCTGATGTCCGACACCGCAGCCGGTCTGCTTCAGATCGGCCTCCTGGTCGCGCTCCTGGCGGCCGTCTACCGCCCGCTGGGCGGTTACATGGCCCGGGTCTACACGTCCGAGAAGGACTCTCGGGTCGAACGAGGTACCTACAGACTGCTGGGGGTCGACTCCAAGGCAGACCAGACGTGGGCCGTCTACGCCCGCTCGATCATCGCCTTCTCGGCCATCAGCATGATCCTGCTCTACCTCCTCCAGCGGCTCCAGTCACACCTGCCGCTGTCGCTGGGTCTGCCCAACGTCGAACAAGGGCTCGCCTTCAACACCGCGGCGTCCTTCGTGGCGAACACCAACTGGCAGTCGTACTCGCCTGAGGTGACGATGGGCCACCTGGTCCAGTTCGCCGGCCTCGCGGTGCAGAACTTCCTGTCCGCCGCGGTCGGCATCACCGTCGCGGTCGCGCTGATCCGCGGCTTCTCCCGGTCCAAGACCGAGCGGCTCGGCAACTTCTGGGTCGACCTGACCCGGACGGTGATCCGGGTCCTGCTGCCGATCGCGGTACTGGGCGGTCTGGTCCTGGTCGCGATGGGTGTCGTCCAGAACCTGTCCGGCGGTCACGAGGTGGCCACCGTGGTCGGCCAGAGCCAGACGCTTCCCGGTGGTCCGGTAGCGAGCCAGGAAGTCATCAAGGAACTGGGCACCAACGGTGGTGGCTTCTACAACGCCAACTCCGGGCACCCGTTCGAGAACCCGAACGGGCTGTCGAACCTGTTCGAGATCTTCCTGATGCTGGTGATCCCGGTCGCCTTGACCCGCACCTTCGGCCTGATGGTCAAGGACAAGCGGCAGGGCTACGCGATCCTCGGCGTGATGGCCACCCTGTGGACCGCGTTCACGTTCGCCGCGACGATCTTCGAGGTCAACGGCGCCGGTACTGCGACCCGCGCGGCCGGGGCTGCGATGGAAGGTAAGGAGACGCGGTTCGGGGAATGGGCGTCGACCCTTTTCACCTCGACCACGACAGGTACCTCCACAGGTGCCATCAACGCCGCGCATGACTCGTACACCCCACTGGGCGGCGGTACCGCGCTGTTCCACATGATGCTGGGAGAAGTCACACCAGGCGGTGTCGGCGCAGGTCTCTACGGCATGCTCGTGCTCGCCGTGCTGGCGGTCTTCGTCGCCGGCCTGATGGTCGGCCGGACCCCGGAGTACCTGAAGAAGAAGATCACCGCCCGCGAGATGAAGCTGGTCTCGCTGTACATCCTGACGACGCCCAGCTTGATCCTGATCGGCAGCGCGGTCGCCATGGGGCTGGAGACAGCGCGGGCATCGATCTTCAACACCGGCAGTCCGCACGGGTTCTCCGAGGTGCTGTACGCCTTCACCTCGGCGGGCAACAACAACGGCAGCGCGTTCGGCGGTCTCAGCGCGAACGTTCCGTTCTACAACACCGCGCTGGGCCTCGTGATGCTGCTCAGCCGGTTCCTCCCGATCGTCCTCGTGCTGGCCCTGGCCGGCTCGTTCGCTCGGCAGCAGCCCGTTCCGGTGAACGAAGGCACGCTCCCCACTCACAAGGCCTTGTTCGTCACGATGCTCGTCGGCGTCGTGCTGATCGTCACCGGCCTGACCTACTTCCCTGCACTCACTCTCGGACCCCTCGCGGAGGGACTGTGACCACGCTGTTGAATACTCCTACGCCGACCCCGGCGCAGGCGGCGAAAAAAGCACCGTCGGGTCTGTTCGACCCGAAGATGCTGCTGACCTCCCTGCCGGACGCGCTGCGCAAGCTCGACCCGCGGGTGATGGTGAAGAACCCGGTGATGTTCGTGGTCGAGGTGGGAGCCGTCGCCTCGACGATCCTCGCCTTCACCGACTCCAGCGTGTTCGTCTGGTGGATCGTCGTCTGGCTCTGGCTGACCGTCGTCTTCGCCAACCTGGCCGAGGCTGTCGCCGAGGGTCGTGGCAAGGCCCAGGCGGACACGCTGCGCCGGGCGAAGACCGAAACGGCGGCCCGCAAGCTGTCCGCGGACCGCACCACCGAGCAGGAGGTACCGGCCGCGTCGCTGCAGCTCGGCGACCTCGTGGTGGTGGAGGCCGGTCAGGTCATTCCCGGTGACGGTGACGTCGTCGAAGGTGTCGCAAGCGTGGACGAGTCGGCGATCACGGGTGAGTCGGCTCCGGTGATCCGGGAGTCTGGTGGTGACCGGAGCGCGGTGACCGGTGGGACGAAGGTGTTGTCGGACCGGATCGTGGTGAAGATCACCACCCGGCCGGGTGAGAGCTTCATCGACCGGATGATCGCGCTGGTCGAAGGCGCGTCGCGGCAGAAGACGCCGAACGAGATCGCGCTGAACATCCTGCTGGCGAGCCTGACGATCGTGTTCTTGATGGCGACGGTGACCCTGCCGCCGTTCGCGAACTACGCGGGTGTGAACCTGAGCATCGTCGTGCTGGTCGCGCTGCTGGTGTGTCTGATCCCGACCACGATCGGTGCGTTGTTGTCGGCGATCGGTATCGCCGGGATGGACCGGCTGGTGCAGCGCAACGTGCTGGCGATGTCGGGCCGCGCGGTCGAGGCGGCCGGTGACGTGAACACGCTGCTGCTCGACAAGACCGGCACCATCACGCTGGGCAACCGGCAGGCCTCGGAGTTCATCCCGCTGGCCGGGGTCACCGAGACCGAACTGGCCGACGCGGCGCAGCTGTCCAGCCTGGCCGACGAGACCCCCGAAGGCCGCTCGATCGTCGTCCTCGCGAAGAGCCAGTACGGGCTGCGCGAGCGGCACACCGGAGAGTTGCCCCACGCAACGTTCGTGCAGTTCACCGCCCAGACCCGGATGAGCGGCGTCGACGTCGACGACCGGCAGGTCCGCAAGGGAGCGGCGGGCGCCGTGAACGCTTGGATCAGCAGCCAGGGCGGCAGGGTCGACAACGCGCTCGGCGAGGTCGTGGATGGCATCTCCGCCTCCGGCGGCACGCCGCTGGTCGTTGCTGACAGCAAGGGTGGGGTGGCCCGGGCGCTCGGCGTCATCCACCTCAAGGACGTGGTCAAGGAAGGCATGCGGGAGCGGTTCGACCAGATGCGCGCGATGGGCATCCGGACCGTCATGATCACCGGTGACAACCAGTTGACCGCGAAGGCGATCGCCGAGGAGGCCGGGGTCGACGACTTCCTGGCCGAGGCGACGCCCGAGGACAAGATGGCGTTGATCAAGAAGGAGCAAGAAGGTGGCCGGCTGGTCGCGATGACCGGTGACGGCACCAACGACGCTCCGGCGCTGGCGCAGGCTGATGTCGGGGTCGCGATGAACAGCGGCACGTCGGCGGCGAAAGAGGCCGGCAACATGGTCGACCTCGATTCGAACCCGACCAAGCTGATCGAGATCGTGGAGATCGGCAAGCAGTTGCTGATCACCCGTGGTTCGCTGACCACGTTCTCGATCGCGAACGACGTGGCGAAGTACTTCGCGATCCTGCCGGCGCTGTTCGCGGCGGCCTACCCCGGCCTGGACAAGCTGAACATCATGCGGCTGGACTCGGCGGAGTCGGCGATCCTGTCCGCGGTGATCTTCAACGCGCTGGTGATCGTGGCGCTGGTGCCGCTGGCGTTGCGAGGGGTGCAGTACAAGCCGTCGTCGGCGTCGGCGATGCTGCGGCGCAACCTGTTGATCTACGGTGTCGGCGGGCTGATCACCCCGTTCATCGGCATCAAACTCATCGATCTGCTGATCTCGCTCATCCCGGGCATCGGCTGAGAGGCATAGAAAGAAATGGCTAGCAGACTCCCCACGACCTTCCGTCAATTCGGGGTGGCGACGCGGGCGCTCGTAGTGTTCACGATCGGGCTCGGTGTGATCTACCCGCTGGCGATGACCGGCGCCGCGCAGGCCCTGTTCAACGACAACGCCAACGGCTCGGTCGTCCAGGTCCACGGCAAGGACGTCGGGTCCGACCTGATCGGCCAGGCCTACACCAAGCAGGCGACCAAGGACGGCAAGCCGGAGGTGGACGCGGACGGCGAGCCGGTGATGGTCGCCGACCCGCTGTGGTTCCAGACCCGGCCGTCAGCGGTCGACTACGACGCCATGGGCAGCGCGGCGTCGCAGCTCGGTCCGAACAACGCCGACCTGCTGGCGGCGGTTCAGGAACGCCGCAAGGCCGTCGCCGACCTGGAGGGTGTGAACCCCTCGCAGGTGCCGCCGGACGCGGTCACCGCCAGTGGCAGCGGCCTCGACCCGCAGATCAGCCCGGCGTACGCCGCGCTGCAGATCAACCGGGTCGCGCGCGAGCGTGGGCTGGACGTGGCCAAGGTGAACCAACTGGTCGAGGACAACACCCAGGGGCGCACGTTCGGGTTCCTCGGGGAGCCACGGGTGAACGTGGTCACCCTGAACAACGATCTTGCCGCCCTGAAGTAGGCCCCGGCTGAGACGATGGATGTATGAGTAGCAGTGGTCGCGGGCACCTGAGGGTCTACTTGGGTGCCGCGCCCGGCGTCGGCAAGACGTACAAGATGCTGGGCGAGGGGCAGCGGCGGCGGGAGCGCGGTACGGACGTGGTGGTCGGCTTCGTCGAGACCCACGGCCGCGAGCACACCGCCGCCATGCTCGATGGCCTCGAGGTGATCCCGCGGCGGATCCTGGACTACCGCGGGGCCAGCTTCACCGAGATGGACCTGGACGCAGTACTGGCGCGGCGGCCCGAGGTCGCGCTGGTCGACGAGCTCGCGCACACCAACGTGCCGGGCAGCCGGCACGCGAAGCGCTGGCAGGACATCGACGAACTGTTGTCCGCCGGGATCGACGTGATCTCGGCGGTCAACATCCAGCACCTCGAGTCGATCAACGACGTGGTCGAGAAGATCACCGGCGTGCCGCAGCAGGAGACCGTGCCGGACCGGGTGGTCCGGGCGGCGGACCAGATCGAGCTGGTCGACATGACGCCGGAGGCGCTGCGCCGCCGGATGGCGCACGGCAACGTCTACGCGGCGGACAAGGTCGATGCTGCCCTGGGCAACTACTTCCGGGTCGGCAACCTTTCCGCTCTGCGGGAACTCGCGCTGTTGTGGCTGGCGGACCGCGTCGACGCCGGGTTGCAGCAGTACCGTTCTCAACATGACATCGACTCCACCTGGGAGGCGCGCGAGCGGGTTGTCGTCGCGCTCACCGGCGGACCCGAAGGCGAGACCCTGATCCGGCGTGCCGCCCGCATCGCCGCCCGCTCCTCCGGCGGGGACCTTCTCGCAGTCCACATCACCCGGTCCGACGGACTGACCGGGGCCAATCCCACCACGCTGGAACAGCAGCGCGACCTGGTCGAGAGCCTCGGTGGCACCTACCACCAAGTGGTGGGCGATGACGTCCCGGCCGCGCTGTTGTCGTTCGCCCGCGCGGAGAACGCGACGCAGTTGGTGCTCGGCGGCAGCCGCCGGTCCTGGTTCTCCTCGCTGCTCGGCCCGGGCATCGGCGCCGGCACCATCCGCGAGTCCGGCGACATCGACGTCCACATCGTCACCCACTCGGAGATGGGCCGCGGCCGGCTGCCGCGCCTGCACGGCAGCCTGTCCCGCCGGCGGCAGGTGCTGGGGTTCGTGCTCGCGCTCGCGCTGCCGCCGCTGCTGGCGCTGCTGCTCGGACTCGGCGGCGACACGCTGAACCTGACCAGCAACGTGCTGGCGTTCCTGCTCGCGGTGGTGGTGGTCGCCCTGGTCGGCGGCCTCTGGCCCGCGATCCTGACCGCGGTCGCCGGCAGCCTGGTACTGAACTACTTCTTCACCCCGCCGACGCGTGCCTTCACGATTGCCGAGGTCAACAACGCCCTCGCGCTGGGCATCTTCGTGCTGGTCGCGGGGCTGGTGAGCTCGGTCGTCGACCGGGCCGCCCGCAGGACCCGGCAGGCGGCCCGCTCAGCGGCCGAGTCGGAGACACTCGCGACCCTGGCAGGCAGCGTGCTTCGAGGTGAGACTGGTTTGCCGGCACTGCTCGAGCGGGTCCGGGAGGCGTTCGGGATGACCAGCGCCTGTCTGATGGAACGCATCGACACCGACGAACTGGTGGAGACCTGGCGCCCGCTCGCTTCGGCCGGTACTCCGACCTGCCGGCGCCCGGAGGATGGCGACGCCGAGATCCCGGGCCGCGAGAACCTGGTCCTGGTGCTGCAAGGTCGCCCGCTGGCTGCTGACGAGCGTCGACTGGTCGGTGCCTTCGCTGCGCATGCTGCCGCCCTGGTGGATCGGACGCGGCTGAGTGAGGCGGCCGCGGAAGCCAAGCCGCTGGCCGAGGCCGACAAGCTCCGTACTGCGCTGCTGCGCGCCGTCGGCCACGATCTGCGGTCGCCACTGGCTTCGGCGAAGGCGTCAGTGACCAGCCTCCGTAGCGACGATGTGGAGTGGACCGAGTCCGAGCGGGACGAGCTCCTCGCGACGGCCGACGAGTCCCTGGACCGGCTGGCGCGTCTCGTCGACAACCTGCTCGACCTCAGCCGCCTGCAGGCCGGTGTCCTCCCTGTCTTCAACCGGCCGATGGCGCTCGACGAGATCCTGCCCGGGGTGCTGGCGGAGCTGGGTGACGATGCCGACCAGGTCAGGGTCGACATCCCGCACACTCTTCCCCTGGTCGACGCCGATCCGGCGCTGCTCGAACGCGTGATCGCGAACCTGCTGGCCAACGCGGTCCGCTACGCGCCCCCGGGCCGTCCGCCGCTGGTGACGAGCAGCGCGCTCGGGGACGTGGTCGAGATCCGCGTCATCGATCGCGGTCCGGGCATCCCGCCCGCCGATCGGGGCCGGGTCTTCGCGCCGTTCCAGCGGCTCGGGGACACCGACAACACGGTCGGCGTCGGCCTCGGCCTGGCGCTGTCCCGCGGTCTGGCCGAGGCGATGCACGGCACGGTGCAGCCGGAGGAGACGCCCGGTGGCGGTCTGACCATGGTCGTCTCGATGCCGGCGGCAACCTTGCGGCCGGGGGACACACCGGTGCCCGGCAGCCGGGAACGCTCCGAACCGGAGGTCAAGGGATGACCCGGATCCTGGTGGTCGACGACGAACCACAGATCGTGCGAGCCTTGCAGATCAACCTGAAGGCCCGGCGGTACGAAGTACACGTGGCCGGTAGCGGTACGGCGGCGCTCAAGGTGGCCGCGCAGTACCCGCCGGACCTGGTCATTCTCGACCTCGGCCTGCCGGACTTCGACGGGGTCGACGTGATCCGCGGGCTGCGCGGCTGGACCGAGGCGCCGATCCTGGTGCTGTCCGGGCGGACCGACAGCACGGACAAGGTGGAGGCGCTGGACGCCGGTGCGGACGACTACGTCACCAAGCCCTTCGGCATCGACGAGTTGCTGGCCCGGATGCGCGCCGTACTGCGCCGCAGCAACCTGGCCCAGGACCAGCCGGTGGTCACCGTCGGCGGTGCCCAGGTGGACCTGTCGGCGAAACGGGTGACACTGGACAGCGGGGAGGACGTTCGCCTGACGCCGACCGAGTGGCACCTGCTGGAGGTGCTGATCCGGCACCCGGGCAAGCTGATGTCCCAGCGGCAGCTGCTGACCGAGGTGTGGGGACCGGGGTACGAGACGGCCAGCGGCAACCTGCGCTTCTACATGGGGCAGCTGCGGCGCAAGCTCGAGGCCGACCCGGCGCGACCCGTGCACCTGCTCACCGAGCCGGGCATGGGCTACCGCTTCGAGCCCTGACCACTGGAAGGGAGGCCGGCGTTGACGATCATCGACAATGCCGTCTATGTCGACGGGCAGCGGGCTTGTGAGCCCGCCACCCTGGACGAGACCTACGAGCTGCTGCGGGACCGGCACGGGATGGGCTGGATCGGCCTCTACCGGCCGGATCCGGTCGAGATGGAGTCGGTGGCCGACGAGTTCGGCTTCCACCGGCTGGCCGTCGACGACACCATCTCCGCGCACCAGCGCCCCAAGCTCGAACGCTACGGCGACGTGCTGTTCACCGTACTGCGGTCCGCGCGGTACCTCGACGACGTCGAGCGGGTCGAGTTCGGCGAGCTGCATGTCTTCACCGGCAAGGACTTCGTCGTCACCGTCCGGCACGCCGAGTCGCCGGATCTCGGTCTGGTCCGCAAGCGCCTCGAGGAGACCCCCGAGCTGTTGAAGCTGGGTCCGGAGGCGGTGCTCTACGCGATCTTCGACCAGGTGGTGGACGAGTACCAGCCGGTGATCGACGGTCTGCAGGGCGACATCGACGAGATCGAGGACCAGGTCTTCGGCGCCGACCCCGAGGTGTCCCGGCGGATCTACGAACTGCTCCGCGAGGTGGTCAAGTTCATGCGCGCGACCCAGCCGCTGTCCGGCATCATCGCCGATCTGCGGTCCGGCTTCGAGAAGTACGGGGTCGAGCGGGAACTGCAGCGGTACCTGCGCGACGTGGCCGACCACGTCGAGCGCGTCGTCGAGCAGGCGGCCGGCTTCAAGGTGCTGCTGATCAACCTGATCGGCGTGAACGCCACCCTGGTCGGACAGCGCCAGAACGAGGAGACGCAACGGCTGTCCGAGCTCAGCCTGCGGCAGAACGAGGAGGTCAAGCGGATCTCGTCCTGGGCGGCCATCCTGTTCGCCCCGACCCTTGTCGGCACCATTTACGGGATGAACTTCGTCCACATGCCCGAGCTGAACTGGCAGCTCGGCTATCCGTTCGCGGTGGTGCTGATGTTCCTGGTCAGCGTCGGTCTCTACACCATCTTCAAGAAGAAGGGCTGGCTCTAGCTCCGGGCCACGCGGAGGCCTTGACCGGGCCTCTGCCTGGCGTCTTGCTCAGCCCTTGCTGACCGACAGCAGGGTCGGGGCCACGTCTTGTTCCGGCTCGTCGTCGGGGACGCGGAACCGCAGCCGGCAGACCACCGCGTCGGTGTCCTTGCGGAGCGCGTGCGCCAGCAGAGCGCCGCGGTTGTTCTGCAGGATCCGTTGCCACAGGTGTTCCGGCTCGACCTCCGGGATCAACACGAACACGGTGGTGATCTCCAGGTGGCGGATGTAGCTGACGATCGGCGCGGTGATCCGCCGGCGCTCGTCGTACAGGGCGACGAGGGGGACTCCCGGGTGCCACGCCTGCCAGTCGTCGAGCAGCCGTACGAAGGCCTGGACGTCGTCCGGGTCGCCGGTGTTCACGGCATGCACCGCGACCACGTCATTCCCCAGTCCCTTGGCCACGGACAGCGCCTCGCGGGTCAGTTTGCTGACGGCGTGGACCGGCACGATGATGCGCGATCGCCGGGCGTCGGGCTTGGCCGGGATCCGGCCGAGCTCGAGGCGGGAGCCGATCCGGCGGTAGCTCCGGTGCACCGCCTCCGTTCCGAAGACCAGCAGCGGCAGGGCGACAGCGATCAGCCAGGCGCCGGAGGTGAACTTGGTCGCGGTGACCACGATGGCGGCCACTCCGGTGAGGAGCGCGCCGAAGCCGTTCAGCGCCAGCTTGAGCCGCCAGCCGGCCGGACGCCGGCTCCACCAGTGCCGGACCATGCCGGCCTGGGACAGGGTGAAGCCGATGAAGACGCCGATCGCGAACAGTGGCACCAGGGTGTTCACGTCGCCGCGGGCCGCGATCAGCAGGATCGCCGAGACCCCGGTCAGGAAGCCGATGCCGTAGCGGTACACCTGTCGCTGGGCGCGAAGCTGGAAGACATGCGGAAGATAGTGGTCCTTCGCCAGCAGTTGGCCGAGGACCGGCAGGCCGCCGTACGACGTGTTCGCCGCGAGCGCCAGCAGCACCACGGTGGAGGCCTGCACCACGAAGTAGCCGAAGCCGTGGCCCAGGGAGGCATCCGCCAGTTGCGAGAGCACGGTGACGCCTTCGACCGGCTTGATCTCGAACCGCTTGATCAGGACCGCGAGACCGATCAGCATCACCGCCAGCAGGATCCCGAGCGTCAGCTCAGCCCGTTGGGCGCGGACGATCCGGGGTTTGCGGAACGACGGGACGGCGTTGGCGATCGCCTCGACGCCGGTCAGGGCGGCGCAGCCGTTGGCGAAGGCCTTCAGCAGGAGCAGCAGCCCGATGGTCTGAACCTGACCGGCCTGCTCCGCGCTTCCGGCGGCAACCGCCGCCGGGCTCTCGCGGAACAGACCGGCCAGGATCACGGTCAGGATCGCGGCCACGAAGACCGCGGTGGGAACGATGAACATCCGGGCGCTGTGCGCCACGCCGCGCAGGTTCACCGCGGTGACGAGCGCCAGCACGCCCAGCGCCAGCCAGACCCGGTAGGCGTAGAGGCCCGGTACGGCGGAGGTCAGCGCGGCCACACCGGCCGCGACCGAGACGGCGACGTTCAGGACGTAGTCGATCACCAGCGACGCGCCGGCGACCAGGCTGGCCCGCCGGCCGAGGTACTTCTTCGACACTCCGTACGAACCGCCGCCCTCGGGGAACGCGGCGATCACCTGCCGGTACGACAGGACCAGGACGAGCAGCAGGACTGCGATCGCGATGGTGACGGGCAGCGCCAGGCCGATCGCGGCCGTACCCCCGAGCGCCAGGACGAGCACGATGGCTTCAGGTCCGTAGGCCACCGACGCCATCGCATCCAGCGACAGTGCCGCCAGACCACCCAGTACGCCGAGCCGGTGCCGATCCGCAGTTGTGACTGTCACCTACTCACTGTCGGCACGATCGACTCAGTCCGGCGCGCCTCCTCACAACATCCTCATGGCGGCGACGGCAATGCCAACACCGCCCTCACGGTCGCGGCCTGGTTGCCACGACTTGCGAGTTCGTCCCGGATGTCTGATTCCTTCAAGACGTGGAGGGTGCGGAGACGGCAAGCTGAGCACATGGACATCTTGAACGCTGGTCGTGACTTCGTACGCCAAGAGGGCCGGCTGGTCGAGCGCCGGCTGTTCGCCACCCTCTTCGAGGGCGCCGATTCCGCCGGAGTCGTCGACGCGCTGCGCGGTTACCAGAACGCCGACGGCGGCTTCGGTCATGGGCTGGAGCCGGACAAGCGCTGCCCGGACAGCCTCGCCCTCGACGTCGAGGCGGCCTTCGACAACCTGCTCGCCGCCGGCGCCCGCGACGATGAGATGGTGCGGCGCGCTTGCGACTGGCTGCAGTCGGTCGCCACGCCTGAGGGCGCCGTGTCGCTCGCGTCGCCGGTAATCGAGGGCTATCCGCGGGCCGAGCACATGAGCGAGTGGACCTATGTGCCGGGGCTCAACCCGACCGCGGGACTGGTCGGCCGGCTCTACCGGCTCGGCTTCGAGCACCCGTGGCGCGACGCGGCCGCCTCCTGGTGCACGAAGGCCCTGGCCGACGACGGATTTCCTGAGGACGCGCACGCGATGCACGAGGTGATGGAGTTCCTCGAGCACACCGAGGTCGACGTCGCCAAGGTGAAGGAGTGGTTGCCGAAGCTGTCGTGGTACCGCGCGGACGCGGCCGACCCGTCGTACGGCGTGACGCCGTTGCACTTCGCTCCGACCCCGGACAGCTTCTGGCGGCAGTTGTTCACCGACGCACAGATCGAGGGCCACCTGGACCGGCTCGTCGAGGACCAACAGCCCGACGGCGGCTGGGTGCTCACGTGGGAGCCGCCGGGTGCCGCGGCGACGCTCGAGTACCGCGGTGCCGTCACGGTCAGAGCCCTGCAGACTCTGCAGGCCTACGGCCGCCTGGGCTGACAGCCAGGTTGCACGCGTGGGTCGGCGACGCTGGGTGGGATCGAGGTGACACTCCGTATCCGCCCGGTACGTCGGGGATCTCGGCGACGGGAGTCACCGACACCACCCTGCGCCAGGTCGCTCACCTGCCCGTCCCGACCTGAAGGCGTTGTGCCGCTGACTCGCTGGTGGTCCTAGCCCGCCTCGGCGGGATGCTCGACCTGGCGGTCGCCCCACTGCGTGAGCAGCCCGCGGGCGATCTCCAGGTCGTCCCGCAGCGAGCGGTCCTTCAGGTCACTCGGCAGCGCGGCCAGCGCATCAGCCAACCATGGTCCGATGGCGGCCGGCGCGAGCTGCTCCGGCTCCAGATCCGCCAGCCGGACAGCACGAACCGCCGTCACCAGTTCACACGCCAGCACGTCCCGCAGCGCATCCAGCAACTGCGCAGTCAGTACTGCGGCCTGCGGCGCGAAGCTCGCGTGGTGCTCGGCTCCCCGGGACAGGGTCGCCGTACCGAGGGTCGCGGGTTGTACCGTCGAACGGACCGAGGCGAGCGCGTCGTGGGCGACGTACTCGATCATCATCACGCCCGAGCTGGCCTCCGCCCCGCTGGCCAGGAAGCGGCTCAGGTGGGTGAAGTCCGGATCGACCAGATTCGCGACGCGCGAGGTGGACAGCGTGGCCACGCTGTGCAGACTGAGCCGCAACGAGTCCAGCGCCAGCGCGATCGGCATCGCGTGCCAGTTGCCATTGTGCAGCACGGTGTCCCCGGCGACCAGCGGGTTCTCCGCGGATGCGTTGATGTCGATCTTCAGAGCGTTGCCCAGGGCATCGACATGGTCGACCGCGGGGCCGAGCACCTGGGCGAACGCGCGCAGGCCGAACGGGTCCTGCACCCGGGCCGGCGGGATCGGCAGCCCGTCGAGCAGCCCGCGCATCCGCCGAGCCACCCGGACCTGGCCCGGCTGCGGGCGAGCCTCGTGCACGCGGACGTCGTACACCTCGGCATTGCCACGGAGCGCGACATGGGAGAGGCCGCCGACCAGCGGTACCACGTTGATGAGGGTGGCCGCTTCGACGTACGCGAGGCAGCACTCGGCCAGCGTGATCGCGTTGCTGGACAGCAATGGGAGGGCGCTGGTGCCGTCGATGACGTCGCCCAGGGCGAGCCCGAGCTCAGCGAGCGCACCGAGGTCGCCGGTCCCGATCGCGCCACCGCGATGCAGGTCAGGCAGGTCATCATCGTTGAGCAGGGCAACGATCGCGTCGGCGACCTCTGGGGCCAGCCCGGAACCGCCCGAGGCGAGCTGATTCACCCGGATCAGCAGCCCGAGCCGAACGACATCCCGCGGATACGACGAGGTCCCGGTGGTCGAGTGGGACGCCAGCAGCCGGGCGCCATGCTCCGGGTCCGACGTCAGCACATCCCGATTGGCCCCGACCCCAGTGGTCCGCCCGTACACCGGCCGGCGCAACGCGATCTCGGCTACCGCGACCGACGAGTCCGCCATCCGCTTCCGCGCGTCCTCAGCCAACTGCACGGGCGTCCGCCGCTGCTCGAGCGACACCGCATCCAACGGCGTCAACCCCACCCCGGAAATCTCGATCGGCTCCACCCGCCCAGTGTGAGCCCCGCCCCACCCGGCCGCCATGTACCTCCACCCGGCTGCTGTCTGAAATCCGAGACGTTCCCACCGCGACAATCCCTAGCCGTCGAGCCGACGAGTTGGCCCCCGCCTCCCGGCGGCTCGCCTCGGCCACAAAGCGCGGCCTAGGACACCAAGTGGAGACCTCGACCACCATGTCGGGCCCTCGAACACGAAACAACCCGTCCGCACCACCGACAACCTGTCCGAGGTCCCCAAACCCACCCCGCCAGCTACCCCAGATCGACCCACGCAGGTCCCGATAGCGGGTTGCTCGGCCAACAACGCCTTACACAAGCCACCAGCCGCCGAACACCCCGCCAGCGGCCAGCCCCCGAGTCGGCACACCACCACCCACCGGGCGAAAACCCACCCCCGGGGCCGCCGCCGTACCGAAGGACAGGAAGTAGTCGCCGCAACACCACCCGGCAGGCAACCCCACGCCTGGAACCTCCGCCATCCGCCCGGTACTACCTGTCGGTCGGTACACCCAGCCCCGAAAACACCACCCCGACGCGGCTCAGACCTCTGCGCGGGATCCGCGTAGCTGCGTCCTTCCCTGGTCGGGATGGGGTGGGTCAGGAGTCGAGCTTGTTCGATCCCGAAGGGACGCCGGAGGCGCTCTTGACGCACACCAGCACGACTAGAACCATCACGCAGCGGAGACCGCGAACCACCCGCCTATGCCTGGGCGAACTACTCGTACCGACGTACCGACGTACCGACGCACCGATGTACCGACGTATCGGCGAACCGGCGGACACCCCGCGGCTCGTGATGTCTCGGGCGGATGGGTGCCGAGGTGTGATGGCAAGGCAAACGGCCCGCCGATCCCGTGAAGGGAGGATCGGCGGGCCGTTCTGAGTTCTATTGGGGCGTCAGATCTTGCCGTAGCGCTTCTTGAACTTCTCGACGCGGCCCTGGGTGTCCATCACACGCTGCTGACCCGTGTAGAACGGGTGGCTGGCGGACGAGATCTCGACGTCGACGACCGGGTAGGTGTTCCCGTCGTGCCACTCGGTGGTCTCGTTGCTCTCGCGCGTGGAGCCGGTCAGGAAGCTGAAGTTGCCGGACTTGTCCCTGAAGACGACCCGGCGGTAGTCGGGGTGGATGTCCTTCTTCATGCTGCGGTACTTCCTTCCAGGTAAGGGGCGAACGGGTCGGTCATTGTGCTGTCCCACTCATCCGCACGAATGACACAACCATCGAGCAGCCGCGCTAATTCCCGGACGTCCAGATCGATCCCGGTGATGGACAGGTACGACGCCCGGTCGCCATGTTCGGGGTGCCACTCGAGCGCCGAACGGGCCTGGTGCGTCGGCCCGACCTCGGACCAGCGCTCCGCCGGCAGGTCCGCGAGCCATGGACCCAGGACGCCGAGCGCGATGTTCGTGCCGAAGCTGTCCCAGGCGAGTCGGGCATGCGGCTGCGAGGCGAGCCAGACAGTGCCCTTGCCCCGAGCGGTCCCGGCGACCAGGTCCTCGAGCGCGTCATACAGCCGCTCAGGGTGGAACGGCCGCGTGGACTGCCACACCAACGTCTCCACCCCGCCCTCCGACTGGAGCGGAGCACTGATCGACCCGGGCTCGACCCACGTCTCAGCCGCATCCGGATCATGAAGCCGTACTCCGGACAGCTCGGCGGCCGTCTCGGTGGTCCGGACCAGAGCCTGCGGGTTCATCGCCTCAGCCAGGGCCTTCGCCACCTGCGCCTTCGCCTGCTCGGGCTCGTCGGTATGGAGGATCACGGCGTTCGCGTATTCGACCTGCCGGACCAGGACCTCCGCGATCGCCCGGCCGTCCTCGGCGGCGGTCGGAATACGGCGATCGTGGATCAGGTCCTCGCTCGTGACGTCCTCGGTGAAGGTGGCCGTATCGAGCACGGTCAGTACCGAGATCACCCGCAGATCGTCACCGGCTTCGCGGGCGATCTCCTCGGCCAGCGCCTGGGTGTCACCCGCGCCGGGGACCGACACGACCACCGAGGCGTACTTTCCGGTCGCGGCGATGCTCACCAGGAGAGGGACCAGGGAGTCCCGCATCGCGCAGGACACGCACGGGTGTCCCATCCGGATCACCTCGCCGTCGATCACGCCGGACGTGGTGCGCGCGATCCGCAGTACGGACCCGCCCGCCAGGCCGCTCACGTCGTACTCGACCAGCACCGCTGTGGCCGGTTCGGCGGTCTCGAGCAGGGTGGTCGCCACGGTGCCGCGGGAGGGTTCGTCGACGCCCGTCAGCAGGGTGATCGGCAGGTGGCTCGGCATGGCACCTCTTCGGTCTTATTGAAAACGATAACCAGTACAACGTATACTGCTGCCGAGCGGTTCCGGCAGGACAGCGGTCCGGAATACCCGACCAGGCGACTGGCGTTCACCGTACAGAGGTTCAACGGCACCACTGGGTGCCTGGAGGGAAGGTCTGATGGCCAAGCACAACGACGTCCGCCCGATCGTCAAGCTGCGGAGCACCGCGGGGACCGGTTTCACCTACGTGACCCGGAAGAACCGCCGGAACGACCCCGACCGGCTGACGATGCGCAAGTACGACCCGAAGGTCCGCCAGCACGTCGACTTCCGCGAAGAGCGGTAAAGCCGGCTCGTGGCGAAGACGAGCAAGATCGTCAAGAACGACCAGCGCAAGCAGACAGTCGCCCTGTACGCCGAGCGCCGGGCGGAGCTGAAGCGGATCATCGCCGATCCGGCCACTCCGTTCGAGGCGCGCGGCGAGGCGCAGCTGAAACTGCAGAAGCTGCCGCGGGACGCCAGCCCGATCAGGGTGCGCAACCGGGACGCGGCGGATGGCCGGCCGCGGGGGTATCTCCGCAAGGCCGGCATCTCCCGCATCCGTTTCCGCACCATGGCCCACCGCGGGGAGCTCCCGGGCATCACCAAGTCTTCCTGGTGATGCGGGAATAGCTCCACGGAGGAGCTGGTTACACCAGATGTCGTCCAGTGCATGACCCCCGGGCCTCACACTTCGCCGCTACGAGCGGCCACTCGCCGAGAGGCGTCTGCTGGACGATGCGGTACTCGGATGGGTGGGAGCGGATCCTTCGCTCTCACCCATCTACCGTCTCTCCGTCACCCGGCTTGAGTCGTCGTGCACGATGGGGGGACGAGCTCGCGGAGACGCGAGTGACTGGTGTGGCGAGAGGGGCTCTCGGGCCTCGATTTGTATCTTGGGCCCGAATGTCAGTAATGTTCTTCTTGTTGGAGCGAGTGCGGGACGCGAGAGCGGCCGGCGGCTCCAAACTCCCTGAAGGTTCTAGGAGCTGAGACACGCCTCGAGCGGGTTTCAGTAACACAGACATGCAGGGGGACTGGGACAAAAGAAGCCGATTTGACCGGCTTCGGTTAGAACAGTAAAGTTTGGCGGGTTGCCCCGGAGTCCAGGCCGAAAGGCTGGGGATGCGGTGTGCGTCCGATTCTTGAGAACTCAACAGCGTGCCGAAAGTCAATGCCGAAATACAGTATTATCCCCGTTCACGGCATTGGATGATCTTGTCCACCCTGGTCCTGTCTGGGATTTTGGGTGTTGGGTTGTCTTTTGTTTGTGGCGGATTCCTTTGAATAACAATGATTCAAGTCAGTTTGATTGTTTCTGAGATATCCAGAGGATCTACTCGATGTGTTGACTCTCCGC
>NZ_JBHSKE010000005.1:0-275281 GCF_042657745.1 Kribbella qitaiheensis | reverse complement strand
CGGGGGACCGCTAGTGCTCTGGGGGGTTCGCTACCTCCTCGGGGGGTTCGCTGCCTCCTCTGGGGGTTACCCCATTGTTCTGACAGTGGGCGAACCCCCTCAGCGCGGGCGGAGCACACTGTGCGGCTGCGCGGGCGAGGTTTCGCGCCCTCCCGGGGGACCGCTAGTGCTCTGGGGGGGTTCGCTACCTCCTCGGAGGGTTCGCTGCCTCCTCTGGGGGTTACCCCACTGCTCTGACAGTGGGCGAACCCCCTCAGCGCGGGCGGAGCACACTCTGCGGCTGCGGCGGGCGAGGTTTCGCGCCCTCGGGGGACCACTAGGGTCGGCAGATGTTCTCCGCAGCGCAGGTCAACATCTACTCGGCGGACGTGGTCCGCTCGGTCGGGTTCTACCGCAGCCTCGGCTTCGAGGAGACGTTCCGTACGCCGGCCGACGGCGAGCCGATCCACGTGGAACTCGTCCTGGACGGCTTCAAGATCGGCATCGCTTCGGTCGACTCGGCGATCGCGGACCACGGCCTTCCGCTCGATCTCACCCAGCCCGGCCGCGGCATGGAGATCGTCCTCTGGACCGACGACACCGACGCCGCCTACGCCCGCCTGGTCGCAGCCGGCGCCAAGCCGCTGTCCACCCCGCACGACTGGCTGGGGAGCCTACGAGTCGCCTGGGTAGCCGACCTCGACGACAACCCCATCGAACTGGTCCAACGCGTCAACTAACGCTCGACACCCGCGCGATGTTCACTGGCGGCCGATCGCTCGGCGTGCTCCAGGGCCAGTTGGACGCAGTTGGCCTGGTCGGCATGGCAGTACATCGACATCACCAGGTCCCGCACGTTCCAGGCGATCGCCGGCAGCTCGGCGGAACCCCACTCCTCGAGAGGCGCCCCGAACTTCTCGATCAGCAGCCGCCGCAGCTCGTCGTACCGGGGACGCGCCTCTCCCTCGAACAGGAACAGGCTGAAGCCGAGGAACTGGTCGTCGTACGTGCTCCACCGGCCCTCGCCGCCGAGCGCGGTGAACTGCCTGTCGCCGCCGGCGAGGTCCACGAAGCCGACCTCAGCGAACAACCCGACGCGCTCCGCCTCGGTGGTCGGCCAGCGAGCCTCCACGATCCTGCCGACGGTCTCGACAACAGCTGCAGCTCTCATCCACCCACCCAACCACGCCCGCGGACCGTAGTACCGGGGGTCAGCTGTCGGTTTCGGACTGGCTGCGTTCTATGCAGAACTCGTTGTTCTCGGGGTCGAGCAGGGTGACCCAGCCGCGGCCGTTGGGTTGGCGGTGGTCCTCGTGGATGGTGGCGCCGAGGGCGAGGAGGCGGTCGACCTCTTCGTCGCGGGTGCGGTCGGTGGGTTGCCAGTCGATGTGGACTCGGTTCTTGAGGGTCTTGGCCTCAGGTACGGCGATGAAGAGCAGGCCGGGGACGGGGCTCGGGGACTCGACCAGTACTTCGGTGTCGCCGGGCTCGTCGGTCGCCGAGACGGGCCAGCCGGTGACCTCGCTCCAGAAGGTGGCGAGCGCGTAGGGATCGCCGGAATCGATGGTGATGTGCCGCAGGATCATGACCGCCGACCCTAGTCGTGAGCGCAGGTCGGGCGGCCGGCGCCGCGCCCCCTCCGCGACTGCCCGATCACGCGACGGATTCGTGCCGGAACCGGCGGAGAACCGTGCTCTTCGAGGGCTCGTGGACTGTCGGAGGGTGGGTCTAGGGTGCGAAGCCTAGGCAGTATCCGGGCAACGAGCGGTCCTTGGACCAGGGGGTTAGTGATGGCTTCGCGACTCAATCCGTACATCAGCTTCGACGGCACCGCGCGGCAGGCGCTGGAGTTCTACCGCGACGTGTTCGGCGGTGAGCTGGCGATCAACACGTTCGGAGAGTTCGGCGCGGCGGATTCGCCGGACGCTGACAAGATCATGCACGGCCAGCTCGAGAGCCCCTCAGGGTATGTGCTGATGGGCGCGGATACGCCCGAGGGGATGCAGCAGAGCAGCAACGGCACCATCAGCCTCAGCGGCGACGACGGTGGCGAGCTCCGCGGGTACTTCGAGCGTCTGGCCGACGGTGGCACCGTGACGATGCCGCTGGAGAAGCAGATGTGGGGCGACGAGTTCGGCATGTGCGTCGACAAGTTCGGCATCGGCTGGATGGTGAACGTCAGCCAACCGCAGGGCTAGTGTTCGTTGACCTGCTGCGCCTGCCGGACGGCCGGCAGGCGCAGTACTGGCAGGGTGGTTCGGAGGCCGGACCGGTCGTGTTCTTCCTGCACGGCTGCCCGGACACGCGGCATGCGGCGTTCGCCGGAGACGAGGCGGCGCGGAGTACCGGCGTCCGCCTGATCTCGGTCAACCGGCCGGGCTACGGCTGGTCGGACGAGGCTGCCTCCACCCACGGGTCGGTGGCGGACGACGTTGCCGCGGTGGCGGACCTGCTCGGCATCGAGCGGTACGCCGTACTCGGCATGTCCATCGGGGGTCCGTATGCGCTGGCGTGCGCGGTTCGGCAGCCCGGGCGGGTGACGGCGGTCGGCGTCGTCGCGAGCCCGGCGATCCTGACCGAGCTGGATCCGCCGATCCACCGGGACGACCTGTCAGCAGACAAGCAGGAGTACTTCGCGGACTTCGCACGCAGGTCGGTCGAGGACACGATCGAGCTGGCCCGGCCGGAGTTCGAGGCATACGTCGAGAGCCTCGCGCCTGGGGATCCCGACGACGAGGCGCTGGTCCGGCGGTTCACCGAGCGGGTGTCGTCCCTCGACGCCGAGGTCCTCGCGCGGCTGACGCCTGGCGAGCTCGCGGGCTCGGTCCGGGAGGCCCTGATCAACCCGAACGGGTATCTCCGCGACGCCGCGATCACCTTCAGGGCTTGGGATTTCGACCCGTCGCAGGTCAGCTGCGCGACCACCTTCTGGTACGGCGAGCTCGATGCGAACGCCTCCGTCCGGAACGGCGAGTGGTTCGCCGCGAGCATTCCCGGCGCGAGGCTGGTGGTTCGCGAGGGCGCGGGACATCTCGGTTCGCTCCACGATCATTGGGAGGAGATCCTCGGCACTCTCCGTGGATAAATGGGTACGTCTGGTGCGGCGTCACGATCTACCGTCGGAGGAACCGGCGACCGACGGGAGAGATCGTGAACGAGGTGCTGCTCGACGCAATCCGGCACAACAACTGGGCGACGAAGCATCTGCTCGCGTTCTGCCGGGACCAGAACTTCACGGCGGAACAGCTGGAAGTCACGGGTGTCGGCACCTTCGGCGGGATCCTCGCGACGCTGCACCACATCATCACGTGCGACGGAAGCTATCTGCGCCGGCTGGCGGACAGCGAGCAGTTGCCGTGGGCCGACGGGAACGAGACGGCCGATTTCGACACGCTCGAGCAGTGGGCCGAGGAGGCGCGGCTGCTCTGGGAGGACACCCTCTCCAAGCCGATCGAGGTCGAGCGGATCATCATCGTGGACGACGGCACCCGCGGCACCCGGGCCGGCATCTTCATCGCCCAGTCCCTCAACCACGCGAACCACCACCGCGAGCAGGTCTGCGCCATCCTCACCGGCTTCGGCATCGAGCCCCCCGACATCCAGGCCTGGGAATATGCCTGGCAAACCAACCGAATCTGGGACCTCCCCACCACCCAGCCTGCTAGCTGAGGACGGTCTCGTGGGGCCATTCCTCTGTCAGGACGCGCGACAGGAGGGGGTCGGAGGACTCGGTGCAGTAAGGGGTTTCGTCCTGGTTCTTCACTGTGGCGATGACCGGTACGGCGAAAAGGTCCCAGGGCTCGAGGCGGTTCGCGAGGATGCCGTCGAGGCGTAGGTCCAGGTAGGCCGGGTTCTCGCCCCACCAGACGGCGAAGGCCTCCTGCAAGGCTGCCGGGTGGACGCCGATCCAGACGCCGTACGTGAGCTTGTGCCCTCCCTCCAGGTGGATCGGGAGGAGTGCCCGGATGAAGGCTCCGTAGCCCTCCACCTGCATCATCACCGACTCGACCGGGGTCTCATGGCTCATCCAGAAGCCTGGAGTCTGCTCCCAGTCGGGCAGGTCGAGGATGGGATCGGGGAGGGTGAAGCGCACGTGGCGGTCGTGGGCGTCGCTCGCCCGCCCGCAGGTCGCGCAGGTGTCGGTGGTCATCAGGCGGGTGATCAGGCCTCGTCGAAGGTGGTTATGACGGATTTGGGGGCTTGGAGGCGCCAGGCGTCGGTGAGGAGTTCGCGGAGTTCGGCGGTGGTGATGGCGGGGAGCCGGACGAGGATGGCGGGGTAGTTGGCGTAGTGGGGTTCGGTGAAGAACTTGGCCGGGTCGGCGGCCAGGAGGGACTGTTTCTCGCCTTCGTCGGCCACCCGGACGACCAGGACCTCGGGGTTCACGACGCGCTTCTTCTTCGGGTCGGGCCGCTCCAGCCAGCCCCAGGCGAACCCCCGCCTCTCGACGGAGAACGCGAAACGGTCCTCCGCCTCCCGGACCTCCGGCAGTTCGAGCGCGATCTTTCGGACGTCGGTTTGATCAGCCACGCCCTCTGCCTACCAGATCCCTCGACTCCTGGACAGGAGTCACCGGTACGCCGGTGGCGAACCAGCTGACCAGGTTCTCCACGACCAGGCGGCCCATCGCGTCGCGGGTCGGGATTGTGGCGGATCCCACGTGGGGGAGCAGTACCGCGTTGTCGAGCTCCAGCAGACCGGGGTGCACGTCCGGTTCGTGCTCGAAGACGTCCAGTCCGGCGCTCAGGATCGTCCGGGAGCGCAGCGCGTCGACCAGCGCGGCCTCGTCGACCACAGTCCCGCGGGCCACGTTGACCAGGATTCCGTCGGGACCGAGTGCCTCGAGCACCTCGGCGTTCACCAGGTGCCGGGTCTCGTCGCCGCCCGGGATCACGACCACCAGGATGTCGACGGCACGCGCCAGCTCCAGCAGCGACGGATAGTAGCGGTAGGCAACGTCCTTCTGGCTGCGGTTGTGGTAGGCGATGGAGATTCCGAACGCCTCGGCCCGGTGCGCGATCGCCTCGCCGATCCGGCCGAACCCGAGGATCCCCATCGTCCGGCCCTTCAACGTTGCCGGCGTCAACGGATACGCCCGCTCCTTCCACTTCCCTTCCCGCAGATACCGCTCGGCCTGCGGGAGCTGCCGGGCAGCCATCAGGAGCAGCCCGAGCGCGGTGTCGGCGACCTCGTCGTCCAGCACGCCCGGCGTGTTCGTGACCACCACACCGCGTTCCGCCGCGGCCGCCGCGTCGATCTTGTCGTACCCGACGCCGAAGCTCGCCACGATCTGCAGCGACGGCAGCTTGTCCAGGAAGGCGCCGTCGATCGTCGTCCCCGAGTTGGCGACGGCAACGATGTCCTTGCCCCGTTCGGCCAGTACGGCTTCCGGGTCGTCCGCCTCCCAGAGCCGGATCACCTCGAAGTGCTCCGCGGTACCGGCGAGCACCGACCGGTTCATCGGGCCGGGCATCAGCACGGTAGGACGGGCCATCACGGATCTCCTCTGACGAGCACGGGTCGGGAAGTTCATCGAGGCTTTGTCCCGCCAAGCCTATTTCCCGGCCGTCGCGAGAGTCAGGATCGGGGGTACCACGGCCGCAGTACCGGCCGCGCGACAGTGAGGAGCAGACCATGATCGTCGACTGCGCTTACTACCTCGACGGGCGTCGTCAGCATGTCGGGGCGATGTCGGTCGAGGAGGCCGCTGAACGGTGCCGGCAGGGTGGGTTCGTCTGGCTCGGGCTGTTCGACCCGACCATGGAGGAGCTCGACCAGGCGAGCACGAGCTTCGGCCTGCACGAACTCGCCGTCGAGGACGCCCGCACCTTCCACCTGCGGCCCAAGGTGGAGCCGTACGAGGGCGACATCCGGCTGGTGATCCTGCGGACCGCCCGGTACGACGACGAGCGGGAGGAGGTGGACTTCGGGGAGGTGAGTGTGTTCGTCGGGAAGGCGTTCGTGATCACCGTCCGCCAGGGGGTGGCGAGTGAGCTGCACGGCGCGCGCACCCGGCTCGAGCAACGCCCCGAGCTGCTGGAGAACGGCACGAACTCGGTGCTCTGGGCGATCCTGGACCAGGTCGTGGACGGGTACGGCCCGGTTGTGGTCGAGCTCGAACGCGACATCGAGCAGGTCGAGGCCACGGTGTTCGCGGGATCCGTCGCACCGACCGAGCGGATCTACTTCCTCCGCCGCGAGGTGACCGACTTCTACCGCGCGGTGCACCCGCTGCTCGCGGTACTGGCGACCTTGGAGCGCGGTGCGCGCAACACCGGCCTGCTGCCGTACTTCCGCGACGTCCACGACCACCTGGTGCTGGTGAACGAGGAGGTCGCCGCGCAACGCGATCTGCTCGCCACCGTGCTGGAGGCGAACATGGCGGTGATCTCGGTCGAGCAGACGAAGGTGAGCGTGCGGCAGAACGCGACGATCGAGCAGCTCACCATCCTCGCCACGGTGTTCCTGCCGCTCACCTTCGTCACCGGGTTCTTCGGGCAGAACTTCGGCTGGCTGGTCGACCACGTCGGCGCCTTCTGGGACTTCCTGGTCCTGGGCGTCGGCGGCCTGCTGATCCCGTGCATCGCGCTGTTCATCTGGTTCCGCCGACAGCGAGCCGCTCGGGCGAGTGCTGCGCGTGCCGAGCATCATCCAGCCGTCGATCGCTGAGACGGGCACTATGCCGTACCGGCCGGCTCGAAGCCGGCAAGCATCTCCTCCAACGCACGCTGGTCCGGACCGACGAAGGGATCGGAGACTCCTGGCCTCACCGCAGTTGCCTGCCGCAAGGGTCATTCATTCACCATTCATCCAGTTGGCGCGGGGTGTTCCGGGCCTGCACCGCGACCACGGTGAAACTGCCTCCACCCGGTCTGAATCACATCGCCTGGAGGATGACAGGATCCGCCCGAAACTGTCCGCCTTGCTGGTGGCAACCACATTCCTCGCGCTGGTCGCCCTGCCGACCGCGTCAGCCACAGCACCCGCAGTACAGGCTGCCGGTACTGCGGCCGCTGCCGAGCCGCCGTCGTTCGCCGCGACGCCGCTGCGGTCGTACGCCGCGTTCGACGCGAACCAGGCTGTCGCCGTCGACCAGAAGTACTTCTACGCGGTGAACAACACCACGATCACCAAGCACGACCGGACCACCGGCCAGCCGCTGCTGCAGTTCGCCGGGGTGGAGGGTGGTCCGTTCCAGCACATGGACAGCGGAGTGGTTGTCGGCAGCAAGTTGTACGCCGTGCACTCGAACTACCCGGACTCGCCGATGGAGAGCTCGATCGAGGTGTTCGACACCAAGACGATGCGGCACGTCGACACCTTCAGCTTCGGCATCTACCGCGGCTCGCTGACCTGGTTGGACCGGCACGACGGCGCCTGGTGGGCGGGGTTCGCGAACTACGACGTGATCCAGGACGGCCAGACCACGCCGTACGGGGAGACCTACAACACCCAGGTGGTGAAGCTGGACGACAAGTTCGAGGTCACCGAGTCCTGGACGATCCCGAAGCAGATCCTCGACAAGTTCAAGCCGATGAGCAACTCCGGCGGATCGTGGGCACCGGATGGCCGGCTCTGGCTGACCGGGCACGACCTCGGCGAGGCGTACGTGATGAACCTGCCCAAGGCCGGCGCCGAACTCGAGTGGGTCGCCACCGTCGATCTCCCCGACGTCCAGGGCCAGGGCATCGCCTGGGACCGCTCGTCATCCAAGCCGACCTTCTGGGCCATCAGCCGCCCGAACAAGCAGGTCCGCACCTTCACCATCCCGACCCGCTCGATCACCGACCCCACCGCCAACGCCTGGCAGGTCCTAGGCCCCGGCCACTTCCAGCAGTAGCCCACTTGAACCCCGGCGGCGCGAGCCCGAGCCGCCGGGGGGTCATAGGCGCCGAGCCGGATGAAATTGAAGTAGAGGTCAAGAGCTGGCCGCTTCGGGCGGGACGCTGTTTCTATGACTGAGAACAGCAGTGGAGCCAGTTTGCATGCGTACTTCGGGTACCGGGACGCGGTGGCGGCGTTGCGGTGGCTGGAGAAGGCTTTCGGGTTCGAGACGACGATGGAGTACCCCGACGACAAGGGCGGCATCATGCACGCGGAGATGCGGCGTGACGGGGTGGCGATCACGTTGTTCACCGACGAGGTGGGCTACGAACGGCCCGCGCGGAAGGGGGACAGTGTCGGGTACGGGAGCTACATCGCGCTCGACTCCGAGGCCGCAGTGGACGAGATCCACGCGTCCGCTACGCAGGCAGGCGCCGAGTCCGTCTGGACCCCGGACACCACCGAGTGGGGCAACTACCGCTGCCGCGTAGCCGACCCCGAAGGCTTCGAATGGACCTTCGGCACCCACAAACTCGGCCAACCAACCACTGAGTGGTCCGAGGGCTGAATACCTGCCGGGATCCTCCGTACCGGCGGGTGGTTGGCCCGGTGGCGTTTCCGGCGGTCGGTTCACGAGTGTGTGTGGGTGGGTAGGTTGCTTGGCATGCCTGCTCTCGGACCGTTGTATGCCTTGTATGTTCGCCGCCTCCGGGCTCAGTTGCGCGGAAGTGCGTTGCCGGGGCACATCGGTGTCGTGATTGATGGGAATCGGCGGTGGGCTCGGGGGCAGGGGCATGCGAATCCGAGTGTCGGGCACCGCTACGGGGCCGAGCACATCGGGGATCTGCTCGGCTGGTGTGAGACGGCCGGGATCCCGCACGTGACGATCTTTCTCTGCTCGACCGAGAACCTCGTCAAGCGCGGGGATGCCGAGGTCGCTCACCTCATGCAGGTCACGGAGGACATCCTCGCCAACCGGCTCGCGGAACCCGGCGGGCGGTGGCAGGTGCACATCGCGGGACTGCTCGACCTGCTGCCGGACAGTACGGCGTACGCGTTGAAGGGCGCCGTCGAGGCGACGAAGGACTGCGCCACCGGCAACCACATCACGCTCGCGGTCGGGTACGGCGGTCGGCAGGAGGTGGTCGAGGCGGTCCGCTCGTTGCTGGAGTCCGAGGCGGAGGCCGGCAACGACCTCGACAGCCTCGCGGAGACACTCAGCGCCGACGACATCACCAAGCACCTGTTCACCGTCGGCCAGCCGGACCCGGACCTGATCATCCGCACCAGCGGCGAGCAGCGGATGTCGAACTTCCTGCTCTGGCAGAGCGCCTACTCCGAGCTCTACTTCTGCGAGGCCTACTGGCCCGCCTTCCGCGAGGTCGACTTCCTCCGAGCCCTCCGCTCCTACACCGACCGCCACCGCCGCCACGGCGCGTAGTACTGACCTGTACTCCGGGGCTCAGGGGCACTCGTCGGTGGTGAATTCCGCCAGTGGCGTTGTCTTGACTCCGTGGTGGTGGTTCAGGGCGACGTCACAGCGTGCCGAGGTCTTCGAAGATCAGGGCGGTGCGGGTGGCCAAGACTTCGGGGATGGCTTGGAGTTTTTCGAGGACTACTCGGCGGAGGCCCTCGTTGTCGGCGGCCCGGACCAGGAGGATGGCGTCGAAGTCGCCGCCGACCAGCGCCATGTGTTTCACCTCGGGGATGGCCTGGAGTTGTTCCCGCAAGGTTCGCCAGGAGCTCTGGCGGAGACTGAGGGTGACGTATGCCGAGGTCGCGAGGCCTAGTTTCAGCGAGTCCACGGTGGCCGTGAAGCCGGTGATGACGCCAGTGCCGGTGAGGCGTTCGACCCGGGCGTAGGCGTTCGCGCGGGAGATGTGTACCTGGTCCGCGAGGGCCCGGATCGACAGCCGGCCGTCCTGGCTCAGGGCCGCGACGATCTGCCGGTCGATCTCGTCGAGCGCCGGGGCGACGACCATCTGTCCAGCTTCCGCCGCCGCGGTGATCACCTGGTCGGACATTCTGCTCCTCAGGGTTGCTGACTGAGACCAAACATCTCGTGATTCTTCCAGCTATGGATCCGAATGGCCAGAAGTATGACGATGAAGCATCCGTCCGTCTCCTGTGCAGGAGGGTCCATGACCACCGTCGAGGAGCGTTTGCTCCCCTCCGCCGAACCAGTTCAGTTGATCGACGAGCACGGCGCCCGGCACGACAACCCGCAGTACGGGATGCCGTCCGCGGACGCCCTCGTCGACGGTTACGCACAGTTGGTCGTGGGCCGCAGGATCAACGACCAGGCCGGCGCGCTCGTCCGGCAGGGTCGGCTCGCCGTCTACCCGTCGTCGCACGGCCAGGAGGCCTGCCAGGTCGCGGCCACCATGGTGCTGCGCGAGCAGGACTGGCTGTTCCCGACCTACCGCGACACGGTCTCCATCATCAGCCGCGGAGTCGACCCGATCGAGACGCTGACGCTGCTGCGGGGCGACTGGCACTCCGGGTACGACCCGCACGAGCGCAACGTGGCGCCGCAGTCGACGCCGCTGGCGACGCAGTTGCTGCACGCCGTCGGAGTCGCGCACGCCGCCCGGCTCAAGGGCGAGGACACCGTCGTGATGGCGCTTTGCGGAGACGGCGCGACCAGCGAGGGCGACTTCCACGAGGCCCTGAACTTCGCCGCCGTCTTCAAGGCGCCGGTGGTCTTCTTCATCCAGAACAACGAGTACGCGATCTCCGTACCCCTCGCGCGGCAGACCGTCGCACCGTCCCTCGCGCACAAGGGCATCGGGTACGGCGTACCCGGGGAACGGGCCGACGGCAACGACCTGGCCGGGCTGCTCGCAGTGCTGGGACAGGCGGTCGACAAGGCCCGAGCGGGGGAGGGCCCGCAGCTCGTCGAGGCACACACGTATCGCGTGCAGGCGCACACCAACGCCGACGACGCGAGCCGGTACCGCGACGACGAGGAGGTCACTCCTTGGCTCGAGCGTGATCCGATCAAGCGGCTGGATGCCTACCTGACCGAGCAAGGCCTGCTGGACGAAGCGCACCGCGCGGAGGCGACGGCGGCGGCAGACAAGATCGCGGCCGACCTCCGCGATGGGCTGATGCAGGAGGTCTCGCCGGATCCGGCCGAGCTGTTCGAGCACCTGTATGCGGTGCAGACGCCGCAGTTGCAGGAGCAGGCGGCGTTCCTGCAGGACGAGATCGCGCGAGAAGAGGCCTGAGATGTCGCACCAGAAGCTCACCATGGCCCAGGCGCTGAACCACGCGCTGCGGGACGCGATGCGGGCCGACGACACCGTCCTGATGTTCGGCGAGGACGTCGGTGCGCTCGGCGGAGTCTTCCGGATCACTGACGGGCTGACCGCGGAGTTCGGCGAGGACCGGTGCTTCGACACGCCGCTGGCCGAGTCCGGCATCGTCGGCATGGCGGTCGGGCTCGCGATGAACGGGATGCGCCCGGTCGTCGAGATGCAGTTCGACGCCTTCGGCTACCCGGCCTTCGAGCAGGTCGTCTCGCATGTCGCCAAGATGCGGAACCGTACCCGCGGCAAGGTCACCCTGCCGATGGTGATCCGGATGCCGTACGCCGGCGGCATCGGCGGGGTCGAGCACCACTGCGACTCGTCCGAGAGCTACTACGCGCACACGCCCGGGCTGACCGTGGTCGCGCCGGCCACCGTGGCGGACGCCTACACCTTGTTGCGCAAGGCTATCGAGTTCCCCGACCCGGTGATCTTCATGGAGCCGAAGAAGCTCTACTGGGCCAAGGAAGAGGTCGATCTCACCGCCGAGCAGCCGGGCATCGGGAAGGCCGTCGTCCGCCGGGAAGGCCGCGACGCCACGCTGATCGCCTACGGCCCGTCGGTGCCGATCGCGTTGGAGGCAGCCGACGCCGCCGCTGCCGAAGGACGCCAACTGCAGGTTGTCGATCTGCGCTCGATCGTGCCGTTCGACGACGAGACGGTGTGCGCGGCGGTTCGCAGTACTGGGCGGGCTGTCGTCGTCGCCGAGGCGAGTGGGTTCGCGAGCGTCTCGTCCGAGATCGTTGCCCGGGTCACCGAACGCTGCTTCCACTCGCTGGCCGCGCCGATCCGGCGGGTCACCGGGTTCGACATCCCCTACCCGCCGCCGAAGCTAGAGCGGCACCAACTGCCGGGCGTGGATCGCATCCTCGACGCCGTGGACGACCTGCAGTGGGAGGACTCGTGACGACCGCTCAGACCTTCCTCCTGCCGGATCTCGGCGAAGGGCTGACCGAAGCCGAGATCGTCCGCTGGCTGGTGGCCGTGGGCGACGTCGTGGTGGTGGACGCGCCGGTCGCCGAGGTCGAGACCGCGAAGTCGATCGTCGAGGTGCCATCTCCGTACGCCGGCGTCGTGGTCGAACTGCACGGCGTGGAGGGCAGCACGGTCGACGTTGGAAAGCCGCTGATCACGATCGGTGTGCCGGCCGCTGGTGAGCGCCGCGAGGACACCGCGGCCGAGTCAAGTCGCGAAGAGGACGAGGCCGCTGAGGCCTATCGCAAGGAGGAGCAAGCCGGCTCGGGGAACGTCCTGATCGGCTACGGAACCTCCGAGGGCGCGCGCAACGGACGGCGTCGCAAGCCTCGTACTGCGATCGTGGCCGAGGCGGTCACGTCGTCGGTGCCGCTGGTCATCTCCCCGCTGGTACGCCGGATGGCTCGTGACGCGAAGGTGGATCTGCGCGAGGTAAGTGGTTCCGGCGCCGGCGGGCTGATCGTCCGCCGCGACGTCGAGGCCGCCATCGCGGGTGCTCGCCCGGACGCAGCGCTTGCCCGAGGCGCCGGCTCGGCCTCGACCGTGCAGACGCCCGCCGCCGAAGTTCCAGCCCCCCAGGTTCCCGCCGCGCAGGCACCGGCCGCCTCGGCTGACTCCCGGACCGGGTTGCCGGAGTTGCGGCGGATTCCGATGAGCGGGTTCCGGAAGGCTGTCGCGGCGACCTTGAGCCGGAGCCGGGCGGAGATCCCCGAGGCGACGACCTGGGTGGACGTGGACGCCACCGCGCTGGTCGAGCTGCGGGAGTCGTTGCGCACCAGCACAGATCCTGGTCCGGGACTGCTCGCGCTGATGGCGCGGTTCGTGGTGGCCGGGCTGCAGAAGTACCCGGAACTGAACGGTTTCGTCGACACCGAGCGCGAGGAGCTCGTGCAGTACGACGGGATCAACCTCGGGCTGGCGGCGCAGACCGACCGCGGACTCGTCGTACCGGCTGTCGTCGGGGCACATGCGCTGACCGCGCGCGGCCTCGACGCGGAGATCCGGCGGCTGACGGGCTCGGCGCGGGAGGGTCGGCTGACCGCGAACGAGCTGTCCTGCGGCACGTTCACGCTGAACAACTACGGCAGCTTCGGCGTCGACGGCAGCGCGGCGATCATCAACCACCCGCAGGTCGCGATCCTCGGCGTCGGCCGGATCATCGATCGCCCCTGGGTCGTCGACGGCGAGCTCGCCATCCGCAAGCTCACCCAACTGTCGCTCGTCTTCGACCACCGGGTCTGCGACGGCGGTCTGGCAGCCGGCTTCCTCCGCTTCGTCGCCGACGCCTTCGAGTCCCCGACTTCAGCCTTCGCCGACCTCTGACCCGTCGGGTGGAGGGCCCGCCTTCACTACGCGGCTCGCGCAGGCGGGATCAGCGGAGCTGGCGGGGCCGGAGGCCGATCAGGATGGCGCGAAGGCCGGACTGGAAGCGGGCCGCCGGTCCGGCGAGGTCGTCGCGGCTCAGGTAGGCGGCGAGCGTGTCCGGCTCCACGCCGAGCTGATCCCCGGCAGCCGTCGGCCAATCCCGCTCAGTCAGCGCGCTCCGGCGTACGGTCGCGGTCCAGGCGGCATCCGTCACCGCGGCACCCACGACATAGTGGATGACCGCCGAGACTGCCGCGTCCAAGTGCACGCCTTTGAAGCCCGCTGAGCTGAGCACTCCCAGCACGCGCTCGGTGTAGGCCTGGTAATTCGGCCCGAGCCCCGCATGGCTCGCCAGCAACTGCGGCGCCCACGGATGATCAGCCAGTACTCCGTAGGCCGCTTGCGCCAGCGCTGTGAGCTGATCCCGCCAATCTCCCTCATCCGCCTCGACCAGCGCCCCACCGATCACGGCGTCGACGGCCAACTCGAGCAGATCGTTCTTGTTCGCGATCCGCCAGTACAGCGCGGACGTCGCGGCAGTCCCGAGCTCGACCGCCATTCGCCGCATCGACAGCTGTTCGAGGCCGTCGCGGTCAAGCACCTTGATCGCGGTCTCGACGATGTCTTCCCGGCTGAGTGGTGCACGGGTCCGCTCCGGTTCCTCGCGCAGCCAGACCGATCCCAGCACCGTCTTGTCGTTCGCCACTCGTGCCACCGGCCGATCCTAGCGGATACGCCGTTTCACTAAGTAATACAGCGTTTTAGCTCAGCTCGAGCCCTTCTGCGGGCCGGACCCAGGCGGAAGTGACTGCCATTTCTTGCTTCGGTCAACTACTCCACGCACATGTCCGCAGGCGTTTTCAATTCGTTATGTCAGATCTTCGGCGAGTCGCGGCCGTTCGGCTTGCGCTCAAGCGGTTGTCCCCAGCAGGCTGCTCCGAGTCGGCTGTAACACCACGGCATCGGTTCACGATGTCGGCAAGGGGGATCGACTGTTGCCGACATCGAGTGACCGGAAATCAAGGTCGGCCGCAAAATCGCCTGTCCACCGGACGGCTTGAGCAGTGGGGAAATTCTTGTGAACGACGTATCGCGGGCCACACGATTTCGTGATGCCCTGACCAAAGCTGCCGGCACGCGCGGCGCGACCATCCTCGGCGGAGCAGGTGCTCTCGTCCTCGCACTGGGGGGCGTGACGGTGCTGATGGCCCCGTCGGCCTCCGCCGACGGCGCGATCATCGACGGCAACCCGAAGTGTGAAGACGTGATTCCCGGCTCGATCGAGGTGAAGTTCGATCCGCCGAACGCGGGGACCGAGTCCAACGGGGCGTTCTCGGTGACGATGTCGCGGCGGACCCTCGTCGTCGATGATCCCGACCACGCCGGCGACCAGATCGGCGGCACGGTGGTGGACTTCATCGCCACTGGCGGGTCCGTGCTGGGTGTCATCGTGAAGGGCGGCCCGGCCGCGAACTTCTACGACTACAGCCCTGGCGGCGTGCAGGCCGGCGCGTCACTGCACCCTCCGGTCAACTCGAGCAACGACAAGTTCTACGGCCTGAGCCACGTCAACTTCTGCTTCGGCGAGAAGACGACGCCGACGCCGACTCCGTCGCAGACGCCGACCGAGACGCCTTCGGAGACCCCGTCCGAGACTCCGTCGGAGACGCCGAGCGAGACGCCGTCCGAGACGCCTTCGGAAACTCCGTCGGAGACGCCGAGCGAGACCCCGTCGGAGACTCCGTCGGAGACTCCGTCCGAGACGCCTTCGGAGACTCCGTCGGAGACGCCGAGCGAGACCCCGTCGGAAACTCCGAGCGAGACGCCGTCTGAGACCCCGTCGGAGACGCCGAGCGAGACTCCGTCGGAGACCCCGAGCGAGACGCCGTCTGAGACACCTTCGGAAACTCCGAGCGAGACTCCGTCCGAGACCCCCTCCGAGACGCCTTCGGAGACCCCGTCGGAGACGCCGAGCGAGACCCCGTCGGAGACTCCGACCGTGACGCCTTCGGAGACCCCGAGCGAGTCGCCGTCCGAAACCCCGTCGGAGACTCCGACCGTGGCGCCGTCGAGCACACCCAGCACCAGCGCTCCGGTGGTCCCGACCGCCGTTGACGCGGGTCAGCAAGGTAAGGAGACGGTCCTCACCGCCTCCTCGGCGAGCACCGGCCACCAGAGCACCTGGGGTGCGGGGCTGCTGCTTCTCGGTGGCCTGCTGCTGTTCGGCGGTGTCCTGAAGGCGCGGCTGCGTCGCGGTCAGCACACCGCCTGAGATGTTCGGTAAGCGTCGTCACCCGGATCGCTCTGGTTCACCTCGGTGGACCAGGGCGGCCCTGGTGGCGGGCGCCGTTCTGGTCCTGATCGGCGGCTACGTCGAGTTCAGAGGCGACCCGTCGGCCGCCGATCAAGGCCCATCCCAGCCGCACGCGGCGGCAAGTCCTGCATCGTCCAAGGCATCCGGATCACCGGCCGCGACGGCTGGTACTCCGACCGCCGTGCCGCCGACGACTTCCAAGTCGCCGGCCAAGCCGAAGGCGACCAGCACCCGAAAGCCCGCCGCCTCCGGAAGTCCCATCCGCGTGTCAGTACCGCGATTGGGCGTGTCCGCCAGGATCTTGCCGATCCGCGTTCGTAAGGGTGCGCTCATCCCGCCGTCCAACCCGCGGCTGGTGGGATGGTGGTCCGCCGGCGCCCGGCCTGGAGCGGCCAAGGGCTCGGCGATCATCACCGGGCACACCGTGCACGCCGGTGGCGGCGCCTTCGACGACCTCGACCAACTGAAGGCCGGGGACGTGGTCAAGGTGACCACGGGCAAGGGCAGCATCGCCTACACCGTGGTAGGCGTGAAGGTGTACCGCAAGAAGACGCTGGCCAAGGAGGCCGCCCAACTGTTCGACCAGACCGTCCCCGGTCGCCTGGTGCTGGTCACCTGCGAAGACTGGGACGGCACCGCCTACCTCAGCAACGCCGTCGTCATCGCCAAGCCTGTCGCCTGAGAGCACCAGTCCTGGCGCCTTCGCCGGCCCCCCAAGTCCCAGAAGTCACCGAACTTGTCGGCAGCGGTAGGGGCCGGCCCCCGTGGGACCGGCCCCGGCACTTTGTGCACCACCTGAGCAGGCCTGGGCGGCTCGAACGCTCACCTGGTGCACAAGGTGTGGCCTCAACCGCGCGCCATCGGCTCCAGGCCCGCGACCGGCCTCCCGATGACGGGCTGTTCGCCCGCTGACGCCTTACAAGCCGCCAGCCGCCGTGGGACCCGCCAGCCGGCCCGGCACCGGCCACCACCCCACCGCGCCGCCCCCGGACGGATAGGAGGGGGTTGCCGGCTGCTGTTGTGCCATACCTGTCGAACTTGCCCGGGGGACAACCCACAACGCCGGCAGGTAACCCCTACGATGCCCCGCCCGCCGGGGCGCGGCGGCGTACCGGAGGACAGGAAGTAGTCGCCGCAGGGACCGGCGGGGCATGCTGCCCGCGCCTGGAACCCCGGCGATCGGGGCGGTACTGCCTGTCGCTCGGTACAAGCCAGCCCGGGAACTCCCCTGATCCGGTGAGCAGCGAGCCGCCCTTGGCCAGTGGGCTCCAGGCCTCAATGGCGATGCCGTGGTCGTTGCCGTAGGCCCGTACTTCGGGCTGGAACCAGGTACGGGTGGAGCTCGACCTGGTTGACGGCGGGGACTACCGAGGACGTCGACGCCAGGTGGTCCAGGTGGGACGGCTCGAAGGTGGAGACGCAGGTCGCGCGAACTTCACAGTGGGGATCAGGTATTCCTTCAGACAGTGGCAAGAGCGGGTTCGGGGGTGACGGCGGCGCGGCGACGGCGGTTCAGCAGGCCGGAGGTCAGTGCGATCGCTAGGCCGGAGGCGGCGAGGGCGGCGCCTACCCAGTTTGGGGCGGTGTAGCCGAGGCCGTGCTCGATGGTGAGACCACCGAGGTAGGCGCCGACCGCGTTGCCGAGGTTGAAGGCGGCGATGTTCCCGGCGGAAGCCAACGCCGGAGCGCCCGCGGCCTTGTCCATCACCCGCTTCTGCAGTGGCGCGACGGTCGCGAACCCGGCCGCACCGAACAACGCGATCGTGATCGCCGCGGACACCTGCCCATGGGCCGTGAAGACAAAGGCCACCAGTACTACGGCCAGCAGCGCGAGGATCGCGTACAGGCTGGGCATCAACGAGCGGTCGGCCGCCTTGCCGCCCAGCAGGTTGCCCACGACCAGGCCGCCACCGAACAACACCAGCAGCCAGGTGACAGCCCCGGAGGAGAAGCCGGCCACCTCGGTCATCATCGGCGCGATGTAGGTGAACGAGGCGAACACGCCGGCGAAGCCGAGCGCGGTCATCGCCAGCGCCAGCCAGACCTGCAGGTTGCGGAACATCGCGAGTTCGCTGCGCAGCCCGGGACCCTCGGCGGTGTCCTGCCGGGGTACCAGGAAGACGATGCCGAGCAGGCCGATCAGGCCGAGCACGGTGACCGCCCAGAAGGTCGAACGCCAGCCGAACTGCTGACCCAGCGCGGTGCCGCCCGGAACGCCGAACACGTTCGCCACGGTCAGCCCCGTGAACATCAGCGCGATCGCACTCGCCTGCTTCGCCTTCGGCACCAGCGACGCGGCGACCACCGAGCCGACGCCGAAGAACGCGCCGTGCGCCAGCGCAGCCACGATCCGCCCGGTCATCAGTACGCCGTACGAGGGGGCCAGGGCGGAGATCAGGTTGCCGGCGATGAAGACCGCCATCAGCGAGATCAGTACGGTCTTGCGGGAGATCTTCGAGCCGATCGCGGTGAGCAGCGGGGCTCCGACGACCACGCCGAGGGCGTAGCCGGAGATCAGCAGGCCGGCGGAAGGGATGGTGACGCCGAAGTCGTCGGCGACCTCCGGCAGCATGCCCATGATGACGAACTCGGTGGTGCCGATCCCGAACGCACCGATGGCCAGCGCTAGCAATGCGGCAGGCATGGTCTTTCTTCTCCTCGAAGGTAGCCTTCTGACTGTTACCGGCGTCCGCGATAGTTGCACACGCGGGCTATTGCACAAGCGCCATGCTGCCTCATGCAACGATAAAGTTCAAGTGAGGCCTTGAGGAGGAGTTGTGGGACTACCGGATGACGCCGCCGAGGCGCGGGCCCAGGGCTGGCGCACGCTGGCGGCCCTGCACGCCCGGATCGAGGACGAGCTGGAGCGCGCGCTGCAGAAGCAGCACGGGCTCTCCGTGAGTGAGTACAGCGTGCTGGACGTGCTCGCCCGGCAGGACGACTACCACCTGCGGATGAACCAGTTGTCGAACGCGGTGGTGCTCAGCCAGTCCGCGACGACCCGGCTGGTGAACCGCCTGGAGGACCGCCAGTTGCTGCAGCGGTACCTGTGCCCGACAGATCGCCGCGGCATCTACACCGAGGTCACCAAGGCGGGCCGCGACCTGCTCGACCAGGCTCAGCCGACACACGACGCCGTACTGACCGGGGCGCTGGAGAAGGCCGGCGAGCTGCCGGAACTAGCTCCGCTCGTCGACGCTCTCGCGAAGCTCGCCCTGCCGGCCAAGGTCTAGCTCTAGCCCGTCACGATCTAGCTGCTCGCGATCTGGCCGGTCACGGTCCAGAACAGCCTCGAGGTACTCCGCGACCGCGTCCCGGTTCTTCGTGAGGCAATCGATCCGGGCGGTCATCCGGTCGCGTTGGAGCTCGAGGCTGGCGATCAGCTCGGGCGTCGCGTCAGGGAGGTCCCGCGGCTTCTCCAGGCAGGGCAGGATCTGCTTGATGATCCGGGTCGGGAGTCCCGCGTCGAGCAGGCCGCGCACCTGGCGCACGCGATCCACCGTTGCCTCGGTGTAGCTGCGGTAGCCGTTCGTGCACCGCTCGGAGGTGATCAGCCCCTGCTCCTCGTAGTACCGCAGCAGGCGCGGCGGTGTGCCGGTCCGCTCGGACAACTCGCCGATCCGCATACGCCGCCCTCCGGCTCTCGGTGTGACGGTTCGAGCATACGAGCCCCCGAGGACGGCTGTGGGTTGGCTGAAGATCGGCGCCGGATGGTGGTGAGCGCCAGGTGGGCTGGACAGGATCGGGGGCATGGGTGAGATCAGTGAACGTAGTGCCGTCCGGCGGTTGTGCGACCGGCTGGGCTTCGGGCCCGCGCCGGGAGAGCTGGACGCCGGGTTCGAGGCGACGCTCGCGCGCCTGCTCAGTACCGCGGCCGACGCCGCGACCACTCCGCCGCCGGTCCTGACACCGCCGCAGCCCACGAAGGCGCCCAAGGAGAAGGGCGCCAAGAAGAAGGGCGCCGACGAGGACAAGACCGCGGCCGACCGGGCCGCGAGGAAAGCCGCCAACAAGGCGCGGGCAGCCCAGGAGGCGAGACTGATCGGTTGGTGGCTCGACCGGATGGTCGCCTCCGACCGCGCGACCGAGCGGCTGACCTGGTTCTGGCACGGGCACTTCGCCACCAGCAACCAGAAGGTCCGCAGTGCGCCGTTGATGCTCGCGCAGAACCAGATCTTCCGGACAAACGCCCGCGGCAGCTTCACCGATCTCGCCCAGGCGCTCGTCGTCGACGCAGCGATGATCCGCTGGCTGGACGGCAACGACAACCGCAAGGGCTCGCCCAACGAGAACCTTGCCCGCGAGTACCTCGAGCTCTTCACCCTGGGCATCGGCCACTACGCCGAGGTCGACGTCTTCGAAGGCGCCCGTGCCCTCACCGGTTGGACCGTACGTCGGACCTCGGCGAAGGCCGTGTTCGTCGCCGCGCGGCATGATGCCGGCGAGAAGACGATCCTCGGGAAGTCCGGCGAGTTCGGAGCGAAGGAGTTCGTCGACCTGGCACTGGCGAAGCCCGAGTCCGCGGAGTTCGTGATCGGGCGGCTCTGGTTCCGGCTGGTCTCGTCGACCCCGCCTTCTCCGGAGACAGTCCGGCGCCTCGTCGCGGCCTACGGGAGCAATCGGGACATCGGCGCGGTGCTGAAGGCGATGGTCGCCGAGGCAGCCTTCCGGGACAGCACGTCCGCGTTGGTGAAGCAGCCGGTGGAGTGGGCGGTCGGTCTGATGCGGGCCCTCGGTATCCAGCCGGCCAAGCTCGACGACAAGACCCGGATGGTGCTGCTCGCCGGACTCCGTGGCATGGGGCAGTTGCCGCTGCGTCCACCGAGTGTCGGCGGCTGGCCCTCGGGCGCGAGCTGGCTGACCACCTCGGCCGGGGTGACCCGGCTGCGTCTCGCTCAGTTGCTGGCCAGGAAGGCCGAGCTCGGGCAGTTGCAGAAGTCCAGCGCACGCGTCGACGGAGTACGGGCGTTGCTCGGTGTCGATGCCTGGTCGACGCGGACGAAGGATGCGCTGGCCGGACTGACAGATCCCGCGCAGTTGACCGCCGTCGCGGCCTGCGCGCCCGAATACGTAGTGAGCGGTTGAGGAGAATCATGGACAACCTGACCCGACGCCGGTTCCTCACCATGAGCGGAGTCACCGCGGCCGGCGCGCTCGCGGTCGGAGCGACCCAGGTGAGCTGGTCCGACCTGATGAGCGCCGCCGTACAGAATCCCTTGAGCAGCGAGGATTCCGTACTCGTGGTGGTCACGCTGTACGGCGGCAACGACGGGCTGAACACCGTGGTCCCCGCGGCCGACGCGGCGTACCAGAAGGCGCGGCCGGACCTGGCCTACGAAGCCAGCGAGGTACTCGATCTCGGTGAAGGG
Source organism: Kribbella qitaiheensis (assembly GCF_042657745.1). GTDB lineage: Bacteria > Actinomycetota > Actinomycetes > Propionibacteriales > Kribbellaceae > Kribbella > Kribbella qitaiheensis. Next base: position 254,144 of record NZ_JBHSKE010000005.1, on the reverse strand, counting down.
TTCGGGTTCAACCCGGGCCTGAAGGGGCTGAAGGGATTCTGGGACGACAAGTCGCTCGCGATCGTGCGCGGAGTCGGTTACCCGGAACCGGATCGCAGCCACTTCCGCTCGATGGCGATCTGGCAGACGGCGTCGCCGAAGACGCCCGTGCCGACCGGCTGGCTCGGGCGCTGGCTCGATGCCGCCGGTGCCGATCCGCTGCACGCGGTGTCGGTCGAGCCGACGCTGCCGCCTTTGTTGGCAGGGGCAACGACGGCGGCAGCGTCACTACCCGTCCGCGGTCTGAAACTGCCCGCGGGCAAGGTCGGTACTGCGTTCGCCGCCTTGGGCCAGCCGAGTTCCGGTGAGGAGCATTGGCAGGCGCAGGCCGCGAAGTCGCTGCAGGATCTGCAGAACGCGGTGAAGGTGCTCGGCGGCGCGGTCCACGACCAGCCGGAGAAGGAGGACGACGAGGACGAGCAGCGGACCAAGGGTGCTTCCGCGGGTGGTGGGTCGCAACTGGGTGCACAGCTGGAGCTGGTCGCCGGGCTGGTCGAGGCGGGTGTTCCGACACGGGCCTACTCGGTGTCGCTCGGCGGGTTCGACACGCACGCGGATGAGCGTGGCACCCAGCAGCGGTTGCTGACGGAGCTCGATGGTGCGTTGACGCCGTTCGTGCAGCGGATGCGCAACAGCGACCGCGGCCGGCAGGTGGTCGTTCTCGTGTACTCCGAGTTCGGGCGGCGGGTGAGCGCGAACGGGAGTGACGGGACGGATCACGGCACAGCCGGGCCGCTGTTCGTCATCGGGGACAAGGTGCAGGGCGGGTTCTACGGCGAGCAGCCGAGCCTGACCGATTTGTCCAATGGTGATCTGAAGGCGACGACGGACTTCCGCGATGTCTATGCCACGGTGTTGCAGGACGTCCTGGGCGCGGATGCTGGGCGGATCCTCGCCGGTCACACGGGGAGCGTCGACGGATTGCTCAAGGTCTGAAACCGTCAGGCGCTGTACGGGAGCGTCAGCAGGAAGGTTGCTCCCGGCCCCTGGTCGAGGCAGACGAGATCGCCGCCGTGGGCTCGGGCGAAACCCCTTGCGATGGGCAGGCCGAGGCCGGAACCGCGGCTGCGGTTGCCGTGGACCAGGCGCTGGAAGATCCGCTCCCGGTCCGCCGGCGGAACCCCGGGGCCGTTGTCATGGACAACGATCTCGGCGTGGTCCGGAGTGGCGGTGACGTGGAGCTGGATGAGACCGCTGTCGCCGGTCGCGTTGCGGGCGTTGTCGACCAGGTTCGCGAGGATCTGGGTGACGCGGTCGGGGTCGACGGCGATCTCGACGTCCGCTCCGCTGAGCTGGACGGTATGGCCGGGAGCGACCAGCCGGAGGCGGTCGGCCTGGGCCTGGGCGAGATCCTTCAGCCGGACGGGTCGGCGACGCAGTACGAGGCCGGCGTCGATCCGGGCGAGCTCGAGCAGGTCGGCGACCAGGGCGCCGGCTCGGCGGGACTCCCTGACCAGCAGGAGTTCCAGTTCCTCGCGGCGTTCCGAGGGGGCGTCCGGGCCGAGCTGGACCAGGGTTTCCGCCGCGGTCTGGAGGCCGGTGACCGGAGTACGGAGTTCGTGGGCGGCATCGGCGACGAACTGACGCAAGTGCTCCTCCGAGCCGCGGGCTGTCCGTTCCGCGCCTTCGAGCGAGTCGAGCATCTCGTCGAAGGCCGCGGCGGTACGGCCGAGTTCGGTATCGGGGCGGGTCGGCTGCAGGCGACCTCCTCTTCGGCCGGCGGCGATGGATCGCGCCAGGGAGGTCATCGCGTCGAGCGGAGCGAGGGCGAAGCGCATGCCGAGGATGAGCGCGAGGGCGGTGATCAGGAGGGCGGCGGCGCCGGAGAGGAGCAGAACCCGTTGCAGGGTGCGGCTTGCGCCGTCGAGCAGCGAGGTATCGGCGGAGAGGAGGAGAGTTGCTCCGCGAGTCCTTGCGCCGCCTTGGAGGGTGGTCTTCACCTGGCGGATCTCACCGCTCGGTTCCACCCCCGGCGCGCCCAGTTGCTGGCCGTTGCGCAGGATGAGAGTCACTCGGATGCCGTCGGCATCGATTCGACGTACCAGGTTGGCCGGTTGGACGTTCTGCCGCGCGAGTTGCTGGGCGAGCTGGGCGCGGCCGTTGAGCAGGGTGTTCAGGTTGCGCTCGGCCTGCGCGTCGAAGATCGCCTTCACCGCCAGCCCAGTGATCGGCAGCACGAGCAGCAGCACCACCAGCGCCGTGACCGTCACTCGCCGCCGCAACGACACCGTCCGCAACCCGCTCACAGTGCCTGCTCTGCCCCGCTGTTGTCTTCAGGAGTGCGGAGGATGTAGCCGGCGCCGCGGACGGTGTGCAGGAGTTGGGGGCTGCCGAGTTTGCGGCGCAGGGCGCTGACGTGGACCTCGACCAGGTTGGCCGCGTAATCGTCGTAGCCCCAGACCGCGGCCAGGATCTGCGCCTTGCCGGCCACCTTGTCCCGCCGCCCGGCGAGGAACGTCAGCAACTTCAACTCGGTGGCGGTCAGCTCGATCGGCTTGCCCGCTCGCGTCACCGCGCTGGCTTCCACGTCGATCACCAGGTCGTCGACCTCGAGAACCGTCCGCAGCCGGCCCATGCGCCGCAGTACGGCCTCGACCCGGGCGATCAGTTCGGCGAGAACGAACGGCTTGACCACGTAGTCGTCGGCGCCGGTCCGCAACCCGTGCAACCGGTCCTCGACGGCATCCCGCGCGGTCAACAGCACGATCCCCGCATTCGAGGTCTGCCGCACGATCTCCAGCAGCGCGAATCCGTCCCGGCCGGGCAGCATCACGTCCAGCAGCACCAGATCAGGCCGGAACTCCGCCAGGTCCTTCTCGAGCGTGTCACCGTCACCTCTGGTGAGGACGGCGCAGCCCGCCTCCTCCAGCGCGATCCCCACCGCGGTCCTGATCGCCTCCGCGTCCTCGACCACCAGGACCCTCGCCGCCATCCGCCCATCCTCCCACCCGCACCCTGCGACCCGCCGTACCCCGCTCCCCACCTTCAGCCCACCTTCAGGTTCACGGTGCGGTGGGAGACTGGCAGCGGTGAAGGGAGTGTGCGATGAAGCGGCCTGACCGGCGCAAGGCGTACTTCTGGCTGATGGGCACCTGCCTGACCCTGATCGGGCTGGCCTGGTTTGTGGTCCGCCTGTTCTCGATCCCCGTCGCCATCGGCATGAGCGCCGTGGCCGCCGTGATCCCGCCCATAGCCGTCATAGTCGCCAACCGCCCCGAGGACTGACCTGCGACACCGCCGTCAGGGCTGACTGGCTGGGCCCGGGTCGAGGCTGGTCGCAGGCGTTGGGTCCAAGTAGAGGTGGCGGACGATCGGGAACTGGCGGCGTACTGCGAGGTCGATCCGCTCGGCGAGTTGTTCGACCGCGGCGCCGGTGGTCTCGGAGTCGTCGAGGTCGACCCGGGCGACCACCAGGACCTGATCCGGGGCGAGGCGCAGGCTGAGGAGTTCGACGACCGCGTCGATCCCCTGGGTGCCGGCGATCAGGCGGCGGATCTCGTCCTGGACGTCGTCGGGAAGCGCCTGGCCGATCAGCATCGACTTGTTGTCGCGGCCGAGCGCGAAGGCGACCCCGATCAGCAGCAGCCCGATCGCGATCGACGCGGCGCCGTCCCAGAACTCCTCACCGGTGACCGTGCTGAGCGTGACTCCCGCCGCCGCGATCACCAGGCCGATCAGCGCCGCCGAGTCCTCGAAGGCGACCGTCTTCACCGCCGGTTCGGCCTCCTTCAGGTGGTCCAGCGCCGAGATCCCCTGGTCGTGGGCCTCCCGGCGGACCTGCCGGACCGCGCGCAACCAGGAGATGCCCTCGAAGATGAAGGAGACGACGAGGACGGAGTACACGACTGCCAGTGCGGCGACCGGTTCCGGGGCGAGCACCGCGCGGATGCCCTCGGCGATGGAGAAACCGGCGCCGAGGACGAAGATGCCGACCGCCGCGAGCAGCGACCAGAAGTAGCGCTCCATCCCGTACCCGAACTGGTGCAGGGCGTCCGCGGGCTTCCGGCTGCGCTTCAGCGCGGTGAGCAGGAAGACCTGGTTGAGCGTGTCGGCGACGGAGTGCGCGGCTTCGGCGAGCAGGGCGGTGGACCCCGACAGCAGCCCGGCGATGCACTTGGCGACCGCGATCGCGAGGTTGGCCGCGCCGGCCAGGAGAACTGTGCCTTCGGATTCGTCTGCCATCAACCTCGCGTGGTGCCCCAACCGCCTCTCGTCCAAACCGCGAGGCTCATTCCTTGGTGGCTGCGGAAGTGCTCACGGGTGGGGGTGGGGGTGTGACATGCTCCGGCTGTGGCTGGTCAGGGTGCGGGGAAGGTGCTGGGGACGAACCTGCGTGCGCGGCGGGATGAGCAGGGGATCTCGTTGTCGGAGCTGGCTCGGCGGTCCGGGATCGCGAAGGGCACGTTGTCGCAGCTGGAGTCCGGGGCCGGAAATCCGACGATCGAGACGGTGTTCAGTCTGTCGAACGCTCTGGGTGTGCCGGTGTCGTCGCTGCTGAACGAGCCGCCGCCATCCGACCTGGTGCTCGTGCGGTCCACCGACCTCGACGTGCTGAGCGGGGACGCCGTCGATCTCCGGATGCTCCGGCGGCTGGAGAATCCGGGGGCGCTGCTCGAGATCTACGACCAGCAGATCCGCCCCGGCACGGTCCAGCACTCGGACGGTCATCCCGGGACCGAGCACCACGTCATCCTCACCGGCCGCCTCCGGATCACCGCGCAAGGTCGTCCGCAGGAACTCGGCCCCGGCGACTACCTCGCCTTCCGCGCCAATACCGTCCACGAGTACGAGGCGCTCGACGGCCTGGTCAGGTCCGTCCTGCTGCTCGAGTACCCGCCTGACGTCCACCCGTCCGCGATCGACTGCGTCCACCCGGTCTGACCCGAGGACCCCGCTGAGCGGATGCCCCGTTGACCCGGGCCGGTCCTGCGTCGTACATTCGAAGCGTTCATTTTAGTGAACGTTCGGGAGGTGTGCGGATGGTCCTGGCGACCGGGTACGACGTTGTCGTCGTGGGGGCGGGGATCGTCGGCGCTGCCTGCGCGGAGGCGCTCTCCGCGGCCGGGGTGCGGGTCCTGGTGGTCGATCGCGGCGGCGTGGCGGGTGGAACCACCGCCGCCGGCGAGGGCAACGTGCTGGTCTCCGACAAGGAGCCAGGCCCGGAGCTCGGCCTCGCGATCGCGTCCCGCCGCGAGTGGCCCGTAGTACTGAGGCGCCTGCCCGAGCGATTTGCCGACGTGGAGTGGGAGCCCAAGGGCGGCCTGGTAGTCGCGACCACCGATCCCGCGCCGCTGGATGCGTTCGCCGAGGTGCAACGGACCGCCGGGGTCGATGCCCGCGTGATCAGCCCCGCCGAGGCTTTCGAGCTCGAACCTCTGCTGACTCGCGCGGTGACGACCGCCGCCTACTACCCCGATGATGCACAGCTCCAGCCGGTACTCGCGGCCACGGCGTTGCTGGCCGCAGTACGGGCGCGTGGGGGTGAGGTACGCGCCGGCGTCAACGCTCTGGCCGTACGCCGGTCCGCCGCCGGGCGGGTGATCGGGCTCGAGACGGATGCGGGGGTCATCTCGTGTGGCGCGGTGCTGAATGCGTGTGGGCCGTGGGCCGGGGCGTTCAGTGAAGCGGCCGGTGGTCCGATCCAGGTGCTGCCGCGGCGCGGGATGATCCTGGTGACGGCACCGCTGCCGCTCTGTGTGCGGCACAAGGTGTACGACGCGGACTACGTCGGGGCGGTCGGTAGTGGCGAGGCGGATCTCCAGACCTCGACCGTGGTGGAGTCCACCCGCGGGGGCACGGTGCTGATCGGGTCGAGCCGGGCGCGGATCGGGTTCGACGACGCTGTGCGCGTGAAGGTACTGCGGGAGCTCGCGCGCAAGGCGGTAGGCCTGTTCCCGTTCCTCGCCGACGTGTCGGTGATGCGGGCCTACGGCGGCTTCCGTCCTTACGCGCCGGACCACCTCCCCGTGATCGGTGCCGATCCACGGATCGAAGGGCTCTGGCACGCGACCGGTCATGAGGGCGCGGGCATCGGCCTGGCGGCGTCCACAGGTCGCCTGATCACCGAACTCTTTCTCGGCCTCACGCCGCACGTTGATCCCAACCCGTTCCGCATCGACCGACCAGCGTTGTTGCCGGCATCGGTGGTCTCATGAGCCCGTACTTGCGTTCAGTTGAAGGCGATCCGTCGCAACCGCGGCCCGGTACTCCGGTTCGCATCCTCGTCGATGGCGAGTCCCTCGAAGCGCGCCCGGGGCAGACGGTCGCCGCCGCGCTGATGGCGAGCGGGCGGGACTCGTGGCGGACCACCCGAGGTGCCGAGCGCCCCCGCGGAGTCTTCTGCGGTATCGGCGCCTGCTTCGACTGCCTGGTCGTCGTCAACGGAACCCCGGACGTCCGCGCCTGCCAACGAACCATCAGTCCCGGAGACACCATCACCACCCAGCAAGGCGCCGTCCTTCCAGCAACCTCCGAAGCAGCCGGTACTGCGACGCCGGCCGGCGCTTCTGCCGAGCGGAAGGCGGCGCGAACCAACCTTGTAGTAGTGGTCGGCGGGGGGCCGGCCGGGATGGCGGCTGCATTGGCGGCGGCAGACGCAGGGGTCCAGGTTCTGCTTGTTGATGCCGGCCGGGCGGTGGGCGGGCAGTTCCATCGGCAGTTGCCCGTGGAGTTCAAAGCGCGCAGGCCGGAGCGGCTGCAGCACGGGTGGGGCGAGTTCTCAAGGCAGCGCGACCGGATCGCCAACCACAGCAGGATCACCCACCTCACCGAGACCTCGGTCTGGGCGATCGAGCGGGACGCACAGTCCCCGGAAGAGGTCGCGCACAAACGGATGACCACCCGGCTGTGGTTGCAGCAAGGTCCAGCGGATGCGGTCGGACGACGCGTCTGGCCCGTCGTCGCGACAGCAGTCGTCCTGGCGACCGGCGCGTACGACCGCGTGCTCCCCTTCCCAGGCTGGGATCTCCCGGGCGTCTACAGCGCCGGAGCCGCACAGGCATTGGCGAAAGGCCAGCGCATCGCAATCGGCAAGCGCGTCCTCGTCGCAGGAACAGGCCCCTTCCTGCTACCGGTCGCCGAGTCCCTCATCGGCGTCGGTGCCGAGGTGGTCGCCCTCCTGGAAGCCAACCGGCCATCGACGGTCCTGAGAGGCTGGCTCACCGACCCATTGGTTGCCCCCAGCAAGCTAACCGAAGCGTTCGGGTACGGCGCGCTCCTCGCCCGCCACCGCATCCCCCTGAAGCACGGAAGAACCGTCATCGCTGCCCACGGCGGGGACCGAGTGGCGTCCGTCACCACCGCCAAGCTCGACCACGACTGGAACCCCATCAGCGGAACCGAACAGCACCTCGAGGTCGACGCCGTCTGCCTGGGCTTCGGCTTCACCGCCCAACTGGAACTGGCGATCTCGGCCCGCTGTCACCTCGGCACCGGACCCGACGGTGGACCAGCAGTCATCGTCGACGAGAACCAGCAGACCAGCACGCCAGGAGTGTTCGCCGCAGGCGAGCTCGCCGGCATCGGCGGCGCCGCACTCGCCGCAGCAGAAGGCGAAGTGGCCGGCACCGCAGCAGCCCTCTTACTACAAGCAACCACCCGACCGCCGAACAACAGGGCAGTCATCAAGGCGAGACGCTTCGCCGCGGCTCTGGCGAAGGCGTACCCGGTCAAACCCGGCTGGCAGACCTGGAGCAACGACAGCACCCTCGTCTGCCGCTGCGAGGAAGTCAGCCGAGCCGACCTGCAAGAAGCGGTCAGCCAACGGCAAGCCACAGGCAGAAGCCTCAAGCTGACCTGCCGGGTCGGCCTCGGCCTCTGCCAGGGACGCGTCTGCGCCCGCACCGTGGCAGACCTCGCCACGCACGACAACGCAGTACCAGCAAGAGAGACAAGCAGCGATTTCAAGAGGCCGGTGGGGCAGCCCGTGCGGCTCGGAGACCTAGCAACAGCAGAGATTCAGGAGGACTTGTGAGCGAGAAACTGGATGGCGTGATCGTCGCCACCGCCCTGCCGTACGCCGAGGACGCCGCCGCGCCGGCCGGGTTGCGGCCCGACTTCGACCGGTACGCCGAGCACTGCCGCTGGTTGATCGACAGCGGCTGCCGGGGTGTCGGCCCGAACGGGTCGCTGGGGGAGTACTCGTCCCTCACCGACGAGGAGCGCCGCAAGGTCGCGCAGACCGCGATCGAGGCGGTCGGCGACGACGGGATCGTCGTGGTCGGCGTACACGGCGCCGGTGCGCACCAGGCCCGCTCGTGGGCCGAGAAGGCGGCGGAGGACGGCGCGGACGGCGTACTGTGCCTGCCGCCGACCATGTACCGCGCGAACCGTGGCGAGGTGATCCACCACTACACCGAGGTCGCCAAGGCCGGGCTGCCGGTGATGGTCTACAACAACCCGCACGACACCAAGGTCGACCTGACTCCGGACATCCTCGCGGAACTGGCGGAGATCGAGAACATCGTCGCGGTGAAGGAGTTCTCCGGCGATGTCCGGCGCATCCTCGAGATCCGCGAGTCCGCGCCGAACCTCACGGTGGTCGCGGGTGCCGACGACCTCACCCTGGAAGCCCTGCTGATGGGTGCGACGGGCTGGTTCGCGGGATTCCCCAACGTCTTCCCGGCCGAGTCCGTCAGCCTCTTCAACCTGGCGCTCGAAGGTAACCTGCAGGAGGCAAGGGCGCTCTACGAGCCGCTGGTCGCGGCGTTCCGGTGGGACTCGCGGGTCGAGTTCGTCCAGGCGATCAAGTATGGCATGGACTACGTCGGCCGGTACGGCGGCCCTTGCCGCCCGCCGCGTGGACCGCTCGTGCCGGAGCACCTCGCCCAACTGGAGCAGGACATGAAGAAGGCAGTGGAGTCGTTGACATGAGGTCGATCCGCACCCTGAGCGCCATCGATTCGCACACCGAGGGGATGCCGACTCGCGTCATCACCGGCGGCGTCGGCGTCATCCCCGGTACGACGATGGCCGAGCGGCGCGAGTACTTCCTCGAGCACGACGACGACCTCAGGCTGTTCCTGATGAACGAGCCGCGCGGGCACTCGGCGATGAGCGGCGCGATCCTCCAGCCGCCGACCCGGCCGGACGCCGACTGGGGCGTGCTCTACATCGAGGTCTCCGGGTGCCTGCCGATGTGCGGCCACGGCACGATCGGCGTCGCCACCGTGCTGGTCGAGTCCGGCATGGTCGAGGTGACCGAGCCGCTCACCCGGGTGCGGCTGGACACCCCGGCCGGTCTGGTCGTCGCGGAGGTTGCCGTGAGCAACGGCCGCGCCGAGCACGTGACGATCCAGAACGTGCCCGCGTACTCGCACGCCCTGGACGCGACGGTGAAGGTCGACGGCCTCGGCGAGCTCACTTACGACCTGGCCTACGGCGGCAACTACTACGCGATTCTGCCGCTGGAGCAGCTCGGCATCCCGTTCGACCGGTCGGAGAAGGACCGCATTCTCCAGGCCGGGCTGGACATCATGGACGCGATCAACGCCACCGACCGCCCGGTGCATCCGCTCGATCCGAGCATCCATTCCTGCAAACATGTGCAGTTCACCGCGCCGGGCCGGGACGGCAGCCACTCGCGCAACGCGATGGCGATCCACCCTGGCTGGTTCGACCGGTCGCCCTGTGGCACCGGCACGTGCGCGCGGATGGCCCAGTTGCACGCCCGCGGTGAACTCGGGCTGAACGAGGACTTCGTCAACGAGTCCTTCATCGGTACCCGCTTCACCGGCCGGCTGCTCTCGGAGACCACCGTCGGCGACCACCCGGGCGTCGTACCGACCGTCACCGGCAGGGCCTGGATCACCGGCATGGGTCAGTACCTGCTCGACCCAGACGACCCCTTCCCGACCGGATTCGTCCTCTAGAACGACACGGTGAAGCGCAAGGACTGACCGGGGCGGAGTTGGGCGCAGGCGTCCAGGTCCGCCCCGGCGACGTAGGCGATCACGGGATAGCCGCCCGTCACTGGATGATCGGCGAGGAACAGCACCGGCAGTCCCGACGGCGGGATCTGCAGTGCGCCGAGTTCCATCCCCTCGCTGGGGAGTTCACTTTCACGGGCACGCTCCAGCGGTTCACCCTCGAGCCGTACGCCGATCCGGTTGCTGTTGCTGCTCACGGTGTAGGTCTGCCTGGTCAGGGACGCCCACCCCGCTTCGGTGAACCAGTCCCGCCGAGGACCGGGCAGCACCCGCGCGACGACCTCGCCAGCGGACGGGTCCGCCACCGGTGCGAGGTCGACACCAGGCATCCGCCCATGATCCTTGCCGGCCGTCAGGACGTCCCCGGCCTCGAGGACCGCGGGCCCGAGCCCGGACAACAAGTCGGTCGACCGGGAGCCGAGCACGACCTCGGCATCAACCCCGCCCCGGATCGCGACGTACGTCCGCAGCCCGCTGCGCGGCACACCAAGGCGCAGGGTCTCACCGGCCCGCAAGGTGGCAGGCGCGTTGAGCGGGACGCCAGGACAAGGAGCCCCGGTGACCGCGAACACCAGATCCGCCTGGGCTTCCAGCACCAATCCGCCGAAGGTGACCTCCAACGCGGCGGCTCCCGGACTGTTGCCGACCAGCCGGTTCGCGAGTTCGTACGACGCTCGGTCGCACGCGCCCGACCGCCCGATGCCAAGAGCTGCCTGACCACTCCGCCCGGCGTCCTGGACAGTGGTCAACGGCCCGGTCTCCAGTACTGCGAAATGCGCCGTCATCGCGTGCTCACGTCGATGAAGCGGACGCGTCGCCCGGGTTGCAACAGCGCGGCCGGGTCACGGGTCTGGTCGAACACGGCGACCTCTGTCCGCCCGAGCAGTTGCCACCCGCCGGGGGACTCGCGGGGGTAGACGCCACTGAACTCACCGGCCAGCGCCACCGATCCGGCCGGCACCTTCGTCCGGGGTGACTTGCGCCGCGACACATCCCACCGCGACTGCCCGGTGAGATACCCGAACCCCGGGGCGAACCCGCAGAACGCCACGGTCCACTCGTCCGCCGTGTGCCGCCGGATCACCTCGACCACGTCGCACCCGAGCAGTCCGGCGACATCGGCCAGGTCCTCCCCGTCGTAGACGACCGGGATCTCGACCAGGTCGCCGCCGGCCCGGCTGTCCTTGCGCGCCACCGTGTCGCGCAAGAACCGCTCGAGCGTGGCCAGGTCGGTCCGGGCCGGGTCAGTCACCACCATCACCGTCCGGGCCGCCGGGACGATGTCGACGACACCGTCCGGCGGCTCGGCCAGCAGTGCCGCGTAGTAGCCGAGCACCTCGTCGAGGTCGTCGAGCTCCACCAGCAGCGCGCTGCTGCCGCAGGGCAGCAGTCGCATCAGGCCGCGAACGGGGTCAGCACGACACCCGCGTCCCAGAGGCTCTGCCGCACCCGCTGCGCGATCTGGACCGCGCCCGGGGTGTCGCCGTGCACGCAGATCGACTCGGGCTGCAGCTTCAGCTTGCCGCCGTCGATGTCCGTGATCGGCGCGCCGGTGGCCATCGCCACGCAGCGACGCGCGATCGCGGGACCGTCGTGCAGTACCGCGCCAGGCAGCCGGCGCGAGACCAGCGTGCCGTCCGGCGTGTACGCGCGGTCGGCGAAGGCCTCGTGCACGACGGTCAGCCCGGCCTCCTCGGCCAGCCGGAGCCAGACCGCGCCCGGCAGGCCGAGCACCGGCAGGCTGCGGTCGTAGTCCGAGATCGCCTCGACCACGGCCGCGGCCTGCTCCTCGTGGTGCCCGATGGTGTTGTAGAGCGCGCCGTGCGGCTTGACGTACCGGACCTCGGACCCGGCGATCCGGGCGAAGGCGTCCAGCGTGGCGAGCTGGGAGATCACCTCGTCGCGCAGTACGGCCGGCTCGATGTCGATGAACCGGCGGCCGAAGCCCGGCTTGTCGGCGTACCCGACGTGCGCGCCGATCGCGACGTCGCGATCGGCGGCCCGCCGGCAGACCGCCCGCATGATGGAGGGGTCGCCGGCGTGGGCGCCACAGGCGATGTTCGCGCTGGTGACGACGTCGAGCAGGGCGTTGTCGTCCCCCATCGCCCAGCTGCCGAAGCCCTCGCCGAGATCGGCGTTCAGATCGATGGTGTTCATCAGGTCCTCCTCCAGGCGTCCTTGGTCAGCTGAACAGCTCGATGACGGGGCGGACGGAGCGCACCGCCAGGTAGATGGTGAGCAGCCAGGCCGCACCGCCGATGCGGAGCAGCCAGGCCGGGTACTCGTACCCGTTGAACAGATCCTTGCGCCGCCATGCCACCCAGAGAAGCACACCGATGCCTACCGGCAGCAACAGGCCGTTGAAGGCGCCGGCGAAGACCAGCAGGGTGGTCGGAGCGGTCCCGACGGACAGGTAGATGATCGTGGTGACGACGATGAAGCCGACCACCAGAGCGGTTCGGAGCCGGTCGCTCGTCTTCGTCCGCGAGGTGATGAACGAGACCGTCGTGTACGACGCGCCGATCACGCTGGTGATCGCGGCGGCCCAGAGCACGATCCCGAAGACGCGCAGGCCGACCTCGCCCGCGGCCTGCTCGAACGCGGAGGCGGCCGGGCTCGCCGGGTCCAGCTTCGCGCCGCCGGCCACCACGCCGAGGATCGCCAGGAACAGCACGATCCGCATCACGCCGGTGATCAGGATGCCGGTGACCGAGCCCCGGGTGATGTCCCTGACGTGCCCGGGCCCGCTGATGCCGGAGTCGAGCAGCCGGTGCGCACCGGCGTACACGATGTAGCCGCCGATGGTGCCGCCGATCAGGGTGGTGATGGCCAGGAAGCTGACCTGCTCGGGCAGCACCACGTTCTTCAGCGCCTGGCCGACCGGTGGGCCGGAGGTGATCGCGATGTAGGTGGTCAGCGCGATCATCAGGGCGCCAAGCACGAAGACGACCCGGTCCATCGCCAGCCCGGCCCGCTTCGACACGTCGCCGCAAGCCCTGCACGAGCCCTACATCGCCCGCAACCGATCCCTCCTCGAACTCCTCGAACAAGTCCGGTACGCAGAGGCCGCGGACCAGCTCCACCAATACATGCTCGACTCCGAAGCCGGCCTCCTCGCAGCCTTCCGCGCTCGGGGCTGACCTAGTCGGGAGAAGCCGATGAACCCCGCCACGCCTGCCGGGGCTCGCCGCCTCTACCGAGACGGGCTGGTCGCGCCGACCACCGGCCACGCGCCGGGATCACCCAGGCCAACCTGGTGATGCGCTGGCGGCGACCGCGGTACAGGTGACTGCGCGGATGCCGCAGGTGCACGGGGCGCCGGTGCACGTCGGTTCGCCGGAGGCTTCGCCTCCGCCTTGCGATGCGCCCACCTGGACACCAGTATCACTAGAGGGAACCAGCACACGGAGCACTAGGGGAGCAGATGAGTGAAGACCGGACCGAGGAACAGCGGAAGTCGTACCGGCCGATTGATGCGGTCGGGTTCCGGGAGTCGATCGCGCGAGGCTGGGGGCCGGTGGATCGGTCGGTCCAGGTGCCCGCGGGGTTGGCCGAGGCGGCCGCCGAGCACCGGCGGAAGCTGAGCGCCGCGCTGCCGGGACGCCGGATCGCGGTGGCGGCCGGCCGGTCGCCCGTGCGGTCGAACGACACCGACTACCTCTTCCGGGCCGACAGCGACTTCGTCTGGCTGACCGGCTGCCAGGCCGAGGGATCGGTGCTGGTGATCTCCGCTGCCGGCGACGCGACGCTGTACCTGCGCGAGACGGCAGGCCCGACCGAGGTCGACTTCTTCGCGAACGCCCGCGACGGCGAGCTGTGGATCGGACCGGTGCCGGGCCTGAAGGACTGGTCCGACGCGTTGCAACTGCCGTGCCGCCCGATCGAGGAACTTCCGGCCGCGGTCCGTGGTGCGGTGCCGTGGATGATGACCACCCACGGCGTGGAACCGCTGCTCGACGCATTGGTCGATGGTCGGCCGTCGGACAGCCAGGAATTGCGGCAGACGCTCGCCGAGCTGCGCCGGCTCAAGGACGACTGGGAGCTCGACCAGTTGCGCGAGGCGGTCGCCGCCAGCGTGCTCGCTTTCGCCGACGTCGCCCGGGAGCTCCCCGAGGCCGTCCGCGGCGGCGGCGAACGCTGGCTGCAGGGCACCTTCGACCGCCGCGCCCGTACTGCGGGCAACGGTCCGGGGTACGCGTCGATCGTTGCTTCAGGCAACCACGCGCCGGTGCTGCACTGGGTCCGGAACGACGGCGCCGTCCGCGAGGGCGACGTGATCCTGCTGGACGCCGGCGTGGAGACCCGCACGCTGTACACGGCCGACGTGACCCGGACCTTCCCGGTGACGGGGGAGTTCACCCCGGCCCAGCGCCAGGTGTACGACCTGGTGCACACGGCACAGCTCGCCGCCCTGGAGGCGGTCCGCCCGGGTGCGCCGTACCGGGCCTTCCAGTACGAGGCGATGCGGGTACTGGTGGAGGGGCTGCGCGACTGGGGTGTGATCGACGTGTCCCTCGACGAGGCGCTCGGCGCGGACGGGCAGCAGCACCGCCGGTACGTCGTCTGCGGTCTCGGGCACTACATCGGGCTCGACGTGCACGACTGCGACTCGGCCCGCCCCGAGACGTACTTCGCCGCCGACCTGGAGCCGGGTATGGCCCTGGCCGTCGAACCGGGCCTCTACTTCCACCCGAACGACGAGACCATCCCGCCGGAGCTTCGCGGTATCGGCATCCGGATCGAGGACAACGTGGTCGTCCACTCCGACCGCCTGGAGATCCTCACCGAGGCCCTCCCGATCACCCCCGACGGCCTGGAGCAGTGGGTCCGTTCGAACCTCCCGGAGTGACCGGGCGACTGCGGACCGGGTGTTCTCGCGGAGCGTGACGGAAGGCACCGAGCGTAGTGAAGCGCTGACTTAAAAAAATGTCGTCACAACCAGTAACGCCGGGCGGGTCCGCCACGATGTAGCGAGCGGGGGAGGGTCAATCTCGGCTCGGCGCGTGGCAGTGGGGGGCCGCGACCACGCGCCGGCCGAGCTGGCCCCGACTGGGACCCGGGGGGGATCCCAGGGATCTGTATACGGGGGGAAAGTCCGATGAACCTGCGAGTGCGGGTAGTTCACTGTGCCTGCGGTGGTGACCACCATTGGTACGCCGACATCGACGACACGGACGACGTGCAGCCCGACGATCCTTACTGGTTCGCCGACCGCTGCTCGTCGCAGTCCGCGGCGCTCGAAATGGCCTGTGCCGAACTCCTCGACCTGTCAGCCCGCGCGTATGGGGGCGCCGCGCTGACCAGGGTCCAGGAAGCCGACCTGGTCCACGTCTGAACCGCAAGTGAGGTCCGGGCGGACCGAGACCCCCTCTCCCTGCTGGCGAGGGGGTCCCGGTTCTTTTGCCGTGCCCGGAGGTCAGGCCGGCGGGATCGCGGGGCAGGAGTCGCCGCGAGCGGGCAGCCGGAGCGAGACCAGATAGCTATCCACGGCGCCTTCCACGCAAGGGCTGGTCGTGTAGCTGCCGTGTCCCCAGCCTTCGTAGGTGAGCAGGACGCCCTGACGGCCGAGCTGCCGCGCGACGTTTGTCGCCCAGTTGTAGCCCGCGGCCGGATCGTGGATCGAGTTGATCAGCAACAACGGCGTCTGCAGGCCGCGGATCTTCAGCCGGTGCTGCGGGTTGTCCACCTGGGTCGGTGAGCCGAGGCAACTGGCGATCGCGAGCAGCGCACCGGGGTACTTCATCTCGGGGTGGTCCCTGGCCAACCGCTTCAGCTGAGCGGAGTACTGCGAATAGCTGTTCACCGGCAGGCTCCAGTCCTGGCAGAACACGGCGAACGTGTTCGACTGCAGCCCGGTGGGTGCCGGCGGTGTCACGACCACCGGCGGCTTGCTCTCGTCGAGCTGCTTCAGTAGCCCGGCGAGCACGGGCCATTGCGGGTCGTAGAGCTGGCGGAAGGCCAAGTAGCTCAGCATGAACGGCGGCAGGGTCGTGTTCGGCTCCTTCGGGTTCGGCAGCTTGCCGCGGTCGGCGCGAGCCAGCAGGCTCGCCCACAGAGCAGGGATGTCCCGCCCGTGCAGGACGCAGGCGGTGTTGGCGTCACACCACTTCACGAACTCGTCGAAGGAGTCCTGGGCGGTCGACGTCTGGGTGTCGAGGAACGCGCTGGTGCCCAGGCTGTGGTCGACCACGCTCTCCAGCACGATCGCCCGGACCCGGCTGGGATACGTCTCGGCGTACAGCTCGCCGAGCAGCGTGCCGTAGGAGCTGCCGTGGAACGTCAGCTTCGATTCGCCGAGAGCCGCCCGGATCGCGTCCAGGTCGTGCACGGTCTGCAGGCTGTCGATGTGGTCGTACACCGGTCCGGTGTTGGCCCTGCAGTCCTTGGAGAGCTTCCGGTTGTATCGCAGCGTCTGGTCGAACTCCGCCTGCGACCGGATGATCGGCGACGGCTGCTGAGCCAGCAGGGCGGCAGAGCACTTCACCGGGTTGCTGCGGGCGATCCCGCGCGGGTCGAAGCTGAGGATGTCGAACCGGTCCTGCAGGTTCGCGCTGAACCTGCTCATTCCGGTCCGGATCCGCTCCACCCCGGAGTCGCCCGGCCCACCCGGTCCGAACACCAGCGAGCCCGCCCGGTGGCTCGGATCCTTCGCGGGCCGGCGGGCGAGTGCCAGTCCGAAGGTCGGGCCGTGCGGACGGTTCCAGTCGACCGGGACCTGCAGGGTGGTGCATTGCGAGCCCTTGAGGAGTTCCTTGTCCTCCTCGGTATCGCCTGCCTCCGGCAGACAGTCCGACCACCGCAAGCCTTGTGCTGTTGTCTCCGGTACTGCGGTCGCGGTGGCGGGCGCCGGAGCGAAGGTGACGCCGGCCAGGGCGGTCGCCAGCACCGCACCCCCTGCGACGGCCCTTCGAAGTCTGAGATTCACAGGTCTTCCTTCTCGTTGGGGAACGACCCGATCCTCGGCAATCGCATTCCGGCGCACATCGGGATTGACCCCGGACCGATCCCTCGGCTCGCTTGGGGGACTTGTTAGGGTCACAGACCTGATGACTGAGACGACTCCCGCCACGAGCCCCGCCACCAGCCCCATCGATGCGACCGACGTCGGCACCGGATCGAAGTACGCCAGGTGGTTCCGGGTGGTGGCGATCGCCGAGGCGGTCTCGTGGACCGGGCTGCTGATCGGCATGCTGTTCAAGTACGTGCTGTCGGACAACGAAGTCGGCGTGAAGATCTTCGGGCCGATCCACGGCACGATCTTCATCGCCTACGTGATCACGGTCGCCGTCGTCCGCAAGCCGCTGCGCTGGACCTGGCTGACCACGCTGCTCGCCCTGGCCGCGAGCATCCCGCCCCTGTTCACCTGGTTCTTCGAACTCTGGGCCGAGCGCACCGGCCGCCTCCGCTAGCGACTGCCGCACCTCCTGCAGGGCTTGCGAGTCCGCAGGTAGTAGCCGTAGGTGGCGACTGCCAGGCCCACGCCCCAGACGAGGTACGCCGGCACTGCCACCCAGAAGAAGCTCTGCGGTAGGTCGATGCCGTCGAACGCCACCTTGCCCTGCAGGGTCTCCGCGATCATCTGCAGCAGGCCGACACCGAAGTACGCCGTGATGCCCGCGCCGAGGCCGGCGCCCGGTAGCAGCAACATCCACCGCGGGAACACCTTGCCGAGCCGGTAGACGAGCAGTAGCGGCAGCGCGATCCCGGCGAGCAGGAAGCCGCCTTCGAAGAGCAGCATCGAGAGACTGGCGGCATACGGCGTTGTGTCGAAGCCGACGACAGCCTGGGCCGCCAAGCGGAGCACGCAGCCCCCGGCCGCGAACCAGGCTGCTGCCACTGCCCACCTCGGTGTTGAGGTCAGTGCCTGCCTGCGGCCGCTGCACCCGAAGCAGGTCGGATCCAGTTGACGTTGCCGAGCCAGAGCCGTCCCGGCCAGCAGCGCTGCGCCCGCGAGTGCACCGAACCGACTGAGCATCCCCGCCAGGTCCCAGGGGATCCCCAGCCCCGGCAGCATCCCGCCGACGACGTCCAGGAGAGCCATGGCGGACACGGCGACCCACCCAGCGGCCGCCGCCCACAGCAGCCCGATCACCGGCCGGTACTGCGGCCAGGTGGTCGCCGCGACCACCAGAGCCGCACTGACCAGGCAGGCCGCCACCGACTGCCAGTCGGGGATCAGCAGATCGCCACCCGGGAACTTCCACTCCGGCGCGTGCCCGGTGGCGAACCAGACCCGCACGAGGCCGTAGGCGGTTGCCCAGCCGAGGGCCAGCCGGGGGACCCAGCTCATCCACGCCGGAGGCCCCCGCACCACGTCCGGAGTACGCGCGGTCGTTGTCATGACCTCAGCCTCGCCTCTGGGCGCCGGGGCCGGATCCATCGCGAGAGGGAACCACCTCCATCGCTGGATTGACTGGCGTGGCGACAGCGCCGTACCGTCCAGGCGTCCGACAACTGCCGACAACTACACAGCAGCCGCATGAACCCGTGCGGGAGAGACCCGGGCTCGAACCGGGCGCCGTAGGAGCAACTCTCCCCAAGAATCTCTCAGGCACCTTCACCGCACGGGCGAGGCACCTCTGGAGGACAGCAGTCCGACAGATAGGGGAGGCAAACCAATCGGTCAATGACGACCGGAAGGAACCTCCGCACATGGCGATCAGTGTTTTCGATCTGTTCAGCATCGGGATCGGCCCGTCGAGCTCCCACACCGTGGGACCGATGCGAGCCGCCCGGACCTTCGCTCTCGGCCTGGCCGACGACGACCTGCTGGACCGTACGACGGCCGTCGAGTCCCAGTTGTTCGGCTCGCTCGGCGCGACCGGTCACGGGCACGGCAGCAACAAGGCGGTCATCCTCGGCCTCGAGGGGGAGGACCCCGAGACGATCGACACCCGCTCGGTCGACAGCCGGGTCGCCGCGATCCTTGCGGCCGGCAAGCTGCGGCTCGCCGGGCGGCACGAGATCGCCTTCGATGAGAAGACCCAGCTCGTCATGCACCGGCGCAAGGCGCTGCCGTACCACCCGAACGGGATGACGTTCGTCGCCCGTGCGGCCGACGGCTCCTGTCTGCGCGAGCGGACGTACTACTCGGTCGGCGGCGGGTTCGTGGTCGACGAGAACGCCGCGGCGGGGGACCGGATCGTGCAGGACCGCACGCCGCTCAAGTACCCGTTCCTGTCCGGCGCCGAGTTGCTCGACCGCTGCCGCGAGTCGCAGCTGCCGATCAGCGAGGTGATGCTCGCGAACGAGCTGGCCTGGCGGACCGAGCCGGAGATCAGGGCCGGCCTGCTGCACATCTGGCAGGTGATGCAGGACTGCGTCGACGAGGGCTGCGAGACCGAGGGCACCCTTCCGGGCGGCCTGAAGGTGCCGCGCCGGGCGCACGCGCTGCACCAGAAGCTGTGTAGCGACAAGTGGTCGGTGGATCCGCTGAAGGTGATGGACTGGGTCAACTTGTTCGCGCTCGCGGTGAACGAGCAGAACGCCTCCGGCGGCCGGATCGTCACCGCGCCGACGAACGGTGCCGCGGGCATCATTCCCGCGGTGCTGCACTACTACCGCCGGTTCGTCCCCGGCGCGACCGAGGACGGCGTCGTCCGGTTCCTGCTCGCGGCCGCGGCGATCGGCGTTCTCTACAAGGAGAACGCATCGATCTCCGGTGCCGAGGTCGGCTGCCAGGGCGAGGTCGGCTCGGCCTGCTCGATGGCCGCGGCCGGTCTGTGCGAGGTGCTCGGGGGGACTCCCGAGCAGGTCGAGAACGCCGCCGAGATCGCGATGGAGCACAACCTCGGACTGACCTGCGACCCGGTCGGCGGGCTGGTTCAGATCCCGTGCATCGAGCGCAACGCGATGGCGTCGGTGAAGGCGATCAACGCGGCCCGGATGGCGATGCACGGCGACGGCGTACACGTGGTCACCCTGGACAAGGTGATCAAGACGATGCGCGAGACCGGCGCCGACATGAAGGTCAAGTACAAGGAGACCTCCCGCGGCGGCCTCGCCGTCAACGTCATCGAGTGCTGACGATCAGCGGGTAGTCGCTGCCACCGCTGCCGGGTCTTCGACGTGCGCGTTGTGGCCGAGGTCAGGCAGGGTGACGACCCGATCGTGCAGCGCTACGAGTTCGGCGTCGGTGTTCATCCGGTCTAGCTCACCGCGCGCCAGCACCACGTCCGCCGGGCTCTCGGTGATCAACCTCGCCATCTCGGGAGCGCCCACGCCGAAGGCCCGCGGATCCAGGGCCAGCCGCCACTTCTCACCTTCACGCACCAGGCCGTGGTCCACCGCGGCACTGGCCGGATCGACGAGTCCCTGGAGCCCCGAGACCTTGAGGTACCGCGCGGCCGCCTCGTCCCGGGTCTCGAACCAGGCCACCGGCTTCGCCGCCAGCGCGGCCGCCCGCGCCAGGTCCTCCTCGGACCACGCGACCTTGACGCCGAGCGCGACCACCCGATCCACCTGTACGTCGTACCGACCGCTGGCGAGTTCGAGCGCGATCACCCCGCCGAGGGAGTGCCCCAGCACCGTGAGCCCACGCCGTACCGGCAGGCTCTCGGCGACGGCCGCCGCCATCGACCCGAAGCTGTACTCCGGCAGTGGTGCGGCCGAGCCGTGACCCGGCAGGTCCGGGGCGAACCACTGGTCAGGTGAGGGCCAGCCGTCCCAGACCCGGGCGGTGGCGCCGAGTCCGTGCAGCAGGAGTCCGCTAGTCATGGGAGCAGGTTGGCACAGGATCGTGCGGTCTGCCGTCCACCAGCGAGCCGATGCTGACTCTCTGTGCGGGGTCGGTCGCAGTCAGGTCACGTTGCTGGCTGATATCGCGTCGTGATGGTGAAAACAGTTCCAAGGACTGTTTGAATCGGCTGGTCAACCGCTACTCTCCCGGACTTGTGAAGCCGTTCTCTGAGGAAGAACAGGCAGAACGACGCAGGTTCCGGCGCAAGCGTGAGGGGCTTCGCCGGATCGCCGTTCTCGTCGCCGCCCCTGCGGGCGTCTATGCCGTCCTGGTGTCCGTCAGCCTGCTGGGTGGGCCGCGCCTCGGCGCGCCCCTGATCCCGCTGCCGGGCGCCGGTGGTGTGGACGCGACCAGCCCGATCGCGGGCCCCCAGCCGAGTCGTCTGCCCGCCAAGAACTTCCCGCCCATCCCGCCCGAGGTCTCGAACCCATCCGTCCCGCCGGCCGCCCCACCGACGGTCGCCCCGTCGACCGGCTCGGCCGACGACCGCTCGACCACTGGCCGGTCGGCGGATGACCCGTCGACCAGCGGCCGATGGAACGAACGCTCCGTCGCCGACTCGCGGGGCCGGGCCCCCGGCTCGGTCGACCGGCCCGCGGAGCCCCAGGTTCCCGGCAGTTCGACGACCAACCCCGCCGAACACCCCGACCCCTCCGTCCCGCCGGCTACCAAGACCCCGCCGCCCCCGCCACCGACGACCGACCCGCCGCCACCCCCGGACACCCCGAGCAACCCGGACGAGCCCGACCAGCCGTCCCTGGCTGACGCCCTACTCGGCCTGCTCGACAAGATCCTCTAGGTGTGCTCGGCCAAACGTTGGTGACACATGAGGCCGGAGCAGTAGCTGGTTCAGGGTCTGTCAGTCGGGCCACAGGGCTATGCGGGCATCGGGTCGCGGCGTCGGCGCAGGGGCTGGGTGATCCGGCGGACGGCCACCACTCAGCAACCTTGCCGATAGGTGACGGGCCCGGCGCCGTCAGGCGGCGCGCCAGAGGGTCGGGAGTGGTGGTGAGTGCTGGCGGTCCGGGCCACCCCAGCACTCACCCGCGCATCCAGGTGTCTGCTCGGCCGAGCGCCTATGGCGGTCCGAACACATCCGGGGATCTCGGACACCATCCGGGGATCTCGGACACCATTCGGGGATCTCGGACAACAAGCGGGGACCTCGAGAGCCTGTTGCAAAATGGATTTGGACCACTCTGTCCACACCAACACGCCGTGACTTTCTTCGCCGATGTGGCCTTCCCGCCCGACGGCCACCCTGATTTCAGGGCAGATCAGCACTCGGTCCCCACCGAGCTCGAGCGGTCGGTCATTGTGCAACAGGCTCTCGGACAAGAAATACCGTGTCCGAGGTGGTCCCGTCTTGGTGTCCCCACCCCCACAACCAGCGCCGCCACTGCTCGGCCGAGAGGTCACCAACGTCCTGGCCGGCAACATCTAGTGCGCCCGAGTTACCAGGGGACGACGCCGATCAGGCTGAGGTACCGGCCGGTGGGTCCTTCGGACGTGATGGTTGAGAGACGGACGATGATCTCGGCGCCTTGTTCGATGGTCTGGGGCCCGGTGTGGGCGTTGAGATCGGTGGCGGTGTAGCCGGGGTCGACCGCGTTGATGCGCAGGTGCGGGAACTGGTGCGCGTACTGCGCGGTGATCATGTTCAGCGCGGCCTTGGATGCGGCGTAGGCGGGCGCCGAGATCCAGCCCGGCACGGTTGCCTCACGGGCCTGCGGGTCGGTGGCGGCGGTGACCGAGCCGAGGCCGCTGCTGACGTTGACGATCACGCCGATACTACTTGCCTCTAGCAACGGCAGGAACGCGTGCAGGACCCGCACGGGTCCGAACACGTTGGTGTCGAAGACCGCCTGGTAGTCGTCCCCGGTCAGCTCCGTCGCGGACGCGGCCGGGCCGGCGATACCGGCGTTGTTGACGAGTACGTCGAGCCCGCCTGCTTCGTCAGCGATCAGCTTCGCCGCTGCCTCCACCGACTCGTCGTTCGTGACATCGAGCTGGACTGCTCGGCCGCCCAGCTCGTCAGCCGCCTGACGGCCGCGTTCGAGGTCGCGGGCGCCGAGGTAGACGGTGTGGCCGGCGGCGATCAGTTGGCGAGCGGTCTCGTAGCCGAGGCCCTTGTTGGCTCCGGTGATCAGTGTTGTGGTCATGTCCTCCAGGCTGCTTGCTGCTCGCGGAGACAGATAGAGCACCGCATGTCCTATGGACTGGCAGTACCAGGCTCGTTTAGGTAGCGGCGGACATACTGGCGAGGTGGGAGAACTCGGAAGGACGCTGCACGCCTGGCGGGATCGGGTGACGCCGGTCGAGGCCGGCCTGCCCAAGGGAGACAGGCGGCGAGCCCCCGGGCTCCGGCGCGAGGAGTTGGCGCAAGTGGCCGGTCTCTCGGTCGACTACGTGATCCGGCTCGAACAAGGAAGGTCCTCCGCGCCATCGGTCCAGGTGCTCACCGCACTGGCCCGGGCGCTCCGGCTGAATGATGCCGAGCGCAACCATCTGTTCGTGCTCGCAGGTCAGGTCGAGCCGGCGCCCGGCCGCATCTCGGCGTACATCCCGCCTGGTGTGCAGCGGCTGGTCGACCAGCTGGAAGGTGCGCCGCTCAGCGTGTGCGACGCGGCATGGACGATGATCAGCTGGAATCCCCTCTGGGCAGCGCTCATCGGCGATCCGTCGGAGCTGCGGGGTCGGCACCGCAACATCATCTGGCGGCACTTCTCCGCGCTTGCCCAAGACGGCGCGGTCGGCGGGTTCGGCCGGGTCGTCCAGACGCCCGAGCAGGCGGAGCACTTCATGGACGCGATGGTGACCGACCTGCGTGCCGCCACCGCGCGCTATCCGAAGGATCCCGATCTGCGAGCCCTGATCGACGAGCTCCGTGGTGGCAGTGAGCTGTTCGCGCGGCTGTGGGAAGAACCGGTCATCGCCTTCCACGGGTCCGAGCGCAAGACGGTAAACCACCCGGAGCTGGGCGCGATCGCGCTCGACTGCGACGTGCTCACCGTCCCGGGCAGCGACCTGCGCATCGTCGTCTACACCGCGGCCCCCGGCTCCGACGCGGCCGAGAAACTCCGCCTCCTGTCGGTCGTCGGCCTGCAATCGATGGCGTAATTCCGGCGCTCGCGAGTATCGAGTCCGGACAATTCCGGAAATGCGGGGCAGGCGGTGGCTGACGGCAACAATCGCGGCTGTGATGACGCACGGCGACCGGCCGATCGCCTTGTGGTGATGGTGTTCCTCGCGTGGATGCAGGATTTCCCGCGCTGGACGGCTGATATCGGGTGGTGCGGTTAATTAGTGTCTTCTCCTCCCGCTGGAAATGGCGTAATCTGCCGAACCTGGGGCTGCAGGGGGGAAATCATGAACGCATTCTTTGGCAAGCCGGCCGTCGGTCCGGCCGGCCGGCGCGGTCGTGCACGGCGCCGGGCGGCGGCGCTGGTGATCGCACCGACATCCGCGTACCTGTTGTTGATGACGAGCAGTCTGCTGGGCGGGCCGACCTTCAACAGTCCGCTGCTGCCTTACGCGGCCGGGCAGGCGCCCACCGAGCCTCAGGCGGGTCTACTGCCTGTCGGTCCGGGCGGCGACACCTCGGTGCGGATGGAGGGGATGCCGCCGACGCCAGGTGGCGCTGACGAGTCGACGGCCGTCGGCCCGGGCGACCCGGCGCTGGATGTCAAACTGCCTGACGTCGTCGTGCCTGCCGGTACAGCGAACCGGGGTGCGCCGACGGTCGGACAGCAACAGGCAGGGTCGACCGGGTCCGCGTCGGCAGGGAAGACCCAGCCCAAGGCTGGAACGCAGACCTCGCCGACCAAGCGGACGACCACCTCGAAGTCCGGCACCACCACGGCGTCGAAGCCGGCCACCGAACCGACCTCGCCGACGACCTCGCAGCCGACCCAACCTGCCGACCCGCCGCCTGCCGACCCGCCCCCGGCAGCAGATCCGCCGGCGGACGAGCCGAGTGAACCGACCAATCCGCCCCCGGGGCCGCTGCAGCCGGTGGTCGAGATCCTGACACCGGTGGTCGATCCAGTGGTCGACCTGCTCGAAGGCGTCGGCGGTCTGCTCGGCCCGTAGCCGCGGTTCCCGACTCGGCGGTCAACGTTTCCGACAGAGTTCAGAGGCGGGGAGCGGGCCGGACGAACGGGAAGGCGAGGGTGGCGCGGATGTTCTGGCCGGTGAGCATCATCATCACCCGGTCGACGCCGATGCCGAGTCCACCGGTCGGTGGCATCGCGTACTCGAGCGCGCTGAGGAAGTCCTCGTCCAGCGACATCGCCTCGGGGTCACCCGCGGCCGCCTTCAGCGACTGCTCGGTCAACCGCCGCCGCTGCTCCACCGGATCCACCAGTTCGGAGTACGCCGTACCGATCTCTGCGCCGAAGGCGACCAGGTCCCACCGCTCGGCCAGCCGCGGGTCGTTGCGATGCGTTCGGGTGAGCGGCGACGTCTCGACCGGGAAGTCGGTGTAGAAGGTCGGCAGGGTGGTTGTCGGCTCGACCAGTTCGTCGTACAGCTCGAGCACCAGTTCTCCTGCGGACAGGTCGAATCCGGCGTGTACGCCGTGCTCCGCGCAGAGCTCCCGCAGCCGCTCGGGCGACGTCCCGGAGTCCACCTGTACGCCGGTCGCCCGGCTCACCGCGTCGTGCACAGTGACGACCGGCCAGTCGCCGGAGATGTCGATCTCGCCGTCCGGCCGCTGCACGACGGGCTTCCCGAACACCGCGGTGGCCGCCTCGATCAGCAGTTCCCGGGTCAGCTCGAGCATCGTCACGTAGTCGGCGTACGGCTGGTAGGCCTCGACCGAGGTGAACTCGGGGTTGTGGGTCGCGTCGGCGCCCTCGTTGCGGAAGTTCCGGTTGAGCTCGAACACCTTGCCGAGTCCGCCGACGCTGAGCCGTTTCAGGAACAGCTCGGGCGCGATCCGCAGGAACAGGTCGGTGTCGTAGGCGTTGATGTGGGTGACGAACGGCCGCGCGTTCGCCCCGCCGTGTACGGCCTGCAGCATCGGCGTCTCCACCTCGATGAACCCACGACTCTCGAACCCGTTGCGCAGGGCCCGTACTGCGGTACTGCGGTACTGCATCATCTGCAGGGAGTCTGGGTTCATCACCAGGTCGAGGTGGCGCTGGCGCACCCGGGCCTCGGGATCGCTGAAGCCTTTTCGCTTGTCCGGCAAGGGATGCAGGCACTTCGCCGCCATCAGCCAGCCGGTCGCCGCGAGCGACAACTCACCCCGACGACTGGTGACCACCTCGCCCGTGACGCTGACATGGTCGCCGATGTCGACGAGCCTGCGCCAATGCTCCAGCGAGGTGGCGCCACAGGTATCGGCGGTGAGCATCACCTGGAGGTTCGCGAGGCCGTCCTGCAGCTCGGCGAAGGCCAGCCCGCCGTGGTTCCGCATCCGGGTGACACGGCCTGTGACCGATGCCTGGTGACCGGTGTGATGGTCGGCGGGCAGGTTCTGGTGCACCGCCCGGATCCGTTCCAGGGTTTCCGTCCTCGGCACCGAGACCGGGTAGGGTTCGATGCCAGCGGCAACCAGTCCGGCGAGCTTGCCGCGCCGGATCCGCTCCTGCTCGGTGAGCCGGCGATCCGGCAGCGCGGGCCGCAGGAGCTCCTCTTCCTGCTTCCGGACCGCGAGGGCGAACTGGCCGCCGTCGGCCGCCATGATCGCGTGCCGCTCGGCAGTCTCCGCCGTGTCGACCCGCGTCCACGGCCGGGGTGCGGGCAGGAATCCCTCAGCCGTGCCGGCCGCGAGCAACACCTGGGCAAGGGAAGCGCCGCGCGAGTAGCAGATCAGCCGGGGCGACCAGCGCGGCAGATACTTCTCGTTCGACTGGTAGAGACTCTCCAGCTGCCAGAACCGGGAGGCGGCGGTGAGCAGGGCGTTGGTGATCCGCAGTACCGGCCCGGCTCCGACCCGCTCGGCATCGCTGAAGATCTCCCGGAACATGGCGAAGTTCAGCGAGATGTGGTGCACGCCGAGATCACCGCAGGCGTCCACCAGCGCGTTGACCATGAACTCCATCAGACCGTTCACGGACTCCGGATCGCGCCGCATCAGGTCGAGCGACACCCCGCGCACACCCCAGGGCACGAACGACAGCAGACCCCGTACTGCGCCGTCGGCGTCCCGGGCGATCACCATCACGCACCGGGCGTCGGACGCATCGCCGAGCCGGCCGAGGGCCATCGAGAAGCCGCGCTCGGTCTGAGCGCCCCGCCAGTGCTCCGCGAGTTCGACGTACTCGGCGAGGGTCGCGGGGGACAGGTCGCCGTGCCGGACCACCTCGGCGTGGTATCCGGACCGCTGGGCCCGGGTGACCGCCTGCCGGACGGGCCGCATGGTCCGGCCCTCGAGGGTGAAGTCAGCGACGTCGATGATCGCCTCGTCGCCCATCGCGAGCGCGCGCAGCCCTGCGTCGACGTACGCGTGGGCGGCCTCCTCGCTGGCCGACAGCACCGCGGGGGACCAGCCGTACGTCCGGGCCTCGGCGAGCCAGCGGTTGATGGCGCCGGGCCAGGCGGCCGGATCGCCGAGCGGGTCGCCACTGGCCAGGCTGACCCCGTTGACCACCCGGTACGCGATCGCGGCCTCGTTGTCCGGGGAGAAGACCACGGCCTTGTCGCGCCGGGTGGCGAAGTACCCGAGCGAGTCGCGTTCGCCGTACTGGAGCAGCAGGCGGCGGAGGCGCAGTTCCTCGGGCTGGCTCAGGTAGCGGACCCGGCGGACCGAGCGGAGGAAGATGGCGAAGGCGATCACCAGGGAGGCCGCCGAGATCGCGCCGACGGTCAGGCCGACCCAGCCGTGCCCTTCGTGACCGGCGCCGATCCTGGTCCGGCTCTGGCCGAGCGCGGCCATCACCGCCCAGCCGATCTTCTCCTTCTGGCCGCTCAGGGTGTTCGGGAAGATCTGGGTCAGGGTGACGCTGACCGCGATCGAGACCATCAGCCCGGCGACCAGGGCGGCGATCGCTTGCCGCCGGCTACCGGGCGCGACCCGGGCCGGGAAGGCACCGCGGATCTTCCACAGCAGCACGATCAGCGCGGAGACCACGACCAGCTGGGCGATGCCGAGCTCCAGGTCCTGGATTCTGGCCGGGCCGCCGAACTCCTCCAGCAGCGCGGCGTCGTCCGGATTGGCCAGCCGGACGCTGGTGAACGCGACCGCGGCGATCTGGGTGACCAGCCAGAGCACCTCGAAGACCCACAGCACCCAGAGCAGCGCCGCTCGCTTCCCGCGCAGCAACGCACTGCCGATGACGGCCAGGTAGACCGCGGAGAAGAACGTGTGACCGGCCGGGATCCCGAAGAACTCGAAGGCCAGGTCGACCTTGCGCACGTACGCCGGTGCGAACAGGTGCAGCGGGATCGCGAGGAAGGACCAGACCGAGGCGGCCACGACCACGCGGCCGACCCAGACAGCAGCCCGGTGCTGCCAGTTCGGCACGTCCTGTGGCGATGACACCGTGCGATCATCCCACCTGGCCGCTTGGCGGCCTCTGCGACGCTGGCCCTCATGGCAGCCATCCAACTCCCGGGCGTGTGTGAAATCCCGGCGACAGCGCCGCCCGGGGTGAGGCAGGCTTTGCTCCGATGAGTACGCGCTGGGTGGTGCTGCCGGGGCTGGCCGAGACGCCTGAGGAGTTCGGCCGGGTCGTCTCGCTGCTGCCCTCGTGCGAGCTCCGCCTGATCGACCCCTGGAGTACTCCGGTCACCTCCGCCCCCGACGTGCTCAGCTCGGCAGCCGGGGTGGAATCGCCCGTCGGCCTGGTCGGTCACTCCATCGGCGGACTCGCGGCTCTGCGGTGGATGCTCACCCGGCCGTTCGAGGTGGACCGGCTGATCCTGGTCGACACCAGCCTCACCTCGGAGACCGGCCTGCGCTGGCTCTACCCTGGCACAGCCGCCGACCGCGGGATCCGCGCACTGCTGGGATTCCTCGGCCGGCTCGGCGTACCGGCGCTGCTCGGGCCGGCCGCACGGCGGTTGCTGGTCCGGGTCGGTAGTGCCACCAACCGAGATCTGTTGTCCAAGGCAACAGCCAGGGCTCGGTACGGCGCGCCGGAGTCGTGGTTGCTCTTCTGGGACGAGCTGGCGAGCAGTTGGGCGCTGGCGGCCGAGGTGGCCGCGCTGTTGGAGCATCCGCCGGAGGACCTGCCGCCGACGGTCCTGCTGGTTGCCACTGGAGGCAGTTCGCGGTTCACCGCCAGCCGCTGGCTGGCCGGGCAGCGTGCCCTTGCGGCCAAGCTGAACGCGACGGTCGAAGTCCTGCCAGACTCGGCTCACCTGGTCCACCTGGACCGGCCCGACGCGATCGCCGACCTCCTCGTCCAGATCTGACCTCGTCGGGCTGTCGATCCAGGAGGGCGCCCGTTCGTGTAGAGGGTGACCACGTCTATTGAGGAGGACTGATGGGTTTCACCGACGAAGAGATCGCGTACATGCGGTCGCAGCCGCTCGCCCGGCTGGCGACGTCGGGCGACAACGGGCAGCCCGACCTGGTCCCGGTGGCGTTCGAGCTCGACGACGGCGTCTTCTGGGTCGGCGGGGTAGGGCCGGGTGTCGCGCAGACGCGGAAGTTCCGCAACCTGAGGGCCGGCCGCGACAAGGTCGCTCTGGTGATCGATGACCTGGTCTCGCTGGAGCCGTTCATCGCCCGCTGCCTCCGGGTCTACGGCCGGGCGGAGCTACCGATCGAGCGCGTCGGGATGGTCGGCCCCGGCCTCTACAGCCGGATCGTCCCCACCACGAGCTGGAGCTGGAACATCGAGGGCAAGCCCGCCGGCGACACCTGGTACCCGGCCCACCGCACCGTGCACCAACCGGTGGACTGACCCGGACTAGGCGGGTGTCGTCAGCGCCGGGGTCGGGAGCTTGCGCTGCCAGACCTCGTCCAGCGCCATCCGCATGGCACCGGTGACTACGGCGTCCTCCGCGAGGGCGGAGAGCTCGAGCTTGGGGTGGTTCAGCGTCAGCAGCCGGAGCTGGTCGGAGATCGCGTCGAGCAGCACAGCACCCGCACGCGCCACACCGCCACCGATCACGACAGCTGTCGGGTCCAGCACCAGTACTGCCGGCGCGAGAGCCCGGGCGAAGTCCCGGGCCACCTGCTGCACGACCGCCTGAGCAACGGGATCACGCTCGGCCGCGGCGGCGAACACGTCGGCCGTGTCCAGCTGGTCCCGGCCGAGCTCTGCCAGCCGGGAGTCCGGGTTGTCGAGCACAGCCTGACGCCCGAGGGCCGCGATCGCCTCCGAGCCGACAGCGCGTTCCAGCGGACCGCGGCTGTCCTCGGGGTTGATCACGTCGTCCGGGCCGGTGGCGATGAAGCCGATCTCACCAGCGGCGCCAGTACCCCGGTGCAGCCGGCCGTCAATCACGATGCCGGCACCGAGCCGCTCGCCCCACTGAACCGCCAGCAGGGTCCCCGTGCCGCCACGGGCCGCGGCGATCGCCAGGGCCGCCAGGTTGGCGTCGTTGTCGAGTATGACCGGGCAGTCGAGCAGGCTGCGGACGTGTTTGGTCAGGTCGATCGCAGACCAGCCCGGCACGCTCGGGACCAGCTGGACCCGGCCGGTGTGCTCGTCCACGATGCCGGGACTCGCGGCAACCGCTGCGGCGATGTCCTCCGCCGGCACCTCCGCCTCGGCCAGTGCCTCGGTGATCACCTCGCTGATGACCCCCAGGAGCTCCTGGGCGGTCCACCCGGGTCCGGACCGGCGTACCAGTGAGAGCTTGCGTCCGGCCAGGTCGGAGACGCCGACGGTGACGCGATGCGGGCCGACGTCCAGGCCGAGCACGGGCGCCGCGCGGCCGCGCAGGGAGACCCGGATGGCCGGTCGACCGAGCGAGCGGTCGGCAGAGTCGGGGCCGTGCTGCTGCAGCCAACCGGCGTCCAGCAGTTCGTCGACTGCCTGCGCCACGGTCGGTCTGGCCAGGCCGGTGCGTTCCACCAGCTCCGCGACCCGCAGCGGTGCCGGTGCCGAGCGGCGAACCGCGTCCAGCACCGCAGCGACATTGATCCGCCGCAGCATCGTCGTACCGCCGCCGCCGACCGTTCCCTTGCCCATGTCCGACCCCTTGCCTGCCACTCACCCATCCTATATATAAAGCGAGCGTTCATAAATTAACTGTCGCTTGCGCGCGCCGAGCACGCTCAGAACGCCAGGGCGGGCGGTCGCCCCGAAGTCCGTGAGTCGACAACTATCACTCACCAGCCGTCCCGCTGCCCAGCACACGCACTGGGGCAGGGATCAGTCCTGCAACACCGTCCGCGCGAAACTGCTGAGGGCCTCCCGGTCCGGTTGCTGGGTCTTGGTCATCAGGCTCGCGACGTGCTTCTCCACCGTCCGCGGTGAGATGTGCAGCCGCGACGCGATCGACTTGTTCCCGATCCGGTCCACCAGCAACTGCACGACCTCGAACTCCCGCGTGGTGATGCCCAGCTGGCGCAGATTCGCCGGCACCTGGTCGGTGCCGCTCCGCCGCTGCGAGACCGTCGCCCCGAGCTGCCGCAACATGCTGCGGCAGGCGCTCGCCACCGCTGGGATCTCCGCGTTGTGGAAGTAGTCCTCGGCCTGGCGCAGCCAGCTCACCGGCTCGCCCCACCCATCCGCCGCCGCGGGCTGAGCCACCAGGCGCAGCCCGAGGTGCCGGGCCATCGGGTAGAGCGAGGAGGTCTCCTGCGCCACAGAGAGAATCGCGTTCGCCTCGTCGATCCGGCCGTCGCGCCCGAGGAGTACGGCGTGTGCGAGCTGCACGAACTGCTTGTTCCACCGCATCCCGCTCGCCGCCGTCGCCGTCACCGCCTCGAAGTGCGGCCACCCGTTCCGCCCGGCCAGGACGCCGAGCAACAGGCCGAGCCCGTTCTTGCCGGAGGTGTGGAAGGTGGTCGGGTTCTGGGCGTCGTACGCGAGGGCCTGGGCCATCTCGGACTCGGCCAGCTCGTGGTTCTCCTCCAGCAGCGCGCAGAAGGTCCGGGCCAGGCCGTAGGAGTAGGGCAGCTCGTACGAGCCGCGCTCGCCCCAGACGGCGACCTCCGCGAGCGTCTCCTCCATCGCGGCGCGCCGTCCCTGGTGCGCCTGCATGATCGCCTTCGTCACCAGCACGTACGCCGCGCCGCGGCCGAGCTTGAGCCGCCGGGTCACCTCCAGGCACTCCTCGAGGATCACCGCGGCCTTGTCGTACTCCGAGCGCAGGATCGCCTGTTGCCCGAGGATCCCGTCCACCTCGTACGCCAGCGGGATGGCGCCGATCCGCAGGGCCTGCTGACGGGCTCGTTCCAGCTCGACCACGCTGCCGTTGGTCAGGCAGATCGTGCCGGCCTGGAACAGGTGCGAGCAGACCCGCTGGAAGGTCATGTTGTGTTCCTCGGCGACCTGCCGGGCGCGATGGAAGTAGGCGACGGACTTCGCCAGGTCGTGCTCGCGGGAGAGGATCCCCAGCAACTGCAGGGCATCGCAGGCCACGGCCGGCAGCTTGGCGCGTTCCGCGGCCTCGGCGGCGCGGGTGGCGAGCAGTGTCGCGGACCGGAGCCGGCCAGGACTCGGCCGGGCCAGCTCGAGGTGGGCCGCGATCGCGTCCAGCGGCGCAAGATCCGCGTCGCCGGCGTCCGGGCCGAGCAGAGAGCGTGCGGTCGCCACCTGGGTCATCGCCGCGGACCACCGGCCCGCCATGTGCTCCACGTTGGCGAGCTGGATGTGCAGTGCCGCTACCTTCCGACCGTCCAGGTTGCGGTCGGCCATCTCCTCGATGGCGGTCGCGTGTTTGGCGCTGTTCTCGAACATGCCGGTCTCGCTCAGTGCGATCAGCAGCGAACCGAGGACCTCCGCGCGGTAGCCGGTGTCGGGATCCGCGGCGAGCAGGGTGTTCGCGCGTTCCAGCAGGTTCACCGCCGAGCCCATCGAGCCGTCGTCGAAGGATCTGCGGCCGGCCAGCGCGAACAGGCGGCCGGCCCGGGCCAGGTCGCCACCGGTCTCGGCGAGCTCCGCGACCATTGGGCACCACTCGCCGGGCAGGCCGGGGTGGAGCTCCTCGATGGCGTCGGCACACCGCCGGGCCAGGATGGACCGCTCGGTCGGCGTCAGCCCGGCCAGCAACGCGTCCGCGGTCAACGGATGGCGGAACGCATACCAGTCGGGCACCGGCTCGTCCGGCCCGACCAGCTGGGCTGCCAGGCCGGCCCGCAAGGTCGCGAGCAGCAGCCGCTCGTCGGTACCGGTGGCCTTCCGGACGACGCTGAGGGGGAATCGATGCCCGATCACCGCGGCCAGGATCAGCAGGTCCCGCGACTTCGGTCCGAGCTGGCTGGTCCGGCTGCCGATGCTGCGCACCACGGCCGCCGGGACGCTGGTCTGGAGCCCGTCGACGACCTGGATGCTGCCGTCCGGTCCGGACAGCAACTGGCCCGACCTGCCGAACTCCTGCAGCAGTTCCTCGACGATGAAAGGGATCCCGGCACTGTCCCGCCAGAGCTGGTCGGTGAGGGGGTCCGGTACGCCACTCAGCGGCACTTCCAGGCAGCCCGCGACGAGCTCGCCGACCTCGTCACGGGCGAGCGGTTGCAGGTCGATCATCGCCGCGGTGCCTCGCTGGGCGGAGAGACGGGCGAGCTCCAGGCCGGCGCACCTTTCGGAGCGCAGTGTGGCGACCAGCGCGATCGGCTGCTCGCTGAGGTTGTCCAGCAGGTACTCGACCACGGCCAGCGTCTCGGGATCGGAGCCGTGCAGATCCTCCAGCACTAGCAGGCAGCCTCGGTCGCGGCCGACCAGGGTGAGCAGGCGCAGGATGCCCTCGCCCAGCACGACCGCGGACGTCGCGGTCTCGTGGGAGGTGCCGTCGTCCCAGTCCGGGACGAGCCGGCCGAGCACCTGACGGTACGGGCCGAGACCCTCGGACGGCGGCATCTCGCCGCGCCGGATCAAGGACAGCAGCGCTTCGGTGAAAGGGCGGAAGGCCACCATGTTGCCGACGGCTCCGACCCGGCCACGAAGGGTGGCCATGCCCTCGTCGAGCGCCTTGGTCGTACTCACCGCGGCCAGCCGGCTCTTGCCGATGCCGGGCTCGCCGACCAGGAAAACCGCACCCCCGCGACCGGCACGTGCCGAGGCCAGCAGACCGCGGAGATGGTCGATCTCCCCGTCTCTGCCGACCACCTTCGGCGCATGGGTCTGCATGCTTGCTTACTTTAACGACGTGTCGGTCCGGTCGCAGTCGAATCGGCAGGTTGGCCCGGGCTGCCGGATGGCGCGGTCGACCGGTGCAGCAAACGTATGTTCAGCCGCCGGCGGACGTCCGCGACCATCCGCCGGCAGCTGGCTCATGGGGTCATTCGGCGATCGTCGGCCAGGTGCTGAAGGTCTCGGTGAGCGCGGCGACGCCGACGCTCGCGACACCGACCACGCCGGCCAGAGCCATCGCCCGGCGGCCGAGGCGCGAGCGGGTCGGCACGTCGATCGGGCCGAGCGGGTCGGTCTCGGGGGCCTGGGAGTCGAACTGGTCGTCACTGGAGGTGTTCTGGGCGGTCATGGTGTTTCCCCTGTCGGTGGTGGGTCGGGACCGGTTCTCAGCGCTGTGATGGGTGCTGGGGGCCGGTTGTCGGTTCGAGCAGCAGCACGGACGGAACCTGTCCGCCGAAGGCGAGGCGCAGCAGTCCGTAGCCGATGCCCGCCAGGCCGGTCAGCAGACCGGCCGAGGCGACACCACGGGGACTACCGCAGCGCGGCCCGTACTGCTGTACTGCGGCGAGCACCAGCCCGGCCCGGCGACGCCGGACCGCCTCGACGGCGGGGTGATCGCGTTCGGCGAGCCACATCAGTGGCTCCACCGCGCCGAGCTCGCCGTGACACAGACTCATGTCGGCGAGCACCGGACGTTCTGTGGCGGTCCCCAGGTACGCCTCGAGGTCCGCGGGGACACCGGCGCCCAGTCGCGCCAGTGCGGTACCGGCATCGCCCGAACACCAACCTGCGTTGGCCGGACGGTTCCGCCGATCAAGGTCGGCCGCCACCCGCGCGCCGTCCCGGTACTTCGCCTCCGGTACGTCGTACTGCCCCAGCGCCCAGGCGATTCCCTGGTACCCGCGGGCGAACCCACCGGCCGGTGCGGGCAGTTCCCGGCGTACGCCGAGGTCGATCGTGGCGAGCAGTTCGTCGGCATAGCGGGTGGCGAGCCGGGCGGCGGCAGGCTGATCGTGGATCGCCTGCATCGCGGCCAGTCCACCGGCAGCCCCGTCGGCGAAGCCCGGGAACATCGTCGGGTCAGGGGCGACCCGCTCGGACAGTTCCAGTGCTGTCGTGAGCCACCCGGGGATGTCCGAGTCGCCGAGCAGTTCCGCGAGCCGGCTGAGCCCGTAGCTGATCCCGCCCAGTCCGTGCAGCCCCGATCCGACCAGTTGCGCCGACTCGAGGTCCGTGCTGAGGGCCTCGAGTAGCAACGGGATCGGGCGGATCGCGTCCCGGGCGAGCTCGCTGTACTTGTCCGCTCCGGTAAGGGCGGCCACCTGCGCCAGGAAGAGCGCAGTACCGACGTAGCCGTTGGAGAGACCTGCTCCCATCGGCATCACGGCCCAGTGGTGGTCGTCGATCAGTTCCAGGCTCAGCCAGTTCGCGGGACCGCCGTTGTCGCCGAGCACGTGCGCGACGATCTCGTCGGCGATGTCGGTAGCCGCGGCAAGTAGTCGTTCGGGGTCTGCTTCTGCTGCGCCCAGGCCGGCCCTGTTCGTCGGACAGGCGTGCACGACGGGCTCCGGGCGGGTGGCCAGACAGGCCGAGATGATCCACTCCTGCCGGTGCTGGTCGATCTCGCTCATCGCCGCGATCTTGGCCTCCACCTCGGAAAGGCCCTTCGCAGCAAGGACTTTCGGCACCCGGGTGCCGTCCGCGGTCCAGAGATCGCGGCTGTCCGGCCGCGCCATGAACAACGGCACGTCGCCGGCCCACAGGTCGGCCAGTTCGAACTGGACCAGGCGTCGCTGGCGAGGGTCGGCATCCCAGAGCAGATCGAGCAACCGGCTCCGGCCGTCCGCGTCGCGCAGTGCGTCCGGGTGCGTCGACTCGTCCAGCAGGGCCACGTAGGTAGCCGTCGGCCGGGGCACGTAGCGGATCTCGTCCGCGGCACAGCGGGCGAGCATGCCGTCCGGTCCCAGCAACTCTCGCGAGTGCCGCGCGATCGCCTCATACGAGGCCCGGAACCCTGTCAGCAAAGCGATCTCGTGGTCGCGCGGGTCCATCGGGACATCGTCGAGCCGCGGCCGGTTCCGGCCGCCGCGCGTCCGGCCGGGCCGCCGGACCAGGTGCATCGAGTCCAGTCCCGGGTCCGCCCAGTCGACCGTGCTTCTCGGCGCTACCTCGCCCGCGTCTCCACCTAGGCCGGACATGTCTGTGACACCGTGCTCTCCGGTCAGCAGCAGCGGCAGCAGCGCAGTGCGATACACCGAGCTCCGCAGGGCCGCGTGGGCCGGGTCGTGGCTCAGTACTCCGACAGTGGCCGGACTGGGGTGGAACAAGGTCTCTACGTCCACGAGCACCGGCTGGTCGCCATCGGCGATCAGGTTCTCGTAGTGCATGTCGGTGCCGTCCAGCACGTACAGCAAGGCGAGCAGAGCGCCCTGCCGGTGGTAGAAGCGGCGTACTGCGGAGAGGTCGGCGCACGGCGTGTGCGGGACGAACCCGAGCCAGCCGTAGCCGGGACGGCGGAGGAGTTGGACAGTGCGGAGGCCCAGGCCGGTCTTGTCGTTCAGCCAGTCGACGAGTTCGTTGAAGTGGCCGTGCAGATCCAGCGGCCTGGGCTTGTAGATCAGTTGCCGGCCGTCCGCGAAGGCGAGGGTCGCGGTCAGCCGGCCGCCGCGGTGCGGATCGCCCCCGGGCTCGACGCTGACCAGAGCGCCGGGGTCCGCACCGGACAGCAACTCGGTGATCAGTTGCTCGCGGTCCTCGGCGAGACGAGCCAGCAACTCGAGGTGACCCTCGACCGCCTGCCGACACGCCTCGCCCAGAACCCGGGCCAGCACCGGGTATGCCGCCAGGAACTCCGCCAGCTCGCTCCCTCCGACGAGCCGGTGGGTGAAGTCGAGAAATCGCTCGGCCGGGGTGTCCCCGGCCAGTTCGCCACGGTCTCGCGCCCGGGCCAGTTCCAGCACCAGCGTCCGGGAGGCCAGCTTGACCAGCCGGAGACCGAGGCGCTGCAGCAACTGCTCTGTGAGGACGCCGGTCTGCCCCGCCGCGGCGAGGTCCTGCCGGGCCGAGGCCAGCAGTGGTTCGAGACACCGGACCAGGGCCTGCTGCCAGTCGTCGGCGACCGGCGGCGGGGTGGAGAAGGTGGTGGTACTGCGTTCGACGTACTCCGCCCACGCGGGCATCGTCCGGCCCAGCTCATGGGGGCCGACCCCGGCTGACCACCAAGCCTTGGCCTGGCTGGTCCGGGGTGTCCCGGTAGCGGTGGAGTTGAGCACGCGCTCAGGCTGCCATCGGCGTATGGGTGCTGCCATGGGTATCCGGCCCCCATATTCTGCGCGGGATTCTGCGGGGGCGGCGGGCGGTCCTGCTGTTCCGCGGGATGGCGACTGGGGGTTGGCCACCCCGCGGTCCAGCAGCGCCTGGCCGGACGACCTCTGGTGGAAGGTAGGCCGGCGCAGGAATTCAGGTGCGGCAGGTGACCGTTGTCTGGCCCCTGCGGTTCAGGTCACTCGTGGCCGGCCTCCTCGTGATCAGCGCGTCGACGACTGGGGGAACGCCGTGAACGATGCCGGAGCGCCGGAACGGGCGGCAAGGGCCGTGAGCACCCAAATTCCCGTCGCCGCCCCGGCGTGCAACCGTGGGGGAGCGTGAACCGGAACATGGGGGACGAACCCCCATGCGCTGAGCAGCAGGGACTGCGACGGTGGGCTCGTGTACAGCCCAGCCGCTCCAGGCCTCCCGGTCTCCGCCCACTCGGTGCTCGACGTGGTGCCGCAGCTGGCCGGTCAGTCGGCGGCCGCTGCCTTGCGGGAGACTGTCGAGGTCGCACAGGCGGCGGACGACCTGGGCTACCGCCGGTTCTGGCTCGCGGAGCATCACGGCGTCCGCGGCACCGGCAGCGCCAGTCCTGCTGTGCTCGCCGCGATCCTGGCCGCCCGGACCGACCGGATCAGGCTGGGCTCGGGTGCCGTGCTGCTGACGAACCACCAGCCACTGGTGGTCGCCGAGCAGTTCGCGGCCCTCGCGGCC
The DNA here is from genome assembly GCF_042657745.1 of Kribbella qitaiheensis. GTDB lineage: Bacteria > Actinomycetota > Actinomycetes > Propionibacteriales > Kribbellaceae > Kribbella > Kribbella qitaiheensis. The sequence continues at coordinate 216,213 of NZ_JBHSKE010000005.1, read as the reverse complement.
GCCTATCCGAGCCGGATAGACCTGGGTGTCGCCAAGGCGCCGAGTGCCCCGCCCAGCACGGCCGTCGCACTCGGGTGGACCGACAAGGCGTGGGACAGCTTCCCCCAACGACTGGACGAGCTCTGCCGCTTCCTGCGGGACGGGCTGCCCGGTCGTGCTCCTGTAGGGGATGTACGGCTCGCCCTCGCTGGGTTGCCGCCACCTGTGTTCGTCCTTGCCGACAGCCCGGCCGGAGCGCAGGTTGCCGCAGTACGTGGGTTGCCGGTGTTCCTCTCGCACCACACGGCGTCGGCAGCCACGCTCGCGGCCGCGGCGGCGTACCGGGACAGCTTCGAACCGACCGGACCCACTGGCAAGCCGTACGTCGGGGTGACGGTCGGGGTGGTCGCCGCGGACACCGACGAGGAGGCGGTCAGCCGGCTCGCGGAGTACGTGCGGGTGAAGGGGCGGCTGAAGACGGCCTCGAACCGAGCGACTCCCGCGGAGCTGATGCACCTGCTGGAGCCGCCCATCACCAATCGCGAGCGGTCGCGGGCCGAGCGGCTATTGGACGACCCGGGGTACGTCGTCGGCTCGCGGTCCGGGGTCGCCTCGGGCCTGGCGACCGTGGCCGCCACCACCAGCGCGGACGAGATCATGCTGGTCCCGCTGGCCTTCGACAGCCTGGTGCGCTCCGCCATCCTGCGGACGGTCGCCGCCGGCCTGACCCGCGCCATCCGGACCATCCCACGCCACGCCCCGCACTTCGTCGCCACCGCCTGACACAGCGACTGACTCAGGGCTGCAGGAGCGTACTTCACCACCGTCCTAAGGTGGGAAGTGCTGACTACTGAAAGGCAGACTGATGTCGCGGGAGCAGGAAGTCGTCGAGGCGTGTCCGGCTGAGCTCTTCATCGCAGGCAAGTGGCGAGCGGCCGAAGGTGGTAAGACGCTCCCGGTCGAGGATCCCTCTACCGGGGCGACCTTGTGCGAGGTGGCGGACGCGAGTCCCGCGGACGGGCTGGCCGCGCTGGACGCGGCGGTCGAGGCGCAGGCGGACTGGGCCGCGACACCGCCACGAGAGCGGGGCGAGATCCTGCGGCGGACGTACGAGCTGATGACCGAGCGCGCCGACGAGTTGGCGTTGCTGATGACGCTGGAGATGGGCAAGCCGGTCGCGGAGTCGAAGGCCGAGATCGCCTATGCCTCGGAGTTCTTCCGCTGGTTCGCCGAGGAGGCGGTGCGGATCGACGGCGGCTACCAGGTCGCGCCGAACGGCAAGGGCCGCTTCCTGGTGATGCGGCAACCGGTCGGGCCGTGCCTGCTGATCACGCCGTGGAACTTCCCGGCCGCGATGGGCGCCCGCAAGATCGGCCCGGCCGTCGCCGCCGGCTGCACGATGGTGATCAAGCCGGCCGCCCAGACGCCGCTGTCGATGCTGAAGCTGGCCGAGCTGATGACCGAGGCGGGGTTGCCGCCGGGCGTGCTGAACGTGATCACCACCAGCGACTCCGGCGGCGTGATGGAACCGCTGATCCGCGACCGCCGGTCCCGCAAGCTCTCCTTCACCGGCTCCACCCCGGTCGGACAGAAGCTGATCGAGCAGTCCGCCGAGCAGGTGCTGCGGACCAGCATGGAGCTCGGTGGGAACGCGCCGTTCCTCGTCTTCGAGGACGCGGACCTGGACCAGGCCGTGGCGGGCGCGATGCTGGCGAAGATGCGCAACGGCGGCGAGGCCTGTACGGCGGCCAACCGGATCTACGTGCACTCGTCCCTGATGGACGAGTTCGCGACCAGGCTGACCGAGCGGATGTCCGCGCTGACGGTCGGCCGCGGTACCGAGGACGGGGTCGACCTCGGCCCGTTGATCGACGCCAAGCAGCGCGACAAGGTGAGGGAACTGGTCGAGGACGCGGTCGACCGCGGCGCTCGGGTGCTGACCGGCGGAACAGTTGCTGAGGGCAATGGGTACTTCTACCCGCCGACGGTACTGGCCGACGTGCCGAAGACCGCCCGGCTGCAGAAGGAGGAGATCTTCGGCCCGGTCGCGCCGCTGACCGCCTTCGACACCGAGGACGAGGCGATCGCGATGGCGAACGACACCGAGTTCGGCCTGGTCTCCTACCTGTTCACCAGGGACGTCAACCGCGCGCTCCGGGTCAGCGAGCGGCTGGAGAGCGGCATGGTCGGCCTGAACCAGGGCATCGTCTCCAACCCCGCGGCGCCGTTCGGCGGTGTCAAGCACTCCGGCCTCGGTCGCGAGGGCGGCTCGTCCGGCATCGACGAGTACCTGGAGATCAAGTACGTCGCGGTCGCGCAGGACTGATCAGCTCGCCCGCACTATCAACTCGTTGCGGGCGTTCTGGCCGAGCGGTACCGACGTGTGCAGCCATCGCGCAAGTAGTCGCTGCCACGACCCCAGCGACCCGGCGGGCGGGTTACTCCGTGAGCCAGCGCTGGATGGTCTCGTCGTCCGGCCGGGCCTCGGTGCCGATCGCGTGCGGGACGAACCGGGCGTAGTAGTCGGTGATCGGCCCGTCGGACTCGCGCACCATCATCCCGGCGGCCACGCCGTCGACCACCCAGCTGCCGATCACCGCGCGGTTGCCCTCGTACGACGGGAGCGGGTGCCACTCCTGGTAGACCATCGTGGAGGTGTCGTACGGGCCTTCGTGCACGTGGTCGTCGGTCGAGGCGATGGTGTGGATCTGGATGTTGCTGCCCTCGCGACCGTGCAGCGGCTTCGCCACCCACTCGAGCAGATCACCCGGCGAGTCGAAGTACGCCGGCAGCAGGTTCGGGTGGTCCGGGTACAGCTCCCACAGCACCGGCAGGATCGCCTTGGTGGACAGCATCGTCTTCCAGATCGGCTCGATCCATTGCACCGGCTCCCGCTCGACCCCGGCCAGCACGTACCGGCCGAACTCGTCGTCGAGCATGTCCTCCCACGGGTAGAGCTTGAACGCGGTCCGGATCGGCCGCCCGCCCCAGTCCACGAACGCGCGCTGCTCCGACTCCCAGCCGAGGTCTTCGATCTCATGCCCGTACGTCGCCAGTCCCGCCATCGCCGCGGTGTCGCGCAGGTAGGCCACCGTCATCGCCTCTTCGCCGGTGGTCTCGGCGCCGGAGTTGAAGAAGTGAGCCTCGTTCCCCGGGAAGCGGCCGGCCGCGAGCTGCTCGGCCCACCACCTGACCAGTCGGTCGTGCACCGAGTTCCACTGGTCGGCGTCGGGGAAGACGTCCTCCAGCCAGTTCCACTGGATCACCGCGGACTCCAGCAGGCCCGTCGGGGTGTCCCCATTGATCTCGAGCATCTTCGGCTCGACGCCGTTCCAGGCCAGGTCGAACCGCGCGTACACCGACAGGTCATCCCGCTTCAGCGACTCCCGGACCAGCGGCAACGTGCCGGAGGCGAGTCCCAGTTGCCCATCGCTGAACCGGTCACCCGAGGCCATCACCGAGGCGGCGTGCTTGCACATCTCGTAGAGCTCCTCGGTGACGCGTTCGAGGTGCAGGACCTCCTCCAGCGTCACCTCGTACCAAGCGCTCTCGTTCCAGTACGGCCGCTCGCTGCCGTCGGGCATGTCGGTCATCGGGAAGACCAGGCCCTGCTCGACGACCTTGTCCTTCCAGTCCGGGCGGGGCTTGATCGAGTGACGCCACATCAGCCGCCGGAGCCCCCCTTGCCCGCCTTGCCGAAGCCGCCGCGGGTGATGGTGCCGATGTTGCCGCCCTTGGTGTCGAGCCCGCCGCGCTTGATGGTCGCCGCACCGCCCGCGGCGCCGCGCAGGCCGGCGGTGGTGTACGAGCCGGCCGCGGTGTTGTAGCGGCCGCCGATCGGTGGCACGAACGCGTTACCGCGGGTGGCCATGTAGAACCAGAAGAAGCCGGCACCGGAGCCGTGGTACTCGCGGTCGTCCTTGCAGTTGCCGTCGTCGGTGCGCTCCTGCGTCTGCGGGTCGACACAGATCGCCGCGTAGTCCGGCTGGTCCTCGTCGTTGGAGCACCCGGTCAGGGACGCGGCGACCAGAGCGGTCAGCCCGAGCGTGATGCCCGCGCTCCGCATCCTCCTCTTGCCGGCCTGCGACTTGCCTGCCTGCGACCTCTGTTGGGTCATCGCCTTTCCCCTTCGGCGGGCGGCTTCATCGAGAACATGATGATCGCGCCCACGACCATCGTGACACCCACGACAACCAGGGGACCGGTACCGACGTCCGCGACGGCCAGTACGAGCACCACGACGAAGGAGCCGGCCGCGACGAGCGGGATCACCGCGCGCTGCAATACCCGCCCCCGGATCGCCCCGCTGAAGTACACCGGTACGGCGAGCGCCGTGGCCACGTAGTACAGCGACACGAGCACGGACACCGCCGCGACGGAGTCGGCCAGTACTGCGTCCGACGTGAGCACAAGTGTCACGTAGACGAGCACGCTGGCTGCCGCGAACACCCAGGTGGACACGCTGGGCGTCTGGTAGCGGGCGGAGATCCGGGCGAACTGCCCGGGGAACGCGTCCCGCCGGGCCATCGACAGCATCGTCCGGGCCGTCGGCAGGATCGTCGTCTGGGTCGAGGCCAGGGCGGAGACCAGCACCGCTCCGATCAGGACCTTGCCACCGGCCGTGCCGAGGAGGTCCGTGCTGAGGATCGCGAAGAAGTCGTCGTCGGCGATCTCCGTCAGCGGGTCCACCCCGGCGTACGCGATCGCGGCCCACGTGACCACGACGTACAGCACGATCAGGAAGGCGTTCGCGATCAGCGCGGCGATGGCCGGGGTACGGCGGGGGTCGCGCGACTCCTCGTTGACGCTGAAGGAGGAGTCCCAGCCCCAGTAGAGGAAGATCGCCACCAGGATCCCCGCGGCCCACGCGCCATCGCCGGTCTCCGAGAACGCCGGGATGCGGAGCGTGCCGGCCTCCTGGAACGCGCTGATCACGAACCACAACAGCGCGAGGACTTCCACGCTCACCAGGATCAGCTGGGTCCAGGCGGCGACCCGGATGCCGCGGTAGGCGAGCAGGGCCATAACGAGGATGAACACCGTGCCCAGGGCGGCCTGCGCGAGCCGGGAGTCGGCCGCGCTGTCGAGACCGAGCAGGTCGTAGGTGTAGACGGCGGCCACCTGGGCGAGGTTGCTCATCACGAGCACGCACGCCATGACGGTGGTCCACCCGACCATCCGGCCGATGCCGAGCCCGAACGCCTTCTCGGTCCACGGGAACGTCGTACCGCAGTCCGGCTCGGCTCGGTTCAGTTCGCGGAAGCACAGGGCCACCAGGACCACCGGGATCGCGCTGACCGCGAGCAGCAGCGGAGCGGCGGCGCCGACGTACCCGACGAGCAACCCGACCGACACCGCCAGTGAGTACGCCGGGGCGGTGGAGGCGATCCCGATCGCTGTGGACGACCCAATGCCGAGGGTGTTCCGGCGCAGGCTCCGGCCCCGGGAGCGTGAGTCAGCGGTCGTGGTCATCGTCCCCAGGGTCGCACGCGCGAAGGTCCGGGCTGAGTGAGGCCCAGGCGTCAGGCCGCCCAGGGGCGGTGGGGCCACTCGTCGCTGAGAAGGGACCAGACCTGGACGTCGTGGAGCTCGCCGCGGTACGGGAAGGCCTGGCGGAGGGTGCCCTCCAGGGTCATCCCGAGCCGCTGGGCGACCGCGACGCTGCGGGTGTTCGTCGGCACGCATCGCCACTCGACCCGGGTCATCCCGCGGGTGTCGATCGCCCAGTCGACCAGTTGCTGCGCGGCGCGGGTGATCAGCCCATGCCCCTCGGCCTCGGCCGACAGCCAGACACCGATCTCGCAGCTGCCCCAGGCGGCCTCGAAGGTGCGGAACAGCAGTCCGCCCACGAGTTCCCCGTCCAGCCAGATGCCGTAGATCCGCCCCTCGTCGGCCGCCTGGCGCTTCGCGTACCGCTCGAGGAAGTTCCGCGCCTTCTCCTCGTCGACGACCACCTCGGCCCACGGGATGTACGGCTCGATATTGGCGCGAGCCTTGTCAACGTGCGCCAGGAACTCGGCCGCCTGCCACGGCTCGAGGGGGCGGAGCTCGGCATTCTCGGTGATGTTCGATGCGAACAAGGCGGCCTCCCGGAGTACATAACAAACGTTCGGTACGTACTATAAACCCTGTACGTGTGGAGCTTCTACGGGATTCCCCGGATCTGGAGGTCGGCGATGCCGGCGAAGACGGACCACGACGCCCGGCGGCGGGACGTGTCGGCCGCGGTCTGGCGAGTGCTCGCCTCCGCAGGCTTCGGCGGACTGACGCTACGCGCTGTCGCCGCGGAGCTGGGCGCGACCACGGGTCTGGTGACGCACTACTTCCCCTCCAAGCAGGCGCTGATCGTGCACGCACTGGAGCTCGCGGAGACGCACACTCGCGCCCTCGTGCCTTCTCTTGATGGTGCCCACGGCTTGGAGGCGCTGCGTGCGGCGCTGGCGACGGTGCTGCCGTTGACCCCCGAGTCAACCGAGATCAACCGGGTCTGGGTGAGCTCTTGGGATGCTGCGCTGGCCGATCCCGAGCTGCGCGCGCTGGAGAAGGCCCGCTACAAACGTTGGCGTGCCCGGCTGAAGCCCCTCGTCGTCGAAGCCCAGGCGGACGGAGACCTGCCACCAGGCGATCCGGACGACCTGGTAGCAGCCCTAGCCGCCTTCACCCACGGCCTCGTCGTACAGGCCCTCTTCGACCCCCGCCTGTTCCCCCACAAACGGCTGCTCCGGCTGCTCACGGACCACCTCGAAGCACTCCGTCCCTAGCGGAGATTTGGTGCCACTGATGGTACCGACTGCGGTACCATCAGTTCATGGCCATGAACTTGAGACTCACGCCCGAGGCGGCGTCGGCGCTCCAGGCTGAGGCTGAGCGGACCGGCAGGTCACAGCAGGAGATCCTCCGGGAAGCGGTCGATCGCCACCTGCACCTGGTGGACGCCGAGCAGCCCGCAAGCGATCGCGACCAGGCGAGGTCCGCGCAAGTCGTGCGGCCGGCGCGGGTGGCCTATCGCAGGGTGGTGCCCCGGCTCCGGCTCCCGAAGGGCACCACCAGTCTCGACCTGCTCGATCGGGACGACCGTTTCTGATGCGTGTGTACGTGGACAGCAGTGCACTGATCAAGCGGGTGATCGTGGAGGAGGAGTCCGACGAGCTGGTGGACTTCCTCGATGCGCATTACCGGCAAGCCGACCTCTTGGCGTCGTCTTCGCTCGCCTGGGTCGAGGTGTCCCGGGTGGTGCTCGCGCGCGCCAAGTCGTCGACCGATACCGGCGAGCTGATCGACGGAGCGATGTCCGGAATCGACGAGCGGTCGATGACGACCGACGTCATCAGCGTTGCCCGCCGGATAGAGCCGCTCGTACTGCGGAGCCTCGACGCAATTCACCTTGCGACGGCCGTGTTGATCGACGCCGACCTCGTCGTCACCTATGACGACCGGCTAGCCGACGCTTGCCGTCGCAACTCTCTCGCCGTCGCGATGCCTGGTCGCGCGTGACTACTCCACGACGATCGCCGGGGCGACGACGAGCGCGGCGAGACTCAGAAAGGCGAGCGAGGTGGCCTTCAGCAGAACAGATCTGGGCATGACGAACAAACCTCCAGGACGGGCGGGGACCATGAGGTTGCGAACTGTCAGCACCAAGTAGGGGGTGCCGCGATCACTTAGTCAAGGTCTCGACGTAATTGCTTTCCGGCCCGTCCTGGAGGGCCTGCCATCAGGTCAGCAGGTCGTTCGCCGATCGCAGCACCGGTACGCCGAGCGCGCCGGCCGGGATGGACGCGCCGGTCACGTGGAAGGTGTGCGACTCGCCCGCGTTCAGGGTGATCAGGCCGCTGTCGACCCGGGCCGAGGCCTCCAGCCGGTCCGGGAACAGCGCCAGATCCTTGGCGAGCGCGGTCGCCGTCACCGTGACGTCGTAGCCGTTCTCAGTGCCGACCACCTGCGCGGTGTAGGCGTCTCCGTCCAGCTTCAGCGCAGTGTCCTCCACGAAGTACCAGTACGCCGAAGCGCCGTCGGCAGCTCGGACCTCCACGTACTCGGTCGCCAGCTCATCTGGCGTGGCAACCGGCGCCGGCAGCGAGTTGAGCATCGCCGAGCGAGCCGGGACCTCCAGTGCGAAGGTCTCGCTGGCCAGCACCTCACCACCCTTCGAGGTACTCCGGCGGGACACCGTCACCTCGGTGCTCCAGGCAACGTCCGTGTCGTTGTGCGCGGCAACCACCGACCCGTCCTCGCGAGGTTGCACCGTCAGCAGGCGATCGGCGTACACCCTGCGCAGGGCGAACCACAGTGGCTTGCGGATGCCGTGCCCGTCGACGGCAGCCCAGGATACGACCGGCCAGTTGTCGTTCAGCTGCCAGACGATCGCGCCGGTGTTCAGCGGGAACAGGCTGCGGAAGTGCTCGATGCCGTAGGCAACCGCGCGGGCCTGGTTCAGCTGGGTGGTCCAGTGCCAGTCGTTGATGTCCTTCCACTTCGGCAGGTGCTCGCCGAGTCCCCGCTCCAGCTTGAGGTTGCCCTCGAACGCCTTCTGGTGCACGAGCATCTGCTCGCCGTACGGGTCGAGCGGCTGGTCGTGCACCACCGAGGTCAACGTCGACCAGGCGGGCGGCCCCTGGAAGCCGAACTCGGAGACGAACCGCGGCTTGTACTTGCGGTACGTCGAGTAGTCCACCTGGTTCCAGACGTCCCAGATGTGCATGGTGCCGTTGCGCTCGTCGTTCGGGTGGATGTACCGGTCGTACGAGAACGGGCTGCCCGCGCTGTACGGCGTCCGCGGGTCGAGCTCGGCGACGATGGCCGGGAGCAGATCGAAGTAGTACCCCTCGCCCCAGGTGCGTCCGGCCAGCGGAGCGCGCCAGCCCCACTCGACGTACCCCCAGATGTTCTCGTTGTTGCCGTTCCACAGCGCGAGGCTGGCGTGCCGACTCAGCCGGGTGACGGCCTGCCGTGCCTCGGCCTCCACCTCGCCTCGCAGCGGCTCCTCCTCGGAGTACGCGGCGCAGGCGAAGAGGAAGTCCTGCCAGATGAGCACGCCGAGCTCGTCGCAGACGTCGTAGAAGTCGTCGGTCTCGTAGATGCCGCCGCCCCAGACGCGGAGGAGGTTCATGTTCGCGTCGATGGCGTCGCGGATGCTGCTTTCGTACGTCTCGCGGCTCAGCCGGGTGACGAAGGCGTCGTCGGGGATCCAGTTCGCGCCGCGTACGTAGACGGGCTTGCCGTTCACCGACAGGACGAACGGGCCGCCGTTCTCGTCGGGCGCGACGTTCATGGTGATCGTGCGGAACCCGACCCGGCCTTGCCACCCGTCGGACTGCGCGCCCGCCTCGAGGGACACGGTCACGTCGTACAAGGGCTGGTCGCCGTACCCGCGCGGGTACCAGCGGTCGACCGCGTCGACCGTCGAGGTGACCGTGGCCTCGGTGGAGCCGGCCGGGACGGTCACCTGGTTCGTGGCGCCGCCGACCTCGACGGTGATGGTGGCGTCGTTTGTGAAGCCGTCTGACCAGGCGAGTGCGACCTTGGTGTCCAGCACACCGCGGTCCTCCTCGAGGCCGGCGAGCGGCCGCACCGAGTCGATCCGCACGCCGGTCCAGGACTCGATCCGGATCGGCCGCCAGATCCCGACGGTCGCGACGTCCGGTCCCCAGTCCCAGCCGAAGTTGCTCGCCATCTTGCGGATCGCGTTGTAGGGATGGAGGTTCGTGTGCGGCCAGAGGCCGGACTCCTCGGACAGCCGGTTCGCGGTCGCCACCGGGGAGGCGAACTCGATCACCAGCTCGTTGCCCTCGGCAATGAGGAGTCCGGTGACGTCGAACCGGTACGAGCGGTGCTGGTTGCAGGTGCGGCCGAGCTCGGTGCCGTTCAGGGTCACCGTGGCGGCCGTGTCGAGGCCCTCGGCAACGAGTTCCTGGACGGCCTGCTGGTCGTCGGCCCAGTCGAAGACCGTGCGGTAGGTCCAGCTGGTCAGGCCGATCCAGGCGAGCTTGCCCTCGTTGTCGCCGTCGAACGGATCCGGGATCACGCCCGCCGTCAGCAGGTCGGTGTGCACCTCGCCGGGGACAGTGGCGGCGACCGGCGTGGTCAACAGGTCGCCCTGCCCCTCCGGCACCGGGCCATCGATCGCCCGCACGGTCCAGGCGGCACCGCCTGCGGTGGTCAGCGGGACAGTCCTGAGAGTGGATTTCACAGACGGATCTCTTTCCGGAGAGGGGTACTTGACCGGTTTACTTGATTGACGCGACGAGGTCTGCCGGCATGCTGCGGGGATTTCAGGAGACGGTACTGCGCCAGAGATCGGCGAGCAGGCGGTGTCCGGCGGCCGTCGGGTGGACGCCGTCATCGGCGAGCGTGGTCGCCCCGACAACTGCTGCCTGCCGGTTGAACTCGACATCGGCCGGCACCAGCACAGCGCCGTACTCCGAAGCCAGTCGGCGGACCACCTCGATCTTCGGGTCCAGGTCTTCCCGCCAGGCGTCCTGGTCGTCCTTGACCGCGAGCAGGAACGGCTCGACCAGGATCAGCTTCGCCCGCACCGGCTCGAGGAGGGCCCGGTAGGACCGCTCGAACGACGCGGTCGAGGTCGGGTCGTTCTTGTCATACCGGCGCCAGGTGTCGTTGATGCCGATCAGCACCGACACCACGTCCGGCTGGTGCGCGAGCACATCGGTCTGCCAGCGCGCCTCGAGGTCGGCGGCGCGGTTGCCGCTGATTCCGACGTTCACGATCCGCGGCCGCTGCGGGCCGAGGGAATCGAACAGGTCCCGGACATAACCATCGCCCAGGCCCCGCCGATCCTCCCGGCGGCCGCAGTCGGTCACGGAGTCCCCGGCGAACACGACGGTCCGCCGGGGATCCAGGAGTTCTTCGATCATCAGATGGTCGAGGCGTGCACGTCCCAGTCGTCCGGCAGGACGGCGGGGATCTCGACAGTGCTGGTGACGTCCACGAAGGCGCCCGTGTCGATCGACTCGGTGATGGAGGCCATCACGTCGACGACGTGGAACGCCAGCGCCCCGGTGGCCCGGTGCGGCCGGTCCTCCCGGATCGCCCGCGCCATGTCCAGTACTCCGGTACCGCGCTCGGCGGACGCCTCGGTGCTGGCGACGGTCTCCCAGTCCTCGCTGCCGCGGCGGCGGATCTTGATCTCGCCGTCGAAGCGGTTCGGGTCCGGCAGGGCGAGGGTCGCGTCCGCGCCGGTGATCTCCACCAGCCCGGCCCGCGGCAACGGCGAGTCGAAGGAGAAGATGCTCTGCGAGGACTGCCCCGACTCGAACCGGGCGATCGCGGAGACGTGGGTCGGAACCGTCACGTCGAAGTCCGTGCCCTGCAGCGGGCCAGACCCGATCGTGCGCTTCTCCCGCGACTTGGAGCCGAGCCCGGCGACGGCCGCGACCGGTCCGAAGCTCTGCACCAGGGCCGTCAGGTAGTACGGGCCGATGTCGAACAGCGGGCCCGCGCCCTCCTGGAACAGGAAGGCCGGGTTCGGGTGCCACGACTCCGGGCCGGGGGACTGCATCAGGGTGAGCGCGGTCAGCGGCTCCCCGATGTCACCCTTCTCGATGATCCGCCGGGAGGTCTGCAGACCCGGGCCGAGGAACGTGTCCGGAGCGCAGCCCAGCCGGAGTCCCGCGTCCTGAGCGGTCGCGAGCAGCTTGAGTCCGCTCTCCTGGTCGAGCGAGAAGGGCTTCTCGCTCCACACGTGCTTGCCTGCGGCAACGGCCGCCAAGGCGACCTCGACGTGGGCGAGCGGGATGGTCAGGTTGACCACGATCTCCACGTCCGGGTGGCTGAGCACCGCCTCGGGACCACCGTGGGTCTCGATGCCGTACTCCTCGGCTTTAGCCTTCGCCGCCTCCGGCCGCAGGTCTCCGATCGCGACCACCTTCAGGTCGGGGAAGCTCTGCATGCTCTTCAGGTAGGCGTCGGAAATGGTTCCGGCGCCGATCACGCCTACGCCGACAGCGCTCATGCAACATCCTCTCCGGTCAGGTAGGCGAAGCTGCCCGCCACCGCGTCGAAGATCTCGCCGTCGAAGTCGTCGAGCTCGACGACCCGCAGCGTGCCCGGAGACGCCTTGAGGATCTCGTTCACGTTGATGGAGCCGGCGCCGACCGCGACCTGCGCCTTGTTGTTCAGCGTGCCGTCGCCGTCCTTGACGTGCAGCGCCTTCACCCGGTCACCGAGCCGGCCGAGCAGAGCCGGTACGTCGGCGCCACCGACCGCGGCCCAATAGGTGTCGAGCTCGAGGATGACGTCGTCGGACAGGTTGTCGGCCAGGATCTCCAGGCCGTGCACCCCGTCGATCACGGACTCCAGCTCGAACTGGTGGTTGTGGTACCCGACCGTGATGCCGTGGTCGGCTGCCTCGACCGCCGCCTTGTTCAGCGCTTCCGCCGTCGCCTTGATGTCGTCCGCGGCCTGCCAGCGCGCCGGGTCGACGTGCGGGTCGATGACGGTGGTGATGCCGAGCTTCTTCGCCACCTCGAAGATCGGGCCGGACTCCTCACGCAGCAGACCCGCGTGCGTGGTGGGAGCCGTCAGGCCGTACTTGGGCAGCGCCTCGGCCAGCTTGTCCGCCAGCCCGACCACACCGAACGGCTCGACCTTCTTGTAGCCGATCTCCGCGATGCGGGCCATCGTGGCGTCGAAGTCCTCCTCCAGCTTGTACCGGACCGTGTAGAGCTGAAGGGACAGATTGTCCACTGCGACCATGTTTTCTCTCCTCGTCCCCGAAGCACCCCGCTGCCCGGGAGGCGCTCCGGCCGACCTAGCCGAACCGGTTAAGTAACTCTCCGCAGCGTATCCCACCACCCCACCCCCCGGCCACCCCAAAACCACCAGATGAGCCGCCTCCACCCCCCAAAGGCAAACGCTTACCCATGCACCCCACCCTCCGGCCAGGAGGCCCCCACACCCCCCGTCCCCATCCGACAGGCTGACACGCCCCACCCCCGGATTCCCTCGGCCCGGGCGACGCCAGCCGCCACACAGCGTCGAGTCGTGGATTTGGGGAACCGGCAACCGTTTACCAGCAACCGCGATCCACGACTGAGCAACCACTCACCGGCTGAGACGCCATGGCCGGCGCGGGCGCGGGGACGTAGGGGTGCGTGGCGCGCGAACCCAGTCCAGCGGGACACGCCAGCCACTTTGTGCACCACCGGAGTACGGCGCCCGCCCGGCGGCACTCACCTCGTGCACAGAGTGGCGGCGGGTGCCTCAGCCGGGGGCCGGCCGCGACCTCGTGCACCAGTTGAGTACGGCGCCCGCTCGGCGGCACTCACTTCGTGCACAGAGTGGCGGCGTCGCGTGCTCTGGCGGGGGCCGGGGCGCGACTTTGTGCGCCACCTGAGTACGGCGCCCGCTCGGCGGCACTCACCTCGTGCACACAGTGGCGGCGCGTGCCTCAGCCGGGGCCGGCCGTGACCTCGTGCACCACTTGAGTACGGCGCCCGCGCGGCGGCACTCACCTCGTGCACAGAGTGGCGGCGTCGCGTGCTCTGGCGGGCGCCGGGGCGCGCGACTTTGTGCGCCACTGAGTACGGCGCCCGCTCGGCGGCACTCACCTCGTGCACAGAGTGGCGGCGGGTGCTTCAGCCGGGGCCGGGCCGCGGCTTTGTGTGCCACCGGGCCGGCGAGCTCCCGGCGGGTGAATGTCGATGCACGACCTGATCGTGGTGCCGCGGCCGATCCCGGAGCCGCCGTACGACGTGGTCGCCGTTCGGGCGCCCGGTTCACTCCACGAACCGGCGGCCGGCATGGTCCGGGTCACCCACCTGTCCGTGACGGGACGCGATGACACATCGACCGTCCGGTCGCCGGAATCCCCCACTCTTCTGGCGCTTCATCACCGAGAAGTACGGCATCCACCCCCGGCTATTCGTTGGCGGCAGGGGCGAAGTAGTTGGTGAGCATCTCGGTTGGCCAGGATGGTTGGCTGAGGGGGCCGCGGGGGCCGAACTCGGTGAACCAGGGCTTGATGTCGAGGACGGGGGTGCCGTCGACGGCGTCGAGGTCTTCTACGTGGAGGTCGAGGCCGTCGACCTTGAGGAGTCGGCAGCGGGAGACGCCCAGCCAGTTGGTACGGCGCATGTTGCGGTGGCCGAAGATGCCTACCTCCGGCCAGTCCGGGTTGTCGCGGGCTCGGCGCGCGCCAAGGTCCAGGTCGGTTTGATCGGTCAGGTGGAAGTGGAAGACGACCTCGAGATGTGAGAAGTCTTCGAGCCCCTTCGTCGAGTCTGCGCCGAAGCGCCGGCCGTCGATCCGGATGATCGCGCGAGTGCCGCCCCAGTAGTCATCGGTCGGCTCGACCCGACCTCCGAGAACGTGGGCGATCGGCTGGACGGTGATCGACTGATCAGCCATCGGTTTCCTCAGGTTATTGGGCGCGGGTGTACCGACAGTAATTGTTCCGTGCGTTTGAATGTCTTGCATGCAGGGTTTGTTCGATCAGACAGGTTGCTGTGGGTAGGGGAGAGCGGTTGCCTGTGGACAGGGTGTAGGCGGGGAGGCGGAGAATGGGGATTGCCGGGTCGCCGTCACGATCCGGGTTGCCTGTTGAAGGAGGCCGTTGTGGCCCGCATCACCATCAAGGAGATCGCCAGGCGGGCCGGGGTCTCCAAGGGCGCGGTGTCGTATGCGCTGAACAACCAGCCGGGGGTGTCCGAGGCGACCCGGGCGCGGGTGCTCAAGGTCGCCGAGGAGTTGGAGTGGGTGCCGAACCGGGCAGCCCGGCAACTCTCGGCCGCGCGGAGCGAGACCTTCGGGCTGGTGCTCGCGCGGACCGCGAAGACTCTCAGCGAGGAGCCTTTCTACATGGGGTTCGTCGGGGGTGTGGAGTCCGTGCTGAGCGAGAAGTCGTACGCGCTGGCGCTCCAGGTCGTGCCGAATCTGGACGAGGAGATGGCGACGTACCGGAAGTGGGCCGCGGAGCGCCGGGTGGACGGGGTGCTCGTGGTCGATCTGCGGGTCGACGATCCGCGGATCCCGCTGCTACGGAAGCTCGACCTGCCCGCCGTACTGGTCGGTGATCCGGCGATGGCCGACGGGATGACCTGTGTGTGGACCGACGGGACGACCGCGATGGAGGCCGCAGTCGGGCACGTCGCGGAGCTCGGGCACCGGGAGATCGCGCGAGTGGCCGGACCTCCGGAGCACGGGCACGTGTGGATCCGGGATCAGGCTTTCGCAGCGGCGAGCCATCGACTCGGCCTGGCTGCACGGGTGGTGCACACGGACTTCTCCGGCGAGGCCGGCGCGGCGGCGACTCGCGAACTGATGGCGAGCGACTCCCGGCCGACGGCGATCATCTACGACAACGACCTGATGGCCGTTGCCGGGTTGTCCGTCGTGAACGGCCTGGGGTTGAGGTCGCCCGACGACGTCACGATGGTCGCCTGGGACGACTCGACCCTGTGCCGGCTGACCCACCCGACCCTGACCGCGATGAGCCACAACATCGTTGCCTACGGCGCCGAGGTCACTCAGCGGCTGTTCGACCTGCTCGACGGCGCGCTGCCCGCCGCGCACCTCTACTCGACGCCGGCCCTGGTGGCGCGAGAGAGCTCCGGCCCGCCTAACCGATAGCCGCGGCCGCCGTCACCTTCACCGGTACTCCGTTCAGGGCGGCCGTACCGGCGAGGGTGTCCGTCAGGTCGGCATCGGTCACGTCGTTCGCACTAGCCCCGGCCACCTGGTTCGCGATCGTCAGCCGCGCACCGGGTCGTCCGTGTCCGAACCCGTGCGGCAAACTCACCACCCCAGGCATCATGTCGTTGCTGGCAGCAACCTCCACGTCGACCGATCCCGCTGCGGAGCTGACGCAAACGAGCTGACCGTCGACGAGATCACGCGACAGAAGGTCATCCGGATTCATCAGCAACTGATGCCGCGGCTTTCCCTTCACCAGCCGAGCCGAGTTGTGCATCCACGAGTTGTTGCTGCGCAGGTGCCGTCGCCCGATCAGCACCAACCCATTGCGCCCAGCAAGCAAGAACGCCGACAGTCGCGGCAGATCGTCGAGAATCATCCGCTGAGCAAGGTCGATCCGCTTGGACTTGTTGCGCAAGGCGCCTGGCAGCGCGGGCTGCAACGGCCCGAGGTCGATCCCGCCCGGGGATTTCCGCAACTTGCCCACGGACAACCGGTACGGCCCGATCCGCAGCCCCAGATCGACGACCCGCTTCGGCGACAACCGCAACCGCGCCGACGCGATCACCTTGTGCCGGCTTCTCGGCGTACGGCGTAACAGGGCGAGCCCGAGTCCGCGGAAGATCTCCCAGTCGTGCCGGGCCTCCGGCGGACGAGGGAGTACGGCGTCGTTCCAGCGGGCCGTGTTCCGTACGGCGAGCTGGTGGAACGCCAGGTCGTAGTGGTCCCGCTCGAGCGGTGGCGTCGGCGGCAGGATCACGTCCGCGTGCCGGGTGGTCTCGTTGATGTACGGGTCGACGCAGACCATGAAGTCGAGCGTGCCCAGGGCCTCGTCGAGCTTGCGCCCGTTCGGCGTGGAGAGCACCGGGTTGCCCGCGATCGTCACCATCGCCCGGATCTGGCCCTCGCCCGGCGTCAGGATCTCCTCGGCCATAACGGACGCGGGCAGTTCGCCCCCGAATTCGGGCAGTCCGCGCACCCGGCTCTTCCAGACGCCGATGTGGCCGCGGCCGATCCCGCGCAGGGTGTCCACGGCCGGCCGCGGGATCATCGTGCCGCCGGGCCGGTCGAGGTTGCCGGTGATGATGTTGAGCACCTGCACCGCCCACTGGCACACCGCGCCGAACTGCTGCGTGGAGACGCCGACCCGTCCGTAGCACGCAGCCTTGTCCGCGCCGGCGAACTCGCGCGCGATCCGACGGATGGTGTCTGCGTCGATTCCCGTCACCGGCGCCGCCCGCTCAGGCGTCCACTCGCGCGTCGCTTCCGTCACCGCCTCCAGCCCGTCGACGTACTGCGCGGGTCTGGCGTGACCGTCGGCGATCACCTGATGGATCAGCGCGAGCAGGAACGCCGCGTCCGTAGCGGGCCTGACGAAGTGGTGCTCGTCCGCCACGGCTGCCGTCTCGCTCCGGCGCGGGTCGATCACGACCACCCGGCCGCCGCGTTTCTGGACCTCCTTGAGCCGCCGGCCGAATCCCGGCGCGGTCATCATGCTGCCGTTGGAGGCGAGCGGGTTCGCGCCGAGCATCAGCAGGTACGACGTACGGTCGATGTCGGCGACCGGGACCATCAACTGGTGCCCGTAGAGCAGGTGTGACGCCAGCATGTGCGGCAGTTGGTCGACCGAGGTGGCGCTGAACCGGTTGCGGGTCCTGAGCTGCCGGACGACCGTCGGCATGTGCGTCATTGCCCCGAGGCTGTGGACGTTGGGGTTGCCCAGGTAAACCCCGACAGAGTTCTTCCCGTGCTTCTGCTGGATCTCGGTCAGCCTGGCGGCGACCAACTCGTACGCCTCGTCCCAGCCGAGCTCCTCCCACCCGTCCGCGGTACGGCGTACCGGGGTGGTCAGGCGGTCCGGGTCCTCCTGGAGATCGCGCAGCGCGACCGCCTTCGGGCAGATGTGCCCCCGCGACAGCGGGTCCGCCTCGTCGCCCCGGATGTCCGTGACGTGGCCGTCCTCCACCGTCACGAGCACGCCGCAGATAGCTTCACACAGATTGCACGAGGTCCTCCGCACGGTCGCCATCCGGTCAAACTACCCCCGGGTAGCGGCGACCACTAGTCACTCGAAGCGGGCCTCGTCGAGGCGGCCGAGGATGGCGTCGACGGTCTCGTGCGGGGAGAGGTCGGAGTTGTCCAGCCAAAGGCCGCGGCGCGGGGTGAAGGCGTGCAACTCGTAGTCGAGCTCGTCGACCGAGTGCTCGTACCCCGAACCGAGGCGGTTCGAGATCACGTCGGGTCGCGGCGTCAGTACGACGAGGTATCGCGGCCGGGTCTGGATGCCGTCGAGGAACTCGCGGAGCAGTTCACCGATGACAACATCCTGGAGTACGACGGTGAACCCGGCCTGCGCGTAGCCGTCGGCCGCTTGGCAGGCCAGCCGGTACCTCAGCTTCAGCTGCTTCTGCGCCTCGGCCCCGTTCTCGATGGCCGAGGAGGCCTGGCCGCTGACGATCATCCGGCGGAAGACGTCGCCGCGCAGGTGGACGCCGTACTGGAAACGCTCGGCGAGTAACTGGGAGACAGTGGACTTCCCGGCCGCCGTGATCCCGCTGACGACGATCACCCCCTCGGTCTCCATGAGGGGATGGTGCCACGCAGGACAAGCTTTTGGTCAGGCCTCGTCCATTCTTGTCTCTAGTCGGACATAGCGGGCCCGCTCGTCAAGCGCGCAACGATTCCAGGTGCGCGCCGAGGATCGCGCGAACGCGGGCCGGTGTGGTGTGGTCCGGCTGGATCGACGCGTGCATCGCGAGGCCGTCGACCAGGGCGTGCAGACGCTCCGCCTCGAGGTCCTTGTCGAGGTCGTCCCGTACTGCGCCCGACTCGGACAGGCCGGTGACCAGGGACCGGCAGAGCCCGCGTAGACCGTCCTGGACCGGCCCGAGATGTTCGCGCAGCCCGCCGGCGCCCGACTCGGCCTGGGCCTGCGCCATGAACGACAGCCAGATGTCGAACTCGGCCTGCCGCTCCTCGTCCAGCGGGATCACCTCTTCGAGGTACCGCAGCACGATCTCGGTGATGGTGCCCTCGGGCCGGATCGCGCTGATCCGGTCCTGGACCCGGCGGGAGACCAGGTCCATCGCGAAGCTGATCAACCCGTCCTGGTCCGGGAAGTAGTACCGGACGGCGCCGGCGGACCAGCCGGCCTCGGCGGCCACGGTGCGGACCGAGGCGGCGCGGATGCCGTCGCGGCGGACCACCCGCCACAGCGCCCGGGCGATCTCCTCGCGGCGGGCCTCGTGATCGACGATCTTGGGCATCTGCTCTTTTTAGCACACCTGTGTTATGGTCGATCAAGAAAACACGGTCGTACTAAATACGAGGGGAAGGTGGACGCCGTGCTGCTCGCCGTGATCGCCGCCTGTGAGATCGGCTTCTGGGTCCTGCTCGCCGCCGGGATGATCACGCGGTACGGGTTCCGGCTGCCCAGGCTGGGGATGGCGCTGCTGATGGCGGTCCCGCTGGTCGACGTGGTGATGCTGGTGGCCAGCGTGATCGACATCCGCCAGGGCGGTGAGCCGTCGTTCAAGCACTCGCTGGCCGCGATCTTCATCGGGGTCAGCGTCGGCTTCGGCCACCAGACGCTCAAGTGGGCCGACGGCTGGGCGGCGTACCGGTGGGCCGGCGGATCGCGGCCGGTCAAGCCGCGCAAGGGGACCCGGGCGAAGGCCCGCAAGGAACGCCAGGGCTGGTACCGGCACGTGCTCGCCTACGGCGTCGGCGTCGGGGTGATGGTTGCTCTCGGCCTGCTGTCCGGTCAGGGGTACGACGCGTTGCTGGGGCCGGCCTGGACCTGGACCATCGTGCTGGTGATCGACGGCTTCGTCTCCTTCAGCTATGGCGGCAGTGGCGAAGAGGAGATCGACGAGGACGAGCCAAGCAAGGTCGAGCACAAGCAGACCGCCTGAGCGACAAGGCCGAAGATCCGGGCCGGACCCGTCCGGAAGCCGTACATTGACGGACATGACGAAGTCCGTGGCAGGGCGGGTCTGGTTCGGTGTCACCGCGGTGGTGGTTGCGCTCGGCATCGTGATCCAGTTGTTCGTGACCGCGAACGGCACCGAGGGTTTCTACCCGGACAACCCGGAGCGCGTGCTCAATGTGTTCGCGTACTTCACCATCCAGTCCAACCTGTTGCTCGGGGCGACCTGTCTGCTGCTGGCGCTGGATCCCGACCGGCCGCGGGGCGCGGTGTTCCGGACGCTCCGGCTCAACGGAGTCCTCTGCATCGCGGTGACCGGCATCGTCTACCACCTGGCGCTGGCCGGGCTCGACGAACTGTCGGGCTGGAGCGCCTTCACGAATCTCCTCGTCCACACGGTCACCCCGCTGCTCGGCGTACTGGGGTGGTTGCTGTTCGGACCGCGGCGGCAGACCGACGGGCGGATTGTCGGCTGGTCGCTCGTGTTCCCGCTGCTCTGGCTGGCCTTCACGTTGATCCGCGGTGAGGGGACCGGGTTCTACCCCTACCCGTTCATGGACGTCGGCCTGCACGGCTACGGGCAGGTCCTGCTGAACTGTCTGCTCGTCGCGCTACTGTTCCTGGCGCTGGCGGCCGGGGCCACCTTCCTCGACCGCCGGATAGGCCAGAAAGCCACCGTCGAGAGGTAGGAGTGCCTTGCACCAGGGACCAGCACGTCATCTCCGGCGCCCATGCGGGCACCTCGCGGCGTTGGAGCAAAGGGCACGATGGAAAAGCATCGAGCCCTTCACTCCGCCTTGCGATGCACCCACCTGGACACCGGAGCTAACGCACTGGTCCCTGGTGCAAGGCACGCCGTGCTCGTGACGTCTCGCTCGTACGCCGAGTACGAGGCGATGTTCGACCTGTCCGAGCTCCCCGGCTCGGTGCTCGACTGTTGTGCCGGGGGTGCGAGCTTCACCGCGGAGGCCGCCGAGCGCGGGGTCGACGCGGTGGCGGTCGATCCCGCCTACGACCTGCCGTCCGCCGAACTGGTCGACACCGTACGGCGCAGTCTCCCGGCGACGGCCGGCATCGTCGACGAGCACGCCGCGAGCTTCGTCTGGACCTGGTACGGCGATCCCGGGCGCAAGGACGACCTGCGGATCCAGGCGGCCGACCGGTTCCTGCAGGATGTGGCGCTGGCTCCCGAGCGGTATGTCGCGGGGAGTCTGCCGGAGTTGCCGTTCGAGGATGAGCGCTTCGACCTGGTGCTGTGCTCGCACCTGCTCTTCACCTGGGCGGACAAGTACGACCGGGACTGGCATCTCGCGGCGCTTCGGGAGCTCATCCGGGTCAGCCGTTCGGAGGTGCGGATCTTCCCGCTTGTCCATCAGGGTGCGGGCGAACCGGTCGCGTATCTGCCCGACCTCCTCGAGGCGTTGCCCGGGGTCTCGTCCGAGCTCCGCAAGGTGCCCTACGAGTTCCAGGTCGGCGCCGACCAGATGCTGGTCTTGACCCGCTGATCGTCTGTACTGCGAGCCCCGGGTGCCCCGTGCCACAGGGCGGAAGGATCCGTGGCGCGGGGCGACGGTGGTGTCCGTGCCGCGAGGCGGCAGTGGTCGCCGCCGCCCCGCAGTACGGGGGGATTCGACTGCTGTGAGGGGTCAGCGCAGGAAGCGGCCACAGACGGGCCACGGTGAGGCGCCACGCTGGGAGTAGAGCTTCTTCGCCCGCATCAGCTGCTCGCCGGCCGACGCCTTCGCCGGGTTGCCGGAGCCGCCGACGCTGCGCCAGGTCCTCATGTCGAACTGGAACAGGCCGTAGTAGCCTGCCGGGTTCACCGCCCGGGAGTTGCCGCCCGACTCGCAGTTGGCGACCTTGCGCCAGCCCGAGCTCATGTTCGCACTGCCGCCGCTGGCACGGGTCTCGGAGCGGGTCGTGCGAGCCTTCTTGACGGTCTTGGTCTTCTTCGGCCTCGACGACTGGCTCTTGGACGAGTGGCTCTTCGTCGACTTGGTGGTCTTGGCCCGCCGCTCCGTGTGCCGGACGGTGGACTTCTTCACACCGTCGAGCTGGAGGGTCTGGCCGATCAGGATCAGGTCCGGATCCTTCAGGTTGTTCAGTCTCGCCAACTCGTGCCAGTCGGCGCCGTTGGCCTGGGCGATCTCGGAGAGGGTGTCGCCGGACTTGACCGTGTAGTCGGTGGCGAACGCGGCACCTGCGCCGGCGGCCGTGATGCCGGCCCCGAGGCCGGCGATGGAGATGGTCCGGACGACCCGCCGGGTACTTCGGCGGGGACGGGCATGTCGAGCTTTGGACATCAGATTGCTCCTCATGAGCTGGGCATGGTGAATTTCTCCAGCCCGGATGATTCAGCCGCGTGCGCACTTACCCCGAGAACCTCGCGCCGGGAAGTGCGGACCGGGGCGAGATGAAGGTGGACGTCACCTGGGTGCGTGAGGCTCGGATCGCCGGCCGCTCCCTAGCGAGCAGCCGCACCGGGCTCCGCAGTCTGGTGAGGTACCACTCCTTCCCGGGTGCAGGGGACCGACATCCGGCCGATATCACGGGACGGCGTCCGAATGATCACGTGACGGTAACGACGTGACCGGCCCATCGTGCGCGAGACGGCCGTCGAACGCAAGAGTCCTCGCCGAATCAGGGCAAGATTTTTCGGCGGCTGTGAGAGCGCGAAACCTCAACAACAGAACGGTTTCCGAGCCCCTCGTCAGGCGGGGAATCAGCCATTCTTCCCCACTTCGCGCGGTCCAACCATCCCACTTTGCCTGCTGCCGCGGAGCCGCCCGGATTCCGATATTCGTGCGTGTCATCCGCGCGGTTCACTCGTTGTTCGAGTCACGAGCCTGGCTGCTCCGAGTGCCGCGTTTCGATCCGTCAGTGACGGATTGGACGCTCTCGGTGGCCGTGGCGTGAGTTGAGGCGATCGACTGATGGGGGCGAGCGGTGATCCGAGTAGTCCTCGGCCACCGCGGCACGATGGTGCGAGGCGCACTGGCCGCGGTGTTGTCCATGCAGGCCGATCTGGACGTGGTGGCCGAGCTGGACCGCTCGGACGACGTCCTGGCGGCGGTGAGCCGGCGACCGCACGTGGTGCTGCTCGATCCGCAACTTCCCGGCAAGATCGGGATCGAGGAACTGTGCCGGAAGCTGACCGGCCGCGGTGTGCTGGTACTGATCGACCACGAGGCGATCGCAGCGACGAGTCTCGCGCTGGTCAAGCAGGCGCCACGGATCGGCCTGATCGCGACCGACTCGTCCACCGACCAGTTGGTCGAGGCGATCCGGGATGTCGCGAAGGGCCTGCCCGTGGTCGATGTCCGGCTCGCCGTCGCCGCGCTCAGGGCCGGTGACAATCCGCTGACGGACCGCGAGTGCGAAGTACTGCGTCAGGTCACGACCGGTGCGACCGCACAGGAGATCGCCCGCACGCTCAGTCTGAGCGCCGGCACAGTGCGGAACTACCTGTCCCGGATCCTGGCCAAGACAGGTGCGCGCAGCCGGATCGAGGCGATCCGCAAAGCTCAGGACGCAGGCTGGATCTGATCACCTCCGGGCTGCCAGTGGCCGAGGAGTTCCCGGTAGAGCGGAGACGACCTCAGCAGGGTCGTGTGGTTGCCGACGGCAGCTTTGTTGCCGTCGAGGACCAGGATGCGCCGTGCGCGCAGTGCGGAACTGATCCGGTGCGCGATGACGATCACCGCGAAGGCATCGACGATGCTGCAGGCGATGCCGACGGCAACAAGGGTGCTGGCGATCAACAGCCAACTGCCGTAGTCGTCTCCCGCCACGATCGCGTCGACGGACCGGCCCAGCACGGCCGGCAGGGCGAGCGCAGTACCGCTGCTCAGTAGGGCGGTCACACCGATCATCGGCAACCAGCCTCTGCCGTGCCGCGCGACCGAACCGAAGGTGGTGGTCATTGAAGGAGCCCGGTGTGGTGGCCGAGGAAGGCCAGCATGTCGGCTGCCAGCCCGATGCCCTTGCTGGCCGAGCCGGCCGCGTGGCCCGAGTCTCGTTCCAGTCGCAACAACACCGGCCGCTGACCGTCTGTCGCATGCTGAAGCGCGGCACACATCTTGCGAGCGTGTAGCGGATCGACTCGCGTATCACTTCCGAATGCGGTGAACAGCACGGCCGGATACTTCACACCGGGCTTCACCCGGTGGTACGGCGAGTAGGCCAGTAGGTGGTCCAGCTGGGCGGGATCCGAGGCGGATCCGAACTCCGGCACCCAGCTCTCACCGAGGCCGGACAACTCGTAGCGGACCATGTCCAGCAGCGGTGCCGAGCAGACCGCCGCTGCGAAGAGTTCCGGGCGTTGCGTCAGCGCGGCTCCGACGAGGAGACCACCGTTCGACTCGCCACACAGCGCGAGCTGCTCCGAGGTGGTCCAGCCTTCCGCGATCAGGGATTCGGCCGCGGCGATGAAGTCGTCGAACACATTCTGCTTCTGGTCGAGGGTGCCGCCGTGGTGCCAGTCGGCGCCAAGTTCACCGCCGCCGCGCAGATTCGCCGTCACGAACACGCCGCCCGCCTCGACCCACGCGAGTGTGAAGGCGGAGTACGTCGGTGTCAGCGACTGGCCGAAACCCCCATAGCCATAGAGGATCGTGGGCCGCGGGCCGTGATGACCAGGCTTGGCGATCACCAGCATCTGAAGCTCGGTGCCGTCGGGTGAGGTGAACCCGACCTGCCGCGACTCGGCCTCCGGTACTGCGGTCGCGCCGGGCGGGTGGGACCACAGCGTCGTACGAGTTGAGGTTGTGTCGTAGCGGTATACAGCCGACGGGGTGATGCTGTCGGTGTAGGAGAACCAGACCTCGTGGCCGCCTTCCGGCCGGGTCATCAGCGAACCGACCGAGCCGATCCCGGGCAGCGGGACCTCGCCGAGCCGCCGTCCGGTGACCAGGTCGTGGATCGCGATCTCGCTGACAGCGTTGCGGGTCCGGCCGACCAGGACGACCTTGTCGAGGATCGCCAGGCTGCTCAGTGGCGCGTCGGGATCGGCCGACACGTAGGCGTGCCACACCAGCGGATTCTCGGGATCACCCACGCGGATCCGGCCGGTCGGCGCGTCGCGCGTGGTCACGACGTACAGGCGGCCGTCGGAGCCGACCGACATCACCGTGATCGCGTCGACGCCCTGCTGCACGACGGCAGGTGGTTCGTCCTTGCTCAGATCGGCGAGCCAGAGATCGTTCGCCATACCCCGGGCGGCCGAGATCGTCAGCCACCGGCCATCCGCACTCAGATCCAGCCCGTACGACGCCTCGCCGCCGAGCACGAGTTCGTCCTCAGTCGCGCCGAGGTGGTGTCGCCGGACCTGGCGGAATCGCACGTAGTAGAAGGACTTCCCGTCCGGGAGCCAGGCGACGGGGGAGTAGAGGCAGCCGTCGAGCGGGTCGTCCACCACCTGGCCGGTGCTCACATCGAGCACGCGCAGGACGGACTGCTCGCCGCCGCCACGGGAGACCTGGAACGCGAGCAAGGAGCCGTCCGGGGAGGGCTGCCAGCTGTCGAGTGAGGTGAGTCCGCTCGGGTCGAGCTGTGTGGGATCCAGCAGTACCGTGTCATCGCAGTACAGGACCGGGTGTTCCTGCTCGGAGGAGCGGCGGACCAGGAAGCAGTGGTCGCCTCGCCAGAGTGGCGCGGAGACGGTGCCGACGCTGGAGAGCGCCTTGACCCGGCTGCGGAGCTTGTAGCGGCCGGGGAGTCCGACGGCGTGGTTGAGCCAGAGCTGGTCCTGGATCGCCTGCCACTGCTGGGTTTCCGGCGAGGCGGCGTCCTCCAGCCAGCGGTAGGGATCGGGGACGGCGTGGCCGTACAAGTAGTCGACGAGCGGTAGACGCTCGGCGTCGGGATAGCTCAGCTCGAGTTGCCGCACGGGTGTCTCCCTCCCGTTCTCGGGGGTCCCGTCGCCCGGCGGGCCGGTCGACGGAACAGGTTCGGCCCTGGGCAGGAATGCTGCCCGCCCAGGTCGTCCGCCGGCGCGAAGGTCGCTCGGCGCGTAGTGCATCCAGGTGTCGCCGGGGACGTGGTCCCAGCCGGCCGGCACCGGCCGCGCAGACAGCGCGAAGTCCGGATGCTCGGCGCCCCGATTGGTCGGGGTCTCGTAGAAACGCCGGTCGGCCAGGCAGTAGAGCTCGTAACTTTCCATGGCGGTTCGTCCCCCTCTCGTTCGGTGCCCCGGCACATCTTGGGCAACGGGAGGAGGGCTGGCGTAGTGCATGACGTCACGACTAGGGCGTGAAGAACACACACGCTACGAGTGAGTAAGTAACCACTCTTTGTTAAGTCGTGATCACTCTGAGCGGTGTTCGTGGCGGTGGCGTAACAGGCCGGATAACTCGACCTGGATTTGATCGTAGTGAGTCTTGCTGTCCGATCAGGAGTGCTTGTAGGCGCCGGTCACTTCGCGGACCGGTTCTCCTGGCTGGCGAAGTACGCGACCTTCCGGGCCCGCATCACCTCGCCCAGCGGGCGGTGCGCGACCACCGCGTTCCAAGGGTCGAACTTGGCCGCCTCGACCTCCTCGTCGAATGTCTCGTCCCTGGTCTGCCGGGGAATGGTGAGCCTTCCGATCGACAGGTACGGCGCCTCCCAGTTGACCGACGCGTCCTCGATCGGGGTGGACTGCTCGTCGCTGAAGAACTGGACCTGGAGGTCGTAACGCAGTGGCCGCTCGGCGATCCGGCGGTAGATGTCGGTTCCCCAATCCTCCCTCGCGGCCGGATCCGGCTCGCTGGAGGCGGCGACCAGCTTGATGCGTACGGCGTACGGACCGAAGCTGATCGGGGCGGCGCTGAAGAAGTCGGCGGTGGCGAATCCACTGAACGGCGTCTTGAGGGCAGCCGAGACGGTTCTGAGCTGCGGGATGATGCTGGGCCTCTTGAGGGCCTTCAGGAGGATCTGGCCCGTGGTGCCGGAGCCGGTGGTGACCACGGTGACGAAGTCCTCGCTGGTCGGGGAACTGAAGCGCTCGTGGTTGATCAACGCGAAGTCCTGCGAGACCGCCTCGCCGCCGAGCGCCGCCGCGCCGTTGACGCCCAGCACCTTGATGGCGAAGCCGCGGATGTCCGGCACCTGGTCCGGCGCCCGGTTGAACCCGCCGTTCGAGAGCCGCACCCAGGCGTCGTACTTGTCCGGGGCCGAGAAGATCCCCTGCCTGGCGTAGTCAGGCAGCTCCGCCGGAACCTCCAGCATCGCCCGAAGCGCCGCCACCTGTTTGCGATGCAGAGCCCGCCCGGTCCCGTACTGCGTGTCCTTGCGCTGCTGCATCTCCCGGAACAGCGCCGCCTGCCGCTCATGCCTCTCGCCCTCGTCCGGCAGAACCACTTCACGCCACTGCGTACTCGGCTCACCCACGACAGCTCCCCTCGCCGGACCGACCAGTCCCCTCCAGTATCCGCCCACCCGGTAGTTGCACCCGGCAACTTCCCACTTCGGCCCGTCCCCGGTTGCCCTCCGGGCTGGCATGCGCCGCGTCAGGGTGGTGACGATCGCGATTGGTTCGAGCGCCCGCGGCCGCGAGGGGAACCCCAGGTTGAGTCCTCGCCCTAGGATCGGCGGATGAGTCGTGTGCGGCCGTCGGGTGACGCTGATGAGGGGGCGATGCTCGTCGGGTGGCTGGACTGGCAGCGGGGGACCGTCAGGTTGAAGTGCGTTGGGTTGTCTGACGAGCAGGCTCGGCTGGCGCCGCTTCCGTCGTCTCCGCGGATGACTGTGGCGACGTTGGTCGCGCATCTGCGGTGGGTGGAGCTTGCCTGGTTCGAGGTGAGCTTTCTGGGGGCGCGGGAGTTCGCGACCGACGATCCTCTGGACCGGGAGGATCGTCCGTCGGCGCCGCTCGAGCGGCTGTTGAGCGAGTACGACGCGCAATGTGTCCGGTCCAACGAGATTGTCGCAGCCTCCAAGCTCGATGATCTGGAAGCCTGGGCGCCCGCCGGGCTGGAGTTGGTGTCGTAGCGGTGGATCGTGACGCACCTGATCGAGGAGACCGCTCGTCACCTCGGCCACCTTGATGCTCTGCGCGAGCTGATCGACGGCACCACCAGTTACTAGCCGGCGCCGGCTGGTGGATCAGCCCTTGAAGTCGACCTCCTTCGTCTCGGCGACGGCGGCGGTGCGGCCGGGGGCGGTGTGGTACTGCCAGTAGAGGTTGGTGTGGGCGATGACCTTGTCGGGGGGCGGGGCGCCCCACTCGGTCTGGTCCTCGGTGGTGTGGGCGTCGCCGACCAGGGTGACGTCGTAGCCGCGGACGAAGGCGCCGTGGATGGTGGAGCGGATGCACTCGTCGGTCTGGGCGCCGGTCACGATCAGGCGGCCGATGCCGGCCTCGGCCAGGACCTGCTCCAGGTCGGTGTCCTCGAAGGAGTCGGCGTACGTCTTGTGGACCAGCGCCTCGGACTCCTGGCGCGGCAGTTCGGGCACGTACTGCCAGTCGTCGCTGCCCTTCGGCAGGTTTTCACTGCTGTGCGCGACCCAGACGATCGGGACGGCCTCCTCGCGTGCCTTCTCGACGAGCGTGCCGATGTTCGCGACGACCGCGTCGCGCTCGTGGGTGCCGGTCACGACGCCGTTCTGGACGTCGATGACCAGCAGGGCGGTGTTGGGTCGATCGGACAGCGTGGTCATGACGATCTCCTAGCTGGTCGGACTCGGAATCTGCCGCGGAGAACACGCTAAAACGATCCGCCGACATTTTCTGCGGCACAGGGCCTCTCCGCGCCACTTGCACATCGTTCAAGTCGTCGTCCTGGTCGGGAACGCCGTGATCCTCTACAGCAACCTCACCGCCGTGAAGTCCGTCCAGGCCGCCTTCGCCCGCAAGGGTGACCCGGTGCTCGCCGGTATCGACGTCGCCTCGATCGTGGTACTGCTCGCCCTCGCCATCGCGTGACAGCGGCTCCCGCTCACCGACCCTGGACATGGTCGGCAGAGCGGGAGCCGCAGGCTTTGCGAGGTGAGGCTCAGTGCCAGTTGCTGATCTGGACATCGCGGGGAGACGGGGCGCCCTTGCCGGTCTCGACCAGGGACTTCAGGCTCATCAGGTAGATCGCCCACTTGGTGCTGCAGTGGTTCATGAACTCCACCTGCTCCTTCCACCCCTGATGCTGAAACAGGATGATCGTGTAGTCGCCCTCCTGCTTCAGCTCCCAGACGACGTTCGTGCCGATCCACTCCTCGGGTCCGTCGACGACCTCCCACAGCACGCGCCGGTCGGGCTCCAGTTCGAGCACCTTCATGTCGAAGCCGCCCGGCAGGAAGCGGAACTGGAGGACGTCCCCGATCCCGCTGTCGCCCTGCGTGTCGTCCGTCCACCAGCCGGCCAGGCCGTCGCGGGTGGTCAGAGCCTGGTAGACCTCGTTCGGGGACGCGGTGATTCCGACTCTGTGCAGAATGTCGACCATGATCAATTCCTCTTTCCAGTCTTGGGTTGAAGGACTTTCCCGCCGGCGGGTGAGCCGCCGGTCACTGCTCTTTCCTGCGTTGGATCGCCTCGGCGATGCGCTTGATCCGCCGCAGCCTGGCGTCCCAGGTCGCGCCGACCGTGGACAGTTGTGCCGCTGCGCGGGCGAGTTGCTCGTCGTCCACCAGATACCGCCTCTCCCGTCCGGCCGGTGTGCCCTGGACCAGCCCGACGCGATCGAGTACTGCGAGATGTTTGGCGACGGCCTGTCGAGTCACGGGGAGTTGCTCGCTCAGGGAGGTCGCCGTACCGCCGTCGCCCGCCAGTAGCAGGTCGAGCATCCGACGCCGGGTCGGATCCCCGATCGCGGACCAGAGATCGTCGTCGACCGTGATCGTCATGACTTCGAGGCCAGCCGCTCGGTGTACTTGATGAGCCGTGGGAGGAAGTAGTCCCAGCCGGTGGAGTGGTCGTTGTACTGCTCCTCGAGCACGGCGGCCTCCCAGCCCTGCTCCCGGAACCCGGTCTCGGTGAGCCGCAGGACGGTACCGGCGCCCGATGGCTCGAGGCGGAACGTCACCAGCAGGGAGTTCGACGGGGTCGGGGCGTCGCCCTTGGGGTGCGTCCACCGGAAGGAGAACAGCCGCGGCGGCTCCGCCTCCACGACGGTGACCTGGACGACGTTCGCCTCGGGGGAGGTCCGGTCGCCGAAGACGATCTCGCCGGTGCCGCCGGGCGACGGATCCAGGTCCGCCTCGTCCGGCCACCACTCCTTCAGGTGCTCCGGGCTGCTGATCACGTCGAACACCACCTCGGGTGACGCGTCGATCCTGATCTCGCGCTCGAGGTTTCCGTACTCCATGGTCGTCCCACTTTCCGCAACGTTTGGTTGCACGTCACGGTAGTACAGGGGACACCTGATACGCAACCTTTGGTTGCAGATAAAGTGCCGGTACTACGTGGGGTAGGTCTGCGTTTCGGTGGCCTTGAGGGTGGCGTGGAGGCGTTGGCCAGGGGCCAGATGGAGGTCGGCCACGGCGGCGGTGGTGATGTCGGCGAGCAAGATTGCCGGGGCTGCCCGGTCCTGGGTGGCGCTGGGGTCCGGGGTGAGGCGGACCCGGACCGTGTGGGCGTGTTGCTCGATGCCGGAGACGACCATCGGCCAGGTGTTGCGCGGGGTGCCGGTCGGGCGCTCGGGGTAGAGGCTGACGGCCGCTGGCGGGAAGGCCACGTAGACCCGGCCCGACGAAGGTGTCGCGATCGTCAGCGAACCACCCCCTTCGAGGACGACGGTGGTGCCCTCGGCAACGCCGCGGTAGAGGTTGAGGCCGACCAGTTGTGCCACGTACTCCGTCCGCGGGCGGCGGGCGATCTCTGTCGGCGCACCCTCCTGGACGACCCGGCCGTTCTCCACGATCACCAGGCGATCTGCGAGCACCATCGCGTCCAGCGGATCATGCGTCACCAGGAGAGTCCGGCCTTCGTAGCGGGAAAGGTGCTGTCCGAGTTCAGCCCGCACGTGCAGCGTCGTACCGGCGTCCAGAGCGGCCAACGGTTCGTCTAGCAACAGCAGTGCAGGTCGCGTCGCCAGGGCACGAACCAGAGCGACCCGCTGCGCCTGACCTCCGGACAGTGCGCGTGGACGGCTGCGAGCTTGGTCGGTCAGTCCGACGGTGTCGAGCCACTGGGCAGCCTCGGCTCGGGCGACCCGCTTCTCCATGCCGCGGGCACGCAACCCGAACGCCACGTTCTCCACCGCACTCAGGTGGTTGAACAGCAGGTAGTCCTGGAACACCACACCGATCGGCCGACGGTCGGCGGACCGGAACACCCGGGGCGGTTCGTCCCACACCTCGTCGTCGAGCCGGATCTGCCCGGCGGTCACCGGCAGCAGCCCGGCGATCGCGCGGAGCGCCGTCGTCTTGCCCGCGCCGTTCGGCCCGAGCAGGGCGACCACCTCGCCCGGTTCGACGGTCAACTCCAGGTCGAGCTGGAAGGAGTCCCGGGTCACCGACAGATCGGCGTACAGGGTCATCGCAGACCACTGATCCAGCGTTCCCGCAGGCAGGCGAGAACCACGACGGACACGGCCAGCAGGACCACGCTCAGCACGATGGCGACATCGGGATCGGTCTCCAGCGCCAGATAGACCGCGAGGGGCATCGTCGTGGTCCGGCCCGGCAGGTTGCCCGCGAAGGTGATGGTCGCGCCGAACTCCCCGAGCGCGCGGGCCCAGCACAGTACTGCGCCCGCCACGATGCCCGGCGCGATCGACGGCAGGGTGACCCGGCGGAAGGTGAGCCAGCGACCGGCGCCGAGGGTTGCGGCCGCCTCCTCGTACCGCGGGTCCGCGGCGCGCAGGGCGCCTTCCACCGAGATCACCAGGAAGGGCATCGCCACGAACGCCTCCGCGACGATCACCCCGGCCGTCGTGAACGGCAGGGAGAATCCGAACCAGGTGTCGAGGTGCTGCCCGATCAGCCCGCGCCGACCGAGCACCAGCAGGAGAGCGACCCCGCCCACCACCGGCGGGAGTACCAGGGGAACCGTGACCAGCGCCCGGATCAGGCCGCGGCCGGGGATCTCGGCACGGGCGAGCAGCCACGCGAGCGGTACGCCGAGGAGCAGGCAGATCACCGTGGCCGAGCTCGCGCAGACCAAGGACAACCGGAGGGCCTGGCCGACCTCCTCGCTGAAGAGCCGCGACGGGAGGGTCGCCCAGGGAGCCTGGGCGAGCAGGCCGATCAGCGGGACGAGCAGGAACGCGAGCCCCAGCAACGCGGGCAGCAGCAGGACCAGCGGCAACCGCCCACCGATCCGCCGCTGCCTGTGTCTGTCGCTCATCGGCCGCCCTTCACGCACGCCAAGCTCTCACGAACCCGAAGCGCCCGGCACGAGGCTCACTGCGCAAGACTCAGGGCGAGGCTCACGGGGCGTCGAAGCCGGCTTCGGTGAGGACGGTCTTGCCGCGGTCGGAGAGCACGAAGTCGACGAACGCCTTGCCGCCGTCCGGGTTCTTCGCGCTGGTCAGCGTCGCGATCGGGTAGTCGTTGATCGCCTGGTCCGCTTCGGGGAACTGGATCCCGTCGACCTTGTCCTTCGCCGACAGCACGTCGGTCTGGTAGACCAGCGCGGCGTCGACCTCGCCCAGCCCGACTTTGGTCAGCGCGGCCTTCACGTCCTGCTCCAGGCTGTCCGGCTGCGGGGTGATCTTCGCCGCCTCGAACACCTTCTTCGCGGCCGCGCCGCACGGCACCTGCTCGGCGCAGAGTGCGATCTTGCGGTCCTTGTCCGCGAAGTCGGGGAGCCCGGTGATCTTGGCCGGGTTGCCCTTCGGTACGGCGATCTCCAGCTTGTTCTTCACGAAGATGACCGGGGTGCCCTTGTCGGTCACCTGGTCCATGTTCTTCGGGGCCGCCGAGGCGAACACGTCGACCGGCGCGCCCTGGTTGATCTGCTGGGCCAGCGCCGAGCTGCCGGCGAAGTTGAGAACCACCTTGACGCCCGGGT
Source organism: Kribbella qitaiheensis (assembly GCF_042657745.1). Taxonomy (GTDB): domain Bacteria; phylum Actinomycetota; class Actinomycetes; order Propionibacteriales; family Kribbellaceae; genus Kribbella; species Kribbella qitaiheensis. Next base: position 183,733 of record NZ_JBHSKE010000005.1, on the reverse strand, counting down.
GCGCGGCCTCGAAGTCCTTGCCGAGCTGGGTGAACGTACCGGTCAGCGACGCCGCCGCGAACACGGTCACCGTGCCGGAGATCGCGGAAGCGGACGACGACGAGGGCGACGAGGGCGACGCGGCCGGGGTGTCCGATCCGCAGCTCACGAGGGTGAGCGCGGCGACGGAGGCCAGGGCGGTGAGGACGGTGCGGCGGAACATCAGGCCTCCGGGATTTCGACGACGACATGGGTGGACTTGATCGAGGCGACGGCGATCACGCCGGGCTCCAGGCCGAGCTCGTCGGCGGCCTCGCGGCTCATCAACGAGACCACCCGGAACGGCCCGGCCTGCATCTCGACCTGGGCCATCACCCCGTCCTTGAGGACGCGGGTGACGATGCCGCGCAGGCGGTTCCGCGCCGAGGCCGCCGTGGTGACGCCCGGCTCGGGCGATTCGGCCAGCTGCTGGGCGAACGCGGCCAGCTCACGTCCCTCTACGGCCATCCGTCCGTTGCCCTGGATCGCGGGCAACCGCCCCTGGTCGACCCAGCGCCGGACGGTGTCGTCGCTGACTCCCAGCAACGCGGCCGCCTCACTGATCCGCAAATTCGGCATGCTGTGCAGCCTAGTGCCGCAAACGCGGATCCCGAAGACCTTTCGCGCCTATAGGCTGCGAACGTGAGCGTCGTTACGCCGCTACCTGTGCCCGCGACAAAGGTTTGGTCTATGAGCACGGGGCTGCGGGAGTACCTGGACGGGCCGCACAAGGCGGTGCGAGACGTCGTACGGGACGGGCTGGCGGCGAATGCCGGGCTGCTCGACGCGGGGCTGGACCTGTCGCGGGACGAGTACCGCGATCAGGTGCTCGCCGTGATGCAGCAGGTCACCGCCGAGAGACACACCGGCAGGGGCTTCCCGAAGGAGTTCGGCGGGCAGGGTGACCTGGGCGGCTTCATCGCCGGCTTCGAGACGCTGGCGTTCGGGGATCTGTCGCTGATGGTGAAGGCGGGGGTGCAGTTCGGCCTGTTCGCCGGGGCGATCCTGCACCTCGGCACCAGCGGGCACCACGAGCGGTACCTCACCGACGCGATCGAGGGCCGCTTGCTCGGCTGCTTCGCGATGACCGAGACTGGGCACGGTTCGAACGTCCAGGCGCTCGGCACCACCGCGACGTACGATCCGGCGACCGACGAGTTCGTCGTCCACACTCCGACCGCGGCCGCGCGCAAGGACTACATCGGCAACGCGGCCAGGCACGGCCGGATGGCGGCGGTCTTCGCCCAGCTGGTCGTCGGCGGCGAGACGCACGGCGTGCACTGCCTGCTCGTCCCGATCCGTACGCCGGACGGCGAGTCGATGCCCGGCGTGACCTTGAGCGACTGCGGCCCGAAGCTCGGCCTCAACGGCGTCGACAACGGCCGCATCGTCTTCGACCAGGTCCGTGTACCCCGTACTGCGCTGCTGGACCGTTACGCGCAGGTGGATGCCGACGGCACCTACTCGAGCGAGATCGAGAACCCGGACCGGCGCTTCTTCACCATGCTCGGCACCCTCGTCCAGGGCCGGGTCTCCGTCGGCGGCGCCGCGATCAACGCGAGCAAGGTGGCGCTCACCATCGCCATCCGGTACGCCGACCGGCGGCGGCAGTTCGGCGCGCCCGGGAGTGCCGAGGAGGCGCTGCTGCTGGACTACCGGATGCATCAGCGCAGGTTGCTCCCACTGCTGGCGAGGACGTACGCGCTGCACTTCGCCCAGGCCGAGCTGGTGGACGAGTTCGTCCGGATCTTCGGCAGCGACGGCACGGATAACGCAGAGGGCGGCCTCGGGGATCGCGCCGAGCACGACCAGCGGGCCCTCGAGGCGCACGCGGCCGGTACCAAGGCGATCGGCACCTGGCATGCCACCGAGACCATCCAGATGTGCCGTGAGGCCTGCGGTGGCGCGGGCTATCTCGCGGAGAACCGCTTGGCCGCACTGAAGGCCGATACCGAGGTGTTCACCACCTTCGAGGGTGACAACACGGTGTTGCTGCAACTGGTCGCGAAGGGGCTGCTGACCAACTACCGGGAGTCGTTCGGGAAGCTCGATCCGCTCGGGACGGCCCGGTTCATCGCCGCGCAGGCGGTGGAGATCGCGGTCGAGAAGACCGCGCTGCGGACAGTGGTCGAGCGGCTGCGCGACGCAGTACCGAATCGGAACGACGCGACCGACCCCGATGCCGGGCTTCGGGACGATGCGTACCACTGCGGCATGGTCCGGTTCCGCGAGGAGCACATGCTGGCCGGGGTGGCCCGACGGCTCAAGAACGGCATCGACGCCGGGGAAGACGTGTTCGAGGTGTTCAACCGGTGCCAGGATCACGTCATCGCGGCCGGCCGGGCGCACGTGGAGCGCGTCGTACTGGAGGCGTTCCTGACCGCCGTACAGGCCTCGCCCAAGGGGCCGGTGCAGGATCGGCTGAAGGAGCTGTACGACTTGCATGCGCTCGCCACCATCGAGGCGGAGCGGGCCTGGTACATCGAGCACGGCCGGTTGTCGGGCCCTCGATCGAAGGCGATCACTGCGCTCGTGAACGAGCTCTGCGCCGCCGTCCGGCCGCACGCGGACGAGCTCGTGGAGGCGTTCGGAGTACCGGGCGCGGCAGTCGATGTGCCGATGGTTGTACCGTCGCAGCATGAGTGAGCCGATTGAGCCCGCGTCGGCCGCCGAGGCCGCCCGCGAACTGGCGAAGGTGCTGCTGGAACAAGCCGACGCTCTGGACCTGCACGATCTACGGGCCACCACGGCGATCGAGAACGTCCGGGTCCAGGCCCGGATGCTCGCCGACGCCGTGCACGAGCGCGGCTGGGGCGACATCTTCCTCGGCATCGACTCCTACGACCCGGACGAGCTCGACGACCTGCCGCTGGGACCCGACGACTTCGACGACCCGGCCGACTACCGCGAGATGGTCGAGCGCGGTGAGCTCGACGATCTGGAGGAGCCGCTGGTGCCGGAGAACGGCATCCGCCTCAGCTACCAGGCGCGGTACGACTTCGTGGTGACGGACCCGGAGGCGTTCATCGCGTATGTCCGCGGACGCTCCGACGAAGCGCAGAACGACGACGTGATCGACGACATCGAGGACGCCCGCTCGGCCTTCGAGCTGCTCGGCTACCTCGACGGCATCGGCTCGAAGGACTACGACGGCCTCGGCCTGAGCCCCGCCGGCGGCGAGGAGTCCCACAAGGTCGTCGAGTTCTCCCTCTGGGACATGGACCCCACCCGCCGAGACGACACCTACCCGTACTAACAGCGTCTGGTTGCCGGCAGCACCCTTCGGCATCCTCTGCGGCGTACGGACCGACAGGGAGTACTGCCTTGTGTCAGCGCCTTGACCGTCTCGGTAGGCGTGGGGGTGGACGTCGTGAGCGACCTCTACCTGTCGTTCGGTACAGCGGTGCCGGCGCAGCAGCTCGGGGTGGACAGGAGCCGCGACCTGAATGGGTGGAGTGCAGCGGCGCAGGAGCTGCGCCGGCGTAGTACCGGTCTGGTCCGCATCTTCAAGTTGTTGTTGCTGAAGGCAATTTCTTCTACTGGTGAGTACGCAAGGTGAGGCCCGGTATACAGAGCGTCGCCTTAGTCAAGATCAATGCAAATGTTTGACCCGGTCCGTGGCGGCTCTCCGCCACCTCGTGACAACGTTCTGTTGTCGGCGACGGACGGGTCGCTGACACAGGCTCCAGGCGGTACCGCGGTACTCCCGTCCGCGACCGGACTGTACCTCCCCTGCCGGTCACGGAATGAGACGGCGGCACCTCCCTCCTTCGGGCCGAACCGCCCTCTCGGGGCAAAGCAAGACGCCGGCCGTGTCGCCGGGGTGCCGGTCGCCAGTGAGGTGGTGACCGACACCCGACGCGGTCGGCGTTTCTTTTCCCGAGGTAGTGATGCAATTTCTGGGGATCAGTACCTCGGGAAGCTGCGGGTGGCAGGCAATGACGTGTCAGGCGGTGAGTTGGGTGAGGACGGCAAGGACCCGGCGGTGGCTGTCCGGGTGGTCGTCGATCCGGAGCTTCTGGAAGATGCTGCGCATGTGCGTCTCGACCGTCCGTTCCGCCAACACCAGCCGAGCTGCGATCGCGCTGTTCGACAGGCCTTCCGCGACCAGCCCGAGCACCTCGCGTTCCCTTGCGGACAAGGCGGCCAGCGGATCGTCCACCCTGGTCGGCGTCACCAGCGCGGCCACGATCGCCGGATCCAACGCAGAACCGGGTTCTTCCTGCGGAACCGGATCTCGGCCTTCATCGCGTACATCGCGATCTTCGGCTACTCGTTCACGTTCCAGTCCGTCTACCTGCTGAGGTTCTCGATCGGCGGCGACGGCGACGCCTTCCCGACCGATCCGAAGGAGCTGCCGGTCGGCTGCCTGGTCGTCACCGCGGGCATCTACCTGGTCGGTTTCCTGCTGGTAGCTCTCGGCCACCGCCTCGGCACCAGGCGCCGGACTCGCTCGACGGTCGCGGTCGACCTCGACCCCGCGCGCTGACGGACGGCGACGCGGCCGGTCCGTGAGGTCAGCCGGCGTCGCGGGTTTCGCCTGCCAGGTCTTCGGAATCAGGTGGCCGGCGCAGGTCGACCAGGTCGTCGAGGACCGGCTTCGCGGTCAGGCCGAGGTACAGACCGAGTGCGATCGCGATCGTGACGATCGCGAGAATGGCGATGAGCATGATGTTCCCCCCCGACGTACTGATGCACTGTTGTTTATCTGTACGTCGGGGTTCCGTGGTCAGTTCATCGCTGAGCGTCAGGCGAGTTCCAGCGCGTTGATCGGGTGCCGCTGGACCTCGCCGTACGTCGTGGTCCGCTGCCGGGCCGGACGTCCGGCGGCGGTGGCCATCTGGGTCAGCTCCTCGATCGACTTGCGGGAGCCGTGCTTCGAGCCGGCCATCCGGCTGATGGTCTCTTCCATCAGGGTGCCGCCGATGTCGTTGACGCCGCCGTTGAGTACTGCGACGCAGCCGTCGACGCCGAGTTTGACCCACGAGCACTGGATGTTGTCGATCCTCCCGTGCAGCATGATGCGGGCCATCGCGTGCACGGCCCGGTTCTCGTCGTACGTCGGCCCGGGCCGGGCCACACCGGCCAGGTAGATGGGTGAGTTGGTGTGGATGAACGGCAGCAGCACGAACTCGGTGAACCCGCCGGTCTGGTCCTGCACCGCGGCGATCGTGCGGAGGTGCTGGACCCAGTGGTGGGGTGAGTCGACGTGGCCGTACATCATCGTCGACGACGAGGGCAGCCCGACCTTGTGCGCGGTGGTGATGACCTCGATCCAGCTGGCCGTCGGGAGCTTGCCCTTGGTGAGGATCCAGCGGACGTCGTCGTCGAGGATCTCGGCCGCGGTGCCGGGGATGCTGCCGAGTCCTGCTTCCTTGACCGAGCAGAGGAACTCTTCGATCGACAGGCCGGTGCGGACGGAGCCGTTGACGATCTCCATCGGCGAGTAGGCGTGCACGTGCATGTCGGGCACGCGGTCCCTCACCGCCCGGACCAGGTCGGCGTACGCAGTACCGGGCAGGTCGGGGTGGATGCCGCCTTGCATGCACACCTCGGTCGCGCCGATCACCCAGGCTTCCTCGGCGCGCTGGGCGACCTCGTCCATCGACAGGGAGTACGCGTCGGCGTCGGTACGGCGTTGGGCGAACGCACAGAACCGGCAGCCGGTGTAACAGACGTTGGTGAAGTTGATGTTCCGGTTCACCACGTAGGTGACGTCGTCGCCGACTGTTGCCTTGCGCAACTCATCGGCGATCTTGGCGAGCTGGTCCAGCGCCGGGCCGGTGGCCGTCATCAACGTCAACGCGTGCGCGTCGGACAGCCCGGCCGGGTCGCGCTCCGCCGCGGCCAAGGCTTGCTTGACGTCGCCGTCGATCCGTTCAGGTGCAGCCCTGTTCGCGACGTCCTCACGTAGTACGTCCCAGTCGCCGTAGGCCGCGTCGAAGTCCGACCGGGTCTCGGTCCGGCGACCCTCGGTGTCGATCGCGGTGTGCAGATCGGTCCGGCCGACGCTGTCCCAGCCGCCGTCGGGCTCCTGCCAGGGCAGCCCTTTGGGGAAGGCAGCCTCGTTCGCCAACCCGGTCTCGGGATCGACCAGCGCCTCCACATGCGAGATCAGCCGCGGATCCAGCCACGGCTCGCGCAGGTACTCCGGGTGGGCGGTCAGCCGCTCCCGCAAGGTGAACCCGGCGTCGGCGGTCACCTTGGCGAGGTGGTCGATCTGTGGCCACGGCCGTTCCGGGTTCACGTGGTCCGGGGTCAACGGCGACACCCCACCGAAGTCATCGACTCCGGCGTCCAGCAGCAGGCGGCACTCGGCCAGGTCGACCAGGTTCGGCGGTGCCTGCACCCGCATCCGGGGTCCGAGCACGACCCGGGTGGCAGCGATCGCGGCCAGCCACTCGTCCAGCGGTACGTCGGCGTCGTTGCGCATCGCCGTGTCCGGCTTCACCCGGAACCCCTGGATGATGACCTCCTGGATCCCGCCGTACTGCCGGGCGATCCGACGCAACGCGAAGATCGAGTCGGCCCGCTCGGCCAGGTTCTCCCCGATGCCGATCAGCAGGCCGGTGGTGAACGGTACGTTCGAGCGGCCGGCGTCCTCCAGCACCCGCAGCCGGATCGCCGGGTCCTTGTCAGGGGAGCCGTAGTGCGGCTGACCCTTCTCCTCGAACAACCTGCGCGAGGTCGTCTCCAGCATCACGCCCATGCTCGGCGCGACCGGCTTCAACCGCTGCAGGTCCTGCCACGACATCACTCCGGGGTTCAGGTGCGGCAGCAGCCCGGTCTCCTCCAGCACCCGGATCGCCATCGCCCGGACATAGTCCAGGGTCGAGTCGTACCCGGCCTCCTCCAGCCAGGTCTTCGCCGCGTCCCACCGGTCCTCGGGCGCATCCCCGAGCGTGAACAGCGCCTCCTTGCACCCCAACGCCGCACCCTGCCGGGCGATCTCCAACACCTCGTCCGGACTCAGGTACGGCGAGTGGACCCGGCCCGGGGTGGTCGCGAACGTGCAGTAGTGACAGCGGTCCCGGCACAACCGGGTCAGCGGGATGAACACCTTCTTCGAGAACGTCACCACTCCGCTGCGCCCCGCATCGGCCAGCCCCTGGTCCCGCACCCGCGCGGCCGTCGCCATCAGCGAGGTGAGCGCCTCGCCCGTGGCGGACAGGAGGACTTCAACCTCGGCCGGGTCGAGCGTCTTGCCGTCGTCGGCACGCTTCAACGCGCGCCGCATGGCGGTGCTGATCGAGGTGTTGCGGGGAGTGGCTGAGCGCTGTTCGGGATCGGTCACGACGACGAGCGTATGTCGTGAAATCGCCCGATCCGACCGAATCCGGGACCCAAAATCAAGTGGTACGTTCGTCCTGGTAGTTTGCCGTTCGTGCAGGTCAGAGAGGTACTGGGAGCACCGAGGCCGGACGGTCGGCTGGTCCGCGGCCGGCTCCGGCGGACGGAACTGCTGACCGCCACCCTGGCTGTGATCGAGCGGGACGGCGTCGCCGGCGTCAGCCATCGGGCGGTCGCCGCGCAGGCCGGGGTCTCCCTCGCCTCCACGACCTATCACTTCGCAAGCCTCGACGATCTGCTGGTCGCCGCGCTGACCTGGGCAGCCGAGGACCTGACCGCCGAACTGCAGGAGCGCGTCAACGAAATGGGCGCCCGTCCTGCCGACGAGCTCGCCCGGCTGATCGAACACTGCCTGGTCTACCGCCGCGGGCGCACCCTCGCAGAGTACGAGCTCTATCTGCTCGCGGTCCGTCGCCCCGCCTTGCGTGAAGCCGCGGCGGCGTGGCTGGAGCCGCTCACCGAGATCGCGCGCAACTTCACCACGGACCCGCACAAGGCGAGCCTGCTGGTCGCGGCGCTGGACGGCATCCTGCTGCAGTCCCTGATCGGCGCCCGCCCCTACAACAAGGACGACTTCTCCGCCTTGCTGACGCTACTGCGTTGACGTCGGGACCAGCTTCAGCCCAAGACTCTCTCAGGCGTCGGCGGTGGTGAGGGCAGTGGCCTCGGCTTCGGAGTGGGCCTTCGGCACCCGGAGGTGTGCCAACGGTTTCCAGCCACTGGCGAGCACGCCCACCGCGAGCAGGACGGCGAAGGCGCCGACGTAGAACGGCAACTGGATGTTGACCTCCTCGCCGAGCTTGCCCGCCAGCCACGGCGCGACCGCACCACCGGAGAAGCGCACGAAGCTGTACGCCGCGGAGGCGGTTCCGCGCTCGACCGGCGCCGCGCCCATCACGGCCTCGGTGATCAGGGTGTTGTTCACGCCGAGGAACAACCCGGCGACGATGACGCCGACCGCGAGCACGCCGCGGTGGTGTGCGTACGCGCCCATCACCGCGAGATCGGCGGCGAACAGCAGCAGCGAGGTCATCACCACGGGCAGCGTGCCGAAGCGGCGCTGCAGCCGGGGCGCGGCGAACACCGAGGTCAGGGCCAGCCCGATGCCCCAGCCGAAGAAGATCAGGCCGATCTGCCGGGCCGACATCCCCAGCGGGAACGGCGTGAACGCCAGCAGCGTGAAGAACCCGAAGTTGTAGAGCAACGCGGTGACCGCCACGGTGGCGAGCGAGCGGTGCCGCAGTGCCTTCAGCGGTTCGATGATCGAGGTACGGCGAGGTGCCGGCGGCGAGGCGGGGAGCAGGAAGGCCGTCGCCGCGAGCGCGATCGTCATCAGGACGGCGACGCCGAAGAACGGGCCGCGCCAGGAGATCGTGCCGAGCTCACCACCGACCAGCGGGCCGGCCGCGATGCCGACGCCCAGCGCCGCCTCGTACAGGATGATCGCCTGCGCGACCGAACCGCTCGCGGAGTTCACGATGGTGGCCAGCGCGGTCGCGATGAACAGCGCGTTGCCCAGGCCCCAGCCGGCCCGGAAGGCGACGATCATGCCGATCGAGTTGGACAGACCGGCCAGCGCGCTGAACACGACGATGATGGCCAGGCCGATCAGCAGGGTGCGCTTCGCGCCGATCCGGCTGGAGACCGCGCCGGTGATCAGCATCGCGACACCGATGACGGCCATGTAGCTGGTGAAGAGCAGGGAGACCTGGGACGGGCTCGCGTGCAACTGCTCGGCGATCGGCTTGAGGATCGGGTCCACCAGGCCGATGCCCATGAACGCGATCACACAGGCGAAGGCGACCGCCCAGACGGACTTGGGTTGTTTGAGGAACGAGTTGCTGCTCAACGGGGGCTGTCCTCCAGATCGAGGGTGAGGATCGAGTGCATGACGGTGACCGCGGCCTCGAGGGTGGCGAGGTCGGTCGGCGGCAGGTGCCGCAGGCGCGCCGCGATGGCGGTCCCGGCTTCCTGACGGGCGCGGTCGAGCTCCGCCCGGCCGGCATCGGTGAGGCTGATCAGGCTGGCGCGCGAGTCGGCCGGGTCGGGCTCGCGCCGGACCCAGCCGCTCTCCTCCTGGCGCTGGACCAGGTTCGACATCGTCGGCTGAGAACACCGGTCGGCCTTGGCCAGTTCGCTGATCCGGGTCGGCCCGAGCTCGTCCAGCCGCCCCAGCAGCCGCATCGCCGCGTGGGGGAGCGCACTCACGTCGCGGCTGGCGAGCCGCGCCAACCGGGCCGCCGCCACGACCACGTCGACACCAAGCTGAGTCAGAGCTGTCGTAGCGATCATGTGACTCAACGATACATAGGAAAGCTATGCATTTCCAGAACGAGTGAGCCAGGTCACCTGACCCGGTTGTCGAGAATCGCCCGATCTCAGATTTGTGTCGGTCAATCTGAGATTGGTTCTGAGGCTGGTGCGACTGAGGCGGCCCCGCTCGACTGGAAGGCCTACCCTGACCGGCCACTTCGACCGGTCAGATGTCCGACTGGTGCTGGGGTTGGTCGGGCTCGGCCGAGATCTCGTACTCGTCGACGATCTGCACCCGCGCGGCCGGCAGACAGATTCGGAGACCTCCAGGATCGTGCCGTCGGCTGCCCGAGCGACATGGATGACGCGAAGGACCGAAGCACAGGTCGGCAGGTTGAGGGACACGGCCTTCGACAAGGACGTCAGTTCGGTCCGCCAGGCCAGGAGTGCCGCCACAAGCTCTGCGGCTAGCCGCCCGAAATCCGCGTCGAATTGCTCGATCGACAAGCCACTCCGGCGCTGCGTTCCATCCCGATCCACACCATCGATGCTGCGAGTAGAAGCGACCAGCCGAACGCGGCGAATGCCATCGGCTCACAATGCAGACGGAGTCATTGCCATCCAGAGTGGAAGGGCAACGCCGATGGGGATGAGGACTCGCCAAGACGGCGTGCCCGCAACTGAACCCCGGCCAGCTCAACGGTCAGCTGCAGCGCGACCAGATGGCGACAGTGGACGCGAACCCGATGGTGACCTGTGGTTGCCAACCTCGACAGTCGCATCGTCCCGCAGTGGAAGTTGTGGCCACCAGACAACCGCTGTCGTCCAGTGATTCGCTCATCGTATCCATAGCAAACTTCGCGCGGATCTGTCACAGACCGGCTCCAGCAGTGGTCTGGGGGCCCTGTCCTCGGCTTGGTGATCACGCCGAGCCGGTCAAATAGAATCGGTGCACCAAGAGATCCTCGGGGCATACGCAGCCGGCGGCACATGGACTGAATATGGCACCGATGTAGGCAACGAGATGGCGTGCCGCCGAGCGACTCCAGGGTGGATTCCGGATGCTGATCAGGCCTGCGCGCTCTCGGGCAGGGCCCTGGACGACAAACGTGAATCGAGTTCGGCTAGCAGGACCACGACTCCGGGCGGACGGCGTCTCATTCTCCTGACCTCGAACCAGAATTAGTCGATTGAATTTGTCCCGATGTCGCGCAGAAGTCCGTACGATTGCTTTCTACACATGTATGTGCCCGCGTCTGATGGGCGGGTCGGCAGTGGGGGGTGATTTACCTGCCTGGCAAACGTCAGTGGACGATTGGGGTTTTGGGCGACCTGCAGGTTTTCCGGGACGGTGAGGTCGTCGATATTCGTGGCAGCGTCGTACCGCGAGCTCTGGCGCTCTTGGCGCTGGCCGGTGCCGAGGGACTGAAACCGCAGAGGCTGAAACGGCTGCTGTACCCGGACAGTTCCGATTCGGCTGACTTGAACGGCGTCCACCAGAGTTTGCGGACGCTGCGCAACGACCATGGTGTGCCGATCACAAACCTGAAGAATGGCGCCGGCGCGTACCGCCTTGGTGGACCGGAAGTGGAAGTCTCGGTGGATGCGTGGGATTTTGTCGAGGGCATGTCGCGCCTCGCGTCCGCCGCGCACCCGGACGGTGCAGACGTTGACCAAGTCCGCCACCTGCTCTCGATCTGGCGCGGCAACCCCTTCGATCGCTGGCAGATCGATGAGCAGGACACCGTACTGGGTGAGGACCGAGCCGCCTTGGTCGAGGCTGCTCGCAGAGTTGTCGACCGGCGGCAGACAATGCCTGAACTCGTTGCCTTCGCCGATTGCTTCCCGGACGAGACTCGCCTGCGCCGGCTGGTCGAGCAGCAGTCGCCACAAGGCAAGCTCTTGATCGTGGAAGATCAGGTGCTCGACGCCTTGACCGAGATCCTGGAAGCCGAAGGCTTCGACGTGCTGCCTGTGTCCTCCTACGTCGAGTGGCTGAAGGTGAAGAACAGCGGGGAACTCGACGACGTCAGGGGCGCACTCATCGACCGGCACCTCAATGCAGATCTGACTCCCCGCGACGAGGGACTCCGAATCGCCGAGTACCTGCGCGACCGTACTAGCGTACGTCCGTCGCTGCTGACGGTAGACACGGATCCGAGCACCATCGAGAACGAAAACCTTCTCGTGCACTACCGCCTGCTGGATTGCGTCCGGAAGGAAGCCGCAGCCGGCGGAAGGCTGGATGAGCGCTCGATCCGCAAGGCGGCAGAGAATGTGATGAGCCCGGAACCCGCTGTCGCGCGCAGATGGCTCGAACGCTGTCTGGACAGCGCGAGGTTGAGGGCTGACGCGACCTTCGGACAAGGGACCATCGGCCGCTCCCGTCTGAAGCAGTTCCGCGATGAGCTGAAGGTCGTCGAAGCCTTACTGGAGCGAGGTGAGTTCGAAGAGGCATCGGAGGAGTTCACGCGTCTTTCGGCTCGTCGGGAGTGATCGTGTGCCGCGGGAGCCATAGCCGAATCAGCCCTCCGGCCGCTCCGGGCTCTTGCTCACAGATCTCCAAATCACCACCGAAGTTGCGGACGATCGCGGCGGCGAGCGGCAGACCGCGACCGTGTTCGGCCGAACCGGCCAGCAGCCGCCGGACGTCTTCGTCGACACCGATCTCCGCTTGTAACCGGGGCAACTGCTCGGTGGGGAAGCCGGGGCCGTTGTCACGGATCTCGATCATCACCGCGTCTCGGGGAGCCGAGGGCGGTGACTCCGGTTCCACGGCGCCATCGCCCGTTACGCGCACCGTGACGAAGATCATGGCCCTAGGCCAAGGCTCGATACCCGACAGGGCCGCCGCGGCGTTCTGGATCAGGTCTTGCAGGCAGGTTTCAAGAAGAGCGGGGACGATCTCGACCAGGCAGGCCGATGATGGAAGATCAGCCTCCACTGCCATCCCCCGCGGGACGGTGGTGAGCGCCTGTCCGGTGGCCTGCCTGACGACTTGGCGCACGTCGATAACCTGACCCGGGGCAATCGAGTCGAAGTAGATCTTGGCATAGGCGCCGCCGCGCATCACGGAGATCTCGGTCCGAACCTGATCCAGATCGGCTCGGAGCACTTCGCGCTCGTCGTCACCGCGGCTCAGCGCCCGGTCCAGTACGCGGCCGATCCGCAACACGTCATTGTCCAGCCGGTGGCTCATCGCCCGAACTGCGAGGGGGCCGGTGACCGCCGTCGCGGCCTCGTTCAGGGATACGGCCTGGCGTTCGAGATCCTTGGCCAGAGTCTCGAGGTCGAGCGGATTGCTCATCAGTGCTTCGGTCAGGGCCGTCGCCGGCAGGCGGAAACCGGCGTCGGACCGACGGAGGATGCGCAACCGCACCAGGCCGTGCAGCGCATCGCCGATGCTCTGGGCATCGACCAGGCGTTCTTGGCCACGTGGGCCGGCCACCGCGCTCATCGACGTGTAGACGTCGGCGTCGCTGAAGAGGCCACCGGAGCTGAAACTCTGCACCGCGAGCCACAGCGTGGCCTGCAACGTCGTCCCGGCCCGAACGGAGTCCAGAACGTCGAGGCGGAGCTGCGGCAGAAGGCCGGAGACCAACGGGCGCCAGTCGTCGAGGGTCAGCCGGGCGCCGCGGTCAACGGACGCGGTCAACGCGAGCAGGGCGGTCCGAAGCGCGAGGGGATGCTCCCCGATCTCGTACAGCAACGCGTCCAGCAACAACTGGTCCGGGGCACGGTCGAGGAGGTCGAAGACCCACGCCAGAGCAGTGCGTGGGGGAAGCGGGCCAGCCAGCTCGACGCCGTCGCTCAGAAGGTCGGCGGGCGGGATGCGGCGTAGCAGCGCCCGCAGCAGATTGATCGATCGCGTCGACCGAACTGGGGCGTTACGTGCGGGCCGAGCCAGGATCAGCAGCAGGTCGGTAGCTGACAGAGTCGTTGGTTCCCCGTTCGCATCGGACGGTGGACCCGGATGGAATGTCACGCCGCGGGATGGTGGCGGGCCCGCCGGGATGTCGTCCGGCGACAGATCGACACGGATCGGAATGCCGCGCCGGATCGACGGAAACAAGCTGGTCAGCATGCTGTCGTTCGGGGTGAGCTGGAAGGTGAGCTCGGTATCCGCCCCGGAGCTCGCGGCCGGAAAATGCGCCTGGCCGTCGCAGATCTTGGCTATGCTCAGTGCCAGCGCCTCCGCCCGCGGAAGATCCTTCGCCGCGCGAAGCGCGCCGATCGCGTCGACCAGCTGCGCGGCCGCGTCGTCGTCGTGGTCTGGCAGGAACCGGTTCTCCTCTGCCGTCGCGCGCGCTCGGCGACCGAACCGGTCGAGCATCTCGTCGAACGAGTCCGGCCACGGCAGGCCGGTCGGCACTTGGGGGACCGTGAGCGGACCGCCGACGTCGAGCGATCCATCCGGGCCGGCGCGCAGGATCTCCTGCGCAAGATCGAAGTCACCGGCTTCGAGCGCACGGTTCACACCGAGCGGGAGGTCCGAGAGCTGGCCGCCGGCCGCCGTTCGACTCAGCTCAACGGTCAGCTGCTTACGTCGGCCGCTCTCGGCATTCTCGACATCCAGCTTCCGGATGGCGAACAGCCGGTCCACGGCGCGGGCAGAGCTGGCGACGGCGGTCAGCAGTGGATCGACCGGCGCAAGAGCCAGGCCGGCCCGCTCAGCGCGCTTGTTCAGCGTCTCCCACTTCGTCTCGATCTGGCGCCGGGCAGTGTCTCGGGCCGCTGACAGCAGGTCCGGAATGCCCGCGATCCGCGGATCGTCATCGGCCGATCCGGGTCCCTGCGGGTCCTGCATGTCCTCGTACACAAGCTCTGCGGTGTCGAACTCGCCTGCGGCGACCAGGGCCTCGAGGGTTGCATACGGGTCGCGGGGTCGGGCCAGGCCACGCAGCAACAGTCCGGACAACTCCGACGGCGCCGATGGCAAGTTGCCATCGGCAAGCGCCTGCGTGAGGTCGAGATAGCGCCAGCGCCGTGGTGACTCTGCGACGAGCTCTGCCAGTGTCACCGCGACCCTCCGCTTGCTCCGGTGTGCTCGTCAGCGCTGTCACCACTGGTCCCCGAGTTCTCGGCGAGGTGCCAGCTCTCGAGCAGGAGGAGATCTCGCATGATGTCCTGGACCAGGCGCCTTTCTGGGACGCCGGCCTCAGGTGAGTCGGCATCCAGCATCATCACCGGCAGTACCTCCGCGACGACAGCGGCGCAGTGCCGCGCGGCGGTCAGCAGCGCGATCTCTTCGGGGCCGCTCGTCGCCTCTACCGCATCGGGCAGGCGATCGAGTCGCCGGGCCTCCCGGACGATCTGGCTCAAGTCCCGGATCACCTTTCGCCGGTGCGTGCTGTGGATGGCCGGCCGAGATGGATCGACCCGCTGCCCGGCTTGGTCGATCCACTTTCCGAAGCCACTCTCCGCCGTCGGTGCCTGAGCGACCCAGGTGCGCAGCAGGGAACGGCTCTCCTGCTCGGCGATCTCGCCCAAGGCGCCTATCCCTCCCTCATCGGTACGCATCAGTTCATGAAGAGTTCGCTGGCTGTGCGTGTTCGCCAGCTGAGTTTCGGTGGCTCGGCGGATGGCGATGCGAAGGCGTTCCCACAGCCGAGTTACGGCGAGCGGTGCGTCGCCCTGGGCGATGAGTACACGGATCTGGTCCTGCGGCAGCGGGCGTCCAGACCCCTCCTCGGCGAATGTGATGGCCGCACTCACCAGCCGCCTCCAAGCCGGAACCAGGCGCATCATGTCGGTGGTCTCCTGCGGCCGGGACAGCAGTGTCTGGTACTCGGCCAGGACCTCGATCGCCATCGGGTCGGCGCGGAAGAGTACGAGCTCGACCGCCGCAGCCAAGATCGCGGAGCGCTCACCGGACTCGACATCGGTCAGGTCAAGACGCAGCGGCACGCCTTCTCCCGGTGTGGGGGGGAGCTCGACGTAGGCCTCCAGGAAGGCGGTCGAATACTGCGGCGTGTTCCGGGCAGCTGCCAGGATCGCGATCGCCGTTCGCGGCCGCGCCGTGTCTTCCGTCAGGGCGGCTCGCAGGACGGCGGCTTCGAGATAGGCACCGGAGGTCCAGAGGTCGGTCACCAGCCAGCGGTGCCAGTGGAGACGACGCCCCGGTGCCCCGTCGTCCGGCCACTGACTCAGGCACAGCGCCGCCGCGATCCGCAGCACGGATGTCGAGGCATTACTGAGTCGATCGAGCAGCAGCCAGGGGTGACCGCTCGCAGCAAGGTGGTGCTCCACGGAATCCGCCGGATCGGCATCCTCCGCGACGGCGTTGAGGAGCTGCTGCGCCTCTGCGGCCAGCGGGTCCGATACCGATGCTGGAAGATTCTCCTGGTCGGGACGATCAGTGATGGCGAGTCCCGCCCAGCGGGCGACATCGTCGGCGAACGCCGCACCGGACAGCTGGAGGCTGATCTCACTTCGTTGCCGGAAGGCGTTCCGGGTGCTGTACGTGCCTTCGTGAGACAAGAAGTTGAAGCTGCCGATGACCGCGACGTCATCCCACAGGAGCACTTTGGCATGGGTACCGGACCTGCGAACGATCAGCCGGCCTGGGAACCGTTCGGCCAGCTGAAACAGCATCCACTCGGCCGTCGTTGCCGTCCCGGCGGGATCCTCGGGATCGATGTCTTCCCCAGAGTGCGGTTCGCCGTAATGGATTCGGACGTCGACGTTGCGCTCGAGCGCGAGTTCCAGGGCTCGGATCAGCTGGTCGTTGACCACTTCGCCGCTCAGCCGGTGCGAGGCAATGACCAGCCGTACGCGGGCCCGACGGAGCGCTGACCAGAGAGCCTGTCGGTGGCCGCCGTCGATCACCAGCGTGGCCGTGGGCAGCGTGCGCCCTGCCAGCCAACCGCTGATCGCGGCAGCCGTTGAGGACCAGTTGGACGCCCACTGCCGGACGGCACCGAGCGTGTTCTCGTCCGTGCCCTCACCCGGAGGTGGGCCGGGGGTCTGAAGTCGGAGATCGTCGGGCTCCGGATCGGCAGTCTCGGACTTGGCGGGAAGAGCGAACGCGCTCTCCTGCGCCAGCAGTTGCCGACTCATCTGGTACCCCAGCCGGGAACTGGACCATCGCAGCAGATCGTGCACAGGTCGGCCGGAAGCCGCCTGCCCCGGCGCCCGAACCGCGACTCCGATCTCATTCCGTGCGTCGGCCTTGCTCATGAAGTTCCAACTGGTCACGAGGGCCGTTCGGGCGTCGGCCACAGCGAGCTTGGCGTGGATGCGGGAGGAGTCCGGCGGCACCAAGAACCATGGGCCGGTGGGTGTCCCTTCCACGGCAACGCTGGACGTGCTCACCGCGCCGGCGCCGGTCGGCTCGGAGAGATCCTCTGTGTCCAGCGCGCCGTACGAACGCGCCTTTGTCTTCAGCGCGAGTTGATAGAGGGCGTTGGCGGCCCGCGGGTCTTTCTTCTCGCCGTACCCGATCCCCCACAGCAGGCACACCTGTGTGCGGCGCTCGGTCATCGCCTTCGCCAGTCCATCCTCGATGGCGGTCAGGCCGCCTTCTCGCATCCATGGCCCGGCCATGACGATCTGCGTTCGCGCCTCATCGATCAATTCGTCAAGGACTGCGTTGTGGTCGGCGCCGACCACCAGGTCCGCTGTCACCTCTTGGGCCAGGTACTCTCCGATCATGCTGCGCGTGTACCCCAGCAGCGACTCCAACTCGCCATGGGCCTTCATCCGCCGGCCGGCCATGGTCTCGCCTGCGCGTCCAGCGAGCTGCGTGAGCCGCGCCACGATCGATGGCAGCGTCGGCTGATCCAGGAGAATAGGGCGGGCACGCCCGCGAAGGGCCCGAGTGAACTCGTCATCGGGCCGGTTCGTAACCAACGTCGTCAGGGTCCGGCTGCTCAGGTCGCGGTGCGCGGCCGGAAGCGCGTCGTCCACGACGGAGATCATCAGCTGGTCGGTGTCCGGGTCAACCGTTGCGCGGACATCCAGGGGCAGCCACCGTCGTCCTGCTCCGGCCCCACCGCCGGTCTCCTGGACGTAGGCACCGAGCACGCGCCGGTACTGGCGACCAGATTCCTCCCTGTCCTCCGAGCGAAGATCACGCTCGAGAGCTTCGATGATGTCAGTGACTTCCGCGTCCTGGATGAGAATCGGGCTGTTCTCGATCGGGACGGCGAGCGATCTGTCACGCGGCGCCATCAATTCACGACGGCGTACCGGCAGCAGGTATCCGGAGAGCTTCTCGATCATGACTGCCCGGTTCTCCACGACCGTTTCGGCACTCGGCAACTCGGCCAGCCGACCGCGCGTGATCTTCTCTCCGACGGTGGGCGAGACCTGCAGCCCGGCGTAGGACCGGACGAGCCTGAGATAGTTCGCCTGCCACAGGTCGTGCACCAGATCGACTGCCATTCGCCGGGTAAATCCCAGCTCGACGCACAGATCCGGCAGCGTCGCAGCGCCCGCGTGCACGGCCCGCAGCACGATCTGCTCGATAGGAGTCAGCGTGTCCTGATAGCCCAGGCGCGCACGGACAGATGCCACATCGCACGGAACGTAGATGGTGAGCGTCTCGCTGACCGGTGTGACCGCCGTCATGACGTCGGCCTGTCATCGGCGGACGGACCGATGGACGTGAGGTCGACGCCGTCGGCGAACCGGTTGGGGACGTCTCCCAGCACCTCTTTCACCGTCAGGCGTTTGCCGTAGAGCTCCACCGCACGGCAGACTCTGGTCCAGAACCCACCTTCGCCCATGATCTCGGCGTAGTGGTCGAACCGGCCGACGATGACGAGCATTCGGCGTGCCCGGGAGAACAGGACGTTTGCCAGCTGCGCCTGCGCCAGATGTCCCAAGCCGGAACCGATTCGTGCCGCGCCGTGCCCGTGCACGGTGTCCCGCACGAGGGAAACGATGACCATGTCGGCCTCGCGCCCCTGAAAGGCGTGGACGGTGGCGAGATGCGGGGCGGCCGTGCTCGATCCTGCGAGCAGCCGCAACTGCTCGCGGTAGGGCGTGAGCACGGCGAGTGGGTCTGGCCCATGACCGTTCTTGCCCGCCGTCGGAAAAGGATCGACAACCTCGAGCAGGCGCAGTACCACCGATGCCTCGCCCGGGTTCGACCAGTGGGGTTTGTCGTGACAGGCGGGAGTGTCGTGGGTGTCCAGCCAGACCACTGACAGCCCGGATAGCATCGGCGGATTCTGCAGGTGGAGCGCGGGAATTCCGTCTCGTCGCGCTCCTGAGTAGAAGGAGCTGAGCTTGCCTTCGGGCAGGCCGCCGCGGACCATCGGCCCCGGTACCGGGTAGAACGACCTGCTCACCAGCTCACCCAACGGCTCGCGCATCCGGAACTGCACTCTGAGTGTGTGCAGCGGTGGCTTGCGGTTCGACGATGGGTCCGGCCGGTCGGTGAAGAGCCCACCGAACATGTCGAAGTGGCGCAGAAACGAGGCCGCCCGCTCAGCTGTCACCGTGGCCATCGCCTCGTTGGGATCTGCCACGCAGTCTTGGAGGAAAGCCTGCAGGTCCTGGCGCCGGTGAGCAGGCAACTGGAAGTGATCCCCGATGAGCGTCCAGCGGCGCCCCAGCAGGAGAGGCATAGCGATCTCGGTTGGCCACGCTTTGGCCGCTTCCTCGACGATCACCCAGTCGAACAGGGCCTCCGACGAGCCGATGAGGATGTCCGGAGTCGACGCGGCACACGTGGCGAACACCAGGTTGGCGCCCCTGGCAAGGCGGTCGGCCAGTTCTGGAATCACGGACTCGCCCGAGTCGGCCAGCATCTCACGCCAGTCCTCCAAAACATCGCGAAGATCCTTGCCGGCCATGGGCTGGCGGCGGCCGACCGTGCTGTAGAGCTGGCGAGCCAGTCGCATGGCCGCGTTCAGTCGCCGCCAGGGCTGGATGGCACTGTCCACCCGTTTGCCGGCCTCTGAACCTGACGTGGTCGCCCTCAAGGCGAGTGGTCGACTCGCGAGGCCTGCAGAGCCTGCGGGCGGCGTCACTGGCCGCCCGTCGGCGTCCATCTCGCCTACCTCCTTCAACACCTGGATGGCCAGGTTGTCTAGTGCGAAGTTCGACTGCGCGGACACCAGCACCCTGCCGGCTGGGTCATGCTGGAGATAGGCGGCGATCGCCGTCGCGGCCACCCGCGTCTTCCCGGTACCCGGCGGCCCCTGGATGGCAACGAACGGCTCGCTCACCAGCATGTCCTGAACGACCTCGGGAGCGTTTCCCTCGAGATCCTTGCCGACGTCCTTCCATCGGTGCGCCAACGTCCGAATGGCGAAGGGCGAGCGCAGTTGGCCCTGCAGATACGTGTTCCCGTACAGGGAAGTGGCGGCCGTTCGTTGTCGCTCGATCCCCACCTTGGTCCCGCGCTCGCCGCTCGCACGCATCCACCCCTGCGCCGGAACGGGAGAATCGCCATGTTTGCGGTGGAGAACGATCCGGTCGCCGCCTTCAACGCGTTCGACAGTGGCGGTGGTCACCCGTTCACCTGGCCGCCCGGACCGGTCGGCAAAGACATCGACCTTGCTCTCCCCCTCCTCGTCCTCCAGCTGAGCGAAAAAGTGACCGAACTCGGGCCGGAGGGCGGCCGATGCGGCGTACTTCACGAACATCGCGGATCCGCGGATTCGTCGCTGGTCCGCGGGCAGATCGTGCCGAACGGTGACCAGACCACCCTCGTAGTCGTCCACCCGGAGGAAGGGATAGGTGCGAGCGGCCAGCTCGGTCTCCTGGTATTCGATCAGCCAGCTCAAGGCGTCGCGGAACTCGACCTCAGGTCCGGTCACTGTGCTCTGCGTGCGGGTGGCCTCCACTCGTGACGTCCACGACGGTGCCCGCTCGATTTTACGATCCATCAGCAGCCCGGACACGTTCCTGGCGATCAGATCGACGTCTGGCATCCGGCGGGCAGACGACCAGTCGAGCTGCTCGAGTCCGCGGCGGACCGCCGCGATGTCGAGTCGAGCGACGAACCGGATGACCAGCGCCCTGTCGGTCGGCGAACTGAGATTGCCGTCCTGGTCCATCGGCCGAAAGTAGTCGCAGAACCAGGCAACGTCCCGGCCCTTGACCAGCACCCGCGCGCTACTGAGGCCCACGAGGTTATGGCCCGAGACGAACGGCGTGGCGCCGAGAGGAGAGTCGGTCACATAGGCGCCTCGGATGTCGTCGCCGATGAAGGCAGCCAGTTCCTGCTCGCCCACCTCGGTATCCGGCCTGTGGTCGATGAGGCTCCACTTGTAGATGGTGTCGGTGCTCTCCTTCGGCATGTAGACGAGCAGGTGGGGACGCCCGAGCTCAGGGCCCGCGAAGGTGTTGAGGATCCGGTCGTACGCTTCGGAAAGCATCCCGACAACGAGGTCGGCAGCCGGCCGATCGTCGGGGTCGGGACTGAGCATTTTTGCGAGGATCTCGGCGAGGTCTGGCGGAATACTTCGGTCACCCCGCAGAACAGCTTGCAGCCGGCGCGCGTAAGCGCGCTGCTGCTCGACCGCGTGGCTACCGTCTTCCTGCTCCGCACGCTTCGCGGGGCTCAGAGCCGGCTGCTTGTGCAGGGAGCCTAGGTACCACTCGGCCGCCAGTGCGGCCAGCGCAAAGACATCCGACCCGACGTTCTCGACCAGATCGGCGTCGCTACCGAGCAAGAACGCCACCCGCTCCGGCGGCACGTAGTGCCACTCCGTTTCCGGCAGCAGCAGCGCGCGGAGCTCGGCGGTGGATTCGGCGCTGTCCACCGTTGCCCGGAAAAGGTCGGTCAGGAAGGCGCTCAGCTCGTACCGGGAGAACTGCAGTCTGCGGCTCTCGGGTGTGACGACGCTGAGACCTGACGGGCAGATGTTGCGGTGCGTCAGGCCGGCGAAATGCAGGTCTGCCAGTGCCCGGACGAGTGAACGGAACTGGTGGAATGCGAGCTCCGGATGATCGTGGAGGTACACCGCGTCGCGCTCGCCGTAGGGACGGGAGCCGTACTCGGCACGGGTGGCGACGAAGGCCATGCCACCTGCCGGCGTCATGTTGTTGGTCTGATCGGCCGGCACATATCCACCGTCCACGATGGTTGCCAAGCCGGGGTGCGTCGAGGCGGAAATTCGCATCAACGCGCGGACGTCCTGCTCCCAGAGCAGGCCGCCGAGATCTTCGATACCCAGGAAGATCTGGACTTCGACGCCGTATTTCCGCCGGTCCACGAGTTGCGTCCGATACAGCCGGTCCTTGAGTATTTCCTCGATCTCTTCGGGCTCGTCGGGAGTGATCCATGAGTAGGGTCCGAAGCTGGCGTCCTCGCCCATCAGGAACTGCTGGAGGAGCGCCCGAACGATTTCAGCTGACATCTCGGACCGGGCGGGTTCTACGCTGTCGGAGCACAGGTTCAGGTTAACCAGAACGAAGCCCCGGCGGGGGATCCACGAGCCAAGAAAATATCATCGAACGCTCGTTTGCACCCCGGCTGGCGCCGATCTCGGTGCTTCCCTGCGGTCAATGAGCCACAAATGAGCCGACGGGTGGAAAACGACTGAGTCGTAGCTGCAGAACTCAGTCGAGTCTCAGCGGGAACGTTCTGTCGCCTTCAGCGGTCGCTTGGAAATCTGGTCATAGCGGGCGGAAAAGCCGCCCCGAAACCCGGAGGAATCCAATGAACGGCGACCTGAACCTGGCCACGACCGAACATCCCGTCTTCGGGAAGGTGTTCGTGGTCTGCCCGTACGGCCCGCGGAAGTACGGCGACATCGAGTTCGACCACGACGAGTTCTACGCCAAGGACCTCGTGCCGGCCATCGAGGCGGCCGGATGCGTGGCCGAGCGGGCAGACTCGATCTACGGGCCGGAGTCACTGATCGGGACGATCTGGAGCGGTCTGCAGCGCAGCGAGATCGTCGTCGTCGACTTCACCGGACGATCGCCGAACGTCGCACTGGAGTGCGCCTGGGCGATCCTGCTGCGGAAGAAGATCGTCATCCTGACCCAGGATCCGGACGACATCCCGACCGACCTCCGCGGCCGCTTCCGGTACATCCGGTACAGCGACCGTCACCGGGACATCCGCGAGATGCGTGAGGAACTGGTCAAATCCCTGGAGGCACTCCGCGAGGAGCCGCTGCGCGAGATGGGTCTGGTGCCGCTGACCTCGGCAGGCACCGAAGTCGTTCCGGGCGTCGTGGTCTCGACAGCGACCGAGTTCGCGGTGATCGAGGCCGCCGGCGGTCGGCGTGGCGTCCTCAACAACACCGATGTCGACTACGCCCGGATAGTCCCCGACATGACCAAGCAGTTCACGATCGGTGACCGCGTCAGTGGTGCGTTCGACGTCGACCCGCACGGGGTCCCGAGGTACACACTGCTGGCCGGCATCGCCAACCCCTGGCTCCGTGCCCGTGAGGATCTCCCCAAGGGCACAACACTGACGGGCCCGGTCAGGAGGGTCGTCGAAGGTCTGGGTGCCTTCGTGGACGTCGGCAACGGCCTCTGCGGGCTGATCCACGTGTCGGCACTGGGCGGTCGCTCGGTGGGCGTCGGCGACCAGGTCGACGTCGCCATCCGGTACATCGACTCCGACCGTCGCCGGATCGCCCTCGATCTGAACGGCATTCGGTCGGAGGGAGCGACAAGCCGGCGCCTCTCGACCGTGTCGGACGAGGCGACCTTCCGGGTCGGACAGCGGCTGGAGGCCGAGGTCCGGAAGGTCGTCCAGCAGCCGAACGGTGGGTTCCTGCTGGTGGGTGTGCCAGGTCGGGCGGCCCCCGCCATGCTGCACAGCTCGGCGATGACGCAGGAGCTGCGCGACGACCTGGCCGACGGCGAGGTCGAGCCCGGCGAACTGCTGGATGTCGAGGTCGTCACCGTGGATCAGGCTCGCGGCCGGCTCAGCGTGCGAGATCTTCCGGAGACGGGGGTCGAGGCCGGCCTCGACATCGACGGCGCCGACGCCGGGTCGAGCGTCGAGGTACCCGCCAACCGCGACCCGCAGAAGGGCGAGATCGTCGCGGCACCGGCCGACCTGACGGCGGATGAAGGGTCGGGGGTGCTGTCCATCGCATCGTGACAGATCCGGACCTCGAACGGGCCCCCGCGCAACCGCGCGGGGGCCTGCGCCGTTGCCGACCAAGGGCAGCCGGGCTGGTCGAACGTCGAATCCGTCATCTCCGTACACGGGCACGATGGCGCAACCGTCATCGAATGGATCGAAGACCAACCAAGCAACCCAGTTTCGGGCGATTGCCTTGGCAACCTCTGCCGTCTGACCCAGCCATCCCGGGCCTTGTGGCCGATGTCGACTTCAGACGGCTCTGAGATGAAACTCGTGAAATCTGAGACCTCCAGCGTCAGGTCATCTGAGATCTAGCCCATCTCCACACACTGGCTTGCCCGGTAGCTCTATCGGTCAGAGGTGTCTTGCGATGGCTTCCGCGGCCTGAGCCGGGCCGTCGACGGCGGCGTAGAGCTTCTGGATTCGTTCGGCGGCTTCCAGGTGGCGGCGGTTGTCGAGCATCTTGCCGGCGGTGCCGGCCAGGCGGTTCAGGTGGTGTGGTGCGACGTGGCGAGCCGCGTCGAGACGTTCGACCAGGGCGACGTTCAGGTCCTGCTCCGGTTGCAGCGGGATGCCCAGCAGGGGAGTGCCGCAGGCCATCGCGGTCTGGACGCTGCCCTGGCCGCCGGTGGTCACCGCGAGGTCGACCTGCGGCATCACCAGCTGACTCGGCAGCACGCCTCCGACCATGAGCCGGTCCGTCGCGAGATCGCTGAGGTCGTGGATGGTGCCGGCTACCAGGATCCGTACGTCGAGTGCGCTGAGCGAGGTGACCGCCTCCCGGACGAGTGCGGGCGGTGTCGACGTCATCGCCAGGTAGACCACCGGGCCAGGTCGGTCGAGGAACTTCTGCACCCCATCCGGCAGCGGGACATCAAGATGCGCGAAGAGCGGGCCGATCCCCAGAAGGCGGGTGTCCGGGCGATACCCGACCTTTCCCGCGGGTGTCCACGCGGCGAGTTCCGCCGCCGAGATGCCGAGCACCTCGGGCACTTCCGGCACCAGTGAGAGATCGCCGAGCAGGAGCGCCGCGAGGCTGGGGATTCCCTCGACTCCGAGCGAGGCGGCCACCCGGTTGAACCCGGCGCAGTACGCCGGGGTGCGGTTCGAGGTTCGGTTGACGAGGAAGCGGCTGAGCCAGTCCGGTGCGTGCTTGAGCCGGGGGTCCACCGGTCGGCTGGGCGCGGGTAGCAACCTGTGCTCGGCGACCGGCGGGACGAAACTGCCCGCGTGCTCGGTGATCAAGCGGACGTCGGCGAGCCGGGACGACAGCAACGTGGTCAGCGTGAACCCGGTGACGGCCACGGTGATCCCGTGAGCGCGGAAGTACTCCGCCTCCGCCCGGACGTAGGTCTCGATCTCGGCGTCGTCGTACATGCTCTGGCGGGGGTCGCCGAGGCCGACCGCCGACGCCACGAAAGATGCCGCCCGCTGGGGTGACATGCCCTGGCCCAGTACGTCGTACGGGATGCCGGCTTCGACCAGGAGGCGCTCGTGCGGGCCGCCGTGGGTGGCGACGCGGACGGGAACGCCGAGCACGGTCAGGGCTCGGTGGATCTCGAGCATCCGGGACGTCTCGGACAGGTAGGCGCAGTGTGGCAGTAGGCAGATCACGGTGCTTGCCCCCTTCGACGGTGATAGGTAATATATTGCCTATGTCGCGCGAGAGCAAGACCGAAGTACTGCTCGGGATCGGGCCGGGGTCGCAGTTGGAGCCGTCCATCCGGGCGTTCCGGACCACGCTGACGCTCGCCCAGAAGCTGCGCTACGCCATGGACGAGCGACTCCGCGCGGATGGGCTGACCACCCAGCAGGCCGCGCTGATCACCGTCGTGGCGGCCGCTGGCAAGCCGTCGCTGGCCGAAGCTGCGGCCGCGCTGGGGAGCACCCACCAGAACGTCGCCCAGATCGTCGCGGCCCTGGTGCGCAAGGACATGCTGCAGGTCGAGCCAGATCCCGCGGACAAGCGCAGGAAGTTGCTCTCGACAACGAACCGCAACGCGGCGTACTGGAAGGAACGCGACGAGGGTGACTTCGGCGCGGTGGCCGACTGGTTCGGTGAGCTGTCACCGGCGGAGGTCGAGACCTTCTGCGAGTTGTCCGACCGGGTGATCGGCAGGCTCGACGATGCTTAAGGCGGCCCTTGGCAGCACCGCCTTCTTCTTCGCCGCGCCCTGTGTGGTGGCCGGGCTGGTGCCGTGGTGGATCAACGGCTGGACCGACCCGCGCTTCTGGCCCGCACTCCTGTTGGTGGCAGGCGGCATCCTCGTCGTCGTGCGCGCCTTCATCCGCTTCGTCCGCGAGGGTCGTGGTACTCCGGCTCCCGTGGTCCCGACGGAGCAGTTGGTCGTCGGCGGCGACTTCCGCTACGTCCGCAACCCCATGTACGTCGGCGTCGTGGCGGCGATCCTCGGCCAGGCGCTGCTGTTCCTCGACCTCTGGTTGTTCGTCTACGCGCTGGTCGCGTGGGCGGTGATGGCGTCCTTCGTTCACTGGTACGAGGAGCCGGTACTGCGCCAGCGGTACGGCCGGCAGTACGAGGACTATCGCCGGGCGGTGCCCGCGTGGTTCCCCCGGCTCAGGCAGTCGAAGTGATCTAGACCACTCCCTCCGTGCAGTTGTGCAAAGTTGCAGGAATATTAATTTGCAGTGTGTGCAACTTCGTCTACCGTAGACGTCGTGATGCAGACCGAGGAGAGCGCGCCGCCCGGGCGGCGGGAGCGGAAGAAGCGGGAGACGCGGGCCGCGTTGATGGCCGCCGCGCTCCGGCTGGCACTGGAGAAGGGGCCGGACAACGTCACGGTCGAGGAGATCAGCGAGGCGGCGGACGTCTCGGTGCGGACCTTCTTCAACTACTTCCCGCACAAGGAGCACGCGATCCTCGGTTGCGACCCCGAGGAGCTCGAGCGCGCGCTGGAGCGGCTCCGGGACGCGCCGGCCGGCCAGTCACCGCTCACCACGATGCGGATGCTGATCGCCGAGGCGCTGGTCGACGTGGAGCAGGACAGCACCACCGCCTCGCAGCGGTTCGCCCTGATCGTCCAGTCGCCGACGCTGCTGTCCCAGTTCGTCCTGCTCGGCGCAGAGGACGAGCGGGTGCTGTCCGCGGCGATGGCCGAGCGGATGGGTGAGCCCCGGGAGGCGATCAGGCCGATGCTGATCGTCGCCGCCGCGAGCACGGCGGTCCGGATCGCGTTCGAGAAGCAGAAGGACGCCGGTAGGCGGTCAGTGCGTTCGCTCATCGACGAGGCGTTCCTGCTGCTCGCCGACGGGGTGGATCCGGACTTCGACAAGACCACAGTTTTCCGAACCGACCAGGAAGGTCAGTCATGACAACGACCTCTTCGCCCAAGCCCCCCGAGACGGCGGGCGAGGTCAACTCCGACGACACCGTGGCCACCCGGCCGCAGGACGCGACCACTCCACCCGAGGTGGCGGCCGAGCAGGTGGCCGCGCTCACCCCGCGGCAGACCATCCAGGCGATCTCGGGCCTGATGATGGGGATGTTCGTCGCCATCCTGGCCGGCACCGTGGTGTCGACCGCGCTGCCGCGGATCATCCACGACCTCGGCGCGAGCCAGTCGTCCTACACCTGGGTCATCACCCTGGAGTTGCTCACGATGACGGCCACGGTGCCGTTGTGGGGCAAGCTCGCCGACCTCTACAACAACAAGCTGCTGGTCCAGCTGTCGCTGGGCTTCTTCGTGGTCGGCTCGCTCGTCGCCGGCTTCGCCCCGAACATCGAGGTGCTGCTGGGCAGCCGGGTCCTGCAGGGTCTCGGCGCCGGCGGTCTGACCGCCCTGGTGCAGATCGTGATGGCGGCGATCATCCCGCCGCGTGAGCTCGGCCGGTACTCCGGGATCTTCGGCGCCATCTTCGCCTCGGCGACGGTCGGTGGACCGCTGCTCGGCGGCTTCCTGGTCGACTCGCCGCTGGGATGGCGGGCCTGCTTCCTGATCGGCGTGCCGTTCGTACTCGCCGCGATCGTTCTGCTGCAGCGCACGCTGAAGTTGCCGACCGTGCGCCGCGAGGTGAAGATCGACTGGTGGGGCGCGTTCCTGATCACCGCCGGCGTGAGCACCCTGCTGGTCTGGTCCTCGTTCGCCGGGAGCAAGTTCGAGTGGGCGTCCGGTTGGAGCTTCGTGCTCGTGGCTGTCGCCCTGGTGGCGCTGGTGGCCGCCGTTCTGGTCGAACGCCGGCACCCTGAGCCGATCATCCCGATGGACCTGTTCCGCAACCGCACGGTGACCCTGGCCATCGTCGCCAGCGCGCTGGTCGGGGTGGCGATGTTCGGCGGCTCGGTGTTCCTGGCGCAGTACTTCCAGATCGCGCAGGGCTACTCGCCGACCAAGGCCGGGCTGATGAGCCTGCCGATGATCCTGGGCATGATGGTCGCGTCCACCGTCGCCGGTGGGCTGATCACGAAGTACGGGAAGTGGAAGATCTACCTGGTCGTCGGCAGCATCCTGCTGCCGATCGGGCTGGCGCTGTTCGGCACGATCGACGCGCACACTTCGAAGTACATGTTGTGGGCCTTCATGATCATCCTCGGTGTCGGCATCGGCCTGGTGATGCAGAACCTGGTGCTCGCCGCGCAGAACGACGTACCGGCCCGGGAGCTCGGCGCGGCCACTTCGGCGGTGAGCTTCTTCCGCAGCATGGGCGGCACCATCGGGGTCAGCGTACTCGGCGCGATCCTGGCCAACAAAGTCACGGAGACGCTCAACCCGGGCGGTGCCTCGTCCGGTGGCAGCAACGCGGTGCCGAACATCGCGGAGCTGCCGGAGCAGGCCCGGACGGCCGTCGAGAACGCGTACGGCGCAGCGACCGCGGACCTGTTCATGATGTCGGTGCCGTTCGCGGTGCTCGCTCTGATCGCGGTCCTGTTCATCAAGGAGAAGGCGCTGCTGACCACGTCCGGCGCCGAGCGCCGGGCCCATGAGGAGCAAGCTGGCAAGCTGGACCTATGATCGTTGCATTCAGCATCAGCCCGGCAGCCGGGGACGAGACCGGCGGCGTGAGCGAGGCGGTCGCAGAGGCGATCCGCGTCGTCCGCGCCTCCGGTCTCCCGAACGAGACCAACGCGATGTTCACCAACCTCGAGGGCGAGTGGGACGAGGTGATGGCGGTCGTGAAGCAGGCGGTGGACGCCGTCGCCGCCGTCTCGCCTCGCGTCAGCCTGGTCCTCAAGGCCGACATCCGGCCCGGCTACACCGGCCAGCTGACCGCCAAGGTCGAACGCATCGAGCAGGCTCTCTCCGACTGACCACCCCGGCCGGCGCCCGTACTGCGGGACGCCGGCCGGTCTGTCGGTCAGTGCGAGTTGACCGCGGCGAGGGTCTGGTCGTAGGCGCCGGTCCGTTCGGCCAGGCGGAGGAACTTGACCCGGTCGACCTGGACCTCGGTGACGTCCGGCTGGTCCCGCAGGATCGCGATCGTCTCGGTGAGGTAATCGTCCACCGGCATCGCCTGCGGATTGTCCTGCTGGTTCATCAGCGTGGTCTGCACAGGCGGCGGGACCAGCTCGATCACCTGGATGCCAGTGCCGGCCAGCTGGATCCGCAAGCTCTCCGTGTAGCTGTGGATCGCGGCCTTGGTCGCGCTGTACGCCGGCGTGAGCGCGAGCGGCACGAACGCCAGACCCGACGACACCGTGAGCACGGTGGCGTCCTGCTGGTTCGCCAGGTGAGGCAGGAAGTGGTTGAGGACCCGGATGGTGCCGAGAAGGTTCGTGGTGATGGTGGACTCCGCGATCCGGAGATGCTCGGGGTCCAGCAGGTTCTCCGGCTGCATGATGCCTGCCATCGTGAGCACGACGTTGACCTCGGGGTGAGCCGTCGTGACCTGGTCGAACGCAGCCGCGATCGAGGTCGGGTCCTCGACGTCGAGCACGACAGTGTCGATGCCCTCGTAGTCGGTGGCGATCTGGTCGAGCAACTCCTTGCGGCGCCCGCCGACGATCACCTTGTTGCCGAGCTCGTGGAACCGGAGCGCCAACCCCAGGCCGAGACCCGAAGTACCGCCGGTGATGAAGATCGTGTTGCCTGTCGTTTTCATGGCTCCAGACTTGGTCAGCCGGCGGCAGGCAACCAGGCTCGGCTCAGCCACTGCTCGGCAGACCGTGGTTAATGCCGCCTGTCGCTGAACAATGGAGTCATGGACTACGTCGAGCTTTCGGATTTCCTGCGCAAGCGGCGGGAGTTGCTGCAGCCCGAGGACGTGGGTCTGCCGCGTGGACGACGCCGCCGTACTCCGGGGCTGCGGCGCGAGGAGGTCGCCGCGCTGGCCGTCATGTCGACGGATTACTACAGCCGGTTGGAAGGCGGGCGCGGGCCACAGCCGTCGGCGGAGATGCTCACGGCGATCGCCCGCGCGCTGCGGTTGACCTTGGACGAGCGCGATCACCTGTTCGTGCTCGCCCGGCACGGGGTACCGCCGCGGACAGCCAGCAGCGATCACGTGAACCCAGGGCTGTTGCGGATCATGGACCGGTTGGACGACGACACCCCGGCCGTGGTGCTCAACGAACTCGGCGAGTCGCTCGCGCAGACCAGGGCGCATGTCGCCTTCGAGGGAGAGCAGACCGGGCTCGAGGGATTCGAGCGCAGCGCGGTCTACCGCTGGTTCGCGCAGGAGGACGGCAGGGCCCTGTACGCCGAAGAGGGCTGGGCGAATCACAGCCGCGTACTGACCTCGGGGCTCCGGTCGGTGGTCGCGGTGGCGGGGGAGCGGTCGAAAGCCGGGGTGTTGGCCAAGGCCCTGCGCGAGCTCAGCGCTGAGTTCGCCGAACTCTGGGAAGCCCACGAGGTAGGGGTCAGTCACGGCGGGCTGAAGCGCTTCCTGCACCCGGTCGTCGGTGAGCTCGAGCTGTACTGCCAGTTGCTGGACGACCGGGCGATGCAGCAGACGCTGCTGGTTTTCACCGCCAGCCCGGGGAGTGAGAGCGACGAGCGGTTGCGGCTGCTGTCGGTGCTCGGCAACCAGAGGCTGCAGCCGACAGAAAACTGAAGGATTTTCGGAAAGAGCTTGCTGAAGTCTTTACTGGCGGTTTGGCCGTGAGTTAATTTAAGCCCTGAAATTCCACTCCGTCACACCTCGATCACCGAGGGGATTCAGTCATGCCCGCTCGGCTCCTGCCGCCTGCCCAAGAGCACGCGCAGTAGCACTCCCACGGAAGGACCCGCCCCCATGCTTTCCGACCGCAAGATCCCGATCACCCGACTACTGGCGCTGCTCGTCCTCGGCTGTCTGTGCCTGACCTCCGGGAGCGCCTTCGCCCGCGAGGCCCGGTCGGACAGCCAGAACGCCGTCGCCGCGAACTTCAACGTGCTGGCGTTCTACAGCGGCACCTGGGACGCCGCGCACATCGACTTCGAGAAGGAGGCGAACCAGCGGTTCCCGCAGTTCGGCGCGCAGAACGGCTTCACCTACACCGCGACGACCAACTGGGACCAGCTCAACAACCTGACCGCCTCGCAGTACCAGGTGGTGATGTTCCTGGACGATTCACCGCACAGCGCCGCGCAGAGGGCCGGCTTCCAGCGGTACATGGAGAACGGCGGTGCGTTCTTCGGCTTCCACGTCTCGGCCTACAACGATGCCAGCGGCAACTGGCCGTGGTTCAACAACACCTTCCTGGCCACCGGCCGGTTCGCGACGAACACCTGGGGACCGACCGCGGTCACCTTGAAGGCGGAGAACCGCTCGCACCCGTCCCTGGTGAACACCGGCGCGACGTTCCGGTCGTCGGTGAGCGAGTGGTACAGCTGGCAGAACGACCTGCGCACCAACCCGAACATCCAGATCCTCGCGTCGATCGATCCGTCCAGCTTCCCGGTCGGCACGGACCCGGCGCAGACCTGGCGCAGCGGCTACTACCCGATTGTCTGGACCAACAAGAACTTCAAGATGATCTACGCCAACTTCGGCCACAACGCGATGAACTACGAGACCAACACCCGGCTCTCCTCGACCTTCGACAGCCCGGCGCAGAACCAGTTCATGATCGACGCTCTCAAGTGGCTCGGTGGGGGCGGCGGCACCGTCCCGCCGGTCGACCAGCCGTCGCCCGCCGCGTGGTACTCCGTGGCCAACAAGGGCAACAACAAGTGCGTCGACGCCCGGGCCGCAGGTACCGCCAACGGCACCGTGATCCAGCAGTACTCCTGCAACTTCTCGCAGGCGCAGCACTTCCAGTTCCAGCCGACCTCGGACGGCTTCGCCCGGGTCAACAACCGCAACGACGCCACCAAGGTGATCGACGTGACCGGTGTGTCCGCCGCCGACAACGCCGGCCTCCAGTTGTGGACCTACGGCAACGGCGCCAACCAGCAGTGGCAGGCGGTCTCCGAGGGAGGCAGCTACTTCCACTTCGTCAGCCGCCTGAGCAACAAGTGCCTCACGGTCCCGGGAGGCTCCACCGCAGACAGCACCCAACTCGTCCAACTCACCTGCAACAACTCCGCCGCCCAGTCCTTCAAACTCACCACGGCCTGATCACCTGCGTGCGTCCGGAGAATCTCGGAGTCAGACCTCCAGGTTCTTCGGACGCAATGCGGTGGAGCGGTGGCTGAGGTAGTAGGCGAAGGCGCCGGTGGGGAAGAACATGACGATGCCGTAGACGGCGACGGGGATGGCCATCTCGCTGTTGTTGAGGAGCGACGGGCTGAGGGCGATCGTGAGGGCCAGGGTGGCGTTGTGGATGCCGATCTCCATCGAGCACGCGATCGACTGCCGCTCACCGAGCCGGGCCAGCCGCGGTACGGC
The DNA here is from genome assembly GCF_042657745.1 of Kribbella qitaiheensis. Taxonomy (GTDB): domain Bacteria; phylum Actinomycetota; class Actinomycetes; order Propionibacteriales; family Kribbellaceae; genus Kribbella; species Kribbella qitaiheensis. The sequence goes on along the minus strand of NZ_JBHSKE010000005.1, from coordinate 151,335 downwards.
GTACCCGAGGGCGAGGCTGAGGACGTTCAGCAGTACTGCGACCACGCCCACGGCGGCCAGGTAGTCGAGCACGTTGTCGCGCTCGGTGTAGACCGCGGCGAAGATCACCAGCGCGAGCACCAGGATCGAGCCGAGCTTGACCGGCCGGGTCATTCACTCGGCGAACCCCGGTTTCTTGTTGCGCAGCAGCATTCCGAGCGCGACCGGGACCAGCACGATCGCGAACACCTGCAGCATCTTGAGCGGCTGCAGGCCGATCTGGCCGTCGCCGAGGAAGTGCGCGAGGGACAGGTTGACCACGATCGGCAGAGTGATCACGGCGAGCACTGAGTTCACCGCGGTCAGGGTGACGTTGAGCGCGACGTCGCCGCCGGCCAGGTGGCTGAACAGGTTCGCCGTCGTTCCGCCCGGCGACGCGGCCAGCAGCATCATGCCGACGGCGAGCGCGGGTGCGAGGTCGAAGAGTTTGACCAGGCCGAAGCAGATCACCGGGAGCAGGAGCACCTGGGTGCCCAGCGCAACCAGCACGGCGCGAGGCATCCGCATCACCCGGGTGAAGTCGGCGACGGTCAGTGTGAGACCCAGGCCGAGCATGATGATCGCGAGTGCGACCGGCAGCAGGACCGAGGTCAGCACGGAGTCGTTCACAGGCGGCTCCTTTGAGCGGGTGCTCAGAGTGACAGCGGGCTTGAGCTGTCGGCAAGACCTCGTCTTGTGTCGGGTCGGTGTATTACGTTGCCGCCCATGAAGACGCTGCGCATCGCCGCCCTCGCGGCCGGAGTCCTGCTCGCGATGTCCCAACTGACGCCGGCCCAGGCGGTGACGAGCCCCGGCCTGACCGGCGGCAGTCACCACGGGCCGAAGTACCAGTGGGACTTGAAGCCGACCGGGAGTGCGTCGCAGTTCCGCGGGCTGGCCGCGGTCAGCGCGGACGTCGCGTGGGTGGCGGGCAGTGCGGGGCAGGTGCTGCGGACGACCGACGGCGGGAAGAAGTGGCAGAACGTCAGCCCGGCCGGTGCGGAGGCGCTGCAGTTCCGCGACGTCGAGGCGTTCGACGCGAAGCGCGCGGTCATCCTGGCGATCGGCGTCGGTGAGGACTCGCGGATCTACCGGACCGTCGACGGCGGGAAGACCTGGACCGAGTCCTTCCGCAACACCGACCCGAACGCGTTCTACGACTGCCTGGACTTCAACGACCAGCGCCACGGCTTGGCATTGAGCGACCCGGTCGACGGGAAGTTCCGGATCGCGGAGACGTCCGACGGCGGTAAGTCGTGGCAGGTGCAGTCGACGAAGGGCATGCCGGCGGCGCTGCCGGGCGAGTTCGCCTTCGCCGCCAGTGGGACCTGCCTGGTCGCGGGGCCGGGGCGGACCGCCTGGTTCGCGACCGGCGGTGGCGACCGGCCGCGGGTGTTCCGCACCAGCGACGGCGGTCGCAACTGGAAGGTGACGGACTCCCCGATGGCCAGTGGCGCGGCAGCCGGCATCTTCAGCCTGGCGTTTCGTGGACCGCTGTTCGGTGTCGCGGTCGGCGGCGACTTCGAGAAGCCGACCGAGGCGGTCAAGGCAGCCTCCGTCACGTACGACGGGGGCCGCACCTGGAAGCTGGTTCCGGCGGACAAGGCGCCGAAGGGATACCGCAGCGGTTCGGCCTTCGTACCGCGGACGCCGGCGACGGTGATCGCCGTGGGGCCGTCGGGCAGTGACGTCAGCTACGACGGCGGCCGGAGCTGGACGCAGTTCTACGACGGCAGCTTCGACAGCGTCGAGTGCGCCGGGCACGGGTCGAAGGCGGCCTGCTGGGCCTCCGGCGCGAAGGGCGCGGTCGCCCGCCTAGCCGTCAAGCGCTGACTTGCTGCTGGTCCGTTGCCAGGGCGACACCCGTACGTCGTGCGGGGGTCGCCTGGCTGCGGTGAGGATGAGGGCATGCGCAAACTTCCGAAACGTTTGCTGGTCACCTTCACGGGTCTGCTGATGGTCCTGCCGACGGCGGTGGCGGCGACGGCAACGGCGGCGGCCGCGAGCCCCGGGCACTCCGACGACCGCCCGGGCCGGCCGCTGAAGGTCCTGACGTACAACATCCACCACGCCGCGGGGACCGACGGCGTCCTCGACCTCGAGCGGATCGCCCAGGTGATCGAGGACTCCGACGCCGACGTGATCGGCCTGCAGGAGGTCGACAACCACTGGAGCGTACGCAGCAACTGGGAGGACCAGGCCGCCTGGTTCGCCCGGCGGCTGCACATGCACTACGCGTTCGCGGCGAACCTGGACCTGCCGCCGCTGAACCCGGGCGAGCCGCGCCGGCAGTACGGCACGGCGGTGCTGTCGAAGACGCCGATCCGGGACTTCCACAACACCCTGCTGCCGCTCTACCCGACCGGTGAGCAGCGCGGGCTCGCCGTCGCGACGATCAAGGTGCGGGGGCAGAACGTCCGGTTCGCCAACACCCACCTGACGTCGAACAACAACGCCGAGCGCCTCGAGCAGGCGAAGAAGGTGGTCGAGTTGCTGGCCGGCTCGAAGACGCCCACCCTGCTTGTCGGCGACCTCAACGCCACCCCGGAGAAGCCGGAGATCACCACTCTGACCGCGGTCTGGCGCGACACCTGGGCCGAGATCGGCGTCGGGCCCGGGTACACGATCGAAGCGGACATCCCGACGGCCCGGATCGACTTCGTCCTGCACACCCGCACGCTGCGGCCGACTACGGCCGAGGTGATCACCACCAACGGCTCCGACCACCTCCCGGTGGCAGCCACCTTCACCCTCCGCTGACCCCGCCCCGCGGCGACTGACTCGCCGTACAGACGCACCGGCGCCACCCGACTTCGGGTGGCGCCGGTTTGCTGTGCGCTGAGGACACGTGAATTACAAGCTTGTAGTTTGTCAAGCCGACACGCAGGTGAAACAAAGTTATTCATGTGAAAGGTGTTCCCAATGGGGCTGCAGGCAACTAGTGTCACCCATGTGGTCCAGGAGGACCAAAGGTTCACGAACCCTGGGGAAGGGGTTCGCGACTGGCGGAAGGAAGTACCCGATGCGGACGCCCACGGGGGCTACGTCCGGTCAGCGGGACACGAGCACTGGGAAGACCGGCAGGGCTTTGCTCTCCGGGGTGCTCGCGGTCTGCCTGGCCGGAACAATGGCCCTGACCCCGGTCCCGGCGAAGGCTGACCCCAAGCCACCGGTCATTCCGTCACAGTCCACCGTCGACGCTGCCAAGCGGGCGGCTGCCGCGAAGGCGGCCCAGGTCGCCACGATCGAGCAGCAACTCGCCGCCGCGCACGATCGCCTCGAGCGGCTGGGGATCGAGTCCGGCAAGGCAGACGAGGCCTACAACGGCGCGATGTATCGCCTGCAGCAGGCGAAGACCGATGCCGCGGCCGCCGCCGACCGGGCGAAGAAGGCGGAGCAGACCCTGGACACCCAGCGCCGCCAGATCGGCCGGTTCGCCGCCGCGTCGTACCAGGGCGGTGGCGACCTCGCGAAGATCGGGCCGCTGCTGACCTCGGAAGGGCCGCAGCAGTTGCTCGACTCGGCCGGCGCCGCGCGCTCGGTGTCCCAGGCGATGCAGGGATCCTTCCTGCGGTTCACGGCGACGCAGGTGGTCAGCAACGCGTTCAAGGTGCAGGCCGACCAGGCCGTCACCAAGGTGAAGGCCGCGACCGACGAAGCAGCGAAGGCGAAGGCCGCTGCCGAGGCCGCCGAAGCGAATCAGACCGCCGCGGTCACCGCGATCGGTGCCCAGCGCAAGCAGCAGATCGCTCAGCTCGCGACCCTTCGCAACACCTCGGTCCAGGTCGCCGAGCAGCGGCAACGTGGCCTGGAGGAGCTCGCCCGGCAGCGGGCCGCGGCGCTGGCCGCCAAGAAGGCGGAGGAGCTGCGCAAGCGGATCGCGGCAAGGGAGGCTGCCGAGCGCGCTCGCGAAGCGGCCGAGACGGCTCGCGAGGAGCGGGAGAACAAGGCCAGGAACCAGCACAAGGCGAAGCCGCCGAAGCACAAGCCCGACCGCGGCGGCACCGGCAGTGGCAGTGGCACCGGCAGTGGCAGTGGCACCGGCAAGGGCAGTGGCACTGGCAGTAGTACTGGCAACGGCGGCAACGGCAACGGCGGCGGCTCCGGGCACAACTCGCGCGGTGCCCGAGCCGCCGTCGACTTCGCGCTCTCGCAGCTGGGCGACATGTACCTGTGGGGCGCGGCCGGACCCGACCGCTGGGACTGCTCGGGTCTGACGATGGCCGCCTGGGAGCGGGCCGGGGTGCAACTGCCGCACTACAGCGTCGCGCAGTACGAGCAGACCAAGCGCATCTCCGAGGACGAGCTGCGGCCCGGCGACCTGATCTTCTGGGCCGAGAACGCGAACGATCCGGGCACGATCTTCCACGTCGCGATGTACCTCGGCGGCGGCCGGATGGTGCACGCGCCCCGCACCGGCAAGCCGGTCAGGATCGACAGCGTCTACTACTGGGAATCCCCGGACTTCTTCGGCCGCCCTTGATGAATCGACCGCGCAGCAGGGCGCTGCTCACCTCCGCACGGCGTACTCCTTTATCGGCTGGTAGAGCTCTGCCAGCCGATAAGAACCGCAGGGGTCAGTGCGGCTGGGTCTTGAGGCGCTCGAAGGAGGCGCTGATCTCGGCCTCGGCGTCGGCGCGGCCGACCCAGCTGGCGCCCTCGACCGACTTGCCCGGCTCCAGGTCCTTGTAGACCTCGAAGAAGTGCTGGATCTCCAGCCGGTCGAACTCGGGCAGGTGGTGGATGTCGCGCAGGTGCTCCTGACGCGGGTCCCCGGCGGGCACGCAGACGACCTTGTCGTCCGGGCCCTTTTCGTCGGTCATCCGGAACATGCCGATCGCGCGGGCCCGGATCAGGCAGCCCGGGAAGGTCGGCTCCGGCAGCAGGACCAGGGCGTCCAGCGGGTCGCTGTCCTGGCCCAGCGTGTCCTCGATGAACCCGTAGTCGGCCGGATACTGGGTCGACGTGAACAGGGTCCGGTCGAGCCGGATCCGGTTCGTCGTGTGGTCCAGCTCGTACTTGTTGCGGGTGCCCTTGGGGATCTCGATGAAGACGTCGAACTCCATACGGCAGATACTGTCACGGTTCTCACCGTTGAAATGACAGGAGCAGCCCGGTGGCCCGTCCTCCCCGTGCGGTTTTCGTCACGCTGCTGGCCTGCACGCTGTTGGCCGGCCTGACGAACGGCGCGCAGGCAGTGCGTGGCTCGTCGCAGCGTGGCACCGCCGCCCCCGCAGTACTGGCGCCGGCCAAACCCAAGGGCACCGCGCCCACTCCGGTCGGCGTACAGAAGGTGCTGGCGGCGGCACTCAAGGACCCGTCGCTGGGCAGGCATCACGGTGTCTACGTGTACGACGCGTCGCGCGGCAAGGCTGTCTACTCGGCTGGTACTGCGACGGGGTTCGTGCCGGCGTCCACGATGAAGCTGCTGACCACGGTGTCGGCGCTGGAGACGATGGGGCCGGACCACACGTTCACCACGAAGGTGGTGCGCTCCGGGGCTGGCTCGATCGTCCTGGTCGGCGGCGGGGACCCGTTGCTGACGACGAAGCGAGTCACGGACCCGCTGGACTTCCCGCCGCGCGCCTCCCTGCAGGAGCTCGCCGCCAGTACTGCGATCGCCCTCAAGGCCGAGGGGGTCACCAGCGTCACCCTCGGGTACGACGCCGGCCTGTTCACCGGACCCGCCGCGAACGCGAAGTGGGAGCCGAACTACCTCACCGAGGGGATCGCCGCCCGGACCTCCGCCCTGTGGGTGAACGAGGGACGGCTGACTCCGGGAATGGCGAGGCGGGCGACCTCTCCGGCTCAGGCGGCTGCCAGTGCGTTTGCGCTGCAGCTGCGGGCTGTCGGGATCACCGTGGCGAAGGCGATCAAGCCAGCGGTGGCCGCCTCGTCGGAGGAGGAGGTCGCCCAGGTGCACTCGGCGTCGCTCGGGGACATCGTCGAGTACGTCAACCTGCACAGCGACAACGACGGCGCCGAGGTGCTGCTGCGGCACGTCGGGCTGGCGACGGACAACGGCGGCTCCTACGCCGGTGGGATCGAGGGAGTCCGGACCACGCTGACCAAGTTGGGGCTGAACGTCAGCAAGACTCGGATCGAGGACGGCAGCGGGCTGTCGCGAACCAACCAGGTGCCGCTCGACGTGCTCGCCGGCGCGGTCCGGGTGGCGGCCTCGCCTGACAATCCGCAACTACGCCACCTGCTGACGGGTCTCCCGGTGGCCGGCTTCACCGGAAGCCTCGAAGACCGCTTCGCCAGCCCTGGTACAAGTGCAGGCACCGGCCTGGTCCGCGCCAAGACAGGCACTCTGACCGGCGTCCACTCTCTCGCCGGCCTGGTCCGCACCACCTCAGGCACCGTCCTCGTCTTCGCCGTAGCCACCGACACCGCCCCACCCGCCAAGGCCCTAGACGCCCGAGCCGCCCTGGACCGAGCCTCCGCTGCCCTCACCACCTGCGGCTGCACCAGCTGACCCCGCCTCAACCGGTCCGGGTGGGCGGGCGCGGGTTGGAACATGGCACTAGGGTCGAAACATGAGTACGGCGGAAGGTGGGACCGCGGCTGACATGGTCGACTGGCAGCTGGCGACGGGAGTGGCTCGCAAGCTGCTCCGGCCGGGGCCGGCGGTCAGTCGCGCCGAAGCGGACCAGGTGGTCGCCGAGCTGCGGCAGTTCGCTGCCGACTCGGAGCATCATGTGCGGGAGTTCACTGGGCTGCAGGCGACCTCCGCCACGGCACCCGTGGTGATCGTGGACCGCCCCGGCTGGGTGCAGGCCAACGCCGACGGCTTCAAGACCGTGCTGCAGCCCCTGGCGGACAAGCTGCGCGAGAAGCAGGAGCGGACCGGCGGGCTGTCGTCCGCGGTCGGTTCCCGCGTCACCGCGATCGAGGCCGGCGCGCTGCTGGCCTTCCTTTCTTCCCGGGTGCTCGGACAGTTCGACCCGTTCTACCCGTCCGAGCCCGACCCGGCCCGTCCCGACCTGACCGGCCGGCTGCTGCTGGTCGCGCCGAACGTGATGCACGTCGAGAACGAACTCGGCGTGGTACCGCGGGACTTCCGGCTCTGGGTGTGCCTGCACGAGGAGACCCACCGGGTGCAGTTCACCGCGGTCCCCTGGTTGCGGGACCACCTGCGGTCCGAGATCGCCTTGTTCCTGGACGAGGCCGAGCTGGACGCCTCGGCGTACGCGGCGATGTTCCGCGAAGCCGTGCAGCGGCTCGGGCGGTCGGTGAAGGGCGATGCCGAGCTCAGCCTGGTCGACCTGATGCAGTCGCCGGAGCAGCGGGCGGTGCTGGACCGGCTGACCGCGGTGATGTCGCTGCTGGAGGGCCACGCGGACTTCGTGATGGACGGCGTCGGGCCGAGCGTCATCCCGACCGTGGACACCATCCGCGCCAAGTTCACCTCCCGCCGGACGAGCGGCAGCCCGGTGGACCAGTTGCTGAAGCGGCTGCTCGGGCTGGACGCCAAGCTCAAGCAGTACCAGGACGGTGCCGCCTTCGTCCGGCGCGTGGTCGACCGGGTCGGCATGGCGGGCTTCAACCGGGTGTGGACGGGCCCGAACACCCTCCCCACCAAGAACGAGATCGCCAACCCCGATGCCTGGGTCTCCCGACTCCACGGCTGACACCGCGCCGGTCGACGGGCCGGTCGACGGGCCGGCCAAGGAGCCGGTGGAGGAAATGGTGGCGGAGCGGCGTGGCCGGCTCCACCCCGCGATCGCGCGGACGCGGGAAGCCGTGCGCGCGGGACTCGTCGAGCTACCCCGCGGGACGCTTGTGCTGGTCGCCTGCTCCGGTGGCGCTGACTCGCTCGCGCTGGCCGCTGCGACTGCCTTCGAGGCGCCGAAGCTCGGACTCCGGGCCGGGGCGGTGATCGTCGACCACGGGCTGCAGGCGGACTCCGCCCACGTCGCGGAGACCGCTGCGGACCAGTGCCGCTCGCTGGGCCTCGATCCGGTCCAGGTGCGCGCAGTAGAGGTCGGAACCGAGGGCGGCCCTGAAGGAGCCGCCCGCAGAGCCCGGTACGACGCCCTGCGCGACGCCGCCGACGAGTTCGGCGCAGACGTGATCCTCCTGGCTCACACCCGGGACGACCAGGCCGAGACCGTCCTGCTCGGGTTGGCCCGTGGTTCAGGTGCCCGGTCGCTGGCGGGGATGGCTCCGGCGGCAGGACTGCTCCGACGTCCCCTGCTGGCCGTGCCACGGAGTACTACGGCCGCCGCGTGCATCGCGTCGGGCCTGCGGCCGTGGCACGACCCGCACAACGACGACCCGACGCACAGGCGAGTGCGGGTGCGGCACGAGGTGCTGCCGGTGCTCGAGGAGGCACTCGGGCCCGGTGTGACCGAGGCGCTCGCCCGGACTGCGGGGCTGCTCCGGGCCGACGCCGACGCGCTTGACGTCCTAGCGGCCGACCTCGCGGAGACCGCGGTACGGCGTACCGAGGACGAGGTGGTCTGCGACATCGGCATGCTCGAGGTGGAACCGACCGCTATCCGGACCAGGGCGCTTCGGCAGGCGGCCCTCGAAGCCGGCTGCAAAGCGACGGATCTCACAGCGGGCCACATCGCCGCCGTCGACCTGCTGATCACGGACTGGCGCGGGCAACGCTGGATCGACCTGCCACAAGGCGTTCGGGCCGTCCGGCGCGACGGCTCGATCGTGCTCGCTCCCGGGCTGACCTGACCGGTCAGGGCCCGCCCCCGGATTGATCGGATCGGGCCTGCGTATGACACGCTGATCAAGTGGATGCGGCGGACATCGAGAAGGACCTGACCAAGATCCTCCATACCGAGGACGAGATCCTGGCCAAGCTCAAGGAACTGGCCGTGCGGATCGAGGCCGACTACGAGGGCAAGGACCTGCTGGTGATCGGCGTCCTCAAAGGTGCCGTGATGGTGATGGCCGACCTGGCCCGCTCCTTCCGCCGGCACGTCGAGATGGACTGGATGGCCATCTCCTCCTACGGCTCGGGCACCAAGTCGTCCGGGGTGGTGCGGATCCTGAAGGACCTGGACACCGACATCACCAACCGGCACGTGCTGATCGTCGAGGACATCATCGACACCGGGCTGACGCTGAGCTGGCTGGTCAGCAACCTGCAGTCCCGCAAGCCCGCCTCGGTGGAGATCTGCACCGCGTTCCGCAAGCCGGACGCGGCCAAGATGGCGGTCCCGGTGAAGTACGTCGGTTTCGACATCCCGGACGAGTTCGTGGTCGGCTACGGCCTGGACTACGCCGAGAAGTACCGGAACCTGCGCTGCGTGGCGACCCTCGCTCCACACGTCTACTCCTGATTGGGCGAGAAGGTGGTGACAGTGTCACCCGGCGAAGTTGGTGACAGGCTGTAGACAGGCCCCGTACCGTCGTTCGGTGACCCTCGTGGTGGGCACGCTTGCCCGACACGAGACACTTGGACTTGGTATTACCGTCACAAGCCCACACACCCGGGCCTGCTGAGCTAGGAGGGACGGGGCGTCTGCCCTGATCATGGACGTGAAGCGCATCTTCCGCGGACCCCTGTTCTGGATCGTCATCGCCTTTTTGGGCGTCCTGGTGATCGGACAGCTCCTGACCGGCTCGACCGGCTACAAGACCGAGCCCACCGGCCAGGTCGTGCAACTGATCCAGCAGGCCACCACGTCGAGCGACAAGACGCTGAAGTCGGTGACGTTGATCGACCCGGACCAGGAGATCCGGGTCGAGAAGACCGACGGCACCAAGGTGCGGGCCCACTGGGTCGACGGCCAGGCCAACACGCTGGGCACCCAGCTGCAGACCCTCTTCCAGCAGGGCAAGCTCGAGAAGTACGACGTGGAGAACCCGAAGCCGAGCTTCATCGGTCAGGTGTTCTCGACGCTGATCCCATTCCTGCTGATCGCCGTGGTCTTCATCTTCTTGATGAACTCGATGCAGGGCGGTGGCTCGCGGGTGATGAGCTTCGCCAAGTCGAAGGCCAAGCTGATCACCAAGGACACCCCGAAGACGACCTTCGCGGACGTGGCCGGGTGTGACGAGGCGATCGAGGAACTCGGCGAGATCAAGGAGTTCCTGCAAGAGCCCGGGAAGTTCCAGGCGGTCGGCGCGAAGATCCCGAAGGGCGTCCTGCTGTACGGCCAGCCCGGTACGGGTAAGACCCTGCTGGCCCGGGCCGTCGCCGGTGAGGCAGGCGTGCCGTTCTACTCGATCTCCGGCTCGGACTTCGTCGAGATGTTCGTCGGTGTCGGCGCCTCCCGGGTCCGCGACCTGTTCGAGACCGCGAAGACCAACGCCCCGGCGATCGTCTTCATCGACGAGATCGACGCCGTCGGCCGGCACCGTGGCGCGGGCCTCGGCGGTGGCCACGACGAGCGCGAGCAGACGCTGAACCAGTTGCTGGTCGAGATGGACGGCTTCGACGTGCGCGGCGGTGTGATCCTGATCGCGGCCACCAACCGTCCGGACGTGCTCGACCCGGCGCTGCTGCGCCCGGGCCGCTTCGACCGCCAGATCGCGGTCGACGCTCCGGACCTGCCGGGTCGCGAGAAGATCCTGAAGGTGCACGCCCGCGGCAAGCCGATGTCGGAGAACGCCGACCTGCGCGCGGTGGCCCGCCGTACGCCGGGCTTCACCGGTGCCGACCTGGCCAACGTGCTGAACGAGGCGGCGCTGCTCACCGCCCGGCTGAACAAGCAGCAGATCGACAAGAACGCGCTGGACGAGGCGATCGACCGCGTCATCGCCGGACCGCAGCGCCGGACCCGGCTGATGTCGGACAAGGAGAAGGTGCTCACGGCGTACCACGAGGGCGGACACGCCCTGGTGGCCGCGGCGCTGCCGCACTCCGACCCGGTGCACAAGGTGACGATCCTGCCGCGTGGCCGTGCGCTGGGCTACACGATGGTGCTCCCGGACGAGGACAAGTACTCGACCACCCGGTCGGAGATGCTCGACAAGCTCGCCTACATGCTCGGTGGCCGCGCCGCCGAGGAGATGGTGTTCCACGACCCGACCACGGGCGCGAGCAACGACATCGAGAAGGCGACCGCGCTCGCCCGGGCGATGGTCACGCAGTACGGCATGACCGAGCGGCTGGGTGCGATCAAGTTCGGCCAGGACTCCGGCGAGCCCTTCCTGGGCAGGGATCTGGGCAGCCAGCGCAACTACTCCGAGGAGATCGCCGCGGCGGTCGACGAGGAGGTCGGCAAGCTGATCCTGAACGCGCACCAGGAGGCCTTCGACACCCTGGCCGAGAACCGCGCGGTGCTGGACCACCTGGTCGAGGAGCTGCTCGAGAAGGAGACCCTCGACAAGGCCGAGATCGCCCGCATCTTCGCGCCGATCCAGAAGCGTGAGCTGCGGCCGGCCTGGACCGGTTCGTCCACCCGGGTGCCGTCGGAGCAGCCGCCGGTGATGCCGCTGCCTAGCCGGGGCGAGCAGAACGGCTCGCTGTCCGACGTGATCCCCGGCGGAACGGTCGGACCGGACGAGGCCGCGCACGGCCCGAACTACGGTGGTGGCCCCACTCCGCCCGCGGAGTGACCGGGTGACCTCGCCGAAGTTCGATCACGCCCGGGCCGAGCGTGCGATCCGGGAACTGCTGATCGCGATCGGCGAGGACCCGGATCGTGAAGGCCTGAAGGACACCCCGGCCCGCGTCGCGCGCTCGTACGCCGAGATCACGGCCGGGCTGGGGCAGAACCCCGAGGACGTGCTGACCACCACGTTCGACCTCGGCCACGACGAGATGGTGCTGGTCAAGGACATCGAGGTCTGGTCGGTCTGCGAGCATCACCTGGTCCCGTTCACCGGGGTGGCCCACGTCGGCTACATCCCGAGCGCGGACGGGCGGATCACCGGGCTGTCGAAGCTCGCCCGGCTGGTCGACGTATACGCGAAACGCCCGCAGGTGCAGGAGCGGTTGACCACCCAGGTGGCCGAATCCTTGGTGGAGCTGCTGAAGCCGCGCGGCGTGATCGTGGTGATCGTGTGCGAGCACCTCTGCATGACCATGCGGGGCGTCCGCAAGCCGGGCGCCAAGACGATCACCTCGGCCGTCCGCGGCCAGCTCCGCGACCCGGTCACCCGGGCCGAGGCGATGAGCCTGATCGTCGGCTGACGCCGTACCCGTAGCCTCACCGCGCCGGTTTCGTTGAACATTTCGGCGCCGTAGCCATGGACAATCTGTGTCTGAGCGAATACTTTCCGTAGTGGTGCTTTGTCGCACAAGCAGGGCGCCGGCGTGAGGAGGAAGGTATGTCAGGGCGTTTTCGGGTCGGCGCCGCTCTCACCTGGATCGTCGTACTGACGGCTGCCGGGCTGATCGCGGCGAACGGCGCGCAAGCGGATCCCCGGACCGCTGCGGTGGGTGACGCCGAGTTGCCCGTGGCGGACCAGCAGTTGCTGCAGGTCCAGAGCCAGGCGCAGGACCTGGAGGACAAGCTCGGGTCCCGGGCCGTCGGCAGTTATGTCGACGAGACGGGTGCCCTGGTGATCGCCGTGACCGATCTGGCCACCGCGGAGCTCATCCGGCAGGCCGGCGCGATCCCGCGGCTGGTGCGCTTCACCGCGGACCAACTGCTCGCCATCCAGCGCGAGCTCGACCACGTGGCGATCGGCTCCGGCGCGGGCCGGGTCAGGTCCTGGTTCGTCGATCCCCGCAGCGGGACGGTCGTCGTCACGGTCCCGTCGGGCGCTCGCGACGCGCTGACCAAGCGGTTCCTGCGCAAGGCGCAGGCCAACGGCGACAAGGTGACGATCCGCCGGGCCCCGGGCGTGGTGACCACCACCGACGGCGAGTTCGGCCTGCTGGGCGGCTATCAGGTGGACAAGAACACCGGCTACACCTGCTCGCTCGGGTTCAACGCCCGGACGACGGACGGCGCCCGGATCTTCCTGACCGCGGGGCACTGCACCGCGGGCAAGCCGTCCTTCTCCCGCAACGGCTACATCCTCGGCACCACCAGGTCCTCGAGCTTCCCGGGCAACGACTACGGCTCGGTGAACGTGATCGAGGGCTGGGACCAGCGCGGCCTGGTCGAGCGCTGGGGCGCCACCGACGTGATGATCCGCGGCTCGGCGGACGCGATGGTCGGCGCCACCCTCTGCAAGTCCGGCAAGAGCACCGGCTGGACCTGCGGGCAGATCGTGGCCCGCAACGTCACGGTGAACTACGGCAACAACAGGATCGTCAAGGGCCTGTTCCAGCACACCGCTTGCGTGGAGGCCGGCGACTCCGGCGGTGCCAACATGACCGGCGACTACGCGCAGGGCATCACCAGCGGGGCCGCGCTGATCAGCGGCCAGTGCATGGACAAGCACGGGCAGGCGAACGAGTCCTACTCACAACCGATCGGTGAGGCGCTGTCCGCTAGCGGCGCCTCATTGGTACTGGGTTAGCGACCCCCGGCGGAGCCGGGAGTTGATGGGGGCCTGGTACCTAGGTGGGGCGGTTCGGGCACGGCCACTACGGTGGTCGGGTGCGAACTGCCCCACCGAGTCATGTCGAAGGCCTGCCCACACCGGACCGCTGTCTGGTGATGGGTGTCGTCAACGTGACCCCGGACTCCTTCTCCGACGGTGGTGAGTGGTTCGAGCCGTCGGCCGCGATCAAGCACGGCCGCGAGTTGCTGGCCGAGGGTGCGGACCTGCTCGACGTCGGCGGCGAGTCCACCCGGCCGGGCGCCGAACGGCCCGCGTCGGCCGAGGAGATCCGCCGGGTACTGCCGGTGATCGAAACCCTCGCCGCCGAGGGAGCACTGATCTCGGTGGACACCATGCGGGCCGAGGTCGCCACCCTCGCGCTCGACGCAGGCGCCGTGATGGTGAACGACGTCTCCGGCGGCCTGGCCGATCCGGACATGCTCGGCTTGGTGGCACAACGCGGTTCGCCGTACGTGTGCATGCATTGGCGTGGGCACTCCGCCGACATGCAGCAGCGGGCGCAGTACGACGATGTGGTGGCAGAGGTGATCGCGGAGCTCGGCGAGCGGCTGGAGGCGATCCAGCAGGCTGGAGTGGACTTGAACAAGGTTGCACTGGACCCCGGACTGGGGTTCGCGAAGAACGCGGACCACAACTGGGAAGTCCTGCGCCGGCTCCGGGAGTTCGGTGTCCTCGGGCGGCCGTTGCTGATCGGTGCGTCCCGCAAGGCGTTCCTCGGTAGGCTGCTCGCCGACGAGAAGACCGGCGAGCCGAGACCGGCCGTCCGACGAGACGACGCCAGCGCGGCCGTCTCCGCCCTCGCCGCCGCGGCGGGCGCCTGGTGCGTCCGGGCCCATGCGGTGGCGCCGAGTGCGGATGCGGTGCGGGTGGCGCGTAGGTGGGGAGCGGTATGACGGAAGAGCCGGGCGGCACGCGGCGAGGGACGAGTGCCTCCGCCGAGAGCGTTGTGCTGAACGCGAACACGGCGTTCTACAACGCGTTCGAGGCGGGTGACCTGGACCTGATGGCCGCGGTCTGGCTGCCGGAACCCGATCCGGTCTGCATCCACCCGGGCAACGCCGCGATCTACGGCTACAGCGAGATGATGCGGGCCTGGGCGATGATCTTCGCCAATACGCCGTACATCCAGTTCTTCCTCACCGACGTACAGGTAAGAGTGGATGAAGACGTGGCTTACGTCACGTGTACGGAGAATGTCCTGTCCTCCGGCGAAGGGGCCCCGGAAGAGGGTTTCGCGGGGGGCAAGGCACTGGCCACGAACGTCTTCAGGAAAACTTCTTCCGGCTGGCGGTTGTGGATCCACCACGCCTCCCCGGTACTGTCGTCTGGGGGTCGACAGGAGGAGGCGGAGTGAGCGGTTCCGTGATGCCTGCCGCCGGACCTCCTGACGTCATCGAGATCCGCGGCATCCGCGGCTTCGGCCGGCACGGCGTCTTCGACCACGAACGGGCCGAGGGCCAGGAGTTCGTGGTGGACGTCCGGCTCGAGCTCGACACCCGCAAGGCCGCGGCGACCGACGACCTGGCCGACACCGTGAACTACGGCGTGGTCGCGGAGCAGGTGCACGCCGCCATCGAGAACGACCCAGTCGACCTGATTGAGACACTGGCACAACGGATCGCGGATCTGTGCCTCGCCGACCGGCGGGTGAGCGGAACCGCGGTGACCATCCACAAACCCTCGGCGCCGATCAAGGTGCCGTTCGACGACGTTGTCCTGACCGTGCAGCGCAGAGCCGGAGAATCCTCGTGACCGAGACCCCTAGCCCCCACGTCATCGATGCGGACACCCTCAGCGGTGGCCTCAAGCCGATCCGTCAGGTGATCCTGTCGCTCGGCAGCAATCTCGGCGACCGTGAGGCGAACCTGCAGGGCGGCGTCGACGCACTGCGGGACACCCCCGACGTCGTCGTCGTCGACGTCTCGCCGGTCTATGAGACCGAGCCGGTCGGCGGCCCGGACGAGTCCGGCCCGTACCTGAACATCGTGTTGCTCGCCGACACCACGTTGTCGGTCGACACGCTGCTGGACCGCGCACACGCGGTCGAGCAGGCGTTCGGCCGGGAGCGCAGCGTGCCGGGAGCGCCGCGAACCCTGGACGTCGACCTGATCACCTACGGCAAGAAGACGATCGAGTCCGAGGAGCTGACGGTGCCGCACCCGCGGGCGCACGAGCGCGCCTTCGTGCTGGCGCCGTGGCTCGACATCGAGCCCGACGCGGTCCTGCCCGGCGTCGGCCCGGTGGCGGAACTGCTCGCCGCTGTCGGCAGCGCCGGGGTGAAGAAGATCGACGACCTCACCATCGAGCTGCAGTAGTGGTGTCAGGCGGTCCCGGCCCGGATCGTGCTCCAGGCGCAGGCAAAGAACCACCGCGTCCTGGCTCGGTCCGGCCGACCTCCCGTCGGCTGCTGGTCGCGATCGTCGTCCTCGGGGCGGCGATCGGCTGGACCCTGGTCAAGGCGATCGAGTCCGGCGGCGGCGTCGCGCCGACGGTGTCCTGGCTCACGCTGGTCGCCTGGGGCTTCCTGGCCGCGCTGCTGTTCGCCGCCGCCCGCAATACCCACCAGCGGATCCAGGTCCGCCGGGAGCGGATCGAGCCGTCGCGCGCGGTCTTCCTGCTGCTGATCGGAAAAGCCTCGGCATTCGTCGGCGCGTTGTGTACCGGTGTTTACGCAGGGTTCGCGTTATCCTTCCTGGGCGCGCTCGGTTCCTCCGGGCCGCGCAACCGCGTGATCACAGCCGGTGCTGCGGCGGTGATCTCAGTGCTGGTCGTGATGGCCGGATTGCTCCTCGAACGGGCGTGTCGTATCCCCGATGATCCCGAGGACACCCCCTAACATGTCGGTCCATGGGGTCAAGGGGTAGCCGCCGTCGAACCAGGGCCACAGTTCTCGCCGTCGCGAACGGCTTACTGGTCGTCATCTGCCTGACTGTGAGCATCGCTCTCTTCTCCCAGAATCAGTGGATCCTGCGCGCCGCCGCGGCCGCCGCCGTCCTGGGCGCGATCGGCGCCTCCTTCCTGGTCCGCCACCAGCTCCTGGTCGAACGCCTCGCCCACAGCGACGAGCGCGCCCAGGTGGCCCAGGAGTACTCCCGCATCACCAGCGCCCGCGTGGTCGAGAACGCCGAGTTCGTCGACCTGATGCAGCGCCGCCTGGACCGGATCGACGAGCGCCTCGACAAGATCGACGAGGAGGTCGCCACCGTAGTTGCCGCCGGCGACAAACACTCGATCGCCGACGCCCCCACCGTGGTCGACCTGAAGCTCCGCGGTCTAGCTGCCAGTTGACGTACTCCGAGCTCCACGCGGCTCTGCTGGGCTGGATCCGGATCAGCTGAGTCGGCGGGCGATGACGGCTTGCTCGTGCTCGAAAGCCGGCGCCAGCTGGTCGAGCTGCCTCTTCGTCTGACCAAGCTGAGTTGCCACGTCTCGCCAACGTGAGACCGCCTTCGCGACCTCGGCCATCGCCGCCTTCGCCTCCGACCGGTCGAGGCGGAACATCTCGGCAACATCCAGGGCCAGCTCGACGCTGGCGTCGGTGTCCGTCTCGTTGATCGTGGTCGAGAGGTACTTGGCGCCGGGCGAAGGATCAGGGTTCAGATCGAAGGCAGGCGACAGCGCCCACGAACTGGTGAGCAGCCGGAGGAACCCGTGGTTGCGCAGATGATCGTCGAGGTTGGAGCTGAGGACGGAGAAGACCATCCGCTTCCAGAGTTGGCGGAGCTCCGCACTCGCGGCGGCTGAATGCTCCTCGATGACCGCGCCGATGTCGAGATAGCTGCCGGTGTCGCCGTCGCGCGCTTCGAGCATCGTCATCGCGCTGACGTAGCCGATCCGGCGGGACGCCTTTCGATCGAAGCGGTTGATCACATGGACGTCTCGTCCCGCGATCTTCAGCAGTGTCGAGTCCGGTACGACGATGCCGGCTGCCCGGGCGAGGTCGAAGGCGACCTTCTCCCACGTCATGACGTTCCACTCGTCGGAGCGGCTGGGGAACTTCGCGATCGCGATCGCGCCGCTGTCGGTGCGAACGTGCGCCTTCGGCCGGGCGCCGCCGAGCGAGCTGCCGGCTCGGAGCAGCTTTGTCAGGCCGGCAAGGTCGGCATCGTCGTCTTCGGTCCTCTCGGCAAGGTCGAGCAGTGCGGGAAGGTCCGTGAGGGCCGGTACGCCGCTCGCGTCGTCGGCAATGAACCCGGTGGTCCCGGGCAGAGCGAACCGGATGGCGCCCTGCCTCAGGTCGTCGCGGACGCCGAGGAGGTAGCTGAATTCACTCAGAGTGCGGGGTGTCGAGGCCGCGTCCCTCGCGCGGCGCCGCTCAGCCTTGGTGATCAGAACCTTGCCCCAACGATCGGGAGAGCTGTCCGCGAAGGAGTGGAACATGGAGACGCCGACCGCGGTGTGCTGTGCGCCGATGGTGAGTGGCAGCGCCGGTTCGAGCGGATACGCCCGCGGGTCGGCAAGGTAAGACGGGTCGTAGAGGAACGTCGCCCACTCCGTGCCCCGTCCGTAGTGCGAGTTCAGTTGACCGGCTCTGACATCTTGTCCGTCGACCTGGACATGCACATCAACCTTGCTGGGCAACGGGTCACCCGTGGCAGCAATGGTGCGGTCGGCCTGATCGCCTCTCGGGGACTTAGCCATCGGAACGCTGCCGGGCCGGGCGCACTCGCTGAGGAAGCTCCTCGTCTGCGCGCAGACGACCGACGTCGGTCGTGTATGGATCCAGCGACGTTACCAACTGCTCGAGAACACCCAGTGCCCTCGCGACGCGAAGTGTGCTCTCGAGGCTCACGCCTTCGCCCGCCTCGAGCCGCCGAACGGTCCCTCGGGAGACTCCGGCGCGGTCTGCCACCTGCTCGGCAGTGAGGCGCTGGAGACGGCGCCAAGTGCTGAAGTGTTCACCAGCCGTCCTCAGTGCGCGCGCCACCGGGCGTGGCAGTGGTTTGGTCTGCCGAGGCATGCTATCTCCAAAGATAAGGATCTATTTTAGGCCCATTAGGGCTGATAGTGATCTAAAAATAGTACAGTATTTCTGGATTCAGCCTAGCTCGCCCTTGTGAGGATGTGTCGAGGTTCAGTGATCCTGCTGTGGATGAAGCAGTCGCCGACCTCGACGCCGAAACCTGGGCACAAGGCAGCCCGTTGTGGAGTGTCGGCCAGCCGGACGAGCGAGCGGCGTACGGACCGACAGAAGTACTACGTTTCTCTGCGCCTCAATCGCCTCGGTGAGCGTGGAGGTGGACGTTGCGAGCGACCTCTCCCTGTCGTTCGGTACAGCCGCGCCGGAATAGCTGCTCGGAATGGTCGTCCGCGCGAGGCGAGCCCGGGCCGCCTGACCACCACGCGGCGGCCTTGTAGCCACCGGCTATTTATCGATGTCGCCGACTACGAAGAACATTGAGCCGAGGATGGCGATCATGTCGGCGACGATGGTGTTCGGGAGCATCTCGGGGAGGACGGAGATGTTGTTGAAGCTGGCGGAGCGGAGTTTCATCCGCCAGGGGGTCTTGTCGCCTCGGGAGACCAGGTAGTAGCCGTTGATGCCCAGTGGGTTCTCGGTCCAGGCGTAGGTCTGGCCCTCGGGGACCTTGAGGATCTTGGGCAGCCGGACGTTGACCGGGCCGGCTGGCATCGTGCGGAGCCGGTCCAGGCAGGCGTCCACCAGGTCGAGGGACACCTTGACCTGCTCCAGCAGCACCGAGAACCGGGAGAAGCAGTCGCCGTCGGTGCGGGTCACCACTCGCAGTACGCCGTCGTGGGCGAGCTCCTCGTAGGCGAGGTAGGGCTCGTCGCGGCGCAGGTCGGCGTCGACGCCGGAGGCGCGGGCGATCGGGCCGGAGACGCCGTAGGCGGCGATCAGCTCGGGGGAGAGGCGACCGACGCCGACGGTCCGGGCCCGGAAGATCTCGTTGCCCAGGACAAGGTCCTCGATGTCGGGGAGCCGGCGGCGTACGGCGGCCGAGGCGGCCCCAGCGCGCTGCAGCCAGCCGAGCGGAAGGTCCTCCTTGAGGCCGCCGACCCGGTTGAACATGTAGTGCATCCGGCCGCCGGACAGCTCCTCCATCACCGCCTGGATCGTCTCGCGCTCGCGGAACGCGTAGAAGACCGGCGTGATCGCGCCGAGCTCCAGCGGGTAGGAGCCGAGGAACATCAGGTGGTTCAGGATCCGGTTCAGCTCGGCCAGCAGGGTGCGCAGCCAGACCGCCCGGACCGGGACCTCGAGGCCCATCATCCGCTCGACGGCGATCACCACGCCGAGCTCGTTGGAGAAGGCGGACAGCCAGTCGTGCCGGTTCGCCAGCACCAGGATCTGGCGGTAGTCGCGGACCTCGAAGAGCTTCTCCGCGCCGCGGTGCATGTAGCCGATGATCGGCTCGCAGCCGACGATCCGCTCGCCGTCCAGGGTCAGCCGCAACCGCAGTACGCCGTGCGTCGCGGGGTGCTGTGGGCCGATGTTGAGCACCATGTCAGTGGTGGGCAGCTCGGAACCGGAACCCGTGCCGCCGCGTTCGTACAGCGGATCCAGCCCAGCGGCTCCAGCCCCGATTCCCACCACTCTTTCGGTACTCATGACCCCTATCGTGACAGGCTGGAGGGGTGGATGACCTCTTCGCACCTTCGGATGTCAGCTGGACGCCGGTCTCGCCGAAGCTCGCGACGGTGCGCAGGCTGAACGCGGCGATCATGTTCGGCCTGCTGGCGATCGCGGGCCTGCTGCTGTTCGGCCTGCTGATGGACTGGCTGTACGGCGTACTGGCCCTGGTGGTCGCCGCGATCGGGCTCGCCTGGTCCTGGGTCCTGATCGGGCGCAACCAGCGGTCCTGGAAGTACGCCGAGCGCGAGGACGAGCTGCTGGTCAGCCACGGCATCATGTTCCGCCAGCTGGTGGTCGTGCCGTACGGGCGGATGCAGTTCGTCGACGTGGCCGCCGGGCCGTTGGAGCGCGCGTTCGACCTGGCGACGGTGGAGCTGCACACCGCGACTCCAGCGACGGACGCGAAGATCCCCGGGCTGCATCCGGACGAGGCGGCTCGCCTGCGTGACCGGTTGTCCGCCCTCGGTCAGGCGCAGGCGTGGGGCCTGTGACCGAGCCGTCAGCGCCCTCCGAAGCGCCGGAGATCCGGCAGGCCGAGGCCGGCGGGGCCCGGCTGCACCCGCTGACCCCGTTCGTGAAGGGCTGGGGGTACTTCGTCGTGGCCGCGTTCGCGATGGCCAACAACGAGGGCCTGCGCAGCGACCTGACGATCGCCGGCCTCGGGCTACTCGCGGTACTGGTGGGCGGGATCCTGCTCGGCGCGCTGTCCTGGTGGTTCACCAAGTGGCAGCTGACCGCGGACGCGATCCGGGTGGACAGCGGGTTCCTGTTCCGCCGGACCCGGATCATCCGGTTCGACCGGATCCAGGCGATCGACGTGGCCCAGCCGTTCGTGGCCCGGCTGTTCGGCATGGCCGAGCTGCGGATGGACGTGGCCGGCGGCGGCAAGAGCGACGGCCGGCTGAGCTACTTCAGGTACGACGAGGCGTTGAACCTGCGGGCGATCCTGCTGTACCGGGCCAAGGGTGAGCAGGCCGCCGAGCAGCAGGTTCCGCAGGTGGAGCCGGAGCCGCTCCTGGTGGTTCCCACCGGCCGGCTGCTCGGTGCGACGCTGCTGTCGTCGACAGTGCTCGCGAGTACGGCCGCCCTGATCTGGTTGATCGCCGCGACCACGGTGCTGGAGTTCCACATCGGTCTGTTCGCCGCTCTCCCGCTGCTGCTCGGTGTCGTGCAGCCGATCTGGAAGCAGGTCGTCGGCAACCACAGGTTCACCCTGTCCGAGACGCACGACGGGCTGCGGACGAAGCGCGGCCTGTTCGACCTGCAGCGCCAGACGGTACCGCCGGGCCGCGTCCAGGGTCTGTTGATCACCGAACCGCTGATCTGGCGGCTGCTGGGCTGGTCCCGGGTGGATCTGGACATCGCGGGCGTCGTCGGTGGCAACGGTGGCGACGGCGAGGACAGGAACGACGGAGCTCAGCTTCTCCCGGTCGGCGAGCGTCAGGAGGTGGCCGGCGTCCTCGCCAGGGTGCTGCCCGGCTTCGACCTGGCCGCGATCGAGATGCACCGCGCCCCGGAGCGGGCGAAGTGGCTGCGTCCGATCGGCTGGCGCTACCTGGCCTACGGAGTGGACGACCAGGTCCTGGTGACCACCCGCGGGTGGGTGAGCCGGCGTACGTCCATCGTGCTTCACCACAAGACGCAGTCGGTCCGTCTCCAGCAGGGACCGCTGCAGCGCCGTCTAGGGCTCGCCAACGTCCATGTAGACACTCCGCAAGGCCCGACCGACGCTGTGGCCCTCCATCGCGACCTGGCGGAAGCTGCGGCCCTCCTGGAGGCTCAGGCGGACAGAGCCCGCGAGGCCCGCCGTACTGCGGACTCCCCGGCCGCCGTCCACACCCAGCCGAAGGCGCCGAGCCCCGACGGGTCCAGCAGCTCTGCGGCCTCTCCTGCGGACGACAGCTCAGCCAGGTAGCGCAGGGGCTCCTCACGGGCCAACTCCTGGCTGGGCCGGGCTGCGGTGATGCCCAGGGCCTGCAGAGCCCCTCGCTGGGTGGTCACCGTGCCGCCCAGCGAGTCCAGCGCGACGTGCGCCGTGATGTCACACGAGCCATCCGGCACCGGGTCGCACTCGCGCCCGTTCCGGAATCCCGTCATGGTCCCGTACGGCGGCCTGCCGGCGCGCAGGTGTCCGTAGTCGATCGCGACGGCGACAGCACCTTCCTCGAGCCTGCCGAGCACGTCCACCCAGGCCTCGTCGCGGGTGATCCCGATCTCGGCCCGGTCGCCGGGCTCCAGCAGCGGCCACCACTTCTCCAGCCACACCAGGTCGTTGCCCTCCACAACCTCACCCGGAGTGAGGTCCGGTCCCAGGTAGCGCGGGACGCCGGCCGGGTCCAGCTCGGCCAGCTCGCACGGGACGTTGTCGAGCCACTCGTTCGCGATCACCAGGCCGGTCAACCGGTCGGGCAACTCGTCGTCGAGCTCGATGTCCAGCACCTGCAGACCTTCGGCGCGCAGCACCTCGCCGAGTTCCCCCGAGCCGGCGGCGATGTCGACCACCTGGGAGGCCCCGACGCCACGGGCCAGCCGCGCGATCGCCTGGCCGAACAACCCGGACGCATGCACCGAAGTACGGAAGTGGGCCGCGGGGCGTTCTCGACGGTAGAAGCCCTCGGGACCGTAGAGCGCCTGGTCCCAGGCCTGCCGGAAGGTCGTCATCCCAGCGGGACCGACCCGGTCAGCTGCCACACCTGGTCGTCGCCCTCGCGCCAGATGGTCAGGTCGTCGAGCGTCACGGTCGGGGCCGGAGCGGCGGCGAGAGCAGCCTGGACCTCGGGCAGCACCGGGTCGTTGTCCTGCGCGGAGATCGTCAGGTGCGGATGCGGGTCGGGGTGGTCGCCACCGTAGGGCGGGCACTCGGGGAACGCGCTGATCACCGTCCGCACCAGAGCGCGCACTTGGTCGAAGGGCTCGGGCCGGAGCCAGACGGGGCCATTCGGGAACTGCTCGGCAGTGGGGAAGCTGAGCTCGAACGACCGCACCTCCGAGACCGCGTCGGTCAGCCGCTGGACGTGTTCAGGCGTCGGGTTCTTGAGCCAGGGCACCAGCACGGTCACGTGCGGCGGGATCAGCTCGGACAGCGCCAGGTCGGGCCGGGCCGACGGGAACGTCGCCGTCCGCCAGCGATCGGTGTACTCGGCGAGCTCAGGCACGGCGATCAGGATCGCGGTCAGCCCCGACCGCTTCGCCCAGGGGTCTTGTCCGTTCACCGGCACATCGTCCCACCTGTGACGAACAACTCGACCTCATCCCCGCCGCCAGCACTACCCTGTTCTGAACCGCATCAATCGTCTGGTACCCCGATCCGCCTGGGGACTGGAACGTAGAGAGTGGACATGGAACGCATCGGCATCATCGGCTCCGGCCGGGCCGGCAGCGCCTTGGGAGCAGCCCTGGCGTCCGCCGGACATCCCGTCACCGGTCTCACCGCGCGCTCGCGGGCGTCACTCGACCGCGCCGCGCGGCTTCTTCCGCACGTACCCGTCCTCTCGCCCGACGAGGTGACCACCCGCGCCGACGTGGTCCTGGTCGCCGTACCGGACGACGCGATCACCCAGGTCGCGGCCGGTCTTCCGCTGACGCCGAACCAGTACGTCGTACACCTGTCCGGCGCGCACGGGTTGTCCGTGCTGGCCGGGGTCCAGGCGATCCCGGTGGCGCTGCACCCGCCGATGACTTTCACGGGCGGCCCGGCAGACCTCACGGACGTCGTGTTCACGGCGACCGCCCCGGAAGAGGCACGGGAGGTCGTCGAGCGGCTGGTGAAGAGCCTCGGGGCCGGTGTGCAGTGGGTCGCGGAGGAGGACCGGGCGCTGTACCACGCGGGCGTCGTACACGGCGCGAACCACCTCACCACCCTGCTCGTACAGGCGTTCGAGGTCCTCCGCGAGGCCGGGATCGCCGACCCGGCGGCAACACTGCGGCCCTTGCTGATCGCAACTCTCGACAACACGCTGCGGTCCGGTCATGATGCGCTCACCGGGCCGATCGCGCGCGGCGACGTGGACACGGTGGCTGGCCACCTGGCGGTACTGCGGGGCCGCACCGCGAGCACGTACGCCGAGCTGGCCGGGGCGACGGTGGACCTGGCGGCAGCGGACGGACGACTGGACCACACGACGGCAGAGCGGTTCCGGCAGGTGTTGGCGGCAGGGGTGCTGGAGCGGGATCGAACAGGGGAGGCACCGGCGTGAGACTCACCCAGACCAAGGCGGAGTTGCGGGCGGCCGCGGCGATCCGGCCTCGGGCGGTCGTGATGACGATGGGCGCCCTGCACGAAGGCCATGCGGCGTTGCTCGCCGAGGCTCGCGAACGCGTCGGGCCGGACGGCAGCGTGGTGCTGACCATCTTCGTGAACCCGTTGCAGTTCGGGCCGACCGAGGACTTCGACCGGTATCCGCGGACGCTGGCCAGTGACCTTGCGATCGCCAAGAGCGAGGGCGTCGACCTGGTCTTCAACCCGTCCCGCGACGAGCTCTACCCGAACGAACCGTCCATCACGGTCCATCCCGGGCCGCTGGCGGACGAGCTCGAGGGGATGGTCCGGCCGGGTCACTTCGCCGGCGTCCTGACCGTGGTGTCGAAGATGCTGCACCTGACCTCGCCGGACCTGGCGCTGTTCGGGGAGAAGGACTACCAGCAGCTGACGCTGATCCGCGAGATGGTGTGCGACCTGGACATGGACGTCGACATCGTGCCGGTGCAGACCGTGCGCGAGGCGGACGGACTCGCGCTCTCGTCACGCAACCGCTATCTCAACGAGACCGAGCGTGACGAGGCTCTGGTGCTCTACCGGGCGCTCACCGCGGGCGCGAAGGCGGGCATGAACGGGCCTGACGCCGTCCTGGCCGCCGCCCACGCCGAGCTGGAGGCCGTTCCATCGGTGGAGATCGACTACCTGGCACTCAGAGCACCGGACCTGGGTCCGGTGATCGGCCCAGGCGAAGCCCGCATGCTCATCGCCGCCCGCGTAGGGACCACTCGTCTCATTGACAACATTTCCATCACCCTCCGATGAAACCGGTTGATACGGTCGCCGGATGACTGCTCCTGCTGTGCCGCAGCGATTGGCTGCGCCCGAACCCGGCTGGACCGACACCGTGGACGTGGTGGTGATCGGCTCGGGGATCGCGGGGCTGACGGCCGCCCTGCGCGCCCGGGAGCTCGGCTCGGTGCTCGTGGTGACCAAGGACGTCGTCGCCTCGGGTTCCACGCAATGGGCCCAGGGCGGGATCGCCGCGGCACTCGGTCCGGGTGACTCCCCGGAGGACCACCTGAAGGACACCCTGGTGGCAGGTGCCGGGCTGTCCGACCCGACCGCCGTACGGGTGCTCGTGACCGAGGGACCCGAAGCGGTCCGCGACCTGATGG
The DNA here is from genome assembly GCF_042657745.1 of Kribbella qitaiheensis. Lineage (GTDB taxonomy): Bacteria > Actinomycetota > Actinomycetes > Propionibacteriales > Kribbellaceae > Kribbella > Kribbella qitaiheensis. Next base: position 125,918 of record NZ_JBHSKE010000005.1, on the reverse strand, counting down.
ACCTGGGCGCGCGGTTCGACACCCAGGCCGGGGGAGACCTGTCACTGACCCGCGAGGGCGGCCACCACCGCAACCGGATCGCGCACGCCGGCGGGGACGCCACCGGCGCGGAGATCGAGCGGGCACTGGTCGCCGCGGTGAATCGGGCCGACGACATCCGCATCATCGAACACGCGCTGGTGCTGGACCTGCTGACGGCCGAGGACGGTGCGGTCGCGGGCGTCACCCTGCACGTGATGGGCGAGGGCCAGCTGGACGGCGTCGGGGCGATCCGCAGCCGCGCGGTGATCCTCGCGTCGGGCGGACTGGGCCAGCTGTACGCCGCGACGACGAACCCGAGTGTCTCCACCGGCGACGGTATGGCGCTGGCGCTGCGGGCCGGGGCGAAGGTGCGGGACCTGGAGTTCATCCAGTTCCACCCGACCGTGCTGTGGCTCGGCAAGAGCGCCAAAGGCCAGCAGCCGTTGGTGTCCGAGGCCGTCCGGGGCGAGGGCGCGTTCCTCGTCGACCACGAGGGCAACCGCTTCATGCAGGGGCAGCACGAGCTCGCCGACCTCGCCCCGCGCGACATCGTGGCGAAGGCGATCATGCGGCAAATGCTTGCCACCGGCAAGGATCACGTCTACCTCGACGCCCGGCACTTCGGCGACGAGAAGTGGCGGGTGCGGTTCCCGACCATCCTGGCCTCCTGCCGGTCGCACGGCATCGACCCGGTCCGCGAGCTGATCCCGGTCGCCCCCGCGTGCCACTACTCCTCCGGCGGAGTCTGGACCGACCTGTACGGCCAGACCTCGGTGCCGGGGTTGTACGCCTGCGGCGAGGTTGCCTGTACCGGCGTGCACGGCGCGAACCGGCTCGCCTCGAACTCCTTGCTCGAAGGACTCGTCTTCGCCCGGCGGATCGCCGGATCCCTGGCCGAGAAGATGCCGGTACTGCGAGAGCCCGCGGTCGATCACCGAGTGCCCGGGCTGGTGGACGCGGACGTCGTACCGGAGTTGCAGCGGGTGATGACGGTCGGTGCCGGCGTGATCCGGAGCGCCGGCGGGCTGTCAGAGGCGGGTGCAACCCTCGGCAAGCTGATCGAGCAGCCGGCCGGAGATCCGGGAACACCCGGATGGGAGGCGACGAACCTGATCACGGTCGCGGCCGCCCTGATCGCCGCGGCTACCACCCGGGAGGAGAGCCGCGGCTCGCACTGGCGGGAGGATCACCCGGATCGTGACGACCGGAAGTGGTCCGGCAGTCTGGACATCACTCTTCCGGCCGAGGAAGATTCGGCCCGGCCCGCCACGACATTCGTGGCGCACCAGGCAGCAGAAACAACAGCAACAGGCGAAGCATCACCGGAGGGGAAGTAGCAGCATGGATGAAACACTCGACAGGCCGTGGGTCGAGGACCTCGTCCGGGCCACCATCGAGGAGGACCTGGCCGGAGGCGTGGACGTCACGACCACGGCCACCGTCGAGGCGGACCAGGTCTCGGTGGCGGAGTTCGTGGCCCGGGCCGACGGCGTGGTCGCGGGTCTGCAGATCGCCGAGCTGGTGCTCCGCCTGGTCGCGGGCAAGGAAGAGGTCGAGATCGAGCACTCGGTCGCGGACGGCGCCACCGTCAAGGCCGGTGACGTCCTGATGACCGTGCGCGGCAAGACCCGGCAGTTGCTGACGGCCGAGCGCACCACGCTGAACCTGCTCTGCCACCTGTCCGGCGTCGCCACGCTGACGAGTCGCTGGGTCGCGGCGGTCGACGGTACCGGAGCGGTCATCCGCGACACCCGCAAGACGATGCCGCTGCTGCGCTCGCTGGAGAAGTACGCTGTCCGCTGCGGCGGCGGCAAGAACCACCGGATGGCGCTGTCCGACGCCGCCCTGATCAAGGACAACCACGTGATCGCCGCGGGCGGCGTGGCCGAGGCGTACCGGCTGGTCCGCAAGGCCTATCCGGACATCTCGATCGAGGTCGAGGTTGACTCCGTGGACGACGCGGTGATCGCCGTCGAGTCCGGTGCTGAGCTGATCCTGCTCGACAACATGCCCGTGGAGCAGTTGCGCGAGGCAGTGGAGAAGGTGGCAGGCCGGGCCCGGCTCGAGGCCTCCGGCGGGCTCACGCTGGAGATGGCCCGCGAGGTCGCCGAGACCGGCGTGAACTTCCTCGCCGTCGGCGCCCTGACCCACTCTGCGCCCGTCCTCGACATCGGCATGGACCTCCAGGCGGCCTGATGCTGCTCGCCGTCGCCGTCGAGAACACCCGGACGCTGGTCGGCCTGATCGACGAGGACACGGTCAAGCGGCACTGGTGGGTGGGGACGGACTCCCGTCGTACGGCGGACGAGTGGGCGGTGCTGCTCGAGGGGCTGCTGACCGGGGAGTCCCCGGTCTCGGGAATCGCGGTCTGCTCCGCGGTCCCGCACGTCCTGCACGAACTCCGGGACGTGGTCGCGCGGTACTACCGCGACGTACCGAGCGTGGTCGTCGAGCCGGGCGTGAAGACCGGGCTTCCGGTGCTCGTGGACAACCCGCGCGAGGTGGGAACCGACCGGATCGCGAACGCGCTCGCCGCGGTCCACCGGTTCGGAGCCCCCTGCATCGTGGCGGACTTCGGTACTGCGACGACGGTGGACGTGGTCAACCCCGCCGGCGCGTTCGTCGGCGGGGCGATTGCCCCGGGCATCGAGAGCTCCGTGGACGCGCTCGGCGTCTCGGCGGCCCAGCTCCGCCGGGTGGAGCTCGTCCGCCCGCGGTCGGTGGTCGCCAAGAACACGGTGGAAGCGCTGCAGTCCGGCGCGATCTTCGGCTTCGCCGCGCTGGTCGACGGCCTGGTCACCCGGATCATCGCCGACCAGGGCCTGGACCGCTCGACCGTCACGGTGGTCGCGACCGGTGCGCTGGCTCCGTTGGTGGTTCCGGAATGCGCCCAGATCGACCACCACGAACCGTTCCTGACCCTGCACGGCCTGCACCAGGCCTTTGCCCGCAACAACTGATCCCCTTCGAAGTCCGATCGGGCAGTGTCACTGTCCGTTCGCGCCAGGTCACCGGATAACGGGGTTGTGCGCAGGGCGGTCAGAGGATCACCATGAGGACGAGCGACACCCGGGCGGGGAGGTCCGGGGCCACGGGGTGGGTTCGTGGTCGCATCGGCGCGGGTCGCTGTGATCCGGGGGAGGATCATGAGATCCGCATACCGTGTACTCGCAGGCCTCATCTCGCTCGGCGTCCTGGTCCAGGCGATGTCGATCGCGCTGGCGTGGTTCACCGTCCTGAAGGACATCGACGGCGGTGCCGTGCTCACCGAGAACTCCGACCGCAACTTCGGCCACAACCTGCACAGCATCTTCGGGATCATGGTCATCCCGTTGCTCGCGATCCTGTTGCTGATCGTCTCCTTCTTCGCGGGCGTCGCCGGCGGTGTGAAGTGGGCGGCGATCGTCTTCGGTCTGGTCGTGCTGCAGATCGCCCTGGCGTTCGTGGCCTTCGGCGTGCCCGCGATCGGTGCCTTGCACGGCGCCAACGCGCTGGCGCTGATCGGCGTCGCGGGCATCGCGGCCAGGCGGGCATCGGGCCCGCCGACACCGGCGACGACTGGCACCACGCCCACCCAGGCGTCCATCTAGATGCTCTTGGCAACGAGTAGCGGCCGGCGGAGCTGATGGCCCGCCGGCCGCCCCGCCGCGTCCTGATCGGCCTGCTGGCCACGATCGCGCTGCTGGCGCCGATCGGCTGGTTCTGGCAGCAGAGCCTGGTACCCGGCGGCCTGTCCGCGATGGACATGGGGTACGCCGATTTCGGCGGCGGCCCGTCGGTGGCGATGATGCACGCCGGCCACGGAACCGACCTGAGCACGCTGGCCGCGGCCCCGGACCGCCCGGCCGACGTCTCGGTGAACCTCGTCGCGCGCAAGGAACGCTTCGACATCCCCGGCCGTGGTCCGACCGAGGGCTACACGCTCAACCACACCTCGCCGGGCCCGGAGATCAAGGCGAAGAAGGGCGACCTGGTCGAGGTGACCCTGGTCAACGAGTCTGTCTCCGGGGGAATGACGCTGCACTGGCACGGCGTCGACGTACCGGCCGCGCAGGACGGCGTCGCCGGCGTCACCCAGGACGCGGTGATGCCCGGGCAGACGTTCAAGTACCGCTTCGTCGCTCCCGACGTCGGCACGTACTGGTACCACTCGCACCAGTTGTCGCACGAGCAGGTCAAGGGCGGCCTGTACGGCGTACTGGTGATCTCGCCCGGCCCCACTGACGTGGTCGCCGTGGCCCACACCTACGACAAGGTCCGCACGGTCAACGGCGGGTACGGCGAACGCCGGGTGCCCGGAGTTGCCGGAACCGCCGTGCGAGTCCGAGTGATCAACACGGACAACGGCCCGATGGCGTCGTGGGTCGACGGCGCGCCGTACAAGGTGGTCGCGGTGGACGGGACCGAGGTGAACGCGCCGACGCAGGTCGAGGGGAAGTCCGTGCTCGTGACCGCGGGCGGCCGGATCGATCTGGCCATCACCCTGCCGGCCAAGGCGATCCGGATCGGCCTGGGGGGCGGACCGACGACCCTGGTGATCGGCGAGGGCGACGCGCCGACCGGTAGCGAACCACCCGAGCCGGTCGATCTGCTGACCTACGGGAAGCCCGCCGCGCTGCCCTTTGACCCGTCAGCGGCGGATCGGAACTTCGAGTACCGGATCGGCCGCCGCCCGGGCTTCTTCGACGGCAAGCCCGGTCTGTGGTGGACGATCAACGGCCACCAGTTCCCCGACGTACCGATGTTCGTCGTGAAGCAGGGTGACGTGGTCAGGATGACTGTGAAGAACACCTCCGGCCAGGTCCACCCGATGCACCTGCACGGCCACCACGTGGTGGTCCTGAGCCGCAACGGCCGGCCGGCCTCCGGCAGCCCCTGGTGGGTCGACTCCCTCAACGTCGAGGACGACGAAACCTACGAGATCGCCTTCCTGGCCGACAACCCCGGCATCTGGATGGACCACTGCCACAACCTCCCGCACGCCGCGCAGGGCCTGGTCACCCACTTGATGTACGAGGGCGTCACCACCCCGTTCCACCTCGACGGCCCCAACGGCAACGAACCCGAGTAGGTCAGGCGTCGATCGGGCGGCCGACGGTGAGGGCCGCGCGCAGGGTGGCGGGGAGGCTGTTGTACGCCGGGTCGGGGGTGGTGCCGGTGGCGTCGAGGGTCTTGGAGAAGAAGCAGCGGGCGGCCGCGGCGAGGGCTACATCCAGGATGTCCTCGTCGGACAGGCCTTGCGCGCGGAGGGTGTCGACGTCGGCCTCGGTGATGGTGTGGGCGGCGACGGCAATCTTGCGGGCGAAGGACATGACGGCTCGATCGACCGGGTCGTCGGACGGCTCATGGACCAGCGCGGCGACCTCGTCGGGGGTCAGGAACTTCTCGGCCAGGACCTGGCCGTGGGCGAGGCAGCAGTAGCTGGACTTCAGCGCCGTCGCCGCGGCCAGCGTGGCGAGCTCGTAGCGGCGGAGGTCCATGCTCGCCTTGATCGCGCCGTTCAATTGCTTCCAGGCGTCGTAGACCGCGGGCCGGGCGGCGAACATCGTGACGAAGTTCGGGATGTGCCCGGCCGGCGAGCGGTTCTCCTCGAGGAAGCCCTCGGGCGGGTCGGACGGAGCGAGATAGGCCATGATTCCCCCGGAAGTCGTGTCGGCCACAAGTGTGTCCCATCGCGACCCGCGAAAGTGTTTTCTTGACTCACTCCAGATCAGCTGGAAAGCTGCGGTACATGTACCAGCTGATCTGCCGGAGCTGCGGGCGGATCGAGGACGTCGATCGCGCCGTGGGCGAGACGACCTGCCTGGGAGCCGACGACGGGAGCGGTTTCCGGATCGACGAGGCCGAGGTCACCTACTGGGGACTGTGCCCGGCCTGCGCGGCTGATCACGACACCAGCCAGCGGTCCACCGCTCAGCTGTAGGACCAGCCGGACCAGGTGTCGATCGCCACCGTGATGACCGGACCACGCGGTGGGTCCAGCCGGTACTGCGGGTACTTGGCGACGAGTGACTCCACCGCCGCCGGATTCTGCTCGTCCACCCGGGCCACGCCGTCGGCACGGACCCACCAGAGCTGGGACCAGTCGGCGTCGTACCGGTCGCACAGGACGGCGACGCGGGGATTCCAGGCGAGGTTGCGCAGCCGGCGCAGGTTCGTGGTGGACTTCGGCTTCTGGTCGATCGCGATCACGAGTTCGTCGCCGGCGAGGGCGAAGACGACCGGGACGATGTGCGGCCGGAGGTCCTCCCCGGTGGTGCCGAGGAACGCGCGCTCGGCCGTCCCGAGGTACTGTCGGCAGACCTCCGCCCCGAGTCTCACGGATCGACCCTACTGCCGGTCCGCGAGTTGTTCTGACTAGGTAAGGTCTAGCCGTCGCTGCTGTGAGGGTGGGGTGAGGCGAGATGGTCAGGGTGCGGGCTGTCTTGGCGATGGCTCTCGCGGTGCTCTGCGGAGCCACGGTGCTGACCGCGTGCTCCTCGGACCCGACGCCGAGCGGGGTCACGCTCGCCTGGGCCAGCGACAGCCGCCAGGCCGTCCGGGTCAGCTGGAAGGACTCGAACGCGCCGAACCGGATCACCATCGAAGGCGTGCTCAGCACCAGCCCGTCGTACGTGAAGTACCTGTCGGACAACGCGCCGAACACCTGGGACATCCCGAGCTCGGAGTTCCCGCCGGACGGCAACTACCGGATCGCGGTCGCGGTGGGGACGTCGACCGGCGGTGTCACCAGCAAGCCGGCCAGATCGCCGATGTTCGACACCGACGGCCCGGTCCGCCCGTCCGCCTCGGCCGCCATCCCGACCGGGAGTTCCGGCCAGGACGTGCTGGTCCGCTGGGCCGTGCCGGCGCCCCCGCAGGACTTCAGCCCCGACGATCCCCTCGACGTCACCGGGCGTCCCCAGCTCTACGTGCCGCTCGTCGGCCGGCCGGGGGAGCAGCTGCGCGCGATGGGACCGGGCACCACCTCCACCCGGATAGTGCTCAAGGACCTGAAGCCCCCGTACCTCTTCCAGCTCCGCTCCCAGAACGAATGGACCTCCGCGGTCGGCGGCGAGATCGCGGGCCGGACCAGTACGACGACCGCGTCGGTCCCCGGGTCGGCGCAGTTCAGCGTGGCCATGAGGATCCGCGGCCGGGCGATCCTGCAGGAGGTCCGCTGCGCCCCGGAGACCAGTTGCGTGCAGCAACGAACCACTTCGGCCGGACTGCCGGTGGTCGTCCTCACGCAGGTCAAGCCGCGCGCCCCGTGGACCCCTGCGGGTCGCGGCATCACCAGCACGGGCGGGTACTACGACATACCGGTCACCGCCGCGGGCACCCGTCCGTACATGGTCACCGTGCCGCTCTACAGCGGGGTGGGATCGGTGGTGAGTTCCTCGACGAGCAAGGCGGCGGTGACGAGGGGCGTCGTACGGGTCGCATCGGCCGGATTCATCGGCGGGGCGTCGCGGCGGCGGGGTGAGACGATCACGGTCTACGCGATCGTGAAGCCGCCGATGAACTCGGTCGCGTTGCTGCAACAGTGGAACCGAGTGTCCAAGAGGTGGAACAACGTCAAGCGGGTGCGGATCCTGCGGGGCCAGGTGGTGTACCCCTTCAAGGCCGCGCGGCCGGGTCTCTTCGTCTTCCGGTACGTGCTGCCGAGCGCGACGTTCCTGGGCCGGCCGCTCTACAGCACGGTCACGCCGCACCTGAGGCTAAGCATCCGCTGACGTCTCGACCGCCATCGGCCCCGCCTCCAGCGACTGGGCATCAGCCCGCTCGCCGCGGCGTTTGCGCAGTTTGTAGCCGGCGTACGCCGCGACCACGGCGACGGCGATCACCACGAGAGCCCAGACCGAGACTTCCCCGAAGATCTTGTCCGCGTTGTCGCCGACCTTGAACGCGACGATGCCGATCGTCGTCGCCCAGGCGATCCCGCCGGCCGTGTTGGCGGCGAGGAACCGCGGGTACGGCATCCGCAGCGTGCCCGCCATCGGTCCGGCGAAGATCCGCAGCAGCGCGACGAACCGGCCGAAGAAGACGGTCCAGACGCCGTACTTGTGGAAGTACTTCTCGGCCTTCTCGATCCGGTCCGGCGAGAAGTGGTGGAACCGGCGACCGAGCCGCTCGAACAGCCCGCGCCCCGCCTGGCGCCCGATGAAGTAGCCGACCGAGTCCCCGATGATGGCGCCGGTCGCTGCCGCCGCGATCACGATCGCCAGGTTCAGGTCACCCTGCGAAGCCAGCAGCGAGGCGGCGATCAGCGTGGTCTCGCCCGGCAGCGGCACCCCCATGCTCTCGATGCCGATGACCAGCCCGACGACGAGATACGCCAGTACGGCGACGCCGCCGGTCGGTACAGCGATGGCCAGCGCGTCCAGTGTTGATCCCCCCATACCTCCATCCTGGCACCCGCGCGCAAGCGTTTAGCTGATCTGTGAGCTATTCCCGGGGAATTTCAGGGTGCGTCCCGTTGAACGCCTTCGTAACGTTCTGTAGCGCCGCCGTGACCTCGGACGGGATCACCCAGAAGGTGTTGCCCGGACCCTTGGCGAGCTCGGGCAGCATCTGCAAGTACTGGTAGGCCAGGAGTTTCGGGTCCGGGTCGTTGCGGTGGATCGCCTCGAAGACCGTGTCGATCGCCTTCGCCTGGCCCTCGGCACGCAGGATCGCGGCCTGCCGGTCACCCTCCGCGGTCAGGATCCGGGACTGCCGCACGCCCTCGGCAGTGAGGATCGCGGCCCGCTTCTCCCGGTCCGCTCGCATCTGCTTCTCCATCGATTCCTTGATCGACGGCGGCGGGTCGATCGCCTTCAGCTCGACCCGGTTCACCCGGATACCCCACTTGCCGGAGGCCTCGTCCAGCACCCCGCGCAGCTGCGAGTTGATGTGCTCGCGCGACGTCAGCACCTTCTCCAGGTCCAGGCTGCCGATCACGTTGCGCAGTGTGGTGACGGTGAGCTGCTCGATCGCCTGCTCGAAGTTGGCGATCTCGTACGCCGCCGCGCGGGGATCGGTGACCTGGACATAGAGCACCGTGTCGATGTCGACGACCAGGTTGTCCTCGGTGATCACCGAGCGCGGCTCGAACGAGATCACCTGCTCGCGCAGGTCGATCAGTTGCCGGGGCCGGTCGACGAACGGGATGAGGATGTTCAGCCCGGGCTCGAGCGTGCGCAGATAGCGACCGAGCCGCTCCACGTTGCTCGCCCTGGCCTGCGGGATGATGCGGACGGTACGCAGGACCAGCACGACGGCCAGCAGGGCCACCACGATCCCGACGATCAGTTCGGCCATGGATCCTCCCGGGGATGCACGAGGGCTGTGGCGCCCTCGATCGCGAATACGTCGACGGTGGTCCCGGTCGGGATCAGGACGTCGGGATCGTAGGACCGCGCGCTCCACTCCTCGCCGCCGATCCGGACCCGGCCGGGCTCCCGTCCGACCGGGCTCAGGACCACCGCTTCCCGCCCGATCAGGGCGGCCACGCCGGTCCGTAGCTGCGGGTGCGAGTTGAGGTGCCGGCGAGCGACCGGCCGGACCAGTGTGATCATCGCGGCGGCCGTCACGGCGAAGGCGAGCAGTTGCAGCCCCACGCTCAGGCCGAGGGCGGCGATCGCGGCCGCGGCCAGTGCTGCGACAGCGAACAGCAGCAAGTCAAGTGTGGCCGTCAGCAGCTCGGCGATACCGAGCACCGCGGCAATGGCCAGCCAGAGAAGCCAGGACTGCATGTGATCACCTGCGCGGCGGAGAAACCCTCTCCTTCGAAGGTACTCCGGTGCGGCGGAATCGCGCCCTGCCCGCTGCTAACAGTTCGGACAGCGCCCAAATCGGGCCCAAGTCTGGCCCAAGTCTGGCTCAGCCGGGCTCAGTCGGCTTCTTCGGGGGCCTTGCCGGTGGGGACGACGGCGAGCAGGGTGCTGACCAGACGGGTGGCCGCCGGGTGGCCGGCCGCCGTCCGGCCGCGGCGGTGCCGGTCGATCACCTCGGTGAGCTCCTTGCCGAGCTCCTCGGCCTCGTCCTTCGTCAGCCACAGGCGGGCGCGGCTCATCAGGCTGATCCCGTCCCAGGGGTCGTCGGCGGACATCTCCTCGAACTGCTCCATCACCCGGTTCACGTTCGTGCGCATCATCGTCTGGCTCGCCAGCCGGCCCGCGCCGCTGGCCTGCGACGAGATGACCAGGCTGACCGCCGGCGCCCGCCACGGCCGCTCGCGACCGTCCGTGGTGTCGTCCGCGCGCTCGACGATGCCCCAGCGGGCCAGTGCCCGCAGGTGGTAGCTCGTCGCGGACGGGGACAGCCCGGCCAGCTCGGCGCACTCGGTCGCGGTCAGCACCCGGCCGTTGTAGAGCTCCTCGATGATCAGCTGCCGGGCCGGGTGGGCCAGGGCGCGGATCGCCCGCGGATCGGTCAGCACCAGGCGCTTCTTCTTCGCGGCCACGGCGACAGCGTAGCCGGTCCCTTGACCGCGGCATATCTGAAGCATTAACTTCATAGTTGTGAAGCAATCACTTCAGACTTCGATCTGGTCCTTCCGCGATCTCCGCCTCGTGCTGCCCGCCCGCGCCCTGTCGTACGCCGGTGACTCGATCGCGCTGATCGCCCTGATGCTGCGGGTTTCCGGTGACGGCGGGCCGGGTGCGATCACCGCGCTGCTGCTGGCCTTCGCCGTACCGACCGTGGTGATGATCCCGTTCGCCGGCCGGATCGTGGACAGCTACGACTCGCGGACCGTGCTGGTCTGGTCGTCGCTGCTGCAGGCGGCCGCCGGGGTCGGCCTGGCGTTCTGCCACGGCCTGGCCGCCACGCTCGCCCTGGTCTGCGTCCTGCAGATCGGCCAGGCCGTCGCCGGACCCGCGTGGGGCGCCCTGATCCCGCGGATCGTCGGCGAGGACCTGGTCGGTCGCACGACCGGCACGAGTCAGGCCTTGATCGGCGTAGCCACTCTCGCCGGGTCGGCCGTCGGCGGCGTACTGGTCGGCTGGTCCGGTGATCGCGGGGCTCTATTGGTGGATGCCTCGACCTTCCTCGGGTTGGCGCTCGTCGCCCGGGTAGTCCGGACCCGCCGCAGCCCCGAGCCGGGCGCAGTACGGGAGCGCGGTGCACTGATGGCCGGCTTGCGGAGTATGTTCGCGGACCCGCTGCTGCGGATCCTGGTGCCGGCGCTGTGGGTGTTCGTCCTGGTCGGAGAGGCCGTCAACGTGGTCGAGGTCTTCCTGATCACGGACGAGATCGGCCTCGGCCCGAGTGGGTACGGCGGCGTCCTGGCGGCCCAGGGGGCCGGAGCGATCGCCGGTGCTTGGTTCACCGGCCGGTTGCGGACCGACAACGCCCGCTCACACGCCGTCCTCGCCGGTACGGCGGCGATCGGGTTGTCCTGCGTCCTGATGGGCCTGGCCGGCGGGGTGGTTCCGCTCGTGATCGGCGCTGTCGCGGTCGGATTCGGCAGCGGCATGCTGAATGCCGCGACCAGCACGCTGGTGGTGACCAGGTCGGCGGAACTGGTCCGGGGCCGGGTGATCGCCGCGCTGGGCGGCACCGCCCGTGCCTGCAGCCTGCTGGCCCTTCTGCTCGGCGGCCTGGCCGGCTCCATCTTGGGGCCGCGGGCAACGTTCGTGACCGGCGGCACCGGCTGCGCCGTCGCGGCGGTGGTCGCCGCAGTACTCCTGATTCGGGCCGGGAGAGGGGCTGCGGGTGGCCGTCCCGGGCAGGCGGAGCAGGGCGGCCCGCCTTCGGCGGTACTAATGGATTCGGTCGAGAGGGGAGTCAGTCACTAGCCTTTGGGGCATGACTGAGCCACGTGAGAACCCGGTGACCCCCGACAGCGGGCAGGACGACCTGCCCGAGCAGATGCGGGTCCGCCGGGAGAAGCGTGACCGGCTGCTGGCCGAGGGGGTCGAACCGTACCCGATCACGGTGCCCCGGACCCACCTGCTGAAGGACCTGCGAGCCCGGTACGACGGCCAGGAGCTCGAGCCGGACACCAAGACCGGTGAGCAGGTCTCCGTCGCCGGCCGGGTGATCTTCCTGCGCAACACCGGCAAGCTCTGCTTCGTCCGGCTGCGCGAGGGCGACGGCACCGAGCTGCAGGTGATGCTGTCGCTGGCCGACGTCGGTGAGGAGGAGCTGGCCCGGTTCAAGGCGCTGGTGGACATCGGCGACCTGCTGTCCGTGCAGGGCGAGGTGGTGACGAGCCGCCGCGGCGAGCTCTCGGTCCAGGCGACCGCCTGGCAGATGGTCGCCAAGACGCTCCGGCCGCTGCCGAACGAGTACAAGCCGCTGAGCGAGGAGTCCCGGGTCCGGCTGCGCTACGTGGACCTGATCGTCCGGCCGGAGGCGCGCGACATGGTCCGCATCAAGGCCGCCGTGCTGAAGTCGCTGCGCGCCACCCTGGACGCCCAGGACTACGTCGAGGTCGAGACGCCGGTCCTGCAGTTGACCAACGGCGGCGCGGCGGCCCGGCCGTTCCGGACCCACCTGAACGCCTTCGACCAGCAGATGCTGCTCCGGATCGCGCTCGAGCTGGATCTCAAGCGCGCGATGATCGGCGGCGTGGACCGGGTCTACGAGATCGGCCGGACCTTCCGCAACGAGGGACTCGACTCCACTCATGCCGCGGAATTCTCGATGCTGGAGGCCTATCAGGCCTACGGCGACTACAACACGATGAAGACTTTGCTTCGTGATCTGGTCCTGAATGCGGCGGAGGCCGTGGGCCGCACGGTGGTGACCGGACGTGACGGTTCCGAGATCGATCTGAGCGCGCCGTGGCGCGAGGCGAGCGTATTCGACCTGATCTCCGAAGCGGTCGGTGAACCGGTGGACGTGACCACCGACGCGGCCGCCCTGACCAAGCTCGCCGAACAGCACCAGGTCGAGTTGCAGCCGGGCTGGAATGCCGGCGAGATCGCGCTGGAGCTGTACGAGAAGCTGGTCGAGCACACCCTGATCCAGCCCACCTTCGTGCAAGACTATCCCGAGTCGGTGCGCCCGCTGGCGAAGCCGCACCGGTCAATTCCCGGGCTGGTCGAGGCTTTCGACCTGATCATCAACGGGGTCGAGCTGGCGCCGGCGTACTCGGAGCTCAACGACCCGGTGATCCAGCGTGAACGCCTGGTGGCACAGTCGTTGCTGGCCGCGGCCGGCGATCCCGAGGCGATGGACCTGGACGAGGATTTCCTCCGCGCGATGGAGTTCGGGATGCCGCCGGCCGGCGGGATGGGGATGGGCGTCGACCGGCTGGTGATGCTGTTCACCGGGGCCGGTATCCGCGAGACGATTCTCTTCCCGCTGCTTCGTCCGGAGTGACCTGATTGGCCGCTGAGAGCCGCCGATAAATCGGACCCGGGGACCGTTGCATAGCACAACCAACGGCCAAATCCATTCCCGGGTCCGATTTTTGTGCCGGACCGTCCTGCAGCCGGCTGAATACCGATGGTCACGACGGATGCGTTGCGTCGCCGGGTGCGGAGGTTTTAGTCACATCTTTCGGTTACATTGTGCCTGTTGAATGACACGGTGCCGGTTTGTGCGGTACAAATCAGGAGCAACAATTCCGCACGTTGATTGTGCCCGGTGGCGGGCGCGGAAAGGACTGTCATCGATGGCGCAAAGGGTCCAGGTGGTTCTCGAGGACGATCTCGACGGCGGTAAGGCCGACGAGACCGTGTCCTTCGGTCTGGATGGCTCGACGTACGAGATCGACCTGTCCAAGAAGAATGCCGCCAAGTTGCGTGACGCCCTGGCCGCCTACGTCGGAGCGGGGCGCCGGGTCACCGGCCGCCGCGGTGGCGCCGGCGGCCGTGCGCGCGGACGGGGCCGGTCCGCGACCGACTCCGCCGACATCCGCGCGTGGGCCAAGGACAACGGCTACGAGGTGAGCGAGCGGGGTCGTATCTCCGCCGAGGTGCGGGCGGCGTACAACGACGCCAAGTAATTCCCCGGACTGCGGTCCCGGCGCCAGCGATGGTGCCGGGACCGTCCGCATTCCGGCCGTTTCACACTGTGGACACGACGGGGACCGCCACGGCGATACCGGCCCGCGCGGATAGCTGAGCGGACAGGGAACTCCAAGAATTCGCTGGTGGCGAACACCGGGCGCGGCGGGAACACCGGGCCCGGTACAGAGGTTGTTCCCTTGTGATCCCCAGTTGGCGGCCGTACGAGAGGTCGCAGCTTGTTCGCTGAGAGCGAGCCTGTCGGTGCCGGGGACTAGCATGCATGTACGGGGGTCGGCCTATACGGCACGTCCGACTCCTCTGAGGCAAGGAGCGCTTTGGCGATGTTTGAACGATTTACGGACCGCGCCCGTCGGGTAGTCGTCCTGGCCCAGGAAGAGGCCAGGATGCTCAGCCACAACTACATCGGGACCGAGCACATCCTGCTCGGCCTGATCCACGAGGGTGAGGGTGTCGCCGCCAAGGCTCTCGAGAGCCTGGGTATCTCGCTGGAGGCTGTCCGCTCTCAGGTCGAGGAGATCATCGGCCAGGGGCAGCAGGCTCCGAGCGGGCACATCCCGTTCACCCCTCGCGCCAAGAAGGTACTGGAGCTCTCCCTGCGTGAGGCCCTGCAACTGGGCCACAACTACATCGGCACCGAGCACATCCTGCTCGGCCTCATCCGCGAGGGTGAGGGCGTCGCCGCGCAGGTCCTGGTCAAGCTCGGTGCGGACCTGAACAAGGTCCGTCAGCAGGTCATCCAGCTGCTGAGCGGGTACCAGGGCAAGGAGACGGCGTCCGCCGGCGCGCCCGCCGAGGGTGCGCCCAGCAGCTCCTTGGTGCTCGACCAGTTCGGCCGGAACCTCACCCAGGCCGCCCGTGAGTCCAAGCTCGACCCGGTGATCGGGCGCGAGAAGGAGATCGAGCGGGTCATGCAGGTGCTGTCCCGGCGGACCAAGAACAACCCGGTCCTGATCGGTGAGCCGGGCGTCGGCAAGACCGCGATCGTCGAGGGCCTGGCCCAGGCGATCGTGCGTGGCGACGTGCCCGAGACCCTGAAGGACAAGCAGATCTACACGCTCGACCTCGGCGCGCTGGTGGCCGGGTCGCGCTACCGCGGTGACTTCGAGGAGCGCCTGAAGAAGGTGCTGAAGGAGATCCGCACCCGCGGCGACATCGTGCTGTTCATCGACGAGATCCACACTCTCGTCGGGGCCGGCGCGGCCGAGGGCGCGATCGACGCGGCGAGCATCCTGAAGCCGATGCTGGCCCGTGGTGAGCTCCAGACGATCGGCGCCACCACCCTCGACGAGTACCGCAAGTACGTCGAGAAGGACGCCGCGCTGGAGCGCCGCTTCCAGCCGATCCAGGTGGCCGAGCCCTCGATCGCGCACACGATCGAGATCCTCAAGGGCCTCCGGGACCGCTACGAGGCGCACCACCGCGTCACCATCACCGACCCGGCCCTGGTCGCGTCGGCGCAGATGGCCGACCGGTACATCTCGGACCGCTTCCTGCCGGACAAGGCGATCGACCTGATCGACGAGGCCGGTTCCCGGTTGCGGATCCGCCGGATGACGGCTCCGCCGGACCTGCGCGAGTTCGACGAGAAGATCGCGAACGTGCGCCGGGAGAAGGAGTCGGCGATCGACGCCCAGGACTTCGAGCGGGCGGCGAGTCTTCGTGACGACGAGAAGAAGCTCATCAACGCGAAGGCCGAGCGCGAGAAGCAGTGGAAGGCCGGCGACATGGACGTCGTCGCCGAGGTCGACGAGGAGCTGATCGCCGAGGTGCTCAGCACCGCGACCGGCATCCCCGTCTTCCAGCTGACCGAGGAGGAGTCCTCCCGGCTGCTCAAGATGGAGGAGGAGCTGGCCAAGCGCTACATCGGCCAGACCGACGCCGTCAAGGCACTGTCCCGGTCGATCCGGCGGACCCGTGCGGGTCTGAAGGACCCGCGCCGGCCGAGCGGCTCGTTCATCTTCGCCGGTCCGTCCGGTGTCGGTAAGACCGAGCTGTCCAAGGCGCTGACCGAGTTCCTGTTCGGTGACGAGAAGTCGCTGATCAGCCTCGACATGTCCGAGTACTCCGAGAAGCACACGGCCTCACGGCTGTTCGGTTCGCCTCCCGGGTACGTCGGCTACGAAGAGGGCGGCCAGCTGACCGAGAAGGTGCGCCGCAAGCCGTTCAGCGTGGTGCTGTTCGACGAGGTGGAGAAGGCCCACCCGGACATCTTCAACTCGCTGCTGCAGATCCTGGACGAGGGTCGTCTGACCGACGCCCAGGGCCGCGTGGTCGACTTCAAGAACACCATCATCATCATGACCACGAACCTGGGTACTCGCGACATCTCCAAGGGCAGCCTCGGCTTCTCGCAGACCAGCGACACCTCCGGCTCGTACGAGAAGATGAAGGCGAAGGTGACGGAGGAGCTCAAGCAGCACTTCCGCCCCGAGTTCCTGAACCGCGTCGACGAGATCGTGGTCTTCCACCAGCACGACAAGGAAGCGATCGTCAAGATCGTCGACCTGATGGTCGCGCAGGTGGAGGAGCGGCTGAAGGACAAGGACATGGGCATCGAGCTCACCCCGGCGGCGAAGGCACTGGTCGCCGACCGTGGCTTCGACCCGGTCCTGGGTGCTCGCCCGCTGCGTCGCGCGCTGCAGCGTGACGTGGAGGACGTGCTGGCCGAGAAGATCCTGTTCGGGGAACTGCGTCCCGGCCAGATCGTGCTCGTCGACGTCGCCCCCGAGGGCACCGTCAGCGAGGACGGCGTGCCGGAGTTCTTCACCTTCAAGGGCACCCAGAAGGCCGCTACCAGCCCGGACCTGGAGCTGACCGAGATCGCCGGAGGTCCCTCCGGCCTTCAGGACACCTGATCCAGGCTCTGGCCTAGGCAAACCGAAGGGCTCCGCGGAAACCAGTCCGCGGGGCCCTTCGCCGTACTCAGGCGCGGTGACAGACCGCGCAGCGGCCGCGACAGTCATTGATTCCTCCGGCTTCACGTGCTTCCACGGTCGCGCCGGAGGTACCTCTGCCGCCTCGGTCCCACGGGTGGTGCCGCTCCCTCCGCCGAGTGATTCAGCGGGCGTTGCGCAGCCGGGTGACGGCTTCTTGGAGGGCCTCGTCGGTGGGGCGGGGCTGGTGGGTGCGGGAGGCGATCAGTTGGGCGGTGGCGGCGAGGAGCCAGGTGAAGCCGGTGATGGCGGCGAGGGCGGGGCCGGGGCCGGGCCAGGAGTCGCTGAGCGAGCCGAGGTCGCGTGCCTGCCAGGAACCTGCGATGAAGAGCATGGCGATGAGCGCGGTGACGGCTGCTGCCGCCTGGCTGTAGATGCTCGAGGAGGAGGCGGGCTTGGTGGGGTCACGCCGAGGGGGAAGAGCCAGCGCGAGGATCGAGGTGATGAGCCCGGCCAGCCAGGTGAGGGCCACCGATGGCTGGGTCTCCAGGCCGAGTTGCCAGACCGAGAGGCCGAGTCGCCGGCTGAAGGTCCACGGGAGCAGCAGCGTGACACCGGCCGCTAGTGCGGTCAGCAGAGTCACTCGGCCGAACCAGCGGTGCTGAGAGATCGCGAGCGCCTGCTCCGCGGCGTCCAGTCGGCGCGGGAGTTCCTCGTCGGGTAGCAGGTCGCTCATCGGGTGGGCTCCAGGCGGACGACGTCGGTGCCGAGTTCGAAGTACAGGGACTTGCCGATGACGGTGACCTGGTCGGCGGCCTGCGGGACGCATTGGGCCGGTCCGGCGATCACGGTGACCTTGCGAGGCCCGTCCACGCGGACCAGGTGGCTGCCGTCATACCCCCAGAGCTTCCCGTCCGGGCCGGCGAACCAGTCGCCGTCGGTGGTCCACTGGTCGGCGGCGACGCCGGTCGCGGTGATCGGCCAGCCGGAGGCCGCCCCGCCGAGCAGCGTGGTCGCCTTGCCGTCCTGCGAGACGTGGACGAGCCGCTCGCCCAGGACCATGGCCGCGTCGCCCGACCCGAGCTGGACCAGACCGTCCTGCTTCAGGGTGCCCTTCAGCTGGATGCGGCTCACCTGCGGGCCGGGACCGTAGAAGTTGTAGAACTGCCCGCTGATCGCGGTGACGAGCCTGCCGCCGGCAGCGGCCGCGAACTCCCCACGCTGGTCGGGCGCGACCGGCCGAGGATCGCGCACCGCCTCAGCCCCGGCGGCCGTCCAGTGCACCGCTACTTCGGCCGATGGCTTGCTCTGGCCGGCCACCGTCCACCACACACCGCCCAGCCCGTCCGGAGCCCACGCGTGCGCCGCATTAGGCACCCGGAGCCGAATGAGCTTGCCTTGGGCATCTAAACCCAGCTGCATGCCAGCGCCCGGAACCGCCTTGCCTGGCAGCCCTTCTGCGGTCACCGCTGGTTCCGCAGGCTGCACTGTCGGCAGCACGGTCGCCCTGTACTGCGTATTGCCATCCGCAGGCTTCCGGCGATCGCAACGAGCTGTTGGCTCGGGTGCAGCCGGGTAGGAGCCGGCTGAGGCCGCCGCGTCGGTGATCTCGAGGATCTGGTCCCCACCGCCCGGCGAAACCCCGAGCAGGACCGACCCGTCGGGCCGGGCCTCGATGCTGTCCACGCCGGCGGTTCCACCAGGCAGCTCACGCAGTACGCCGTCCGGAGTGATCACGGAGGTCGGGGAGCTCCCACCGAGCCACAGGTTGCCCCGAACGTCCACGCCGAACGCCTCAACCGTCAGGGAGGAGCTGGCCGCGTCCTTGCTCAGCAGGCAGCCGGCGGGAGAGACCCCGGTGAGCTGCTGCGGCACACCGCCAGGCCTGAGCATGGCAAGACCCGTCTGGCTGGTCCTCCAGGCCGTAGTGCCGTCCGGCCCGGTGGAGACGGCATTTCCTGGTCCGCCCGGTCCCGGATCGACCAGGAAGTCCTTGAGCGCCATGCCGCGCCGGAACTCGTTCGCCGGGATCTGCCAGGTGCTGGTCGATCCCCAGATCACCACCGAGCGATCCGCGTTGCGGTGAGTCATCGCAGGCCCTTGCCCGGTCGCCAGCACGTCGACGTCAGGTGTCACGTAGTAGCTGCCGTCGGAGTTCTTGTGGCTCAGGCTGATGTCTGCGGCAACCAGAGTCAGCGGGACCGAGAGGATCGCCCAGGGACGATTCCCGGGACCGCCGGCGAGCAGGACCATCCGGTTGTCCATCACCCCGAGCAGTGCGGGCGGAGTCACCCCATGGCTCAAGGCGACCCGCGGCAGCGCCACTCCGTCGCGGTACTCGAAGAGCGTGGAGCCTTCCGAGCCGGTCCGGCCGAGCAACCACTGGCCCGGCGTACCGTCGAGTGTTCCGGCGATGGAGTCCAGCGGGTCCGATGTTCCGATGGCGACGCGCATGCCGAGCCGGTCCACCAGTTGGCCGCCCTGAAGATCCAGTAGCCGATGCGGAGCCCCCGCCGCCACCACAGGCCGGTACTCCGGTGCTGCCGCGGCCGGTACGAACAGCCCGGCTGCAACGGCGGCCAGGCCGGTCACCGCAACCAGCACCAGGCGCAGGGTCCACCCGGGCGCGCGGCGGCGTACGGAGTGGGCTGTGGCGGCCGCACCGACAGCAAGAAGCAGCACCCCGAACGCCAGAGCGAGCCAGGCTCCGACGCCCACTCTGTAGCCGACTCCGTCGGAGAGCCTTGGCGGTAACTGCACGAGGGCGCTGAGGACACCGGCCACGACCAGAGCGCCAGTGGCGACCGCTGTCACGCGAAGGACGAGGTGGGCCGGCTTCGGCACGATCAAGGTGGCGACGGCCGCGCAGAGTGTCGCCAGCGCAGTCACTGCGAGCACCATTGCCCAGCCCTCGGCGGACGGGATCTCCCAGAGCTGGACGCGGGCCACGCCGGCCTCGGCGCCGGTAGGTCCGAGCGCCACCGGGTCGAGCAGATCACGCCAGGGGAGGACCGTCGACGCCAGCAGCAGTGCGGCGAGTGCGCCAGTCAGTACCGGCTCGATCGTTGTCCTGAGGTCGGCCGAGTTCTCGGCGACGGGGCCTAGGCGAAGGAAGGCGGCTCGCAGATCGGACTGGTCGAGCGGTTCGTCGGATGAATTTTCAGTAACATCCGCCGGCGCCGCGAGCAGGCGCGGCGGAGCCGGTGAGCGCGTCGCCCAGAAGGCCGCGATCGAGCTCGCCAGGCCCCCGCAGACCACGACGCCGATCACAGCCGGTGAGGTCGCGCAGCCCGTTCTTCCCTGGGTGGCAAGGCCGACCCAGGCGGTCGCGGTGACCACCACGAGGGCCACTGCGCCCCAGCCGCGAACCTGCGGCCGAAGCCAGATCCTGTCCGCACACAAGCGATCCGCGAGCAGCAGCGCCAGCACTGTGACCGGTACTGCGAGGGCGGCGCCCCGTCCGTTCACCGGCTGGGTCGTCGCGCGCCAGAGGTAACAGCCTGTGCTCGCGGAGCCGGGGATCAGCACGGCCACAGTGGCGGCGACGGCGAGACACGCGAGGGCTGCACTTTGCCACTGTGTTCGTCGTAAGGTCCTCCGGTGCTGTAGCTCCTCGGTCCGGAGCAGAGCCGCCGCGGCTTTCGATTCGGTGGGAAGATCGCGCAACGGCATGAAAAGAAGTTACCCGGCTGTCGATCTCGCTCGTTGTAGCTGCATGACCACAGGTTTCGGACCCGGACTGTTGGAGAGGGGGCCGGAGATG
The DNA here is from genome assembly GCF_042657745.1 of Kribbella qitaiheensis. Lineage (GTDB taxonomy): Bacteria > Actinomycetota > Actinomycetes > Propionibacteriales > Kribbellaceae > Kribbella > Kribbella qitaiheensis. Next base: position 105,315 of record NZ_JBHSKE010000005.1, on the reverse strand, counting down.
GAATCATCTCCTCGCATGGACGCCCCGCGTCTCTCTCTGACCCAGGAACCGGTCCCCGACGCCGGTTCCTTTGGCGTGCGGCAAGCGGGTGGCGTACTCGAGCGAGCGCAGCGGATCGCGGACACTCTGCGGGAGCAGGCGGAGCACGAGAACGACAGCGCCCTGGCGGAGGCGGAGCGGATCCGCGCCGATGCCGAGCGGGTCCGGGTCGCGGCGGAGCAGGTCGCGCAGAAGCTGCGGGACGACGCCGGCTCGGCGGCCCAGCGGCTGCTCAACGACACCGAGCGGGCCGCGGAGCAGCTCCGGTCCGAGGCCGAGGCCGATGCCGAGCGGGTCCGGCGCGAAGCCAACGCCGAGGCGGATCGGCTGCTCGAGGAGTCGACGGCCGCGGCCCAGCGACTGCGCAGCGAGTCCACCGCGGCGGCCGAGCGACTGCGGTCCGAGTCGGTCGCGGAGGCGGAGCGGGTCCGGTCGGCAGCCGAGGGGGAGGCCGAGCGGCTGAAGCTGGAATCGGAGAGCGCGGTCGAGCAGCTGCGCAGTACTGCGGCAGCCGGGGTGGCCCAGCGCCGATCCGAGTCGGAGGCGGCCGCCGAGCAACTGCGGGCCGAGTCCCACGCGGCGGCGGATCGGCTCCGGCAGGAGTCCCAGGCCGCCGCGGACCGGCGGCTGGCCGCGGCCGAGGCGGAAGCGGCCCGGCTGAAGGAAGACGCCGACGAGCTGGTCGACGAAGCCCGGCAGGCCCGCGAGTACGCCGCGCAGGCGGTCGAGCGCGCGAGCCGCGAGGCGCAGCAACTGGTCGCCGATGCCGGCGAGCAGGCCGCCCTGGTCTCCCAGGCCGCGGTGAACAACGAGGCCGAGCTGATCGCCCGGGCCGAGTCGGAGGCGAGCGAGCTCCGTACCGCGGTCGAGCGCGAGGCCGAGTCGGCGCGCGAGCGGGCAAGGGTCGAGATCGCCGACGCGCACGCCGAGATCGAGCGGCTGCGCGGTGAGAACCGGGCCGAGCTGGAGCGCCGGACCGCCGCGCTGGAGGAGACCGAGCGGGCCAAGCTGGCCGCGATCTCGCTCGAGATCGACAGGCTCCGGGCCGCGGCGGTCGAGGAGATCTCGGCGCGGAAGGCCGAGGCCGAGGAGGCCAACGAGCGCCTGATGGCCGACGCCCGGGCGCAGGCGAAGCTCGTCATCGACAGCATCGAGGCCGACCGGCGGACCGCGTCCGCCGAGGCGCAGCGGATCGTCGAGGACGCCAACCTGGCGGCCGAGACCGCCCTCGCGGAAGCCGAGAAGCAGACCGCCTGGAGCAAGAAGACGGTCGACGACCTGGTCGCCGCGGCCGAGCAGGAGGCCCGGGGCATCCGCGACCGGGCAGCGATGGACGTGGCCGAGGTGGCCCGGCAGAAGCGTGCCCATCTGCGCCGGGTGGTCAGCCGGACGACCAGCCGGCTCAAGCAGACCCAGACCGCGATCGCCAAGGAGAACGCCGAGCTGACGGCGCTCGCCGAGACGACGCTGAGTTCCGCCAACCAGCAGGCGGAGGCGACGCTGGCCGCCGTTACCCAGCAGGCGGAGAAGGTCACCTCCCAGGCGCAGGGCAGGGCGGACCGGCTGAAGGCCGCCGCCGAGGTCGAGGCCAAGGAGATCGTCACCCGGGCGAACCGCCGGGAGGCCGAAGCGCAGGCCAGCACGCAGGTGCTGCGCGAGCGCGCCGCCAAGGATCTGGCCGACGCGCAGCGGCAGTCGCACGAGCTGATCCGCAAGTCCCGCGCCGAGGCCCAGGGCCTCGAGGCGCAGGCCCGCGAGCACGCTGACGAGCTGCGCGCGCAGGCCCGTAAACTTCTCGCCGACGCCGAGGCGAGGGTCGCTGCGCTCAACCAGCGCCGCGACGAGATCACCAAGGAGCTCACCCAGCTTTCGGGTGTGATCGAGGCACTCGCTATCCCTGGGTTCCACGCAGGTGGTGGAATGTCCGGTAGCGAGGGTTCCACGGGGGAATCAGGATGAGGACGTGACAGTCAGATCCTTGTCAGTGACAATGTGTGATCCACCCACCCACCGAAGTGAGCATCAGAAGACATGAGCAGTGAAGCCCCAACCCCGTTCCGCACCGTTCTGCGTGGCTACGAGCCTGCCCAGGTGGACCAGCACGTTCGTGAGCTGACCACCTCGCTGACCGCACTGCAGCAGCAGTCCGAGCAGCTGCAGCGCCACGTCCAGGAGCTGCAGACCCGGACGGACGCGGCCGAGTCGGCCGTGATCACCGCCCAGGAGGACAACAAGGACCGCACGCCCACGTTCACCGAGTTCGGTGAGCGGGTGGCGAAGATCCTGTCGCTGGCCGACGACGAGGCCCGCGATCTGGTCACCCGGGCCCGTACCGACGCCGAGGCGATCGTCGCCGACGCCGAGGCGCACGCGAAGAAGGTCCGCAAGGAGGCCGAGCAGTACTCCCTGGACTGGAAGAGCGAGGTGGACGCCGAGGCTGCCCGCATCCTCGAAGAGGCGCGCACCCAGGCCGACGACATGCGCGACGAGGCCGAGCGCGACGCCACCGCGCGCCGTAGCGAGGCCCAGGCGCTGTACGAGCAGGAGCGGGCCAAGTCCGCCCAGGCAGCGGCCGCCTTCGAGACCACCCTGGCCGAGCGCCGGGGCAAGGTCGAGCAGGAGTTCGCCGCCCGGACGGCCCTGGCCGAGCAGCAGCTGGCGGCGGTCACCGACCGTGCGGCCCAGGTGCAGCGCGAGGCCGACCGTTCCCGCTCCGAGGCGGAGCGCCTGGCCCAGCAGCAGCTGGCCGACGCCAACCGTCAGGCGCAGGAGATCGTTGCCGCCGCCAAGGACAAGTCCGAGCGGATCCGCGCCGAGTCCGAGCGTGAGCTCGCGGCCGCGACGCAGCGCCGCGACAGCATCAACGCGCAGCTGACCAACGTCCGGCAGATGCTGGCCACGTTGTCCGGCAGCCCGGCGATGCCGCTGGACCTGCTCACCGACGACGACGCCGAGGCCACGGCGAACGGCAGCAAGAAGAACTGAGCACTAACCGCTGAGGCCGGCTCCCGGGGCAAACCACCCCGGGCCGGCCGCCAGCACCTCGCACCGGACCCGCACCCGCCGGCCCGGTTTTTCTGATGCTCTTCTCCGCTCTCGGAGTCAGGCCGGCAAGGCGTAGCGGTTCCGGGGGAGCGGATCCACCAGGCCGTCCGCGACCAGGCCGTCCAGGGCCCGCTCGCGCTGGAGCTGGTCGGGCCAGCAGGCGTCGAGGTCAGCCTTGGCGACGGCGCCGGCCGCGGCCCGCAGTACGGCGAGGAGGCGGCCGCGAGCCTGGCGGTCGGTGCCTTCGTAGGTCTGGCCCTTGCGCGGCGGCCCGGAGTACTGCGGACTGCCGGCCAGGACCCATGCGCACTGACTGCGGATCGGGCACTCGGCGCAGCGCGGTGTGCGAGCGGTGCAGACCAGCGCACCCAGTTCCATCGTCGCCACAGCCCAGCGAGCCGCAGTGGGCTCGTCGTCAGGCAGCGCGGATACCGCGAGCCGCTGGTCGGCCGCAGTCGGGGAGATGCTCGGCTGAGCAGTGCCCGTGAGTGCCCGGGCGAAGACGCGGCGCACGTTGGTGTCCACGACCGCGTGCCGCTGCCCGAAGGCGAACGACGCGATCGCGGCGGCCGTGTAGGTCCCGACGCCCGGCAGCGCGAGCAGCGCCGCGTGGTCGTCCGGTACTTCGCCGCCGTGCTGCTCCACGATCGCCCGAGCCGCCGCGTGAAGCCGCAGGGCGCGCCTGGGGTACCCCAAGCGGTCCCAGGCCCTCACAGCCTCACCTGGCGCCTCTCCGGCCAGGTCTGCCGGCTTCGGCCACCGCTCCATCCAGACCTCGTACGCCGGGAGCACCCGGGCAACGGGGGTCTGCTGCAGCATGAACTCGCTGACCATCACCGCCCAGGCGCCGGCCGAGGGGTCGCGCCAGGGCAGCGTGCGGGCATTCGCCGCGTACCAGCGCAGGACGGGCCCGTGCAGGGCTGATGCGAGCGAGAGCGGCGAGTCTGACATGGCGAGCACAATCCTGACATTAGGGTGCGAGCATGAGCAGCCTGCTCCGACCTGTCGGGCATCTGCCCGCCAGCGTCTACTGGTTCCGGCGCGCACTCGTGCTCGTCGTGCTGGTGGTCGTCCTGGTGGTGCTGGTCCGCGTGATCGGCGGAGGCGGTGGCGATCAGCAGAACACCGCGGCTACCGACCCCGGGCAGAGCCCCAGCACCCAGCCGACCGTCGTACCGACTTCCACGCCGTCGGGCCCGGCCAGTACGAAGACGTCGGGCGGCAAGACCTCGGAGCCGGGCAGGACCTCCGGGACGGCGAAGACGTCAGAGCCGCCGAAGGACGTGACGTGCACCGGCAGCGACGTGAAGATCGACGTGCTGCCGGCCGGCAGGTCGCTCGCGCCGGGTGCGTCGCTCAGCCTCGCGATCCAGTTGAGCGCCGTCGGGGACGAGTGCAAGGCGACGGTCGATCCCACCCGGCTGTCGTTGACGATCACCTCGGGCAATGACCAGATCTGGACCACGACCCATTGCGGGCAGGCGATTCCGCGCGCCACCCTCGTCCTTGCCAAGGGCAAGCAATCCACCACGACGGTGCTCTGGAACGGCCGCCGCTCCGGCCCCGGCTGCCTGCCCGGCCAGCCGCAGGCGAAGTCGGGAACCTATGTGGCCAAGGCCGTCTACGACGGCCGGGCCTCGACCGAGCAGGCCTTCCGGATCATCTAGGGCATCGGATCCCTACGCTGCTTCGGCTTTCGCGGTGGCCGTGTCGGCCGGCCGCTCGAGGTACTTGGGCTTGGTGAAGAACAGCGCGGCGATCAGGCCGATCACCAGTACTGCGGCGGGCAGCATCAGCGACTGTGCCATCGCGTCGCTGAAGCCCTGGTGCAACGCCTCCGGCAACTTGCCGCCACCGCCCTCGGCTGCGGCTGCTCCCCCCGGCACCATCGGCAGGTTCGCCGCCAGCCGCGCCTCCATCAGTACGGCGATGCCCGCGCTGCCCAGCACTGCCCCGACCTGACGGGTGGTGTTGTAGACGCCCGCGCCCGCTCCGGCCTGGTGCATGGGCAGGTTCCGCGTCGCGGTGCTGCCGATCGGCGCCCACATGAACCCGTTCGCGACACCGAGCAGCGCGATCGGCAGCAACAGTTCCCAGATCGGGACCGTCGGCTCGATCACCTGGCTGAGCCAGAACAGCGACACCGAGCAGCACAGCAGGCCGAACCCGGCGATGAACCGTGGCGGCGCCTTGTCGGTCAGCCGTCCCACGAACGGCGCCAGCGCACCCGAGATGACGGCCATCGGCACCAGCAGCAGCGCCGACCGGGTCGGGCTCAGCCCGCGCACGGTCTGCGCGTACAGCATCAACGGGAACGCCATCGCGGTGATCGCGAACCCGACTGTGGTGATCGCGGTGTTCGCCAGCGAGAAGTTGCGGTCCTTGAACAACGACAGCGGCAGCAACGGCTCGGTCTTGATCCGCGCCTGCCAGACCAGGAACAGCGCGATGAACACCAGGCCGGCGATGATCAGCGACCAGACCGACAGCGGTCCCTTGATCTGACCCCAGTCGTACTTCTGTCCCTCCTGGATGCCGAACACCAGGCAGAACAGGCCGACCGTGCTCAGCGCCACCCCGACCAGGTCGAACTTGTGCTCGTGCGTCGGCAGGTCCGGCACCAGCCGCCAGGCGAGCACGAAGCCGACCACGCCGATCGGTGCGTTCACGAAGAAGATCCACTGCCAGCCGAGGCCGTCGACAAGGACGCCGCCGAGGATCGGGCCGACGAGGGTCGCAACACCCGCGGTCGCACCCCACAGGCTCATCGCGCGGCCGCGCTCGTTCGGCGGGAAGACCCGGGTGATCACCGCCATCGTCTGCGGCGTCATCATCGACGCACCCAGGCCCTGGAACACCCGCGCGACGATCAGCATCTCGATCGAGGTGGTCAGGCCGCACCAGACGGATGCGAGGGTGAACAGCGTCAACCCGGCCAGGTACAGCTTCTTCGGGCCGACCCTGTCGCCGAGCCGCCCGGTGATGAGCAGCGGTACGGCGTACGCGAGCAAGTAGGCGCTCGTCACCCAGACGACCGTGCCGACGTCGGAATGCAGTTCGTTCAGGATCGCGGGCGTCGCCACCGAGACGATGGTCGTGTCGACCAGGATCATGAAGAAGCCCAGCACCAGGGCCCACAGTGCGGGCCACGGCCTCACGTCGGGGCTCAGCTTTTCTTGCTGCGGTACGGCCATGGCAGGTCCTTGCTCTCAATCCGGTTGACGATGGTCTGGAGCCAGTCACGCTCGGCGACGGCTTGGGTGCGCAGGTAGTCGGCCACGAACCAGTACGCCTCTTCGACGTCCTCGGTCCGGACCCGTTCGATCGTCGCCTCGATCTCGTCCACCTGCTTCTGCAGTAGTTCGAGGCGCCGGTTCAGCACCCGCACGGTCTCGTCGGCCGGCAGGTTGTGCGCCTCGCTGAGCGCCACCGGGAAGAGCGGGTACTCGTACACCGGGGTCTCGATCGCGTCGCTGATCCGCCGGCGCAGGGCGGCGTTCCCCTCGGCGGTGATCGCGTAGGTGGTGCGCTCGGGACGGTTCCCGGCCCTCTCGGTGCCGGTCGCCTCGACCAGTTGCTGACCGGCCAGCCGCTCGACCGTGTGGTACACGGTGCCCAGCCGGACCTTGATCAAGCGGTCCTCCTCGCGGCTCATCAGCACCTGGAACATCTCGTAGGCGTGCATCGGCCGCTCGTTCAGCAGGGCCAGCACGGCCATGCCGACGGGAGTCAGCTCCGTCATCGTCCTCCGCCTGGAATAGTCGGCGTGAATTGATCCACGTGGAGTATTACTCGCGCGACGGCGGTCACGCAAGCCTTGAGTGGACGCGGAAACGCGGCGCCGGCTGAAGCTCAGCCGGCGCCGCGTTCGCAGTACGGGAGGTCAGACGTAGCGTTCGAGGATGCTCGACTCGGCCAGCCGGGACAGGCCCTCGCGGACCGTCCGGGCGCGGTTCTCGCCGACGCCGTCGACCGTCTGCAGGTCGTCGATGCTGGCGGCGAGGAGCTTCTGCAGGTGGCCGAAGTGCTCGATCAGGCGGTCGATCACCGCACCGGGCAGGCGCGGCACCTTGGCCAGCAGGCGGTAGCCGCGTGGGGTGACCGCGGCGTCCAGTTGCTCGGCCCCACCGAGCTGCAACGCGCGAGCCACCTGGCCGATGTCGAGCAGATCCGTCGGGCTGACCGCGTCCAGCTCCAGCAGTACGTCGTCCGCCGTCTTGGGGCGACGCCCACTGGCCGGTGGCAGGTAGTCCCGCACGACCAGTTCGCGTTCACCCGCGACACCGGCGACGAGCTCGTTCAGCTGGAGGGTGAGCAGGCGTCCGTCGGTGCCGAGCTCGACGACGTACCCGTCGATCTCGGTGGCGATCCTGCGGACCATCTCGAGCCGCTGCGCGACCGCGGCCACGTCGCGAACGGTGACCAGGTCCTCGATCTCCAGCGCGGACAGCGTGCCGGACACCTCGTCGAGGCGGAGCTTGTAGCGCTCCAGGGTGGCGAGCGCCTGGTTCGCCCGGGACAGGATCGCGCCGGAGTCCTCGAGCACGTAGCGCTGGTCGTCGACGTACAGCGCGATGATGTGCATCGACTGCGACACCGAGATCACCGGGAAGCCGGTCTGCCGGGCGACGCGGTCGGCGGTGCGGTGCCGGGTGCCGGTCTCCTCGGTGTGGATCGACGGGTCCGGCATCAGGTGCACGGCGGCACGCAGCATCCGGCTCATGTCGCGGTCGAGGATGATCGCGCCGTCCATCTTGCTGAGCTCACGCAGACCGGTGGCAGTGAACTCCACCTCGATCTCGAACCCACCGGTCGAGATGGAGTCGACCACCTTGTCCTGTCCGAGGACCAGCAGGGCGCCGGTACGGCCCCGCAGGATTCGTTCCAGGCCTTCACGCAGTTCGGTACCGGGAGCCACGGCGGCGAGGGTCGCGCGCATCCGGGCGTCGGTGCTGTTCTTGTCGGAATTCGGGGCCACGGTCCCTGAGTCTATGCGGCTCAGACGTGCGTTGTGACCGACCCGCCTGCTTTCCGGCCACTCGTGCGACGGCGATCGGGTCGCATCTACGAACGCCCGTGCATCAGACCGTGCAACCGCTCGTGCACACGTGAAATCAGGGCTTTCCTGCTCCCGAACGTGATCGGGCGTGCCAGCTTGCGACGAGCGCGCGGCGGTCCAGAGGAGCAGGCTCGGGATCTCTACTGAGGTACATGCCGAGCACAACCGCTAAGCCCGCTATGGCGGGCAGCGCCGGCCATGGCCGCCCTAGCGGCAAGACTGCGAACCCCACACCACCAACCGCGGCTCGCAGCGTTCAGGGGCAGCGGATGATCTGGCCGGCGTAGGAAAGGCCGCCGCCGAAGCCGAACAGGAGGACGGGGGCGCCCACCGGGACCTCGCGCTTCTCGACCAGCTTCGACAGCGCGATCGGGATGCTCGCCGCGGAAGTGTTGCCGGACTCGATCACGTCGCACGCGACCACCGCGTTGACCGCGCCGAGGCGCTTGGCCAGCGGTTCGATGATGCGCAGGTTGGCCTGGTGCAGCACGACGCCGCCGAGTTCCTCGGGAGTGACGCCGCCCTTCTCGCAGACCTGCCGGGCGATCACCGGAAGCTGCGTGGTGGTCCAGCGGAAGACGCTCTGCCCCTCCTGGGCGAACTTCCCGTCGCGGCCCTCGATCCGGACCGCTTCCGACATCTCCGGCACCGAACCCCAGACGACCGGGCCGATCTCCGGCTCCTCGGTGGCGACCACCACGGCCGCGCCGGCGCCGTCGCCGATCAGGACGCAGGTGGTTCGGTCGGTCCAGTCCGTGAAGTCGCTCAGCTTCTCGACCCCGATCACCAGCGCCTTGGACGCGGCACCCGCCCGGATCGCGTGGTCGGCGGTGGCGAGCGCATGGCTGAACCCGGAGCAGGCCGTGTTCACATCCAGCGCCGCCGGGCTCCCCAGCCCGAGCCGGGCAGCCACCCGGGCGGCGATGTTGGGGGAGCGGTCGATCGCGGTACAGGTGGCGACGACGACCAGGTCGATCTCGGCGGTGTCGAGACCGGCGTTCGCGATGGCCTTCTCGGCCGCCCGCCAGGCCATCTCGTCCACCTGCTCGTCCGGCGCGGCGATCCGGCGCTCGCGGATCCCGACCCGACTCTGGATCCACTCGTCGTTCGTCTCGACCATCGTGGCCAGCTCGGCGTTGGTGAGCACTCGCTCCGGCTGGTAGTGGCCGAGGGCGACAACTTTCGAACCGGTCATCTCGAGTGCTCCTCAGGGGTCGGGGCCGGCCTGGGTCGGAGGCCGGTTGGGGGCGCCCACCAGCCTACGTTCCGGTTTCCCGCCGCACGGACACCCGTCTCACCCCCCGTACTGCGGCACGCGCGTCGGTGCGGTCTCGTCGGGGATGTCAATGCCGGCTGGTCGAGTCCGACCGGGAGGTGACAGCGATTGGTTCGAGGTTTCAGGAGTGCGTCATGCGGAAGATCATCCAGTTCGTTCACACCTCCCTTGATGGCTACATCGAGGGACCGAACGGGGAGTTTGACTGGCCTCAGTTGGGGCCGGAGTTGGAGGAGTATGGGCGCGAGCTTCACGGGCGGGCCGACACGTTCCTCTATGGGCGGGTTACCTGGGAGATGATGTCCGGCTTCTGGCCGCAGGCGGAGTCGATGTCCGATGATCCCCACGACCTCGCCTTTGCTCCCATCTGGCGCAAGACGCCGAAGGTGGTCGTCTCCACCGGCCTCACCCACGCCGACTGGAACACCACAGTCATCAACCGCGACGTGGCCGCGCGGTTGACCGCGATGAAGGAGCAGCCCGGCGGCGTCATCATCCTGACTGGCGGGAGCACCCTGGCCGGCAACCTGACGGAGCTGGGGTTGCTGGACGAGGTGCAGATGGTTGTCCACCCTGTGGTCCTTGGCGGCGGCAAACAGCTCTTCAAGGAAGGAACCCCTCGGCACCCTGTGGATCTGCTCGAGTCCCGCACCTTCGACGGTCGAGTAGTCCTCCATCGTCATGCGCCGTCGGTCAGAGGGTGAGTGCCGGTGTGGTCGACGCGGAACTTGAAGCCGTGCTTGGTGGTCCATTGCAGGGCTCCGTCGTTGAGGCGGTGGACTGTCCAGTGGCCGTGGGTTTTGACCCGGTGGCTGTAGCGCCGTAGCGGGGTGAGGTTGGTGGTGCTGGTTTGGCGTGGTGGTCGGTTGGCGTTGAAGTTGTAGGGCTGGATGTGGTCGAGGTCGGTGCTGTTGGTGGTTTCGGTGGTGCCGTAGGGGAATTGTTCGATGGGGTGGGTGAGTTTGATGTGTTCGCGGATGCGGCGGGGGATTTCGTAGGCGTCGACGCTGATCTTCTTGTTGAGGTCGATGACGGGCTTGACCACGATCTGGTCGTGGCCGAGGAGTTCTTCCAGGCGGTTGGCCAGGACGGGGCCGAAGCGTTCGACGCGGGTGATGCCGCCGCCGGCGAACAGGGTCTGGTCGGTGATGTGCACGTAGAGCGTCGTCCGGGCCGGCTTGCGCCCGCTGCCGCTGCCGGTGTCCCTGCCGTTGCCTCGGGTGTGGTTGCTGTAGGCGCCTTGTTTGATGGCGGCTAGTTTCTGGGCGAGTCCGCGGCGCGCGGCAGCATCCATCCCCGCGCCGGGTGCTTCGCCCGGGCCGGTGTGGTCGTGGTGGCTGCTGCTGTCGGTGCTGTGGGTGCGGTGGGTGGGCGCTGGTGGTGGTTCGGAGAGTAGGTCGAAGGCCGGCTCGCTGGGATGTGGCCCATCACGGTCTGCTTCGTCGTCCACGCCCGGCTCGTCCGGGGAGACCTGGTCTCGGGCCGTGGGTTGCGCTGCCGGGGTGTTGGTGAGGTGGTGGGTGACGGCGAGGAGTTCGCGGGCTAGGTCTGGGTCGGCGAGGATGCCGATGGCTTTGGCGCGGCGTTGGTCGAGGGGGTCGGTGTCGCCGAGGTCGGCGAGGGCGTCAGCGACCTGGGCGAGGGTGGTGTTGAGGCGGATGATGTCGCCGGTGGCGGCTTTGACGTACAAGGTGGTGGTGCCGTGTTCGTCGGTGCGGCCGGGCCAGACACCGCGTTCCTTGGCCTTGGCCTCGGCGGCGGCTTGGGCGGCTTCGGGGTCGGCTCGCCACAGGGCGGCGCGGACGATGTTGGCGATGCGGTGCGGGGTGACGGTGTCGACGATGGCGGCGAGTTCGGCGTCGACGATCGCGGCGGCCTGTTCGGACAGGTTGAGGCAGGCGGTGGCGATGGTGCAGGCTTTCCAGGCGGTGGCGTGCTCGGAGCGGACCTGGGCCCAGATCCGGGGCAGCCGGTGGCGCAGCGCGAGGGCCTGGCCGAAGAACGCGGCCGCGGAGCCGGTGGAGCGGCCGGTGACGGCGCCGAACTCGGCGACGGCGAACTCGGCCACCGCCGGGCAGCCCGGTCCGCCGTAGACGACGCCGCGTTCTCCACCAGGGACGGTCTGGTCGCCGCGGAGCGTGGCCGGGTCGGGGTGCAGGTCGGCGAAGTGCAGGGCCAGTTCGAGCAGCTCGACGTCGGTGCGGTTGCGCTGGGCGTGCAACCGCGCGGCCGAAGCGAGCGTCTCGGCCGCGCTCAACTCGGCTACATCACGGGGCACATCACAGGCGAACATGCGTTCGATACTACTGTGACTGATGAGGGCAGTGCAAATCGAGAAAGTGCCGAAAACCCTTATCCACAAGGGAAAAGTCGCGCTCAAGTAGCGGAGGAAATCGGGTATGCGTGGGCTAAGGACTGCGTAGTGGAGTCAGCTCCAGCGCGGGTCAGGCGATGCCGGCGGCGAGGACGGCGGCTCGGATGTCGCCGGCGGCGAAGACCCGGAGGCCGTATTTGGCTTGCATGTCCATGGGCTTGAGGTCTTTGCCGCGGTTGGGGGTGTCGGCGGGAACGATCGCCTTGGTGAAGCCCAGGCGTGCGGCCTCGGCGAGGCGTTTCTCCAGGCCGCCGACGCGACGGACCTCGCCTGCCAGACCGACCTCGCCGATGGAGATGAGGCCGGGGTGGATCGGCTTGTCCATCACCGAGGACGCGACCGCGATGGCGACTACGAGGTCCGCGACCCGAGTTTTATCAATTTAGTGTGCAGTGCTCGATCTGTTGGTGAGTGCGAGTGCGTCCGTAGGTCGGGTGGGAGGGGTCTTCGGCGGTGAGGATCTGCTGGCCGGCGCGGATCTCGACGGTGCGGTAGCGATGGGCAGTGCGGACGGACCTGTTGATCGACCAGCCGGTGCGATCTTCGGTCAAACGGTTCGCCGCGAAACCGATGCTCAGGTTGGCCTCGATCGAGTCGTGTTCGCCGTGGTAGATCGGCCGGGCATGGAGGTCGTGCTTGGACATGCGGAAATCAACGGGAACCCAGTCGCGTCGGTGAGCAACCCGATCGTGATCTGCGGCCTTAGCCGGCATTCCTTGGAGAACCCGGGCTCGCGGAAACCATCACCGGTGTCGGGCTCGAGGTACAGCGTTGCTCACGTCGTACCGCACCATTGATGCCCGCTCGAGCGCCGCGTGCTTGGCGCACACGCCGCCGCGAGGCCTCGCAGCCACGACTGGTCGGCATACGCCGGCATCACGGTGGTCCGTGACGCGGTCAAACAAGTCTCGTCGTACCGGCCGGGGACCCGGCCCCGGGCGCAAGGTGCTGATCCGCGCTGACGGGGTACAGACTCGCTCGTCAGTGCTGTTGCGACCAGGTTCGTTCGAAGTGTCGCATGAGTGCCGGATAGACGATCGCGTAGCGGAACGGCTTGATGAACGCCATGTACGCCTTGCCGAAGGTGCCGCGGGGTTTGACGTAGACGGTCATCTGCGCCCGGTATCGGCCGCTTCCCTGGTCCGCCCAGGCCAGGTGCATCACTCCGTACATGGTTCGGTTGGAGATTTCCTGGGCGAGTTCGGTGCGGGTGCGGTACAGGGGCCGGAACGGCTTGTCGGTGACCTGCGATGCTGGGGACTTGTCGCGGAGGTCGTCTGGGAGCCGCGCGAGCAGCGACGGTTCGCCGGTGCCGGGAACCGGTGGCCAGGCGCCGGCGGCGTCTGCGGATGTCGAAACGCGCCCGAGTCCGAACGCGCGTCCGAGCAGGTCGCGAATGCCCCACAGCAAGCGCACCGGCAGCGGCGCGGACGCCGGAAAGTCGAGGGTTTGCTGCGTCTTGATGACGGCTGGAAAATCGTGCGCGCCGCCCTCGATGGGAAGGGCCCAGACGTCCTCGACGTCGAAGTCGGGCACGATGTCGTCGATGATCCAGTCCTGGGTCTTCAGCACGTCGTTGGGGAGTCTCATCGGTCTTGCGTTCCTTTCGCGCAGAGGGCGCGGATGGGGCGGATCAGCGGGCGGTAGAACGGCCGGATCAGCCGTCCCGGGATGTGGCCGTGGCGCTCCTCGTGCCAGACCCGAGCCCGGGGATGGCCCTCGATCAGCCGGCCGATGATGCCTCGATCGAGGCGATGTGCCGGGAGCGTGGAACACACCTCGACCAGGCACAAGTGCTTGATGCTCATGTAGCCGTACTGGGCCGGGCTGACCAACCGGATCGGCGCGCCGTGATCGCCGCCGAGTGGGCGCCCGTTCACCCGGTCCGCGAGCAGGACGTCGTCCGCCAGCGCGTCCTGCGGCTCGACCACGGAGTTGATCCCGTCCAGACCCACGAACGTCAGGTGGCTGACGGAGACCTCGGAGTCGAGCGCCGGCTCGACGAAGGCGCGAAAGAAGTCGGCGAACCGCACCCCTTCCCATCGCAGGTCGGTCGCCGTCCAGCCGGAGACGCAGTGGAAGTCGGCGACGATCTCGCGCCGCGGCAGCGTGGCGAGCTCCGGCAGCCGCACCTCCGACGGCTTGCGCACGACGCCGCTGATCGCGATCACCGGAGCGTCTGGCACCGCGGGCGGCGGCCGGTGCAGGTGCGTGCCAAAGCGCGGGAATCCCTCGACGCGGCGTTGTCCGGGCGGAAGTGGCAACATCACGGACCTCCTTCACCGACCGACGGTCGGTCACCGACTTGCAGTCAGTCTTTTATGCTTGCCGGGTGACTGTCAAGAGGCTGCGGGAACGGCAGGCGGAGGCGACCCGGGAGCTGCTGGTCGGGATCGCGCGCGAGCGGTTCGTCGAGCAGGGCTACGCGGCGACCGCGATGGACGACATCGTCCAGCGCGCGGGTCTCGCGAAGGGCGCTCTTTACCACCACTTCAGCGGCAAGGACGCGCTGTTCACGGCGGTCTACGACGTGGTGCTGGACGAGACCGCTGGGGCGGTGATGGCCGCGGCCCTGGCCGAGGAGGATCCGTGGGCCGCGGTACGAGCGGGCCTGTCCGCGTTCCTCGACGCCTGCCTGCGCCCGGCGTTCCGGCGGATCGTGATCATCGACAGTGTGACCGTGCTGGCCGCCCGCGCGTGGGAAAGCGGCACGGAAGGCGTCGAGCTGCCAATGCTGCGGACCGTGCTGACGCCGCTGGTGGACAGCGGCGCGTTGCCCGGTGTCACACTCGACGCGCTGGCGCACCTCGCACTGGGCGGTCTCTACGGCTCAGCCCTCTACATTGCCCGTGCCGCCGACCCCGAGGCCGCCCGTGTCGAGGCTGACGTGGTGCTGGACGTCGTCCTGCGCGGCGTGCGGGCGGCGACCACCTAATTAGTGCGCAAATCGAGACAGCCGAGCCACCAAACCCCGAGGTCACAGGGCTACGCCCGCGCCAACCCCGCCTCGGTGATAAAAGTCAGGTTCGACGTCGGTGCGGTTGCGCTGGGCGTGGAGTTGTGCGGCCGAGGCGAGCGTCTCGGCCGCACTCAACTCGGCTACATCACGGGGCACATCACAGGCGAACATGTGTTCGATGTTATCGTCAGAAATGAGACCCGCGCAAGTCGGGAGAGTGTCGAAACCCCTTATCCACAAGGGGAAAGTTGCGCTCAAGCAGCGGTCGAAACCGGGTACGCATGCGCAAAAGGGATTGCGTAGTCGAGTCGGCTCCGCGTGGGTCAGGCGATGCCGGCGGCGAGGAGGGCGGCTCGGATGTCGCCGGCGGCGAAGACCCGGAGGCCGTACTTGGCTTGCATGTCCATGGGCTTGAGGTCTTTGCCGCGGTTGGGGGTGTCAGCCGGGACGATCGCCTTGGTGAAGCCGAGGCGGGCGGCCTCGGCGAGGCGTTTCTCCAGGCCGCCGACGCGACGGACCTCGCCTGCCAGACCGACCTCGCCGATGGAGATCAGGCCGGGGTGGATCGGCTTGTCCATCACCGAGGACGCGACCGCGATGGCCACTGCGAGGTCCGCGACGGGCTCGGTGATCTTCACGCCGCCCACGGTCGCGACGTACACCTCCTGGTCGGTCAGCTTCAGGCCGGCCCTGTTCCCCAGGACGGCGAGGACCATGGCGACGCGGGACGACTCGAGCCCGGACGTCGTACGGCGGGGTTGTGGTGCGGCGGACGGGCCGACCAGTGCCTGGACCTCGGCGAGCAACGGACGGCGGCCCTCCATCATCACGGTCACGCAGGTCCCGGCGACCGGCTCGGAATGCTCGGAGACGAACAGGCCGGTCGGGTCGCTCACCTCGACGATTCCGGTGTCGACCATGTCGAAGCAGCCGACCTCGTCGGACGGGCCGAAGCGGTTCTTCGTCGCGCGCACCATCCGGAAGCCGGAGTGCCGGTCGCCGTCGAACGCGAGGACGACGTCGACCAGGTGCTCCAGCATCCGTGGTCCGGCGATCGCGCCGTCCTTGGTGACGTGGCCGACGAGCACGACCGCGATGTTGCGTTCCTTCGCGAGGCGGACCAGTGCGCCGGTCACCTCGCGGACCTGGGTGACACCGCCGGGCGCGCCGTCGACCTCGGGGTGTGCCATCGTCTGCACCGAGTCGATCACCAGGAACGACGGGTCGACCGCGTCGACCTGGCCGACGACGGCACCCAGGTCGGTCTCGGCGGCCAGATAGAGCTCGTCGACCAGGGCGTCGGTGCGGCCGGCGCGCAGGCGGACCTGGGCGGCTGACTCTTCGCCGGAGACGTAGAGGGTGCGCTGGCCCCGGCGGGCGGACTGGGCGGCTACCTCGAGGAGGAGGGTTGACTTGCCGACGCCTGGCTCGCCGGCGAGCAGGATGACCGCGCCGGGGACGACACCGCCGCCGAGGACGCGGTCCAGCTCGCCGATGCCGGTCGGGCGTGACTCGGCTTCGATCGCGGAGACCTTGGCGATGGGCATGGCGGGCGAGGAGACCGGGCCGGCAGTGATCCGGGCAGCCTTGGGCGCACCGACCTCGGCGACCGTGCCCCACGCCTGGCACTCGCCACAGCGACCGATCCAGCGGGCTGTCGTCCACCCGCACTCGCTGCAGGCGAACGGCGATTTGCCCGCCTTCGATCTCGTCGACCCCGCTGCCTTCACCATGCCGACAAACCTAGGCGACTCCGCCGACAATCCTCGTCAGCCTGTCCACAGCTCGCCCGTTTCTTCTTGTTGGCGCGGGATCAGGAGCGCCAGCGTGTCAGTAGATGGTGGAGCCAGGAGGGGGTGCGATGCGGGGAGTCTTCGGGGAAGGCGGGTTGGGGATCTGCCGGATGGCGGGTGGCTTTCAGGTACTTGGTGAGGATGGGATGCGAGCTGTCGGGATCGCGGAGGGTGGCGCTTTGCTCGAGGATGGCTCGGGCGTTGTCCAGGCGGCCGGCTACTACTTCCGCTGAGCCGAGGTGTTGGAGGCAGCGGGCCTGGCCTTCGCGTTCGTCGATCTCGGAGTAGAGGTGTTCGGCTTGCTGCCACCACTTCTTGGCTTCCTGCGGGTTCCGCTGCATCCAGGCGGCCACGCCGGTCAGTTCGAGAGCGTGGGCGAGACCACTGGCGTCGCCCGCCGAGGACGCCTGCGCTGCGGCCGGACGCAACTGGTCGAGCGCGCTGTCGGGGTCCTGCTGGTACAGGTGGACGATCGCGAGGTCGATGTGGATCGCGATCTCGCCGGCGAAGTCCGGGCCCGGTCTACTGAGCCGTGCATCGTCCAGGCGGTCGCGGGCGTTGAGGACGGCCTCGTCGCGGTCGTTGCCGGCCGGTGCCTGTTCGGCGCGGGCCAGGTGCAGCAGAGCTCGCTCGACCTGTCGCCGCGTGGTCAAGGCCGCCGCCGTACGGCTGTGGCCATGCCGCGCAGGTGCGACGTTGTCGGAGATCCCCAGCCGCGTGCTCGCCGCCTCCAGCTCACCCATCAGCCGGTACGCCGTTGCCGCCCGGGCCGCGGCAAGCTCCGCCAGGTCGCGGCGGCCACAACCATCGGCCACAGCCGACAGGAACTCGCTCAGCTCCAGCAGTAGAGCCGGTTCCCGGCGGCGCAGGTACCAGCCTTCCAATGCGTCGCAGATCCGGGCGATGTCGTCCGCGTTCTCGTCCCGGGGCTTCTCGTCGGACAGCAGTTCCCGCAGCCGAGGTTCGTGCAGCTGGAACCACTCGGCGGCCGCCATGCCACCTGCGTCGGAGCCGAGCGAGATCGACCATTGCTCGGCTTCTTCGGCAGCCGTGCGGAGTTCGCCGGGCTCGTGCGGCGTATCGGCGCGCCACCGGCGGAAGCGACGCAACCCGACAGGTGCGTTGTAGATCGCCCAGATCAGCGCGAACAGGATCGTCAGGCTGAAGCCGACGACACTCACCCAGCCGCCACTGTCGAGACTCTGCGACAGCTTGTCGCCCGCGAGCCCGGACAGCAGCGCGGACGCGAGCGCGCTGATCCCGAAGAAGTCCCCGCGCCGCCGCTCTTGTTTCGCCGGCTTCTCGGGAGGCTGTTCGCCAGCCTTTTCGTCAGCGGGAGGAGTCACGGCTTGCTCCCCACAGTCAGCCCACGCACCACGGTCTGCCAGAACGACAACAGCAGCACAACAGGTACGACAGACGCCACCACCGCAGCAGCCGCCACGGTTCCACTCGAGGACGAGAACTGCCGCGCCTCACCCCACAACACCAGCGACAGCGGCGTCGTACCGGAGCCACTGATCAAGAAGCCGACGATGAAGTCGTTCCACACCAACGCGAACTCCAGCACAGCAACAGCAACCAACGCGGGCCGATACGTCCGCTGCACAGTCGCCAGTACTGCGCTCTGCCGCGCGGGCCCCTGGAGAGCCTCAGCAACGAGCACAGGAGGAGCCGACGCAAAGGCCGAGCGCAGCAACAACACAGCGAACGGCAACCCGGCAGCCGCGTGTACCAACGCCAGCGCGACTCGCGATCCGGCCAACCCAGCGGCGGAGATAGCGTCCCGCAGCGGCGCGGCATACATCTGCACCGGTGTCACAGCGAGCACCACGAACGCAGAGGTGACCACCCGTCCGAGCCACTGAGGTAGCCCACCCCAGGCGACCAGATAGGCGGTCGGTACGGCGATGGCCAGCAGCACGATCGTCGCGACAGCAGAGATCAGCACAGTGGACAGCAGAGCCCGCAACAGCCCCGCATTGGCCGCAGCAGCAAAGGAAGCAAGCCCAAGCCCGGCAGTGGACCACCAACCATGAAGCCCCGCCTCACGTGGCGAGTGCAGCGCCGTGGCGACGAGCACGACAGCCGGCAGGATCCAGAACAGGCCGACCGCGAACCCGATAGTCCACCCGATCCTCCGGACCCGGCGACTGGGCTTCGACCGGCCCAGCGACGGATCAGGTTTCACCACAGCGACAGGCATCGCCCACCGGCGCCGACGCAGCCCGCGTACGCCGATCACCGCGACTGCGGCCACGATCGCGAACAGCACCACACCGAGTGCCGCAGTACGACCGGCTGGCTCTCCAGTACTGGTAGCGCGCCACCAGTTCAGACCGAGCACATCCGCGTCCCGCTGCATCGGCCCGGGCACCACGATCAGAACGAGGTCGAAGACGCGCACAGCGGCGATCACCAGCGTCAGCGTCACCACGCCGGTGATCGGCCGAAGCAGCGGCAGTTCGAGCGCGAACAACCGCCGCCAGCCCGTGACACCTTCAGCAGCGACAGTCCGGCTCACGTCGTCCGGGATGGCGTCCAGGCCGGCGCGGAACAGCGATACGACGTACCCGAGCCAGGTCCAGCCGAACGCCGAGACCAGCACCAGCCAGAACAGTCCAGGCCCCAGCCACACCGGGCTCGACCCGAACAGCTGAGTCGCCACGGCCGTCATCGAGCCGCGCTCCGGAGACGCGTCGTAGATCAGGCGAAAGGTCGCGCCTGACACCAGCACCGAGACAGCGAACGGAATCACCAACGCAGGTTGGAGAAACGTCGACAGCCCGGGCAGTCGATAGCTCACGAGAGCCAGCAGGAAGCCGACCACGACCAGTCCGAGCGCCACCGCGATCCAGGCCAGACTGTTGCCGACGGCATGCAGTGCGGCCGGGTCGCCCATCACTGCGAAGTTCCCCAGACCGAAGGAACCGTCGGGTCGTCTGAAGGCGGCGACAACCGTCATGCCGATGGGAATCAGCAGCAGACTGCTCAACAGCAGGGCAGGAAGCCCCAGTAGATAAGGACTCGCGGGGCGACGCGGCTTGCCCGGCACGGGGCGTCCACTGATCTCCCGGCCGACCACCTCGAGCGTCAGGCCGTTGCTCTGCAGCCCCATCAGCTGTCCACCTTCTCCACGGCGCCGAGCTCGGCCAGCGCGGACTCCACCGCGCCCGGTACGACGTCGCTGCCGCGATTGCCGATCCGGACCAGGAAATCCGTCAGCACTCGCCAGAGTCCGTTGATGTCGCCCAGCCGCTTCAACCGGTCGGACAGGTCGAACTGCAACGAAGTACCGGGCGCGACGAGTTGCTCCGCCAGCCGGGTGAGCTCGGGCGAGTACCCCGCCGTCCGCCCGTCAGCAAGGAATCCGCCGGAGGCGATCCAGGGATCCACCGCGGCATGGACGGCGAGGCGGCGTACCAGGTCTTTGGCGTCGTCGGTCGACGGCCGGGGCAGCACCATCACGTCGCCGCCGACCACCACCGGAGCCGCGGCGCCCGGGCTGATCGGCGGGAAGGTGAACATCCCGATGTCCGCCGGGTCCGCGGCGAACGAACGCACCACGGGTTCGGCGAAGTCCGACGCGAGCACCATCGCGGCCCGGCGATGGCCGAACACCTCGACGATCGCGTCGGGGAACTGCTGCACGAGCGACCGCTCGAC
Organism: Kribbella qitaiheensis; assembly: GCF_042657745.1. Classification (GTDB taxonomy): domain Bacteria; phylum Actinomycetota; class Actinomycetes; order Propionibacteriales; family Kribbellaceae; genus Kribbella; species Kribbella qitaiheensis. The sequence continues at coordinate 85,104 of NZ_JBHSKE010000005.1, read as the reverse complement.
CCCGCCCGCCAGCGTCCCCGGCGCCGACCACATCGTGCCCAGCAGCCTGAGCGCGGCCGCGACCTGCGGCTGCTCCGAAGGCTTGGGTTTCGCCGTGGTCGCCAACGCCCGGTACGTCGAAGGCGAGGCGCCGAGCAAGACGTTCTCCAGGAAGTCCGTGAGCACCCAGCCGTCTCCAGCCGCCAGTGACAGCGGCCGGATGCCTGCCAGCGACAGCGACCGATTGAGCTCGAGCCAGTCTGACCAGAGCCTCGGGGGCTCCAGTCCGACCTTCTGCAACATGGACGGCCGATACCAGACCGCCGACTTGTGCGCGGTCTTGAACGGCACCCCGTACGTTGTGCCGTCGACCACCAGGAGTTCGTCCCAGAGCCGGGCCCGGCCACGAGCCGCCAGGTCGTCCGGGATCGATTCCAGGTCGTGCACGTGCTCGGGGACCAGCCCGGGCTGCGGGAGCATCACGATGTCGGGCCGCCGGGCGGAACGCGGGCCGAAGGCGGTGGAGATGTCGTCGCCGAGCGGGATCACCTCGACCGGGTAGTCGAGCTCGCCGAGCCCCTCGAGCACGCTGTGGAAGGCGCGGAGCTCCGTACCACTCCAGCTCACGGCAACCCGGACACTACGCCGCAGGCCGAGCACGTCCGGAGTACCGGAGCAGCCGGCGGCTACCAGTGTGACGGCGGCTCCGAGGAAGGCTCTGCGGCTACTCGGCATGGTGGAACCCCGTAGTACGAGCCGGGTCTGTGGTGATGAGCAGGAGTGCGGCGGACCAGAGCTCGGGGTTGTGGTCGAACCGCAGCAGCGATCCCCAGGTGGGTAGGCCGGCGGCGTCCTCGAGGACGATCACCGCGGGGTGGGCCCGGAGTGCACGAGCTACTCCGGCCAGACGGCGACGGCCAGGGGTGATCTCGTGCGGGTAGCGCTCCAGCACGTCCTCGAGGCCGCAGCGCGTCGCAGTGACGCGGCATTCGTCGGCGGCCGCGCGGCGGGTCACCCGGTGAGTGACAGTGTGGCCGTGGACGACGTTGCCGAGCACGGTGAGGTGTGGAAGGAGTCCGCCTTCGGCAGGGACTAAGCGGACCGCGCCACTGGTCTTCACGACGGCTGCTGGGGGTGGTTCGTCGAGTCCGGCGATGACGTCGGCCATCTGCCGGGCAGCGGCCGCATGGGCGACCACCACGGCTCGCTGCTCGCCTACGTCGATGCGGAGTTGCCGCGGTATGCCTGGCAACCCTTCGAGCAGGAGTCCGTCCATTCCGGCCTGGCGCCTCCCCACTCGGTGCGAATGTTCACCTTAGGGGGACAACCGGGTCTCTGCAGCCGATCCGCGCGCCGCTCCGTGTCGGCCGGCTGACAGACGGTGGTCTCAGTAGGTCCTGCTCCAGAGGTTGACGGCGTAGTCGACCTCGACGCCGCGGTGCGAGGCGATGATGCGTTCGGCGTCGGCGGGCTTGAACTCGATCCGGATCACCGCTTCCAGATCCTCACGCCGCTCGAACCGCCAGCCCATGTCGAGCTCGGTCCGCTGCCAGCCGCGCGCGATCCAGAACCGCTCCACCTCGGCCGCCTTGATCTTCGGGTAGCCCTCGCTGAACCAGCGTCCGAAGGTCGACCGGCTCCCGTCGTTGTCGATCACGAAGGCGGTGCCGCCGCGCCGCATCACCCGGTCCAGCTCGGCCAGCCCTGGCTCGCAACCCGGGCCGAAGAAGTACGCCCAGCGGGCGTGCATCACGTCCACCGACGCGTCCTCGACCGGCAGCTTCTGCGCGGTCCCCTGCCGGATCTCGACGTTCGCCAGGTCCTTGGTCCGCCGCCGCGCCGCGTCCGCCAGGTCACCGTGTGGCTCGACCCCGATCACCCGCGCCGCCGTCGCCGCGAACGTCGGCAGATGGAACCCGGTGCCGCAGCCCAGGTCGAGCACCGTCGCCCCGGCCCAGTCCCGCACCCGCCGCATCGCCGGCTCGAGCACGCCGTCCGGATCGACCGCCCGGTTCTCGACCTCGTAGACACCGGGGTGATGCCAGATGTTGGGACTCGGAATCCCACCCTGCGCGATGCTCGCCATACCGAAGACCTTAATTGCCTCCCGCAACTCAAAAGGATGGCGGTCCGGGAATGTATATAGGTTGAGCACTCAGTCCCTAGCAGCAATGCTGGCCGCCTGATTCGCTGACCCGGAGGTTCGAGTGCGACGCCGTGACTACGAGGGACCCGACGATCTCCGGTTGATGCAGGACCTGGTGCAGCGGACCTGGAGTCCACGGTCGCGCCTGCACATCGGCGACGTCGCTTGGGAGCGCAGCGTGAACGTCGGCCGGCGCGGAGACACCTGGCGTACTGCGCTGTGGGAGGACGAAGGCCAGGTGGTCGGCTGGGGCTGGGCGGAGTTGCCCGACCACCTCCTGCTCGTCGTCGATCCGGTCCGGCCCGAGGTCGCCGCCGAGGTCATCGCCTGGTACCGGGCACTCGCCCCCGACGGAGGCTGCAGCGTCCTCGAGGACGAGACCCACCTCGTCTCCGCGTTGGAGGCCGCCGGGTTCCACCCGGACGACGAGGCCCCGTTCTTCACGCATCACGACCTGTCGCTGAGCGACCTCCGTACTCCGGTGGTGCCCGACGGGTTCACCCTCCGGCACGTGCGACCGGATGAGGTGGAGAAGCGGGCGGCGGGTCATCGAGCCGCCTGGTCCGACTGGGGTCCGTCGAAAGTGACCGACGAGGACTTCGCCGCGGTGATGAGCACCTGGCCCTACCGGCCCGAGCTCGACTGGGTCGTCGAGGCCCCGAACGGCGACTTCGCGGCCAGTGCGCTGATCTGGCACGACGAGGTGCACAACGTCGGCCTGGTGGAGCCGGTCGGCTGCGCCCCGGAGTACAGGCGGCGTGGGTTGGGGCAGGCGGTGAACCTTGCCGCGCTGCACGCCCTGCGCGACGCCGGTGGCACCGACGCCAGGGTCTGCCCGCGTGGCGACGACGGCTACCCCTCCGCGCGGGCGCTCTACCAGTCCATCGGGTTCAAGCCGGGCGCGCGGACCAAGCTCTACGTTGCCTGAGGCAATGGCTTCGACGGCGTCGCCACGGCCAGCACCGCAACCGGGATGAGCAACATGCCGCAGAGCACGGCGAGCCAGTGGAAGCCGAGATGGGCGAGAACCGGGCCGGCGGCGATGCCCGCGATGGAGGCGAAGACACCCATCGTCAGGTCCGACAGCCCCTGCGCCGAGGTGCGGATGTCCTCAGGCACGGACCGGGACAGCAAGGTGGAACCCGCTACGAGGCAGGCGGACCAGCCTAGGCCGAGGAGGACCAGTGCGAGCCCGGTGAGGCTGTGCGCCTCGTCCGGAGCCAGCGCGGCGCATGTCATCGCCCCCGCCAGGATGGCCAGGCCGACGCCGATGGTGGGGATGCGGCCGATCCGGTCGGCCAGCCAGCCCATCACCGGGGACAGGGCGTACATGCCGGCCACGTGAGCGCTGATGACGAATCCCACGATCGTCAGCGAAGCGCCGTGGTGCCGCAGGTGCACCGAGGTCATCGACATCACCCCGACCATCACGGAGTGCGCGGCGGCGATCGACAGCAATCCCAAGCGGGCCTGGGGAATCACCATCACCCGCCGGAAGGTTGTTGCCAGCGGCTGGCGCTCCACCTTGGTCCGCACGGTCACCTGCTGCAGCCGGCGCAGCCCCATCCACACGACCGCCACTGCGAGAGTGAAGGCCACCACCGAGAAGATGTACGGCCCGGCGAGTGCCATCACGCCGACCGACGTACCGACCGAGCCGCCGACGCCGGTGAGGTTGGGCCCGACCACGACACCGATGGTGGTTGCCCAGACCACCAGTGAGAGGGACCTGGCGACGTGCTTGGGGTCAGCCGCATCCGTCGCGGCGTACCGGGCCTGGAGGTTGGAGGCGGAGCCGCTGCCGAACAGGCAGCCGGCGAGCAGCAGCAGGGCGAGCGAGTCGATCTGCGCGGCGACGATGCTGAGCAGCGCGCCGGCGACCGCGATCAGATAGCCGATCGTGAGCGACACCCGGCGCCCCTGCGACCGGGCCAGGCGCGCCAGCGGTACTGCGAGCATCGCGGCCCCGAGCGTCGTCGAGGTGGCGACGAGCCCGGCCATCGAAGTCGACCCCGAGATGTTCTCCGCGAGCAGTCCGGCCACGGCGAACCCGCTGGCCACGGCCACCCCGCCGAGCACATTGCTGACCACGAGCACGCGCAGCGTCCCGCGCTGCAGGTCGGCGGCAGTCGTCGGTACTGCGTCGGTGGGGCGGGCGGAGTCGGCGGTCACCCGCTCACCTTCTCATCGGAGCGGCGTCCCGGCAGCAGGTTTAGCGCGCCGCAGAACTGCTCGGCAGTGCTCCTGCGGGTGGATTGTGCGCAGTTCGGAGCGTGGACCTGACCTGTGCCCGCGGTGGTCCGCGCGGGTAGGGTCGCTCCGACGTGGCAGCATCGACCCTGACTGGAGTCCGGATGTCCGAACAGATCGCGATCGTCCCAGCCCCCCGAGAACTGGTCGTCGACGAAGGCCAGTGGATCACCGCGGACCCGGCCGCAGACGCCGTCCGGACCGTGGTGGAGAACCTCGGCGAGACCGAGTACCGGATCGACGTGACGCCTGAGGGCGCGCGCCTGTCCGCCGGTTCCGAGGACGCGCTCCGCCACGCCGAGCAGACCTACCGGCAGTTGCTGGACTCCGCCGTACCGGCCGAGGACGGGGCGGTCGCCGTACCGGCGGTGCGGATCGCGGACGCGCCGGCCTTCGCCTGGCGCGGGATGATGCTCGACGTCGCACGGCACTTCATGCCGAAGGTGTTCGTGCTCCGGGTCATCGACGCGATCGCGCTGCACCGGATGAACGTGCTGCACTTGCACCTCACCGACGACCAGGGCTGGCGGGTGCAGATCGACGCGTATCCGAAGCTCACCGAGGTCGGCGCCTGGCGGCCGGAGACCATGGTCGGCAAGATGTCGCACGGCCAGACCGAGTTCACGTACGACGGGACGCGGCACGGCGGCTTCTACACCAAGGACGACCTGCGCGAGATCGTCGGGTACGCCGCCGAGCGCGGGATCACCGTCGTCCCCGAGATCGACCTGCCGGGTCACATGCAGGCGGCGATCGCGGCGTACCCGGAGCTCGGCAACAACCCCGGCACCCAGCTCGGCGTACGGCAGATCTGGGGCATCAGCGACGACGTGCTGAACGTCAACGACGAGACGGTCGAGTTCGTCCGGACGGTCCTGCGCGAGGTGCTGGAGATCTTCCCCGGTCCGTACATCCACCTCGGCGGCGATGAGTGCCCGGACGTGCAGTGGCGTACGGCGGAGGCGGCGCAGGCGCGACAGGCCGAACTCGGGCTGACCGACGCCGGGCAACTCCAGGGCTGGTTCACCGCGCAGGTCTCGGCGGTGCTCACCGAGGACGGCCGGCGGCTGGTCGGCTGGGACGAGATGGTCGAGACGGACTGCCCGAAGGACGCCGTGATCATGGCCTGGCGTGGCCCCGACCGCGGCGAGGTGGCGGCCAAGGCCGGCCACGACGTGGTGATGGCGCCGAACCAGTCGGTGTACTTCGACTACTACCAGGGCGACCCGGAGACCGAGCCGCTGGCGATCGGCCACTTCACCCCGCTGGAGAAGGTGTACGACTTCGAGGTGATCCCGCCCGGCCTGACCGCCGAGGAGCAGGCCCGCATCGTCGGCACCCAGTGCCAGGTGTGGACGGAGTACATGGAAGGCCCCGACCAGGTCGGCTACATGCTGCTGCCCCGCCTCAGCGCCTTCGCCGAACGCGCCTGGGGCTCCCCGAAGACGTCGTACGACGACTTCCTCACCCGGCTGCGCCCCCATCTCACCCGGATCGAGTCCCTCGGCCTGAACTACCGCCCGCTGGACTGACGACCACGCAACGGCGGGGGTGCCTCCAGACAGGAGGTGCCCCCGCCGTTTGCTGTCTCGACAGTTAAGTCATAGCTTGCAGAGGGCATCTTGGGAGCGGAGGGCTGATGAGCGCGGTGGGGCCGCTGGATGCGATGTTCTTGCTGGGGGAGACGCGCGAGCAGCCGATGCATGTCGGCGGGCTGATGTTGTTCGAGCTGCCGGACGGCGCTCGCGACCAGGTGTTCCCGGACGGGACGCGGGACTACGTGTCGCGTCTCTACCAGGACATCGTCGCGGACCAGACGGTCAACCCGCTCTTCACCCGGCGGGTCCGGAACCGACCGCTCGACCTCGGTTACTGGTCCTGGCGGCAGGACCAGCAGATCGATCTCGAATACCACGTCCGGCTGTCCGGGCTGGCCCGGCCCGCGCGGTACAGGGAGTTGTTCGAGCTCACCAGCAGGTTGCACGGCATGCTGCTCGACCGGCGCCGGCCGTTGTGGGAGATGCAGTTGATCGAGGGCGTGCAGGGCCGCCGGTTCGCGGTCTACACCAAGATCCACCACTCGATGCTCGACGGCGTCACCGCGCTCCGGTGGATGCAGCAGATGCTCAGCCCGGATCCGACCCGGACCGGTATGCCGGCCCCGTACGCGTTGCCCGAGCAGGAGACCGTGGCGACCGGGCTCACGTCGGCGAGTGCGGCCGCTGGATTCTCCCCGGCCGCACTGGTCGCGGCGGCCGGGCGGACCGCGGGTGGTGCCGGACGGGTGCTGGCGAATCTGGCCGGGTTGTCGCCGGTCGGTCTGCGGGGTGCTCTGCGAGCGCTGCAGCACGACCACTCGTCAGTGGCGTTCCAAGCCCCGCAGACGATCTTCAACCAGCCGATCACCGGGGCCCGGCGGTTCGCCGCGCAGTCCTGGCCGATGGAGCGACTCGAGAAGGTCCGCGCGATCACCGGCGCCACTCTCAACGACGTGATGCTGGCGATGTGTTCAGGTGCCCTGCGCAACTACCTGCTGGACCTCGACGCCCTGCCGGACAAGGGGTTGACGGCGATGGTGCCGGTCTCGCTGCGCGGTACCGACAAGGAGGCGCCGGGCGGTGGCAACTCCCTCGCGACACTGATCGCGGATCTCGCCACCGACGAGGGAGACCCCGAGCGCCGGATCCGCCGCATCATGGACTCGACCACCTACGGCAAGGGAGTGCTGTCTGAGCTGACACCCCTTCAGAACCTGATGCTCGGAGCACTCGGCCTCGCCTCGGCGGGACCCGCCGCGGTGATCCCGGGACTGGCCGGCCGCGCCACCCCGCCGTACAACGTGGTGATCTCCAACATCCCCGGACCGGTCGAGAGCCCGCTGTACTGGAACCGGTCGCGGCTGCTCGGGATGTACCCGGCGTCGATCGTCCTGAACGGCCAGGCCCTCAACATCAGCGTCACCAGCTACGACCACCAACTGCACTTCGGCCTCACCGGCTGCCGCACCACAGTGCCCCACCTGCAACGCCTCCTGGCCCACCTGGAGACATCCCTCGCCGAGCTGGAGACTCTCTAGTACGGCACCCGGACTCCTACCAACGTCGACCTGCAGTCACTCGTTGTGGAGGACTTCGGCGATGGTGGCTCTGGCGGCGGAGCGCGCTGGGAGGAAGGCGCCCAGAGCGGCGATGACGATGCCGGCCAGGACCAGGAGGGCGAGTAGGCCCAAAGGATAGACGTCGAGCATGAAGTCGGGGATCTCGACCTGGGCGCCGTTGGCCATCGCGGGGACGACCAGGCGGTGGGCGATGATGCCGATCGGGATGCCGAGCAGGCCGCCGACGGCGCCGAGCGCGGCCATGGAGGTCACCACCATCAGCGTGACCTGGGCCGGCGTCATGCCGATCGACTTGAGCATGCCCAGGTCGCGCCGGCGTTCGCGGGTGTTGAGGACGACGGTGTTGAAGACGCCGAGTGCGGCCACGGTCCCGAGCATCAGGGTGAGCAGGATGACGGTCGCCAGCACGATTGCGATGAACGGGCCTGGATCCTGTCCCGGTACCTCCTCGAGGCCGGAGTCGCCGGCCTGGACGGCTTTGACATACGCATCGATGTCTGTGCCCGGCTTGAGCTGGACCTCGTAGGTGGTCGCCTCGGTGCCAGGCGCGACGAGCGCGAGCGTCTCCCAGTTCGACAGCACCTCTTCGCCCGAGTTGTACAGCACCTTGGCAACGATCCGCACCTGCGTGCTCTTGCCGCCGGACTGCAGCGCGATCGTGTCGCCGACCGCGACGCCCCGTTGCCGCAGGAACCGTTCGGACACGGCCACCTGCCCCGGTCCGTCGGGCCAGCGCCCCTCCAGCACCCGATAGCCGAGCTGGTTCGAGTCTCCGCGATAGAAGGTGACCCGCAGGTCCTGCTTCGTCCCGGCCAACCGCATCGGGAGATCATGGCTAGCCGTCACATAGAGCGCACCCGCCGACGACCGCAGCAGTGCCTCATCTGCGGAGTCACTCAACTTTGCGACGGGTCCTGCCGGCGAAACACCCTCCGGAACCAGCCGCGAACCGTTCTCCGCCCTCCCACCGAACATCGTCAGGTCGACGGCGCCGGCGCGGCTCGCGGCCGTCTGGTAGGTGGTCAACGACTCCCCGAGACCCACTGCCAGCGTCACACTCGTCACGCCGAGTACGACGGCTGCCAGCGTCAGGGCGGTGCGCGCCGGACGGGCGAACGGCAGTCCGAGGCCAAGGCTCACTGACCGCGGCAGCCGCGTGCCGCTGAGCCAACGCTGAGCGCGCAGACCACGACCGGCCCGGGGCGCGCTGCCCGCACTGATCGCCTCGGCGGCCGACAGACTGCGGGCTCGCAGCGAAGGCACAAGCGCGGACAGCGCGACCAGCAGCGGTACGCCGACCAGCGCCGCCATGTCCACCCAGACGGGTACGCCGACTCCCTCGGCGCCGTAGTTCTCGAAAGCCCTTGTCAGTAAGGACTCCGCGAGAACGTTGCCGAGGACAACCCCGAGCGCACAACCGACGATCGCCGGAATGGAGATCATCGCGAGATAGACCGCCATCACCTGCGTGGGCGTGAAGCCCAGGGCCTTGAGTACGCCGATATGCCGGAACCCGGCCACCACCGCACCACTGACCACGTTGGCGACGATGAGTACGGCGACCGCCAGCCCGAGCCAACCGAACACCAGCAGGAACGGCACGAACGTGTTCGGTTCGCCGGTGGCAACCGCCCTCAGAACCAGGTACGACTGCGTGCCGAGCAGCGCGCCCGACGGCAATCCGGCCGTCACCGCGGACTCGCCTGCCGCGACCTGCGCGTTGGTCGCCGACTGAGTGAAGCGGTAGAGCATCTGACTGGCGGTCGGCTTCAACGCGGTCATCTGCTCAGGCGTCACCCACGCGTCGGCCGACTCGCTCACGCTGTACGCGAATCCGACGACGGTCAGAGTGGGACCACCAGGCACGGTGAGCTGGTTCCCCACAGCCGGCGCGCCGCGTCCGCGACTGGAGGTGACCGGGTTCCGGTTGAGCACGATCTCGCCCGGCTTGTCCGGCCAGCGGCCTTCCCACACGTTGAGGCGGTCGACCGGCCCGCCGGCGTCCCCGCGGCCTACCACCACAAGTGACAGCGGAGGTCCGCCAACGTTCAGGTCGAGGGTGGCGATACCGAACGGGCCTGCCGAGGCCTCAGCGGTTCGTGCAGCTGCGGTGAGCCGGCTGTCCGAGACCTTGGTCCGGTCGTACGACGCCACGAGGTGTGCACCGCTTTGCCGCGAGTACGCCTGGTCGAAGGGACCTGTCGAGGCGGCCAGGAGTCCGAGTGCCACCACGATCATCGTGGTGGACAGTGCGACGACGACACCGATCACGAGCGTCTGGAGCCTGCGGCGCCGTACCGCTGCTCGCGACACCGTCCAGACGGCGCTCACGCCGTACGCTCCAGACTGCGCTCGCCGGCGACCTGTCCGTCGACGACCTCGATCAGGCGGCTGGCGCACCGAGTCGCGAGCTGCTGGTCGTGTGTCACCAGCAGCAGCGTTTGGCCGATCTGGTTGAGGTCGAGCAGCAGATCCATCACCTGCTCGCCGGCGCGCGTGTCCAACGCGCCGGTCGGCTCGTCGGCCAGCAGCACCGCCGGGCGGTTCATCAGCGCCCTGGCGACCGCGACACGTTGCCGCTCGCCACCGCTCAGCTGGGCCGGGTACGTGTTCTGGCGGCCCGCGATGCCGAGCTCTTCGAAGAGTTCGAGCGCGCGCTTGCGGGCGTGCGATGCCGAGGTGCCGGTCAGCTGCGCGGCCAGTGCGACATTGTCGAGCGCCGACAGATCGTCGAGCAGGTTGAAGAACTGAAAGATCATGCCGATCCGGCGACGGCGGTAGAGCGCCAGGCCCTTCTCGTTGAGCGTGCCCAGGTCCTCGCCGTGCACCACGACGGACCCCGAGGTCGGTCGGTCCAGTCCCGCGACCATGCTGAGCAGCGTGGACTTGCCGCTGCCGGACGGCCCCATCACTGCCACCGCCTCGCCGGCGTGGATCTCCAGCGACACCCCGTCCAACGCGACGGATTCGCCGTACTCCTTGCGCACCCGGCTGAGCTGAACGACTGCCTGTCCGTTGCCTTCGTCATCCGTCATGCGTTCAAGCTAGGCGCAGCCGCGCTCGCCGGACGTCAGTCTGCGGAGGTAACGTTCCCGCCCTGTCATCCCGGAGATGTACGGCGTGCCACCTGCGGAGGATGCGGAAACCGGCGCGCCTTGGGACAGTGGTCCATGTGTTCACGATCTGGCTGCCGATCGCGGTGGTGGCCCTGCTCGCCGCCGTGCTGCTGGCGGTCGCACTCGTCCGGGCCAGGCGGGCTCACGCCAGAGCGTTCGAGGAACGCGGCTGGCTGCTGGAACGGGAACGGGAGAGCGCCGCGCAGAACGCGGTCGACGCCGAGCGGGCCAGGATCGCCCAGGACCTGCACGACATCGTCAGCCACAACGTGAGCGTCATGGTGATCCAGGCCGGCGCGGCCCGGCATGTACTCGCGACGGATCCGGCCGATGCCGAGGCGGCGCTGCTCGCGGTCGAGGCGGCCGGACGCGACACGATGACCGAGCTCCGGCACCTGCTCGGGCTGCTCGCCCCGTCGTCCGACGGCCAGGACGACGAACAGCTGTCGCCGCAACCCAGTCTGAGCAGGTTGAGCCCGCTGATCGACCGGATCGCGTTTGCCGGCCTGCCGGTCGAGGTCCGCATCTCGGGCGAGCCGCGACCGCTTCCCGCGGGGGTCGACGTCACGGGGTACCGGATCATCCAAGAGGCGCTGACCAATGCGCTGAAGCACGGCGACGGCGTGAAGGCGGAGGTGACGGTGCGATACGCCGACCACGCGCTGCGCGTCGAGGTGCTGAACACCGGGCCGAGTGTTCTGTCCGGCGGGCGTCCGGCTCAGGCCAGGAACGACTCCGACGGCCGAGGGCTGCTCGGGTTGAGACAGCGGGTGGCGGTGTACGGCGGCGACCTCGACGCCAGGCGGAGAATCGGCGGCGGGTTCCGGGTCCGGGCCAAGATTCCGCTGGAACGCCCATGACGCAACCGCGGGTCGTGATCGCGGACGACCAGGCGCTGGTGCGGATCGGGTTCCGGATGATCCTGACCGCGCGCGGCATCGAGGTGGTCGGTGAAGCCGCCGATGGCGCTGAGGCGGTCGAGGCGGTACGCCGGCTGCGACCGGACGTCGTACTGATGGACATCCGGATGCCGACCATGGACGGCCTGGAAGCCACCCGGCGCATCCTCGCCGAGGCGCCGGACTGCCGCGTCCTGATGCTCACCACGTTCGACCTGGATCGCTATGTGTACGCCGCTTTGGCCGCGGGGGCCAGCGGGTTCCTGCTGAAGGACGTCACACCCGAACACCTCGCCAACGCGGTCCGCCTGGTCAACACCGGTGACGCGCTGCTCGCTCCCTCCATCACCCGCCGCCTGGTCGAACGGTTCGCGGTGTCGGAGCACGTGCCGTCGCAGCCCGCGATCCACCGCGACCTCACCGCACTGACGCCGCGGGAACTCGAAGTCCTCACCCTGATGGGCCGTGGCCTGTCCAACGCGGAGCTCGCCACGGAGCTGACTCTCAGCGAAGCGACGGTGAAGACCCACGTTGCCCGGATCTTCGCCAAACTGTCACTCCGTGACCGGGCCCAAGCTGTCGTCCTCGCCTACGAAACCGGCCTGGTCACGCCTGAACGGAGCTGATCGACTACCGGCCGTGGCGGTCTAGTACTACAGCAGTCGTACTAGGTACCGCGGCACGATCTCGGTTTCGCGGAAGCCGCCCGAGCCGTCCGGGTCGACCTTCCAGGCGCGGGCGTCGGGGAGGACGGAGACCGCTTCATGCAGGGCGCCATCGACGTAGTGCAGGCCGACGCCGTCCTCGGTCGCGTAGCCGCCGGGAAGAGCGCCCGAGGCAACCAACTGCCGGTACGCCGTACGCCGTGGCTGGTCGCCGAGGTCGTCGTGCACGCCGTTGCTCCATGGCAGCCAGCCGAGACCGTTGCTGAAGGCATCCTCGAACCACTGGACCACCAGCTGGTTGTCGCCCTCGGCGGTCGGGATGAAGCAGAACCTCGCCGGGCCGGACGCGCCGGCCAGCGACACGGCGTACGAGATCAGGTCGCGGGTCCGCGAGCGATCGCCGGTCAGGATCCCGGAGACCGCGAGGATCTGCGACGAGGTCACAACCGGACGATGCCCTGCGGGGTCTGGAAGACGGCGGCGACCAGGCCGGGCTGGCCGTTCGGTCCGACCCAGGCGACGTCGAGGTCGTCGAGCAGGTGGTCGGCCGGGTGGCCGATCCAGTCGGTCACCCGGCCCGGGTCGCCGGCGATCTCCAGCCCGGTCAGCTTGACGCCCTTGCCGCCGTTCGACGGGTGTTGGGTCAGGTCGTCCCAGTGGATGAAGAAGGGGAGTTGCGGGTCCGCGATCAGGCCCTTGACGCCGATCTGCCGCCAGGTGAGGTTGACCCCGTCCGGCCGGTGCCGGTTACCCGGGACGGCGTCGCGGCCGAGGCGCTTCTCCATCCGCTCCATGTCGCGGACCGCGACCACCCAGCCGAGCCAGCCGCCGCCCAGTTGCTTGCGGGCGCGGACGGCCTGGCCGAACGGCGCCTTGTCCGAGGACGGGTGGTCCAGCACGTCGACGACCTCGATGTAGCGGTCGTTCTCCAGCGGCAGGACGTGGTTCACCGTGCCGAAGCGCGGGTGCACCCCGCCGTCGACGAACTCGGCCCCGAGTACCGCGGAGAGCCGTTCGACGGTCGCCTGATACCCGTCCGGCCCGGCGGCATATGACAAGTGATCCAAGCGCATGCGAAACATTGTGTCGGCTCCCGGCCGGCCCCGCAGATCCGGGGTGTCAAACCAAGGCAACCCTTACCTGCAAACGGAACCCCCGGCGCACCCGGTTACTTGGAGGCTGGGTGGGGGAGCAAGGGCTTGGCGGCGGCCAGGTGTTGGCGGCAGAGGTCGGCCAGGACGTCGTACGCCTTCTCGCCCATCAGGGTCTGCAGTTCGACCTTGCTCGACTCGAAGACCGCCTCGACCGCGATGTGCGCCTCGGTGTTCCCGGTGCAATACCAGTCGAGGTCGTGACCGCCCGGGCCCCAGCCGCGCCGGTCGTACTCACCGATGCCGACCTCCGTGTACGACGTACCGTCCGGGCGCTCGACCTCGCGGAAGGTCCGGCGGATCGGGAGTTGCCAGCAGACGTCCGGCTTGGTCTCGACGAAGTGCACGCCCTGCTTCAGCGCCAGCCCGTGCAGCGCGCAGCCACCGCCGCCGGCGAAGTCCGGCCGGTTCAGGAAGATGCAGGCGCCCTCGAAGACGCGGGTCTTGCGGTCGCCCTCGTCGTCGGTCTCGACCCAGCCGTTCTTCTTGCCCTCCTTGCGGTACTGCCAGTCGTCGCTGGTCAGCTGCTTGACGTACTTCTTCACCCGGGCCTCGTCGTCGGCGTCGGAGAAGTGCGCGCCGAGGGTGCAGCACCCGTCGTTCGGGCGGCCCTTGTAGATGCCCTTGCAGCCGCCGCCGAAGATGCACGTCCAGTTGGACGTCAGCCAGGTCAGGTCGCAGCGGAACACCTGGTCGGCGTCGGCGGGGTCGACGAACTCGACGTAGGCACGGGGGAAATCAAGTGAGACCTCAGGCACCGGGAAAGCGTACGTCGTTCGCGGCGATACGCGGTCATCCCCGCCGGTACTGCGTGGGTTGCCGGGAGGTTGCCGATCGGCGCGACGGGATCAAATCTGCGGGAAGACCACCGCGGGCGGGCAAGGTGAACACCAGGAGTCCAGTAGCGTGGAGGGCATGCGGCTCGGCGTACTCGACGTGGGATCCAACACCGTCCACCTCCTCGTGGTGGACGCACACCGTGGTGCCGCCCCGCTGCCGGCGTACTCGCACAAGACCGAGCTGAGGCTCGCCGAGCACCTCGAACTGGACGGCACGATCGCGAAGTCCGGCGCCGACGGGCTGGTCTCCTTCGTCAAGGAGGCGGCCGAGCTGGCCGAGGACAAGGGCTGCCAGACGGTGCACGCCTTCGCCACCTCCGCGCTGCGCGAGGCCCCGAACGGCGAGAAGGTGCTGGAGCGCGTCCGCAAGGAGACCGGGATCGACCTCAACGTGCTCACCGGGCAGGACGAGGCCCGCCTGACGTTCCTCGCCGTCCGCCGTTGGTTCGGCTGGTCGTCCGGGCGGCTGGCCGTGTTCGACATAGGAGGTGGGTCGCTGGAGATCGCGGCCGGGTCGGACGAGGAACCGACGGTCGCCGTGTCCGTCCCGCTCGGCGCGGGCCGGCTCACCCGGGAGTCGCTGACCCAGGACCCGCCGGACCGCGACGAGGTCCGCGCCCTGCGTCGCCGGATCCGGATCGAGATGGCGGCGGTGGCGGGCGACGTACTGCGGGCCGGCAAGCCGCAGCGGTCGGTTGCCACCAGCAAGACGTTCCGGTCGCTGGCCAGAATCTGCGGGGCGGCGCCGTCCGAGGACGGCCCGTACGTGCCGCGGGCGTTGCGCCGCGACGATCTGACCGAGAAGATGCCGAAGCTGCTCAAGATGACGGCGGCCGAGCGGGCCGATCTGCCCGGTGTCTCCGCGGGCCGCGCCTCCCAGCTGGTCGCCGGCGCCCTGGTGGCCGACGCCGTGATGGACCTGTTCGACCTGGCCTCGCTCGAGGTCTGCCCGTGGGCTTTGCGCGAAGGCGTGATCCTGTCCCGCCTCGACCAGTTGCAACCCCGATGACTCCGGTCGCACCCTTGTGACCCGGTCGCCATCCCGATGACGAAGTGCGAAGGCACCAGCAGATGACCCCCCGCGACACCGCAAAGATCGGCCTCTCCAACGCTTCGGTCTACCCCGAGTCCACCGCCAGTTGTTTCGAGCTGGCGGCCCGGCTGGGGTACGACGGCGTCGAGCTGATGGTGGGGATCGACCCGCTGAGCACCCAGATCGACGCTGTCCAGCGGCTGGTCGACTACCACCAGCTCCCCGTGCTGGCGATCCACGCGCCCTGTCTGCTGATCACCCAGCGGGTCTGGGGCACCGACCCGTGGGGCAAGCTCGAGCGCAGTGCCGAGGCGGCCAAGGAGCTCGGCGCCGACGTGGTCGTGGTGCACCCGCCGTTCCGCTGGCAGCGTGACTACGCGCGCGGCTTCGTCGAGGGGATCGCGCGGCTGGAGGTGGAGACCGGGATCATCTTCGCGGTCGAGAACATGTACCCGTGGCGAGCGCCGGGCAAGGGCCTGCAGGCGTACGCGCCGAGCTGGGACCCGACCGAGCAGAGCTACGCGCACACCACGCTCGATCTGTCGCACGCGTCCACCGCGGAGCAGGACTGCGTCGACCTCGCCGCGACGATGGGGTCCACCCTCAAGCATGTGCACCTGACCGACGGCACGGGCTCGGCCAAGGACGAGCACCTGGTCCCCGGTCGCGGTACACAGCGGGCGGCCGACCTGCTGCAGGGCCTGGCGAACAACGACTTCCGCGGCCACATCATCCTCGAGATCAACACCCGCCGCGCGACCAGCCGGTCCGAGCGCGAGGTGGACCTGATCGAGTCGCTGGACTTCACCCGCAAGCACTTCGTCCGGACCACCGATGCCGTCTCGTCCCCGCGGTCGGCCTTCGCCGTGACCAGCGACGGCGAGGTGTCGGTGCTCGGCCCGTGACGGCCCGTACGCCGGGACGCCGCCCGGGTGGTCCCGACACGCGCGGCGAGATCCTCGCCGCGGCCCGAGAATCCTTTGCCGGCAAGGGGTTCGCGGCGACCTCGCTCCGGGCGGTCGCCCGGGAGGCCGGCGTCGACGCGGCGCTGGTCCACCACTACTTCGGTGGCAAGGACGAGTTGTTCATCGAGTCGATGGCGCTCCCGATCGACCCGCGCCAGGTGGCCGCGACCATCCTCGACGGCCCGCGCGACGAGCTCGGCCGCCGCATCATCACCGTCTTCCTCGGCGTCTGGGAATCCCACGACGGCCAGCAACGGATGAAGGCGATCCTGCGCAGCGTGGTCAGCAGCGACGAGGTCGCCCGGATGATGCGCGAAGGCATCACCCAGATGATCATCCAGCCGATCTCGCAGGTCCTGGAGGTCCCCGACGCCGAACTCCGCGTCTGCCTGGTGTCCAGCCAACTGCTCGGCATGGCCCTGACGCGCTACCTCGTCGAGCTCGACCCCATCGCCTCCGCCGACGTCCCCACCCTCATCGACCTGATGGCCCCCGCCATCCAGCACTACCTCACCGCCTGATCCCAGCGGACTCCTGATCGATCTGAGGTGTTGCCAGCGGAAGTGCTGCGCGCTAAATTCATCACATGATGAAAAACGCGACGGCAGTGGTGTGCCGGGATGTCGTGGTGGTGCGTGGGGAGCGGGAGGTCCTGCACGGGGTCGGGTTCGATCTCCGCGGCGGGTCGGTGACGGGGCTACTGGGGCCGTCGGGGTGCGGCAAGACGACGTTGATCCGGGCGATCGTGGGCCTGCAGGCCAAGGTCACCGGGCAGGTCGAGGTGCTCGGGCTGCCCGCCGGCGCGCCCAAGCTGCGCGGCCGGATCGGCTACGTCACGCAGGAGCCGAGCGTGTACGGCGACCTCACCGTGACCGAGAACCTGCGCTTCTTCGCCGCGGTACTAGGGGTCGGGTCGGACGACGTTGGTCGGGTGATCGACGCAGTCGACCTGCGCAGCCACGCGGACGCGCGGGTGGACCAGTTGTCCGGCGGCCAGCGATCCCGGGCCTCGCTCGCGGCCGCCCTGCTCGGCAACCCCGAACTGCTCGTCCTCGACGAACCCACGGTCGGCCTGGATCCCGTGTTGAGACGCGACCTGTGGGAGTTGTTCCACCGGCTCGCGGACGACGGCGCCACGCTGCTCGTGTCCAGCCACGTGATGGACGAGGCGAGCAGGTGCGACCGGCTGCTGCTGATGCGCGACGGCGACCTGCTCGCCGACGAGACCCCGCAGGTACTGCTGGAGTCGGCCGGCACCACCGACC
This sequence comes from Kribbella qitaiheensis, assembly GCF_042657745.1. Taxonomy (GTDB): domain Bacteria; phylum Actinomycetota; class Actinomycetes; order Propionibacteriales; family Kribbellaceae; genus Kribbella; species Kribbella qitaiheensis. The sequence continues at coordinate 67,678 of NZ_JBHSKE010000005.1, read as the reverse complement.
TCGAGCAGGCCTTCCTCACTCTGATCGACCAGAAGGCAGGTGCGCGATGACCCCGCGAGTGACCTTGGCCGTGGCGGCCCGGGTGCTGGCGCAACTGCGCCGGGACCACCGAACCGTGGCCATGCTGATCGTGCTCCCGGCACTGCTGGTCACCCTCATGTGGTGGATGTTCCAGGGGTCGCCGAGCACCTTCGACCGGATCGGCGGACCGCTGCTGGCGGTGTTCCCCGCGATCATCATGTTCATCGTCACCTCGGTGGCGACGCTGCGCGAACGCTCCAGCGGCACCCTGTCCCGGCTGTTCACCATGCCGATGGCCAAGCTCGACTTCCTGCTCGGCTACGCACTGGCCTTCGCGCTGATTGCCGTGGTCCAGGCGATCGTGGTGGTCTCGATCTCGCTCTACGCGCTCGACCTCGACATCCAGGGCGCCCCCTGGCAACTCGGTGTGGTGGCAGTCCTCGACGGCGTTCTCGGTACTGCGCTGGGCCTGTTCGCGAGCGCCTTCGCCGCGACCGAGTTCCAGGCCGTCCAGATGATGCCGGCGGTGATGATCCCGCAGATCCTGCTGTGCGGACTCCTCGTGCCGCGCGACGACCTCCCCGACGTACTGCGGGCGGTCAGCGACGTGCTGCCACTCTCGTACGCCGTGGACGCGGTTGCCGGAGTTGCCCAGGGCAACGGATTCGGCAGTGGCGCCGGCGCCGATGCCCTGGTCGTGCTCGCGTTCATCCTGGCGGCGCTGGCCCTCGGCGCGGCTACCCTCAAACGTCGTACTGCTTGATCGGCGTCACGACAGGTGGCGGACGTGTTCCCAGGCGGGGTCGGGGGAGGCCTTGAGGTGGACCGGACCGTCGGGCCAGCCGCTCACCGCGGCCTGGAGCTGGGCCGCGGCCGGGGTGGTGCCGTCGACGTAGTAGTGCAGGATCCGCGAACCGGCGGCCGTCTCGTGCGCGAGCAGCCGGCCTGAGTCGCCGAGCCGGTCGCTGAGGTGGTCCTCGAAGTCGCGCAGGTGGCTGAGTGCGTCGTCCTGGGGAAGACCGTCCTCGCGAGCGTCGAGGTACGGCACCAGGACGGCCACGTGGGTGTCGAGGTGCGGCATCTGGATCGAGCGCAGCGGCACCATCGCGGTCGCCACCAGCCGGTCCCCGGCCTCTGTGGTTCCCTCCATCAGCCGCCAGCTCGGCCCGCCGTCGTCCGCGACGTGCGCGGCCGCGAACGACGCCACCGCCGGCAGCAGTTCCGCGATCGGTACTGCGTCCGCCGGCTGCTCCACCGCGGTGTCGATCGCGCCGACCCAGGTCTCCACCAGTTCCTCGCCGAGCACGAGATCGAGCAGCAGGAAGGTGACGCGCTTCTGCAGGTCCTCGGGAAGCTCGCGGAAGGTCGGGTGGTGCACCGCCACGTGCAGGGCGGCCTCGCGGGTGTCCGGCTCGATCGACACCAGGGCGGCGTCGATCTGGACCGGCGGCATCCCCTCGAACCTGATGGTGACGTCCGGCGCCGGGCGGCGCATGTCGGCGTACTCCCAGAGCTCGTCGGAGACCGGGGCGGCGCGCAGCCAGCGGCGCGCGATCGCCCGGGTGCCGGGGTCGCCGGCGGCGGTGACGACCAGGACGTGCCGGGCGTGCAGACCCGCGCCGAGCTCCCAGTCGAGGTTCGGGTGGATCCGGGAGACGTACCGGGACAGCAGGTCGGCGGTCGACCCGGGGTCCTTGCGGGAGATCGCGGCGGCGATCTCGGCTGCGCCGGAGGCGGTCCACCAGGCCCAGAACGCGGCGATCGGATCACCGCCGGCGGGCGCGGCCCGGCGGCGCTGGAGCCCCGGCCGCTTGAACAAGGGCCGCTTGAACAAAGGCATGGCGCATCTTCTCCCGGCCGAGGGTGCAGCCGATCCGGCGGCGCGGCGTCCGGCTGTCTCTCCACAGCACACTACGTGACCACACCACTGGACCAAGTGGTGTGGTGCTGGCCACACTGTGCCCAGTGAGGTGCCCAGTGATTAGGGAGCGTGACGTTCAGCCGCGTAACCTGCTGACACCCCTGAAACAGCGCGGCATATGGGGCCGGGTGGGCCGGGGTAACGAGGAGGAACGCGAAAGTGCTTCGGCGAGTCCTGCTGGGCGTGTCCCGCAGCCCCCAGATCAAGAAGGCCGTCTCGGCGATGCCCGTGTCCAGCGGCATCGTCGCGCGGTTCGTCGCCGGCGAGACCGCTCCGGAGGCCGTGCTGGCCACCGAGAAGCTAGTCAGCAACGGCCTGAACGTCAGCCTCGACCATCTCGGTGAGGACGTCACCGATCCCGCCGCCGCGACCGCGACCGCCGATGCGTACCTCGACGTGCTGAAGCAACTGTCCGCGGCCGGCCTGACCTCGCACGCCGAGGTCTCGGTCAAGCTCTCCGCGGTCGGCCAGGCGCTGCCCGGCGACGGCGAGAAGATCGCCCTGGAGAACGCCCGGACGATCTGCCTCGCGGCCCGCAACGCCGGCACCACGGTCACCCTGGACATGGAGGACCACACCACCACGGACTCCACCCTGAGCATCCTGCGCGAGCTCCGGCAGGACTTCCCCGAGACGGGCGCCGTGCTGCAGGCCTACCTGCGCCGTACCGAGGGCGACTGCCGCGACCTCGCGCACGAGGGCTCGCGGGTGCGGCTGTGCAAGGGCGCCTACAAGGAGCCCGAGTCGGTCGCCTACCAGGACAAGCGGGCCGTGGACAAGGCCTACGTCCGGGCGATGAAGATCCTGATGAACGGCGACGGCTACCCGATGATCGCCTCGCACGACCCACGGCTGATCGCGATCGCCGGGTCCCTGGCCGACCGCGCCGGCCGCGAGCGCGGCAGCTACGAGTACCAGATGCTCTACGGCATCCGCCCCGAGGAGCAGCTCCGCCTGTCCCGCGAGGGCCAGACCGTCCGCGTCTACATCCCGTACGGCGAGGACTGGTACGGGTACCTCGTCCGCCGGCTGGCCGAGCGCCCCGCCAACCTCCAGTTCTTCGCCCGCTCCCTGATCAGCAAGAAGTAGGTACTTCCGGGGACCGTCGGCAACCGACGACGGCAAGGCGCCGCGCCCCGGGTTCGCGGATGTCGTTCTGATGTCTATGCTGCGGTGCGTTGGACAACCTCGGGAGGGGAGGTTGGAGTGAGGCAATTCAACGCGCCGCCGGGTTGGCCGGAGCCGCCGAATGCTCGCTGGCGCCCGCCAAAGCGCTGGCAGCCGAAGGACAACTGGCCGCCGGCGCCGGCGGGATGGTCGTTCTGGACGAACGAGCACGGGCACCCGGTGCGCGGCCCGTTCGGACGGTACGGCGGACCCAGCCCGCTCCGGTACGGCGCGGTCGTCGCAGTGCTGCTCGTGCTGATCGGTCTGGTGCTGGTCAACCCATTCGGCCGGGGCGACTCCGGGCAGGCCTACGTTCCGCCGCCGACGACCCCGGAAACGGTCTCACCGTCCACGACGGAGCCGACGCCGACGCCAAGGCCGACGTCGACGCCGACCCGGACACCCGAGCCGTCCAAGACTCCGACGCCCGCCCAGACCTTGGTCCGGACGACCGCGACCTCGCCCACCCCGGCACCCGAGATCTCGCCGACGAGCTCGCAGAGCAGTACGGAGCCGACGACGACGCCGGCACCGGTGTCGCCGGCTGTCACGTACACGAGCTGTGCGGAGGTCCGTGCGGCCGGCAAGGCGCCCTTGCACCGAGGCGATCCGGGCTACTCGCGGGAGCTCGACCACAACGGCGACGGCGTGGCCTGCGAGCGCGGCAACTCCTGAACGGCCAGCGTGGACACCGCTAACCTGTGGCCATGACTAGTCAGGTGGCCATCCTCGGGGCCGGTGTGATGGGCGAGACGTTGCTGTCCGGGCTGTTGCGGGCGGGACGCCGACCGGAGGAGTTGCTGATCACCGAGCGGCGGGCCGAGCGCGCGACCGAGCTGCGCGAGCGGTACGGCGTGGACGTGGTGACGAACGTGGACGCGGCGGCGAAGGCGGACACGCTCGTCCTGGTGGTCAAGCCGCAGGACATGCCCGAGCTGCTCGCGGAGATCGCCCCGGCGGTCCAGGCCTCGCAGACTGTCGTCTCCCTGGCCGCTGGTATCACCACTGGTTTCATCGAGTCCCGGCTGCCCGAGGGCGTCGCTGTCGTCCGGGTGATGCCGAACACACCTGCGCTGGTGGACGAGGGCATGGCCGCGATCTCCCGCGGTGCGCACTGCGACGAGAGCCACCTGGTCCTGGCCGAAGGGCTGCTGGCCGCGACCGGCAAGGTGATCCGGGTGCCGGAGAAGCAGCAGGACGCGGTGACCGCGATCTCGGGGTCGGGTCCGGCGTACATCTTCTTCGTGGTCGAGTCGATGATCGAGGCCGGCGTGCACATGGGCCTGCCGCGCTCCACCGCGACCGAGCTCGTCGTGCAGACCGTGGTCGGCTCGGCGAAGCTCCTTCGCGAGACCGGCGAGCACCCCACCGTCCTCCGCGAACGCGTCACCTCCCCGGGCGGCACCACCGCGGCCGCAGTACGTGAGCTCGAGGACCACAAGGTCCGCGCGGCCTTCCTCTCCGCCATCGAGGCCGCCCGCAACAGATCCCGTGACCTCGCTGCCGAATGAGGGTCGCTATCCTGGGGCGCCGCGGTCTATCGGCCGGCGGTGACGGCGGTCCTCGCCGAGACGGCCTGGGCCTTTTTCAGGGGATGAGTCGATGTCGGGTCAGCTGGTCGGAGCCGATGGGTCTAGGGTCCCGCCCATGGGAAATCGTCCGGGCGGCGCCGAAGACGCTTCCGCACGCCCTGCTCACCTGACCGACGACACGGCCGAACAACCTCCCCCGCTGCCCTGGCAGGTGCCGCTGGATCCGGCGCCGTGGTGGGCCTGGGCGCTGTTCGTGCTGCCCTTCCTCGCCGTGCCCACGCTGAACTCCTGGCTCTGGATGGGGGCCCGCGATTTCCTCGCGGTCGGCCTGTTCACCCTGATCGGCGCATCCGTGGTCCGCGTCGCCGGCGGCGTCGTGCTCTACCGCGTCGAGATCACCGCGACCGCGCTGAAGGCCCGGACCAGCCTGCTCGTCCGCAGCCTCGCCTGGCAGGACGTGGACGACATCGAGATCGTCGACGGCTCGGTGGTGCTGACCAGCGGCAAGGACGAGAACGAGATCAACGGCATCGCCGAGGGCCGGACCGCGTACGTCGCCGCGGTGATGCAGGCGGTCCGCGCGGACGCCGACGCCCTGCCCGTACGCCGTGCCAGGCCGCGCCCGGGCATCGGCGTGCTGGTGGTCCTGCTGTACCTCGTCCTGTCGGTCGGCGCGTTCCTGCTGCGCTGGCACCTGGTCTGACGGGCATGCCCTAGGCTCGGTCGGGCCCCCGCCCTCCGGAAACCACCTGAACGGGAAAAGGTGAACGATGCTGGGACTGCCAGACCGGATCCAGGTCGGCCTGTTCGACCTGGACGGCGTCCTGACAGACACCGCGGCCGTGCATGCCGCGGCCTGGAAAGAGATGTTCGACAAGTTCCTTCAGCAGGACGCGGAGGAGAACGGCAAGCCGTACGTGCCCTTCGACGCGCGCGCCGAGTACGACCAGTACGTCGACGGCAAACCCCGCGTCGACGGAGTCCGGGACTTCCTCGCCTCTCGCGACATCGTCCTGCCGGAAGGCACCAACGACGATCCGGCCACCGCGCTCACGGTGAACGGACTCGGCAACCGTAAGAACGAGGCCGTCCGGCACCGCATCCGGACGCAGGGCGTGCAGGTCTTCGAGGGATCCCGCCGCTACCTGGAAGCTGCCAAGCAGGCGGGACTGCGCCGCGCTGTGGTGTCGTCCAGCGCCAACACCCATGAGGTTCTGGACGTGACCGGGCTCGCGCCGTACATCGAGGAAGTCGTGGACGGGCTGACGATCCGCTCCGAACACCTGCGCGGCAAACCGGCGCCCGACACCTTCCTGCTGGCGGCGAAGCGGTTGGGCGTCGACCCGCAGGAGGCGGCGGTCTTCGAGGACGCGTTGGTCGGCGTGGAGGCCGGGCGCGCAGGCGGGTTCGGCTTCGTGGTCGGCGTCGACCGGGTCGGCCACGCCGAGCAACTCCTTGCCCACGGCGCCGACATCGTCGTCCAGGATCTCGCCGAACTCCTGGACGGGGAGGTCCGATGATCGACCGCAAGCACCATCCGATCGACCCCTGGCGGCTGCGGGAGAACGAGGTCGAGCTGGAGAACCTGGCCCAGTCGGAGTCGCTGTTCGCCTTGTCCAACGGCCACATCGGTCTGCGCGGCAACCTCGACGAGGGCGAGCCGTACGCGATCCCCGGGACCTACCTGAACTCCTTCTACGAACGCCGCCCGCTGCCGTACGCCGAAGCGGGGTACGGGTATCCCGAGCAGGGCCAGACCCTGGTGGACGTCACCAACGGCAAGCTCATCCGGTTGATGGTGGACGACTCGCCCTTCGACATCCGGTACGGCGAACTGCACTCCCACGAGCGGGTGCTCGACTTCCGCTCCGGCATCCTGCAGCGCGACGCCGACTGGACCTCCCCGGGCGGCAAGCGGATCAAGGTGCGCTCCCGCCGGCTGGTGTCGCTGACCCAGCGGGCCGTCGCCGCGATCGAGTACGTCGTCGAGCCGGTCGACCAGCCGGCCCGGTTCGTCCTGCAGTCCGAGCTCGTCGCGAACGAGACCCAGCCCCCGCTGTCCAACGATCCCCGGGTCGCCGCCGCGCTCGACAGCCCGCTGGAGGCGGTGTCGCACGACCGCGACGACGAGGAGATCGTGCTGATCCACCGGACCAAGCGGAGCGACCTGCTGATGGCCGCGGGGATGAGCCACGAGATCGAGTCCCCCGGCCGGATCGCCGTCGACATCGACGTCCGGGACGACTGGGCCAGGACCACGGTCATCTGCGAGCTGAAGCCCGGTCAGTACCTGCGCGTGGTGAAGCTGCTCGCCTACGGCTGGTCGAGCCTGCGGTCCGAGACGGCCATCGGGGACCAGGTCGCCGCCGCGCTCGCCGGCGCCCGGTTCTCCGGCTGGAGCGGACTGGTCGAGCAGCAGAAGATGTTCCTCGACGACTTCTGGGACGCGGCGGACGTGGAGGTGCAGGGCCATGCGGAGCTCCAGCAGGCCGTCCGGTTCGCGCTGTTCCACGTCCTGCAGGCCGGTGCCCGGGCCGAGCGCCGGGCGATCCCGTCCAAGGGCCTGACCGGCGCCGGGTACGACGGTCACACCTTCTGGGACACCGAGGGTTTCGTGCTGCCCGTGCTGACCTACACGATGCCCGACGCGGCCGCCGACTCCCTGCGCTGGCGGCACTCGATCCTGGACCAGGCCAAGGAACGCGCGGCCGCCCTCGGGTTGCGCGGCGCGGCCTTCCCCTGGCGGACGATCCGCGGCCAGGAGTGCTCGGCGTACTGGCCTGCCGGTACCGCGGCGTTCCACCTCAACGCCGACATCGCCGAGGCGGTGATCCGCTACCACACGGCGACCGGCGACGATCAGTTCATGGAGGACGTCGGTCTCGAGCTGCTGGTGGAGACCGCGCGGCTGTGGATGTCCCTGGGCCACCACGACCGGCGCGGCCGCTGGCACATCGCCGGCGTGACCGGCCCGGACGAGTACAGCGCTGTTGCCGACGACAACGTCTTCACCAACCTGATGGCCTCGAAGAACCTGCGCGCCGCGGCCGAGTTCGCCGTCCTCCATCCCGCCAAGGCCCGCGCCCTGTCCGTGGACGCGGAGGAGGAGGCGTCCTGGCGGGACGCGGCCACCGACGTCTACATCCCGTACGACGAGGAGCTCGGCGTCCATCCGCAGGCCGAGGGCTTCACCGGGCACGCCGAGTGGGACTTCGAGGCATCCCGTGGCTACCCGCTGATGCTGCACCACCCGTACTTCGAGCTGTACCGCAAGCAGGTGATCAAGCAGGCCGACGTGATCCTGGCGACCTACTGGTGCGGCGAACTCTTCACGCCGGAGGAGAAGGCGCGCAACTTCGACTACTACGAGCGGCTCACGGTCCGGGACTCGTCCTTGTCGGCCTGCGTGCAAGCCGTGATGGCAGCCGAGGTGGGTCACCTGGACCTCGCCTACGACTACGCCTACGAGGCGGCGTTGATCGATCTGCTCGACCTGCACCACAACACTCGCGACGGTCTGCACATGGCGTCGCTCGGTGGTGCGTGGACGGCACTGGTCGCGGGCTTCGGCGGGTTGAGAAGTCGCGAGGGCAGGCTGTGCTTCAACCCGGCGCTGCCACCCGGCATGACCGAGTTGGCCTTCTCCATCCGGTGGCGGGGTGCGCGACTCCGCGTCGAGATCCGCCAGGACGAGGTCACCTATGCCGTGCACAACGGTGCCGACGTCGAGGTAACCCTCATGCACGCGGGCGAGGAGCTGACCGTGACCTCCGCCGAGCCGGTGACCCGTCCGGTCGAGCGACGCAAGCCGCTGCTGCCCCGTCCCACCCAGCCACCCGGCCGCGAGCCCTTGTCAGCCCTCGGCGGAAACCTCCCCGTCTAGCGCGTCACCTTGCGGACGACACCTGGTCGGCGTACCGGCTTGTGAAGTCCGGCATAGGGTCGGGGATATGGACTTTTCCCTGTGGCCCAGTGCGACCAGGAGCTGGCAAGAGGTTCTCGACGGCGCGGAGTACGCCGAGCGGACCGGCTGGCACGGCGTCTGGATGGCCGACCATTTCATGCAGAACGGCGACGACCTGTCCGTCCCGATGAACGAGTGCTTCGCCCTGCTGGCGGGCCTCGCGGTACGGACCGAACGGGTACGGCTCGGATCGATGGTGCTCGGTAACACCTACCGGCATCCGGCGGTGGTGGCGAACCAGGCGGCCACGATCGACCAGATGAGCGGAGGCCGGTTCGTGCTCGGCATCGGCGCCGGCTGGCAGAAGAACGAGCACCACGCCTACGGCATCGAACTGCCGCCGGTGAAGCAGTTGCTGGCCCGCTTCGAGGAGGCCTGCCAGGTCTTCCAGGGCCTGCTCACCCAGGACCGGGCCACCTTCGACGGCGAGTACTACCAGTTGAACGACGCGCCACTGGAACCGAAGCCCGCCAAGCTCCCGATCCTGATCGGGGCCGCGGGGGAGAAGGTGGCGCTGCGGATCGTCGCGAAGTATGCCGACGAGTGGAACCACTGGGGCCTGCCTGAGGTCGCTCAACACAAGGGCGAGGTGTTCCGCGCGCACTGCGAGAAGATCGGCCGGGACCCGTCGACGGTCCGCCGGTCCACCCAGGCGATGATCGAGGTCCTCGTCCCGGGTGACACCGAGGCGGAGGAACGCCGCGACCGGCTCACCGCCGCCGGCCGGCCGGTGATCATGGGATCGGCCGACCAGGTCCTCGACGTCGTCGCGCGCTACCCCGAGGCCGGGATCGACGAGTTCCTGGTGCCGGACGGCTTCCTGGGCAGCGGTTCACGCCGCTTCGACGCGCTGGAACGCCTGCGCGAAGAGGTCTTCAACAAGATCTAGGCCAGCCGGAGCGTCGCTACTACCGGCCAGTGGTCGCTGGGCAGCCGTCCGTCCGGGCGGTAGTGGGAGACGGCTGCCTCCACCGGCTGCCAGGCATCGTTGACCAGGATGTGGTCGATCCGATCCCGGTCGGTGGCTCCGGTGAACGAGTGCTCGGAGCCACCTTCCGAGGCCGGTACGACGTCGCGCAGGCCGGCCTCGGTCAGGGTCTTCAGCGGCGGCGAGCCCGGCGTCGCGTTCAGGTCGCCCATCACGATCCAGGGCAGCTCCGTCGCGGTCCATGCGGCGAGCAGCCGGGACGACTCCACCCGCGCCTTCTCACCGGCGTGGTCGTAGTGCGTGTTCGCCACCCCGATCCCGGTGCCGTCGGCGTGCCGCAGCCTCACCAGGGTCGCGATCCGGGTGAGGTGCGCGTCCCAGCCCACCGATCCCGGTGTCGACGGCTCGGCCGACAACCAACGGGTTTCGTGCGACTCGACCCGCCAGTCGCCCGGCCGGACCATCACCACCGAGTGCTCACCCTCGTGGACGCCGTCATCCCTGCCTTCGCCGACGATCTCCCAGTCCGGGAACCGCTGCTGGAGGTACTCGAGCTGGTCGGGCAGCACCTCCTGGAGGCCGACCACCTCGGCGTCGAGCGCCTCGATCGCGGCCGAGGTCGCCTCCCGCCGTACCGGCCAGGAGTCGTCGCCGTCGGGCGCCGAGGAGTTCCGGATGTTGAAGGTCGTCACGCGCAGTTGGAGAGTCACCCGGTCGATCCTGCCAAACCCATCGCGCGCACCGCCGCCTGGAGTCGCGGCCGGCTCGCCTCGCTCGCCCGGTCGCGCCCGCAGGCGAGCATCTCGTCGACGGTGCCGGGGTCGGACGCGAGGCGCGCGTACTCCTTCTGCAGCGGCTCGATCACGCCGAGCACCGCGTCCGCGACATCCGCCTTCAACTGCCCGTACGTCGAGTAGCCGCTCGCCAGCTCGACCGGATCCCCGTCGGTGCAGGCCGCCAGGATCTCCAGCAGGTTGGTGACTCCGGGCTTGGCCTCCTCGTCGTGGCGGACCTCCCCGTCGGAGTCGGTGACCGCCCGCATGACCTGCCGGCGGATCACGTCCGGCGGGTCCAGCAGCCGGATCGTGCCGACCGCGTCGTCCAGGTCGGACTTGCTCATCTTGGCCGTCGGCGTCTGCAGGTCCTTGATCCGCATCGCCAGCGCCGCCTTCTGGAGCTGCGGGACGACGAAGGTCTCGCCGTACTCCCGGTTGAAGCGGATCGCGATGTCCCGGGCGAGCTCGACGTGCTGGTCCTGGTCGCCGCCCACCGGGACCCGGTCCGTGCCGTAGAGCAGGATGTCCGCCGCCATCAGGCAGGGATAGGTGAACAGGGAGGCCCGGGTCATCGGTTTACCCCGGCCCTTCTCCTTGTACTGGATCATCCGGGACAGCTCGCCGACGTACGAGGTGCACTCGAGCAGGTACGCGAGCTGGGCGTGCGCGGGGACGTCCGACTGGATGAACACCGTGCCCGGGGGGAGTCCCGCGGCGAGCATCAGCGTCGCCATCTCGCGGGTCAGCACCCCGAGGCGGCGCGGATCGTGCTTGGTGGTCATGGCGTGCAGGTTCGCCACGAAGTAGAACCCATCCACGTCGGTGAACCGGCGCAGGGCACCGAGGTGGTTGCCGAGCGTGAGCCGACCGGACGGGGTGATGCCGGAGAGCGAGGTCATGGTTCCTTCTTTCGAACGGGCCTCGCTGAAGGGCATACAAAAAGGCCGCCTCGGCGAGGCGGCCTTTGGATGCGTGTGAACGCCGGGGGTCCGCCCTAGGCGGCCCACCACTGCAGCAGACGCGTTGTGTTCACGGAAGCAGAATAGCTCACGCGAGGTTCCCGGCGGCAGCACATTTCGGTCAGCGGGTTTGTGGGCGGGGTGGGGTGGTCTTGGCTGCTGCCAGGGCGTCGACGATGAGTCTGTTCCGGGCGATCTGACCTTGCGGTACCGAGGTGTGCACGCCGTCGCGGAGGTTGCGGACGCGGGCCGGATCCGCTGCCAGGTACTCCGCCCAGTGCACGACGCGCAGATTCGGGAATCTCCGGGCGCGGGCCTCCAACTGCTGGTTGACCCACGCGGTGTTGCGTCGATCGGCCTCGCGGACCGTCGGCGACAGCTTGACCCGGTCCACGTGGACGTTCACCCAGATCACCGTGCGGGTCCAGCCGACGATGCGCATCGCGCGGTCGACCTGCCGCCCGAACACGGGCGGCGCGAAGATGTCGTTCGACCCGGTCGCCATCAGGATCCGCCGGGGGAGCCCGAACTCCCGGGACCACCGCCCCAGCGCGTCGACTACCGCCGACGACGGCTGCCCCGACCAGTTGTGCATGGCCAGCGCGTCCCCGGTCCGCATCGCCAGCGTCCAGGCGAGCGGGTCGCCATCCTGGACGGCGATGCTGTCGCCGAACATCACCACACCGTCGCTCTCCACCACCCGGCGGACTTGCTCGTCCGGCGAGATCGACCGGTCCAGGTCGCGCCACGGACCCAGACCCCCCGATCCGTAGCCGTCCCCTGTCGCGGTCTGCGTCGCGGTGATCGCCGAAGCCGCCATCACGGCGCCCGTCAGCAACACCTGCCGGCGGCTGGGCAACGCCGGCCTGAGTTCTCCCCTCACGAAAGGAAGGGTGCTTGTCAATCGCGCGGAACACAAGCCGATCCGCGAGTGGTCCCGCCTGCGAGCGGGGGCGCGTACGGCGGGTGCGGGCTAAGGTCGGGGGCATGAGTGGTGAGGCGATGCTGGTCTTCGACGAGGGTCTGACGGCGTACGACTTCGGCCACGGCCACCCGATGAGTCCGATCCGGGTGGATCTGACGGTCCGACTGGCCCGTGCCCTCGGCGTACTGGATCTGCTGAAGGTGGTGCCGGCGCCGGTCGCCGACGACGCACTGCTGCGCACCGTGCACACAGCGGAGTACATCGAGGCCGTGAAGCATGCGGGCGCGGATCCCGACAGGCCCGATCTGGAGCACGGCCTCGGCACCGACGACACCTACTGCTTCCCGCAGATGCATGAGGCCTCCGCCCACGTGGTCGGCGCCTCCGTCGAGGCGGCCCGGGCCGTCTGGCAGGGCGACGTGCTGCATGCCGCCAACATCGCGGGCGGGCTGCACCACGCGATGCCCTCGCTGGCCAGCGGATTCTGCGTCTACAACGACCCCGCGATCGCGATCCAGTGGCTGCTCGACCATGGTGCCGAGCGCGTCGCGTATGTCGACGTGGACGTGCACCACGGCGACGGCGTACAGGCTGTCTTCTACAACGATCCGCGGGTGCTCACGGTGAGCCTGCACGAGTCGCCGACCACGTTGTTCCCGGGCACGGGGGCCGCGAGTGAGACCGGCGGACCTGACGCTGAAGGGACGTCGGTGAACATCCCGCTGCCGCCTGGTACCGGGGATGCCGGCTGGTTGCGCGCGTTCCACGCGATCGTGCCGGACGTGGTGAAGGCGTTCCGGCCGTCGGTGCTGGTGACGCAGCACGGGTGCGACTCCCACGTCGAGGACCCGTTGGCGCACCTGACGAAATCCGTCGACGGTCAGCGAGCGGCGTATCTGGCGCTGCACGACCTGGCCCACGAGGTCTGCGGAGGTAAGTGGGTCGCCACCGGAGGCGGCGGCTACGCGATCATCGACGTGGTACCGCGCGCCTGGACGCACCTGCTGGCGATCGTCGCGGGCCAGCCGATCGACCCGTCCACGCCGGTCCCGGAGTCGTGGCGCGAGGACGTGCGGATCCGGTACGCCCGGGTCGCGCCCTCGCGTATGACGGACGGCCGCGACGCGTCGTACGCCGACTGGTCGACCGGGTACAACCCCGACACCTGGCTGGACCGCTCGATCAAGGCGACCCGGGACGCCAGTTTCCCGCTGCTCGGACTCGATCCGTCGTACTAGCCATCCAGTCACACCAGACACCCCCTTTCCCATTCGCACCAACAGCCACTACGCTCGGTTCATGCACGGGCGGAGGTGCCGGAGGGGAAGCCGGCGCACGACCCGTGCTGGAAGTGCGGTGCGCAATGGCATCAAAGAAGTCCGGTGGTGAGTCGCCGCTCGCCGAGGTGAAGTTCCTGACCGTGGCTGAAGTCGCCACGGCCATGCGCGTGTCCAAGATGACGGTGTACCGCTTGGTGCACTCCGGAGAGCTGCCCGCGGTGCGGGTGGGTCGGTCGTTCCGGGTGTCCGAGGACGCCGTGCACGACTACCTCAAGGGCGCGTTCTTCCAGGCCGGATAACCACGAGAAGCGATGGCGGTCGGCTCCCTGCGGGGACCGGCCGCCTCGCCCTGCTCTTTTGCCACCTCCTGAGCCCGAGCGTTCGCAGTACCGGCGGGCTAGCCTGCCCATAGGTGGGGTGAGGTCGAAGGGGGAACGGTCATGACCGGTACTGCGGCGCGGTATCTCTACCTCGCACGGCATGGGGAGGCGTCACCTGATCAGAGCGAACTCTCCGCCGCCGGCCTTCGCCAGGCCGCTCTGCTCGGTGAGCGGCTTCGGTCGGCACCTCTGACAGCGATTCACCACAGTCCGCTCGCGCGGGCGGCGCAGACGGCCCGGCTGGTTCGCGGCCAGCTCGATGGCGTTCCGCTGGAGGAGTCCGAGCTGGTCGGCGACTACATCCCGTACGTGCCGGACAGAGACGAACTCCCGCCGGAACTGGCCGGCAGCACGCTGGATTTCCTGGCGCTGTTCTCACCGGAAGAGCTCGAGTCCGGTCCGCCGCTGGCCCAGCGAGCCCTTGCGGAGTTCACCGGACCGGTCGACGGAGACGAACCGCGGCATGAGCTCGTCGTGACTCACAACTTCGTCGTTGCCTGGTTGATCCGCGACGCTCTCGATGCCCCGAAGTGGCGGTGGATGGCGCTGAATCATGCGAACGCGGCGCTGACCGTCATCCGCTACGCGCCCGGCCGGGCCGCGAGCATGCTGGTCTACAACGACCTGGGGCATCTCCCTCCGGAGCTCCGCTGGACGGGGTTCCCGCCTGAGCTTCGGGTCTGAATCCTCTCGGTCCTTGGAGAGAGTGGTTGGTTCGCGGAAGCAGAGTGTCCGGGTTGGGTTCTACCGTGGCCGCATGACTGAGACTTTGCGGGAGATGCTGACCACGAAGGACATCGCCGGGGCGGAGCTTGCGGACTGGCGGAAGCTGGCGCAGGCGTTCCACGGGCGGTTCCTGACCGGTGATTTCGCGACCGGGGTGAAGTTCGTCGCGGCAATCGGTGCGCTCAGTGAGGAGCTGGGGCACCAGCCCGAAGTGAGGCTGACCGCTACGTGCGTCGACCTGAAGTTGATCAGTGACGACGCGGTCTACCAACCGGACGACGGGCCCGCGAAGCAGGTGTCGTGGGTGACTCAGAAGGACGTCGACGTGGCCCGGCGGATCAGCGAGATCGCCAAGGAGCAGGGGATCGCGGCGGACCCGCGAGCGGTGACCCAGATCGAGCTGGGGTTGGACACCGCCGATGTCGCAGCGCTCGGGCCGTTCTGGGCCGCGGTGCTCACGGGCAGCACCGATTCACGGCAGGGTGACGACGTTCGCGATCCGAGCGGGCAGGTGCCGATCATCTGGTTCCAGGGCACCGATGCGCACGAGACTCCGCGGCAGCGCTTCCACATCGACCTCTGGGTGCCGCCCGAGGTCGCCGAGGAGCGCATCGCCGCTGGGGTGGCGGCCGGCGGCGAGGTGGTCTACGACGAGGAAGCGCCGTCCTTCACCGTGCTCGCCGACCCCGAGGGCAACAAGGTCTGCGTCTGCACCTCCCTCGAGCGCTGACCTCCCCGCGGTCAGACCGCCAGGCGCTTGTGGATTTCTTCCAGGTCGGTGGCGACGACAGCGCCCCGCTCGGCCTCCTTGGCCAGGTACCCCGTGAGCTCGTTCGCGGCCTCGGTGGACTTGTCGCGAAGGCGGCCAACTCGCGCAGCGGCGTCGGCCTGCTCGGATTTCTTGCGCTTGCTGGTGGTCCAGTAGCGGTAGGCGCCGATGGCGATCAGGCCGAGCCCGGCCACGATCCACAACGGGTGGACCAGCCCGAGTCCGACGGCCACCACCAGCCCGGCGACCCCGAACGTCACCGGCCCGGCCAGGTCCCGGGACGACAGCGGAGCAACCGTCGCGGTGATCGCGGATTCGGCCGCGGCCAGCGACTGGCGTTCCGGGCCGTCGGGGAGCAAGGTGACCTGGCGCCACTCGATCTCGGTGGTGATCAGCCGGGGGCTGGGCACGCTCGCAGTACGGGCGAGTTCCTCGGCGCCGGCCACTACTCCGGCTGCGACGACTCGGAGCGCGGCCGCGGCGAGGTGTGGCTCCTCCGCGCGGCCGAGGTCGGCCTTCAGCAGCTCCTCGACGGAACCGGCCTGGTCGTCGAAGGATCCGCCGCCGCTGTCGATGCCGTCCGTGATGCGGGTTCGCAGTTCGGCGACTCGTGCCAGGGGGTCCCGCTCGGGTTCGCTGCCTTCGGAGACGAGCAACCGCAATAGGGCGGAAGTGCTGTCCGGGTCCGGGTGATCGCCGGCGCCGTACGCCAGGTCGCGGTCCGGCTCCAGCACCGCGGTGTCGCCGGTGATCGTCTCGACCGCCGACCGAAGCCGGCTGAGCCGCTCCCGGACCCTCGCCTGGGCGACGATCTCGGTGAAGTTCGGTGTGTACCCACGGGCTACGTCGCCCCGGGCCTCGACAGCCGCGAGCCACTGATCCGGGGATGCGGTGGCCGGCACCTGCAGCCGCGTCACGATCAGGGCCAACCCGTCGGACCCGAAGCCGCCGCGCGCGCCGGTCGTCCAGAGAGCACGCTGCACCCGGGTGACTGTCCCGTCGGCAGCCAAGGCGCCGAAGGCTGTGTTCAGCCAGTCAGTCCGGACGTGGTTTCGCCGGCCGAGTGCGGCAAGCGCCAGGCACAGGAAGATCGACGTACGGCGAGCGTCGCGTGCCATCGCCTCCGCCAGCGGCCCGCCCTCCGCCTCGTCGCCCGGCTGCTCGGTGGACAGGAGGCGCAGGGCATCAACGGCGGGCCCGAGCCAGTACTCCGGTACTTCGCGCGTCGCCGCGGGCGGGGTGTCGCCGGAGGCCAGAGCGGACAACACCTGCCCGGCGTGACGGCGTACCTCGGAGGCGTCGGCGAAGCCGATCAACTCATAGCGGATGTCGGACAGCTCGACGAAAGCGTCGAAGGCGGTGGTCAGCCGTTGCAGCCTGGATTCCATGCCGCCCTGGAGCTGGGACAACCGGGACCGGAGGCTCGAGGCGTCCGACAGCGCCCGGGACATCTCGCCCCGCAGTTCTTCCAGCTGCTGGTTCTGGCGGCGCTCGGTGTACCAGTCCGACGACATTGCGGCTCCCGTCCGTTCGGCAAATGCGCGCAACAGCATCCCGTGCGCCGGGGGTCAGACGCACGATCCTCACCGACGGCACCCACCGTTATCGTCGGGGGATGGTTGCTGAGCTTGTGGTGCCGACTGTGGAGTTACGGGAGTCGTGGCTGGACTCGCTGAAGGAGTGGGGTACTGCCCACCAGGACGGCGCGGGGCTGGGGGAGGGGGACGAGGTCGAGTCGCCCGAGGGTTTTGCGCGCTGGGTCGAGCGGTTGAGGCGGCAGGCGGTTCACTCGATTCCTGTCGATCCAGGACGGGTGCACGCCAGCTACTGGTGGATGGTCGAGGACGAGACGTACCTGGGTGCGATCTCGCTACGGCACGAGTTGAACGACTTCCTGCTCGATGCCGGCGGCCACATCGGGTACGGCGTACGGCCGTCTGCGCGTCGGCGTGGGCTGGCGACGTGGGCCTTGGGTGAGACGCTCGACAGAGCACGCGAGCTGGGGCTGACTCGCGTGCTCGTCACCTGTGACGACTCCAACGTCGCGTCCGCGCGCACGATCGAGGGCAACGGTGGGGTGCTCGAAGATGTGCGCACGACCACCCTGGGGTTGACCCGCCGCTACTGGATCGACTTGTGATCCAGCCGCGGGAAGAGCGGGGTCGCCGCCGGTAGGACGCCGTTGGAAGCGGTGCACTGCTCCTTGATGCGGGCTGAAGCCCCTGGCAGGAAGGGTTCCAGCTCGGCACCGATGGCCAGGCAGGATTCCAGGAGGGTCCAGAGCACCCCGTCCAGTTCCGGGGACCGGTCTCGCGCCAGTTCCCAAGGTCTGGTGGTCTCGATGCAGCGGTTGGCAGCCTCCACGATCGACCAGAGCGCGGCCGCGGCCCGGCGGAAGTCGAACTCCGCAAGGAACTCGGCGATCTCGCAGGGCTTGTCGTCGAAGACTCGCACCAGTTCCTCCGTCCCGGCTGCCACTCCGCCGATCGGCGTGGGGACGCGGCCGTCGCAGTACCGGTGGATCATCGAGACGACCCGGTTGACGAGGTTGCCCAAGCCGCCGGCGAGGTCCGTGTTGGCGCGGCTGATCAGGCGGTCCACGGTGAAGTCCGCGTCGCCGGTACGCGGGACCTCGCGGATCAGCCACCAGCGCACGGCATCCACCCCGAACTCGGCGGCCAGGGCGGCCGGGTCGATCGCCGTACCGCTCGATTTGCTGAGCTTGCGGCCGTCGACCGTGAGGTAGTCGTGAACGAAGATCGCCGTCGGCAGCGGCAGGCCCGCGGACAGCAGGATCGCCGGCCAGTAGACGGCGTGGAACCGGATGACTCCCTTGCCTGCAAGGTGAATCCGATGATTCGAACCAGTCCACCACTTGTCGAACGCGGTCTCGTCGGCACCGTAGCCGAGACTCGTCACGTAGTTGCCCAAGGCATCCCACCAGACATAGACGACCTGGTCGGGATCACCAGGAACCGGGATACCCCAGCCGCGAGCGCGCTGTTGCGACCGCGAGACGGAGAAGTCGTGCAACCCGCCCGCGATCAGGCTCAGTACTTCGTTGCGCCGGCTCGCCGGTACGACCCGTAGCCGGTTGCTGGAGATCAACTCCCGCAGGGTTTCGGCGTACCGGGACAGCCGGAAGAACCAGTTCTCCTCGGCCACGAGTTGCGGCTCGGTGCCATGCTCGGGGCATCGCCCGTCGGTGAGGTCGTCCACCGTGTAGAACTGTTCGCAGCCGACGCAGTACAGGCCCTCATAGTGCTTGCGGTAAAGGTCTCCCGCGGCGGCACACCGCTCCCACAACCGCTCGACTCCGACCTGGTGCCGCGGATCGCTGCTCGTGCGGATGAAGTCGTCGAACGACAACTCCAGCGGCCCACGCAGCCTTTCGAAGGCGGTTGCATTCCGATCGACCAACTCCTGTACTCCGATGCCCTCCGCCTCCGCGGCCAGCACGTTCTTCAGGGAGTTCTCGTCGGTCCCGGTGAGGAAACGGACCTCGTGTCCGGCCAGGCGGCGATGTCGTGCCAGCACGTCGGCCTGGACCAGTTCCAGGGCGAACCCCAGATGCGGCCGGGCATTGACGAACGGAATGGTCGTGGTGATGTAGGAACGCGTCATCGGTACCTCCTCATCAGCCGAGACGAGGCCCACAACGCGAAAGAGGCCCCGACTCGGGGCCTCGGAATCGTCAGATGTCCGTGTGTCAGCAGCCCCGCGCGCGGGGCATCATCGGCGACAACGGACGGATGCTCATACCAGCGAGGCTAACAGCCACCGCCGCTCAGTCCCAGCCATTAACGGGCGCTGTCACGGCCAGATCGACTGGGTGACCGCGAGACCGAGATAGGCCGAGCCAAGGGCGGCGAGAATGCTGGCCGCGACGTTCAGGGCAGCGGTGAATCGAGAACCTCGTTCGAACAGGCGCAGCGTCTCGTAGGAGAACGTCGAATAGGTGGTCAACGCACCGCAGAACCCTGTGCCCACGAGGAGCTGGACCCAGTGCGGCACGTCCGCGCCGCTCGTCGCGCCGGTGACGAAGCCGAGGATCGCCGACCCCACGACGTTCACGGTGAACGTGCCCCACGGGAAGTCGCTGTCGTGCCGTTTCTGGATGAAGCGGTCCGTCAGGTAGCGCAGTGGGGCGCCGACCAGCGCACCGGCGATCACCAGGAGCAGCTTCATCGCGACCTCCGGTGGACGAGCGCCCGGGTCGCCGTGGTGGTGACCCAGACCGCAGCCAGTGCGCCGATCACCGTGATCGCGAGGTAGAGCAACGCGGTGACGGGATGGCCGTCGTTGAGGAGTCCCTGGATGTCGACGGCGTAGGTGGAGAAGGTGGTGAAGCCGCCCAGGATTCCCGTTCCCAGGAAGGGCCGGAGCAGCCGGTGTCGCGTCCAGACCTCGGAGACGAGGACCATCAGGAGGCCGATCAACGCACAGCCCACGACGTTCATCAACAACGTGGCCCAGGGCAACGACCCGGACGGGGTCGGCCAGGCCAGACCGATCAGGTAGCGCGCCGAGGCGCCGATCGCACCGCCGACCGCGATCGCCGCGACGACCAGCGGTTCACTCGCCCGGACCTCGGCCGGAGCGGGGTGCCGCAGATCGACGTCGGGGTCGATCGGCTCCCGCGACGCCGGATCGAGGTGCCCGTGTGTCACTGGTGAGACCTTACGGCAGGCTCGGGATGCTGGTCTGGTGGTGGGGGAGACTGGCGGCCATGACGACGAGGTACGGCGGGCCAGGGGTGCGGCTGGCAGGAGACGGGCTGGTACTGCGGGAGTGGGAACGCGGCGACGTGGTCGCGATGGTGGAGTTGTTCGACAATCCCGAGGTCGCGTACTGGACGCCGCTCGTGACGCCGTTCGACCTGGCGGCGGCCGAGGCCTACGTCGACGCGGCGCACAGCGACAACGGGCGGATCCACCTCGCCATCACCACGGACGGCGGCGAGCCGATGGGCGAGGTGATGGTGAACGCGAAGGCCGCCGCCCTCGGGTACGCCGTGGGACCCGCCTTCCGCGGCCAGGGGTTGGCACACCGGTCGCTGATCCTGCTGACGGAGTACGCGCACGAGGTGCTCGGTCTCGACCGCCTGATCCTGGAGATCGAGCCGGCGAACGTCGCGAGCTCAGCCGTCGCCCGGCGGGCCGGCTACCACCTCACAGACCTCCCGCTCATCACCGTGACCGACAAGGGCCGCGAACTGACCCTCACCACCTGGGAACACCTCGCCTGAAGCCGGCTCAGAGGTCGAGGGACCAGTCGTTGCAGCGCGAGGAAGGCTGTCATCTCGGCAGTGTTGCACCGCTCCAGCAGCGAGAAGTCGTTCGCGGTCCACGGCCTCAGGGAGACCACGTCAGTTCCGCCGGGCCTTGAGGGCGAGGGCGTGGGGGACAGGCATGTCGCCGGGCTCCTCGATGTGTTCGACCGTGAGTTCGGGCTGGAGGAACGCGTTCAGCAACTCGGGCAGCGGGAGGTGGCGCATACCGACCTGCCGGCGGATCCCGTCGTCGCCCCACCACGGCTTCGGCTCGTGCCAGCCGGCCGTGCGGTACGTCGGGTGGACCAGGCGGCTGCCGTCCTCGTTCCACTCGACGTGTGGGCCGTTGAAGGACGGGTGGACTCCGTAGCAGACCAGCCGCCCGCCGGTTCGCAGTACGCGGACTGCTTCGCCGAGGGCTCCGGTGAAGTCGTCGAGATCGGTGGAGATCCACATCGCGATCACGGTGTCGAAGGATCCGTCGGCGAACGGCAGGACCGCGGCGTCCGCCTCGATCAGCGGGCCGTCGCTCCTGGTCCGGGCCAGCCGGAGCTGGTCCGCCGAGCGATCCACGCCGACGACGCTGCGCCCGCTGTCGCGAATGGTGTCGAAGTTCCGGCCGGTGCCGCAGCCGAGATCCAGGCAAGGGCCCGAACCGGGGCCGAGGAGCTCAGGGAGCGAGGGCAGATGACGTGGCGCGCCGACCACGAAACGGGCGTCGTACCAATCGGCCAAGCCGTTGTATCGAGCGGTCACACAGGCCTCCCAGTCGCCGGAAAACCACCCTATCCGGCCTCACTTAGGTCAGGAAGGTGACCAACAGGTAGGCTTTGCCGACGCTCTCTTTAAGTTTGGAAGGTCCACTGTGGGTTCCGTTATCAAGAAGCGCCGTAAGCGTATGGCGAAGAAGAAGCACCGCAAGCTGCTGAAGAAGACGCGGGTGCAGCGCCGCAAGCTCGGCAAGTAGCAAGTCCCGCCCGCCTGGCGACAGGCTGGCGTTGTGTGGAGTTGCTGTCTGGCTGGGGGT
Organism: Kribbella qitaiheensis; assembly: GCF_042657745.1. Classification (GTDB taxonomy): domain Bacteria; phylum Actinomycetota; class Actinomycetes; order Propionibacteriales; family Kribbellaceae; genus Kribbella; species Kribbella qitaiheensis. Next base: position 46,031 of record NZ_JBHSKE010000005.1, on the reverse strand, counting down.
ACTCGTGGCACAGGTAGTGATGGTTACCGGCGTCTCCCGGGACGCCGGTGCTCGTTGTGCCCGCCGCCTGGCAGCCGATCCCGGTGTCGACACCGTGATCGGCATCGACGTGGGGCCGCCGCGGGCCGAGCTCGGCCGGGTCCGGTTCGTCCGCGCGGACATCCGCAACCCCGTCATCGCGAAAGTCATCGCCGGTGAGGACGTCGACACCGTCGTCCACACGGGCGTCGTGGCGACCCCTGGCAGCGCCGGTGGCCGTTCGTCGATGAAGGAGATCAACGTCATCGGCACCATGCAGTTGCTCGCCGCGTGCCAGAAGGCACCCGGCCTGAGCAAGCTGGTGGTCAAGTCCTCGACCACCGTGTACGGCGCCGGCCCGCGCGACCCCGCGATGTTCACCGAGGAGATGGCGCCCCGGGCGATCCATCAGACCGGCTTGAGCAAGGACGCGGTCGAGGTCGAGGGCTACGTGCGCGGCTTCGCCCGGCGCCGCCCGGACGTCTGCGTCACCACCCTGCGGATGGCGAACTGGATCGGCCCGCAGACCGACTCTCCGATCACCCGGTACTTCGCGATGCCGGTGGTCCCGACCGTTTTCGGCTACGACGCTCGCCTGCAGTTCCTGCACGAGGACGACGGCGTCGAGGCGATCCACCACGCGACCGTGACCGACCTGCCCGGCACCTTCAACCTGGCCGGCGACGGCGTGCTCTCGCTCTCCCAGGCGATCCGCCGCCTCGGCCGCCCGGCGCTCCGGTTCCCCTCCTTCACCGCCGCCAGTACAGCGGCCGTCGTCCGCCGGGCCAGGCTCGCGGACTTCTCGCCCGACCAGATCACCTTCCTCACCTACGGCCGGGCTGTCGACACCACCCGGATGCGCAGCGAGTTCGGCTTCGAACCGAAGTACACGACCGCGAGCGCCTTCGACGACTTCCGCGCCTCGCTCGGCCCCGGCGCGGTCACGATCGCCTCGCGACTGGTGACCGCCGGGCTGAATGCCGGTCTGGGGGCACTCCGTGGCTGACGCCGACGTCATCCCGATCGGCTCCGGCGGACGCCCCGGCCGCGGCAGCGGACGCCGTACGACGCCGTCCGCCGCGGCCCGCGCACTCGCAGGCCCTGGGGCGGCGAAGGCTCGAAGTGCCCGCACCACCAAGCCTCGGGCCGCCGCCGTGGAATCCCCGGCCGAGCCTCGGGGTGTTGCCGCGCCTGGAGTACAGGCCGCGCCCGAGCCTGGAGTACAGGCCGCGGCTGAGACCGCAGTACAGGGTGGGCAGGACTTTGCCGGGTTCGAGAGGTTCGTCCGGTCGACGTTCGGGACCGATGGTGAGGCCAAGGTCGCGGAGTTCCTCGCGTTCATGCGGCGGCGGTTGACCGGGGACTACGAGGTCGACGAGTTCGGCTACGACCCCGAGCTCACCGACGAGGTGATCCTGTCCGTACTGCGCCCGCTGGCGGAGAAGTGGTTCCGGGTCGAGGTCCGGGGCGTGGAGAACATCCCCGACACCGGCGGCGCGCTGATCGTCGCGAACCACTCCGGCACGATGCCGCTGGACGGGCTGATCACCCAGTTGATCATCGCCGACCACACGAACCGCCCGCTGCGCACGCTCGCCGCGGACCTGGTGTTCCAGACGCCGTTCGTGGGGGAGTTGGCCCGCAAGGGCGGCGCGACCCTGGCGAGCAATGACGATGCCGAGCGGCTGCTGAGCCGGGGCAACCTGGTCGGCGTCTGGCCGGAGGGGTTCAAGGGGATCGGGAAGCCGTTCAGCGAGCGCTACAAGCTGCAGAGGTTCGGCCGCGGCGGGTTCGTCAGCGCGGCGATGCGCACCGGCGTACCGATCGTCCCCTGCTCGATCGTCGGCGCCGAGGAGATCTACCCGCTCGTCGGGAACATGGCGTCTCTCGCGCGGCTGCTGGGCGTCCCCTACATTCCGATCACGCCGTTCTTCCCGCTGCTGGGACCCCTCGGCCTGATCCCGCTGCCCTCCAAGTGGCTGATCGAGTTCGGCGAACCGATCCGCACCGACGACTTCGCCGAGGGCGCCGCCGACGACCCCATGCTCGTCTTCAACGTCACCGACCAGGTCCGCGAAACCATCCAGCAGACCCTCTACGCCCTGCTGATGCAACGCCGCAGCGTCTTCTTCTAGCCCGCCCCACCCCCCAGCTCTTCAGGTGGCTAGTTCACTTCCAGGGCGGGAGCAGGGTTTGGAGCACGCCGGGGAGGTTGATGGTAGGGAGGGGCAGGCTGAGGGTCGGAAAGGGCCAGGGCCAGCTCGGGGTGCCCGGTGTCGGCAGGGTCGGGACGGTGGGTCCTGACGGTGTCGTGGTGGGCTTGTCCGATGGGTTCGGTGGCGTCTTCAGGTCGGTCGGCTTCGACGTCGGCTCTTGCAGGATCGTCGGGTTCAGGCCCTTGGAAGGCACCGTGCTCGGCTTCGCGCTGGGAGCGCTCGGCTTGGTGCTGGGCACGGTCGTCGGCCCGGCGTTGCCGGGGTCGCTCGGCTCAGTGCCCGGGTTGGTGGTCGCCGGACCCGCGGTCTTCGGCGGCTTCGGCTTGTCGCACTTCGGGCACGCGACGGTCGTGTGCTGAGCGAGCTGCTCGATCGTGGCCAGGGCCTCGACCGCTCCCTTCAGCGACTCCGGCGGCAGCTTCGGAGCGAGCTCACCGATGGCCTGGCGGGCGCTGGTGATGAACGTCGTGACTACCGTGATGGAGGTGGAGTCGCCGTCCTGCTGGTACGAGGCTACGAGCCGGGACACACCCTTGCGGGCCTGCGCGGAGAAGTCGTCGAGCGTGCTGTTGATCGTGGTGACGTCGCCGCCGCGGTTGTCGGCCATCGCGTCGATCTCGGACAGCCGGGTCATCGCGTGCTGGAGCTCGCGCCGGCCCCGGGAGTCGTCCCCGACGCTGACGTTGGTGGAGACGTTCTCGATGCTGCGCTTCATCCCGTACAGCGTGTCGCCGGGCATCGCCTGCTGAGCGGCGGCGGCAGATCCGATGCCACCTCCGAGGAGGACCAGCGCAGCGGTACTGGCCACGAGCCGGATACGCCGGCCATGACGATGGCGGTGGCGGTGCCGGATATCTGTCACGGACGCGTCGTCGTCCTCGCGCGGAGGCGGTTCGTCCTGGTCGTCCGGTGTGCTGCGCACCACGGTCGGAGTCGTCGTCGCGGCACGGGCCGCGGCCTGCTCGAGGAGACGGTGCCTCAGCTCGGCAGTGAACTCCGGTCGCGGTGAGACTGCGCCGGCGGTCCTCAGCCGTCCAGCGAGCTCCACAGCATCCATCAGTTCAGGGTCATCGCTCAGTCGCGAAGAGTGACGGGGCCCGTGATCGACCGCGTGCGCGAATGCCTCCGCGCGCGCTCGAGCCCTGTGTAGGTCACTCATGAGTTCTCGTTCTCCTCAATGGCCAGCCGGGGTCACCGACAGGTCCTCACCAGGCAAACGAGGAATCTCCCTGACGGGTTACGAAAGACATTCGTTGTCATCCTCCTCACCTCAAGTCCTTGGGGATAACCTTCGCCAAGTGCCGTACGGCCCTCAGTTGCAGTTGCTTGACGGCGCCCTCCGACTTCTCGAGCGCCTTGGCCGTTTCAGCGATCGACAGACCGGCGAAGAATCGCATCGTCAGGCAGTCGCGTTGCTCGTCGGGAAGCGCCGCGACGGCGTCCCGCAGTACTTCGGCGGTGGCGGCGGCCAGCACATCGACGTCCGGGCCCTCCGTCAGCCGGTCGTGGGTCTCGATCTCGTCAGTGACCACCTCGAGCCGGACCCGGCCCGACTTGTAGTGGTCGGTGATCAGGTTCCGCGCGATCGTCACCAGCCAGGCACCGAAGTCCCGGCCCTGCCAGCGGAACGAGTCCAGTGCGCGCAGCGCCCGGACGAACGTCTCGCTGGTGAGGTCCTCCGCGAGCGCCGACGACGACACCCGCGCGTAGATGTAGCGATACACGGTCAGCGAGTACTCGTCGTACAGCTCGCCGAACGCACCGACATCCCCTGCCTGGGCGCGATCGACGAGCTCTGCGCGTCTCATCCCGTCCGGGCTTGGCTCCGGCGTCGTCAAGTTCTCTCCCCGTTCAACTGACACGTCTGCGTCTGACACATCCGCGAAGGCCCACAGCGGCTGAGACAGCACCGAGCGTTACGTCTGAAGCACCCGCTGTCAACAGTGCGCGGCGTGCCGCCGTCCGTCCGAGCCGATATTCACGGATCCGCCGGCCGATTGCTCGCGCAGGGCGCAGCAGCCCGTCGTACGGGTTGACCGCACACGGATCCCCCACCACCCCGGGCCTCGCAAGATCGTTCGCCGAGCCCGGGCAAGTCGTTGCGTGGGCCAGGTCCAGGCCGTCGTGCGACACCGGTGCGCGGACGTCGTCCGACTTCACCGGGCAGGGCAGGCTATCGCCCGGGAGTACACCTGTACAGCCCCCGTCACGCGTGCCTGCAATCGATCCCAGTACTCCGGTGAGGCGGAGCCGGCGCGCAGTTCACACGTCTTAGGTCGAGTCACAGGGAGCACCCTAATGGCCTCGTGGCAGACTCGCCTGGTGAACTTCAACTTCGCGGACACTCTTCGTGACACAGCGCGACGTCACGGCGAAGGTCTCGCGCTGGTAGACGGCGACCGGCGGCTGACCTGGGGCCAGCTCGACACGGCGGTGAACGCGGCTGCCCAGGGGTTCGCGGCAGCCGGCCTGGTCCCGGGGTACCGGGTGGTTCTGCTGATGGCCAACAGCGTCGAGTTCGTCACCTCCTACCTTGGATGTCTTCGCGCCGGGCTGGTCGCCGTACCGCTGAACACGGGCCTGACCAAGACCGAGGTCGGCCACGTGATCGCGCACTCCGGGGCCCGGATCGCGGTCACCGACGGGGACCTGGCGGACAAGGTCGAGGGCATCCGGGTGGTCCGTCCCGGCGAGCTGACCGGTCACGCTCCGCTCACGCCACAAACCGACCCAGAGGCGCTCGCCGTCCTGCTCTACACGTCCGGGACGAGTGGTGAGCCGCGCGCCGCGATGCTCACCCACCGGGCGCTCGGCGCGAACGTGAAGAATCTCGCCGACCTCGGCGAGGACCGGATGGGCCCGGACGACGTCGTGCTCGGCGTGCTGCCGATGTTCCACGCATTCGGCCTGAACGCGGTGCTCGGCTGGGCCGTCGCCACCGGCGCGGCGCTGATCCTCGAGCGGCGGTTCGACTCGACCGCCACGATCGACCTGATCCGCCGGTACGGCGTGACGCGGCTGCCGCTGGCTCCGCCGGCGCTGAACGCGTTCCTCGCCCGGCCGGATCTGAAGGACGCGCTCGGGACGGTGAAGGTGGTTCTCACCGGCGCGTCGACCCTCGAGCGCGGGCTCGCGGAGCGGTTCGAGCAGGCGACCGGGTTGTTCGTGCACCAGGGATACGGGCTGACCGAGGCGTCGCCAGGTGTCACCACGACCCTCGGCGAGGACGACCCGAAGCCCGGCTCGGTCGGTCGGGCCCTGCCGCATGTCGAGCTCCGGATCGCCGACGAGCAGGGCGAGGACGTCGAGGGTGACGACCCCGGCGAGATCGTGATCCGCGGCGGCAACCTGTTCTCGGGGTACTGGCCGGACAGCGTGGACGGGCCGGACGACGAGGGCTGGTACCGCACCGGCGACGTCGGCTACCTCGACGCCGACGGGGACCTGTTCCTGGTCGACCGGCTCCGCGAGCTGATCATCGTGTCCGGGTTCAACGTCTTCCCGAGCGAGGTGGAAGAGGTCCTGGTCACCGCCCCCGGAGTACGGGAGGCCGCCGTGATCGGCGTGCCGTCCGAAGAGACCGGCGAGGCGGTGAAGGCGTTCGTGGTACCGAAGACCGGCGCCGCGCCGGTGCCCGCCGAGATCCTGGAGTACGCCGGGACGCGGCTGGCGCGGTTCAAGTGCCCGGTGGAGATCGAGGTGGTCGACCACCTCCCGCACTCGGTCACCGGCAAGGTCGCCAAGGGCAGGTTGCGGGAGGCGGACCGGTGAGGGTGACGCTGTACGGGAAACCGGGCTGTCACCTCTGCGACGACGCCCGGGCGATCGTCGAGCAGGTCTGCGGCGAGCTCGGGGTCGGCTGGACCGAGATCGACATCACCCAGGACCCCGCCTTGTTCGAGCAGTACGCCGAACAGATCCCGGTCACCCTCGTCGACGGCCGCCAGCACGACTTCTGGCGGGTGGACCCGCTCAGGCTGAAGAAGGCCTTGACAAGTCAGTGATCTTCGCCGGGCGTCCGCTAGTGACATCCGTCATGGGTGTCATCGCCGATTTTGTTCTCACGTTCACAAGCTCCTAGAGTGGGGTAGTCGCCAGCCGTGAGGCGGTGACTTGCGAACCACCATTTCCAGGAGAATTGTGACGCCTGCCCGCAGCCGTCGCCCCGGCGCGCCGACGAGAACCGAACGCGGCATTCCCGAGGCCACTGTCGCGCGCTTGCCGGTGTATCTGCGGGCCCTGACCGCGCTGTCGGACAGTGGCATCGCCACCGCGTCGAGCGAGGATCTCGCGACCGCGGCCGGCGTCAACTCGGCCAAGCTCCGCAAGGACCTGTCCTACCTCGGCTCCTACGGCACCCGCGGCGTCGGCTACGACGTGGAGTACCTGCGCTACCAGATCGCCCGCGAGATCGGCGTCACCCAGGACTGGGCCGTGGTCATCGTCGGGATCGGAAACCTGGGCCACGCGCTGGCGAACTACTCCGGCTTCGGCACCCGCGGCTTCCGGATCGTGGCGCTGCTGGACGCCGACCCGAGCCTGGTCGGCGAGCGGATCGGCGAGATGGTGGTCCGCGACTTCGCCGAGCTCGAGGAGATCGTCGCCTCCGACCGGGTCTCGATCGGCGTCATCACCACTCCGGCCGGCCCCGCCCAGGAGGTCTGCGACCGCCTGGTCGCCGCCGGGGTGACGAGCATCCTGAACTTCGCGCCGGTGGTGCTGTCCGTGCCCGACGGCGTCGACATCCGCAAGGTGGACCTCTCGATCGAGTTGCAGATCCTGGCGTACCACGAACAACGAAAGTCCGGAGAGGCGGCGCTCCCCGAGGTGCCCGAGCTACCAGCGACGATGAACGGTCTGACCGATCTGCCCAGCGTGGGTGGGGGTGTCGGCGCATGAGCTACTTGGTCGTCGGCATCTCGCATCGCAGCGCGGACATCTCGGTCCTGGAACGGGTCGCCCTCGACCCGGACGCCGCGACCAAGCTGGCGCTGGCCGTGCAGCACACCCCGGCGGTGACCGAGTCGGCCGTGGTCGCCACCTGCAACCGCACCGAGGTCTACGCGACCGTCGACCGCTTCCACGCGGGCATGGACGAGGTCACCGCGATCCTGTCCGACCTCACCGGCGTACCGCTGCTGGATCTGGCTGAGCACCTCTACGTGCACTTCGAGGAGGGCGCGGTCGCGCACCTGTTCCAGGTCGCGGTCGGCCTGGACTCGATGATCGTCGGCGAGAGCCAGATCCTCGGCCAGGTGAAGGAGTCGCTGCGCGTCGGCCAGGACCTGGAGACGATCGGCACCGGCCTGAACGCCCTGTTCCAGCACGCGTTGCGGGTCGGCAAGCGCGCCCGCACCGAGACCGGCATCGACTCGGCCGGCCGCTCGGTGGTCTCCGCCGGACTCGAGGCCGTCGGCGGCTTCGCCGGCCGCCGCGCGCTGGTTGTCGGCGCCGGTTCGATGGCATCCCTGGCCGCGCAGACCCTGCTCGCGGGCGGTGCGACGAGCGTCACCATCGCGAACCGCAACTTCGATCGCGCCGCCGCCCTGGCGGACCGCGTCGGCGGTACTGCGATCCGCCTGGCCGAGGTCCCGGACGCGCTGACCGAGGCCGACCTGGTCGTGTCGTGCACCGGCGCGCGCGGCGTAGTACTGACCGAGGAGATGGTCCGGAACGCCGCGGACGGGCGGCCGTTCGGAGTACTGGACGTGGCTCTTCCGCGCGACGTGGACCCGGCCGCGGCGCGGATCCCCGGCGTCACCCTGGTCACCCTGGCGGACCTCGCCGGTACCGCGGGCGGCAGCGAGCACGACGTCGAGGAAGTACGGCGGATCGTCGGCGAGGAGACGGGTGCCTTCGAGGCGACCCGGCGGGCCGCGTCCGTCACCCCGACGGTGGTCGCGCTCCGGACGATGGCGAGCGAGCTCGTCGACGCCGAGCTGGCCCGGCTGGACCGCAAGCTGCCGGGGCTCGACGACGTCCAGCGCGGCGAGGTGGCCCGGACCATCCGCAGGGTGGTCGACAAGGTGCTGCACACCCCGACCGTGCGGGTGAAGGAACTCGCCGCGGATCCGGGCGGACCGACGTACGCGGACGCGCTGCGCGAGCTCTTCGCGCTGGACCCCGCGACGGTCGACGCGGTCACCGCTCCCAAGGCGACGCCGAAGACGGCCCTTGATCCGGCCCCTGATCCAGCACAGCATTCGGCACCGCAGATCACCGGAGGTGAGTCCGCATGATCCGGCTCGGTACCCGCCGCTCCGCGCTCGCGACAGCCCAGGCGACCCACGTCGCCGACAGCCTTCGGGCTCTCGGGCACGAGGTCGAGCTGGTGCCGATCGTGACCACCGGCGACACCAACAAGGCACCGCTGGAGCAGATCGGCGGCACCGGCGTCTTCGTCAGCGCGCTGCGCGACGCCCTTCTGGCCCACCAGATCGACGTCGCGGTGCACTCGCTGAAGGACCTGCCGACCATGCCGGTCGAAGGCCTGACGATCGGCGCAGTCCCGCAGCGCGAGGACCCCCGCGACGTACTGGTGGCCCGCGACGGCCTGAGCCTCGGCGAGCTGCAGACCGGCGCCCTGGTCGGGACCGGTTCACCCCGCCGGGTCGCGCAGCTGGAGGCGCTCGGACTGGGGCTGGAACTGACCGGCATCCGCGGCAACGTGGACAGCCGGATCGCGATGGTCGCCGAGGGCAAATTGGACGCGGTGGTGCTCGCGAGGGCAGGGTTGGCCAGGTTGGGCCGGCTTTCGGAGGTCACCGAGACGCTGGACCCGATCCAGGTTCTGCCGGCACCGGGACAAGGTGCCCTGGGCATCGAATGCCGCGCCGACGACGTCGCGGTACTGGAAGCTCTTGCTCCGCTGGAGGATCCCGCGGTACGCGCCGCGGTGACCGCGGAACGGCAGTTGCTGGCCACGCTCGAGGCAGGGTGCACGGCTCCGGTCGGCGCGCTTGCCGAGGTGGTCGAAGGTGAGGACGGGCCGGAGCTGTGGCTCCGGGGAGCGCTCGGCCAGGAGGGCGGCGTACGGCGGCTGTCGGCCAACGGGCCGGTGGACGACCCACGGGCCCTCGGGCGGGCACTCGCGAACGAGTTGCTGGAGCAGACATGACACCGGCACGGGGAACGACGGGCAGCAGCGGGACGAGCACGCGTGGGATTCAGAGGACGAGCAGGACAAGGGCAAAGGCGACAGCAGACGTGAGCAGCGCGAAGACAGCGGCCACCAAGGCACCCCAGAAGGTGCCGGCGAAGATCGCAGCCAGCACCACGACGGTCAAGCAGGCCAGACCGCTCGGGCACGTCACGTTCGTCGGCGTCGGACCGGGCGACCCCGCCCTGCTGACGCTGGCCGGCCGCGACGTGCTGGCGAACGCCGACGCCGTGGTGGTGGAGGGTCCCGAGCACGACGCTTTCCTGGCGTACTGCAAGCCGGGCGTCGAGATCGTGGACGGCTCCGGCGCCGAGGGCAGCCGGGCGCTGCGGGTCGCGGCCCGCGCCCGCCTGGTGGTGAAGACCGCCAAGACCTCGGCGAACGTGGTCCGCCTGCTCACCGGCGACCCGTTCACCTTCTCCAGCGGAGCCGAAGAGGCCGCCGCCTGCCGCAAGGCCGGGATCGGCTTCAACGTGGTTCCCGGTGTGAGCGAGGTCAGCGCCGTCCCGACGTACGCGGGCATCCCGCTGACGATGAAGGGCGACCGCGAGGTCACCGTGCTCGACCTGGCCGAGTCCAAGCTCGACTTCACCCGGCTGCACCCCAAGCAGACCCTCGTGCTGCTGAATGCGGTCGAAATGCTGAAGGAGACCACCACTGCGCTGGTCGAGGCCGGCTTCGACGCCGATACTCCGGTCGCTGCGACCGTCGGTGGCACCACCACGGCGCAGACCAGCGTGGTCGGCACCCTGGGCACGATCGTGGCCGACCTGCGTGCCGCCAAGCTGACGGGTGAGGCCGTCATCGTGGTCGGCGCGGTCGTCGAGCAGCGCGAGTCGCTCAGCTGGTTCGAGACCAAGCCGCTGTTCGGCTGGCGGATCCTGGTGCCGCGCACCAAAGACCAGGCCGGGCCGCTGATGGACCGGCTGCGCCGCTACGGCGCGATGCCGGAAGAGGTGCCGACGATCTCCGTCGAGCCGCCGCGCAACCCGCAGCAGATGGACAAGGCCATCCGTGGCCTGGTCGAGGGCCGGTACGAGTGGGTCGCCTTCACCTCGGTGAACGCGGTCAAGGCGGTCCGGGAGAAGTTCGACGAGTACGGCCTGGACGCGCGCGCCTTCTCCGGCCTGAAGATCGCCGCGGTCGGCGAGAAGACCGCCGAGGCGATCGGCGCCTGGGGCATCCGGCCGGACCTGCTGCCGTCGGGCGAGCAGTCCGCCGCCGGGCTGGTCGAGGACTGGCCGCCGTTCGACGAGGTGCTCGACCCGATCAACCGGGTCTTCCTGCCCCGCGCGGACATCGCCACCGAGACGCTGGTGGCCGGCCTGACCGATCTCGGCTGGGAGGTCGACGACGTCACGGCGTACCGGACCGTCCGGGCCGCTCCGCCGCCCGCGCCGACCCGCGAGGCGATCAAGTCCGGCAAGTTCGACGCGGTCGTCTTCACCTCGTCCTCGACGGTGCGCAACCTGGTCGGTATCGCCGGCAAGCCGCACGCGTCGACGGTGATCGCGGTGATCGGCCCGGCGACCCTGAAGACCGCCGAGGAGCACGGCCTGCGCGTGGACGCGATGGCCGAGTCCCCGTCGGCCGAGGAACTGGCCGACGCGCTGGCTCGATTCGGCGCCGACCGGCGTGACACCATGATCGAGGCCGGTGAACCGGTCACCCGCCCGTCCGAGCGCCGCTCGGGCTCACGTAGGAAGAGCTAGGTCGGTGACTGGTTTCCCGGGTGTCAGGCCGCGGCGGCTCCGGTCGTCCGCGGCAATGCGCAGGCTGGTCTCCGAGACCACGCTCGAGCCTCGTCAGTTGATCCTGCCGATGTTCATCCGGGAAGGCGCGCGCGAGCCGATCGCGATCAGCTCCATGCCGGGCGTCTACCAGCACACCCGCGACACCGCCCGCAAGGCGATCGCCGAGGCCGCTCAGCTCGGGATCGGTGGTGTCATGCTCTTCGGGGTGCCTTCGTCGAAGGACGAGGTCGGCTCCGGTGCGGTGGACCCGGACGGAATCCTGAACGTCGCGATCCGGGACGCTGTCTCCGAGGTCGGCGATGACCTGCTGGTGATGTCGGACCTCTGCCTGGACGAGTTCACCTCGCACGGGCACTGCGGCGTACTGGACTCTGCCGGTCGGGTGGACAACGACGCGACGCTGAAGATCTACGCGGAGATGGGCGTCGCCCAGGCCTCCGCCGGTGCGCACGTCGTGGGCCCGTCGGGGATGATGGACGGCCAGGTCGGCGCGATCCGTACCGCGCTGGACGCGGCCGGGCATCCCGACACGGTGATCCTGGCCTACGCCGCGAAGTACGCGTCGGCCTTCTTCGGCCCGTTCCGCGAGGCCGTGGACTCGTCGCTGCAGGGCGACCGCAAGACCTACCAGCAGGACCCGGCGAACGCCCGCGAGGCTCTGCGTGAGGTCGACCTGGACCTCGAGGAGGGTGCCGACATCGTGATGGTGAAGCCGGCCCTGGCGTACCTCGACATCATCCGCCACTTCCGCGACCACGTGAACGTACCCGTTGCCGCGTACAACGTCTCCGGCGAGTACGCGATGGTCGAAGCCGCCGCGGCCAACGGCTGGATCGATCGCGAGCGCGCGATCATGGAAACCCTCACCTCGATCCGCCGAGCGGGCGCCGACACCATCCTCACCTACTGGGCCGCCGAAGCCGCCCAACTCCTCCACCGCTGACCGAACGCGAGGTACTGCGCCCGGTCGGCCGGTACCGCTGAACGCTGCCGCAAGTCGGCCCTGCGGACCCCTACTGGGGACCTTGAACACCAGATGGCCTGTCCGGGGTCCCCAGACACTGTCCGAGGACCCCGACTTCGTACCAGCGGACCAGCCGCATCCGCCCCGCGATTTGGCCGCTGTGAGGAGTCCCGTACCGAGGGACAGGTAGATGTGCCGTCGCTCGGGTGCGGTCAGGCTCGGCCGTGGTGGGGGTGGGGCTGAATTGGCGACTACTACCTGTCGGTCGGTACGGCGTTGGTGGCGTTCGGGTGCTTCTTCCGCTGGGGTGGTATCTCGACAACGGCGTTCACGACATCGTCTTCCCCACCTGCCGAGGGTGTCGCTTCAGCCCTGGAGTGCGGGGTCTGCTGGTTGGTCGGACTTGGCGTCGTAGCGGCGGAAGGGCTTGTTGGTGGAGAGGGCGAGGATGCCTAGGATGCAGGCGGCGCCGCCGGTGATGATGCTGGTGACTGGGCCGAAGAGGCCGGCTACGGCGCCGGCTCGGACGTTGCCGAGGTTGGGGCCGCCCAGGCCGATGATGAAGTCGAGGGAGTTGAGGCGGCCTCGGAGTTCGTCGGGGGTGTTGGTTTGCAGGATCGTCGCGCGGAAGACGGTGGTGACGATGTCGGCGGCGCCTGCGATCGCGAGGAAGGTGACGGCCAGCCAGAGGTTGTGGGTCAGGCCGACGCTGCCGATGCCGGCGCCCCAGACGGCGACCGAGATGAGCATCGCCCGGCCCTGGCGGCGGATGTGGCCGAGAGGGCCGGAGAGTACTGCGGCGATCAGGCCGCCTATGCCGATGCCGGCGAACAGGTAGCCGACGGTTTGCGGGCCGCCGCCGAAGTGGGTGGCGGCGAGGGCGGGGAAGAGGGCGGTCGGCATCGCGAGGACGGTCGCGTTGAGGTCGATCAGGAAGATCATCCCGATCAGTTTGTGGTTCACCGCGTACTTGAGGCCCTCGACCACGGAGCGCAGGCCGACGCCGGTGCCGCCGCCCTCGGGTGGCATGGGTGGCAGCCGCTGGACGCTCACCATGACGGCTGCGAATGTCAACGCATCAATCCCGTACGCCGATTCGAGGCCGACCGTGGCGACCAGTACCCCGGCCAGCACGGGTGCGGCGATGATCGCGACCTGGAAGGACAACTGGCTCAACGCAGCGGCGGCCGGGAGTCGTTCGAGCGGGAGTACGCGCGGGATGAACGTCCGGCGTGAGGGGGTGTCGACCGCGCTCAGCGCCGCGGCGATTGCCGTGAGCAAGTAAAGCAGCCAGACCTGCCGCCACTCGAGCAATGCCTGCAGGGCGAACACGAGCGATACGAGCATCAGCCCACTGCTGGTGAACAGCACCAGCCGCCGCCGGTCGACCGCGTCCGCGATCGAGCCGCCGAACAACCCGAGCACCAAGGTCGGAACCAGGCTGGCGAGGCTGATCGCGCCGACCGCCACCGACGAGCCGGTCAGGTCGTACATCTGAATCGCGACCGCGACCATGGCCATCAGGCTGCCGATCGACGACAGCGACTGCCCGCCCCAGAGCCAGCGGAACTCCACCGACTCCCGCAGCGGCGTCACATCGGCGAACAACCTCCGGGCACCAGGCACAAGGAACGATTATCGTCCGCTGCGCGGCCTCCGACCAACCCAATTACCCACCACCCGGGGTCAGCGGTGGATGGTGTAGTCGGACTGGATCAGGCCGGCGCCCAGAGTGCGGGTGGCGTTGTGGGTGAGGGAGATGTCGTGGTCGAGTTCGCCGAAGAGTGGGATGCCTTGGCCGAGCAGGACCGGGACGACGGTGATGGTGAGTTCGTTCAGCAGGCCGGCACGGAGGAAGGTCTGCACGACCCGGCCGCCGTCCGCGTAGATCCGCTTGGCACCGCGGTCGTCCAGCGTCTGGACCAGGGCTTCGACGGTCCGGTGCACGATGATCCGCTCGTCGGCATCCAGCGGCAGCGTGCTGCTGAGCACCTCGACCTGCTTGCCCTCGTACGGCCAGAAGCCGAAGGTGAGCACCTTCTCGTAGGTGTTCCGGCCGAGCACGACGGTGTCGACCGCCGCCATGAACTCGTCGTACCCGGTGTCGCCGGCCTTCTCACCACGTTCGGTGAGCCAGTCGATCGACCCGTCCGGGCGCGCGATGAATCCGTCGAGGCTGGTCGCGATGAAAACCGCGGCATGGAAAGTCACCTTCCCTTTGTACAGCCTGCCACCGACACAGCACACCGAGGGACCGGTACTCCGGGTCAGCGGCATTCGTCCACGTGCATACGCGCCTACCCCTTCAGGCCTGTTTGGGCGAGGCCCTCGACGAACTGGCGTTGGGCGAGGACGAAGATGATCAGGACCGGGAGAGCGCTGAGGGTGGCGGCCGCCAACTGGACATTCCACATGGCCCCGCCGTACGCGTCGACGTACTGGGTGAGGGCCTGGGGGATGGTGAACTTGTCCTTGCTGGAGAGGAAAACGATCGGTTCCAGGTAGAGATTCCAGCTGTGCAGGAAGGTGAAGATCGAGACCGCGCCGATCGCGGGGCGGGCCAGCGGGAGCGACACCTGCCAGAACAGCCCGAGCCGGCCGAGCCCGTCGACCCGCCCGGCCTCCTCGAGCTCCTTCGGCAGGGTGATGAAGAACTGGCGCATGATGAAGGTGGCCAGCACGCTGGGCGCGCCGAGCATCGGGATCAGGATCAGCGGCCAGTGGGTGTTCACCAGGCCGAGCGAGTCGAACATCCGGTAGAGCGGGATGATCGTCACCTCGTTCGGCACCAGCAGCCCGGCCAGCACGATCACGAAGACCACCCCGGCGCCACGGAACTTGATCCGCGCGAAGGCGTAGCCGGCCAGCGACGACACCACCAGCGTGCCGAGGGTGACGATCACCGCGATGTACAGGCTGTTCAGGTACTGCCGGCCGAACGTCTGCAGCTCGAACACCTGCCGGTAGGCGTCCAAAGTCGCCGAGCGGGGCAGTAGCGACGGCGGGAACGCGAAGATCTCGTTCACCGGCTTCAGCGAGGCCGTCGCCATCCACCAAGTCGGGAAGACGAACGGGATGCAGCAGACCAGCAGGACGGCGTACGCGATGAGCCTGCCGCGGCGGCTCAGCCCGGAGACGGACGACTTACGACTCATGCCTGTGTTAGTCCTCATAGAACACCCACCTCCGGCGCATCCGCCATTGCAGGACCGTCAACCCGAGGACGATGGCGAACAGCAGCAGCGAGATCGTCGCGCCGTAACCGAAGTGATGGAACTGGAACGCCTGCTGGTACAGGTAGTAGACGAGCACGGTGGTCGAAGTACCAGGCCCGCCCTGCGTCAGTACTGCGATCTGCGCGAAGACCTGGAGTGACCCCACCACCGTGAGGATCGACGTGAGCAGGATCGTCGGGCTGATCAGCGGCACGGTGACCCGGCGGAACCGAGCCCAGGCCGACGCGCCGTCGATCCGGGCCGCCTCGTAGAGCTCGGCCGGAACCCCTTGCAGGGCAGCGAGAAACAGCACCATGTTCAGCCCGACGCCCTTGAACAGCTGCACCACGATCACCGAGATCATCGCCGTCGCGTCACCGCGCAACCAGTTCGGCCCGTCGATCCCGACCAGGTCCAGAAACCCGTTGATCCCGCCGTTGTCCTGCAGCAGGAAACCCCACACGATCGTCCAGGCGACCAGCGTCACCACGACAGGCGAGAAGAACAACGTGCGGAAGACGACCGTGCAGCGGAGCTTCTGGTTGAGCAGCACCGCGAGGAACAAGGCGAGACTGAGGTTCAGCGCCACCAGGCCGGCAGAGAACAATCCGGTCGCCCGGAGCGCCGGACCGAGTCGCGGGTCCGACGCCAGAGCCTTGAAGTTGTCACCGCCGACGAAGTCGAAGGTGCCGGCCAGCACGTTCCACTCGTGCAGGCTGTACCAGACACCCAGCCCGAGCGGAACGATGACGAAGGCAACGATCCCGGCCAGCTGCGGCGCGACGAACAGCCAGCCGGCCAGCTCGTCGCGCCGCCGCATCGTCCAGTACGGCGCCCGCTCGGCGGCCGGCGGGTCCGGCGCCGCCACTTGTTTGTCCAGAAGGATGGTCATTTGCTCAGCAGCGGGTTGATCTTCGTGCACACCCCGGACAGGACCGCCTTGACGTCCGCGTCGGGCTTCCACAGCGGGTCGAGCGCGGCGCGGACGGTCTGCTGGAGCTCGGCGTAGCCTGTGTGGCCCGTCTTGATGTCGCCGCGTTCGACACCGTCGATCACGACACTCTGCAACTGCGCCGGCTTGAGCAGCGGGTTCGCCTTGGCCAGCAGGTCCGTGGTCAGCTGGGACTTACGCGGCGGCGGGAAGAACTGCGCGAGCTTGGCCGAGTTCTCCTGGTTGGTGAAGTAGGCCAGGAACTTCTTCGCCTCGTCGGCGTGCTTGCCGCGCTTGAGAACGCCGATCCCCGCCTGGCCGACGACGGAGTACTCACCGGCCGGGCCCTTCGGCAGCGGCACCAGGTCCCACTTGAACTTCGCCTTCTCCAGCAGGGCCGCGCGGCTGATCTGGATGAGCACCATCGACGCGTCGCCGGCGAAGAAGTCGGTGGTCCGGCCCGGACCGGGCATCGCCTTGTCGGTGAAGACCATCTTGTGCACGAAGGTCATCGCGTCGACCATCTCGGGCTGGTCGAACCCGCAGGTCTTGCCGTCCTCGCTCCACGGCCGAGCGCCCCAGCCGGCCCAGATCGTGTTCAGCGTGTCCCAGCCCTTGTAGTCGAAGTCGCCGACCACGATGCCGCCCTTGCCGGTCTTCGCCTGTACTGCGGCGCCGGTCGCGACCGCCTGGTCCCAGGTCCAGGTGCCGGCCGCGATCTGCTGGGCCGGGGTCTGTCGCCCGGCCGCCGTCACCAGGTCGGTGTTGACGAAGACGCCCAGCGGCGAGGTGGAGAACGGGTAGGCGAACAGCTTGCCGTCCTGCTCCCAGGTGGCAGTTGCGCTCGGCAACAGATCCGCGTCCTTGTCGATCTCCTCCAGCGCGCCTGAGGAGACGAAATCGGGTGCGGTGCTCTCCAGGATCCAGGCCAGGTCGGGCGCGTTGCCGCCACCGATCTGGGTGGTCAGCGCGGTCGTGTAGCTGTCGAACGGGATCGACTCGAAGGTGATCTTGCCGACCTCCGGGTGGTCCTTCTTGTAGGCGGCGGCGATCTGGTCGAACAGCGCGGTGTGCTTGGCGTTCGCGCTCCAGATCGTCATCCGCAGGTCGACCGGGCCGGACGCGCCGGCCTCGTCGCCGGAGCCGCCACCGCAGCCGGCCAGTGCCAGCAGAGCTGCGGCCACACCGGCCGCGGTCAGCGTTCGGAGTTTCATGGTGTCAGTCCTCCATCAGTAGCCGGTACTCAGTAGCCTGCGATGGCCGGCCAGCTCAGTTCGACGCCCTGGGCGACCAGCCGTGCCTGGAAGTCGCTGAGCAGAGCAGGGGAGTTGCGGACCGCGCGCGGGCTGACGTCGCGGTCCAGGCAGAAGGCGGCGAGCAGCCCAGCGGCCTCGCCGACATTCCACTCGACCGGGTGCAGCCGGTAGCAGCCGTTGGTGATGTGCGTGGTGCCGAGGTTCTTGCCGGCCGGCAGCAGGTTCTCCACCCGCTGCGGGATCAGCGCCCCGAGCGGGATCCGGAACGGGCTGCTGGCCACGTCGATGTAGTTGTCGCCGCCGGTGGAAGGGTGCAGGTCGATCCGGTACATCCCGACGCCCACGCTGTCGGAGTACTCGACCGCGCCCTTCGCACCCCGTACCGCGACCGACAGGTCCTGCTCGACGATCGTGTACTCCGCGGCGATCCGCCGCGACTCCCGGATGTACGGCGCTTGGGCCAGGCCGTCGCTGGAGCCGAGCAGATCGCCGCGCAGGCGGAGTCCGCGGAAGCCGGTCCCGCCGTCCGGCCGGGGAGCCTCGGTCTGCAGCCAGTAGAAGACCGCCTGCGACAGTTCGCGCGCCCCGGCCAGATGCTTGTCCACGTCCGGTACGTCAATCACCGGGCCCTCGAGGTAGTCGATCATCGGCCAGTTCACCAGGCAGATGTCGCTCTCGTAGGCGCCGGGTACGAAGTGCCGCCGCGCCGCGATCCGCCGGAAGGTCCACAGGTTCGTGTCGCCGCCGGTACGCCGCTGGTCCGCGACCACCGCGAGCGGATCGTCGTCCGGGTTCGGCGTGAATGTGCGCCGCGAGGTCGCCAGCGTGCGCGGATCCGGCGCGTTCCACGACAGCATCCGGTCACCCCAGAACGGCGGCTGGTAGTTCCGCCAGAACGAGTAGTTGACCGGCTCGTCCCCGACCTGGTCGCCGTCAACGTGATCCACTGCGAAGCAGAACGAGACAGCCTGCATGTTCAGCGGCTGAGCCTCGTCCGGCGCACTTGGCTCACCGGTGGCGGCCTGCGACTCGAAGCCAGTCACGTACTCCGTGCCCGTGAGCGGTAGGAGCTCGCCGGTCTCCGTGGCGTCCAGTACGTAGGGCGCGGCCAGGGTGAGCTGGTCACCCGTGTCCCGGTGCTGCACGACCACGGACGTGACCCGGTCGCCGTCGGTGCCGGCCGAGACCGGCTTGTACGGCTGGAGCACCTGCAGGCGGCGGCTGGCGCGGTACGGCGCGAGCATGGGCTCCAGGACAGCCAGGGCGACTCGCGGTTCATGGCAAAGCTTGGACACGTACCCCGCGCCCGGGTTGAGCTCGGCGACGGCTCTAGACGCCTCGGTCAGCGGGTAGTGGCGCCGGTAGTAGTCCCGGATGCCCTCCCGGAGTTGCCGGTAGGAGGCGGTGACGCCGAACTGCTCCACCCAGGTGTGCTCGTCGGGCGGCACGGCCTGGCTGGTCAGCTGACCCCCGAGCCAGTCGTACTCCTCGGTCATCACGACCGAGCGACCGGCGCGCAGGGCGGACAGAGCCGCGGCGATACCGCCGAGCCCGCCACCGATGACCAGGACGTCCGTTTCCATCTATGAACCCTTCGGCTTGGCGAGGGTGCTTCCCTCTACTAGTTCGCAGGACAGCAGTTGCTGGGTCTCGGCCTCGTCGCCGGACAGGATCGCCTCGAGCAGACCGACGGCCTGCCGGCCCATCTCCTTGCGCGGGATGTGGAAGCCGGAGTAGTCGGCATCACTCGGCACCGGCCGGCTCGCATCACCGAGGGCGACCACGGATAGATCGCCCGGTACGTCGAGTCCGCGCTGCCGGGACGCCTCCGCGATCGCCGCCGCATCCGCCAGATCCTCGACGAACACCGCCGTCACCTGCTGAGCCAGCAACTCGTCCAGCACCTCGCTCAACTCGCGATCTGCTGGAGAGATGTGGAGGCCGCGCTCGGTGACCTCGCGGAACCCGCGCAAGCGGTCGGCCGACGACTCCGCGCCCTCGCCAGGGCCGACGAAGGCGACCCGCTCATGTCCGAGCTGGAGAGCCCGGGCGGTGACCGTGGCTGTCGCGCTCACGTAGTCGGCGCCGACGTACGGGATGGTGGCGCGGGCGTCGGGGAGTTCGGGATCGTCGCGGCGGCCGACGGAGACGAAGGGGTACTTCTCGGCGACCAGGCGGCTGAGTTCCTCGGCGGGGATGCGGCGGCCGAGCAGCAGTGAGCCGTCCGCGATCCGGAGCCGGTTGTTCTCGTGGAAGACGCGGCGGCGGCCGTCCGTCACGGGCGCGCTGGTGAACAGCAGCAGGTCGCAGCCGAGCTCCTCGGCGCTCTCCTCGATACCGCTCAGGAACGGGTGGTAGAAGTCCGCGCTCGCACTCGGGAACACCGACTCGTAGGTGAACACCCCGAGGATCTGGTTGCGCTGCTGCAGCAGCCGGCGGGCGAGTGGATCGGCGACGTACCCGGTCTCGCGGATCACCTTCAGCACCCGGTCCCGCGTCTCGGCCGGGATCCGCGCCGACGCGGCGGTGCGGTTGTTCAGGACCAAGGAGACGGTCGTCTGGCTCACCTTCGCCAGCCGGGCGATGTCGCGCTGGGTCAGCCGGGTCGTCATCGCTCACCTCCTTGAGTAATACGTATTGCCGGGCGTTGATCGGGAACGCTAGACCGCCCGGTCAACGGCCGTCAAGAGTGGATCGACCTAGTAATACGAATTAGCACCGTCCTGCTCTTGACGCCACCGAGTGCCGGACAGGAAACTCCTCGACCAGGGCAACCGCTTACCAACACCCCGCGCCGTCTCCGCCTGGACCCAGGAGTGCCGTATGACCCTGAACCGCCGCACATTGCTCGCCGGTGCCTCCGCCGCCGCCGTAGCCCCAGCTCTCACCACCCTCCCTGCTCACGCAGCCCTACCCGCGCGTTCAGCCGCCGCCGGACCTCATCCGCTGCTGCAGCCGCTCCCCGCGGGTGCCCCCGACCGGCGGTTGTTCGCGCCGCTGGAGCAGCGGTTCGCTCCGTACCTGGCGATCCTCGCGCCGATGGTGAACGACATCGTCGACGTCGACCCCGCGACGTACGGGTTCATGGGCGGGGGATGGTGGCGGACGCCGGCGCAGCCGTTCAACGCGCGGGTGCAGGAGCACGTGTTCACGCTCAGCTGGTTCTACGCCAACAAGCGCGCCTGGAACCCGTACTACCGCGACCCCGCGCTGCTCGGGCGCCTCGATGCGGCGCTGCAGCACTACTTGAAGCTGCAGAATCCCGACGGCTCGTGGCCGGAGTACGCGCCGGGGGAGCGGGGCAAGGCGTCGAGCGGCTTCGGCCTCGGCTACCTCGCCAAGACGCTGGCGAACCTCCGCCAAGCCAGAGCTCTGCCCGCCCGCCGCACCGAGCTGGAAGTTGCCCTGCGCAAGGGAGCCGCGTGGTACCTCGACCCGGGCAATGGTGTCGTCTGGGACGACCCGTTCCAGTACACGAACCAGGCGGTCGCGGGCGTGGCCGGCTCGGCGCTCTCGCTCACTCTGTTGCCGGATCGCGCGCTGTGGCAGCGACTTCAGGAGCGCATCCGGTACGTCGCGCGCTGGGCGCAGAGCCCGGCCGGGTTCTTCTACGACCCGCGCGGGATGGACATCAACTACAACTTCGAGGTGATGCTGCCGGAGATGGCCGAGTTGCGCCTGCTCACCGGCAACCCATTGCTCGTCTCGATGACCCGGAAGTTCAGCGACTGGTTCGGCTACAACCTGCTGCGTGAGCCCGACGGATCCGGCTGGCTCACGTACTACGCCGTCTCCGACCGCACCGCGACCGCGTACTACGACGACGTGATCCCGGACCCGGACCGGACGAACCTGGGCTCGCTCTTCGTCCCCGCAGTACCGGAACTGGGCGCCTTCTTCACCTCACGGGAAGACCGAGCGGCGACCCGTACCGCGTGGGCGGCGGATCCGGCGTCGGTGCAGCCGCTCGCCAAGCAGGACACCTCGCCGCGGATCATCGCGCATGCGCCGTACGGCGAGCGGTTCCCGAGCAGGTCGGCCAAGCGCGCCGCAATCGCCCGGATCCCGTACCTCCGCAAGGACAACTTCACCGAACTCCGCCGCGACGAGGTGGAGAACCAGGACTACCTCTACGTACGCCGCCCCGGCCTCTATCTGGGCGCGTACTTCGGAACCCGTGCAGGTAGTGCTGTCAAGGCAGGCACCGGCTTCCTCTGGCATCCGCAGGCCGGCACCGTGATCCACTCCCAGCAGACCGCCACCGGCTGCTGGGGAACGGTCCGCGCGGGCAAGGCCGATGCCGACAGCAATCTGGTCGCCGAGTACCCCTCGAAGGACCTGGTCCGCTACCGCACCACCGACTCGACGGTCGCGACCGAACTCGTCGTCGGCCGAGCCTCGGTGACCCGCCGGGTGACGGCGACAACGGCCGCCACCGAACAAATTCCCCTCGTCCTGCAGCCAGGTGATGAGGTCGTCTTCTCGGACGGCACCCTTGTTCCCTACAACGAGAGCCGTACCGCATCCGCCGACGGTCTGGTGATCCGTCGGGGCCGCACCACGATCAGCATCACCTGGACAGGCATCCGCGCGGCCTCCCTCGTGACCTCGACGCGCACCTACCTCCGCGATCAGCGCCGCCGCATCCACGTCCTCCGCATCCCGCACGACGGCACCCTCGAGACGACCGTGCGGACGGAGGCGTAACCGGATGGATCAGCTCAGCCGCCGCACGTTCCTCACCGTCAGCGGTACCGCGTTCGCCGGCGCGGCCGTGTTCGGCATCTCCGGCGGAGTCCTGCAAGCCGAAGCTGTTGGCAGACCCGGCGGCGCTTCGATCACGCGGCGAGGCAACATCTGGGTGCTGGAGAACGACGTCCTCCGCATCAAGCTCGACGCGTCCTCAGGCGGTATGTGGATCACCAGCATCTACAACAAGGAAGCGAGTCAGGACTACCAGGCATCCCGGCAGCCGCTGTTCTCCTACGAGTTCGACGGCACGACCGAGATCACGGCCGAGGACGGCTGGGAGATCCTCACCCCGCGCGTCAGCGACCTATGGATGCACACGGTCCAGGGGCGGGTGAAGGTCGGCCGCGAGCTCCGCATCCCCTTGCGCAGAACGGCCCCGCAGCCGATCACCGTCACCGCCGTGTTCGACCTGTACGACGGCCGCTCGGGCTGGCGTTTCCACACTCTGATCCGCAACGACTCGGCCGACAAGACGACGATCACCAACTCCACCGTGCTGGCGCTCGGTCTGCCGGATCGCCCGCACCGGCTGCACTACCCGCCGAACATGCGCTGGAAGAGCACCACCGGCTCACTCTCACCCGTCCCCGAGGGCAAGGCCGAACTGCCCAAGAAGGTCATCACCGTGTACGCCGAAGGGCACGGGTGGAGCCTCAGCCCCGAGGTCAACTGGAAGACCCAGCGTGGCAAGGGGAACTACCCAGCGGAGTACATGCTGCCGCCTTTCGCGGCGCTCAACGCGTGGCACGAGATCGACCACGTCCGGGTGACCACCAACCCGCAGTCGCTGCAGTTGGTGCTGTTCCCCGGTGAGGAGTTCGAGTACCTCTCGGTGAACCTGAGCGTGTTCACGGGTGACGTGATCGACGCGAAGATGGCCGAGGAGGAGCACTTCCGCCGGCGGTTCCGCTACAACAACGTCAGCACGCTGTTCAACACGAACGACTGGGACTACCGCGGCGGCCCGGGCAGCACGCTGCCGGACAACTACTACTACGACGTGATCATCCCGAAGGCCAAGCGGGCCCGGTTCGACATGGTGATGCTCGACGACCTCTGGAACACCACGCGCGACAGCATCGAGCCGAGCGCGGTGATGGCCAAGTCGATCCGCAGCCTGGACGAGTTCTCCCGGACGGTGACGGACACCGGGATGCGGCTCGGCCTCTGGTACAGCCTCAGCGGTGGTGGTCACGTCGAAGGCCGAGACCTCGCGGATCCCGTGCAACTGCAGGAGAAGCGGGCGCAGATCGAGACGCTGATCACGCAGTACCGGATGAGTCATCAGATGGTCGACCTGACCGAGTGGTGGCAGAACGAGTCCGTCACGACCTACTCACACCCCAGTGACAACGTTTACCGCAAGGCGGTGCTGAGCCGCCGGCTGCTGAACGACCTGGTCGAGAAGTACCCGCACTACCTGCCGAAGATGACGAGCGAACTGGACATCTGGCCGACCCAGGGCGACCGGAACACCAGCCTGCTGCACGTCGCCTACAACGGCTGGAACACGGCCAACGGCGGTATCACCGGTGAAGACCTCTCGCTGCGGACTGCGGTCACCGGCTTCGGGCACCTGCCGATGAGCTCGGCGTACATGAACGGCGGGCAGTTGACCGGCCGGATGGAGGACTACTACTCCTACCTGGCCGTGCGGAACGTGAAGTTCGGCCAGGACCCCGGCAAGCCCGGCACCTGGCCGGATGCGGCGGTCGACCTGATGGCCGCGTTCAACCGCTGGCGCAAGCACCCGCGCATCGCCCGGCTGACCGAACAGCCCTTCCGGCCGGTGTACCTCGGCAGCGGCTGGGACGGTACGACGTGGAACTCGAGCACCGGGCCGTTCGTGTGGCTCTGGACCGACGACGATCGCGGGGAAGCACTGGTGATCGCCACCGGCAAGGGTGGCTACGCGTCGACCGTGGTCGCCGATCTGCGCTGGTTGCGGCCCGGCCGGCGCTATGCGGTCGCCGACATCAGCCTGGATGACGACGGCTCCCACACCTACGCCTATCGGGGCACCTTCAGCACCGACGAGTTGAAGGAGTTCCCCATCGACCTGCGGACCAACACCTCGCGGGGCAAGGCGTTCTGGATCCGCGAGACCCAGGGCAGGAACCTCCACGTCCTCTATCCCGACGAGAACATCACCTCGTTCCAGCAACACGGATCGGCTCAGCGGATCGAGCTGAAGTTGACGGGGACTGCTGGAGCGCAGGCCGTCGTGGTCGTCGTTGATCCACGCACCAATCGAGGGCTGGCCAAGTCGATCCAGCTCAACGCCTCCGGAAAGGCGACGGCAACGATCAAGGCGTCCGAGCTGCTGCCGCCCGCACCTGTCAGCAAGGTGTTCGCCGAGCCGATCTACCGCGAAGCCGAGTTCCTGCCGCGGACAGCCGATGCCACCGCGACCGAGATCGGCGAGCCGAACGCCAGCAACGGTGCGTGGATCCTGGCCAACCTCACCGCCGTCGGGCAATCGGTCCAGTACACGGTCGACGTCCCCGCGGACGGCCTCTACCAGGTGGACGTGCGCTACAAGGAGAACGAGTCCCGCGGCCGGAGCCAGTTGTCGGTCGACGGCATCGCGCTCGGCCTGGAGGCGGACCACTTCCAGCCGCGCGGCATGTACAAGGGGATCGAGTTCCGCGAACGCCGGCAGGGCAACCTGCAGCTCACCAAAGGGAACCACTCGTTCCGCTTCACCTCGACAGGTCGCACCGGAACGAGCTATGCGGTTGGCGTCGACTACGTGAAACTCACGCCGACCGCCGCTCCGGCTCGGCTCACCTTCGAGGCGGAGACCTCATTCACCGCGACCAGTGCCACGGTGGTCACAACGGCTGACCCGGCCGCCTCGAAGGGCCAGTGGCACGCGCTCAAGGCAACCACGGTCGGCGACTGGGTCGAGTACTCCGTCACCATTCCGGCAGCCGGACGTTATCGGATCAGCTCAGTGGTCAAGGCTCACGCTGAAAGGGGCCAGGCGCAGCTACTTGTCAACGGCACCCAGCTCGGCGAGGTCTTCGACGAGTACCTGGCGCCCGCCGACGGTTCCTACCAGTACCGCGAGGTGACCCACGGCGAGGTCGACCTGCCGGCGGGATACGTCGTACTGCGGTATCGGGTGACCGGCCGCAACCAGGCGTCGGCGTCGTACGGGCTGGCGACCGACCAGATCCTGCTCAGCCCGGTGCCGCGGTTGACCCTTGCGGGCAAGGGGAATCTCCGGGTCGGCGAGCAAGCGGCGTACACGGTCGGGTACCTGCAGTTCGAGCCGTACTACGCGCAGAACCGGTACCTGCTGTGGACCGTCGAGCAGGAGAGCACCCGGGGAGTTCTGACGATCGACCAGAACGGCGTCGCGCAGGCGGCGACGCGCGGCAGCGCCGTGGTGCGTGTGACCAGCCAGATCGACCCGACCGCCACCGCGACGGTCGCGGTGACGGTCGGCTGAGATCAGGAGGTCCGCAGTTGAAGCGTGTACCGCGTCGGTGCCCTGCCGGTCAGGTAGACCCGGAGACCATCGGGAACCAGGCTGCCGTTGAGCTGGGTGTAGCGCTCGCCCGGGTCCATCGTGACCCGCGTAGTGCCGTTGCCCGGGCCGAACTCGATCCGGTCGGAGCCGACCGTGTAGGCACCGGTGCCCTCGGCAAGCTGATAGTTGCCGGTGCCCTCCAACGGCACGACGCCGCTCAGCGAGCCACCGGGCCGGAAGCACAGCTCGATCGCGAACGGCACCTCGGACTGCTCCAGTTCGAAGGTCAGGTCGAAGCCGTTGCCCACCTCCGTCACCGTGACACTGGTGCGCAGCGTGCGGTACTGCTTCGGCCGGTGCGGGAAGTCCATCGAGGCGTAGAACCTGCCGTCGAGGGTGAGGGCGTAGGCACCGTCCTTGCGCCGGTACCGCTTCGGCAGCGGCAGGTGGTACGGCACCTTCACCTCGTCCGACAACCGGAAGCTCCGCGACCCCGTACGCCGCAGGCCGTCGCTGCGGAAGTGGCCCGTGCTGAAGAACTGCGGGGACAACCGCACGGAGTCCAGGATCGCGGCACCCTGGCGGAGCTTGAAGAAGGTCGGGTTGGTGGACAGGCCCGAGGCGATCACCGGGATGTCGTGGAAGTCCGTGCCGCCGAAGAGCGTCGCGGTCCGGTCCCCGCGACGGATCCGGGCGAGCTGATGGGCCTCGTAGGTCTGGACGAAGTCCGCCGGGACGGGCTTCGCCGTCGGCAGCTGAGCGGCCAGCTCGGGCCGTTCGAGCACCTCCGCGAGGAAGTCGCCGACCTCGCCGGTGCCCCGCCGTTCGATGTCCTTGGCAACGGTCGCGAACCGGCCGTCGCTGTCATGCAGTGCCAGCTCGCGGAACTGGGTCAGGTACCACCAGACGTCGCGGATCCGGGTCTGGTCCTGCCGGCGAGAGGCGGTGGTGTCCACCTCGCCGTTCGGCTCCAGCAGGTACCGGGTGGCTTCGAGGTTGCGGCGGACGAAGCCGACCAGTTCGGGCCGGTCGCGCAGCCACGCGATCGTCAGCAGGCAGGGGTTGGTGACCTCGGAGGCGTAGGTGGCGCTCCGCTCGCTGTAGATCCCGTCGGGAGTGGCGTCGATGCCCTCGTCGAGCCAGTCGTCGATGCGCGCGGCGTACCGGCGGTCCGGGAACAGGTGGTGGGTGCGCGCCAGCGCGGCCGACACCTCCCAGCGGTGGTTGGGCGTGTGGACGCCACCTGTGGCCAGCGCGGGACCTGCCTTGCGGAGGATCTGCTCCAGGATCGCGCGGTGCGGCTCGGTGGCGGCCTGGCCGTCGGCGTCGAGCAACGCCCACATCATGCAGAGGTCCTGGATGGCGAAGGCGCTGTCGGGCGGCGAGTGCAGGTTGCCGACGTCGTAGAGGCCGTCCTCGTGCTGCAGCGCCGCCAGCCGGTCGCACAAGGTCCGGAGCGGGCCGAGCAGAGCGTTGTCGTGGTGATAGCGGGAACGGCCCCAGACATATCCCGAAATCAGCCGGCGGCCTTTCCGGGCAATGGTCCGGACGCTGTCGCCGGCGTTCTGGTAGCTGCTCAGGACGAGCGGGATCTGCGCCTCGTTGGCCTTGGTCAGGAATGCCAGGAACTCCTCGTCGACAGCCGCCACCGAAGGGTTGCCGGGCGTCGGAGTACCGGTCGTGGCGCTCGCGTGGCCGGGTATCAGCACCCCCGCGGACAGGCCGGTCAGGGAACCGGCGAGGAACGTTCGACGCTGCATAGGAGCCTCCGCAGGGACGGGAAAGCGATTGCCAAATGTCCAGTACTGTCGCTGCGTCACTTTGTCCTGTCAAGACTTCGCAGGTGTCCGGAATCGGTCACCGGATGTGTCTGCGAGACCTTGTCTGAACCGGTTCGCTGAACTAGTTTTGCCGACCTGGGTAAACGCTTTCCGATTTTGTCAAGGCTTTCTGGAGGTAAGAAAGTATGAGCGCGCTGAGTGAGCTGGGCACGCTCGGACGGAAGAAGCCGCCCGGGCAGAAGCCAGTCCGGGGCGGTGGGGCGGGGAAGGCCTACAAGAAGGACAACCTTGCGGCGTACCTGTTCCTGACGCCGTGGCTGCTCGGGCTGTTCCTGATCACCGTCGGGCCGATGGCCGCGTCGCTCTACCTGGCGTTCACGGACTACAACCTGATCCAGGCGCCGGAGTGGATCGGCCTGGAGAACTTCAGCCGGATGCTGTCCGACGAGCGGCTGCACAACTCGCTGCAGGTCACCTTCACGTATGTGTTCGTGTCGGTGCCGCTGCAACTCGCGGTGGCTCTGCTGCTGGCGGTGGTGCTGGACCGTGGTGTGCGCGGCATGGCCTTCTACCGTTCGGTCTTCTACCTCCCGTCGCTGCTCGGCTCGAGCGTCGCGATCGCGATCCTGTGGAAGCAGGTGTTCGGCACCGAGGGCCTGCTGAACCAGGTGCTCGCACCGTTCGGCTTCGACGGCCGGGGCTGGATCTCCGACCCGAGCACGGCGCTGGGAACCCTGGTGGTGCTGAACGTCTGGACCTTCGGCGCCCCGATGGTGATCTTCCTGGCCGGCCTGCGTCAGATCCCCTCGATGTACTACGAGGCGGCGTCGGTGGACGGCGCCGGGCCGATGCGCCGGTTCGCGAGCATCACCCTGCCGCTGCTCACCCCGATCATCTTCTTCAACCTGGTGCTGCAGATCATTCACGCGTTCCAGTCGTTCACCCAGGCGTTCGTCGTCTCCGGCGGCACCGGCGGACCGTCCGACTCGACGATGTTCTTCACGCTCTATCTCTACGACCGTGGCTTCGGCAATTTCGACATGGGCTACGCGTCCGCGATGGCGTGGTTCCTGCTCGTGATCATCGCAGCCTTCACCGCGGCGAACTTCATCGCCTCGAAGTACTGGGTGTTCTATGACGACTGAGACGATCCGCGTGGCGAACCGCCGGACCGCGACGATCAGCTGGGCCCGGATCCGGCCCGCCCTGACCCACGTCGCCCTCGCGGCCGCCGCCCTGGTGATGCTGTACCCCGTCATCTGGATGGTGGTCAGCTCGCTGCGGCCGGGCAACGAGATCTTCCGCGAGCCGGGCATCCTGGTCCGCGACCTGGAGATCAGCAACTACCGGGTCGGCTGGAACGCGCTGACCGAGCCGTTCACCCGGTACCTGCTGAACTCGGCCGCGGTGGTCTTCGGCGCGATCGTCGGCAACCTGGTGTCCTGCTCGATGGCGGCGTACGCCTTCGCCCGGCTGGAGTTCACCGGCAAGAAGTTCTGGTTCGCGATCATGCTGGTCACGATCATGCTGCCGATCCACGTGGTGATCGTGCCGCAGTACATCCTGTTCTCGCAGGCCGGCTGGATCAACACGTTCCTGCCGCTGATCGTGCCGAAGCTGCTCGCCACCGACGCCTTCTTCGTCTTCTTGATGGTGCAGTTCATCCGCGGCATCCCGCGCGAGCTGGACGAGGCGGCCCGGATCGACGGCTGCGGCCGGGCCGGGATCTTCCTGCGGGTGATCCTGCCGCTGATGGTGCCCGCGCTCGCGACCACCGCGATCTTCACGTTCATCTGGACCTGGAACGACTTCTTCAGCCAGCTGATCTACCTGACCGACCCGAAGATGTACACCGTTCCGGTCGCTCTGCGCTCCTTCGTGGACGCCACCGCGAGCACCTCCTGGGGATCGCTGTTCGCGATGTCGGTGGTCTCGCTCGTGCCGGTCTTCCTCGCGTTCTTGTTCGGCCAGCGGTACCTGATCAAGGGCATCGCCACCACAGGCATCAAGTAACCCGACCATCCGATTTGGCCCTGCCCACCAGAAAGGTTCACCACCATGAGGTTGCTACCTCGTCCTACCGCACCGCCGCGCCGGCGGTTACGTGCCCTCGCCGCCATCGCGATGGCGGGCGCCCTGCTGGCCGCCAGTGCCTGCGGTGGTGACTCCGGCGGCGCGTCCGCCGACGGGGAGGTCACCCTCCGCTTCAACTGGTGGGGCTCCGACACCCGCCACAAGATCACCCAGCAGGTGATCGACGCCTTCGAGAAGGACCACCCGAACATCAAGGTCAAGGGTGAGTTCGGCGAGTGGTCCGGCTACTGGGACAAGCTCGCCACCACCGTCGCCGCCAACGACGCGCCCGACATCATCCAGATGGACGAGAAGTACCTGCGCGAGTACGCCGACCGTGGCGCGCTGCTGGACCTGAAGAAGGCCGACGGCCTCGACACGTCCAAGTTCGAGCAGGACACCCTCGGGGCCGGCGAGTTCGACGGCGGGCTGTACGGGCTGAACGCCGGCATCAACGCCTTCACGATCGTGGCGAACCCGGCCGTCTTCAAGGCCGCCGGGGTGCCGCTGCCGGATGACACCACCTGGACCTGGGACCAGTACACCCAGATCGCCCAGCAGATCAGCGCGAAGCTGAACGGCAAGGGCTGGGGCACCGCGGCGTACGGAACCAACGACGCCAGCCTGAACATGTGGGCCCGGCAGCACGGCGAGTCGCTGTTCACCAGCGACGGCAAGCTCGGCGTCACCAAACAGGGCGTCACCGACTTCTATACCAACCTGCTGAAGATGCAGGAGGTCAAGGCGACGCCGTCGGCCGAGTTCACCTCGCAGGACATGAACGCGCCGCTCGACCAGTCCGGCATGGCGACCGGCAAGCTCGCCATGTCGTATGCCTGGAGCAACCAGTTGAACGCCCTCAGCAAGGCGTCCGGCCAGCAGCTGAAGCTGCTCCGGCTGCCGAGTGTCTCCGGCAAGGCGACCGAGAACGGCGCGTACTACAAGGGCTCGATGTTCTGGTCGATCTCCGCGCGGTCGAAGCACCCGAAGGAGTCGGCCGAGTTCGTCAGCTTCCTGGCCAACAACACCTCCGCCGGGGACCTGCTGCTGGCCGAGCGGGGCGTGCCGCCGAACACCGAGATCCGCGCGGCCGTCGCATCCAAGCTGCAGCCGGCCGACGCCGCCTCACAGGCCTTCATCCAGACCATCGCCAAGGAGCTCGGCGAGCCGTCACCGCCGCCGCCTGTCGGTGGTGGTCAGGTGGAGAAGATCATCCAGCGCTACACCACCGAGGTGATGTTCGGCCGGCTGAAGCCCGACCAGGCGGCCCAGCAGTTCATCGACGAGATCAACGGGGAGCTGACCAAATAGTGTTGCTGCAGGCAACTGATTGGCAGTGACCGGTACGCCGCGAGTGGCCGTGGCGGGTGTCCACGGCCACGGGGCGTCCCACGTGCGGCACGTCGCCCGGCTGGCAGCAGCCGGGCGCGTCCGCTTCGTCGCGGTCGCCGATCCCCGGCCACCCGCTGACGGGTTACTGCCCGAAGGAGTGGAGAACTTCCCGGAGTTGCGTGCGTTGCTGGCGGCGCGGGAGATCGACGTCGCCGTCATCAGCACGCCGATCCAGACTCACGTCCCGCTGGCCGAACTGGCCTTGCGGGCTGGGGCAGACGTGCTGCTCGAGAAACCGCCGACAGCGTCGTTGGCGGAGTTCGAGCAACTGTCCGCGGTGATCGCCGAGACTGGCCGGAGCTGTCAGGTCGGCTTCCAGGTGGCTGGTTCGCACGCTGCCCGGACGCTGGCCTCGATGGTTGCCGACGGGCAGCTCGGCGAGCTCCGGGGGATCGGCGCAGTCGGAGCGTGGGTGCGGACCGCGGAGTACTGGCAGCGGGCGCGTTGGGCCGGTCGGCGGTCACTCGATGGCGTGGCTGTCGTTGACGGCGTGGTCACCAATCCCTTCGCGCACTCGACCGCGGCCGCGTTGATGATCGACGGCTCGGCTCGTGCGGACCAGGTCGTCTCCGTCGAGACGGAGTTGTTCCGTGCCAACCCGATCGAGGCCGACGACACCTCGTCGGTGCGGATCCGCACGACTCGCGGTACGACGGTGCTGACCGCGCTGACCCTGTGCGCGGAAGTCCCCGGCGCCGAGCCGATGGTGATCGTGCACGGCTCCGCCGGCCGCGCAGTACTGCGGTATCCGTCGGACCGGCTGGAGATCACGATCGGCGGCCGCACCACCGTCACGCAGTACGGGCGGGACGATCTGCTGGAGAACCTGCTCGACCATCGGGCAGACCCCGCGACGCCGTTGCTGTCGCCGCTGGCCGCGACGGGTGGGTTCACCCGGGTCGTGGAGGCGGTCCGGATCGCGGATCCGCCCGCGGAGATCCCGGCCGAGCTGGTTCGCTGGCAGGGCGAAGGTCCGGAGCGCCGGCCGGTCGTGCTCGAGGTCGAGAAATGGGTGACCCGGGCAACCGAAGAACGCGGCTTGTTCAGTGAACTCGGCGCCCCCTGGGCACAACCACACACAGAGATGGAGTTCGGATAGATGACGCAAACCCTCGGCTGCAATCACGCCGTCGGCAAGTCCATCCAGGTGACCGCAGGTGACAGCGAGCTGTTCACCTACGTATACCGCCCGACCGATCCGCAGCTGGAGTCCCCGCGGCCCTACCTGCACCCGATCCGCACCCTCGGCGGTGATCTCGTCTCCGTGTTCCGGCCGCACGACCACGTCTGGCACAAGGGCATGACCTGGTCACTGCCGCACTTCGGCCACGAGAACTTCTGGGGCGGACCGACGTTCTCGGTCGAGCACGGCTACCAGCAGCTCGACAACAACGGCTCGATGGACCACGACCGGGTGGAAGCGCTCGACGTGTCCGAGGACCTGGTCCGGTTCTCGCACCACCTGTCCTGGCACACCCAGGCGGGCGAGCACGTGGTGGACGAGCTCCGCACGCTGGAGGTGCGGCTTGCCGACGATGGCTGGGTGCTGGTCTACGAGACCGGGATGACCAATGTCTCGGACGCCACGATCCAGATCGGCAGCCCGACCACCGCGGGCCGCCCGAACGCCGGCTACGGCGGACTCTTCTGGCGCGGCCCCCGCTCCTTCACCGGCGGCACCGTCCTCGCCCCGCAGGGCCTCGGCGGCGACGAGCTCCGCGGCCAGCGAGCCGCCTGGATGGGCTTCTCCGGCAAACACGACAGCACCGACCGAGCCTCCACTCTGATCATCGTCGACGCCGGCGAGAACCCGAACCACCCACCGGAATGGTTCGTCCGCTCCGAAGACTTCGCCGCCGTCTGCCCAGCCCCCTTCTTCAGCGAAGAACTCCCCTTCGAACCCGGGTCGACCCTCACCTTCCGCTACGCCACGCTGGTAGCCGACGAAGCCTCCGACAACGACCGAGCAGCCCACCTAGCCGCCCAAGCCACCAAGTCCCTAACCGCCGGCTGACCCCTCGAACTTCCAGGAACTAAGGGGTCGTACGCCGGATCTGAGGGGTTCCCCCGATGCAGCGATCGGTAGCGACGGCTGACTGTTGAGTGTGGGCGGCGAGCTACAGCCGCCTCGAGCGCTCTGGATGACGGTCCCGACCGTCTGCTGACCCCCGCCCGAAGCCTTGTTCGGCTACCTCGGCCAGGTCGATACTCGAGAAGTACCGGCCAGCGTGGCCGTCTCGGGGCGGGGCCTGCCGCAATGTCAGCGGCAGCTGAATCACCTTGCTGTCAAGCGTTTGAAGGGGGAACCGTGCCAACCGAACAAGAGTTTGAAGAGCTGTCGACGAAGTACGAGGAGCTGCGGAGCAAGTACGAGGAACTGAAGGAGCGCACCACGCTGACTGGTGACGACATGCCGGACAGAGGGACGGATCCGCCTGCTGACCCATGTCCTCCAAAGCCGTTGTCCGTCGCGTGGGGACGCCAATGCTGGGCGCCTCCTGTGTACTTCACGCTGACAGTCGGGATCGGCTGCTCGCCTGATCCAACCGGAGCAACCGGCGCAACCGTGGCGCGATTTGCGGAGCTCGACCAGGGATGATTCTGCTGCGGCCGGGGAGCGCGTTCGTGCTCCTCGGGCACGGCGCCCTGACTGATGCGGTTTTCGCGGCCCTTGGTGGTGCAGGCTTACCTGTCGACGAGATGGTCCGAGCGACGTACCCGCGACGTCGTGAAGATCTGTCGGAGTTGGTGCGGGATGCGGGTGCCGTCGTCGCGCTGGGCGACGGCACCCTGCCGGTCCTGCACCACTGGCTCAATGCGATCGGGCTCCAGGCCGCTGTGCCGACGCTGCACGTCGAGCTGAGCGGGGCGGCCGCCACGATCGGTCCGCTGGTACTTCCGGCGGAGGGAGCTTGCTACCTGTGCTGGCGAATGCGCGCACTTGCCTGTGCGGAGGACTTCGCCGACGCGATGGAACTGGAGGAAGAGCTCGTCGCCAGGCGGTCTCCGGAGGTAGAGGAACCGGTCTCGCCGACGCTGGTGCCGATAATCGTCGATGCCTTGGTGGCCGAGCTCCTCGCGCTGAGGACGGGGAGCTTGCAGCCGCGGCTGAGTGGTGCCGTGCTCACAGTGGACGGGCTGAGAGAGAAGCAGGCACTGCACTCACTGCTTGCACGCCCTGACTGCCCGGCCTGCTCCAGCCGCGGGCGCAAGCCAGTCGAGGCAAGGCCGGAGCGTGGTGAGACCGAGGTCGCCGCCAGAGACTTCGACAGCATCGCCCGTTCCACCGTCGACCCCGTCTGCGGGATGATCCGCGCACTTGACCCGATTCCCCCGCACGTCCAGGAGCCGAAGGCGCCGTACGTCGTGCGGGCCGAGCTGGCGAACGCTCGCTTCAGCACGGACGAAGGCTGCTTCGTCGTCTGCGAAGGCAAGGCGTGGACCGAGCAGGAGGCCCGCGACGGGGCACTCGGTGAGGCCTTGGAACGCTACGCCGCGATGACGTGGCGACCCGCGCAAAGGATCAGTTCGACGTATGACGCGTTGAACGGCGCGGGACTGCACCCACAGGACCTGGTGCTGTTCGCCGATCGGCAGTACGACGCTGTGCCGTTCCAGCGCTGGCAGCCACAGTCGCAGTTGGACTGGGTGCCCGCCCAGTCGCTGGTGACTGGCAAGGCGGTCTGGATTCCCTTGCTGGCAACGCATCTGGACTACCACCCGCCACCCGGAGCTGTGCTGTTCCAACCCACCTCGAACGGTTTCGCGGCCGGTTCGGATTGGAGCTCTGCGACCGAGAGGGCGTTGCTGGAGGTGGTCGAGAGGGACGCGTTCATGATCGCCTGGTCGCACCGGCTGCCCGGCCGGCGGGTGGCGGCAGCTCAGGTGCCGGATGAACGGATCCGCGGGTTGGCGGCGGCGTATGCCCAGCGAGGTGTCGAGCTCATGGTCCACCTCCTGCCAACCGATACTGTGGCGACCGTGGTCCTCGCGATCGCATGGTCCGATCGGCGGCCTGCCGCGACGATCGGACTCGGAGCCGCACTCGACCCGCTCGCCGCCGCGCGGTCCGCCGTACTCGAGGTCGGTCAGGTCCGGTCGGCACTCCGGACCCGCCTTGCATCTTCTGAGGTGCGGGCCCGCCTGGAGGAGCTGTCTGCCGCACCGGCCGAGGTCCTGTCGCTCGGAGACCACGATCTGAGGTACGCCGCGCCGGCGGTGGCCGCCGCCGGCATGCGCTTCCTCCGCGAGGCTCCCCTCGAACCATGGCCGGGCCTCCCACCGCAACCAGATGCTGCAGGCAACGGGTTGGAGGTCTTGACGCGGTCCTTGGCCGAGGTGGCACCGGACGTCCTGGCAGTCGACGTCACACCGCCGGATGTCGCCGGGCTCGGGGTCAGCGTGGTCCGTGGTCTGGTTCCGGGGTTCGTGCCGATCTGGTTCGGAGCGAAGGGCGCTCGGCTCGGCGGCACGCGACTGCTGGAGATGCCCAGCCGCATCGGCCTGCGCCAGCGGCCGGCTCTGCTGGACGAACTGAACCTCGATCCGCACCCCCTGGCCTGAACAGGCGGCCGGCGACCGACTCAAGGCTGGTCAGCCGCTGTCTGGCCGAGTCTCAGGGCCAGCGCGGACACCTCCTGGCGTGACGAGGTACCGGTCTTGTGGAGCAAGTTCGACACGTGCGTGCTGACGGTCTTCTCGCTGATGAACAGGGCTGCGGCGATCTCGGGGTAGGTGCGGCCGGCCACGAGGTGGGACAGCACCTCCCGCTCCCGCTTCGTCAGTGAAACCCAAGGCCCGGAACTGCCCGTCTCTGCCAGCGCTACCGGTTCCCGGAGCGGGATCCTGCAGAGACCGGCCAGAGTCTCCACCTGCTGCTGCAAGGGGATCGCGCCCATTTCGGCGGCGTAGCTGTGCGCCGATCTCAGCGGTGCGGCGACAGTGGCGCGACTTGCTCCCTCGTTGAGCAGAGCTTGGGCCAAGCGCCACGAAGCAGAGGCCTTCTCGCCTTCCAGGCCGGCAGCATCGCATCGGTCGACGACTTCCTGCCAGAGCGACGAAGTCGGGGTTTCTGCCTTGCAGCGTGCGCTCTCCGCAACGAACATGGCCTTCATCGCCGGCTGGACCAGGTCATCCTTCACCAGGACCTCGAAGGGCGCCGGCGGCGCGCTTTCGCGCAGGGCGACGAAATCCTCGAAGGTCGCCAGAACCCTCCTGACCTGCTCATCGTCGCGCTTGTCCCGCGCGGACTCGGCGAGGTCTGCGGCTGCCCGCGCGCCCCACATCAGCATCTCGTCGGCATCGCGAGGATCGGCGAGCTGGACGACCAGCGTTCGGGACAAGAGGTCGAGCGCCTGTCCCGCCTGTCCCGAGGCGACCAGGTACTCGGCCAGCGTGGCGGACGCGAAGATTCCCACGATCTCCTCTGCGCCCGGCACCAGCTCCTTGGCTCGCCGCATGTGCAGGTGCGCTGCTTGCAGGTCGCCCCGTCGGACCGACAAGGCGGTCGCACCGAACCGAACCATCGCGCTGGCGGCAGGCGCCGCGGGGAGTGAGAGGCCTTCGCGGATTGCCTGCTCGCACTCCGGCAGACGGCCGAGCGTCAGCAGATCGTGGGCCAGGACGCCCGCTGCGGAGGCCGCTATCGGAATCAGACCGCGGTGCAGGGCAAACGGAAGGAACTCGGCCCCCAGCGCAGCGCACTCTGCGACCCGGCCGCGCTGGATCAGATAGTTCATCCTGGTCACCAGAGTTCGCCAGATCAGCACAGGATCATCTGTCAGCCCGGCCCAACGGACGGCCTTGTCCGTGTCCTGGCCTGATCGCGCGTCCCGCTGGAAGGCGTTGGCCCGGGATGAGTACGCAAGGCTGAGAGCCTCGGTGGACCGGGCGTGTTCGGCAGCCCGTACCGCTTCCTCGGCGTCCGCCCGCGCCGGTTCGAGTTGGTTGTTCCACGCTTCGCGCCAACTGAGAACGGCCAGCGCCTCGGCGTACTCCTCGCTGTCCGGATAAGGCCGGCTCAGCTCGACCGCATGCTTGCCCTCGACAACGGGCAGTGTGGCTCCCCTCCCAGTCACCCACGCAGAGTCGGCCCATCGACGCACCAACCTGCTCGCCCGCAGCGGGTCGGCGTGCTCGTCGACGAGCTCGCACAGGCGGGTCCATGCCTGGAAGCCCGCCTCTGAGTCCCCGAACAGGTCGTTGGCTCGCGCGACGCGCTCGAGAAGGTCGATCTCCGCGGCGACGGAGCTGTCACCGTCGTGGACCAGCCGCCAGTACTTCGACGCCCGGAGCAGATGCATCGCCTCCTCGCGGGGCGATCTGAGGTTCTTCGCGAGGTCCGCCGCACGCAAAGACGCGTCGAGACAGGACGGCAGGGCGTGCGCCCCCGCGTAGTGGAGAGCCAGATCTCCGAGCCGGCGTAGCTCGTCGAGACCCTCCGCGGAGCGGGACTCGAGCGCCTTGGCCCACGCGGCGTGAACGGGTGCTGCCTCGCCCGGAACGAACGTCGCGTAGAGCACCTCGGCGAGCAGCGGATGGCGGAACCAGCAGAGTTCGGTCCCGTGCGACACACTGATGCCCGTGTTCGTGGCCTCGGCCAGCGAGGTGGTCAGGGCCTCCGGTCCGATGCCGCGTCCCGCACTGACCTCAGTCAGCGCTTCGATAGAGGTCGGTCGCCCTGCCACAGCGAGGATGCGCATCACTTCTCGCGGCACTGGGGGGAGGCGGTGCCATGCGGCGAGCAACGCACCGGACAGCTCGTCCGGCAGGTTGGCAGGGAGCCGCTCGTCAGCGACGGTGAGACCGTGCACCAGCAGCTCGCTGAGGTAGGGGTTGCCGTCGGATCGCTGAACGACATCGTCGACCAGCCCGAGCTGCGGAGATCCGCCAAGAAGCATGGTCAGCTGCTGCTCCGTCTCGTCCCGGGTAAGCCTGTTCAGTCGAAGATCAGTCACAGCCGGCAGGCGCCTCAGATCGGCCAGCCAGCCGTGCATCGGGTGTCCAGGCCCGAGCTCCTCATCCCGGAAAGTGGCGAGGATCACCAGTCGTTGGGTCCGGAATCCGGCCACCAGGTAGGCGAGTGCGTCGCGTGAGGCCAGGTCAGCCCACTGCACATCATCGACAACCAGGGCCGTCGGTCGTCGCGCGGCGATCGCCATCACCAGGGAGTCGGCGACCGCCAACAGCCGAACGGGACTGCCGGAGACGTGGGCGCCCAGGGAGGGGAGCAGGTCACCGGCAGCGGGAACCGCAGCCAGCACTTGCTCGCGGTCGTCGGGGTCGGCTGATTCAACCCAACCCTCCAACGCGCTGATCAGTGGGACATACGGGGAGTCCACCGAACCGAAGCGGACGCAGCGGCCCCAGAGAGTCGTGACTCCGTCGGCTTTCAGTTCGTCGCAGAGAGTGGCGGCCAGGCGGGTTTTGCCCACGCCTGCTTCGCCGTGTACCAGGACTGCACACGGTCGTCCTGTGCCGGCGCGCTGGGCTGCCGTTCGCAGGGCCCCCAGTTCCTCGATTCGACCGGCTAGACCGGGCGTGCGGGCGATAGTTGCCCCTCCCACAGGGCTTAGTCTGCGCCTCTTTCGCCCGGAAGTCCTGGCTATTAAGGGGAACTCAGTCCCGGCACAGGGTCCAGCTCCGGCAGAAAATGTCGGTCAGCGGAGGACGCGGGCGGCCTGGTTCGAGGGAGGGCGAGGGTGAAGGAAGTGTTGCCAGGCTCGGAGGTGACGGTGAGGGCGCCGCCGTGGGCCGTCGTGATGGATTGGGCTAGGGAGAGCCCCAGGCCGGAGCCGCCGGAGTCTCGGGTGCGGGAGGTATCGCCGCGGATGAAGCGTTTGAAAACGGTTGGCTCGAGCGTCTTCGGGATGCCGGGGCCGTCGTCGTGGATCGTGAGCACCGCCGAGTGGGGGTCGTCCGCGCGGAGGGTGACGGTCACGGTCGTGCCGCGCGGGGTGTGGTGTTTGTTCGCGGTCGGGTCTGCGCAGACTCAGCTCGGCGTACCCGTGGATCGTGGTCAGCGGGGTGCGCAGTTCGTGGGAGGCGTCGGCGACGAACTGGCGTACCTGGAGCTCGCTGCGATGTCTGGCATCCAGCGCCTTTTCCATGTGCCCCAGCAGGGTGTTCAGCGCGACCGCGACCTGGCCGACCTCGGTCCGCTCGTCGGTCAGGTGCTCCGGAACCCTTGCGGTCACACCGATTTCCCCGGTGGGCAGCGGGATGCCGGCCACCGCACGGGCTGTCTGGGCGACGTCCCGCAGCGGGCGCAGTTGACGCCGTACGACGAACACCGCGATGCCGCCGGCCGTGATCACGCCGAGCCTGGCCAGGGACGCCTCCCAGCCAAGCAGACTGGCGAGGGTGTCGTCGAGCTCCTTGGTGGGCAGACCGGTGATGACCTTGGTGGTGCCCAGCTCGGACGCTTGGACGCGGTACTGCCCGAGGCCGGGCAGCTCGACCGTGTCGTTGCGAGCGACCGGAACGTTCTGGAGTGTGCTGAGCGCCGGCGACGACAGTTGGGCGAGCTCGCCGTCCGCGGTGATGACGTTGCCAGCGGCCCCTGAATCGCTGAGATAGCTGCCTGGTCAGGTACGAGCTGATCGCGGCTGTGGTCAACCCGCTGATCAGAACACTGACCACGGCTACCAGCAGTACGACGGCCGCCGCGACCCGCGCGGTCATGGAGGTCGGCAGCCACCGGAGTAGCTGAAGACGGCGGACTACGCGGCCGAGCAGCCTTCGCAGCGCAGCGCCATCGTGAGCAGTTCGGCGATTGCGCCAGCAGGGTTCAGAACGTCGACCAGACGTCCTGACCCAGGAGGCAGCACGATGAACATCCACCCCACTCGCCGGATTGGCGCCCTGCGCCCCGGTGTCCTGACCACGCTCGAGTGTTCAGTTGGGTGTGTGGGTTTCGATGAACTCCTTGATGGCGGGGAGTTGGTCTCCGTGGATGGTGTGGCCGCCGTCGAAGGACAGGAGTTCGACCTGTGCGTCGCGGCGGCGGAGCTGCTCGGTGAGGCGGCTGGTCTGCTCGGGTGTCGCCATCGGGTCGCGGTTGCCGTTGACGATCAGCACGGGCTTGCCGGCCAGAGCGTGGTCCTGCGGTTCGTCGTCCTGGAAGGGCACCATCGCTGCGAGGAGTACTGCGCCGGCGAGTGCCTCGGGATGGCGCAGGAGCAAGGCCGAGGCCATGTTGGCTCCGTTCGAGAAGCCGACCGCCATCCAGGAACCCGCCGCCACGCCGTACTTCTGCTCGGCGGCGGTGAGGAAGGCGGCGAGCTCATCCGTCTGGTGCCGCAGGTCGTCCTCGTCGAACACACCCTCACGGACCCGGCGGAAGAACCGGGCCATTCCGTGCTCCGACACGGTGCCGCGAGGCGACAGCACCGGGGCGTCGGGCGCGAGGTGCTCCCGCAGTACGAGCAGGTCGTGTTCGTCGCCGCCGGTGCCGTGGAGCAGCAAGAGCGGGGGACTGCCCGACCCGGGCTCCCAGACATGGGGCCGTTGGAGCGCGTCGTCGCTCATCGGTCGACTTCTTCCGGTGTCGGAGGTGGCACGCGGAGGGTCGGCAGCGAGTTCTGGATCTGCTCCCGGTTCGGCTCCAGCCACGGCGGAAGCTTGAGGTGCTGACCGAGCTCCAGCAGC
Organism: Kribbella qitaiheensis; assembly: GCF_042657745.1. Taxonomy (GTDB): domain Bacteria; phylum Actinomycetota; class Actinomycetes; order Propionibacteriales; family Kribbellaceae; genus Kribbella; species Kribbella qitaiheensis. Next base: position 5,394 of record NZ_JBHSKE010000005.1, on the reverse strand, counting down.
GGTTCGTCCACGGTGAACCCGGGCTGGTCGGTTGCGATCTCCAGCAGGACGCCGCCGGGTTCACGGAAGTAGATCGAGGTGAAGTACTGCCGGTCGAGGATCTCGGTGACCTGGATGCCGGCATCGATCAGCTCGAGCCGCCACCTCGCCTGGGTCTCCCGGTCGGGGGCCCTGAAGGCGATGTGGTGGACGGTGCCCGCCGCCTGCAGGCCTCGGGACGCCTTGCTGGGAAGGACATCCACCGCCGTACCGTCGTCCGTGCCGCCCTCCTGGCCGGACATCGTGAACCGGGTCCGGTCGATGGTGTTGTGGCCGAACTCCATCCCCAGCAGGCCGTTGAGCATCTCGGCCGTGGGGTCGAGGTCCTGCTCCGTCATGGTCACCGAGAACAAGCCCCGGATCGCGTTGTCGGCCGGTACGGCGGCAGCGCCGTCCCACCCGGAGCGGGAGTCGCCGTCGGAGGCGACCAACTCGATCACCAGGCCGTCGGGATCACGCAGCCGCAGGACCTCCTCGTCGGAGCGCGCGACCGGGGCGTCCGCGTCGACGCCGAGATCCTTGAGGCGCGTCTGCCACCAGCCGAGCGCCTCCGGCGGGATGCTGAACCCGGTGGCCGTGGTCAGGCCGGTGCCCTGCCTGCCCTGGTCGACTCCCGGCCACGGGAAGAACGTCAGCAGCGTGGACGGCTTGCCCGACTCGTCACCGTAGTACAGGTGATAAGTGTCGGGGGCGTCGAAGTTGACGGTCCGCTTGACCAGGCGCAGCCCCAGCACCGTGGTGTAGAAGTCGACATTCCGTTGCGGGTCCTCCGCAATGGCAGTGACGTGGTGAAGCCCGTGTGGTGCGACCGCTGCAGCCATCCGCTCGTCCCCTTTCGCTCGCTGCCCCCAGGATCCAGCTTGCCCCTTCGCGGCTCCGGAAAGTAGTCCCGTGGCGGAAGGTGAACAGATCTCACCGGCTGCGGTCAGAGAAGCTCGTCGGCGGCCCGGCGGAGGGCTGTCAGCTCCTCGTCGGCCCAGCCCTCGCCCCGGGACTCGGTACCGCGGATCAGGGGTTTGTCGATCAGGTGGAACCGGAGGTTGAAGATGCGTCCGACGACGGAAAGAAGCGGAATGGCGGCCAGGTCGGCCTCGGTGATCGGATGGTGCTCGCGGTAGCCGCGGAGGAAGGCCGGCCAGTGCGGGGTCGCGGCGACGCCGGTGAAATCGGCCGCGCGGTATCCCTCGGCGGACAGATCGAAGTCGTGCAGAGCGAGTCCGTCGTCGGTGATCAGCACGTTGTCGAGGCTGACGTCGCCGTGGCAAACCCCCCAGCTCAGCTGTTCGGAGTACTGCGCGAGGTTGTTCCGTACTGCGTCCGCCAGGTCCAGGAGCAGGTTCTCCTCCGCGGCGGCAAGGAAGGGGCGAATCTGCGCCAAAGGTTCATCCAGCCGCCGGTGGAGGTCGGACGGGCGGCGCGGATTCGGCGACGAAAAGGTGTCGGCGGCCGCGTGGAAGCGAGCCACCAGCCGGCCGAACCCGGAGTACAGGTCGTCCGTGAAAGGTGGCCGCGGCTTGGTGCCGGTGACGAACTCGGAGAGCACGAACGGGCGCTGTCCCTCGGCCGAATCGAGCACGCCGACCTCGTTGCCGTCGGCCAGCAGGTGGACCCGGGGCACCGGCAGGCCGGCGGCCAGATGTGCCGAAAGCCCTGTCTCCCAAAGGATTTCGGCCGGTTCCCAGCCGCCCGCACGGTACAGCTTGAGGACGTACCGGCCGTCCGGCGCGGCCAGTTCGTAAACGTCGTTCACCAACGAGCGGAGTAGGGTGCAGGTGGTGAAAGGGAGGTCGTAGACACCGGCGAGATGGTTGCGCAGGGCCAGTGGTTCGGGCAGCGACCGGAGCGTCGGAATCACCGGGCCGACCCTACGCGCGAGCCGGCCGGAATGCCTGGAAATAACCTCGGGAAATGGCCCGCGACGGGTATCCACAGGGTGGACGGCAGGTGTAAAAGTTGCCTTTCGCGGGCAGGAACGGAATCGTTGCCCGGATCACCTCCCCCTGAAGGCCCCGGAACCGGTAGCCTCATCCAGCCACCTGGGGAGGCATCGCATGACCATCACCGACGAACTGCCGGAGAGCCCAAACCGGTCAGGAGACCACGTCTTGCAGGAGAACACATCCAGCACCAGTACTGGCGAGCTCGCCAACGTACCCCTCACAGGTGCTGACAAAGTCGCCTACGCCTTCTATGCCACCGCGGCAACCGCCGCCCTCGTCGGTCAGGTCTGGGCCGGCGTCACCCATATCCCTTGGCCGGAGGAAGGCTTCTCGCCGTTCCTCAAGATCGCCCTCGTCACCCCGGCGGTCGCTGTCATCGAGCTCGGTGGTGTCGCCACCGCCGCCCTCGCCGACCTGCGCCGGCGCAAGGGTGAGCAGGCCTACGCGTACCGGGCCATGTCGTTGTTCGCGGCTGTCGTCGCGCTCGTTTTCAACGTGGTAGGCCACTGGCGGCCGGAGGAGCGGTTCCTCGCCTTCGGCTTCGGTGGTCTGTCCGCGTTCGCCTACGTGCTCTGGCTGATCCACAGCTCCGCCCGCCGCCGTGACGCGCTGCGCCGCGCCGGTCAGATGGCCACCACCGGTCCTGTGTACGGCGTGGTGCAGTGGGCGCGGGAGCCCAAGGTCACCTGGCTGGCCCGGGGCCTGGCGCTGGAGCACGGTTACGGCCTGTACGAGAGCCTCCGGGTGGCCCGGGTGCAGATGCGCAACAACGCGCGCCGTGACGCGATCGCCGGGACCGTGGCCGAGTACATCCGCTCCGAGCACCAGGACGAGCGGCTCGCGAAGATCGCCGAGACGACGTACGACGCGGACCGGCTGGCCGGGATGCTCGAGGAGCGGATCAACTACGAGGTCGTCACGAACAAGCTGACGCTGGCGATCTCCCCGCCCCCGCCGGCGCCCGAGCCGCAGCCGGTGCAGGAGGAGCGGACCGATCTCCGTGCCGCGGTCTGGGTGGTCGAGGGCACCACCCCGCCGCCGGTGCAGCAGATCCCGGTGCAGCAGTTGCCGGCCCAGCGGATCCGTCCGACCGGCGGTGTGCCGATTCGGGACGACGAGCAGTGGGGCGAGGCGATGACCGGCGAGCTGATGGCCGTCGACTACCTCCCCTACGACCGGACCACGGACGAGGCGCACGACGCCGAGGTGGTGGAGGAAGCCGCCGCCGCTGCCGCGGCCCAGCAGCCGGTCGTGGCCAAGCCGCGTCCCGAGTCGCCCTTCGCCCAGCCGCAGCCGTCCGCACCGCCTGCCGTTCCCCGGCCTGCCGTCCCTCAGGCTGCCGTTTCGCAGCCTGTCGTTTCGCAGTCTGTCGTCGAGCAGCAGCCTGTGGTTAGGGAGCCGGTGGCAGTCGAGGAGCGGCACGTCGTCGAGGCGGCGTCGCAGCCGGTCGTGAAGCCTGCCGCGAGGCCGGCGGTAGCCAAGCCTGCTCCGGTCAAGAAGCAGCCGAAGACCGTCGTGCGCAACGCTGTTCCCCAGTCCGTCGCGCCGGTGGCCGAAGAGCCGAAGGTCGTCGCGGCCCCTGAGCCCGAGCCGGTGCCGGCTCAGGTCAAAGAGCCCGCCGTCGTCGCCCGCGAGGTGACCTCCCGGACCACCTCGACCAGCTCGACGCCCCGGCCGGCGCCGAAGGCCGCGTCGTCCCGCAGCGACCTGGACAAGAAGCGGATGCGCGCCTGGGCCCTGCTGTCCGACTGGCCGTCGGACCGCCCGCGCAACGCCGAGACCCTCGCCTCAGCGATCGCCTCGACCGTCGAGGACGCCGCGGACTTCATCACGCAGTACGACGCGGAGCACGGGACCAGCAACCTCACGCTGGTCTCCAACTCGCAGAACTGAGTTCGACATCCGACGGGGGAAGTTGCTTGAGCTAGGCAACTTCCCCGTCGCCTTCGTGTCAGCGGGTGGGTTGTCCCAGGTTCACTGGTAGTTCGGCCAGGCCGCTGACCAGGACGCGGCGCCATCGGAGGTCTTCGGCGGGCTTGGCCAGGCTCATGTCCGGGAAGCGGCGGATGAGGGCGAGCAGGGACTCCTGCAACTCGATGCGGGCCAGTTGGGCGCCGAGGCAGAAGTGCGGGCCGAAGCCGAAGGACAGGTGCTTGTTGTCCTTGCGATCCAGCCGGAGCTCGTCCGGCTCGTGATAGGCGCGCGGGTCCCGGTTGGCCGAGTTCAGCGCGGCCATCACGCCTTCACCGGCTTTGATCTGTACTCCGTGCAGTTCCACGTCCTCGAGGGCGACCCGCAACTGGCCGACCTCGCTGAACCGGTTGAACCGCAGCAGTTCCTCGATCGCCGAGTCCACCAGCGAGTGGTCGGCGACGAGCTTGGCCCAGTTCTCCGGCCAGCGCAGCAGGGTGGCCACACAGCTCGAGATCTGGTTCGCGGAGGTCTCGTGGCCCGCGACCAGCAGGTTGACCCCGAACGAGATCAGCTCGTCATGGCTGAGCCGGTCGCTCTCCTCGCGGGCCCGGACGAGTTCGTCGAGCAGGTCCTCGGCCGGCGCCGCGGTGTTGGCGAGCTTCCGGGTGACCAGCTTGTCGATGTACTCCGTCAGGTCCGTCATCGCCTGCTCGACGAGATCCTTCTCCGCCATCCGCATGCTGTACCCGAGCTCGGTCCACTCGCGGAACTGCGCGCGGTTCTCGTACGGAACGCCCAGAAGTTGGCAGATCACCTGGATCGGCAAGGGCAACGCAACCAGCTCACGGATGTCCGCGCCATCACCGGCGGCCGCGACATCCTCCGCCAGCTGCGCCGACAGGTCCGCGACCCACGGCCGGGTCCGCTCGATCCGCCGATGCGCGAAGGTCGACGACACCAGCTTGCGCAGCCGGGTGTGCTCGGGCGGGTCGGTCGTGGTCAGGCTGTTCGGCATCGGCTTGGCGAGTGCCACCCGCGGCGCCCCCTGCTTGACCACCGCCGCCCGCGAGAACCGCGGATCCGCCAGCACCAGCCGGACATCGTCGTACCGGGTGACCAGCCAGACCCCGGCCCCCGCCAACGTCCGCACCCGCGCCACGGGCCGGCTCTCCCGCAACTCCGCGAACATCGGCGAAGGATCGAACTGGAAAGCATCGTGAAACGGGATCTCCAACACCGGTTCCGCCATCCCCCGACCCTAAGCGCCTCAGGTAACCCTTCGCCCGCCTTCTGCGAGTCGCACCTCAGGCGGCGAGACTCGTGTGACAAGACACCCACCTCGCGCTGCTAATGGGGCACGGCTGTACCGAGTGACAGGAAGTGGTCGCTCCCGACGTCAACCTTCACGCTCACCGAGGCGGCTGAGGCGCGGAGAGAACGCAGTACTACCTAATGGGTGTTATCGGGTCGGTCGCTGGCAGACTCGGTGCCTGTAGCCGCT
>NZ_JBHSKE010000004.1:87008-101340 GCF_042657745.1 Kribbella qitaiheensis | reverse complement strand
GCTCACTTACCAGCGGCTACAGGCACCGAGTCTGCCAGCGACCGACCCGATAACACCCATTAGGAAGTACTGCGTTCTGTCTGCGCATCAACCGCCTACGCAGGTGTGGAGGTTGTCGTCGTGAGCGACGTCTTCCTGTCGGTCGGTACAGGCCCTGGTCGCACTACTAGGTGAGGGCGTTGGCTACGGCACTGAGGATGGGGGTGGCGACGGTGAAGGTGGGGACCAGGAGGAGTAGGGCTGCTGTGGTGTAGGTGGCTGAGGCTAGGACCGGGTGGTTGGGTTCGGGGTCGGCTAGGCGTTGGACTCGGAGAACTGTGGAGGACTTGGCTGCGGCCAGGGCTGCCTCCGGCGCGGGGGAGCCGGCTAGGGCTACCAGGGCTCGGGCCAGGGGGAGGGGGCCGTTGCGGCGGCGGGCGTCGTCGTCGGCGAGGAGTTCTACCAGGGTTCGGGCTTGGTCGAGGGCTACGTCGCTGCGGACCCAGCGGGGGAAGGCGTGGTGCAGAGCTGTGAAGGCTTCCAGGACCAGGTCATGCCTCGCACGCAGGTGCGCCTGCTCATGGGCCAGTACCGCCCGCAGTTCACCCTCATCGAGGCAGTCGAGCGCGCCGACGGACACGACCACCCTCGAGCCACGCAGCGCGGGCAGGCAGTAGGCGAGCGGCGTCTCCTCGGCCAGTACGCGCAGACCCGGGATCAGCCCGTCCGGCGTCGCCAGGACGTCCACCAGATCGCGGTGACGCTTCCGCCGCGCTCTGGTCCCGACAGCAACCCGCCCGATAGCCCAGGCCAGCCTGACAGCAACTAGCGCCGTCAACGCAAGCACGGCCGCAGCAGCGAGATCCCGGGCAGACGAAGGATCGAACCGAGGCTCACCCGGCTCACCCGCAGTCGAGTACGACAGCGCGAGCCCAGCCCCGAGAGCAGCCAGTACTGCGGCCAGCGCGATCGCCTGCCACAGGGCAACGGCAGCGCGGGGGATCCGGTAGGGCCAGCCGGACCGAGCCAGGAGAGCCGGTGCCGGCCCGGTCAGCACGAGCGCGAGTGCGGCGAGCAGCAGCGGGGTGATCACCCCTCCCGAGCCTCCAGCCGCGCGAGCGCGTCGCGGAGTAGGGCTGCCTCCTCGTCGCTGACCTGCCCGACGAACCGCACCAGGGCCTCTCGGCGGTCGCCGGCCCGGTCGAGCGCGTCGCGCATCAGGTCCGCGGCCATCTCCTCGCGGGGCGCGGCGGCCTTGTAGCGCCAGGCCTTGCCGTCCCGCTCGCGCTCGGTCAGGTGCTTCTTGGCCAACCGGTCCAGCACCGTCATTACTGTTGTATAGGCGAGGTCGCGGGTGCCCGCGAGCCGCTCATGGACCTCCCGGACGGTGAGTGCGTCATCAGCAGCCCAGAGCTGCTCCATCACCAGCCGCTCGAGGTCGCCGAGGGGGCGCGGAGTTCTCGCATCAGTGGCCACGTGACCAGTATAACTACGCAATGTAGTAGATCAGCCGCTAGCATCTACTACGTAACGTCGTAGATGGCTTGGAGGCCGGCATGGACACCTTGGATCTGGCCAGGTGGCAGTTCGCGATCACGACGGTGTACCACTTCTTCTTCGTCCCGGTGACGATCTCGCTGGTCGCGATCACCGCCGGTCTGCAGACCGCGTGGGTGCGGACCGGCAAGGACAAGTACCTGCGGCTGACCAAGTTCTACGGGAAGCTGTTCCTGATCAACATCGCGATGGGCGTGGTCACCGGGCTGGTGCAGGAGTTCCAGTTCGGGATGAACTGGAGCGACTACTCGCGCTTCGTCGGCGACGTGTTCGGCGCACCGCTGGCGCTGGAGGGGCTGCTCGCGTTCTTCCTCGAGTCCACCTTCATCGGGCTGTGGATCTTCGGCTGGGACAGGTTGCCGAAGAAGGTCCACCTGGCCTGCATCTGGATGGTGGTGCTCGGCAGCCAGTTGTCGGCGTACTTCATCCTGGCGGCGAACTCCTGGATGCAGAACCCGGTCGGCTTCCGCTACAACGCCGAGCGCGGCCGCGCCGAGCTGACCGACATCGGCGCGGTGCTGACCAACAAGGTCGTCCTGGTCACCTACCCGCACACGATCTTCGCCGCGTTCATGGTCGGCGGCGCGTTCGTCGCCGGGGTCGCGATCTGGCACCTGGTCCGGCACAAGGGCGTCGACACCGACGCGTTCCGGACCGCGATGCGGCTGGGCGCCGTCGTCGTACTCGTCGCGGGCGCCGGGGTCGCGTTGAGCGGCGACCAGCAGGGCAAGGTGATGACCGAGGTGCAGCCGATGAAGATGGCCGCGGCCGAGGCGCTCTACCAGACGGAGAAGCCGGCCTCGTTCTCGATCTTCACCATCGGCACGCTGGACGGCTCCCGGGAGATCTACTCGCTGAAGGTGCCGTACCTGCTGTCCTTCCTGGCCACCGGGCACTTCGAGGACGAGGTGAAGGGCATCAACTCGCTGCAGGAGGCCTACGAGAAGCTCTACGGGCCGGGCTCGTACAACCCGAACATCCCCCTCACCTACTGGGCCTTCCGGTTGATGATCGGGGTCGGGATGGCGTCGGCGGCGATCGCCATCTGGTTGCTCTGGACGACTCGCCGGGGCCGGGCGCCGGCCAACTGGTTGGCCTGGGTGGCGCTGCCGTTGCCGCTGCTGCCGCTGGCCGCGAACTCGTTCGGCTGGATCTTCACCGAGACCGGACGACAACCCTGGCTGGTGTTCGGCCTGCTGCTGACCGCGGCCGGGGTGTCACCCGGCACCACGACGTCCGAGGTACTGACCTCGATGATCGGTTTCACCCTGCTGTACGGCGCGCTGGCCGTGGTCGAGGTGAAGCTGATGTTCCGGGCGATCCGTGCGGGCCTGGATCCGGTCGAGCCCGACGATGCGCCGGACCAGCCCGACAAACCGCTCTCCTTCGCGTACTGAGGTGCTGACCATGGAACTCACGACGATCTGGTTCATCGTCATCGCGGCCCTGTGGGTCGGGTACTTCGTGCTCGAGGGGTTCGACTTCGGCGTCGGCATCCTGCTGCGGGTGCTCGGCCGCGACGAGCCCGAGCGGCGCGCGGTGATCACTACCATCGGTCCGGTCTGGGACGGCAACGAGGTCTGGCTGATCGTGGCCGGCGGCGCCACCTTCGCGGCCTTCCCCGAGTGGTACGCGACGCTGTTCAGCGGGTTCTACCTGCCGCTGTTCGCGATCCTGGTCGCGCTGATCCTGCGCGGGGTGGCGCTGGAGTACCGCGGCAAGCGGGACGACCTGGTGTGGCGCTCGCGGATGGACACGATGATCACCATCGGGTCGGTGGTGCCCGCGCTGCTGTGGGGGATCACCTTCGCCAACCTGGTCCGCGGGGTGCCGATCGACTCGTCGCACGAGTTCGTCGGGAATCTGGGATCCCTGCTCAGCCCGTTCGCGCTACTGGGCGGGGTCGCCTTCACCGCGGTCTTCGTGGCGCACGGCGCGATCTTCCTGGCGCTGAAGACGACGGGGGAGTTGCGGCAGCGGGCGAACCGATTCGCGTCGCTGAGCGGTCTCGCGGCCGCGGTACTGGCTGTCGGCTTCCTTGCCTGGGCTCACGGGATGCGTGGCGACGTCGCCTCCGCAGTGGTCGCAGGGGTTGCCGCCGTGGCGTTGCTGGCCGGGTTGGTGGCCAACAGGTTCCGCCGCGAGGGCTGGGCCTTCGTGGGTACGGCGGTCGCGGTCGGCCTGTCGGTGGTCTCGCTGTTCGCGGCGATGTTCCCGGACGTGATGCCGTCGAGTCTCGATCCGGCGTGGAGCCTGACCACCACCAACGCAGCGTCGACGCCGTACACCTTGAAGGCGCTGACGATCATCGCGGGCATCTTCACGCCTCTGGTGCTGCTGTACCAGGGCTGGACGTACTGGGTGTTCCGCAAGCGGATCACCGTCGAGCCGGTCACGGTGACGCCGCTGACCCCACCCCAGCCCGGTCCCGTGTCATGAAGCCGGTGGATCCGAGGTTGCTGCGGAGGGCGCAGGCGGCTCGGGTGTTCATGGTCGGCTCAGTGCTGATCGGGATCGCCACCGGGCTGCTGATCATCCTCCAGGCGGTCTTGCTGGCGAAGGGGATCGCCGGGGTCGTGCTGCACGGTGCCGACATCACCCGCGTGGCCTGGCAGTTGGCTGCGGTCCTGGTGGCACGGGCCGCGCTGCAGTGGTTGCAGGAGGTCGTCGCACAGCGGTCGGCCGCCGCGGTGAAGTCGACGCTGCGGCGGCAGGTGCTCGAGCACTCGCTCAAGCTCGGACCCGCCTGGCTCAGTGGTGAGCGGAGCAGCGCGCTCACCACCTTGCTGACCAAGGGCCTGGACGATCTGGACCCGTACTTCGCCCGCTACCTGCCGCAGTTGGTCCTTGCGGCGACAGTGCCGGCTGGAGTGGTTGCCTGGATGGCCACGGGTGACCTGATCGCTGCCACGACCGTGCTGGTGACATTGCCGCTCATCCCGGTCTTCATGGCGTTGGTGGGGTGGGCGACGCAGGCCCACAGCCGTCGCCGGCAGCACGCTCTCGCAGTACTGGCTCATCACTTCTCCGACGTGGTGGCAGGGCTCCCCACGCTGAAGCTGTTCGGTCGGGCGAAGGCCCAGGCGGCCGCCGTACGCCGGGTGACCGACCAGCACCGGGTGGCGTCGATGGCGAGTCTGCGGCTGGCGTTCCTGTCGTCGTTCGTGCTGGAACTCCTCGCGAGCATCTCGGTGGCGCTGGTCGCGGTCGGCGTCGGGTTGCGGCTGGTGGAGGGCAAGCTCGGGCTGGAGACGGCGCTGCTGGTGTTGATCCTCGCGCCAGAGGCCTACCTGCCCTTGCGGCAAGTCGGTGCGAACTTCCATGCGAGTGCGGACGGGGTCGCGGCCAGCGAGGAAGTGTTCCGTGTGCTGGATACGCCACTACCCGAGCGCGGCGAGCGGACCGACGTACCTGATCTGCGGGTGACCTCGCTGCACCTGCACGACGTGACGGTTCGCTACCCCGAGCGGGACGAACCCGCACTGCGGGGCTTCGATCTGGACCTCTGGCCGGGTGAGGTGGTCGCGTTGGCCGGGCCTAGTGGTGTTGGGAAGTCCACGGTGATCGCGACGATCCTCGGCTTCGTTGTGCCCGAGAGCGGCGTGGTCGTGGCCGGCGGGAGTGCGGCGGACGAGTTCGCGCCGGAGCGGTGGCGTGAGGAGTTCGCCTGGGTGCCGCAGCGGCCGGGACTGCGGCTGGGGAGCATTGCCGACAACGTGCGGCTCGGACGGCCCGACGCCAGCGACTACGACGTACTGCGGGCCCTGGCTGCTGCAGGTGCTCCGGAGCTAGACCCGGCCAAGGCGGTGGGGGAGGGCGGTCAACTGGTGTCGGGTGGGCAACGGCGCAGGGTGGCGCTGGCACGAGCGCTGATCACCGAGGCACCCGTGCTGCTGCTGGACGAACCGACTGCCGGGCTGGACGCATCTTCGGAGGCGGCGGTAGTCGCCAACCTGCGAGCCACGGGACGGACCGTGCTGCTGGTGGCACACCGGCCGGCACTGCTCGCAGCTGCGGACCGAGTGGTCGAGGTGGGCCGAGTGGAAAGCCTGGTGACCGCATGAGCATCGCGACGATGGCTGGCATGGCGTTGGTGAAGCCGGATCGGCGGACGCGGCCGCGATTGGCTCTGGCAGTGTTGGCCGGGGTGCTTGCGGCGGGGTCGGCCGTGGCGCTGCTTGCGACGTCTGCCTGGCTGATCACGACAGCGGCCGCGCAGCCGCCGGTGCTGATCCTGATGGTGGCGATCGTGGCTGTGCGAGCATTCGGAGTCGGCCGGGCCTTCTTCCGGTACGTCGAACGGCTCGCGGCCCACGACGCGGCGTACCGGGTGCTGGGCGAGACCCGCTCGCGGATCACCGGGCGGATGGAGGAACTGGCGCCGGCCGGGCTGACCTCGCTCCGGAGCGGCGACCTGCTAGCTCGTCTGCTCCTGGATGTCGACGCAGTGCTGGACCTCTGGCTGCGGGTGGTCCTGCCCGTGCTGGTAGCCGCCGTGACCGCGACAGCGACGGTCGCGCTGCTCGTGGTGCTGCTTCCCTCGGCTGGTGTCGCGGTGGCTATCGCTGTGGCACTCGCTTGCACGGTGGTTCCGTGGCTGACGGCTAGCAGTGCCCGGAGGGCCGAGCGGTCGATCGCAGGAGCCAGGGGCGACGTAGCGGCCGCTGCGACGGAGACCCTGCTGACTGCCGCCGATGTCGTCGCCTTCAACGCGGTCGACGACGTACTGGCATCCTTCAGCGCAGCAGATGCTCGACTGGCTGCCGCAGAGCGTCGCTCGGCCTGGAGCGCTGGGCTCGGGAGCGCACTGCTCGTCCTCTGTGTCGGCGGAGCCAGCGTTGCAGGCCTGGTGCTCGGCCACCAAGCGGCCATCACCGGCCCTGCCTTCGCGGTACTCGTGCTCACACCGCTGGCCCTCGCTGACGTGCTCGGTGGCATCCCTGCCGCCGCGCAGCTGGCGACCCGCGTGCGGGCGTCACTGGACCGCGTACAGGACCTCCTGAGCACGCCAACCCCGGTCACTGAGCCCACGGTGGCACTACCGCTCCCAACAGGCCGCGACCTCGCGATCAAGAACCTTTACGCCGGCTACGACGACGCGGACGTACTGCGAGGAGTGGACCTGGTCGTACCGGCTGGGAGCCGGGTGGTCGTGACTGGACCCAGCGGTTCCGGCAAGAGCACCCTGGCCGCAGTACTGCTGAGGTTCCTCGAGCCACGGTCCGGGCAGCTCACCCTGGGCGGCGTCGACCTGACCAAGTTGCACGGCGACCAGGTGAGGTCGGTCGTCGGGTTGCTGACCCAGGAGAGCCACGTGTTCGACACGAGCATCCGGGAGAACCTGCTGCTCGCCAAGCCCGGCGCGAGCGACCTGAAGCTCTGGAAGGCGCTCTACCGGGCCAGGCTCGGCCAGTTCGTCGACGGCCTGCCACAGGGACTCGACACGATGGTGGGCGAGCACGGTGCCCGGTTGTCCGGGGGTGAACGGCAGCGGCTCGCCTTCGCCCGGCTGCTGCTGGCGGACCACGATGTGCTGGTGCTGGACGAGCCCACCGAGCATCTGGATGAGGAGACCGCCCGGGCGCTGCTGACGGACCTGTTCGCGGCGGCGGGCCGGCGGACCGTAGTACTGCTCACACACCGGCCGGACCTGGCTCCTCACGTAACGCAACCGGTGGTGGACCTCCGGTGAGCGATGCGGGCCACGGTCCGGGTGTCTGCCAAGATGGGGAACCGTGTTGATCTCTCAGCTTGTCACCCTGCTCACCGACCAGGCCCTGATCGCCATCATCGCGGTGATCGCCGTCCTGCTGGTCGGCGGTACCACCGGTCTGGTCATCTCCCGGCGCCGCAAGGCCGAGCTGCCGGCTCCCCAGCCGACCCCGGAGATCGCCGAGCCTCAGGTCGGTGACGACGCCGAGGAACCCCGAGACACACCGACCCGGACGCTCGAGGACACCGATCTGCCCGAGCCCGGCGCGACCACCACGATCGAGAAGCCCGAGTCGGCCCAGGGCCGGCTGGTCCGGCTGCGGTCGCGACTGGCCCGCTCGCAGGGTTCGCTCGGCAAGGGGCTGCTCGCGCTGCTGTCGCGGGACAAGCTCGACGACGAGGCGTGGGAGGACATCGAGACCACGCTGATCACGGCCGACGTCGGCGTCGCGCCGACCCAGGAACTGGTCGAGCGCCTGCGCACCCGGGTCCGGGTCGAGGGCGTCACCGCAGAGCAGGCCCGCACCATCCTGCGCGAGGAACTGATCGCGCTGGTCGACCCGTCGCTGGACCGGTCGCTGAAGGTGGAGCGCAAGGAGAACCAGCCGGCGGTTGTCCTGGTCGTCGGCGTGAACGGCACCGGCAAGACCACCACGGTCGGCAAGCTGGCCCGCGTGCTGGTTGCCGAGGACAAGCACGTGGTGCTCGGCGCGGCCGACACCTTCCGCGCGGCGGCAGCCGACCAGCTGCAGACCTGGGGCGAGCGGGTCGGCGTCCGGACCGTCCGGGGCCCCGAGGGCGGTGACCCGGCCAGCATCGCGTTCGACGCGGTCAAGCAGGGCATCGAGGAGCAGGCCGACGTGGTGCTGGTCGACACGGCCGGCCGGCTGCACACCAAGACCGGCCTGATGGACGAGCTCGGCAAGGTCAAGCGGGTGATCGAGAAGACCGCCGAGGTGGACGAGGTGCTGCTCGTCATCGACGCCACCACCGGCCAGAACGGCCTCACGCAGGCCCGGGTCTTCGCCGAGGTGATCAACGTGACCGGCCTGGTGCTGACCAAGCTGGACGGCACCGCCAAGGGCGGCATCGTGATCGCCGTACAGCGCGAGCTGGGCGTCCCGGTCAAGCTCGTCGGCCTCGGTGAGGGCGCGGACGACATGGCCCCCTTCGACGCCGAGCAGTTCGTCGACGCCCTGCTCGACTGAGCAGTCCGGCCCGACCGCTGCGACTCCGGCCTAGTGGCGTCTGGCCAGGTGGAGGAGTGTCGCGACGTCCAGCACCACCTGGCTCGGCAGCACGGCTGCCAGTGCGTCGACCAGGTCCTGGCGCTCGTCCGCCTCGAGCATCCGGTACGACGACTGGGTGGTCAGGTAGGCGAGGTAGTCCTCCGCGGACAGCTCGCGCTCCCAGCGGTAGACCTCCTGCCTGAGCTTTCCGAACTCGGGCCGCACCGACAGTTCGTCGTGCGGCCAGAGCTTCAGCAGGCTTTCCGGCTCGGGCGGCTCGCCCGCCGGAGCGAGCATCGGCACCTGCTCGCGGAGCACGCTGAACACCTTGGCCCGTACTGCGGGGTCCGCCACTCGGTCGTGGTTCCAGAACAGGGCCAAGGCTCCACCTGGACGTAGAGCGGCCGCAGTACGGGCCCAGCGGGTGTCTGGGGCGGTCCAGTGGAACGCCTGCGCGCTGTAGACCAGGTCGTAGGACTCCTCCGGCTCGTACGTCTCCAGTGACGCCATCGCGATGTTGACGGCGAGGCCGGCCACGCGCTGGCGCAGTACGACAGCCATGGCCGGGTCGGGCTCCAGTGCGGTGATGCGGAGGCCGCGGCCCGCGAAGGCCACCGTGGCCTTGCCGGTGCCGGCACCGATGTCGAGAGCCGTCGGCTGGGACGGTGCGTAGGCCAGCACCTCGTCGACGAGCGCTTCCGGGTAGCCGGGGCGGACCCGCTCGTACTCCGTCGCTACCTCGCCGAACACCAGTGCTTGCACCCGGTCCGTGGCGATGTCTTCGTCGCTCTCCCCAGTCATGCCGAGGAGCTTAGCCGTGGTGTGAGGGGAGCCGATCTGGTAACGAGGGGGTATGACGCCGAGGATTGTGATCATTGGGGCGGGATTCGCCGGCTATCACGCCGCCAAGACGCTCTGCAAGCTGGCGAAGGGCCGAGCCGAGGTCGTGGTCGTCAATCCGACCGACTACTTCCTCTACGTCCCGCTGCTGCCCGAGGTGGCGACCGGCATTCTCGAGCCGCGCCGGGTGACGGTATCGCTCGCGGACACCCTCCCTGAGGTCCGGCTGGTGCTCGGCGAGGTCGACGGGCTCGACCTCGACAAGCGCATAGTCCGGTACGCCGATCCGGATGATCGGCCCGGCGAGATCGGGTACGACCGGCTGATCATCGCGGCCGGCAGTGTGAACAAGCTGCTGCCGATCCCGGGAGTCGCCGAGCACGCGCACGGGTTCCGGGGGATTCCCGAGGCCGTGTTCCTGCGCGACCACATGACCCAGCAGATCGAACGGGCCGACGCCACAGACGACCAGGCCGAGCGGGACTCGTTCTGCACGTTCGTGGTGGTCGGAGCCGGCTACACCGGTACGGAGGTGGCCGCGCACGGTGTGCTCTATACGGACCTCCTGAAGAAGCGGCGGCCTCGCCTGCAGAACCAGCGGATCCGGTGGATGCTCCTGGACATCGCCGACCGGGTCCTGCCCGAGCTGGACATCCGGTTGTCCCGCACAGCCGACAAGGTGCTCCGGGACCGCGGTGTCGACGTACGGACGAAGATGTCGGTCGAGGAGGCCACTCGGGAGGGTGTGCGGCTCACGGACAGGGAGTTCGTGCCCACCATGTCGCTGATCTGGTGTGTGGGCGTCCGCCCGGACCCGGTGGTCGAGGCACTCGGGCTGAAGACTGAGAGGGGTCGCCTGTCCGTCGACGAGTTCCTGAGCGTGCCGGGTCACCCGGAGGTGTTCGCGTGCGGCGACGCGGCCGCAGTACCGGATCTGACCAGGCGGGGCGAGGTGACGCCGATGACTGCGCAG
This sequence comes from Kribbella qitaiheensis, assembly GCF_042657745.1. Lineage (GTDB taxonomy): Bacteria > Actinomycetota > Actinomycetes > Propionibacteriales > Kribbellaceae > Kribbella > Kribbella qitaiheensis. The sequence goes on along the minus strand of NZ_JBHSKE010000004.1, from coordinate 91,050 downwards.
CACGCCGAACGGCAGGGCAGGCGGGCGGCCCACAACGTCGCGGCGAGCTTCGGAACGGGCGAGCGCAAGGCGTACTCGCACAAGGACCTGGGGTTCGTCGTGGACCTCGGCGGAACCCAGGCCGCGGCCGACCCGCTGCAGATCCCGCTGTCAGGTCTCCCGGCCAAGGTGGTGACCCGCGGCTACCACCTGCTGTCCATGCCGGGGAACCGGATCCGCACCGCGACCGAATGGCTCTTCGACGCGACGCTGACCCGGCAGACGACTCACCTCGGCGTCATACCTGCCGTCGATGTCCCGCTGGAGACGGCAAGCCCAGAGCGTCCTGGGCACCGCCACTAGACCCCAGAGCGTTCGGGGCGCCGCCCTTGGACGACAGGTCCGTCCACCACTCCACCTCGCCCTGAGCGGACGCCTGGGCTTGGGCCTGCGCCTCTGGAGTCTGGGGCAGGTGGCCGAGCCGCTCCACCTGCTCCGCCAGGGCATCCAGTACCGAGCGGAGCTGCACGTGCGCGACCTGGGTGAAGGTCCGCACGTACTCGAGCTCAGCCGCCTGCACTTCGGTGGCCGGCAACCGCTTGACCGCTGTCTCCACCGAGTCGTGCGCCTGCTGCAGTACGTCGCGCTGCTGGTGCCGGGCCGACTCGACCAGGTCCTTGGCGTACTGCTCGGCCTCGGCGACCAGGTTGTCCGCGATCTGCTGCGCCTGGCTCAGCAGGCCGACCGCGTGGGCCGTGATGTGTGCGCGCTCCTGCGAGTCCGGGGTGGTGTTGCGAACCCGCTCCAGCTCAGCCCGGAGCTCCGCCCGGTCGGCGTCGGCGTACTCGATCTGCTCGGCCAGCGCCGCCAGGTAATGCGCCACCTCGTCGGGGTCCAGGCCTTTGCGGCGGGTGCTGAACGTCTGGTGCCGGATCGCGTGCGGCGACTGGGCGGGTCTCCGGGCGAACGGGTCTTCGGGCGTCACTGCTGGCCCCCTGCCGAAGTTGTGGTCCCGAAGGACTCGTAGCGGATGTCGGCCGCCGGGGTGCCGGCTCCGGTGAGTTCGTCGACCGTGTGCGCGACCATGGACGGCGAACCGCACACCAGCGCGGTGTGGCCCGTCCACGGCCCGTGCTCCGCGGCCACCGAGCCGACCAGACCCCGCTGGCCAGGGTACGACCTGTCGTCGGACACAACGGGCGTATAGCTGAACCAGGGCCGCTGGGTGAGTCTGGTGAGCTGCTTGTGCTCGTAGAGGTTCCAGGGCATCCGGGCGCCGTGGAACAGGTGCACCCGAGGGACGTCGGCTGCCTGAGTGCGGCGGTCGAGCTGCTCGAGCATCGCCCGCAGCGGAGCCAGTCCGGTCCCGCCGGCCACCATCAGGATGTCCTTGCGGCCGTTCTCCGGGAGCTTGAGCGTGTCGCCGACCGCGGCACCGAGCCGGACCGGGTCACCCGGCTTGAGCGACCTCACCGCGGGTCCGCTGACCTGCCCACCCGGGACCAGCCCGATGTGCAGCTCGATCGACCCGTCGTCGCGCGGCGCGTTCGCCGGGCTGAAGTAGCGCCAGCGCCGCGGCCGGTACGGGATCTCGAGAGCGACCGACTGTCCCGGCAGGTACGCGAGCGGCTGCTGTGGGCGGATCTGCACGATCGTGACGTCCATGGTGCGGCGGTCCACGCCCAGCACCTCGCCCGGCCACCAGGCCGGTGTCTCCTCCGCCGATTCCTCGGCCGCCTGGACCATCACGGTCGCGACCAGACCGTAGGCCTCCGCCCAGTCGGCCGCGAGCTCAGAGGTCCACGCGGCGCCGAGGAAGTGCTGCAGCGTCGCGAGCAGGGAAGCCCCGACGGCGGAGTAGTGATCGGCGATCACCGAGAACCGCCGGTGGTCCCGCCCGAGCTGCTGCAGGAACGGCACCACTTCGTCGAGCTGCGCGGCGTTGCTGACCACGGCGCCGAGTGCTCCGACGAGCTTGTCCCGCTGGGCTGCCATCGATACCGGGAACATCTCCCGGACCTCTGGGTGGGACAGGAACAGGTGTGAGTAGAAGAACAGCGGGACCTCGTCACCGGACTTGGCGACCAGGGCCCAGCTGCTCTTCAGCGCGGCCGGGTCCATTCGGGGGTCAGCGCGCGGTGACGATGTCGTCCTGGGTGGCACCCAGCGCTTGGACGACCCGCCCGACGATGTCCTCCGGCACGCTGTGCGCCGCGAGCGCGGCGATCAGGTGCTCGACCACCCGGCCGAAGTCGGCGTCGGTGATACCGCGGCCGCGGTGCGCCTCGGCCAGGTCCGCACCCTCGTACGAGACCGGACCACCCATCACCTGCGAGACGAGCTGCACCTGGTGCCGCTTGAGCCGGGCCAGGTCCGTGCCCTCGAAGTACCCGACGAGCTGTGGGTCCGCCAGAACGCTCTGGTAGAACAAATCCACCACCGACGAGATCGCGGCGCCCCCGCCGACGGCGGCGTAGTCGCTAGTGGTCCCGTTGCTGGTCTGCGAGTGCTCAACCACGGAGCAACCATCTCCCAAAGAGTCTCGTAATTATCCCCGAGCAGGCCCGATCCGAACACTTGAAGCAGGTGATGGTCAAGTCGAACGGCGGTTTTCGGAAAGATCCGACCGTACTCGTTCCGACGTTGACAACGTTACTGTAACTGGAAAATCTTGTTTGTCGCATGTTTGCGGAAAGGTTGCCTATAGCAAGAAATCCATCAGAAACGATTGACTTTTCGACCAGCACGCTCAGAACATGTAATTGCCTTAGGCAACGTATGGGAAATGTGTCTGACCTCACGCCTGGATCGATGTTTACCAACACCTCGACTCGGGAATGCTGCGCCGCCTCGGCGAGCCTGCGCCAGGAGCGGCCCCACGGAGGCGGTTGCCCCCGAACCTGGGTTGTCGCGGTCCCGTGGCTGGGTAGTCGCGGACAACGCTGGCGCAGTTCCGCCGACATCGGCGGAGGTGGTTGCGTCACCGGGCTGCGTGATGGTGCTAGTCGGGCCGGTGTGCGTCAAGAGCGCCTTCGGCGTCCCTTCGGGATCGGAACAAGTTCCGACTCTTGACCCACCCCACCCCGACCAGGGAAGGGCGCAGCTATCCCGGAGCCGCTGGGAGGTGTGGCGACGATGCCAGGGAATTCCTCCGCCCAGATGCTTGGGGGACTGCCTTGCCCGGAGGCTCGGGGAGTTGCCTGCCCGGAAGGTCGGGGTGTTCCTCTGCCCGGGCTCGCGGGCCCCCCGAAACCGGCACTTTGTGCACCACCTGAGCAGATCCCGGCGACCTGGGCACTCAACTGGTGCACTAGGTCGGGCCTCGCACACCAAGCCGCGACCTCGCACACCAAGCCGGGACCTCGGACACGACATGACCTTCCCAGGCCCCCACACGGTGTCCGAGGTCCCCACAACCGCACCCCCGTCAGCCCCCAGCCCGGCGACCGGCCGCCCGCTGACGGGTTGTTCGGCCGCTGGCGCCTTACTTGCCGCCAGTGGTCGAACAACCATCCAGCGGACCCCGAAATGAGCCACACGCCGCCGACCAACCCGCCCACCCGGCCAACAAACCCGCCAGTGGACGAACAACCCGCCAGTGGACGAAAAACCCGGCAGTGGTCGAACAACCTGCCAGCACCAGTCCCCGAATCGGCACAACCACCGCCCGCGCAGGAGAAAACCGCCACCCACCGGGGTGAAAGCCCACTCCGGCGGCGGCTGGCGAACCGACCGACAGGTAGTAGTCGCCGCACCCACAACCCCGGCAGGCACCCCACGCCTGGAAACTCCGCGACCACACCAGCACTACCTGTCGCTCGGTACACGCCACCCCCGAAAACACCACCCCGATCCGGCTCAGACCTCTCCGCGGGATCCGCGTAGCTGCGTCCTTCCCTGGTCGGGATGGGGTGGGTCAAGAGTCGGAACTTGTTCCGATCCCGAAGGGACGCGAAGCGCTCACTGGTGCAGCATGGCTGGTGTCGGTGGCTTTAGATGGGTTGCCGATGCACCCGAGGTGGCTGCTGGGTTACCGCCCCAAGCGCTTGACGAGTCGACGTCC
>NZ_JBHSKE010000004.1:0-86953 GCF_042657745.1 Kribbella qitaiheensis | reverse complement strand
GCAGCCGCGTCCCGGCACCACATAAGGGTGCCTCCCCACTGGGCTTAGCAGCGAGGAGGCTGACGTGAAGTCTGCCAGAAACACCCTGCCCGACGAACCCGTCAACGGTGTGACCGGCGGCCTGGACTGGGCCCGCGACGACCATGCCGTGTCGGTCGTGAACGACCGCGGCCGAGAAATCGACCGGTGCACCGTCGAACACACCGTCGCCGGGCTGCGTGACCTGATCGGCATGCTGGGCCGTCACGGGGTCGGCGAGGTCGCGATCGAACGCCCCGACGGCCCCGTCGTCGATACCCTCCTGCAGGCCGGGATCACCGTGGTCGTGATCAGCCCGAACCAGGTCAAAAACCTGCGCAGCCGCTACGGATCAGCCGGCAACAAAGACGACCGGTTCGACGCGTTCGTCCTGGCCGACACCCTGCGCACCGACCGGGCCCGGCTCGCCCCACTCACCCCCGACACCCCCGCGACCATCGCACTGCGCCGCACCTGCCGCGCCCGCAAAGACCTCATCAGCCACCGCGTCGCGGTCACCAACCAGCTCCGCGCCCACCTGCGCAACGCCTTCCCCGCCCCGATCGGCCTGTTCAGCGAACTCGACTCCCCGATCAGCTGCGCGTTCCTGGCCCGCTTCGACACCCAAGACCGCGCCGACTGGCTCACCCCGAAACGCCTCGCCGCCTGGCTGACATCCGTCGGCTACCCCGGCGGCAAAGACCCCGCCGTGCTGCACGCCCACCTGACCACGGCACCCCCCGGCGCCACCGGCCCCGACGCCACCCTCAACGCCCACATCACCCACGCACTACTCACCGTTCTCACCACCCTGATCGACCAGATCAAGACCCTGTCCACCCAGATCGCCGCCCAACTCGCCGCCCACACCGACTCCCACATCTTCACCAGCCTGCCCCGCTCCGGCACCGTCCGCGCCGCCCGGCTCCTCGCCGAGATCGGCGACTGCCGCGCCCGCTTCCCCACCCCCGAAGCCCTCACCTGCCTCGCCGGCGCCGCACCCTCAACCCGCCAGTCCGGCAAACACAAAACCGTCGGATTCCGCTGGGCCTGCGACAAACAACTCCGCGACGCCGTCACCGACTTCGCCGGCGACACCCGCCACGCCAACCCCTGGGCCGCCGACCTCTACCAACAAGCCCGCGCCCGAGGCCACGACCACCCCCACGCCGTCCGCATCCTCGCCCGCGCCTGGCTATTCATCATCTGGCACTGCTGGCAAAACAACACCGCCTACAACCCCACCAAGCACAACGCCCTCCAACGCCTCCTCAACGAACCCAACAGACAGGCGGCTTGACACAGGGCTCCTCTTGACGCACGCCAGCCCGACTAGCACCATCACGCAGCGGAGACCGCGAACCACCCGAACCCATGCCGGTCGAACCACCCGCACCCACGGCCGGACTAACCGCCCGCACTCATGCCGGTGAACGACCCGTTCGGCACACCGGCGTACCGGTCGAGCGAGGAATCGACAGAGCGGAATGTCGGCAGACCGCGTACCGGCCAGCGCGGGGATGTGGCGGCGCGCGTGGAGGCGCTGCCCGGGCGGGCCTGCGGCCGGCACCCAAGACGTCGGTGATCGGGCGGGCGGGCGATCACCCAGACGTCGGTGATCGGGCGGGCGGGTGACCGGGCGAAGGGGCGGCCGGTGGCCGGGTGAGGGGGTGGGGTGGGTGATGATGGGGGTGTGGAGGGGATTGATGGGTTGCTGCGGGGGTTGACGCCGCAGGTGGTGGGGGCGGTGGTTCGGCGGTTTGGGGATTTTGCGGCTGCTGAGGATGCTGTGCAGGAGGCGTTGATTGCTGCGGCTCGGACTTGGCCGCGGGATGGGGTGCCTGACAATCCGCGCGGGTGGTTGATCCAGGCGGCTTCGCGGCGGTTGATCGATGAGATCCGGCAGGACCAGGCGAGGCGGCGCCGGGAGGAGTTGGCGGCGCGGCGTGAGGTGCCGGCCGACGAGGTCGAGGAGCACGACGACACGTTGCTGTTGTTGTTCCTGTGCTGCCACCCCGCGTTGTCACCCGCGTCCGCGATCGCGTTGACGCTTCGCGCTGTCGGTGGCCTGACGACGGCAGAGATCGCGAAGGCGTACCTGGTGCCCGAGGCGACCATGGCGCAGCGGATCACCAGGGCGAAGGCGCGGCTCAAAGGGCAGGAGTTCGAGCTGCAGGAGAGCGACGAGCGGTTGCGCCAGGTGCTGCACGTCCTCTACCTGGTGTTCAACGAGGGTTACGCGAGCAGCAGCGGCGCGGATCTCCAGCGCAGCGACCTGTCCGGAGAAGCGATCCGGCTGACCCGGATGGTGCACCGGTCATTGCCGGAGAACGGCCAGGTGATGGGACTGCTGGCGTTGATGCTGCTCAACGACGCGCGCAGGCTGGCCCGGACCGGCCCCGCGGGTGAGCTGATCCCGCTGGCGGACCAGAACCGCAGCCTGTGGGACCAGGAGCTGATCAACGAAGGACTCGCGCTGGCTGTCGACGCCTTCGGACGGCAGCCGCTGGGGGAGTACCAGTTGCAGGCCGCGATCGCCGCCCTGCACGACGAGGTGGACAAGCCGGAGGACACCGACTGGCCGCAGATCCTCGCGCTGTACGGCCTGCTGGAGGAGCTGTCCGGCAACCCGATGGTGACGGTGAACCGCGCGATCGCCCTGGCCATGGTGGAAGGACCCGAGGCCGGCCTGGAACTCCTCGAAACCTTGGACGAGAAGCTCCCGGGGCACTACCGGCTGGACGCGGTACGGGGGCATTTCTCGGAGATGCTCGGTGACGACGAGGCTGCCGCGAACCACTTCCGTGCGGCGGCCCGGCGTACGACGAGTCTGCCGGAGCGGGACTATCTGATCACCAAGGCGGCCGAGGTCAGTGGTGCTGCGCGAAGGCCGCGATGATGTCGTCGTGGCCCTCACCTGTTGCCAAGAGCAACCGTAGGAGCACGCGCGCCTTGTAGGGGTCGAGGAAGCCGCCGTCGATCAGCCCGCGGCCGAGCAGGTCCGACTCCGCCCCGACCGACTTGTAGGTGTGGCGCAGCACCGAACCGCCGCCGGTCCGCGAGGTGAGCACAACCGGGATGCGTTCGGCGAGTTCACCGAGGACCGGCGCCAGCGCGGACGGCACATGCCCGACGCCGTACCCGGCGACCACCAGGCCCTGGTGTGTGTCGGCCAGACCGTCGAGCAGCAGGCCGTCGTCGTCCAGGGTGACCGTGTAGAGCGCCACCCGGGTCGCGTCGAGGTCCGCGGGCTCGGCCCGGCCCGGTACGCCGTCCTGCCGTGCGGGGCGGGTGAGGATGCGGACCTGGCCCTCGACCACCTGGCCGATCGGACCGGTGTTGGGCGAGGCGAACGTCGCCGTACTCGTGCTGTGGGTTTTCCGAACCCAGCGGGCCGCATGGATCTCGTCGTTGAGGACGACCAGAGCACCGAGGTCGCGGGCGGCGGGGGAGCAGGCGACCCGGGCGGCGGCGAGCAGGTTCGCCGGGCCGTCGTGGCCGGCCAGCGTCGGGTTGCGCATCGCGCCGGTGAGGACGAACGGGTGGGAGTGCGGCCAGACCTGGTCGACCACGAACGCCGTCTCCTCCAGGGTGTCCGTGCCCTGGGTGACGACGATGCCGGTGGCGCCGTTGCTGATCGCCTTCGACGCGGCATCGACGACATCGAGCATCTTGGCGAGCGTCAGGTTGGCGCTCGACACCGCCTCCACGTCTTGTACGTCGATGGGCCGGCCGAGATCCGCCAGCCCGGGCACGGCCGCGGTCAGGTCGGCTCCGGTCAACCGCCGGACGCCGTCGGCCGTGTGGCCGGCCATCGCGATGGTGCCGCCAAGGGTGAACAACGCGACGCTCACGTGCTGGGTCCTCTCTATGGTTGACCGCCCGGAAAGCTATCACTACTTGGAGCGAGCGCGGACGTGCAGTCGCTCGCCCTGCGGGCCGTACAGGCAGAGCATCTCGGCCGGTCCCGGCCCGGGGTTGCCGAACCAGTGCGGAACCCTCGTGTCGAACTCCGCCACCTCGCCCTCGAGCAGGACGAGGTCGCGGTCGCCCAGCACCAGCCGGATCCGGCCGGACAGCACGTAGAACCAGTCGTAGCCCTCGTGGGTCCGCTGGTCCGGCTCGCCGCCCGGCCAGCCTTCCGGAACGATCTGCTTGTACGCCTGGAGACCTCCGGGGCGCCGGCTCAGCGGGATCATCGTCGCGCCGTGCCGCCGGATCGGCTTCGCATGGATGCGGGGGTCGCCGGTCGGGGGCGCGTCCACGAGTTCATCCAGTTGGACCTGGTGCGCCCGGGCCAGCGGCAGCAGCAGTTCCAGCGTCGGGCGGCGCTGACCCGCCTCCAGCCGGGACAGCGTGCTCACCGAGATGCCGGTGGACACCGATAGCTGGGCGAGCGTCGTACCGCGCTCCTGCCGTAGCGATCGCAATCTCGGGCCGACCGCTTCCAGGACGTCGTCAAGAGGATCCACAGTTGCCATCCTGGCAAACTTTCTTGTCGTTTTCGAGAATCCGGCGAACTCTGGGGTCAGAGAGCGGACCGACGAAGGAGCAGGCGATGAAGAAGTACGACGTGATCGTGGTGGGCGGGGCGGCCGCCGGGCTGAACGGAGCGCTGGCGCTGGTCCGGTCGCGCCGGTCCGTGCTGGTGATCGACAACGGCACGCCGCGCAACGCGCCGGCCGAGCACGTGCACAACTACCTGAGCCGTGATGGGGTTCCGCCGAGTGAGCTGTACGCGATCGGCCGGGCCGAGGTCACCGGGTACGGCGGCGAGGTGACCGCCGGCACCGTCACGACGGTCACCCGACCGAATGGCCCGACCTCAATGACAGAGGACGGGTTCGTGGTGGAGTTGGACGACGGGCGGTCGTTCGGAGCACGCAGGCTGCTGGTGGCCACCGGTGGCAGGGACGTGCTGCCCGACGTACCGGGGCTGGCCGAGCGGTTCGGGCGCGACGTACTGCACTGCCCGTACTGCCACGGGTGGGAGGTGCGCGACCAGGCGATCGGCGTACTGGCCACCGGCGGGATGGCGATCCACCAGGCGATGCTGTTCCGGCAGTTGAGCGACGACGTGACGCTGTTCCTGCACACCGGGCCGGCGCCGTCCGACGACCAGTGGGAGGAACTCGCGGCGCGCGGGATCTCCGTTGTGGAAGGACGCGTCGAGGCCGTGGAGGTGACGGACGACAAGCTCACCGGCGTACGGCTGGAGGGCGGGAAGGTCATCCCACGCCAGGCCCTGGCGGTGCAGTCGGTGGTTCGGGCGCGGGCCGACTTCTTGGCTGACCTAGGGCTGAAGGCGGTCGACCAGGAGTTCGGCGATGTGTATCTCGGCACCGCGGTCCAGGCAGATCCGAGCGGTGCGACCGAGGTGCCGGGCGTCTGGGTCGCGGGCAACGTCGCTGACCTCCGCAGCCAGGTGATCACCTCGGCCGCGGCCGGGTTGACCGCAGGCGCCACGATCAACGCAGACCTGATCGCCGAAGAGACCCGCCTAGCGGTACAGACACGAATCCCACCCCACCGCCCCGATCAGGTGGCCGCACCGAGTAGTTGAGGAGTTGAATAGAGGCGGGAGGGTGGATGCGCGATACGGTCGACCCAGAATTCGCCTCGTACGTCGATGCGCGGCAAGGCAGATGGCTCCGGACGGCGTACCTCGTGTACGGAGAGCTCGAGCGGGCTGAGGAGCAACTCCTGCACGCCTTCACCAGGTTGTCGCTGCGCTGGGGCAAGGTGGACGACCCGGACGCGTTCGTGCAGCGCCTGCTCTACCAGCCGGCCCTTTCGCGCTGGGCGAGGGTGCGACCGTTCGAGGGTGAGGACGAGCCGGTCAAGCTCGCCCTGGCGACTCTCACCCCGGCCCAGCGCGTAGTACTGGTCCTGCTGTACTTCGAGGAGCTCACCGAGTACGAGGTGTCCGACGTGCTGAGCATGTCGCAGCCGTCTGTGCACGGGCACGGCCAAACCGCAGTCGGGCGGCTGGGTGCGGCGCTGGGCTCGGGGGACTGGCGTGACGCCTACCGCAGGGACCAGCCGTGAGGCGCGAGGAGGTCCGGCCGCTGCTGGACCGGGCTTCCGACCTGCTGCCGGAGCCGGACCTCACCGACACAGCCTGGGCCGGTGGTGTCGCCATCCGGCGCAGACGCCGTCGCAGCACGATCGTCGGGCTCGCCGTGGTACTGCTGGTCGCGGTGATCGCTGCCGTGGTCGCCGGACTCGGCGGCAACAACACCGGCATCGTCCCGCCGACCACTCCACCCAGCACCCCGCCCGGCTTCATCCCGCCAGCCGGGCAGATCTTCGGCGTCGACTACTGGATGGCCCCGCCGGCCGGCAGCGAGCGGTTCCTGGATCGCCTCGAGACCCCGCTGGGGGACGCGCTGCAACTGCCCGACAACGCCGACGACCTCAGGGCGGATCCGTTCGAACGGGTGGCCGCGGTGGTCCTGTCGGAGCGGAACGGGAGCTTCACACCTCTTCTGATGGGCTCGAGCTCCCGTTGGGCCCGGGCAGACCTTCAGTTGACCGCCATCAGGTCCGGCGAACCGCTCAGCCCGGGGGCGATCTCGCCGGACGGGCGACTGGTCGCGTTCCCGCAGCCCGGCGGTGTCGTGGTCATCGACGCCACCGAGACCAACGACGCGTCAACGCGTCGCATCGCCCTCCCGGCTCAGGACATCCGCAGCGTCGCTTGGCTGGAGAACAGCGACGGCCTGCTCGTCAGCGGTCCGGGCGTCGCCTATCGCGTACTCATCGGTGCCTTCGACGTCGGTGACGAGCCAGTCGCCACCGTGGCCGCCAGCAACGACCCGTTCGACGTGACAGCGCCGTACCGGCTGGATGGCACGGGCAACCAGGTGGCGCTGATGCGGTACGAGGCGAACCGCACCTGGACCGTCGACAGCAACCCCCGGCTGCCGGTGGGCACCTGGGCCGGCCTGACGTACACCCAAGGGGCCATCGCGGCCAGGATGTTCATCGCGGACCAGTTGCCGCAGGTGCCGACCGTCGTGTCGAAGCCACAGGTAGTCGCGGCGATCTCCCGGCAGTTGACCCTCCCCAGCCGCCTGCTGGTCCTCGGTGAGACCCCTGCGGCCACACCGACCCCCGGCCGGGACACCCCCGACCGGATCCGCGAACCGGGCTGCTGCTTCCTGCTCGGCTGGTACGACGAGAGCACGGCGCTGCTGCAGGTCGAGGGCTGGGTGCTCGCCTGGGACCTGCAGACAGGCCGAGTACGCCGGGTCACCGAGCTCGAGGTGACCGGCGTCGCCCTCGGCCCCGGCGTTCACGGCTGATCCCCTACTCGGCGATGCACCTCATTGTCATCGCGACCAGGTGGTCGGCGTCGTCCACCGACGGCATCTTCTCGCCGGTGAGCGCGCGGACGATCAGTACTCCGGCCAGCCACTGCACCATCAGTACCGGATCAGCCGACGCGCGGATCGGTTCACCCCGCCGCCGGGCCCGCTCCAGCGCGGCCGCCGTCAGGGCGATCCGGCGCTGCAGGAAGGACCGGTAGAAGACCGTGAACTGCTCGTCGCGGTTCATCTCGCTGACTGCCAGGCGGATCAGCGCGATGCCCTCCTTGCTGTTCACGAAGATCAGGGCGTCCCGGTAGACCTGCCGCAGGTCGCCGGCGATGGACCCGGTGTCGGCGTCCGGGATCTCGATGTCGAACATCTGGGCCATCGCGTCGTTGGCGAGGAGCTCCTTGCTCGCCCACCGCCGGTAGATCGTGGCCTTCCCGACGCCGGCCGCCTCCGCGACGTCGTCGACCGTCATTCCGTCGAACCCGCGCTCCAGCAGCAGCTGGACGGCGTACCGGCGGATCCGGGGCTCTGCCTCCGGGTCCCTCGGCCTGCCTCTGCGCGGCCTCTCCCCGCTGTTGGTCTCCATTTCGTTTCCCCAGCTCGGACGGTCGCAGTGGCGCGGCTGCGGGCCGTGTGGTCAGGCCAGCGTGCCACAACCGGGCCGATGTCACGTCGATGTCACCTAACGGAGCGCTTTGTCACATGCCTGAAACATGAGGACCGATCGGCTGAAACGGCGCGCCGACACCGTTTGCGGTGTGGCCGTGCGCGGGCTTCCCGGCGTTGTGGAGCTCCCCGAATGAGGACGCGGGTCACCCCCAGATCGATGGAAGGGATGACGTTGATGGAGATCAACGCCGGCGATACCGCCTGGGTCTTGGTCAGTGCCGCCCTGGTGTTCTTGATGACACCGGGCCTGGCTTTCTTCTACGGCGGCATGGTGCGCGTCAAGAGCGTGCTGAACATGATGATGATGAGTGCGATCACCATCGCCGTCGTCACCATCCTTTGGGTGTTGGTCGGCTACTCGCTGACCTTCGCCGGTGACACCGGGCATGTGATCGGTGACTTCTCGGAAGTCGGTCTGAAGGGCCTGATCTCACCCGACGCGGTCAGCGGCACCATCCCGACACTCGCCTTCGTCGCCTTCCAGCTGATGTTCGCGATCATCACCCCCGCGCTGATCTCCGGCGCCATCGCGGACCGGGCCACGTTCCGTGGCTGGATCGCGTTCGTGGTGGGCTGGACGTGCCTGGTGTACTTCCCGGTCGCCCACTCGGTGTGGTTCCTGGACGACGGCAACGGCGGCTGGATCGGCGACAAGCTGAAGGCGGTCGACTTCGCCGGTGGTACCGCCGTGCACGTGAACGCCGGTGCGGCCGCGCTCGCCCTGGCGCTGGTGCTCGGCCGCCGGGTCGGCTGGCGCAAGGACCCGATGCGGCCGCACAGCCTGCCGCTGGTCATTCTCGGCGCCGGCCTGCTGTGGTTCGGCTGGTTCGGCTTCAACGCGGGCTCCGCGCTGAGTGCCGGCACCACCGCCGCGGTCACCTTCGTGAACACCCAGGTCGCCACGGCCGCTGCCGTGATCGGCTGGCTGATCGTGGAGCGGATCCGGCACGGCAAGGCCACCACGCTGGGCATGGCCTCCGGCGCGGTCGCCGGTCTGGTCGCGATCACGCCGTCCTGTGGCGCGGTCACCCCGGTCGGCGCGATCATCCTCGGCGTTCTCGCCGGTGCCATCTGTTGCTTCGCGGTCTCGCTGAAGTACACGTTCGGCTTCGACGACTCCCTCGACGTGGTCGGCGTGCACCTGGTCGGCGGTCTGTTCGGCTCGCTGGCGATCGGCTTCCTGGGCACCGCGGCCGCCCCGTCCGCGGTGAACGGCCTGTTCTACGGTGGCGGTGCCAGCCAGCTCGGTCGGCAGGCGCTGGCGAACCTGGTGGTTGCTGTCTACTCCTTCACGGTGGCCTTCATCCTCGGCAAGGTGATCGACAAGACGATCGGCTTCCGCGTCAGCGAGGACGACGAGGTCGCCGGTGTCGACCAGGTCGAGCACGCGGAGACGGCGTACGACTTCCTGGCCGCGGGCTCGGGGCTGCGGGGTCACAGCAGCGTCGTCCGTACCCCGGCCGCCGGGACCGAGACCGAGACGTCTGAGAAGGAAGGTGCGAACGCATGAAGCTGATCACCGCGGTGATCAAGCCGCACAAGCTGGAAGATGTCCGGGCCGCGCTCGAGACGTTCGGCGTGACCGGGATGACGGTCACCGAGGCGAGCGGCTACGGCCGGCAGAAGGGCCACACCGAGGTCTACCGCGGTGCGGAGTACGAGGTGGACCTGGTCCCGAAGGTCCGGCTCGAGGTGGTCGTCGAGGACGGTGACGCCGCCGACGTGACCGACGTGATCGTGAAGGCCGCGCAGACCGGCAAGATCGGTGACGGCAAGGTCTGGGTGGTACCGGTCGAGTCGATCGTCCGGGTCCGTACCGGCGAGACCGACGGAGACGCCCTCTAGATGGTGGACCGAGCAGCACAGCGGCGCGCTCGTGCCGAGGAGGCCGACGCGCTGCTGTTCCTGCTCCTCTCCAAGGCCTGCGACGCCCTCGGTGTTCCCACCGAGGGCGTCGCCCTGGTCGCCATCGGCGGCTACGGCCGGGAGGAGCTGTCGCCGTACAGCGATCTCGACGTGATGCTCCTGCATGCCGAGGGCTATCCCCAGGTCGATGAGCTGGCCGCCCAGATCTGGTACCCGCTGTGGGACTCGCGGACCCGGCTGGACCACAGTGTCCGGACCGTCGCGCAGGCCCAGCAGGCGGCGGCCGACGACGTACGGGTCGCGCTCGGGTTGCTGGACGCTCGGCACGTGGCCGGGGATTCTCACCTCACCCTGCAGTTGCGGTCGGTCCTGATGGCCGACTGGCGCCGTACTGCGAAGACGCGGCTGCCGGCACTCGCGGAGGCGTGCCGGGAACGGGCCAACACGGTCGGCGAGCTCGCGCATCTGGCCGAACCGGACCTCAAGGAGGCGTACGGCGGTCTGCGGGACGCCGTGGTACTGCGAGCCCTGGTGGCGTCGTGGTTGATCGACGTACCGCATCCGGTGGTCGAGCGGGCGCGGCTGGACCTGCTGAACGTGCGGGACGAACTGCACGAGGTCGCCGGGCGTGCGACCGACCGGCTGGTCGCTGACGTGGCCGGCGAGGTCGCGGCCGGGCTCGGCCTGGCGAATCGCGATGCCTTGCTGCGGCACGTCTACGCCACTGGCCGGACCTTGGCTCACGTGTGCGATGTGTCGTGGCGGCGGATCGAGAGCCTGATGGCCCGTCCGCCTCGCTCTCGTCGTCGGCACCGCGGCGGTGGGCCGCTGCTGCTCGCGCTCGACGAGGGCGTCGGCCAGCACGAGGGCGAGGTTGTCCTGATGCCGGAGGCTCGCCCTGAGCGGGACTCTGCCCTCGGACTTCGCGCGGCGGCTGTCGCTGCCGACCGGGACCTGGTGCTGTCGCCTGCGGTGTGCGATCGACTGGCCCGCACAGCCGCCCTGCTGCCGGAGCCCTGGGGTGCGGAGGCTCGGCGCCTCCTATGTGCCCTGCTAGGTGCAGGGGAGGGGCTGCTGGAGGTTTGGGAGGCCCTGGACCAAGCCGGCTACATCTCCCGGATCATGCCGGAGTGGGACACCGTGCGCTTCCGGCCGCCGCAGTCGGCGATCCACCGCTACACCGTCGACCGGCACCTGCTGGAGACCTGTGTAGAGGCCTCGAAGCTGGTCCGGGACGTACGCCGACCGGACCTACTGCTGGTCGCCGCTCTGCTCCATGACCTTGGCAAGGCGGTCGACGGCGACCACAGCGTCACCGGTGCCGCCATCGCGACCACTGTCGCCCGTCGGCTGGGTTTCGCCGAGGCGGACGTCGACACGATCGCCCTGCTCGTCCGGCAGCACCTGATGCTGGCGCAGGTCGCCACCAGGCGCGACCTGGACGACCCGATGACGGTGGAACTTGTCGCCGGCATCGTCGGCAACACGGACACGCTGGACCTGCTGGAAGCTCTCACCTACGCCGATGCTCGTGCTGCCGGGCCCGCTGCCGCGTCGCCGTGGCGTCTGCGCCTGGTCGGCGAACTCGCTCGCCGCGTGCGGGGTGACCTGTCCGGCGGAGGTGCCGGGCTCTGGACCGACGCTCCGCCCGTTCCGCTGCCGGCGTTGCACCAGGTGGTGGGCGTGGGACGGCTCGGGGTGACCGTGTCGGACCACCGTGGCGACCTGCGGGTCAACGTCGCAGTACCGGATCAGGTGGGCACGCTGTCCACCGTGGCCGGAGTACTGGCGGTGGAGCGGCTCGCAGTACGGTCTGCGGTCATCACGTCGGTTGAGGGGCTGGGGATCTCGCAGTGGTCGGTCGCTGGGTCCGCGCCGGATCCGGTGCGGCTGCGGGACCGGCTTGCTGTGGCCCTGCGCGACGACAGCGATCTCGTACGCCGGTTGGCCGCGCGTGACTCGTCCGCTCGGGGCAAGGCGGCCGCCAGTCGGGTGGACCTGCTGCCTCATGCGTCCGAGACTGCCACCGTGTTGCAGGTTCGGGCCCACGACCGGCCGGGCTTGCTCTACGACGTCACTGCGGCGATCGCATCGACAGGTGCCGACATCAGGTCTGCACACGTGAGCACCCTCGGTGCGGAGTGTGTAGACGTGTTCTATCTGACCGACAGCGACGGCTCGCCGCTGGAGGAGGAAGACGCGCGCACGACGGCCAAGTCGATTCTGGATCGCCTGACCTTCTAGGGTCGGGCGTGTGGATCTAGTACAGGCGTTCCAGCTCCAGGCCACGGCTTGCGAGGACCTCGGCTCACCTATGTACGCCGACCTGTTGCGGCGTGTGGTGGATGACTATGAGATCGGTGGTTCGCCCGTAGCGGTGCTTGCCGGCTATGAGAATCAGCCGGCTGGTGCAGCGATTGCCCTGCGGCTATTGGGGTCTGTGCACCGGCTAGTGCTGACGGGGGAGGCTCCGGAGCTGGCGGCGTTTTACCCGAGCGTCGGTGGCGAGTGGGATCCCCGGCTGGGCTGGGAGGCGTTCGACCAAGTGCTGCAAGCGCGCGGCCCGGAGTTGCGTGAACTGCTGACCCAGCCGCCCCAGACGAACGAGGTAGGCCGGTCTATCGCTCTCTACGGTGGCCTGTCCCGGTTGGCCGAGGCTGTCCCGCTGCCCGTGCGGCTGTTCGAGATCGGGGCCAGCGGTGGGCTCAACCTGCGCGCCGACCAGTTCCGCTACAACCTGACCGACGGGTCGAGCTTCGGGCCTTCGGACAGCCCCGTGGTCTTCGACGACGCCTGGTCCGGACGGCCGCTCGACCCGTCTGTGGAGTTGCGGATCGTGGAGCGGGTGGGGAGCGACATCGCGCCGGTGAACCCGTTCACCGACGACGGCGCGCTCACGCTGACGTCGTACGTGTGGCCCGACATGCCAGAGCGGTTGGAGCGCCTGCGCGGGGCGTTGGAGGTCGCGCGGAAGGTGCCGGCCGACGTACACCGTGAGGACGCGGTGTCGTTCCTGCGCAACCTCGAACTCTCCGAGGGCCACGTCACCGTCGTCTGGCACTCGGTGATGTGGCAATACCTCACGCCAGAGGACAAGGCTGCTGCGGAGGGGTTGATCACCGCGCTCGGAGCCCAGGCGACTCCCTCGGCGCCGCTGGCCCACCTCAGCCTGGAGCCGATCCGCCGTACTCCGGACGCGGAGCCGGAGTTCCTGGTGGTGTTGCAGGTCTGGCCGACCGGAGTTCCGCGAGTGCTTGGTACGGCCGAGCCCCACGGGCTTCCGGCGCGGTGGGAGTGAGCTAGTCGGTCAGAGCGGCGACCAGGGTGTCTGTGAGCTCTGCGGCGTAGCGGCCGTCCGGGTCCAGGTCGGGGTCGAAGATGCCGATGTCGAAGCCAACGCACTTCGGCGAGGCGAGCAGCGGCTTCAGCAGGTCGCGGAGGTGCTCGTGCTCGAGCCCACCGGGGTCCGGGCTGTCGACTGCCGGCATCACCTTCGCGTCGAGGATGTCCACATCCAGATGCACCCAGAACCCGTCGAGATCGTCCCGCTCCAGATGAGCCAGTACTCCGCTCGCCGCCGCTGCCGGATCGTCGATGACGGCCAGCGCCGACCATTCCGGGATCCCCGCCTCGCGCAGGCTGTCGAGGTACGCCTCGTCCTCGCGGTAGCCGAGCATCACCGCGTCCTGGTCGCGCACGTACGGCCGCAGGTCCTCGAGGTCGGTCAGATCCGCCTGGCCGCGCCCAGTCACCAGTGCGAGCGCCTCGCCCCCGGCGGCCCCGACGTACACGTCGTTGTCGACAGTCCGGAAGTCGGAGTGGCCGTCGAGGTATGCCACGCCGTACCGGCCCCTGCGCCTCAATGCCAATGCCGGCCCGAGCAGGTTGCTGCACTCACCACCCAGCAGCACCACGAACTTGTCGTCATCGAAGAGCTTCCCCAACCGATCCGCGAGCTTGACGGTGTAGTCCGCCATGGCTCCGGCGTTGAACACCCCGTCCCCAGGCTTCCAGTCCCCGCGGTCATACCGAGGCGGCGTCACACACCCAGCGTCCCCGGCCCCGATGCGCCCGACAATCCCCTGATCCCGCAGAGCCCCCGCCAGCTTGTAACACCCAGGCACCGCCCCCACCACCGGCGGCCGAAGCCCCAAATTAGAAGGCCCATCCAAAACCACCACCCGCCGCGAACCACCGCCGCCGCCCAAGGCCCTTCCTCCATTCCCCTAACCATTAACTCAAATCCAAGTGGTTAGATGCTCTCGATGGCGTCTCCGCTTGTCAACAGCAAACCGCCGGTCTGCGAGCCTAGGGAAAGGTGGGATCTCGCAGCTCCCTCTCGAGGTGCTCCAGCACTCTGGTCATCGCCTTGATGTGGATCTCCTCGTCGGCCGGAGCCTGCTCAGAGATCTCCCAGATCCTGCGTCGGGCTTCTTCGAGGGTGGCGATCTTCCCTTCGACGGTTCCCTCGGCCAGGTATGCCGCTGCGTGGACGGCGCCTGCCTGGTGGTAGTACTCGCTCCACTGACGGGGAGGTGCAGGTGACTCCGCGAGTGACACGATCAGCTGGCCGGTCCATCGGCGGTCATGCTCGGAGGCGTGCTCCGGAACAAGCGCCCGAAGCGCCGCCTGCTCGGCCACCACATCGGCACCCTCGGAACTCCACACCCGCTCCCGAGCCTCATAGAAGGCCTCATTGAACACAGAGACCTCAACCTTGCCGTCGCCCATCACACCTCCTGGTCAGCGTGTGCAGATCCGCAACGATATCGATGCACAGACCCAGCCGTTCGCAACTATCCACAGGCTCGCCGGCCGCCATTCGCTTGGCGAGTGTCCACCAACGCCACTTCACCCTGGTGCGTTAGTCGCGGGCAGGCCCGGTGGCTCGGCTGGGTGTGGCTACCTGGCCGCCGGTTCGTCCGCGAGCGCCGTCGCCGAGGGAGGGCGCATGACGGGTCGCTTGCGCGGCTGGGGCCTGGCCACTGAGGAACCGCATCTGACTGTTCGGGGGCCGGTCTGCCATCGGCCCGGCTACACGGGTTTCAGCAGCCGGGGGCGGAAGGCCGTCTAGCGCAGCCCGTGCGGCCTCGGCGTTGGGTGACTCCGCGGGGAAGGGCTGCGCCGGATTGGCTTGGTAGTGGTGGCGGATCTCATCGACCTTGGCGTTCAAGCTTCGCCGGATGTCTTCGGCCGCGAGGTTGCCCGCCACGGCCGGTCTCTTGTGCATCGTCGGCCATTGATCGTGCTTCATCGTCTGGATCAGCGCGGCCCGCACCGCTGTCCGGTCCTCCGTGCGGTCCGGAACGACCTCCGCCAGCCGATTCCGCACCACTGCGTCAGCCACCTGGTCGAAATGCATCGTCCCGGGGCCCCGAGAGCCTTGGTCGATCAACATGTCGCGGGTTACGCGTGGACCCGCCGCCTGATCGAGCAGGTTGTCGACTGCCGCGTACGCTCCCGGGTACTGCGGATCCCCCAGCGACAAGCCCGGATAACCGGCCCGGCTGGCAAATGCGTCGAAGTCCTCGAAGGTTCGTACCTCGGCGAAGCCCTCCATGAGCCCCAGCGAGTGCGAGCTGCGGACAGCGTTCGGCTCGGCCGGCGCGTCGGTCTCCATCCCCGCATGAGTCGACTCATGAAGCACGGAGGCCAATGCTTGCGCCTGACGGCGCGGAGACTTGTCCGTGGTCTCGCCGGTCAGCCATTGAAGGGCGCGTTCCTCGGACAGCCTGATGCTTCCGGTCTTTGGATCGAAGCCGCCCCACCGGCCGGTGTCCGTCGCGTAAAGATCTCGGTTCCAGCGATCGACAGCGGTCGGTCGTAGTCCCTGCGCCAAGTGGTACAGCCGCGTGAACTCCCGGTAGGTCGCCGAATCTCGCGGTACGAGTCGGTCGCCGTCCACCGGTCAGCTCGTCTGGGCCGGAGGCTCCTGGTGTGGCCAGGTTGGATCGCGCAACTCGTCCTCGAGGTGCTCCAGAACCCGGGTCATTGCCCGGATGTCCGCCTCCTCGTCTTCGGATGCGCGGTCGGCGATCTCCCAGATCTTGCGGCGGGCTTCCTCGAGAGCCGCGATCTGTTCCTCGACGGTCCCGCCGACCCGGTATGCCGAGGCGTGCACCCGGCCAGCCTCGTGGTACAGCTCGCTCCACTGTCGCGGTGGAGGCGGCGGTTCCGCGAGTGACTCGATCAGGCCGACGGCCCAGTCGCGATCCTCGGCCGACGCGTCATCCGGGACGAGCTCCCGCAGCCGCGCTTGCTCTTCCGCGACGTCGCCCTGTTCCTTGCGCACCCGGCGCCGAGCTCCGGCGAAGGCCGAGTTGAACTTGGCAACGTCCAATGGCATGGGCTCTCCTCGGTCGATGTCTCACTGCCCGTAACGCTATCGGGATCGGCCGCGCTGGGCGGTCGGTTATCCACAGGCGCTATTCGCGGCCGGTGGTCTGGGGCGTCTGGCGGGTGTGTGTCTGCGAGGCACCGCGCGAGCTCGAGGCACCGCGGGATCCGTCACCGAGCGACGGCCGCCGATGCGTGGCCTGGGCAGCAGGCGCCTGCCCACTGAGGAACCGCATCTCGCCGGCTGGCTGAGGTGTCGATGCCGCGGCTCCCTGTCCGGCCTGCTGCGTGCTCTGCGCAGCTCTGGCGGTCTCGGCACGAGAACGAGATGAGGCTTGGGCGGCAGGTTGGGCGGCGTGAGCTGCGGGTCGGACGCCCTCGATGCCGGTCGCGGCCGGTTGTTCAGGAGCGGGCTGTTGTTGGCCAGCCGGCTGCGGGTCGCGGGAGACAAGAGTGCTTGGATCTGGTGGCGGCAGGTTCGACAGATCGGCGTCACTACCACGGTCGGACTGTGTGATGGCGCGCTGCTGTTCACCCTGCTGGTCGGTCTCCGCGGCCACAGCCGCCGCCGGGTTCGGGACCTTGGCAGGGAACGGCGCCTCCGGTGTGTCCTGGTAGTGCTCGCAGACCTGGGCCACCGCTCGGTCCAGACCGTCGTTGGTAAGGCGCTCGACCAGTGGGCCGCCTTTCTCGCGGTCCTGAACGCCGCGCCACTCCTGCACCGCCATGTTGTTGATGAGGTGAGCGCGGGCTGCCTGCTGGTGCGCGGGATCCTGCGGCACGACTTCGCTCAACTCGTTATGCACGATGCGGTCGGCGATCGTGTCCCAGCGCATTACCACTGGCTGGTCGAGCGCCGCATCGATGAGATCGGATCGCTCGGTCGCAGAGTTCGTCGCGCGGCCTAGAAGTGCCGAGGCTGCATGAACGGCGCCGGGATACTCCGGCGGAGGCTGTGGAATGCCTTCATAGCCGGCCTGTTCAGCGAAGAGCTGGAAGTCTTCGACCGCTCCGATCTCGGTGATGCCTTCGTCCAGCCCGGCGGACTGGGCTCCGCGCATCGCGTTCGGCTCATTAGGTGCGTCGACCGGAACGCGGGCGTGCCATGACTCATGCAGCACGGTGGCCAGAGCCTGACCCTGCAAATGCGGGTCGTGGCTGGGTTCACCGCCCGTGAGGTGGTCCAGTACGAGGTTCTGGTTCAGCCGCAGTGAACCGTCCCGCCTCAGGCCGCCCCACTTGTCGTCGTAGCGGGCATAGAGCGCGCCGTTCCAGCGGTCCGCGCCACCCGGCCGCATCTCCTGGGCGATCCGGTAGAGCCTCGCCACCTCCTGGTACTGAGGTGATGAGGGCTCGATTCGGTCCGTAGCGTCGCTGCCTGCCATTCTCAGGCGTCAGCGTTCCGCGTCTGGCGGATCGGGCCAGGGGTAGGGCTCGGTCAGGGAGTCTTCGCGGCGTTCGAGCATACGGGTGAGGCTGCGGATGTTGGCGCTGTCTTGGCCGCCCGCGCGGTCGGCGATGGCCCAGATCTGCTTTCGGGTGAGGTCGATCGCAGCTAGTTGTTGCTCGACGGTGCCGCTCTCGAGGTCGGCCGTGTTGAGGACGTGAAGGGCCTCAGTCATCTCGGGAGTGGGGGGTGGGGAGTCGACGAGGAGGGCCGGAAGGCCTTTGATGAGGTTCTCGGCGATCTTGCGGTCGTGATCAGTGGGCAGGTCCTGAACAAGGGCGCGGAGTTGCCGTTGCGCGGCTTCGACGTCCGTGGTCTCGCCCGCGCGCAGACCGGCCCGTACAAGCTTGTACTCCCGGTTGAACTCGGCGAGCCCGAACTTGCCGTCCATCACAGCTCCTTGATCACGGTCCGTACAGACATCCGCAACGATATCCGGCCATAGGCTCCTTCGTTCGCGAGTATCCACAGGCCGCTTTCACGAACGGGTAGGACCACGCGACGGATTACGGAAACGGGTCGCCCTGGTCGTAGTCGTCATTCCAGGGGAGGTAGTTGCTGTCGAGGATGTCTGTTTCGGCGGTGTCGAGGCTGCGGGTCATGTAGCGGATCTGGTGGGCATCTTCGCCGGCGCGGTCGGCGATCGCCCAGATCTTCTTCCGGGTGGCATCGATCACCGCAAGTCGCTCCTCTTTGGTTCCGGTGGAGTGGTCCGCGGCGGCTAGGACTAGTTCGGCCTCGCGGCGGTCCAGGGTCGTCGGCTCGAACATCGATTGCAGGTACGTCGGCAGCTGGCGCACCTTTTCGTCGGCGCGCAGGCGAGCTGTTTCGTCCGTGAGCGTTTGTGCCGTGGCCTGCAGCTCGCGCTGGGCCTGCAGGAGCTCCGTCATCAAGCGGGTTCCGAGTGTGTTGAAGGCGTCGAAGTACTGTCGGTCGAACTCGGCGCTGTCCATGGACGGTCCCCCCGGAGAGACTGGATCTTCTGCTGGCTCTGAGGCTAGTGGGATGGCGGAGGTGGGTGGCGGGGTTGTCCACAGCACGCCGGGGCGGGTGGGGTGGTACTGGGGCCGGTAGACTCGCTGAGTTGCGTGCCTGTGGGTGCGTACCGGCCTGCTCCACCGAATGAAACGGACTGTTTCGTGTTCGACACCCTTTCCGATCGCCTTGCCGCCACGTTCAAGAATCTGCGCGGCAAGGGCAAGCTGACCGATGCCGACATCGACGCGACCGCCCGGGAGATCCGGATCGCGCTGCTGGAGGCCGATGTCGCGCTGCCGGTGGTGAAGGAGTTCATCGCCGCGGTCAAGGAGCGGGCCAGCGGGGCCGAGGTGCGCGGCGGACTGAACCCGGCGCAGCAGGTGATCAAGATCGTCAACGAGGAACTGGTCAAGATCCTCGGTGGCGAGACCCGCGAGCTGCGGATGGCCAAGCGGCCGCCGACGGTGATCATGCTGGCCGGTCTGCAGGGTGCTGGTAAGACGACCCTGGCCGGGAAGCTGGCCAAGTGGCTGAAGGAGACCAAGCACCAGACGCCGATGCTGGTCGCCGCCGACCTGCAGCGGCCGAACGCGGTCACCCAGCTGCAGGTGGTGGGCGAGCGGGCCGGCGTACCGGTGTTCGCGCCCGAGCCGGGCAACGGTGTCGGCGACCCGGTCGAGGTCGCGCGGCAGGCGATGGACGAGGCGCGGACCAAGCAGTACAGCGTGGTGATCGTCGACACGGCCGGCCGGCTGGGTGTCGACGAGGTGCTGATGAAGCAGGCCGCGGACATCCGTGACGCGGTCACCCCGGACGAGATCCTGTTCGTCGTCGACGCGATGATCGGCCAGGACGCGGTGAACACCGCGCAGGCATTCCTCGACGGCGTCGGCTTCGACGGCGTGGTGCTGTCCAAGCTCGACGGTGACGCCCGCGGCGGTGCCGCGCTGTCGATCGCGCAGGTCACCGGCCGCCAGGTGATGTTCGCCTCGAACGGCGAGAAGCTCGAGGACTTCGACGTCTTCCACCCCGACCGGATGGCGTCGCGCATCCTCGGCATGGGCGACGTGATGAGCCTGATCGAGAAGGCCGAGCAGTCTTTCGACGCGGAGGAGGCAGCCAAGACCGCCGCCAAGCTGCAGAAGAAGGGCGGCAAGGACTTCACCCTGGACGACTTCCTCGCCCAGATGCAGTCGGTCCGCAAGATGGGCCCGTTGACCAAGATCTTCGGCATGCTGCCCGGCGCGGCCCAGTTCAAGGACCAGCTGGAGAACTTCGACGAGCGCGAGATCGACCGGATCGAGGCGGTCATCCACTCGATGACGCCGGCCGAGCGGTCCGATCCGAACATCATCAACGGCTCCCGGCGGCTCCGGATCGCGAACGGTTCCGGTACCGAGGTGGCCACCGTCAGCGGCCTGGTCGAGCGGTTCTTCGAGGCCCGCAAGATGATGTCCGCGATGGCGTCCGGCAAGGGCATGCCCGGAATGCCGGGGATGCCTGGTATGCCGGGCATGGGTGGCGGCAAGAAGGCCAAGCAGCAGGCCAAGAAGGGCAAGGCCAAGCGTGGCTCCGGCAACCCGGCCAAGCGGGCCGGCGGTGGCCAGCCCGCGCAGCCGCAGCCGGGTCAGCTCCCGGCCGCGTTCGGCGGCGGTGCCGCCGGCGGCGACTTCGAACTACCCGACGCGCTCAAGAACATGCTCGACGGCAAGGACGGTAAGTGACCGAGTGACCGGATCTGCCGCTCAGCGGTAGCTGACTCACCGTCACCGGTTGTCCGTAGCCCCGTGACGACTAAGATCGTGCCTACGCCCGAAGTTCGAAGTACTGCGGAATACGTCGAGGGACGGTTCGATGAGGCAGCAGTTCAGCAACCTGGACACCTGGCGGGGGAAGCTCACCGCCGCTGGTGTCTGTCTTGCGCCCCCGGCCGCGCTGATCGCCGTGTTCGTCACCGGCGGGGTCACGTCGAGCACGTTCATCGTGGACGCGCACGCCCTGAGTCAGCCGCGGCAGGACTCGGTCTTCGACGACCTGGCCGAGAACGTGCCGAGCCAGCCCGGTGTCGACGGCAGCGTCGCCACTGAGAAGAAGTCGCAGATCGAGGTCCCGGTCACGGGTGCGACCGACAGCAAGCAGACGCTGCCCGTCGGAGTCGTCGGGGATGCCTCCGGGATCCCGGGCACCGTGCTCGCGGCGTACCAGAAGGCCGCCAACGATCTGGCCGTCGCCAAGCCCGGCTGCGGCATCACCTGGCCGCTGCTCGCCGGGATCGGCAAGGTCGAGTCCGCCCACGCCAGCGGCGGCCGGGTGGACGCCGCCGGCCTGACCCGCGGCAAGATCCTCGGCCCGGTGCTCGACGGCGGCCCGGGAATGGCCGCGATCAGCGACACGGACCAGGGCCGGTACGACGGGGACTCGCGCTGGGACCGGGCGGTCGGCCCGATGCAGTTCATCCCGGGGACCTGGACGACCTTCGGGGCCGACGGGAACGGCGATGGGGTCAAGGACCCGCACAACGTCTTCGACGCGGCCCGGGCGGCGGGGGACTACCTCTGCTCCAGCGGCGCGAACCTCGGCGATCCGCAGGGCCTGGTGCAGGCGGTGCTCAGGTACAACCACTCGATGGACTACGTGTCCACGGTGCTGCGCTGGATGCAGTCGTACAGCAAGTCCACGGTGACCGTGCCGGACGACACCACCCCGATCGCGCCGCCGTCGGACAACCAGGGCAACGTCCAGCACGACGACGACCCCGCCCAGATCCCGAACACCACCACTCCGAGGCCCGCGGTCCAGCCGACCGCGACGACCCCGACGTCGCCGCGGCCGACTACCCCGAGGCCGACGACTCCGCGCCCGACGACGCCCAGGCCGACGACCCCGGCGCCGACGCAGAACACGCCGACGACGCCTCCCACGAGCCCGCCGACCACGCCTCCGACGAGCCCGCCGACCACTCCGCCCACCACGCCTCCGACGACGCCGCCGACCACCCCGCCCACGACACCTCCGACGACGCCGCCGACCACCCCGCCCACGACACCTCCGACGACGCCGCCGACCACTCCGCCCACGAACACGCCGGAGTGCGAGCCGACGGCGACCCCCGCGCCGACGGAGCCGCCGACGCCGAACCCGACGTGCACCCCGGCACCAACGGCTGCCCCCGAGACGACGAAGGCGCCTGGCTCCTGATTCGAGTGGCTCCCGGATGCTGAAACGAGGCCGGAAGAGGCCCTCGAGTGTTAAGAAATCGGCTCGTCCGGATGCTGGACGAGCCGCCCGCGGCCGGCGGCTGAGCGTCGTACCAGCGGGTTTGTGACGGTTTGCCCCACCGAGGGTTATCAGCTTAGGTAACTTTCCGTCGCCCTTCGGTAACTTTCCGGCGCGTAGGTCGTTGGGGGAACTATGCGCCTAACCCGTAGTGGAAACCGTCGGGTCAAAATCATCATCGCTTCACTGTGCACGGCCCCCCTCCTGGTGGGGGCCATCGTGACAGTCGCCTCGGGCGGAGCCGGTGCCTCCGGCCAGCTCGCGGCGGACAGCCCGGTCGCCCCATCGCCTGGAGCCGGTCTGAACAGCGGTGAATTCGACGAACTGACCATGATCGTCCCGCAGCGTCCCGGAGTGGACGGCCGGATCGGATCTGACAAGCCTGCCCGAGCGGACGTGCCTGTCCAGGGAGCGACCGACGGCAGGTCCGTCGTCCGGCCGGGCCGGCCCGGAGCCGTCAACGGCATCCCCCGCGGGGTGTTCCCCGCCTACCGCCGTGCCACCGCGAATCTCGCCGTGGTCCGCCCCAACTGCGGGCTCACGTGGCCGCTGCTGGCCGGCATCGGCAAGGTCGAGTCCGCGCACGCCAGCGGCGGCAAGGTCGACGTGGCGGGCACCACCCGCGGGAAGATCCTCGGCCCGGTGCTCAACGGCCGCGGCGAGACCGGCCGGGTCAAGGACACGGACAAGGGCCGCTTCGACGGCGAGCTGACCTGGGACCGTGCGGTCGGCCCGATGCAGATCATCCCGGGTGTCTGGGACGAGTTCGGGGCCGACGGCAACGGTGACGGCTTCCGCAACCCGAACAACGTGTACGACGCCGTCACCACCGTCGCGGTCTACCTGTGCTCCGAGGGCGACGACCTGAAGCGCCCGCGCGACCTGGTCGCCTCGCTGCTGCGGTACCAGCACTCCAAGGACTTCGTCGCCACCGTGCTGCGCTGGATGCGCGTCTACAGCAAGAGCGCCGTCCTGGTGCCGAACGCGAAGGGCAACCTGGCCGCGCCGAAGATGATCGGGAACGCTGACCGCAAGACCGACCCGCGGGCGGTGCCGGAGGTGCCGGACGGCAGGGCGACACCGACGGCGAAGCCGAGCGTTCCCGCGACGAAGCCGACGCTGCCGGACCCGATCGACACACCGACGCGCCCGACGACCCGGCCGACGCGTCCGCCGACGGACAAGCCGACGCCGACTCCGACGCCGTCGGACACCCCGGCACCCACACCCACTCCGACGCCGATCCCGACGGCGACTCCGACGCCGTCGGACACCCCGTCCGGCTCGCCCTGTGCGGCCGAGACGAACCCCACTCCCTGCACCCAGGGCAGCGGCTCGCACGGCTAAGCCCTCTCCGGCTACGGTCGGCCCTATGACCGAAACCGGTGTACTACGGCTCGCCGGCACGGTTCTGCCGGCCGGTGAGCAGCAGGAGATCCACCTCAGCGGCGGGTTGGTCATCGACCGGCCCGCCGCTGCTGACGTCACCACGGTCAATACCGGCGGCTGGATCGTGCCCGGCCTGGTGGACGCCCACTGCCACATCGGCCTCGACCAGCGGGGTGCCGTCGACCGCGACGTCCAGGAGCAGCAGGCGATCGCCGACCGGAGCGCGGGTGCGCTGCTGGTCCGCGACGCCGGGTCCGCCGCCGACACCCGCTGGATCGACGACCGTGAGGACCTGCCGAAGATCATCCGGGCCGGCCGGCACATCGCCCGCTCGAAGCGGTACATCCGCAACTATGGCTGGGAGATCGAGCCGGAGGAACTGGTCGCGTACGTCGAGCAGGAGGCTCGCCGGGGTGACGGGTGGGTCAAGCTGGTCGGCGACTGGATCGACCGGGACGCGGGCGACCTGACCCCGTGCTGGCCGGCGGACGCGTTGAACGCCGCGATCGCCCGGGCCCACGAGCTCGGCGCCAGGGCCACCGCGCACGTATTCGGCGAGCACGCCCTGCCGGATCTCCTTGCCGCAGGCATCGACTGCATCGAGCACGGCACCGGGTTGATGCCGGACATGCTCGACCAGATGGCGGCGAACGGAGTCGCCGTGGTCCCCACGATCATCCAGCTCGAGAACTTCCCGGCGTACGCCGACCAGGCGGCGGCCAAGTTCCCCGTGTACGCCGACCACATGCGTGACCTGTACGACCGCCGCCGGGAGACCCTGCGCTCGGCGGTGGAGGCCGGAGTACCGGTCTTCGCGGGCACGGACGCGGGCGGTGTCCTCGGGCACGGCCTGATCGCCGAGGAGATCCAAGCCCTCACCACCATCGGCCTGAACGGCGAGCAGGCTCTCGCGGCCGGGTCCTGGTCAGCCCGCGAGTGGCTCGGAGTCCCCGGCGAGCTCAATCCCGGCGCTCCCGCCGACCTCGTCGTCTACCCCGAAGACCCCCGCAAGAACCCGGCCGTCCTCTCCCACCCAACCCACATCGTGCTCCGCGGCCGCGTCCACACGCCCTGACGCTGGCCGGGGTGGCATCATCACATCAGAGTGACCGAACAATTTCGGGTTGTGACGGGAAATATTCACGTAACTACTGGTCTGGCCGGAAGATATTGCCCTAGCGTGAGCTGCACCCGCCGACGCCCCTCGGTGGGACGGACGCCGCGGGAGGCGCGGCGGACGTCGCAAGGGAAGGAACGAACCCCCATGGGTAAGACCGCCCGAGTGCCCAGAAGAGTCCCCAGAATGACCGCGGTGCTGGCCGCCGCAGCCGCCGGAGCGATCGCGTTGAGCGGAGCGCTCCCCAGCAACGCCGCCCCACCACCCGAACCGACCGGCTCGGCCGTGCCTGGCGAGCTCGCCAAGGCGTTCCAGTCCGCCGCCGACTCCTACGACGTACCGCGTGAGGTGCTGGTCGGCATCGGGTACGCCGAGTCGCACCTCGACGGCCACGACGGCCGGCCCAGCCAGTCCAACGGGTACGGCGTGATGCACCTCGCCAGCAATCCGCAGAACCCGACCATGTCCGAGGCGAACAAGCTGACCGGGCTGCCGGTCGAGCAACTCGCCAAGGACTCCGCGGCGAACATCACCGGCGCCGCCGCCGTCCTCGACTCGTACGCCGATCAGGCCGGGCTGGCGGGATCCGCCCGCCAGGACCTGGCCAGGTGGTACACCGTGATCGCCAAGTACTCGCACTCGGCCGACGCTCCGACCGGCCGCCTCTACACCGACGAGGTCTACAAGATCATCGGCGCCGGAGTCGGGGCCGAAGGGGTCACCACCGACCCGAAGCCGGTGCAGCCGCAGCGCGGCGCGTACGAGAAGGTGGCCCCGCTCGGCACCCGGACCCCGGCCTCGATCCAGGCGGCCGACTACCCGGGCGCGATCTGGAACGCCGCTTGCACCTGCAACTACCGGGTCGGCCGGACAGCGGCGATCAGCACGATCGTCATCCACGTGACCCAGGGCTCGTACGCCGGCACCATCAGCTGGTTCAAGAACCCGTCCGCGCAGGTCAGCGCGCACTACGTGGTCCGGTCCAGCGACGGGCAGATCACCCAGATGGTGGCCGAGAAGGACACCGCCTGGCACGCCCGGGACGCCAACCCGTACTCGGTCGGGATCGAGCACGAGGGCTTCGTCGACCAGCCGTCGTGGTTCACCGACGCGATGTACCGCGCGTCCGCCGCGCTGACCAAGAACATCGCCGAGCGCCGCGGGATCCCGAAGGACCGCGCGCACATCAAGGGCCACTCCGAGATGCCTGGCAACGACCACACCGATCCAGGCCCGAACTGGAACTGGAACTACTACCTGCAGCTGGTGAACGGCGGCAACCCGAACCCGCCGACGTACAACTTCACCACCTACGGCACCGGCGTACGGGTCCGGTCGGACGCGAAGCTGACCGCCTCGATCGTCACCACGCTGCCCGGCCCGACCCAGGTGTTCGTCACCTGCCAGAAGCAGGGCGACCCGGTGACCGCTGAGGGTACCACCAACAACTGGTGGTCGAAGCTGCGTGACCAGGGTGGCTACATGACCAACATCTACATCGACCACCCAGCCGCCCAGCTCCCAGGCGTGCCCATCTGCTAGCGGTCGGGACCGGCAGGTCCGGGGCCGTCATGGACCCCGGACCCTGCTCTCTGAAGTCGTACGATCCAGTAGGCGCCCGGTGAAGAGTAGAGCCTGCTGTACCGACGGTGGAGGGTCCGTTGTCGGAGGATCATGGTGACGACGACGGAGAGGCTCCAGCGATGTTCACGAAGATCCTCGACCGGGGATGGCCGGCCTGCCTGTATCTGCTGGTCAGGTACCTGATCGGCATTACCCTGCTGGCCGCGATCCCGATCAGCCTGCTGCTGAGCTGGGCGATCCCCGGCATCACCGCGGGGCTGGTCCAGCTGGCGAACAGCGAGCGGGCCAAGGCCACGACGTACCTCGGGCTGCCGGCGGAGCCGCCGCTGCCGAAGGCCGCCAAGCGGAGGCCGGGCGACGTGGTGACGCTCGTCCACGACCGGTCCTTCCGTCGCAGCCTGCGGCTGTTGCTGATGGCGCTGGTGGCCATCCCGGAGCTGATTATCGCGATCACCGCCATCTTCGCGGTGCCCGCGGCACTCGTCGGGATGGTGCTGTGGGAGCTGGCGCCGGGGCAGTTCTCGCTGATGGGCTTCGACGTCGACAGCTGGCTCGACGCCCTCATCCTCGGCCCGCTCCAGGTGCTTGTCGGCCTGGCCGTCATGGGCTGGGTTGCTCCAGCCCTAGCCTCAGCACATGCTCGCGGCTTCCGTAGCCTGCTGGCACCCAGTGCAGGCGAGCTGGAGACTGCCAGGCTTTCCCAGCGAGTCGAGGAGCTCACCCGTAGCCGGGCCGGGGCGGTGGACTCCCACGGCGCCGAACTGCGACGGATCGAGCGCGACCTCCACGACGGAACCCAGGCCCAGTTGGTCTCGCTGGCCCTGCGGATCGGTATTGCCAAGCAGACGATGGCCGAGGATCCGGAGAAGGCAGCCAAGCTCCTCGACGACGCCCGGGACGGCGCGGAGCAGGCCATGACCGAGCTACGCGGTGTACTGCGAACCATGTACCCGCCGATCCTCGCTGACCGTGGTTTGGCCGGCGCTGTGTCCGCACTGTGCGCCCGCTGCCCGATAACCGTCGAACTCCGCGTCGGCGAGCTAGGCGCCGTACCTGCCGCAGTAGAGGCTGCTGCGTACTTCGTGGTGGCCGAGTCCCTCACCAACATCACCAAGCACTCGGCTGCCGGCCACGTCGACGTACTGCTGGAGCGGCGGGGTTCGGAGCTCTATCTGGCGGTCACGGATGACGGCATCGGGGGAGCCCGCGTCACCGAGCAGTCGGACCTGCCGGGCCGGGGAAGCGGCCTGCATGGCATGGTGCACCGCGTGGAGGCGATCGACGGACACATGGAACTGCGGAGTCCCATCGGTGGACCTACGACGGTCGAGGTGATCCTGCCGTGCGAGTAGTGATCCTCGAGGACAACCCGATCCTCGCCGAGGGCCTCGGCCTGCTGCTGAACAACTCCGGCTTCGAGGTGGTCGCCGTCGCCGGCGACGCGGACGAGTTCGCCAAGGCCGTCGCCGAGCACGACCCCGGCATCACGGTGGTCGACGTACGCCTGCCGCCCACCTTCACCGACGAGGGCCTCCGCGCTGCCATCGAGGCCCGCCGGGTCCGCCCGGGACTCCCCATCCTCGTCTTCTCGCAGTACGTCGAGGAGGTGTACGCCGCCGAACTCCTGGCCGCCGGGAGCGAAGGCGTCGGCTATCTGCTCAAGGACCGGGTGTCCCGCGTCGACGAGTTCCTGGACGCCGTACGCCGGGTCGCGGCCGGGGGGACCGTGCTGGATCCCGAGGTGGTCAGCCAGTTGATGGTGAAGCGGAGCAACCCGCTGGCACGGCTGACGCCCCGCGAGCACGAGGTGCTCGCCCTGATGGCAGAGGGCCTCGGCAACGCCGCGATCGCCGAGAAGTTGGTGATCAGCGAGGGCGCTGTGCACAAGCACGTCGGCAACGTCTTCCTCAAGCTCGACCTGCCCCCGACGGACTCCGGTCACCGCCGGGTCCTCGCCGTCCTGGCCCACCTCGGCCTCTGACCGCTCCGGCCAGCGCTGACCGCTTCCGGTCAACGCCGCAGCGGGGGTAGCGGTTGCCTGATTCCGGAAGCCAGTTGTTGATGAATCCGGACGACCTTCACAACTGTGCCCGAACAAAAGGCCGGATCCGCCTTGTGGCCAAGGCGGATCCGGACTTCAGGGCGGTCAGGTCAGCAGACGGGGACTCCTGGGAGTTGCGCCGCTGGATGGTCGATGTAGATGTTGGTGATGAAGCCGCCCTGGTCGCGGAGCTTGGACCACCAGTTGTTCGTGTAGCCCTCGGCTGTCACGGTGTCGCCCTGCTTCTGGCAGGTCACCCAGACCGAGGTAGGCCCGGCCAGCGTGGTCACGACCGCCGCGTTCAACCGGGCATCGGCCCGGACCCGGATGCCGGAACCCCAGGTCATGAAGGCGCCGCCGGTACCACCGCCGCAGCCGTTGTCGCTGGTCAGGTAGTACTGGTTGTACGAGCCCGGATAGGCCAGGCCGGAGCCGTTGATGACGATGTTCTGGCCGACGCCGTTGAGCAGTTGCTCGTAATGGATGTGCGGGCCGGACGAGTTGCCGGTGCTGCCGGTGACGCCGATCTGCTGCCCCTGGGCGACTTGGGCGCCGTTGGCAACGGAGTACGACGAGAGGTGGAAGTAGTAGGTCTTCCAGCCGCCACCGTGCTCGATGGCGATGTAGTTGCCGGCGCCGCTGGGCTGCGAGAACCGGTACGCCGTACCCGCGGCGGAGGCGAGCACCGGCGTTCCGTTCGTGGTTCCGCCGTCGGCGCGGACGAAGTCGAGAGCGCGACGGACCTCGGCCGAGTGGTGGCTGTAGGTCCAGCGTTGGCCACAGGGGAACGGGGCCTTGAAGTTCGGCGCGGCCTGCGCCTCGGTCGGTACCGCCACCAGGGTGGCGGCACCGACGAGGAGCGAGGCCAGGACAGCGATGAATCGTCTGAGCGGCACGATGATCAGTCCTTCGGGGCGACCGGTCACGGATGGTGAAGCCCGTGACGCTTGGAGTGATGGCACTCAAGCTAGCGCAGCTTCCGTGACTTAGGAACTGATCATCCGGGTGAATCGTTGGTGATTAACCTGTGGTGGAAAGGCTTCCCCACAACAGGCGTCAGGCCCGCGCGTCCTGGTCCGGCACGGCCTCCAGGGTCGGGGTCTTGCCGTTGCTGCCGAGCGAGTCGATCAGCTGCTTGGCCAGCGCGAAGCCGGAGCCGCCCATCGTGATCGTCTTGACCAGGGTGTCCTCGATGCCCTGGGCACCGTTCAGTACGACCATGTTGCCGACCTTCTCGAACGAGCTCGCCGCCGCGCGGACGATCTCCGGGTAGGCCTCGGCCAGTTGCTGCGCGACGACCGCGTCGGTGTTCGTGGCCAGCGCCTCGGCGCGCGCCTTGATACCGGCCGCCTCCGCCATCGCCTTCGCCTGGACCGCGAGCGCCTCGGCCTTACCGTTCAGCTCGGTCGCCTTCGCCTGCGCCTCACCGCGCAGGGTGACCTCGCGGGCCTGCGCCTCGGCGGCCGCGATCTGTGCGTCGCGCGCGGCCTGCGCCAGCGTGCGCTGCTTGTACGCCTCGGCGTCGGCCGGCTTCAGCACCGACGACTCCAGTTGCTTCTCGGCCAGCGACGCGTTCAGCTTCGCGGTCTCGGTCTCCGCCACCACAACCTCCTGGCGGGCCAGCGCCTCGGCCAGCGGACCGGACTGCGACGCCTTCGAGTTCGCCTGGTCGACCTCGGCCTGGTACCCGGCCTGCGCGATCGAGCTCTGCCGTACTGCGGCGGCCTTGGCCGCGGCGGCGACCT
Organism: Kribbella qitaiheensis; assembly: GCF_042657745.1. GTDB lineage: Bacteria > Actinomycetota > Actinomycetes > Propionibacteriales > Kribbellaceae > Kribbella > Kribbella qitaiheensis. The sequence goes on along the minus strand of NZ_JBHSKE010000004.1, from coordinate 57,165 downwards.
GCTCGCGCTCGGTCGCCTCGCGGTCCCGCTCGGCCTGCGCGATCCGGGCGGCCGCCTCGACGGCGGCGGCCTGCGGACGGCCGAGGTTCTTGATGTAGCCGGACTCGTCGTCGATCTCCTGGATCTGCAGCGAGTCGACCACCAGGCCGAGCTTCTCCATGTCGCCGGCCAGCGAGCCGCGGATGTTCGTGGTCAGCGTCTCCCGGTCGTGCAGCATCTCCTCGACCGTGGTGGAGCCGACGATCGCGCGCAGGTGACCCGCGAACAACTCGTGGATGGTGCCCATCACCTGCTCGTCGCTCTGCTCCAGGAACCGCCGGGCCGCGTTCGCGATCGAGCCGTAGTCGTCACCGACCTTGTACGCCGTGACTCCCTTGATGTGCAGGGGAATGCCCTGGCTCGAGACACAGGTGACCGTCAACGGAGTCGCCCGAATGTCGAGCGGCAGGCGCCGTACGGTCTGGAAGCCGGGCAGTACCGCGGTACCGCGGCCGACCACGATCTTGAAGCCGAGGGTCTCGTTGATCTGCTCCTGGCTGGAGTGCGCGCCGAGGCCGGAGATGATCAGGGCCTCGTTCGGCTCCGCCACCCGCCAGACCATCCGGAACAGCAGCAGGAGGACCACCAGCGCGACGGCGCCGATGATCAGGTACGTCCAGAGCATTTCCCCTCCAGGGAACGGTGGAACAGAAGGTTGAAGGGCGGAGATCAGATGGCACGGGCGACGTAGACCGTGCGGGGTGGATCGAACTCGACCACCACGATCGGTGTGCCCACCTCGATCACCTCGTCGGCCGCCGGGTAAGCGTAGAAGGCCTCGGTGGCACCGCGGACCGGCAACATCACCTCGCCGATGATTCCCGGTGCGATCCGGCCGATCACGCGCCCTCGTTTGCCAACCATGACGCCCCCTCCGACGTTGCCCTGCCGCTACCGGTTCCGCACCCTACCGGCTGTCTCGGCCAGCATCCGGATCAGCCGCGGATGGCGCCTTCGGTGGCTCCCTTGATGAACTGACGCGCGAAGATGATGAAGACCACGATCAGCGGCACCATCGCCATCAAGGCACCGGTCATCACCATGCTGTAGTCGACGCCGTGGCTGCGGTTCAGCGACGACAGCGCGACCTGCAGGGTCAGGTGATCGGGGTTCGTCAGCACGATCAACGGCCAGAAGTAGTCGTTCCACGAGGCGACGAAGGTGAAGATCCCGAGGAACGCCAGCGCCGGCCGGGCCGACGGCAGCGCCACGTGCCGGTAGACCCCGAGGAAGCCGCACCCGTCCAGCGTGGCAGCCTCGACGAGTTCGTCGTGGATCGAGTTCTGGAAGTACTGCCGCAGCCAGAAGATGCCGAAGGCATTGGCCGCGGCCGGGATCACCAGCGCCTTCAGCGACCCGACCCAGCCGAACGCGGCCATCGTCTGGAACTGCGGTACCGCGCCGAGCTGAGCCGGCAGCAGCATCGTCGCGAGCAGGATCACGAACAGCGCGTTCCGGCCGGGGAACCGGAACTTGGCGAAGGTGAAGGCGGCCAGCGAGTCGAAGAACAGCACCAGCAGGGTGGTCGAGACGGCCACGATCGCGGTGTTGCCCATCGACTGGAAGAACGCCACGTTCGCGAGCACCTCGCGGACGTTGTCGTCGAACTGCGAGCCGAAGGTGAACTTCGGCGGGAACCGGTAGATGTCGGCCGTCGTGTTGGTCGCCATCACCAGCGTCCAGAAGAACGGGAACAGGCAGAGCAGGCCGGCGATCGCCAGCAACGCGTGCAGCAGCAGCCCGCGCCACTTCACCGGCCGATGCTTCGCGGGTCGTCGCCCCTGCACCGCCTGCTCGTTACCGGCCGGCGCTGTCTCGGTGACGGCGGTCATTGTCTGCCCCTTCCGCCGAGCAGTTTCCAGTTGATTGCCGTGAACAACAGCACCAGCATGAAGATGCTCAGGGCAATGGCCGCGGCGTAGCCGTAGTCGTTGGCGCCGAAGGCCTGGTTGTAGAAGTACATGACCACGGTGAGCCCGCTCTGGCCGGTGCCGCCGCTGTTGCCGACCATCACCTGCGGTTCGGTGAAGGTCTGCAGGCCGCCGATGGTCGACATGATCACCGTGAACAGCACCACCGGACGCAACTGCGGCAGCGTGATCGAGAAGAAGGTGCGGAACGGCCCGGCGCCGTCGACCTTGGCCGCCTCGTACTGCTCGGTGGGGATCGCCTGCAGTCCGGCCAGGTAGATGATCGTGTTGTAGCCGGTCCACTGCCACACGATCATCGTGGAGATCGCGATCTTGATCCCCCACGGCTGCCCGAGCCAGTCCTCGGTGGGCAGGCCGAGCGAGCGCAGCCCGGCGTTGATCAGGCCGAAGTTGGTGCTGAAGACGGCGGCGAAGAAGATCGCCGCCGCCACCAGCGAGGTGATGTTCGGGATGAAGTAGGCGATCCGGTAGACGCCCTTCAACCGCACCGCCGAGTGCAGCATCACGGCCAGCACCATCGCGATCGCCAGGGTGGGCACGGTCGACATCGCGAACAGCACCACCGTGTTCCACAGCGACAACCAGAAGGTGCTGTCCTCGAGCAGGAACCGGAAGTTCTGCAGTCCCACCAGTTGCCGCGCGCCGAGCCCGTCCCACTTCTGGAAGGCCAGCAGGATCGTCGACGCGACCGGGTACAGCCCGAACACCAGGAAGATCAGGTAGAACGGCGACAGCGCCAGATAGAACCGCCAGTACGACCAGATGCTCCGCCTGCGCGCGGGCTTCGCGGTACGGGTCGTCCTGGGTGGCGCGGTCGCGGTCAGGGTCACTGAACGCCCTGACGCTTGCCGATCTGCTTCGCCTTCGAGACGGCCTCCGCCCAGGCCGCGTCCGACGTCTTCTTGCCCGCCTGGACCAGCTTCAGGCCGTCGGTGAACGGCGCGGCGACCGCGGTGTCGAGCGGCGCCTCGTAGGCGATCGGGATGTCCTTCGCCGCCGGCCCGAAGACCTCGATCGGCACCTGGCCGCCGAAGAACGGGTCCGCCGCCTTCAGCTGCGGCTTGTCGTAGGCCGCCGGGGCGGACGGGAAGATCTGCGCGTCGGCGAAGGCCTTGGCCTGGTTGTCCGCGCTGAGCATGTACTTGATCACCTCGAGCGCCGCGGCCGGATCGGCGGCGTTCTTGGTGATGGTGAGGAACGAGCCGCCGAAGTTCGCCGGGCCGCTCGGGGTCGGGGCGACCCGCCACTTCCCGACGCTGGTCTTGCAGGCGGCCTTGATGTCCAGGGCGACCCAGGCCGCGCCGGTCACGGTCGGCACCGTGCCCTGGTCGAGGCCGGCGTTCCAGTCCGGCGTACCGCCGAGCGTCTTGCCGTCGACGCCGGTGGTGATCGCCTTCACCGCGGTGTCCCAGGCCTTGCGGATGTGGTCCCCGTCGCCGATGAACTTGTTGTCCTTGTCGATGTAGCGCTCGGTGCCCTGGTTGACGATCGTGCCGTACATGTCGGTGGCGTCGGCAACGATCAGCGCCTTCGGGTTGGACTTCTTCAGCTCCAGCCCGGCAGCCAGGAAGTCGTCCCAGGTCTTCAGCTGCTCGGCCACCTTGGCGGGATCACCAGGCAGCCCGCCGGCGGTGAAGACGTCCTCGCGGTAGAACAGCGCGGTGGGTCCGATGTCGATCGGGATACCGATCACCTTGCCGTCCAGGGTGGTGGCCTGCTTGACCTTCCACTCCAGGTAGTCACCGAGGAACGAGTCGGCGCCGATCGTCTTCAGGTCGACGAACCGGTCGGCCTGCGGCAGCAGCGAGGCGATGTCCTCGCCCTTCACGCCGGTGATGTCCGGGATGCTGGTGCCGCCGTTGAGAGTGGTGACCAGCTTCTGCTTGAAGTCGCCGCCGATCTCGGAGTACTTGATGTGCTGGTCCGGGAAGTGCGCGATGGTGTCGTCCAGGACCGACTTGCCCAGGCCGCCCGGCCAGCACCACAGCGCGATGTTGCCGGTGGCGTTCTTCTTGGTCGATCCCGTGTCCATGCTGGAGGAACAACCGGCGACAGTGCTGCCGAGCATGGCTGCGAAGCCCCCGGCGAGCAGTGTGCGACGTGAGAGCTCCATGGTTCTACCTTCCTGACTGGTCGCGCGGGGGTGCGCTTCCGGTGTGCGCGCTGATCAGCGCGGCAAGGGATTGATCTTCTGGATGGTGCTGCTGCCAGGCGGCGAGGTCGGCCCAGCGGGGCGCAGCGTCGGCACCACCTAGCCGGGTCACGGAGAGCGCCGCCGTGAGCGCGGCGAACCGCACGCGCTCAGCCAGCGACAGCTCCCACAACGTGGCCGCGATGAACCCGGCGGCGAACACATCACCCGCCCCGGTGGTGTCCGCCGCCTGGACTGGGAAAGCCGGTACTGCGACGCGCTCGCCGGTGCGGGCGTCCATCGCCAGGGCTCCGTTCGCCCCGTCCGACACGACGACCACCGGGACCTTGGTCGCCAGTTGCTCGAGCGCGTCGCCCGGGGACGTAGTACGGGTGTAGCTCATCGCCTCGCCGGCGTTCGGCAGGAACACGTCGCAGTGCTCCAGCTGATCGAGCACGGCCGGGTCCCACTGTTCCGAGGGATCCCAGCCGACGTCGGCGAACACCACGCTGCCGGCCGCCTTCGCCTTGGCGAGCCACTCGTTCGGCCAGGGACCGATGTGAGCGGCCACGGCGCGAGCGGCCGGCGGCGTGGTGAGAAGCTCGTCGGCAGACAGCGGGGGAGGGGTACCCCGGGTGACCAGTGCCCGGTCGTTGTCATAGGCAAGGGCCACCGTGAGGGGAGTCTGCCAGCCGTCGAGCTTGCGGGAGAGGGTCAGGTCGATGCCCTCGTCCCGGGTCAGCTTGTCCCAGAGACGGTGGCCGAGGTCGTCCGCGCCGAAGGCCGCGGCGAGTCCGGTGCGCAGGCCGAGCCGGGCCAGCGCGACCGCGAAATTGGCGATCCCGCCCGGGCTCTCGGCCGAATCCGACGCCCACACCTCGGTGCCGGGCTTCGGTGCGGATGGCAGGCCGAGGACGAGGTCGTGGAACAGCAGGCCGGACACGACCACGTCCAGTGGCGTGTCTCGATCGCTCATCGTCAGCACACTCCTGCAGGGTCGCTCAAACTCGTGCAGACAGTGTGGAACGGATGCGCAAAGTGCGCAATACCCCTGCACAATTGTGATCGAGTGTGACGTAGTTTGCGTGATACGGTCTTTCCGTGTTGCCAAAGCAGCGGCAGGATCAGATCGTGCGCGCGCTTCGGGCCGACGGGGCCGGGGGTGTGAAGTTGCTGGCTGTCCAACTGGGGGTCAGCGAGGCGACGATCCGGCGCGACCTCGAGCAGTTGCACGAGCAGGGCCGGTTGACCCGTGTTTACGGCGGTGCACTGGCTGTTGACGGTGGCGACGAACCCTTCGCCGAGGTCAGCGCAGTACGGGCCGATGAGAAGGACAGGATCGCGCGGCGGGCCGCTGCCCTGGTCAGCGACGGTCAGTCCGTGCTGCTCGACATCGGGACCACCGCGCTCCGCCTCGCGCAGCATCTGCACGGGCGGTCGGTGACGGTGGTGACGAGCAACCTCGCCGTCCTGGAGGAGTTGGAGAACGACGAGCAGATCGAGCTGATCATCCTGGGCGGCTTCGTCCGGCGCAGCTACCGGTCGCTCGTCGGCTACCTGACCGAGGAGAGCCTGCGGCAGGTGCACGTCGACTGGCTGTTCCTGGGGACCAGCGGGGTCCGCCCCGACGGGCGGGTGATGGACAGCACGATGATCGAGGTACCGGTGAAGCGGGCGATGATCAAGGCCGCCGACCGGGTGGTGCTGCTGGCCGACGCGACCAAGTTCCCAGGCCACGGCGTCGCCAAGGTGTGCGAGCCGTCCGAGCTTTCGATGGTGGTGACCGAGCCCAGCGCCGACGAGGCGACCCGGGCGCAGTTGGAGGAGGCTGGAGTGCAGGTGGTGCTCGCGTGAGACTGACCATCCTCGGCGGCGGGGGATTCCGGGTGCCGCTCGTCTACCAGGCCCTGCTGGGGGATCGCGGCGAAGGCCGGATCACCTCGGTCGTGCTCTACGACACCGACCGCACCCGGCTCGCGTCGATCGGTTCCGTACTCCGGCAGCAGGCCGACCTGGCTCCGGGCGTTGCCCCGGTGGTGACGGAGACAACGGATCTCGACGAGGCCCTGCGGGGCGCGGACTTCGTCTTCTCCGCGATCCGGGTGGGTGGACTCGAAGGACGCACGATCGACGAACGCGTCGCGCTCGACCTCGGCGTACTCGGTCAGGAGACGGTCGGCGCGGGTGGGATCGCGTACGGGTTGCGCACGTTGCCGGTGGCAACGGCCATCGCCCAGCGGGTGGCCGCGGTGGCTCCCGAGGCCTGGGTCATCAACTTCACCAACCCGGCCGGCATGGTGACCGAGGCGATGATCCCGTACCTGGGCGACCGGGTGATCGGGATCTGCGACTCTCCTTCCGGGCTCGGGCGGCGGGCCGCGCTGGCCCTCGGGCTGGACGCGTCGCAGGTGTTCTACGACTACGCGGGGCTGAATCACCTGGGGTGGTTGCGAGGGCTGCAGTCGGGTGGTGTCGACCACCTGCCGGCGTTGCTCGCGGACTCGGCGGCGCTCGGCGACTTCGAGGAGGGCCGGCTCTTCGGAGTGGAGTGGCTGCGCTCGCTCGGGTCGATTCCGAACGAGTACCTGCACTACTACTACTTTGCGCGGGAGACCCTGGCGGCCGTGCAGACCGTCGAGCAGACGCGTGGCACGTTCCTGCTGGAGCAGCAGTCCGCCTTCTATGCGGAGACCGCCCGGCACCCCTCGTCCGCCCTGGAGCTGTGGCAGAAGACCCGGGCCGAGCGCGAATCGACGTACATGGTCGAGAGCCGCGCGGTCGCCGACGCGGGGGAGCGGGACGAGCGGGACATGTCCGCGGGTGGGTACGAGCAGGTCGCGCTGTCGCTGATGCGGGCGATCGCCCACAACGAACGCGCCTCGCTGATCCTCAACGTGCGGAACCGCGGCACCCTCCGGCACCTGGATGACGACGCCGTGGTCGAGATCCCGTGCACGGTCGACGCGAACGGCGCGCGGCCGGTGGGTGTCTCCCAGCTCACCGACCACCAGGCCGGCCTGGTCTGCGCCGTCAAGGCTGTCGAACGCTCCACCATCGAGGCCGCCGCGACCGGCTCCCGCTCAGCAGCCGTCCGCGCCTTCGCCTGGCACCCCTTGATCGACTCGGTCACTGCCGCCCATCAGCTCCTGGACGGCTACGTCGACCACCTCCCCGACCTCGCGCCCTTCCGCTCCTGACGCGGAGCCGACCTTCCCATCGCGACCGCCCGGCACGTCTCGGAGTGGTGAGTCGTTACTCAGTCGTGGATCCGCGTTGCTGGTAACCGGTTGCCGGCCACCTCTATCCACGACTGGGCGCCACTCGCTCCTCCCAGGGGGAGTGGAATTGGTTCGGGGTGGGGAGATCTGGCAGAATGGCGGGCTGAGTCCGTCTGGATCGCGTGCAGCCCTCTAACTCCACGTCCCACGGCGGCCCATTCGAGTGGCTGCTCGTTGTCCCCACGACGCCGGTTGCCGCTCAACCAGACATGAAATCCCGAGGGAGACCCCACAAACGTGGCAGTCAAGATCCGTTTGAAGCGCATCGGCAAGAAGCGTGCGCCGCACTACCGCATCGTCGTGATGGACGCCCGCACCAAGCGTGACGGCCGCGCCATCGAGGAGATCGGCAAGTACAACCCGAAGACCGAGCCGTCGTTCATCCACGTCGAGTCGGACCGGGCGCAGTACTGGCTGGGCGTCGGCGCGCAGCCGACCGAGGCCGTCGAGGCGATCTTCAAGGCCAGCGGTGACTGGCAGAAGTTCAAGGGCCTGGAGGCCCCGGCGCCGCTGCGGGTCAAGGAGCCGAAGCGCGACAAGCAGGAGATCTTCAACGAGGCCCTCGCCGAGGCGCACGGCACCGTGAAGACCGACGCCGTCACGACCAAGAAGGCCGCCGCCAAGAAGGCTGAGCCGAAGGCCGAGAAGAAGGCCGACGCCCCCAAGGCCGACGACGCCAAGGCCGACGCTCCCAAGGATGAGGCTCCCAAGGACGAGGCCGCCAAGGTCGAGGCGAAGGCTGACGAGGCTCCGGCCGCCGACGCTCCCGCCGCCGAGGCGCCGGCCGACGACGCCAAGGCCTGACCATGATGGAGACCGAGGCGCTCGAGCACCTGGTCCGAGGCATCGTGGACAACCCTGACGACGTCAGCGTCCGGTCCCGCAACCTGCGGCGCGGACGGACCCTCGAGGTGCACGTGCACCCCGACGACATCGGCAAGGTGATCGGCCGCAACGGACGGACGGCGACCGCGATCCGTACCGTCGTCGGGGCGCTCAGCTCCGAGCAGTCGGTCCGGATCGACTTCGTCGACGAGTTCAACCGGCGCCCGCGCCGCTGAGCGCGAACAGTCCCTGAAGGGCCGTACCCACACCCTGGGTGCGGCCCTTCACTGCTATACCGACACTGTGCATAGGTGGGCCCACTCCGGGCTCGGTTCAAGTAGGGCCCGCTGCGGGCTCGTCGTCAGAAGGTAGGAACTTGCGGTGCTGGTGATCGTCGGCCGGATCGGCCGGGCCCACGGGATCAAGGGCGAGGTCGGCCTGGATGTGCGGACGGACGAGCCGGACCGCCGGTTCGCCGACGGCGCGAAGCTCGTCACGACCGAGAAGTCCCCGCGCACCCTCACGGTCGACGCCAGCCGCTGGCACAGCGGCCGCCTGCTGGTGAAGTTCGCCGGGGTGCCCGACCGGACCGCCGCGGAACTCCTGCGCAACCTGGAGCTCCAGGCCGAGATCGACGAGGACGAGCGCCCGGAGGACCCGGAGGAGTACTACGACCGCGAGCTGATCGGCCTGAAGGTCCGGACCACCGACGGCGTGGAAGCGGGCGAGGTGATCGACGTGGTGCACCTGCCGTCGCAGGACCTGCTGGAGATCCGCCGCCCGGCCGGCAACGCAGTACTGGTCCCACTGGTCGAGGAACTGGTCCCGGAGATCGACCTGGCCACGCAGTACGTCGTCGTGGCCGACCGGCCCGGTCTGCTCGACCCGGAGGGCGCTGAGGTGGTCCCGACAGAGTCCGCCCAGGGAGCTGGCGACTGATGAGGCTGGACGTCGTCTCGATCTTCCCCGAGTACCTGGCTGCCCTGGACGTGAGCCTGGTCGGCAAGGCGGCCAAGAGCGGTCTGCTGGACGTACGGGTGCACGACCTGCGCGAGTGGACCCACGACCGCCACCGGACCGTCGACGACACCCCGTACGGCGGCGGTGCGGGCATGGTGATGAAGCCCGAGCCGTGGGGTGAGGCGCTGGACGACGTGGCCCCGGCAGACGGTCCCTCGCAGCCGCGGTTGATCGTGCCGACGCCCGCCGGCCGGCCGTTCACCCAGGCCCTGGCGTACGAGCTTGCCGCTGAGCCTTGGCTGGCCTTCGCCTGCGGGCGGTACGAGGGCATCGACGCTCGGGTGGCCGCGCATGCTGCCGAGCGGATGCGGGTGGACGAGGTCTCGATCGGGGACTACGTGCTCAACGGTGGCGAGGTCGCAGTACTGGTCATGGTGGAGGCCATTGCCCGGCTGCTGCCCGGTGTGATCGGCAACCCGGAGTCCCTGGCCGAGGAGTCCCACTCGGGCGACGGCCTGCTGGAGTACCCGGTCTACACGAAGCCCACCTCCTGGCGCGGCCACGAGGTCCCGGAGGTCCTGCTGTCGGGCAACCACGCCCTGATCGCCAGGTGGCATCACGACGAGTCCGTACGCCGTACCGCCGAGCGCCGGCCGGATCTCCTGGCGGCCTGGGGTGCCACCGTCGGTCACAAGGCCGACGTCGTGGAGCGCAAGGAGGACGCCGCGCTGCTGGCGAAGGTGCTGCCCGCCATCGAGGCCGACGCGGGGGAGATCAACACCCTGCAGCGAGCGGCGTACCTCAGTGAGGGCCAGGCGTACGCCGACCTGACCATCCCGCCGCTGCGGGAGGAACTCAGGCACACGGTCGCGCGGATCGCCCAGGGCGGGGTGTGGAAGGCCATGGTCGGCGCCCGGGTGGTCGGGTCCGTGCAGGTGGTCGTGGAGGGCGAGGTGGCCCGGATCGGCCGGCTGATGGTGGCGCCGGACTGGCAGGGCCGTGGCGTCGGGAAGAAGCTGCTCCGAGTCGCGGAGCAGACCGCGCCCGCCGAGGTCACGCGGTACGAGCTCTCCACGGGTGCGGACAGTGAGCGCAACCTGCAGTTGTACCGGAATACCGGTTACCGAGAGGTAAGCAGGGAGCGACAGACTGCGAAAGTGGAGCTGGTGCTCCTGATGAAGCGGCGACGGCGACGCTGATTTCGTTGCGGCCATGCCGGTGTGGCAAACTTGGTCGCTGTTGCCGTTCGGTGCTCCTGCCACAGGGGGTGACCACCGATCGGCGACATCTATGACTCCTCACCATCGAGCATTTCGTGGGTGACCTGTGGCACGCGCGAGGAAGAGACACCTGATGAGCAACGTCCTGAACGAGCTCGACAACGCGAGCAAGCGCGACGACATCCCCGCCTTCCGGGCCGGTGACACCGTCAAGGTGCACGTCAAGGTCGTCGAAGGCAACCGGTCCCGCGTCCAGGTGTTCCAGGGTGTCGTGATCCGGCGCCAGGGTGGTGGCCTGCAGGAGACCTTCACGGTCCGCAAGGTCAGCTTCGGCGTCGGCGTCGAGCGGACCTTCCCGATGCACACCCCGATCGTCGACAAGGTCGAGGTCGTGACCCGCGGCGACGTGCGCCGCGCGAAGCTGTACTACCTGCGCGAGCTGCGCGGCAAGGCAGCCAAGATCAAGGAGAAGCGGGACGTTCCGGCCTCCTGATCGTCTAGCGACGACGGTCAAGTATGGCGCCGAGCACTGCGACTCGCGCTCGCCCGGTCGCCAGGAGGGCACGTCGCAGTAAAGGACGGCACCGCAGGCTCAAGCAGCGGAACCCGCTGCTGAGCCTGCTGACCGAGATGACCACCGTGACGGTGCTCGCGCTGGTCATCACGGTCGTCCTGCGGCTCTTCGTCGCCGAGGCCTTCTACGTGCCCTCGGAGTCGATGTACGACACGCTCACGACGAACGACCGGATCCTGGCCGAGAAGGTCAGCTATCTGCACCGTGACGTCGACCGTGGCGACATCATCGTCTTCAAGGACCCCGCCAACTGGCTGAACGAGGAACAGCAGGTCCCCGGCCCGTTCCGGCGGGTCGGCGAGTTCGTCGGCATCCTGCCGCGCAGCGGTGAGGGTCACCTGGTCAAGCGGGTGATCGGCATCGGCGGCGACAAGGTGGTCTGCTGCGACCGGTCCGGCCGGATCACCGTGAACAAGATCCCGCTGGACGAGCAGGATTACCTGCTGAAGGACGCCAAGCCCTCGAACGAGCCGTTCAGCGTCGTCGTACCGCCCGGTCACCTGTGGGTGATGGGCGACAACCGGGCCGAATCCGCCGACTCCCGTGCGCACATGGGTGGCCCCGGTGGAGGGTTCGTGCCGGTCGAGAACGTGGTTGGCCGTGCCTGTTGCGTAATCTGGCCGTCTGACCGGATGACGATGCTGCGTCCTCCGGAAACCTTCAAGAAGCCGGGGCTGAAGAAGTGACTGAGACACCGACAGCGACGAAAGAGAATCCACCCCACCGCTCGGGGCTCGCGGCCGCCGCTCGCGAGTTCGTGCTGATCGTGGTCGGTGCTCTCATCGTCTCGTCGATCCTGCGGGCCTTCGTCGGCCAGATGTTCATCATCCCGAGCGAGTCGATGCAGAACACCCTGCTGGTCGGTGACCGGGTGGTGGTCGAGAAACTGACCGACGTGGAGCGCGGCGACGTGGTCGTCTTCGAGGATCCGGGCGGCTGGCTCGGCGAGGAGGAGAGCGGCCAGAAGCGCGGCTCGGTGGGCCGGTTCTTCGAGGTCGTCGGCCTGCTGCCGGACTCCAGCCACGGTCACCTGATCAAGCGCCTGATCGGCATGCCCGGTGACAAGGTCGCCTGCTGTGACGCCAAGGGGCGGCTGATGGTGAACGGCCAGCCGCTGGACGAGGGAAGCTACCTGTATCCGGGTGACGCCCCGTCGGCGATGGAGTTCCAGGTCACGGTCCCCGCGGGCCGTGTTTTCGTGATGGGTGACCACCGGTCCGAGTCGGGCGACTCCCGGGTGCACCTGAGCGACACCAACGCCGATGGCGGCACCCCGGGCGACGCCGCCTTCGTGCCGCTGGACAAGGTCACCGGACGCGCGGTACTGGTGGTCTGGCCGGCCAGCAACTTCGCCAAGCTCGGTGTCCCCGACACGTTCAAAACGATTCCGGCGCCAGGACCTGCCCCGGACAAACCCTCGATCTCCCTGACGCCACCACCCAAGTGAGCGAGGTACCGGTGCGGAACGAGGCACGACGGAGTCGCGGATGAGTGCACTTCCGCGCGGCAGCACCATCCGGCGCGACGCCGGTCTGTACGGCTACGAGCGGGCGCTCCGGCGCGTCGGGCTGGACCCGATCGCCGGGGTGGACGAGGCCGGTCGGGGACCGTGTGCCGGGCCGCTGGTCGCCGCCGCGGTGATCCTGCCGGACGGCAAGCGCGGCCAGATCCCCGAACTGGCGGACTCGAAGTTGCTGACGGCGAAGGCACGCGATCGCTGCTACGACGAGATCCGCGACCGAGCCGTGGCGTGGTCGGTGGTCTCCATCGAGGCCGCCGAGTGCGACCGGCTCGGCATGCACGTCGCCAACGTCGAGGCGCTCCGCCGGGCGCTCTTCCGGCTCGACCTGCGCCCGCAGTACGTGCTGACCGACGGGTTCGGGGTCGACGGCCTCGGCGTGCCGGGGCTGGCGATCTGGAAGGGTGACCGGGTGGCCGCCTGCATCGCGGCCGCCTCGGTGATCGCCAAGGTGACCCGGGACCGGATCATGGAGCACTGGCACGAGGTGTACCCGCAGTACGATTTCGCGGTTCACAAGGGATACTGCACGCCTGAGCACCAGGCGGCACTGGACGAATACGGCCCGTGTCCACAACATCGACGGCGGTTCGAGAATGTCCGCCGCAGCATGCGGACCGATATGGGACAGAATGTGACCAGTCCCACCGGAGTGGAGAGCCGATGAGCGAGCGCAGCGAGCGAACAAACAACAGAGCCGCCTTAGCGCTGCCGCCGGAGCCGAGCGCTAGCGAGGTGGAGGCGTGAGCGCTGACGACCTCGAGAAGTACGAGACCGATATGGAGCTACAGCTCTATCGGGAGTACAAGGACGTCGTCGGGATCTTCAAATACGTGGTGGAGACCGAACGGCGCTTCTACCTGTGCAACGCGGTCGACCTGAAGGTCCGCACCGAGGGCGGCGACGTCTACTTCGAGGTGACCATGGCCGACGCCTGGGTCTGGGACGTCTACCGCTCGGCCCGCTTCGTCAAGAACGCCAAGGTCGTCACCTTCCGCGACGTCAACATCGAAGAACTGGCCAAGACCGACCTGGAAGTCCCGAAGGACTCCGACTTCGGCCGCTGATCCAACCCGCCCCGAGCCACCCGTCCGCGCGCCCTTCTCTTCGGCCACCGGCGCTAGGGCATTGTGCCCAGGGAGTGGCGGTGGTTGGGGGAGAGGCGCCAGCCTGGTGGCTGGTATTCGACCAGGTCCAGGTCGGCGAGGGTTTCGAGGCATTCCTGGACGGTGTCGAGGTCCAGACCTGCGGTGGTGGCTATTCGGCTGGGTGGGGCTGGGGTGACGACCGGGACGGCGTCGAGGGTGCGTTGGATGTCGGGGTCGAGGTTGTCTGTGGGAGTGGCGGGGGCGTGGGGGTAGCTGGTCAGGCGGGTGCCGAGTGGGGAGATGGCTTCCAGCACATCGGCGACGCTGGTGGCCAGTACTGCGTTGCGCTCGCGGACCAAGAGGTGGACGCCTTCGGACATACGGGAAGTGATGGGGCCGGGGACGGCGAGAACCGGGCGGCCGCATTGTTCGGCCCAGCCGGCGCTGTTGAGGGCTCCGCTACGAACTGCTGCCTCGACAACGACAGTGCCCAGGGTCGTTGCCGCGATCAACCTGTTGCGGGCGAGGAAGCGGAGCTTGGTCGGTGAACAGCCTGGCGGTAGTTCGCTGACGAGTAAGCCTTCCTCGGCGATTCGGTCGAACAGGTTCGTGTTGCTCTTCGGATAGCTGACGTCCACGCCGCAGGCGAGGATCGCGATTGTGGTGCCTGAGCCGGCTAGCGCTCCCCGGTGAGCGGCAGCGTCGATCCCGTACGCGCCGCCTGAGACCACAGTGGTGCCGTTCTCGGCGAGCCCAGTGGCAAGCTCGGAGGCCGCGTGCTCGCCGTACGACGAACACGCGCGGGCGCCGACGAGGGCGACAGAGTTCGCCAAGGTCTGGCGGAGGTCGGGTTTGCCGCGGACCCAGAGGCCGAAGGGGACGCCGCCGCGCCGGCTCTGTTGACCGGCATCAGCCAGTACTTCGACCTGCTCGGGCCACTCGTCGTCGCCAGGGATCACGAACCGTGCGCCCGCCGCCTCGGCGCGCTCCAGATCCCGCTCAGGCCGGACTTCCGCCACCCGAGGGGCCCATCGCTCGAACCTGGGGGCGCTGGTCTTCAGGAGCCGCCAGGCCTCCACCGCGGGCAGTTCGGCGAACGTCTCCAACGCGACGGGGTCTCCGGGCTCGACGACGCGCGACAATCCCGCTCGCGCGATTCTCTCCTCCTCCCACTCCGCGGGCTGAGTCGACGGTTTCGGCGGCTCAACTCCGCGCCCACCACCAGCAGTGAGTGTCGAAGCAGCACCGGCCACGCTGGCGGCTGGTTTGGGAGTGGCAGGAGACAACTGAGCCTTGGATGGCTTCAGACGGCTGTTCAGGTGTTCCAGGTTGGTGTTCATGGCGTGGTTTCCCTGATTCGACGGATGTTGGTGAGGGGAGTCAATGGGGCGCCGCTGCGGAGTTGGAAGGCCTGGTGCGTGAGGTCTGGTGTAGGGCTGTCCAGGCCTTCCAGGTCGGCCAAGGTCCAGGCGAGACGGACCACTCGGTCGAGGCCGCGGGCTGTCAGGCGGCCGTCGGCGTAGAGGGATTCGAGGGTCTTCTGGCTGGCAGCGTCGAGTGGGTATTCGCGGCGCATGAACGGGCCGGGGATCTCGCTGTTGAGGATCCAGCCGGTGTTCCGGTACCGGAAGGCTTGCCGGTCACGGGCGGCTTTCACCCGCGCGGCGACTTCTGCGGTGGACTCAGGGCGATCACCATCGGCCAGTCCGCGGGCAGCCGGGAGGATCTGGCGCTGGATGTCGATGCGGTCTTTGATCGGGCCGCTGATCCGCTGGCGGTAGCGGGTGAGGACTTGTGGGGTGCAGTTGCAGATTCCGTTGGGCGTGCCCGACTGGCCGCAAGGGCAGGGGTTGGCAGCAAGCACCAGCAGGAATCGGGCCGGGAACTTCGCCACGGCCGCTGAGCGGTGCACCTCGATGAAGCCGGACTCGAGGGGCTGGCGGAGTGTGTCGAGCGTCAGCGGATGCATCTCGGGTGCTTCGTCGATGAAGAGGATGCCCCGGTGGGCACAGCTGATCGCGCCCGGGCGCGGCACGCCCGACCCGCCACCGACCAGGCTCGACAGGGAGGCCGTGTGGTGTGGGGCGATGAAGGGTGGGCGAACGACCAGTTCCGCGTCGCTGGTGAGCAGACCGGCCAGCGAGTGCACGGCTGACACCTCCAACGAGTCGTCCGTGCTGAGGTCTGGCATCAGACCGGCGAGGCGCTCGGCGAGCATCGTCTTGCCCGAGCCCGGTGGGCCGTGGAGGAAGATGTGGTGCGCGCCGGCGGCTGCCGCTTCGATGGCGCGGCGGCCTTCGTGCTGGCCGAGCACGTCGTCGAGATCCACCTCGGGCACCCGGGTCAGCGACTCGGACATCAAACGCAGCTCGGCCCGCGGCGGCGCTTCGTCGGGGATCTCCTCGCCGCGGAGCAAGGCGAGCACCTGCCGCAGCGAGCGCACGCCGTACACCTCGATGGACGGCACGAGCTTGGCCTCGGCGGCGTTCAGTTCGGGGACGACGATCCGCTCGAAGCCTGAGCGTGAGGCGGCCAGCGTCATCGCGAGCGCGCCGCGGACCTCCCTGATCCTGCCGTCGAGGCCGAGCTCGCCGATGATCGCTGTCTGGCGCAGTCGGTGGCTGTCGACGACGCCACCTGCAGCGAGGAGAGAGCACGCGATGGCAACGTCGTAATGAGAGCCGGTCTTGGGCAGAGTGGCGGGGGAGAGGCCGATGGTGACCTTGCGGTCGGGGAACTTCTCGCCGCTGTTGACCACGGCGGCGCGGACCCGGTCCCTTGCCTCTGACAACGATGCGTCGGGCAGACCGATCAGCGTGGTCTTCGGCAGGCCTTGGGCGATGTCGGCCTCGACCTCGACCAGGTGGCCTTCGAGACCGACCAGGGCGACGGACCAGGCCTGGGCCAGCGGCATCAGGCCACGCCCCTGACGTGGTCGACGCTCGGGTCGCCACCCCGCGGCAGGAGCACGGCGACGATGTCGATCCGGACCTCGCCCGGCCGCAGGTCATGCTCCTGCAGCCAGCGGCCGACCAGCCGGCGCAGTTTCGCCAGCTTCTTGTAGGTGATGGACTCCAGCGGGCTGCCGTAGTTCAGCCCGCGGCGGGTCTTCACCTCACAGACGACCAGCGCCTCGCCGTCGCGGGCGACGATGTCGATCTCGCCCAGCTCGCAGCGCCAGTTGCGCTCGAGGATCGCGAAGCCGCTCTTCGCGAGATACCTGGCGGCGAGCTCCTCGCCGTACTGCCCGACTGCGTCCTTGGTCCGCATCGATGACCACCTCCGGCTAAGAACATGCCGGGAAAGTCACCGATCTCGGGGCCGACTTCAGAGCCTGTGGACAACAGGCTCGTCAGCAGTGCCGCGAGAACCTCAGTTGCGCATGTGCTTGCCGCGCGTTGACTTCGGTGGCGTTCGGACAGCGCGAAGCTCGTGGTCCTCCGGCTCCGAGCGGTAGGCCTGCAGGCCGCCCGTTCCCGGGTCGGTGTCGCCGATGTCGAAGTCCCAGCTGTCCTCGTTCGCCAGGCGGCTGTGCCAGCGGCCGTAGAGGCCGTAGATCGCGAGGCCCAGCAGCATCCAGAGGCCGAACTTGGTCCACGTGCTCGTCTTCAGGTTGAGCATCAGCCACAGCGTCGCGGCGAGCGACAGGAGTGGGATGAGCGGCACCATCGGGACGCGGAAACCGCGCTCGAGGTTCGGCTCGGTCCGCCGAAGTGTCAGCACGCCGACCGCGCAGAAGGCGAAGCAGAAGAGCGCACCGATGACCAGCAGCTCTTCCAGCTCGAGGACCCCCGGGTACAGGGTCAGCGCGATCGCAGCGAAGCCGGCCGCGGTGGCGGCGCGAGCGGGAGAGGAGTAGACGCGGCTGACCCGGCCGAGGCTCTTCGGCAGCAGGCCGTCACGGCCCATGTTGAAGAGCACGCGGCTCTGCGCGATCAAGACGACCATGATCACCGTCATCAGGGCTAGCAGTGCCCCGAGATTGACCACCTTGGCGGCCCACCCGACCCCGACCGCGGACATCGCCTCCGACACCGGTGCGGCACCACCCAGCTGGCCGTACGGTCGCATGCCCACCAGCACGACGGCCATTGCGACGTACAGGATCGTGACGGCGCCAACGCCGAGCAGCATGCCCTGCGGGACCGTCTTGCGCGGATTCCGGGCGTCCTCGGACGCGGTCGCGATGAGGTCGAAGCCGATGTAGGCGAACACGATCGAGCTCGCGGCCGTGAAGATGCCCATCAACCCGAAGGAGCCGAAGGACGAGTCCAGGATCCAGCTGAGCAAGGTCGGACTGGCTGTGGCGGGTGCCGGTCGCGCGTCCGGGACGAACGGCCGGTAGTTGTCGAAGTTGATGTGGGTCGCGCCGATGACGACCACCAGCACGATCACCGCGACCTTCGCCAGCACCACGACCGTGAGCACCCGGGACGAGAGCTTCGTGCCGGTCACAATCAGCGCCGTCAGGACCAGCAGCAGCAGCGGGGCGACCAGGTTGACCTTGGCGTCCGGACCGAAGAACTGCGCGACCCCTTCGGGCAGGGTGACGCCGAAACCGTCGAGGGTGGCGAGGAAGTACGCGGACCAGACTCTGGCCACGATCGCTGCCGCGGTGACGAGTTCGAGCACGAGTGCCCAGCCGACCAGCCAGGCCCACATCTCACCGAAGGTCACGTAGCTGAAGGTGTAAGCGCTACCCGAGACCGGGATCGTCGACGAGAGTTCGGCGTAGCAGGCCGCAGCCAGTACGCACACCACCGCGGCGATCAGGAACGACAAGATCACGGCAGGGCCGGCCACATTGGCAGCCTGCTTACCGCTCAGGCTGAAAATGCCGGACCCGATCATCACACCCAGTCCGAGAACGACTAGGTCGCGACGACCGAACAGACGCGGCAGACGGTGCCGCGCATCCTCGACTCGAGTGAACGCCGACTCGACCGGCAGGCGCCGGCCTACGGTCTGTCCGTTCGCTGAGGGGGCCATGGTCAGGGGTGCCTCCGTTGCGCTACTAGGGCAATCGGCCCGAACAGTAGTCGACCAGTGGGCTACGGGCCAGACCTCCTCTGTCGAACTCCGCGCGGCTGCTTGCGCTGCCGGGGCCGCTCCCGCATGGTCAGGACATGGCGCCGGACGAGGTCAGTGGAAGCCCTTCCAGACCGGAAGGTTTCTCTGTGTTACTGGCTGACTACGAGCGGCATCTGACGGCGGAAAGGGACCTCAGCGAGCATTCGGTGCGAGCCTACATCGGTGATGTGATGGATTTAATCGATCATTTGACTCGTCTTGGTCACGATGATCTGCGCACCCTCGATATCCGCGGGCTGCGGTCTTGGTTGGCGAAGCAGCAGAGCCTCGGCAAGGCCCGCAGCACCATGTCCCGCCGGGCCACGGCCGCACGGGTCTTCACCGCCTGGGCCCAGCGGACCGGCCGGATCGAGACCGATCCAGGCGCATTGCTCGCCAGTCCCAAGCCGCACAAGTCTCTTCCGGGCGTGCTCGGGCAGGCCGACACGCGGGCCGTGCTCGACGCGGCAGCGGTCGCGGCCGACGACGGCAGCCCGGTCGGCCTCCGCGACCTCGCGATCATGGAGCTGCTCTACGCAACGGGTATCCGGGTCGGCGAACTCTGCGCGCTCGACATCGACGAGGTCGACGACGCGCGGCGGGTGGTCCGCGTCTTCGGCAAGGGCCGCAAGGAACGCTCGGTCCCGTACGGCGTACCGGCGGGTGCTGCGTTGGACAGGTGGCTCGCGGAGGCGCGGCCGAAACTCGCGCGGTCGCACAGCGGGCCGGCCGTGTTCCTCGGCTCTCGAGGCGGTCGGATCGATCAACGGGCCGTCCGGCGCCTCGTCCACGCCCGGATCGACGCGGTGAACGCGCCGGACCTGTCGCCGCACGGGTTGCGCCACACGGCCGCGACACATCTGCTCGAAGGCGGCGCGGATCTCCGCAGCGTGCAGGAGTTGCTGGGGCATGCGTCCCTGGCGACGACCCAGATCTACACGCACGTGTCGGGTGAAAGGCTGCGACGCGCCTACGAACAAGCCCATCCACGGGCCTGACCTCGGGCCTGGATACGGCAGACTGCGGAGCATGCGGGTTTCGGCGAAGTCTGACTATGCGCTGCGGGCGCTGATCGAGATCACCCAGCGATGGGTGTCGAACGACCCCTCGGTGGTTTCCGCCGAGGAACTCAGCCGTGCGCAGGGCATTCCGCACGGCTTCCTGCAGGGCATCCTGGCCGATCTGCGCCGGGCCGGGGTGCTCTCGAGCCAGCGTGGGCAGTCCGGCGGGTGGAAGCTCGCCGTCGATCCGAACGAGGTCTCCGTCGCGGACGTGATGCGGGCGGTGGACGGGCCGATCGTGAGCATCTCCGGCGTCCGGCCGGAGAGCGTCGCCTACAACGAGCGCGCTGTCGTGTTGCAGCGCGTCTGGATCGCGGCCCGGGCCAGCCTGCGGGACGTGCTGGAGCACACGACGCTCACGGACCTGGCGAAGGGGAAGCTCCCCGCCGGGGTCGAGCGCCGCTCCCGGGACGAAGACGCCTGGCAGGCCCGCGTCCCCGGTAGTTAGTAGGTCGCGTCCCTGGCCTGGCATCAGTGGCGCCTGATCATCAGCCCGCCGCCGACCGTGAGGACACCGGCTGCGGCGACCACAAGGCCCGCGGCCAGGTCGCCGGCTTGGCCGGGTGGCTGGTTCATGGCGGCGGCAGGCTCCTGGGCTTCAGAGGGCTGGGGCGTGGGATGGCTGGTCGGGGCCGAGGTGGTGGGTGGGTCTGCTGTGGGGCGGAGGGTGTCGCGTTGGCGGTCGGGGTTGGCAGCTGGGGTGATCGGGAGCAAGCGGACTGGCTCGCTTCTGAGCAGGGTCAGAGGGTTGAGGTAGGTGTCGGACTGCAGAAGACCCCAGTGGAGGCAGGTTGTGGGGGCGCAGTGGGAGCCCGCGGCTGACAGGCTGCCGAGGACCGAGCCGGGTGTGACCGCGGCGCCGCGCCTGATCGAGGCGATCACTGGCTCGTAAGTCGTGCGGATGGGGCCGCGCGAGACGACGATGACGCCGCGGCCGGCCAACGGACCGGCGTACGTGATCGTGCCGGAGGTGGCTGACCGGACGGGCTGACCGGGAGAGCCGGCCAGGTCGAGGCCCCGGTGCCCGGGGAGCCATGGCTTCGCCGGCTGCTCGAAACCTCGGATGACGGGTGGGCGTGGGGCGAGGGGCCAGACCGCCTCGGGAGGTGCCGTGGGGACAGGGGCCGCGGTAGCGGCGGTGGAGAGGATCCAGGGGAGGGCGGCGAGGGGGAGGAGGGCTGCCAGGACTCTGGGTACGGGCGAGGGATTCATACTGGAAATGTGCCGTCGGAGTGGGTGGTGGGCGGCGGGGAAATTGCCGCCTGTGGACAAGTAGGGGCCGGTTCGCTCCCGGCGGGTGTCGTCCCGTAGACTTTTGGAGGCGTCTCACGTGAGTGGGACGACTTCGCACGCCCGTATCCAACGCGTACCCCTCGGTCCCGGCTCGCCGGGATGGGTTCGCGCGGGCGTCAGGCGCGGCGGACCATCCCGGTCCGGCGCGGGACAACCGAGACAGGCGTCTCCGGCGGAGCCGGGGCGCGACAGGAGGAACACCTCATGGCCGTCGTGACCATGAAGCAGCTGCTCGAGAGCGGCGTCCACTTCGGGCACCAGACCCGTCGCTGGAACCCGAAGATGAAGCGATTCATCTTCACCGAGCGCAACGGCATCTACATCATCGACCTGCAGCAGTCGCTGTCGTACATCGACCGCGCCTACGAGTTCGTCCGCAGCACCGTCGCCTCCGGCGGCGCGATCCTGTTCGTCGGCACCAAGAAGCAGGCACAGGAAGCGATCGCCGAGCAGGCGACCCGGGTCGGCATGCCCTACGTGAACCAGCGCTGGCTGGGCGGCATGCTCACCAACTTCCAGACCGTCAACAAGCGGCTCCAGCGCCTCAAGGAGCTCGAGCTGCTGGACTTCGACGACGTCGCGGCCTCCGGTGTGACGAAGAAGGAGCTGCTGCAGAAGCGTCGCGAGCACGACAAGCTGCTCAAGACCCTCGGCGGTATCCGGGACATGGCGCGCGTTCCGGCCGCGGTCTGGATCGTCGACACGAAGAAGGAGCACCTCGCGGTCGACGAGGCGCGCAAGCTGAAGCTGCCGATCATCGGCATCCTCGACACCAACTGCGACCCGGACGAGGTCGACTTCCCGATCCCGGGCAACGACGACGCGATCCGTTCGGTCGGCCTGCTGACCCGCGTGGTCGCCGACGCCGTCGCCGACGGTCTGATGTCGCGCGGTGGCCAGGGTGCCGCCGCGGCCGGCGAGGAGCTCGGCGCCGAGGAGCCGCTGGCCGCCTGGGAGCGTGAGCTGCTGGAGAGCCAGAACGGCGCCGCCACCGAGGCCAAGAAGGACGACGCCCCGGCCGCCGACGCCCCGGCCGCCGACGCCCCCGTGGCCGAGGCTCCCGTGGCCGACGTCCCGGCCTTCGAGGCCGCTGCGGCCGCCGACGCGGTCGCGGAGCAGCCGCCGGTCGCCGAGAGCGCCGCTGTCGCAGAGACGATCGCCAAGGCCGACGACACCCCGGTCGAGGGCACCGAGGCCCCGAAGGAAGCCGACGAGGCCTGATCAGGCTTCCTGGTCGCCCGGTCCTGTGGGCCGGGCGACCGCTCCCATCCAGCTGACGCATCGACAAAGATCGAGAGAACGAGGAATGGCGAACTACACCGCCGCTGACGTGAAGAAGCTCCGCGACGCCACCGGCGCGGGCATGATGGACGCGAAGAAGGCACTCGAGACCACCGACGGCGACTTCGAGAAGGCGATCGAGGAGCTGCGCATCCACGGCGCGGCCAAGGCCGCCAAGCGTGGCGCCGAGCGCTCCGCCACCAACGGCCTGGTGGCCGCCGCGGAGAACGCGCTGGTCCAGCTGAACTGCGAGACCGACTTCGTCGCCAAGAACGAGCAGTTCCAGCAGCTCGCGGCCGACATCGTCGCGCACGCCGCCGCCAGCAAGGTGGGTGACGTCGAGGGTCTGCTCGGCGAGAAGCTCGCCGACGGCAAGAGCGTGGCCGAGAACATCGAGGCCCTGGCCGCCGTCATCGGCGAGAAGCTGGAGCTCGGCAAGGTCGCCGTCTTCGACGGCAAGGTCGCGGCCTACATGCACAAGCGTGCGGCCGACCTGCCGGCCCAGGTGGGCGTGCTGGTCGAGTTCGAGGGCGACAACCTCGACGCCGCCCGCGGTGCGGCCATGCAGGCCGCCGCGATGCGGCCGCTGTACACCACCCGCGACGAGGTCCCGGCCGATACGGTCGAGAACGAGAAGCGGATCGCCGAGGCGACCGCCCGCGAGGAGGGCAAGCCGGAGCAGGCGCTGCCGAAGATCGTCGAGGGCCGGGTGAACGGCTTCTTCAAGGAGGTCGTGCTGCTCGAGCAGTCGTCGGTCCAGGAGAGCAAGAAGACCGTGAAGGCAGTTCTGGACGAGGCCGGTGTGACCGTCAAGCGATTCGCTCGCTTCGAGGTCGGAGCCTGACGGCTCAGCGACCAGCACTAGTCAACGCAGTCGACGAGGAGGCCGGAGTCGTGACGGAAACCCTGGGTACCGAGACGAATCCGGCCTCTTCGCCGTTCGATCCGGCCTACCACCGGGTGCTGCTGAAGTTGTCGGGTGAGGTGTTCGGCGGCGGCAAGCTCGGCGTCGACCCCGACGTGGTGAACTCGATCGCCAAGCAGATCGCCGAGGTGGTCCGGGCCGGCGTGCAGTGCGCCGTGGTGGTCGGCGGCGGCAACTTCTTCCGCGGCGCGGAACTGCAGCAGCGCGGGATGGAACGCAACCGCGCGGACTACATGGGCATGCTCGGCACGGTGATGAACTGCCTGGCGCTGCAGGACTTCCTGGAGAAGCTGGGCGTCGAGACCCGGGTCCAGACGGCCATCACGATGGGCCAGGTCGCCGAGCCGTACATCCCGCGCAAGGCCGACCGCCATCTGGCCAAGGGCCGGGTCGTCATCTTCGGCGCCGGCTCCGGCATGCCGTACTTCTCCACCGACACGGTGGCCGCGCAGCGGGCGCTGGAGATCGGAGCCGAGGCGCTGCTGATGGGCAAGCAGGGTGTCGACGGGGTCTACGACTCCGACCCGAAGAAGAACCCGGACGCGGTGAAGTTCGACCAACTGTCGTACGACGACTTCCTGGCTCGCGGGCTGCGGGTCGCGGACGCGACGGCGATCAGCCTGGCCCGCGACAACGCGCTGCCGATCGTGATCTTCGGACTCGAGGAGGGCAACATCGCCCGCGTCGTCCGGGGCGAGAAGATCGGCACGGTCGTCTCGCCGGGCCAGTAGCCCCGTTTGCGCCAGGCTCTCCGGGCCAGTGGCCTCGTTTGCACTAAGATCACGCTCAACACACGGCCGGATGTCCGGTATCTGGTAAACCTGCGTTCGTAGGGTTGGAGCGGCCGCAACCGATGCGGCCCCTAGGAAGCGAGGAATGTCGTGATCGACCAAGCACTCCGCGAAGCCGAGCAGAAGATGGCGAAGGCCGTGGAGGTCGCCAAGGACGACTTCGCCGCGATCCGTACCGGCCGGGCGCACCCGCAGATGTTCGCCGGCATCGTGGCCGACTACTACGGCAGCCCGACGCCGCTGCAGCAGTTGGCCGGGTTCCAGGTCCCGGAGCCGCGCACGGTCCTCATCTCGCCGTACGACAAGGGCGCGATGGCGGCGATCGAGAAGGCGATCCGCGACTCCGACCTCGGGGTGAACCCCGGCAACGACGGCTCGGTGATCCGCGTCGTGATGCCGCAGCTCACCGAGGAGCGGCGCAAGGAGTACATCAAGGTCGCCAAGACCAAGGCCGAGGAGGCCAAGGTGTCGGTGCGGAACGTCCGCCGGCACGCCAAGGACGAGGTGGACAAGACCGTCAAGGCCGGCGAGGCGGGCGAGGACGAGGGCAAGAGTGCTGAGAAGCGCCTCGACGGGTTGACGAAGAAGTACGTCGACTCCATCGACGAGCTGCTCAAGCACAAGGAAGCCGAACTGCTCGAGGTGTGATGGGCGTAGACCAGAGCACGCCCGCGTCGAGCCGCGCCGGGCGCAACCTGCCCGCGGCGATCGCGGTCGGCGTCGGCCTCGGTGCGGTCATTCTCGGTTCGCTCTTCTGGCAGAAGGTCCTCTTCACCTTCGTCGTGCTGGCCGCTGTCCTGGTGGCCGTCGACGAACTCGTCCGCGTGTTCCGCACCTCCGGCGCGACGCTGGCGCGGATCCCGCTGTTCGCCGGTACGACGGCGATGCTGATCTCCGCGTACTTCGGTGGTCCGCTCGCGCTGCTGGTCGCGATGGCGCTCACGGTGCTGGCGACCATCTTCTGGCGGATGCCTGGTGGTTCGGTCGGCTTCGTCCGTGACGTGACCACCGGCGTCTTCCTGATCGGCTACGTGCCGCTGCTGGCCGGCTTCGCCATCCTGCTGGTCCAGCCGGAGGCTGATGGCCCGCAGCGGGTGGTGACGTTCTTCCTGGTCGTCGTGGCCAGCGATGTCGGTGGTTACGTGGCCGGCGTCCTGTTCGGCAAGCACCCGATGGCGCCGACGATCAGCCCGAAGAAGTCCTGGGAGGGTTTCGCCGGCTCCACGCTGGCCTGCATCGGCGCCGGCATCGGGTCGGTGATCTGGCTGCTCGACGGTGACTGGTGGGTCGGCGCGATCGTCGGCGCCGTCGCCGTGCTGACCGCGACGGTCGGCGATCTGGCCGAGTCGATGATCAAGCGCGACCTCGGCATCAAGGACATGTCCAACCTGCTGCCGGGCCACGGCGGCGTGATGGATCGGCTGGATTCCTTGCTGGCAACGGCTCCCGCGGTCTGGTTGTTGCTGCATCTACTCGTTTGACGCCACCCGGTCCGCGGGGTTGGCTGGCTTCATGACCATTGCTCCTGACGGCCGGTCGCTGGTCGGCGACGTCGTCCGCCTCGACAGGCTCCAGGCTTCAGACATCGAATCCCTGTACGCCGCGATCGGCAACGAGCAGGTGTATGCCGCCGGCTTCGGCGGAGGTAGTGCCGGCAGGCCTAGGAACGCCGAGCACATGAGCGAGCAGTGGGTGGAGTCCGCAGCCCAGCGCGTCGCGTACGTGGTCCGTCTAGCCGGGGACAGCCCGCTCGGCTCAGAGGGCACAGTCATCGGTACGACGGGCCTGGGCGACGTGGATCTCCACAACGAGTCGGTGCACCTTGGCTGGACGGGGTACACGCCGGCGGTCTGGGGAACGGCGGTGAATCCGGCCTGCAAGTTCCTGCTGCTCCAGCACGCCTTCGAGGACTGCGGATTCGGCCGGGTGAAGATCCAGACCGGGCTGACGAACACCCGGTCGCAGGCGGCGATCGCGAAGCTCGGCGCGACCCGCGAAGGGGTGTTGCGCCGGCACAAGAAGCTGCCGGACGGCTCGTTCCGCGACACCGTGGTCTTCTCGATCCTGGCTGACGAGTGGCCCGACGTCCGCAAAGGCCTCCTGGCAAGGATCACCGGCTACGACTCCACCGAGGGCCGGCGCGGCACCGGGGTCAGTGGGTGAGCAGGGCTGGGAGTTGGGCGACTTCGGCCAGTAGGCGGTAGGACTCGACCAGGTCGGCCCGGTCGTAGGTGTTCGTAGTGAGTAGTACCTCGTCTGCGCCGGTGCGGCTCACCAGTCCGCCCAATGCCGCGTTCACCTCGTCCGGTGTGCCGTAGATCTGGCCGCGGAGGGACTGCTCGTAGAAGCCGCGCTCCTTCTCCGTCATCTCCAGTTGCAGGACTTCCGAGACCGGCAGCAGCGGCGGGAACACCCCGCGCGTCCGCGAATAGGCGCTCGACCACGCCTCTGGCAGGAGTAGCCGCCTGGCCGACTCCGTTGTGGCAGCCACCGCCGCCGTCACGGCCAGTACGACGTACGGGCTGTTCGCCCAGGGGGATGGCTGGAAGTCGGCGCGGTATCGGTCGAGGAGGCTCAGGAGTTCGCGCTCGCCTTTGACGCCGGCGATCACCAGCGGGAGGCCGAGTGAGGCCGCGAGGAGGGCGCCGTCGCCGATGGCCAGTACGAACGGCGGTACGCGCAGACCTTCGCCTGGGCGTGCGTGCACCTGCGGGTGGTTCTGCTGGGTGCCGGTGAAGTAGCCGAGCAGTTCCTGGACCTGGGAGGTGAAGTCCTCCGCAGCATCCTTCTCGACGCCGAGGGCCCGGCGGATGCCGTTGGTGAAACCGACGGACCGGCCGAGCCCCATGTCGATGCGTCCGGGGAACAGTGACTCCAGTACTCCGAACTGCTCGGCTACGACGAGCGGCTGGTGGTTGGGGAGCATCACGCCGCCCGTGCCCACCCGGATCCGGGTGGTGGAGGCCGCGACGGCTGCGGCGAGGACCGTCGGCGCTGAGCCGACTACGCCGGGGACGCTGTGGTGCTCGGAGACCCAGAACCGGTGGTACCCGAGTTCCTCGACCTGCTGCGCCAGCCGCACGGTCCCTCGCAACGTCTCGGCCTCAGTCTCACCCGCACGAGTGCGGGACCGGTCGAGGATCGACAGAGGCACACCGCTCAGCGACGCCTGGGAGAATCCGGCTGAAGAGTCCATGATGCAGAGTCCAACGGCCCTCTTAGAACTCCCATTCCCGCCCCGGCCCCCAGCCCGGGCTGAGGGCCGGGAGGGGGCCGGAGCGAGGCCGGGGGACCCGGGTGCCTAGCGGCGGCCCGGTCGGCTTACCTCAGGAGATGGCGGTCGAGCGGCTCAGTTCTTCCCACTCGGTGACCTCGGCGAGCAGTGCCTCGTGGTGCTCGCGCAAGCCGTCGACGGCGTCGTTGCCCAGCAGCAGGCGCAGCGGTGGGTTGTCGCTGTCGAGCGCCTTCATAATCGCCGCCACGCCCTTCACCGGGTCGTTCTCCTCCGAGTCCAGCAGCGCCTCAGTGGCCTGCCGAGTCAACCCGGCGGAGTCCTTGTAGGCCGACAACTCCGGGGTGGTCACCTTGTTGCGGTTGAAGGGGGTACGGAACGCTCCCGGCTCCACGATCAGCACCCGGATGCCCAGCGGCGCCAGCTCTGCGGCCAGTACCTCCGAGTACCCTTCGAGCGCCCACTTCGCCGAGTTGTAGGCGCCGTAGCCCGGGTACGTCTTGAGACCGCCGAGCGAGCTCATCTGCACGATCGTCCCGTGGCCTTGCTCGCGCAGCACCGGTACGACCGCGCTGGTCACCTCGGCGGCGCCGAAGAAGACCACGTCGTACTGCTCACGCAGCCTCTTCATGCCGACCTCCTCCAGCGCACCCATCACCAGCGAGCCCGCATTGTTGACCAGGACATCGATCCGGCCGAACACCGCGAGCGTCGCCTGTACGGCGGCCTCGACGGAGGCGGGATCGGTGACGTCCAGCGCCGCCGTGCTGACCCGGCCGTTGCCGAGCTCAGCCAGGTCGGCCAGCGCCTCGGGCCGGCGCGCGGTGGCCATCACCCGGTCGCCGGCGGCCAGTGCGGCAAGCACCAGTTCGCGGCCGAACCCGGTCGAACACCCGGTGATCAGCCACACCCGGTCTTGTCCTTCGTTGCTCATCTTTGCTCCGATTCCAGTGGTGTTTCCTTCTCTTCGAGTCTTCGTCGCGGCCTGGCCCCGGACCAACACCGGTTTCCTGCCGCGGCAGTAGCCTGAGCCTGTGACCCCCGATCTCCGGCAGTTGAGGTACTTCGTCGCCGTCGCGGAGGAGTCGAGCTTCACCCGGGCCGCGGCCAGGCTGCTGATCGCCCAGCAGTCGCTCTCGCAGCAGATCACCCTGCTGGAGCGCACGCTCGGCGCCAAGCTGTTCGATCGTGACAGCCGGGGCACGGAACTGACCGAGGTCGGCACGCTCTTCCTGCCCGAGGCACGCGCCGTACTGCAGCGCGCCGACGACGCGGTCGCCGTAGTCACTCGGGCGGTCCGCGGGGAGATCGGCAGCCTCCGGCTCGCCTTCCTGTCCACCACGGCGAACTACCTTCTGCCGCTGGTGGTCCGGGCTGTCCGGGAGCGCCTACCGGACCTGCAACTCAGCACGGAGGAGACCACGATCAGCGCCTTGGTCGAGGGCGTCACCACCGGCCGGTACGACGTCGCGTTCTCCCGCCCGCCGCTGGTCGACGGACTGGCGACCAGGACGCTGGCCACCGAGCCGGTCTGCGCCGTACTCCCAGTGGGTCATCCGCTGGCAGACAGGGATGAAGTGACCCTCAAGGACCTGGCCGACGAGAACTGGGTGCTGGCACCGCGCAGTTCGTGGGAGCCCTGGCACCTGGTGCACGACAAGGAGTTCCGCGAGGCGGGGTTCGTCCCGAAGGTCGTGCAGCGTGACCCGAGTCCGCAGGGACTGCTCGGGCTGGTCGCGGCCGGGGTAGGGGTGACGTGGCTCGCCCGGTCCGCGAACAGTCTTCGGCGCACTGGTGTGGTGTTCGTGCCGATCAACGGCGAGTCCATCAGCACGGAGATGGTCTGGCTGCCCGGCAACACTTCACCGGCGCTGCAGGCAGTGCTCGAGATCGTGACCGAGGTGGCCGCCGAATCAGACGTGACGACGGCCGGATAGTCGGAGCCTTTCGATCCAGATCTAAAGGCCTGGTGGCCAGGGTCACTGATGTGAATTTGTGAACGGGGTGGCTCGCGGGGGACAATCGAGGGCGATGACTACCTCCCTCCCGCTTGTTTTCGATGAACCGCGCCGTGCCAAGAAGCCGCCGCGGCACCTGGCCGACCTCAGCGGGGAGGAGCGTCGTACGGCGGTGACGGCGCTCGGGGAGCCTGCTTTCCGCGCCAAGCAGTTGTCGAACCACTACTTCTCCCGGCTTGTCTCCGACCCGGCCGAGATGACCGATCTGCCCGCCGCGACCCGGGACAAGCTGGTCGCCGAGCTGATGCCGCCGCTGCTCACCAAGGTCCGCGACATGGAGTGCGACAACGGCACCACCCGCAAGTCGCTGTGGAAGCTGCTCGACGGCTCGCTGGTCGAGTCCGTACTGATGCGCTACACCGACCGCACCACCATGTGCGTCTCCTCGCAGGCCGGCTGCGGCATGGCCTGTCCGTTCTGCGCGACCGGTCAGGCGGGGCTGACCCGCAACATGAGCACCGCCGAGATCGTCGAGCAGGTCGTGGACGGTGCTCGCGCGCTGGCCCGGGGCGAGATCGCCGGTGGTCCTGGGCGGGTCAACAACATCGTGTTCATGGGCATGGGCGAGCCGATGGCCAACTACAAGGCCGTGATCGGCGCGGTTCGCCGCTTCACCGAGCCCGCGCCGGACGGCCTGGGTATCTCGGCCCGCGGCGTGACGGTGTCGACCGTCGGCCTGGTACCGCGGATCAACCAGCTCGCGACCGAGGGCATCCCGGTCACGCTGGCGCTGTCGCTGCACGCGCCGGACGACGAACTGCGCGACGAGCTGGTCCCGATCAACAACCGGTGGAAGGTCGACGAGGTTCTCGACGCCGCCTGGGGGTACGCCGAGAAGACCAAGCGCCGCGTCTCCATCGAGTACGCGATGATCCGCGACATCAATGACCACGCCTGGCGCGCGTCCCTGCTGGCGGAGAAGCTCGCCGCCCGCGGTGACTGGGGCTGGGTGCACGTCAACCTGATCCCGCTGAACCCGACCCCGGGCTCCAAGTGGACGGCCTCCGACCCGGCCGACGAGCGTGAGTTCGTCCGCCGTCTCCAGGCCGGTGGCATCCCGACGACTGTCCGGGACACCCGCGGCCAGGAGATCGACGGCGCCTGCGGCCAACTCGCCGCAGCCAACCGCGACTGAGCCTCAGAAGAACCGAGCGTCAGAAGATCCGTACGGCGACCTCGGCAGGCGCGGCGAGCAGCGAGGTGATCTCGTCATCCAGCCGCACCAGCGTGACCGATGCGCCGGCCATGTCGAGTGATGTGCAGTACTCGCCGACATAGCTACGACCGACTGTGATACCCCGATCGGCCAGTTGCTCGTGGGCGCGGCCGTAGGCGAGATAGAGCTCGCTGATCGGCGTACCACCGAGGCCGTTGATCATCAGCGCGACGTTGTCACCCCGCTCGTACGGCAGATCGGTCGCGACGGCCTCGACGAGTTCGTCGATGATCGTGTTCGCGTCGGCGAGCTTCTCCCGGCGGCGGCCGGGCTCGCCGTGGATGCCGACGCCGATCTCCATCTCGTCGTCACCGAGGTCGAACAGCGGGCTGCCCTTCGCGGGCGGCGTGCAGGACGTGAGCGCCATGCCCATGCTGCGCGTCACCGAGTTCACCTTCTCGCCGATGCGGACCAGTTCGTCCAGATCGGCGCCTGCCTCCGACGCCGCGCCGACCGCCTTGATGACGAAGAAGTTGCCGGCCACGCCACGACGCCCGACGGTGTACGTCGAGTCGGACACCGCGACATCGTCGTCGACCACGATGGTCTTGATCGTCACGCCGTCGGCCTCGGCCATCTCGCGGCCCATGTCAAAGCCCATCCGGTCGCCGGTGTAGTTGTTGACGATGTGCAGCACGCCCTTCGGCGACGCGAGCAGCTTGCTCGTCTCCAGCACGTAGTCCATCGGCGGCGCGGAGAACACGTCACCCGGGCAGGCGGCGTCCAGCATGCCCTTGCCGACGATCATCACGTGCGCGGGCTCATGGCCGGAGCCGGAGCCCTGCATGACGGAGACCTTGTCCGGGTTCGGCGCATCCGTGCGCATGATCAGGTTGTACTCCGGGACGTACTTGAGCGTGTCCGGATTCGCGAGGGCGAGGCCCTTGAGCATCTCGGGGACGAAATCCTTGGGAGCGTTCACGAACTTCTTCATGCTGGGTCTCCTTGCCACTCTTGCACCAATGCTTCGAACATGACGGCGACCGCGGTCGCGCCGGCATCGACGCTGCCGATGCTGCGTTCGCCGGTGTAGGCGGCACGCCCGCGGCGTGCCTGGAGCTTCGCGGTGTCGTCCGCGGTGGACCGGGCCACCGCCGCGGCTGCCTGCAGGGTCGTGAGCGCGTCGTGGCCTTGTTCCACTTGGCGCTCGATCTCATCGGTCGCCGGAACGAGCGAGTCCAGCAGCGTCTTCTCGCCGAGGCTCGCGCCACCGCGGGCCATGATGCCGTCGGCCGCGGAGCGGAGCATGGCCACCGCGGTCGGTCCGTCCACCTCGGACTTCCCGGCTGTGACCGCGGCGGCGCGCAGGAACGCCGTACCCCAGATCGGTCCCGACGTGCCGCCGATGCGACTCGTGACGACGACGGCGATCTTCTTGAGGAACGTGGAGATGTCGGTGCGGTCGTAGCTGTCCCAGTCGTTCAGCACGATCTCGAAGCCCCGCGCCAGCGAGTAGCCGAAGTCGCCGTCGCCGACGACCGCGTCGAGATCGCCGAAGTACTTCTCGTTCGCCACGGCCGTACGGGCGATCGTGTTGACCACCCGCTCGACCGGTGAGTTCGTCACCGGGTCGGTCACGGTTGCTGCCTCCGTTCAGTGATCGCCGGTAGCGTCGCCGCCAGGTCGGCCAGGGTGATGTACGCGCCGGGTTTGGCCGGGCTGTGATTGGCCAGTACTGCGACCGGCTCGGCGCCCGGGTCGCCCAGCGAGTCGACGACGAACGCGGCGCCGGCGAAATCCTCGTGCTCGGTGTAGCCGTTGACGGTTACGACGCACGTGATACCCGCGTCGACGGCGGCGGTGAGTCCGGGCCGCGAGTCCTCGACCGCGACCACTCGGTCGGCGGTCATCCCCAGGCGTTCCAGTGCCAGCAGATAGATGTCCGGCGCCGGCTTCTTGCGCGGCACGACGTCGCCGGCCAGGACGGTGAAATCACCGGCCCGGGCGGTGCCGACGACGTGATCCAGTACCGCGCGGACCGAGGCCTCGGCCGACGTCGACGCGATCCCGAGGACCCAGCCGGCGGCGTACGCCTCTTCGACTATCCGAGCGATCCCGGGCCGGGCCGGCAGCGCACCGGCGGCGACCATGGCGGTGTAGATCTCGGTCTTCCGCTTGTGCCACTGGGCAACGGCCTGCGCTTGGCCTTCGGGATCGGGCGGCAGTCCGGCCTCGGCCACGAACGAGGGCGTGAGGAGGCTGGCCATCCGCTCCTTGCCGCCACCGATGCGGAGCTTCTCGCCGTACTCGTCCTCGGTCCACCGCACCGGGAGCCCGAACTCGGCGAAGGTCTGGTTGAACGCCGGCAGGTGGCCGTACCGTTCGGTGTCGGCGAGCGTGCCGTCGACGTCGAAGACGACGGCGAACCGCTCGTCGGACACCACGCTCACCAGGCCTTTCCGGTGCTGCCGAAGCGGTCGGTGAGGCCGGTGACGAGATTGACCACGTCGGTGCGCACGTGGGCGAACAGCGACGGCGGATCCCACGAGCCGCGGGCCTCGGCGTCGCGCAGATACGCGAGATTCGCCTTCATGTACGCGATCTTCAGGGCCGTGGAGATGTTCACCTTCGCGCAGCCACGCGCGATCAGGTCCTGGAACTGCGCGTCCGTCAGCCCGCTGCCGCCGTGCAGCGCGATCGGGATGCCGGTGGCTTCGACGATGTCGGTGACCCGCTGGCCGTCCAGTTCCGGCGCGCTCGAGTAGATGCCGTGGGCGTTGCCGATCGAGGGCGCGAAGACGTCGACGCCGGTCGCCTCGATGAAGGTCAGCGACACCTCGAGCGTCTGCCGCTTCGACTCCTCGTCGGAACCGTGGTCGTCCTCGACGCCGGTGATCGACTCGATCTCGCCCTCGACGTGCGAGCCGATGGCGTGCGCCTCGCGCACCACCTCGATGGTCTGTCGCTGGTTCTCCTCGACCGGCATCGCGGAGGCGTCGAACAGGACCGAGTTCCAGCCCTTGGCGAGGCAGTCGGTGATCACCGAGCGGTCCGGGCAATGATCCAGGTGCAGTGTCACCGGCACCTCGATGCCTGCGGTCATGCTCCGCCACATGGCCATCAGCACGTCCGCACCGACCGACCGGACGGTCTTGACCGAGGTCTGGATGATCATCGGGGAGCGCTGCTCGACCGCCGTCGCGAGCACGGCCTCGAGCGTCAGATCGTTGACGATGTTGATCGCCGGTACGCCGTAGCGGTCGGCCAGCGCCCGATCGACGATCTCCTTCAGCGGTACTACACCCATGCCGGACACCTCCAGCGCGTCAGAGTCACCTGCAGACACAGGCAACGCTAGGAGCGGCGACCGCTGGGTGACATTCGGGAAATCACCCGTCTGTTGTGGGGGATGTCCCTACCGCACCGAGTCAGCTCAGATGGCCGTGGGAAGCCGCGATCAACTCCGAGCGGCTCCGTGCTCCGGTCTTGCGCAGCACAGCGCCGACGTGTTTCTCGACGGTCTTCACGGCGATCACCAGGCGCTCGGCGATCGCCCGGTCCGGAAGCCCCTGCTGCACGAGCGCGCGGACCTCCCGCTCGCGTGCGGTCAGCCCCTCCGTGTTGGGGTCGCTCGCGAGCCTGCCCTCCCAGACCTCACCGCGCGGCACGATCGACTCACCGCGTGCGGCCGCGGCCACCGCACGGGCGAGCGCGGCACCGTCCGCCGAGGTCTCGACGCATCCGTGAGCACCGGCGAGGAGCAGATCGACCACGGCCTGGTGGTCGCCGGGTGGACAGATCGCGATCACCGCGGGCGCGGGCTTGGTCTCCGCCAACGCGTGAATCAACTCCATCGCACCGCCGGCGAGGTCGGTCGCGACGATCGCCACCGCGGGCCGCAGCGCCGCCGCCGAGTCGATCGCCTCGGCGGTCGTGGCAGCCTCGCAGACCACCGAGAACGCCGGTTCGGACCAGGCGAGCAGGCGCGACAGCCCGGCGCGCAGCATCGGCTGCTCGGCGACCACGAGCACTTCCACCCGGGCGTCGTCCGCCGCCTCCGTGCGCTGGTACGGGAACCAGGCGCGGATGCTGGTGCCCCAGCCTGGCATCGAGTCCACGGAGAGCGAACCACCGACCGCGTGGGCCAGTTCGCTCATGCGGCGCAGCCCGAGGCCGGTCCGGTTCTCGTCCGGTTCGTGCAGAGCTTGCCCGGCCGCGAAGCCCTCCCCGTCGTCCTGGACCAGCAGCGAGAGCGAAGCGGATTCGTGCACGAGTCCGACCCTGACCGTGTTCGCGCGCGAGTGCCGCACGATGTTCGTGATCGCCTCCTGCGCGATGCGCAGGACGTGCTGTGCCAGCGTCGGGTCGAGCGGCACCGGCGTTCCGGCGACCACCAGGCGAGCGTCGAGCCCTCGGGCCCGCGCCGCCCAGCCGAGCTCGGACCGCAACACGTCTTCGAGGCTGTGTCCGTCCAGTGGCGAGACACCAGCGCCGAGGAGCGCCCGGCGGATCGACGCGACCGTGTCCCTGGCCGACGTTTGGGCCTGGCGGAGATGGTGGGCGAGCTCACCGTCGGTGGGCGCCAGCCGCTCCGCGGTCTCGAGCCCGGACAGCATTTCGTCGAGGCCCTGGGCGAGGAGGTCGTGTACCTCGTCGAGGAGCCGCTCCCGCTCGGCCGAGGCCGCATGCAGCCGGGCCCGCTCTTCCGCGGCCTCGTAGGAGTTGGCGTTCACCAGCGCCACGGTCGCGTGCTTGGCGAACATCCGCAGCAGATCGGCGTCGGCCCGGTCGAACTTCCGGGACTCCTCCCGGGAGAACACGACGCAGGCGCCGATGATCCGGCCGCGCCACTCCAGCGGCACCCCGATCACACCTTTGAGAGTCGCCCGGTCCTCGGCGCTGATGTGGCCGCCCGCGACGTCGTCGTACCGGTCGAACCAGACCGGGCCGCGGCGGCGGACGACCTCGCCGGTCATCCCCTCGCCGAGGGGGAACACCTGGCCCATCTGGCACCGGATACCGATGTCGGCCTGTTTACGGTAGGTGCCCGCGGCCTCGTCGACGCTCGAGATCGAGCCGGCCGAACAGCCCATCAGCTCGGTGCACCTTCGCAGGATCCGCTCCAGCAACGGTTGCAGCATCAGCTCGCCGGCGAGATCCTCGGCGACCGCGTTCAACGCTTCGACGCGAGCGGCCAGCGTCGAACCCGGCCGAACAGCCCCGCCGCGGACAGTCACCGCCGAGCCTCCCTCCGGGACGCGCCGAGCAAGAATCCTGTGATGCGTGGATTCCTGTGTAGCACAGGCCGGGAGAGGCCCGCCGGTTTCCTGCTTCGTCAGCCGGCCTGGAGGAGGACCTTCGCGAGGGCTGCCGGCTGGGAGAACATCGGCCAGTGGCCGGTCGGCAGCTCGGCCAGCTCCCAGGAGTCGGATCTCAGCAGCTCCAGCACGTCGGTGGACGGCACGGCGCCGTCCATCAGGCACTTGAGGTAGGTGGTCGGGAGTTCGGAGATCGGCCGGACGAGCTTGGCCGGCTCGGTGATCGCGAGGCCCGGATGGGGAGTCGACCGCTCGACGATCGTCGCGACAACTTGATCGGACAGGTCCTGACCGGCGTAGTCCTCGGCAGCCAACGGCGGCCAGAATCCACCGCTCTCGGCCAACTGCCCCTCGACCCACGCACGGCCCTCGTCGGACCAGCCGTCGACGAACGACTTCCCGTCGGTGGGCACGTTCGAGTCGACATAGACGACCCGCCGGAGCCGATCGCCGATCAGCCCAGCCGCCTGCCCCGTCGGAATCCCCGAGTAGCTGTGCCCCGCCAGCACGACGTCTCGCAGATCGTTGTCCTCGACGACGGACACGATGTCCGCGACATGCTGAGCCTGTCCCACCTCGGCTGCCGCCTCATCCCGCCGCTCGGCCAGCCCGGACAATGTCACCGCATAGACCCCATGCCCCGCCTGTCGCAGTTCCTCCGCCACCTCGTCCCAAGCCCACGCACCAAGCCACGCCCCAGAGACCAACACATAATTCGCCATGCGGGTCAGGGTAGACAGTCCCGCCGACAATCCGTACGACGTTCTCCGCTGGGCAGAGCGTTCACGGACTGACGAGCTTGGCGGCTTCTTCGATGGTGTCGACCAGGTGGATCGAGGCTGACATCGGGCGGTTCGTCGCCAGAGACCGCAGCAAGGGCCAGAGCGGTAGTTTCACCGTCCAGTGGTCGATGCCGACCAGGATCATCGGGATCTGAGTGGCCGGGTCGCTGTAGTAGTTGGGGGTGACGGCCTGGAAGATCTCCTGGACTGTGCCGGCGGCGCCGGGGAGGTAGATGATGCCGCCGCGGGCTCGGCTGAGGAGGACGTCTTCCCGGAGGGCGTTGGAGAAGTACTTCGCGATCGCGGAGGCGAAGACGTTCGGGGGCTCGTGGCCGTAGAACCAGGTGGGGATGGAGACGCCACCGTCGCCCGGGAAGTCTCGGCGTACGGCGAGGCCGGTGGAGGCCCAGGCAGCTACGGACGCCTTGAAGGACGGCACTTCCGCCAGTGCCTCGAGAGCAGCGTCGACCACGGCATCGTCGTACGACGCGAGGCTGGAACCGAGGTTCGCGGCCTCCATCGCGCCCGGGCCGCCGCCGGTGGCGACGGTGAGACCGGCGCGGGCGAGCGTGCGGCCGAGCAGGACAGCCGACCGGTACGTCGGGCTGGTGCGGGCGATCCCGTGGCCGCCCATCACGCCGATCCACGGCCTGCCGCCGGGGAGTTCGTGCAGCGCGTCCGCGATCGAGTGGTCGTGCAGCGCGGCCGCGAGGGTCCGGCTGGTGTCGCCCTTCTCGTCGTGCTGCCGCGACCAGGCGTAGATCTGCGCATCCGGAGTCGCCTCGTACCCCGAAGGCAAGCCCGCGTACAGGTCGTCCGCGGTGTACAGGCTGCCGCGGTACGGGTCGAAGGGCAGTTCGGGGATCGCCGGGAAGATCAGCCCGCCGCCATCCCGGATCCAGGCGGCCGCGGTCTCCGCCAGCTCGCAGCCGAGGAACACCGACCCCATCGGCGACAGCTTCAGCAGCACCGGCGTACGGCTGGTCAGATCCACCGACTGCACCCGCCAGCCGATCATCGAGGTGGCTCCGGCGGCGGTTACCTTGTCGAAGTGCGCCAGGGACTCGATGTCCAGGTGCGGGATGCTCGGGGTCGTCACGATCAGCACCCTAAGTCACCGCGAGAGCCACGACGCGCGGCGAATCACGCTGACAGGACGGCTCTATCAGTCACGACCGAGATGAGGTATTGCTAAGACATGACACATGCGGAGCTGTGGGAGCGTCACAAGGCCGTCATGCCGGACTGGCTCGCCTTGTACTACGAGGAGCCGATCGAGCTGGTCAAGGGATCCGGGCGCCGGGTCACCGACGGTGAGGGCAAGGAGTACCTCGACTTCTTCGCCGGCATCCTGACCAACGCGATCGGGTACGACATCGCGGAGATCTCCGACGCCGTCCGCGAACAGTTGGCCAGCGGGGTCGCGCACACCTCGACGGTGTACCTGATCCGCCGCCAGATCGAGCTGGCCGAGAAGATCGCCGGGCTGTCCGGGATCAAGGACGCCAAGGTCTTCTTCACCAACTCCGGCACCGAGGCGAACGAGGCGGCCATGCTGTTCGCCACCCAGAAGCGCCGCTCGAACCAGGTGCTCGCGATGCGCAACTCGTACCACGGACGCGGGTTCGGCACCGTCGCCATCACCGGCAACCGCGGCTGGTCCGCGAGCAGCCTGTCGCCGGTGAACGTGCAGTACGTGCAGGGCGCGTACCGCTACCGCAGCCCGTTCAAGGATCTCCCGGACGCCGAGTACATCAAGGTCTGCGTGGACGACCTGCGCAACGTCATCGACACCGGTACGGCGGGCGACGTCGCCTGCCTGATCCTGGAGCCGATCCAGGGCGTCGGCGGCTTCTCGTCACCGCCCGACGGGATGTACGCCGCGTTCAAGGAGGTGCTCGACGAGTTCGGCATCCTGCTGATCTCCGACGAGGTGCAGACCGGGTGGGGCCGGACCGGTGAGCACTT
Organism: Kribbella qitaiheensis; assembly: GCF_042657745.1. Lineage (GTDB taxonomy): Bacteria > Actinomycetota > Actinomycetes > Propionibacteriales > Kribbellaceae > Kribbella > Kribbella qitaiheensis. The sequence continues at coordinate 18,705 of NZ_JBHSKE010000004.1, read as the reverse complement.
CTGGGGGATCCAGGCGCACGACGTGGTGCCGGACGCGATGACGTTCGCCAAGGGCCTCGGCAACGGGTTCGCGATCGGCGGGGTGGTCGCGCGGCCGGACCTCATGGACAGCCTGAGCGCGAACTCGCTGTCGACGTTCGGCGGCAACCCGATCTCGACCAGCGCGGCGAAGGCCACCATCGAGTACCTGGTCGACAACGACCTGCAGGCCAACGCGGCCAAGCGGGGCGCGCAGTTGTTGGACGGCCTGCGCGGGATCTCGGAGGAGTTCCCCGAGCTCGGCGACGTGCGCGGCAAGGGCCTGATGCTCGCCGCGGAGATCGTCCATCCCGAGGACGACAAGCCGGACGCGGCGACCACGGCCAAGCTCCAGCAGGAGACGAAGAACCGCGGCCTGCTGACCGGCAAGGGCGGCCTCTACGGCAACGTCCTGCGGATGGCCCCGCCGATGACCCTGACCGAGGAGGAGACCTCTGAGGCGCTGGAGATCCTCCGGGACTCCTTCAACACCCTGCGCTGAACCCGGACAGCTGAATCCGGACAGCTGAATCCGGACAGCTGAACCGGACCTACCGAGCCGGCTCGTGACCGGCCAGCACCTGGTCGATCACGAGCCGGTTGACCGCGGCGCTCTGCTCGTCGGTGTCGATGACATCGGCGAGCACGATCAGCGCCTTCCACAGCGCCCAGCCGCGCGCCCGCGCCCAGGTGGCGGCATCCTGACCGACCGTACCGCGGAACGCCTCCCGGCTGTCCCCGGAGAACATCGTCCAGGCGATCACCAGATCACAGGCGGGATCACCCACCCCAGACGTACCGAAGTCGATCACCGCCGACAGGCGACCGTTCTCGACCAGCAGATTGCCACTGGCGATGTCCCCGTGGAACCACGTCGGCGGACCTTCCCATACCGTCTCGAGGGCGGCGTCCCAGACAGCGGCAGCCTTCACGGTGTCGACCCGCCCGTCGAGAGCGACGAGCGCCCGACGGGTCTCCTCGTCGTAATGCACGGGCGGCGCACCCCGGTAGAAGCTGTGCGCGGCAGCCGGCGGCCCACCCGTCGCGTCGCAGTCCTGCAGCGCCAGGATGAACTCAGCCACGGAGGTCGCGAACCCCTCCAGATCATCGATCGTCTCGAGGCTCGCCGTCTCACCGGCCAGCCACCGGCGAACCGACCAGTTGAAGGCATATCCCTCGCCCGGAACGCCCTTCCCCACGGGTTCCGGTACTGCGACCGGCAGGTGCGGCGCCAGCCTGGGCAGCCACTCGTCCTCCTTGTCCACAGCCGGCGCGTAGGCCGCGGCGGTGGGCAGCCGGACCGTCAGCTCGTCACCCAACCGGTAGGTGCGGTTGTCCCAGCCGTCGATCTTAACCGGGGTCACCGGCAGCTCGCTCCACTGCGGGAACTGCGCCTTGATCAGCCGCTTCACCAGCCCGGCATCGATACCGGCGCGGCCGTCGGGATTCGCGTTCTCGATCATCGGCCAAAGTCTCACGGCCCGCCGCGTCGCGGTGCAACAGCTTTTCAGGCGGTGCAACAGCTTGTCAGATCGTCAGGACGATGCCGTAGTCGCGGATCTTGCGGTAGATGGTGGCTCGGGACATGCCGAGGTCGCTGGCGGCCTTGTCCTTGTTGCCGCGATGGATCACGAGGGCCTTGACCACGGCGTCGCGTTCCAGGGACTCCAGTTGGGTCAGGCGGCGGCGAGTGGTCGCGCGGCACTCGCCGGGGAGGTCGTCGAGCTCGATCGTGCCGGAGCGGCGGTGTTGCGCGATCCGCAGCAGGACACGCCGGAGCTGCTCGACGTTGCCGAGCCACGGCAGTCGCATCAGCTGCGCCAGCGTCGCGGGGGAGATGCTCAGGTTGTTCCCGCGGTTCAGGCGGCCCAGCAGAAGCGGGACCAGCTTGTGCATGTCTTCCAGGTGGTGCCGCAGCGGTGGCACCTCGACGGTGTGCGAGAAGTGGGGCAGCAGTTGCGCGTCCACCTCCGGGTTACGCGGCTCGCTCCGCATTGTCAGAGCCACCCAGACCCCGCGCCGCTGGTCGGCGTACTCGAGGAGTAGTTCGGAAAGCGCGCTGATGGTGTCGCTGTCGAGCAGGTGGGCTCGCCGTACGACCAGGGAGCCCGCGCCGGCGGACAACTCCTCGGCGATCGTGTCCAGCCAGGCCGGGCTCGCTTCAGCCGAGTCCATCACGCGGAAGTGCCCTGAGCTGTTGCGGAGCTGGTTCACGGACCGCAGCAGGGCGATCTTGCCGACGCCGGCCTCGCCCTCCAACACCACCCACGACCCGTTGCGCCGGCTGGTGTCCACCGCCTGGCAGACCCGTTGCCACGTCGCGCTGTTGCCAGCCAGTCCAGGCATCAGCGGTACGACGCTGGCCGGCGTTCCGGTGGACGAGTCGAGCCCCGACTGCACCTGGATCCGCAGTACGCCACCGGCCAGTTCCGACCCTGCGAAGGACGGCCGGTAGTCCATCCGGGCCACCAGACCGCTCGGGAGGTCCGCGACCAGCGTCACCGGGTTCGGGGACCCCGCGGCGTCCGCTGACCTTGCCAGCAGGGCCGCCTGGTCCGCGGGATCGAAGCGTTGCTGCGCTTGGTTGTTCATCATCACCAGGTCGGCGCTGAGCGCCATCACGCCACTGCCCGGGTGCTGACACGCCGCCAGATAGTCGCGGAACAGGGCCAGCTCCCGAGCTCCGGACCGCGTCAGCAGTTGCTGCTCGATCTTCTGCGCGGTGGACCGGGCGCAGAACATCAGCAGGGCATTGGAGTGCGTCACCGATGAGGTGAGATCCAGTACGCCCAGGAGAGAACCCGTCACCGGGTGGTGGATCGGAGCGCCCGCACAGGCGAAACCGCCGAGGCTGCCGGTGAAGTGCTCGCTCCCGGTCACCATCGTCGGTACTCCGGCCTCCAGGGCGGTCCCGATGCCGTTGGTGCCGACTTCCTCCTCGGCGTAGCTGAAACCGGGGGAGAGGTAGGCCTTGTCGAGCTGCCGGACCAGGGCCGGGTCGGGGCAGGCTCGCTGCAGGACGAGGCCGTGCTGGTCGGTGAGGATGATGCTGACCGACTCGTTCGCCAGTTCGTTCGCGAGAGCGCTCAACACGGGGGCTGCGCTCAGCGCAAGCGGAGTCGGGCCATCCAGTTCGTGGTACGCGGGGTCGAGGTTGTCCGTGTCGACCTGGAGTCGCGAGGACCGCAGCCAGGACGCCTGGATCGGCTCGCGCACCACCTTGGCGTTCAGGTCACCGGACGTCAGAAACGAGTCCCGGGCCTGCTGCAGCAGCCGGCCCGGCTTCGGCGCACTGGTCCAGTGGTTTTGATCCATAGACACGCCTCTCCTCGTCGGGGCCTGTCCAAAGACTAGGTGCGGCCGTCTCCCCACTGTGTCTCAGATTGAGACAAGTGCAAGGCCTTGTCCGGGGTGTGATCTGTGGCACGGCGGCCCAGAGCACGTTGCAGAGCCGCTGACCTGATCTGTACCCGAGGAGGCAGACCGTGAGCAGGCAGAGTCTGAGCAAGGCACATGCCAAGATCACCGAACTGTCCTGGGAGCCGACTTTCGCCACTCCCGCGACACGCTTCGGAACCGACTACTCGTTCGACAAGGCCCCGAAGAAGGACCCGCTGAAGCAGATCATGCGGTCCTACTTCCCGATGGAGGAGGAGAAGGACAACCGCGTCTTCGGCGCGATGGACGGCGCCATCCGCGGCAACATGTTCCGCCAGGTGCAGCAGCGCTGGATGGAGTGGCAGAAGCTCTTCCTGTCCATCATCCCGTTCCCCGAGATCTCCGCCGCCCGGGCGATGCCGATGGCGATCGACGCGGTGCCGAACCCGGAGATCCACAACGGCCTGGCCGTGCAGATGATCGACGAGGTCCGGCACTCGACGATCCAGATGAACCTCAAGAAGCTCTACATGAACCACTACATCGACCCGGCCGGGTTCGACATCACCGAGAAGGCGTTCGCGAACAACTACGCGGGCACCATCGGCCGGCAGTTCGGCGAGGGGTTCATCACCGGTGACGCGATCACCGCGGCGAACATCTACCTGACCGTGGTGGCCGAGACCGCGTTCACGAACACGCTGTTCGTCGCGATGCCCGACGAGGCCGCGGCGAACGGTGACTACCTGCTGCCGACTGTCTTCCACTCGGTCCAGTCCGACGAGTCGCGCCACATCAGCAACGGGTACTCGATCCTGCTGATGGCGCTGGCCGACGAGGACAACCGGCAGTTGCTGGAGCGGGACCTGCGCTACGCCTGGTGGAACAACCACTGCGTCGTCGACGCGGCGATCGGAACCTTCATCGAGTACGGCACGAAGGACCGCCGCAAGGACCGCGACTCGTACGCCGAGATGTGGCGCCGGTGGATCTACGACGACTACTACCGCAGCTACCTGATCCCGCTGGAGAAGTACGGCCTGAAGATCCCGCACGACCTGGTCGAAGAGGCCTGGAACCGGATCTACAACAAGGGCTACGTGCACGAGGTCGCGCAGTTCTTCGCCACCGGCTGGCCCGTCAACTACTGGCGGATCGACCCGATGACCGACACCGACTTCGAGTGGTTCGAGGAGAAGTACCCAGGCTGGTACAACAAGTACGGCAAGTGGTGGGAGAACTACAACCGCCTGCGCTACCCCGGCAAGAACAAGCCGATCGCGTTCGAGGACGTCGACTACCAGTACCCGCACCGCTGCTGGACCTGCATGGTGCCGGCGCTGATCCGCGAGGACATGGTCACCGAGAAGGTCGACGGCCAGTGGCGCACCTACTGCTCCGAGACCTGCGCCTGGACCGACATCAAGGCGTTCCGGCCGGAGTACGAGGGCCGGGCGACGCCGAACATGGGCCGGCTGACCGGGCACCGCGAGTGGGAGACGCTGCACCACAACCGGGACCTGGCCGACATCATCAAGGACCTCGGCTACGTGCGCGACGACGGCAAGACGCTGATCCCGCAGCCGCACCTGGACCTGGACGACCCGAAGAAGCTGTGGACGCTCGACGACGTCCGCGGCATCAACTTCGCCAGTCCGAACATCCTGCTGAACGAGATGTCCGACGCGGACCGTGAGGCCCACGTCGCGGAGTACAAGGCGGGCGGTCCGGCCGGCCGGCCGGCGCCGGCCAAGGTCTGATCCTTCCCCCACGGGCAGGTCGGTGGCGGTGAACCCTGGCACCTCTCGCCGCCACCGATCGCCTGACTCGACAGGAGACGTTGATGGGTGACAAGCACGTCGTGAGGTTCGAGCCCGTAGACCTCGAGATGGAGGTCGACGAGGAGGAGACGGTGCTGAACGCCGCCTTCCGGCAGGGCATCGCGCTGATGCACGGGTGCAAGGAGGGCCAGTGTGCCGCGTGCAAGTCGTTCCTGCTGGACGGTGACGTCCAGATGGACCGGTACTCGACGTTCGCGCTGGCGGAGTACGAGAGCGACGAGGGCTACATCCTGCTGTGCAAGTCGCACGCGTACTCCGACCTGACCGTGGAGCTGATCAACTATGACGAGGAGGAACTGCGCAACGCCGTACCGCTGCAGCACCTGCGGACCAGAATCGCCGCGATCGAGCCGGTCACGCACGACATCGTGTCGCTGCGGCTCGACCTGGTCGAACCTGCCGCCTTCACCTTCAAACCCGGCCAGTACGCCGACATCCGGATCCCGGGGCAGGACGGCCACCGGTCGTTCTCGATGGCGAACCTGCCGGGAGAGCCGCTGGAGTTCCTGATCAAGAAGTACCCCGGTGGGCACTTCTCCGGGCTGCTCGACGACACCCTGAAGCCCGGCGACGAGCTCGAGCTGGACGGCCCGTTCGGGGCGTTCACGCTGAAGAAGTCGTCGGACCGGCGGATCGTCTGCATCGGCGGGGGAGCGGGCCTGGCCCCGATCCTCAGCCTGCTGCGCCATCTCGTGGCCGACGGCATCGACCGGCCGGTGCGGTTCTTCTACGGCGCGCGCAACCACGCGGACCTGTTCTACCTGGAGCAGATCGAGGAGCTCGGCGCGAAGCTGACCGACTTCGAGTTCGTCGGCTGCCTGTCGGACAGCTGGCCGGACGGCTGGGCGAACACCGGGTTCGTCACCGAGGTGGTGCAGCGGCTGGAGCCAGGGCTGGCCGAGTGCGACGCCTACCTGTGCGGACCACCGCCGATGGTCGACGCGGCGATCGCCCTGCTGGAGATGACGGGCGTTCCGCCGGAGCACATCCACTACGACAAGTTCACCACCTCGGTGGCGGAATAGGAGATAGCGATGGCACAAGCAGCTGTCAACAAGGAACGGAGCTTCCCGCACCCGGAGTTCACCGACTCCGAGGCCGGCGCGCTCACGTTCCCGAGCTCCACCAGTCGCAGCTACAACTACTACAAGCCGGCCAAGGCCCGCGCGACGACGTACGAGGACGTCACCTTCGACGTCCAGCCGGACCCTGAGCGGCACCTGTCGCAGGGCTGGATCTACGGCTTCGCGAACACTCCCGGCGGCTACCCGCAGGACTGGACCCGGCTGAAGTCCTCGGACTGGCACCAGTTCCGCGACCCGAACGAGGAGTGGGAGAAGACGATCTACCGCAACAACGCGGCGGTCGTCCGGCAGATCAGCCTGAGCCTGGAGAACGCCAAGCGGGCCAAGGCCTACAGCCACTGGAACCCGGCCTGGGTCCGGTTCATCGAGCGCAACCTCGGTGCCTGGATGCACGCCGAGAACGGGCTGGGCATGCACGTGTTCACGGCGGCCCAGCGGTCGGCTCCGACGAACATGATCAACAACGCGATGGCGGTCAACGCGGCCCACAAGCTGCGGTTCGCGCAGGACCTCGCGCTGTTCAACCTCGACCTGGCCGAGTCGGAGATCGACTTCGACGGTCAGGTGCACAGGGACGTCTGGCAGAACGATCCGGTCTGGCAGGGTGTCCGCGAGAACGCCGAGCGGCTGACCGCGATCGGCGACTGGGGTGAGGCGCTGTTCGCGACGAACATCGTCTTCGAGTCGCTCGTCGGGGTGCTGTTCCGCAGCGACCTGCTGATGCAGATCTCGGCGCGCAACGGCGACTACATCACGCCCACGATCGTGGGCGCCGGCGAGAACGACTACAGCCGCGACCTCGGCTACACCCGGGCGCTGTTCTCGATGCTGACCAGGGACGAGAAGCACGGCGAGGAGAACAAGGCCGTGCTCGGCGAGTGGCTGTCCACCTGGGTGCCGCAGAGCCTGCGCGCGGCCCACGAGCTGCAGCCGATCTGGTCGCAGCCGAACGAGAAGGTCGTCACCTTCGCCGACTCGCTGGACGCGGCCAAGGCGACCTTCCGCAGCGTGCTCGCCGACCTCGACCTCGAAGCCCCGAAGGAGCTGGACCAGTGACGACGACCAAGGAGTTCGGCGCGGCCGACCGCACCTTCTCGAACATGTGCGGCGTGACCCTGATGAACAACCAGAACGGCTACGTGGTCGCCGAGATCATGGGCCGCAAGGACAACGTGACGATCACCGAGTACCCCTCGATGATCCGGGTCGACGGCGTCGGCAAGCTCACCTTCGACTACGCCGAGATCACCGACGCGCTCGGCGCGGACTTCGACCAGTCCGACTTCGAGGAGATCATGTCCACCCACTACGGGCGGATGGTCCACTTCGACGACAAGACGATGCTCTTCTCCAGCCCGGAGGAGGCCGCGGAGTACATCGACTTCGACCTGGTCGAGGTCCCCAGCTGATTCCCCTGGGCCCCGGCCTGCCGGGGCCCAGGCTGTTGCCTGCCAGGGAGGCAAAACCATGTATGAGAAGAACGGCGAGAAGTACTACGTCGTCGACAGCCACGTGCACTTCTGGAACGGCCGGCCGGAGAACAACCGGAACCGGTACGGCGAGGGTTTCACGGCCTGCTTCTACGACTACCACCGCAACCTGTCGCCCGAGGAGTACGTCTGGACGCCGGAGAAGTTCGGCGCCTACTCCGAGGCCGACCTGGTCCACGACCTGTTCGAGATCGGCTACGTGGACAAGGCGATCTTCCAGCCGACCTACCTGACCGACTTCTACGTCGACGGGTTCAACACCACCGAGCGCGACGGCGCGGTGGCCGAGAACAACCCGGGCAAGTTCATCACCAACGGCGCCTGGGACCCGCGCGACGGCGAGGAGGGGCTGGAGAAGCTCGAGGAACTCCACGCGCGCTGGAACCTCCAGGGCGTGAAGCTCTACACCGCCGAGTGGAAGGGCGACTCGAAGGGCTGGAAGCTGTCCGACCCGTCGGCCGAGCCGTACCTGCGCAAGTGCATCGAGCTCGGGATCAAGAACATCCACGTGCACAAGGGCCCCACGATCTACCCGCTGAACCGGGACGCCTTCGACGTCCAGGACATCGACTACGCGGCCTCGATCTTCCCCGAGCTCAACTTCATCGTCGAGCACGTCGGGCTGCCCAGGCTCGAGGACTTCTGCTGGATCGCCACCCAGGAGCCCAACGTGTACGGCGGCCTGGCGGTCGCGATGCCGTTCATCCACAGCCGGCCCAGGTACTTCGCCCAGATCATCGGCGAGCTTCTGTACTGGATCGGCGAGGACCGGATCACCTTCGCCAGCGACTACGCGATCTGGCAGCCGAAGTGGCTGGTCGAGAAGTTCGTGGACTTCCAGATCCCCGAGGACATGCAGTCGGAGTACGGCGTCCTGACGCCCGACGTGAAGCGCAAGATCCTCGGGCTGAACGCGGCCAAGCTGTACGGCCTCGACGTACCGGCGGAGCTGCGGATCGCCGAAGCCACCGAAGACACCGACAAGCCGGTCGGCGCCTCGCCGGTCCAGGTCGCCTGACTCGAAGGGAACACCACCATGGCCAAGGACCTCCGCTTCAGCAACGACGCGCGGCAACTGCTCGAACAGGGCGTGAACGCCCTCGCCGACGCGGTCAAAGTGACACTCGGGCCCAAGGGGCGCAACGCGGTACTGGAGAAGCTGACCGGGCCGCCCACCATCACCAACGACGGCGTCACCATCGCCCGCGAGATCCAGCTGCGCGACCCGTTCGCCAACATGGGCGCCCAGCTGGTCAAGGAAGTCGCGATGAAGACCAACGGTGTCGCCGGTGACGGCACCACCACCGCCACCGTGCTCGCCCAGGCCCTCGTGCGCGAGGGCCTGCGGGCGGTCGACGAAGGCGCGAACCCGATGCAGTTGCGGCGGGGGATCGAGGAGGCCGTCGCCGCCATCGTGAAGACGCTGCATGCCCGCACGTCCGAGATCGGCGGCCAGGGCGACCTGTTGTTCGTGGCGACCCTGTCGGCCAACGACGACCCGGAGATCGGGTCCGTCATCTCCGAGGCGATGAGCCGGGTCGGCAAGACCGGTGTGGTCACCGTCGAGGAGTCGCCGGCGTACGGGCTGAGCCTGACCGTTGTCGACGGCATCGAGTTCGACCACGGCTTCATCTCGCCGTACATGGTGACCGACAAGGACCGGATGGAGACCGTCTTCGACGACCCGTTCATCCTGCTCACGAACAAGAAGATCAGCCAGCTGCAGGACCTGATGCCGACGCTGGAACTGGTGACGCGGTCCGGCCGGCCCCTGGTGATCCTGGCCGAGAACGTCGGCGGCCCGGCGCTGCAGATGCTGGTCAGCAACAACGTGCACGACACCTTCCGCTCGGTCGTCGTCCGCGCCCCCGGCTTCGGACACCGCCGGGTCGCGGAGCTGGAGGACCTCGCCGCGGTGCTCGGTGGCCGCGTGGTCAGCGAGGACTCCGGCGTCAACCTGCACTCGGTCTCGCTGGCCGACCTCGGCACCTGCCACCGCATCACCATCACTGAGGCCGGTACGACGATGGTCGGCGGCGCGGGGGATTCCACGGCGGTGGAGGCCCGGTTGCACCAGCTCGAGAAGGAGCTGGAGCGGACCGAGAACGAGCACGACCAGGACAACCTGCGGCTGCGGATCGCGCGGCTCGCCGGACGCGTGGCCGTGATCCACGTCGGTGCGGCGACGGGTGTCGAGCTCAAGGAGAAGCAGCACCGGGTCGAAGACTCCCTCTCCGCGACGCGGGCGGCGCTCGAGGAAGGCGTGATCGCGGGTGGCGGCTCCGCCCTCGCCCAGGCGCGCGACGAGCTGGACAAGGTGGAGCTCACGGGTGACGCGCTGGTCGGGCGGGAGATCGTCCGCCAGTCGCTCGGTGAACCGCTGCGCTGGATCGCGATCAACGCCGGGTACGACGGCGACGAGGTGGTCAAGACGGTGTCGGAGCTGCCCGTCGGGCAGGGCTTCAACGCGCTGACCGGCGAGTACGGCGACATGTTCGACTTCGGCGTGATGGACCCGGTCAAGATCACCCGGTCCGCACTGGAGAGCGCCGCGTCGATCGCCGCCCTGCTGATCACCACGGAGACCGCGATCGTGGAGGAGGTCCTCGGCAACCCGGGCGCCATCGTGGCTCCCGGCTTCGGAGACCTGGCGGAAGGCATGGTCCGCCCCTCCAACATCTACTGATCACCGGATGACCCAATTGGCCCGCCCGCCCCCGGTCCCTCCGCCGGGGGCGGCGTCCGTGTCGCGGCGGACGCCACCCCGTAGGGAGCCCCCTGGACGGAAAGAACCCCGGTACGCCGGGGTTCGGCGTACCGGGGTTCTCCTGGTGGATCAGCGGATCTGTTCCTGCGGGGGCAGCGCGGCGGCTGAGGCGGCGGCCACCGCTGTCTGGTCGATCTGGTCCGGGGCGATGGGACCGCCGGCGGACCGGCCGCGGCGGCGCATCCGCTGCTCGACCTTGACCGCACCCAGGCCGAGGAAGTAGTTCACGATCACGAAGATCGCGCCGACCACGATCAGCGCCGGCAGCAGGTTCGACTTGAAGTTGCCGATCTGCTCCGCCTTCCGGAGCAGTTCCTCGTAGGTGATGATGTAGCCGAGCGCGGTGTCCTTCAGGATCACCACCAGCTGGCCGACGATGGCCGGCAGCATCGCGGTGATGGCCTGGGGCAACAACACCAGCCGCATCGTCTTCTGGGTGGTGAGACCGATCGCCAGCGCGGCCTCGTTCTGCCCCTTCGGCAGCGAGTGCACGCCCGAGCGGACCAGTTCGGCGACGACCGCGCCGTTGTAGAACATCAGGCCGAACACCACCGCCGCGAGCGGCAGCCGCTCGGACGGGAACAGGTCGTAGTAGCCGAACAGCGCATAGGCGAACAGCATCATCATCAGCACCGGCACGGCCCGGAAGAACTCCACGACGATGCCGCAGGGCCAGCGGATCCAGGTGGCGCTCGACAGCCGTCCGACGCCGAGCAGGATGCCGATGGTGAGCGAGAGGACCACGGCGATGGCGGCGGCGGTCAGGGTGCCGATCAGGCCGGGGATGAGGTACTCGGTCCAGATCTCGGCGGTGAGGAACGGCTCCCACTTCGCCGCGGTGAGCTGGTCCTTCTCGTTCAGCTTGCCGATCACGAACCACAGGATCAGCAGCAGGACGATGATGCTGCCGACGCCGACCGCGGCGTACAGACGCTTGGCCTTCGGGCCGGGGGCGTCGAAGAGAACGCTGGTGCTGCTCATCGCTTCACCGCCAGGCGCTTGGACATCGAGGTGAACAGGATGCCGACCGGCAGCGTCAGGATGACGAAGCCGAGGGCGAAGATCCCGAACACGACGAAGATCACGTCGGGCCGGTTCTCCATCATCACCTTCATCACCGCGGACGCCTCGGTCACGCCGATCACCGAAGCGACGGTGGAGTTCTTGGTCAGCGCGATCAGCACGTTGCCGAGCGGTGCGATGGCACCCCGGAAGGCCTGCGGCAGGACGATGTACCGCAGCGTCTTCAGGAACGGCAGGCCGATCGCCCGGGCCGCCTCCGCCTGGCCCAGCGGGACCGTGTTCACCCCGCTGCGGATCGCCTCCGCGACGAACGCGGCGTGGTACACGGACAGGCCGAGCACGGCGAGCCGGAAGTTGTTGTCGTCGATCGAGGTCGGCGAGTTCGGGTTCGCCAGCTGGATGCCCAGCTGCAGGAACAGGCCGAGGTTGCAGAACACGATCACCAGCGTCAGCGGCGTGTTCCGGACGATGTTGACGTAGGCGCTGCCGATCATCTGGAGCACCTTGACCGGCGAGACGCGCATCACCGCGACCGCGGTGCCGATCAGCAGCGCGAAGAACGCGGACAGCACGGTCAGGTAGATGGTCTCCTTGAACGCCTGGAGACCGTCGTACTCGGTGAAGAACTCAGAAATCACGTCCATGGTGCTCCCGCGGGGGATCGAGGTCGAGACCCAAGCGTGGGGAGGGACCGTTGCCGGTCCCTCCCCACGAGGACTTCAGGTCAGGCGCAGGCGTCGAAAGTCTTCGGCGGATTGGTCGCCGGGTCCAGCTTCAGACCGGCGGTGCCGAGGTTCTTGTCGAAGGCCTTCTGCCACTCGCCGGAGTCGACCATCTTCTTCAGCGCGTCGTTGACCTTGGTGCAGGTCGCGGTGTCGCCCTTCTTCAGGCCGACGCCGTAGCGCTCCTCGGAGAAGGTCTTGCCGACCACCTTGAACTTGCCCTTGTTCGCCTCCTGCGCGGCGAAGCCGGCCAGGATCGTGTTGTCGGTGGTGACGGCGTCGATCGCGCCCGAGCTCAGCGCCTCGACACACTTGGAGTAGGTGTCGTACTTCTGCAGCTGGACGGTCTTGGCGAACTTGTCCGCGACCTTCTGAGCCGAGGTGGAGCCGGTCACCGAGCACAGCTTCTTGCCGTTCAGCGCGTCCGGACCGGTGATGTCGGTGTTGTCGGCCTTGACCAGCAGGTCCTGACCGGCGGTCAGGTATGGACCGCCGAAGGAAACCTTCTCCTTGCGGGTGTCGGTGATCGAGTAGGTCGCGAAGATCATCTTGACCTGGTCGTTGGCCAGCAGGCTCTCCCGCTGCGCGGACGGCGATTCCTTGAACTCGATGTTGCCCTCGTCGATGCCCATCTCCTTGGCGACGTACTTCGCCACGTCGACGTCCAGGCCGGTGTAGTTCGAGCCCTCCTTCAGGCCGAGGCCGGGCTGGTCGAACTTGATGCCGATGGTCATCTTCTCGCCGCCGCTGCCGGAGCCGCCGGCGTCCGACGCGTCGTCGCCACAGGCCGTCAGACCGGCCGCGGCCATGACCGAGATGCCGAGGGCAGCGATGATCCGCTGTCGCATGGTGTTTTCCTCCAGTAATCGGTACTGCTCAGGATTTCAGGGGACGGGCTGGCGGTCAGTGGGTGAGGATCTTCGAGAGGAAGTCCTGGGCCCGCTTGGTCTGCGGGTCGGTGAAGAACTTCTCCGGCTCGGCCTCTTCGACGATCTGGCCGTCGGCCATGAAGACGACCCGGTTGGCCGCCTTGCGGGCGAAGCCCATCTCATGGGTGACGACGACCATCGTCATGCTCTGCTTGGCGAGCCCGACCATCACGTCGAGCACCTCGTTGATCATCTCCGGGTCCAGCGCCGAGGTGGGCTCGTCGAAGAGCATCACCTTCGGGTCCATCGCCAGTGCCCGAGCGATCGCGACCCGCTGCTGCTGCCCGCCGGACAACTGCGCCGGGTACTTGTCTGCCTGCGCCTCGACACCGACGCGCTCGAGCAGAGCCCGCGCGTGCTTCTCCGCCTCGGCCTTGGACTGGCCGCGGACCTTCATCGGCCCCAGGGTGACGTTCTGCAGGATCGTCTTGTGGGCGAAGAGGTTGAACGACTGGAACACCATGCCGACATCGGCGCGCAGCCGCGCCAGCGGCTTGCCCTCCAACGGCAGCGGCTGGCCGTCCAGCGTGATGAGGCCCGAGTCGATCGGCTCCAGCCGGTTGATCGCACGGCACAACGTCGACTTGCCCGACCCGGACGGGCCGATCACCACGACGACCTCGCCCTTGCCGATGGACAGGTTGATGTCCTTCAGAACGTGCAGGTCACCGAAATGCTTGTTGACATCCCGCAGGGCGACAAGACCGGTTGTCGTCACGGTATCGACGGCAGAGGAATCGCTCATGGCGAGAACCTAGCGGAGGCAGGGGGTGACCGCACGGATCCCCGGTTCCACGGTGGTAACGATCTGCGACAACGCCGAGCGGGCTGTGACCGATCGATCACAGCCTGCTCGGGCCGGACCGTTAGTGTCCGGGACGGCGCGTTCCGCAGCATCCTCCCGCAGGGATTGCCGTCGCGGTCACCGGTTCCTTGACGGCAGCCTCGACGTCGGCGAGCATCGCCTGCCTTGCCTGCAGGGAGATCACCCGTCCGCGGCTGATCACGGAGTGGATCCGCCGGGTGTTGCGGATGTCCGTCAGCGGGTCGGCGTCCAGCACCACCAGGTCGGCGATCTTGCGCGGCTCCACGGAGCCGAGGTCGCGGCTCATGCCGAGGAACCTGGCCGGTTCCACCGTCGCGGCGTGTAACGCCTGCCTTGGCGTGGCCCCGGCGCCGACGAGCAGCTCGAGCTCGTGGTGCAACGCGAACCCGGGCACCATGCACGGTGTACCGGTGTCGGTGCCGGCCAGGACCGGTACGTCGTGGGCGAACAGCTCACGCGCGAACCGCTGCCGGTAGGCCCACATCTGCCGCTGGCGCGAGATCTCTTCGGCCGGGCGGTTCGCCTTGTAGAGCTCCTCCAGCACGTAGTCGTAGGTCGCCATCGAGTCGGCGCTCAGGTACTTCAGCGTGGCTGGATCGGGGGCAGAGTAGTCCGGCTGATCGAGCACGTTGTGCATCGTCAGGGTCGGGGTGACCCGGGTTCGGTTGCGCCGCAGGGTGCCGAAGACGTCAGCCGCACGGGCCTGGCTGAACGTGTTCGCGGCGAGCCACTCGATCGGGTGAAGCTGGCGGAACCAGGAGTTGTAGTCGCCGGTGCTGACGTTGATCGCCCGCAGCATCCGGCGTATGTCGAACTCGCGGCTGGAGACCGACAGACCGAGCGAGTGGATGTGCTCGATACTGCGTTGTCCGGCGTTGCTCACCTCCTTGGTGGTCAGCTCGTCCGGCCCGTGCCCGTGCACCGTCAGCCCGTTGCGCCGCGCCTCGTCGATGATCGCCCGGTACGCCGTGGCGTTGAGGCGCGAGTAGACCTTCACGAAGTCGGCGCCATCCGCCTTTACCTGCCGTACTGCGGCCCGCGCGCCGGCCTCGTCCTTCACCGCGAGCACGGGCAGCAGGTTCGGGTCCCACAGGGTCGGGTCGCCGTCGATGATCTTGCCGGCCACGATCATCCGCGGACCGAGCAGCGTGCCGGCGTCGATCCGGTCGCGCCACTCGTACAGCATCGGGTTGTTGCCGGACATCTCGCGGACCGTGGTGAGGCCGTTCGCGAGGTAGAGCTGCGGCGAGACCCGCTCGTCGCCGAGGCTGTGCACGTGCATGTCGGCGAGGCCGGGGATGACGTACTTCCCGGTCAGGTCGATCGCGGTCGCGCCGCGGGGGACTGGCAGGTTGCGGCCGACGGCGACGATCCGGTCACCGCTGATCAGTACGGTCTGCGCCTTGTCCCGGCGGCCGGTGGCGACGTCGATCACGGTGACGCCGGTCAGGGCCGTCATCCGGGCGGTGCCGACGGAGGTGAGCGGATTGATCAGGGCCGAGGCAGGGCCTGCGGTTAGGGAGCCTCCGGCAACCACAGCGGCGCCGACGGCGGTACGGGCGAGGAACTGGCGACGGGAACTGTTCATGGGTTCAAGTGTTCTCGCGGACCCTGCGGCGGTCAGGGGTAGCAACTGCCCTAACCCAGGTAGGGATATGTCTACTGTCGGACGTACTCTTGGTGGCTGTCATGCGTACTTATGAGGTCCGCACCTACGGGTGTCAGATGAATGTCCACGACTCCGAGCGCCTGCGCGGGCTGCTGGAGGACGCTGGTTATGTCCGCGCGCCCGAGGGTGACCAGGCCGACGTGGTCGTCTTCAACACCTGCGCGGTCCGCGAGAACGCCGACAACAAGCTGTACGGCAACCTCGGTCACCTGGCGCCGGTGAAGGCCAAGAAGCCCGGCATGCAGATCGCCGTCGGTGGCTGCCTGGCGCAGAAGGACAAGGCCAGCATCACCAAGAAGGCGCCCTGGGTGGACGTCGTGTTCGGCACCCACAACATCGGCTCGCTGCCGGTGCTGCTGGAGCGGGCCCGGATCCAGGAGGAGTCGCAGGTCGAGATCCTCGAGTCCCTGGACGTCTTCCCGTCGACGCTGCCGACCCGCCGCGAGTCGCCGTACTCCGCCTGGGTGTCGGTCAGCGTCGGGTGCAACAACACCTGCACGTTCTGCATCGTCCCGGCGCTGCGCGGCCGCGAGAAGGACCGCCGCCCGGGTGACGTGCTCGCCGAGGTCGAGGCGCTCGTCGCCGAGGGCGTGCTCGAGGTGACGCTGCTCGGCCAGAACGTGAACTCGTACGGCGTGGAGTTCGGCGACCGGTACGCGTTCTCGAAGCTGCTCCGGGCCTGCGGCGCGATCGACGGGCTGGAGCGGGTCCGCTTCACCTCGCCGCACCCGCGCGACTTCACCGCGGACGTGATCGAGGCGATGGCCGAGACCCCGAACGTGATGCCCTCGCTGCACATGCCCCTGCAGTCCGGCTCCGACCAGATCCTGAAGACGATGCGCCGCTCTTACCGGCGGGACCGCTATCTGAAGATCATCGAGGATGTCCGCACCGCGATGCCGGACGCCGCGATCACCACCGACATCATCGTCGGCTTCCCCGGCGAGACCGAGGAAGACTTCCAGGGCACGCTCGACGTCGTCCGCCAGGCGCGCTTCGCCGGCGCGTTCACCTTCCAGTACTCCAAGCGCCCCGGCACTCCGGCCGAGTCGATGGAGGACCAGGTACCGCGCGAGGTCGTCCAGGAGCGGTACGAGCGGCTGGTCGCGCTTCAGGACGACATGGCGTGGGACGAGAACAAGAAGATCGTCGGCCAGTCCGTCGAGGTGCTGATCGCCGAGGGGGAGGGCCGCAAGGACGCCGCCACCCACCGCCTCTCCGGCCGTGCCCGCGACAACCGGCTCGTCCACTTAGCTCTACCCGAAGGCGTCGAGAAGCCGCGCCCCGGCGACCTGGCGACGGTTGAGATCACCTACGCCGCCCCGCACCACCTGGTAGCCGACGTCTTCGGCTCAGTACGCCGTACGCGTGCGGGCGACGCCTGGGAACGCGCCCAGGATGCTCCTGCCTCGGCTGCTGTCCCCGGCGTCATGCTCGGCATGCCAGTGATCGGCAAGCCCGCCCCGCTCGAGCCCGCCACCGGCGGCTGCCAGGTCGGCTGACGTTGCTCCCGCCCGACGCCGAGCCTTTCGCCTCCGGGCGGGACGCGGATGTGTACTCGCTCGACGAGTCGTGGGTGGTCCGGCGATACCGCGACGGCCGCCCGGTGCGTGACGAGGCCGACTTCATGCGCTGGGTCAGGAAATACGACTACCCGGTCCCGGCGGTCCGGCAGGTCGAGGGGCCGGACATCGTCCTGGAACGCCTCGCCGGACCGACCCTCGCGGACGCGGCGATCGCCGGCGACGTGTCACCGGTAGAAGTCGGCCTGATCCACGCCGACCTCCACCGCCGCCTCCAGACGATCCCAGCCCCCAGCGGTACCGCGGGCCAAGTCGTGATGCACGGCGATCTCCACCCGTACAACGTCATCCTCACCGCCGACGGCCCGGTCGTCATCGACTGGGCCAACACCGAGGAAGGCCCCCCGGAGTTCGACGTCGCGATGACCGCGATCATCTTCGCCCAGGTAGCCCTGGACCCCGCCTTCGCCTCCCTGACCTCCATGCTCCGCGAGGCCTTGTCGACGTACCTGGCCAACTCCATCAACCCCACCGCAGGCCTGGACGCCGCCCTTGCCTCCCGCGGCCGCAACATCACGCTCACCCCGGACGAACTGGCCCTCCTCCCCGCCCAAGCCGCCCTCATCCGCTCCCACCTCCCAACCTGATCCACCCCGCGGCAGCGGTTGCCGTTCTTCGGGATGGCAGAGGCGCGGGTGGTTGCCCCGGGTATGCGTGCGGGTTTCGCCGGTATGAGTGCGGGTGGTTCGCCGGGCATGGGAGGGGTGGTTCCGCCCGGCGTGGGTGCGGGTGGTTCGCGGTCTCCGCTGCGTGATGGTGCTAGTCGGGCTGGGGTGCGTCAAGAGCGCTTCGCGTCCCTTCGGGATCGGAACAAGTTCCGACTCTTGACCCACCCCATCCCGACCAGGGAAGGACGCAGCTACGCGGATCCCGCGGAGGGGACTGAGCCGGGTCGGGGGGAGTTTTCCGGGGTCGGTGTACCGAGCGACAGGTAATACTTGGATGGTCGCAGAGGTCGCAGGCGTGGGTCGCACGTCGGGGTGGTGGGTGCGGCGACTACTGCCTGTCGTTCGGTACACCGGCTTCCGGAGGTGGTGGGTTTCCGCCCGGTGGGTGGTGGAAGTGCCGATGCGGAGCTGGCGCTGACGGGATGTTGGACCACTGGCAGGTTGTTCGACCACTGGCCGGTTATTGGCCAGCTGGTGGCTCGTCGCGGGGCCCGCTGACCGGCTGTTCGCCGACTGGCGGCTTGTTAGGCGCCAGCGGTCGAACAACCGGATACCGAAAGCCCGCCGCCCGGCCCGGATCCGCTGGCGGCCGCCGTGGCGTGCACTTGTGGGGACCGCGGACACCTTCTCGGGGGTGCGACGGTCGGTGGCGGTGCGGTTGTGGGGACCTCGGACACCGTATGGGGACCTGGGGAGCCTGTTGCTC
>NZ_JBHSKE010000003.1:0-238372 GCF_042657745.1 Kribbella qitaiheensis | reverse complement strand
ACCTCGACCCCTACCCGGCCACCGACGCGCCGATCAGCTCTACACCCTCAACTGTGAAGAGCCGGATATGTCCGTGAAGGAGCGCGACGACGTGCGGATGCTGACGCTGTTCGGCGTACCGAAGTTGTCGCAGACAACAAGGAAGTCCGGGCTCGTGGCTGCCGGAGGATCGTGCGATCGTGAGGTGAGGGAGGCCGAATGAGCGCCGATGTGATCGTGGTGGGAGGTGGCACAGCAGGGTGCGTGCTGGCGGCCCGGCTGAGCGAGGACGCGGGGTGCTCGGTGTTGCTGGTCGAGTCCGGGCCGGACTATCCGAACCTGGACGAGCTGCCGGCCGATGTTGCCGACGCCTCCGAGCCGACGGTGGGTCACGACTGGGGCTACTACGCCGAGGCTGACCTTCTGGACCGGCGTGTCCCGCTGCCGCGAGCGCGGCTGATCGGTGGCTGTTCAGCCACCAACGGCTGCTTCGCGATGCGCGGTGCACCGGCCGTCTACGACCGCTGGCAGGCTCTGGGCAATCCTGGGTGGAGCTTCGCTGAGGTCTTGCCGTTCTTCCAGCGGTTGGAATCCGACCTGGATTTCACCGACCAGTGGCATGGGATCGACGGTCCGATCCCGATCCGCCGCCATCCGGTCGACGAGCTCAACCCAATCCAGCGAGCGTTCATCGATGCCGCCGTTCAGGCCGGGCACAGTTACGTCGCGGACCACAACCGACCAGGCGCACTCGGCGTCGGACCGACGCCACGCAACGTCCGAGACGGCCTGCGGATGAGCACCGCCGTCACCTACCTCGCCGCCGCCCGGCACCGGCCGAACCTCACCATCTGCTCCGACACGACGATCGGACGGGTAGAGATCGCACACGGCCACGTGGTCGGGGTTCGTTCCACAACGGGCGAACTGCTCGAAGCGGACCGGGTCGTGCTGGCCGCTGGCGCCTACGGCAGTCCGGCGATCCTCGCTCGTTCGGGCCTTGGCCCCGCAGCTCGCCTGTCCCCACTCGGCATCGACGTCGTGGCGGATCTGCCGGCCGTCGGCGAGCATCTGATCGACCACCCGATCGTTGCCGTCGACCTACCCACGAGACCGGCCGCGGGACCGCGCTTCCAGGCGATCGCCACCCTCTCCTCGACGTCGACCGGAACGCCGGACCTCCACCTGTTCACAGCCGGACCGTTCCCCGTCGAACGTGAGGCCAGCGAATCCGGCGCGATCTTCGGGATCGTCGCCGGGCTCATGGCGCCGCAATCGGAGGGATCGGTACGGCTCCGATCCACCGACCCCAACGATCCACCGCTCATCGACGTTGCACACCTTCGCCACCCCGACGACCTCGCCAGAATGGTCGACGCAACCGTCGAGGCCCGCCGGATCGCCCGCTGCGAGCCGCTCGCCACGCTCGTCACCGGCGCCGAGATCGCACCAGAGCCGGCGGCCGCGGACGACGACCGCGCCGCGATCGCCGACTCCATCCGCACCCGCGTCGCCTCCTACCATCACCCGGTCGGTACCTGCCGGATGGGCACCGAGCCCGACCGAGACGCGGTCGTGGACGCCCAAGGCCGGGTCTACGGCGTCGACCGGCTCTGGGTTGCCGATGCCTCGGTGATGCCGACGATCCCAGCCGCCGGCACCAACCTGCCGACCATCATGGTGGCCGAGCGCATAGCCGCCCGGCTGAGCAAGCCCGACTCGATTTGATCAGGTACGAGGCCGCACCCTCGAGCGCTTAGTGCGCACATCCAACCGCCCCAACCGGCAAACCTGCAGGTCACGGCCCTACGCCCACGCCTACGCCGTCTCCGTGATACGAGTCAGGTCGGACAGTGCCGAGGCAGCCCACCAACCGGAGCAGTGGTCACCCGCTCTTGAAGTCGTCGGCGGTCATTCCGACGGTGTGTCCTTCCGGCCATTGGACGAGCTCGATGAGGTAGCCGTCGGGGTCGCGCACCATGGTGACCAGCGGCTCATCGGGACCGGCTGTTGGCCGCGCCGGATCGGCCTGGATGCCGTGGCCGGCCAGGGTGGCGATGGTGGCGTGCAGGTCGTCCGTCTGGATGGCGAGGTGGTTGAGGCCGCCGGTCTCGGTGACCGGCCGGGCGGGGTCGTGCGCGAGTTCGACGGTGACGAACGGGTCATCCGGCAGCTGGAGCATGGTCAGGGTGCCGAACGGGGTGTCGGGAACAGTTCCGACGACGGTGTAGCCGAGTGCCTGGTAGAACGCACGAGAGCGATCCAGGTCGGTGGCGCGGAGTCCGACGAGCAAGGTGCGCACGGTCATCTCCCTGATGGTCTGACGTCCTGCAGGTTCGTTGGGTCAATGATCAGTGTTCGACGTCGTACAGCAGGTGCGTGACACGATTGCCTTGGGCCACGCGAGCCGGGGAGCGTGACGTCGTCGCCGGCGTCCATGACGCCGAAGAACGGCCTACCGCCACCGGAGACGACGGGCACGACGTTCATCACGACCTGGTCGATCAGGCCGAGCCGCAGTGCCTGCCCGCCGATCTGACCAGCAGCGACGTCGACGATCCGGTCGCCGCAGAACTCGCGTGGCTGCTTGATCGCGGCTTCGACTCCGTCGGTGACGAACGTGAACGGTGCGGTGTCCGCATGCTCCCAATCCGTCGGCGCTCATGGGTGACGACGAAGACGTGATCACCCGCTGCCGGTACGCCATTCCAGCCGTTCGTCTGATCGAACAGGTTCCGTCCCATGATGACCGCCCCGATGTCGGTGTAGACGGAGTGCATGAAGTCCTTGGACGCCTGCGTTGTGCGCATCGCATGCTCGTCGGATTCGGACATTTTCCGTTCGACCTCGCCACCCGCCATCCAGTCGAACAACGACCCGATCTGGCCATCGGCGTACGCGATGTAGCCGTCGGCCGACACCGCGGCGCAACCCATGATTGCCTTGCGCCGCGTCTTCTGAAACCCAACTTGGGGTACGCCAATGCCGAGCTGGCGCGACAGTTGCGGCCCCTCGAGCGTTCACGTTCACGTGTGCGGCGTGATGTTACGGGGACTCGGGGGCAATGCCTACTAGGGCGGCGGCGGCGCAGATGTGGACCGGGGTCAGGTCTGCGGGGGCTACGGGGGCCTGGAGGAGGGTGCCTCGTTCGAAGGGGGTGAGGGCTATATCGATACCGTGTGCGCCGGCTACCAGGCCCCGGACGTACGTGAGCCAGCCCATCATCGGGATGCCGCGGCGGAAGACGCCGGCGGCTGCGGCTAGTTCGGTGTCGGCGATGCTGGCCCATTCGGGTTCCCAAATCGTGACGACTGCCCGGAGTACCTGGGCGAAGCGCTCGGACTGGGTGAGGGCGTCTTCGTCACTCCAGTGGAGCGTCAACTGGTCAGCAGCGGTCGTAAGCGTTCCACCCATGGAGAGGTCGAACAGCCAGGGGAGGTCGCCCGTGCTCTGCAGGTGGAGGCGGGTCGTGCTCGAGCCGTTCGAGAGGACCTTCGTGGTCGCCTCGACCATCTCCTCCAGCGGCGTGGCCGCGTCGGTCTCGAGCACGTGGTATCCCCAGCGCTCGTCCTGGGTCCACAGGTGCACGTCGGGGAAGGCGACGGCGACGGCCGTCAGCGTGCGCCCGACTCGGAGCGCGCGGTGTTCGACTGATTCGTCCCGGTGAGCCCACTGAGCGCGCAGTAGCCAAGATGCCATCTCACGCCCTCCGATCAGCTGCCGGCTGGACCTGTCCAACGGACGGTACGCCGATCGGTGAGGGGTTGGCCAGAGCTCCGCCTACTCCGTGTGAACAGCGGAAGCGGAACCGAACGCCCCTCTGCTGACACGTCACCACTCCAGTGTGAGGGACCCCCAGGTCACCCCCGACCACCGGGGTCCCCTTTCCGCAACATCTCGCCAAAAACCTGCGCACGCCTACACCCACCCCACGTCCCCCAGACCGCCCGTCCACCAAACCCCTTCACTCACCAACCCCCGCGCCCTACCCACCACCCCCGGCGGCCCGCCAGCTCAACCCCGGCCGTGGGTTAGTTCGTGTCTTCGGCGGGGGTGTTTTTGCGGGTTGGCTTGGGTTTGGTGCGGGGGGACTTTGTGGGGGTCGGCTCGGCGGCCGCGGGGGGTGTGTTCTCTGGCGGGTCGGGGGTGGCGGCGTCTTCGAGGGTGGGGGTGGGGAGGTCCAGGGTTGGGCGGGGGCCGCGGTAGGAGTCGAGCCACTCGCGGAGGAGTTCCACCCGGGCGGCGTACTCCTCGTTGCCCTTGACCACGGGGGACTGGTTGTAGGCCATGGTGTCGGAGCTTCGGCGGAGTTTGATGTAGAGGCGGGACGAGGAGAGGGCGTAGCGCTCCATGTCGTCCTGGAGGGCGCCGATCACCGTGATGTTGCGGTCGCGGCCGATCTGCTCGAACAGGGCGACGGCTTCGCGGCGGTGCTGGGAGCCGAGGTTGCGGCCGAGTTCGTCGAGGATCAGCAGCAGCGGGCGGTCGCTGCCACCCGCCAGGGCCGCGGCGCAGACCAGCTTCACGGCCTTCTCGTCCATCTGCGCGGTGTTGCCCTTGACGTTGAACGCCGAGAACGGGCCGCCCTCGGAGCGCCGCCACTTCGGCGTGACGGTCCATCGCCATGGCTTGTCGGGCTCGGCCGGCGGGTCGGGCTCCGGATACTCGAGCTTCGCTCCGTACCCGCCGTACTGCTGGTCGAGGCGGTCGAACTCGTTCGATACCAGGCGCAGCCGCGCCTTGATGCCGTCGGCAAGGGATGCGCGGTGGGCCCGGGCCGTGCTCTCCGCCTCGCCGAGACCCTCGCGGGCACGCTCGAGTGCTGCATTCCGCTCGGCGCGCTGGCTGGCGATCTGCTTTTGCTGCAGGCTGTCGAACGTCTCGTGCTGCGCGAGGTGGCTGGCAAGAGTGCGCTGCAACGCCGGCACGAGGCCGACCCGAGCGCCCAGTGTCCCGTTCGACCAGCCGTCGGGGCCGTTGAGGATCTCCCAGAGCTCCGACGGGATCTCTTCGCGGGACCGCGCGTTCGGAAAGCAGCGGCGTACGACGTCGTCGAGTTGCGTGCAGGCCTGGTGGTTCCAGTCGGCGGTCGTACGGCGCTGGGCGTCGTTCGGCAGGCCGAGCAGGTACTCCGATGCTTCGGCGGGCGTGGATCCCCAGGCGGAGGCGCGGGTGACCAGGTCGAGGTCGGACTGCTCCTCGAGCAGGGTGAGCCGGCGGCGGCCGAGGTCGTCGAGGATGCGGTCGAAGTCGCGCCGCGTGGCTTCGAGGTTCTTCAGGCGCTCGTCGCGGACGAGTTGCTGCCCGGCCGCGGCCTCGGCTGATTCCTTGGCCGCTTGGAGCGCGGGCGCCAGGCCGTCGCGGTCGTCCTCGTGGCGGTCGTTCGCCTCGCGGAGCGCGAGGATCTGCTCCTGGACGTCGGCGGCGGTGCCGAGCGCGCGGGCGGCCGCGGTACGGCGTTCGGCTTGTTCGACGCGGGCGCGGGCCTGTTCGAGCGCGGCAGAAGCCTCGGCGCGCGCTTCGACTGCGGCCTCCAGGCGGCGGCGGGCGGCCTCGATCCGAGCGGTCCGGCCGGTGATTGCCTCCTCGAACTGCCCGACGGAAACCACACCAGCGGCCTCGTCGATGACCTCTTTGGCAGAGCGCTCGGCCAGCGCCGCGAAGAACGCATCGAGCTTGAACCGCTTGTCCGCGGAGGAAGGACCGCCCTTGAAGACGGCAACACCAGGACGGTTCGCCAGGATGAGCAGGAAACCGGGATAGCCGGCGTCGCTCAGAGCGGACGCGGCCAGGGCGGAGTCATCCGCGGCGACGACGACAGCCTCGCGGTACGGCGCGAGTCGTGGTTCCCACTCGGCGCGGTCCTTGACGGAGAGCTCGGTGATGTCGGTGAGAGCGCCGCACTCGATACCGGCGTTCTCCAGCACCTGCTGCTGCGGAGCCGAGACCGTCTGGCCGCTCTCCGCTTCGCGCAGCTCGGCTGTCGCCTGATCCACGTAGGAGCGCGCCCCGTGATCCAGCCCGATGTGTTCTTCGAGGACCGCGCGGGCCTCTGCCTGCTCCTCGGCCGCTGCGGCGAGGTCGCGTCCATCGGCCGAGCGACCGTCGTCCAGCAGCCGCCGGTGCTCCTGGCCGAGTCGTTCGAGCTGCTCGCGGACCGAACGCTGCGCTAGATCCAGTTCACGGTCACGGGCGTCGAGCTTGTCGCGCTCCTGCCGGGTCAGCTGGACGTCGCGGAGCAGGTTCTCCTCGCTGCCGAACGCGTCGATCTCGCTGTCAACGGACTCGCGCCGGGCTTCCTGTTCGGCCACGCGCTCGTCCAGCTCGGCGAGTTCGTGCAGGATCTCGCTGTTCCGGGCGTCGCCGTCGACCAGGTGCCGGGCGCAGCGCGCCTGCCAGGATTCGCGCGCAGCCTCCAGCGCCTCGCGCGCAGCGGCACGTTGCAGAATGCCCGCCTCGACGGTCGCCATCTCCTGCTCCCACCGCAGCAGGTCGGCCGTCGCCTGCTTGGTCGCCTCGCGCTGGGTGTGCTCGGCAGAACGGTGCGCCTGCTCCTGCTCCAGCTCGTGATCCAGCCCGGTCAGCGTCGCGATCGCGTTGAAGATACGGGCCGGGCCGAGCTCGTTCAGCGGCTCCGCCAGCAGGTTGGCTGTCGGCGACGACCTGACGGAGGTCGAGAGGAACGACACGCAGCGGACCTGGCCGCCATACAGGACGGTCGAGAGTTTGTTCGCGTGGAAGTCGGTGCGTCCGTTGGAGTGGGGGAGCGCTGCCCACAACGCGTCTGCGCCCGCCGCGCGCTCAGCCTCGGTCGAGCCGTACGGGACGTGCAGGCCGTGCTTCCAGCGGAGATCCAGGTACGACGCTTTGCGGTTGATCCGGATCCAGACAGTGATCGTCGCGGCCTCGATGTCGGCGAGCTCGGTCAGGTCAGGGTCGGAGAAGACGCCGACGATGTAGCCGCGATCGACGTTCGACCAGTTGCCTTCCTGGCCGGCGGCTTCTGCGGTGAACAGCAACTCGGCAGCACCCGGGGCACCGCTGGTGAGACGCCACTGGTCGTCGGCGTGGAGCAGCGAGAGTGCGGCGATCCAGGACGACTTGCCGGCGCCGTTCGAGTCGGTCGGGCCCTGGCCGGCGACCGTGACGAGGCCTTGGCCGACCATCGGGATCGGGTGCGTCGACAACCGGGACAGGTCGACGACCTGGACACCGAGCAGCACCTTCGAGCCGAGGATGTCGAACGGGCCGTCCTCAGCCGGGGTGGGTGTGCTCATGCCGCTCCTTCTTCCGTGGTGACGCCTTTGCGAGCGCGGATGGCCTCCGCGATCGGGCTCGACGGCGCGGCCGCGAGGATCAGCTGATCCTGCAGTCGGCGGCGCGCGGCCGGGGTGAGTCGTTGCAGTTGCGGGCCGGGGATGTAGCTCGGTCCGCCGGAGTGGCCGCCGGACAGCTGGATCAATCCGGCGGCGCGAAGTCGTTGCAGCGCGAGTCTGCGCTCCTCGCTGCTGATCTTGGCGGTCCGGAGCTCGTCGACCGTCGTCGGGCGTGCGGACTTCCAGCTGTCGCCGGTGAGGATGCCTTCGCTACGCGGGATCGCGACTGAATGGACCAGCACGAGCACCAGTACTGCGCGATCGACCACCGACAGCGGTTGCCAGCCTTGGGCAGTCAGCGTTTCCGCTACGTCGTCGGCGTAGCCGGCGGTCCAGTGGGTGCCGTCGACGTGCACGAGAGTCCGACCGATCAGCTTCAGCATCTTCTGGACCTGGCGGCGCAGGGTTACGTCGCGCAGGCCGGCCAGTTGGGCCTCGGGCACTGGATGCGCCGCATATTGAACGGCGCTGAAGGCAGCGAGGACCTCGTCGCGGCTGCGGTCGCTGAGGTCCTGCAGCAATGGATCGAACAAGGCGTGCTGCTCGGTCATGAGTCCCCCTCAGCTGCAGCGGAAGAGGCAGGCGACGCGTCCTCGGACGGGAGGGGATCGGGTTCGGGGTCCAGCGGGCCGCGGGGTGTCAGTACTGCGGTTGGTGGATCCGGGAGGATTCGGCAGAGCTCGCGGAGGCCGGTCAGCTGCGATGGGCCCCAGGCGACGACGCGAGGGCCCAGGCGAACCTCGCCGGCTTTCTCGTTCCAGATGAGCCAGCTGGTCGCATGCAGGCGGCGGAGGCTGCCGATGATCAGGGTCAGGTCGCTCGACTGCTCGGGACGGCCGCGCAGATCGGCGTACACGGCCTTGATCTGTGTGAGTGTGCCCACGACGCCCGGCCAAGCGGGGCCGCTCCGATCCGGCCAGCAGCAGGTCACGCAGATCGCGAGCACTCGAGCGGTCTCGTTCGGCTGCTCGACCGCGACCGGTGGAGTCCCGAGCTCCTCCAACACACTGTGCCCGGCCCCGTCGGGAAGCGTCGGCAGCATCCACACGGATTCACCGTCAGGTTCGGCCGCGCGGGTCAGGCCGGCGACGGCGGGAGTGTCGGGTGAAACCTGCAGAGGCCCGGCCGACTGCACCTTCGCCCACCACAATGCGTTGTAGCTGCGCCCGTTCTCCACGGCCCCCGAGGTCATCGCTTCACTCGCCTGAACGTGCCGTGCGTCGCCCACGGAGTGCCGGCCGACGGATCGATCCGCATCCCGTCGGACCAGACGAGCTCGTAGTCCAACTCGTCGTGCAGATGAGCCGCGGTCAGCTCCGCGAGCACCCGGCGCGCGGTGATCCAGTCGCCCGAGTCGTCCACGACGTCGACGATGCTCACGCTGTCGCGTCCGGCGAGGATCCGCTCGGCCTCGGCGCGCAGGTCCTCCCGAACCGTCGCTGCGGCGGATTCCGGCGCCTCTGTCTCCGACGAAGGCCGTGGGGGCGCCATCCGCGCAGTACCGGTACGACGCCCTGATTCGACTGCCTCGAGCATCCCCTCGGGCGAGAAGTCCGGCGCGGCGGCGTCGAAGAGCAGCCCGTCGAGCACTCCCGCGAGCACCTCCGTCTCGCTGCTCCGGGTGAACGTCAGCCAGGTCTCGATCGGCAGCAACCCGAGGGCGCGCGTAGTACCGGCTCGCTCGACCAGACGGCCGGCAGCCAGCTGCACGGCATCGGCATAGGCGGCCAGGGACATCCGGAGATGGGTGCACGCCCGGTGCAGAGCGGGCCACCGGTCGAGCACGATCCGGTGCACCTTCTCGGCTTGCTCGATCAGCCGCTCGTTCCCCCAGGCGAGCTGTGCGTTCTCCCGCAGTTGCGCCGTGGTGCTCGTCGAGACGAGGATCGACAACTCGTTCCCGAGCAACCGGAACACCTTCGTCAGCCGCTCGATCGACGCCTGGCCCTGCTCGGACGTGGCTCGCGGATCGCTCACGCTGTGCGCCTCGAGCGTCAGCAACTGGTGCAGCTCGGCCTGGCCGCCCTGCACCGACATCCGCTTGAGGAACATCAGCATCACGTACGGCGCGAAGGCGGCGCGGTGACGCAACTCGTTCGGCCGGTCGACCAGCTTGGTGATCGCGCCGTACTGCCGCAGGACGTCGAAGCGGCGGACGATCACGTCGTGCGGGTAGCCGCGGCAGGCGAGGGTGGCCTGCTCGACGGTCAGCCCGTCGCTGCCGGCCTCGGCGAACGCGTCCAGGATCGCCTGGTCGACGTCGAGCAGTTCGGGATCGACGATCATCGCACCGGCCTCGCGGGCGAGCACGGCGAAGACCTGGCGATAGACCCGCAGTACGGCCGCTTCGGCCTCGGCGTCCAGCAACGTCGCGTCCATCGCGAACCTCCTCCCGTGTGCCCGGCCGACCCGACAGCCTAAGCCGCCGAGAGCCAGAAAACGGACTCTACTGACCCGCACCGACGGATCGAAAACCGAGTGAGACCCGCCTGTGGATATCTCTCGCACCCGGGCAGCGCGTCCGTGCAGCGGACGCGAGGTCTTGCCAGCGGCGGGCCCGGCGACTCCACTGGAGGAAACGGACGAAGAGGGTGGGCCGAGGATGTTCGCCGATCGCGAGGAAGCGGGACGTCGGCTGGCCGCGGCGGTGAAGCGGCTGCGCGACGAGAATGTGATCGTGCTGGGGCTGCCGCGGGGCGGGGTGCCTGTCGCCGCGGTCGTCGCGCGGCACCTGGACGCACCGCTCGACGTGATCGTCGTGCGCAAGCTCGGGTTGCCCTACCAGCCCGAGCTCGGGCTCGGCGCCGTCGGGGAAGGCGGGGTCCGGGTGATCAACGAGGCGCTGCTGCAGGCCACCGGCTTCTCGGCCGAGGATCTGGCCGAGGTCGAGGAGCGCGAGTGTGCCGAGGTCGAGGCCCGCGCCATCCGGTTCCGCGGCGACCGGCCGCCGATCACGCTCACCGGGCGGACCGTAATACTGATCGATGACGGTATCGCCACCGGATCCACGATGAGGGCGGCCTGTCTGGTCGCTCGCGCGCTCTCGGCCGGCCGGGTCGTCGTCGCGGCGCCCGTCGCCGCCAAGAGCAGCCTGAGCAAGATCGAAGAGGTGGCCGACGAGGTCATCTGCCTGCACACGCCGCGGCTGCTGAACAGCGTGGGGGAGTGGTACCGCGACTTCAGCCAGACCAGCGTCGCGGAGGTCGTCCGCCTACTCCCAGGCTCGCACCCAGATGTGACCGGAGCCCCAGCGCCGAACCGCAGCAGCTGAATGCTCCGGTCACGTCGACAGAACCTCAGCCCAGGGAGAGCCGCCGCGAGTCTGTCGTGCTGGTCTATCAAGAGGCCCAGCAGTACGACAGCCAGCCGCCGCCGATCCGGCTCCGGGGCCTCGACAGTGCCGCGCTGTATCGCCTGGACGACGGCACAACCCTGACGGGTGCGGTCCTGATGGCCCACGGCCTGACTCCGATCCTCACCGGCGACTACGCCAGCCAACTCATCCGCCTCACCCGCAACTGAAAAATCGGATGACGGCCGCGAAGGCTTTGTCTACCCTCCGAAGCATGATGAGACTGCTCGGCTAGTGCGTCCTCAAACGCTCTAGCCGACCCCAGCAGCCGTACCGGTGCGGACGACCCTAGACGGGCGTCCCCGGGCGGTTTGCTGTTCTCATTCACCGGAGTCAAAGATGGCACCGTCACGTCTCGACGCACGCCCGATCGGCCCTCAGCACCCCCGGATCCGTGAGCTGCTTGCGCTCCGCAAGGACGCTTCGGCAGGCCGGATCATGGTCGAAGGCGGCTGGGAACACGACCAGCTCCTCGACACCCCGACCACCATCGAAACCTTCATCTACTGCCCCGAAGCAGGAGACGCCCGTACTGCGGACGTCGCCGCGCGGGTGGCCGCGCGAGCCACCGAGGCGTACCGGATCTCGGAGAAGCTCCTCGCCAGGCTGTCCCGCCGGGGGCGACCTGACGGGCTGATCTCCATCGCGAGGCTTCCCGTCTGGCAGCCGGATGACTTCAGTTTCGACGAGTCCTCGCTGGTGCTGGTCGCCGACGGGGTCGAGTACGCGGGCAACCTCGGCACCCTGATCCGTACCGTCGACGCGTGCCGGGCGGACTGCCTAGTGCTCACGTCCCGCCGGGCGAGGTTGACCCACCCGACCGTGTACGCCGCCAGCCGGGGGATGGTGCTCACCACGCCGGTGCTCGAGTTCGACACGATCCCCGATGCCGCCGAGTGGTTGCGCCGGCATGAGTTCGACGTCCACCTCGCCGATCCCAGCGCGACCGGGAGCTACCGCGCGACGGCGTACCGGGGGAGACCGACCGCGTTCGTGGTCGGCTCGGAAGGCGGCGGGCTGTCGAGGACCTGGCATCAGCAGGGGTTTCAGGCGGTGTCGATCCCGATGCTCGGGCAGGCCGACTCGCTCAACGTCGCGCTGTCCGCCGGGATCCTCCTCTTCGAGGCCCGCGCCCACAAGGAAGGTTGGTGATCAGGTCCGCCTCCAGGGCGGCAGCGCGGCGGCCGGCTTCAGTCCGGCAGAATGGGCGCGGTTGGCGTGGGTTCGAGTGAGGAGTGCAGGGTGGCGTTCGTGGCGGGCGAGGTTGTCGCACCGGGGGATCCGCGGATCGTGCTGGAGGGGCAGTGGGGTCACCAGCCGGGGCTCGCGATCACGGTGAACTCGGGCTCTCGGATCTCCTTCACGTTCAACGGCTCCGCCGTACAGGTGCTGTTCGACATCGACGGGCTGACCGTGCCGCCGCACCTGTGGATCACGCTCGACGAGGGTGATCCCGAACTGCACCTCATCGACCGGCCGGTGGTCGAACTGACCGCCGAACCCGGGCAGCACAAGGTCGAGATCGTGGTCAAGGACGTCAACGAGCACTCGAACCGGTGGAACCAGCCGTTCGAGTGCGCGGTCGTGTTCGCCGGACTCGTGCTCGACTCCTCTACGCGGCTGCGGTTGGCGGGACGGCCGGGCGGACCGCGGCTGGAGTTCTACGGCGACTCGATCACCCAGGGAGTCCGCGCTCTCAGTTCCGACCCGGAATCAGGCGGCGCCGACGGCACGAAGTCCTACGCCTATCTGACCGCCCGGGCCCTCGGCGCCTCGTCGTACCAGGTGGGCTTCGGCCGGCAGGGGATCACCCGCACCGGCAACGGCGACGTACCGCCCGGCCTGGACTCCTTCGGCTGGAACTTCGCCGGCTCCCGCGCCGAACGCGTCGAGGACCCCGACCTGGTGGTGATCAACCTCGGCGTCAACGACGAGACCCTGACGCCGGCCGAGTACGGCGACTACCTGGCGCGCGTGCGCTCGGCGTACCAGCGCTCCACCATCGTTGCCCTCAGCCCCTTCAGCGGGAAGTGGGCCGTCGAGATCGAGGCCGCGGTCAAGGCGGCCGATGACCCGGCGATCTACTACGTCAGCACGGACGGCTGGATCACCGAGGCAGACTGCACCGACAACGTCCACCCCTCCGTCGCCGGCCACACCAAGATCGCCACCCGCCTGACCACCGCCCTCCTCCCACACCTCGCCGGCTAGCTCCCACCCCACGCCGGCCAAGTCCGACGCCAAGCCGCCAGGTCCCGACGCGACGCCGCCAGGTCCCGTGCCTCGGCGGCCGGGGCAATTGCCGGACGCCGGTCTCGCCGTGACGATGGTGGGATGGCGACCACGAACTTCATCTCCGTCGACGAGTACATCGCGTCTTTCCCCGACGACGTCCAGGCGATCCTGCAGAAGGTCCGCCAGACCATCCGCGCCGCCGTCCCGGACCCCGGCGAGAAGATCAGCTACCAAATCCCGACGATCACGCTCGACGGCAAGTCCCTGCTGTACTTCAGCGGCTGGAAGGCGCACATCTCCGTCTACCCCATCCCACCGCTCGACGACGCCCTCGCGCAGGAGATCTCCCCCTACCGCTCCGGCAAAGGCACCCTGAAGTTCCCGCTGAACCGCCCGATCCCGTACGACCTGATCACCCGCCTGACCCAAGCCTTCGTAACCGCCCGAGCCACCAGCACGTGACCAGTCACCCTGGCCGGAGCAGTTGCGAGGGGGTCGGACACCATCTCGGGTCCTCGAACTCCACCTGAGTTGTCCGAAGTCACCGCAAGGTGTCCGAGGTCCCCATTGCCATCCCACGCCGCTCCTTCCCGGAGCCCGACGCCATCCCGCGCGACGTCGAGTCGGCTCCGCATCGTCGCCGGTACGCCGGTACGCCGGTGCGCCGGGCGACTGGCGTGGGGTCGGCCTGGGTGGGTCCCGGGAGAAGGCGGCGTCGCCAAACGGGCGGAGGACGGAGGGGCGTGGCCAGGCGGGCGGAGGTGGGCCTGCAGGTCCTCGCCTCGAACCAACTTGCGGCCCGGGAGGGGCAGGCGGTGGGCTGTTGGGTGCGGTGCAGCGGGGCGGTCAGGGGGTGATGAGGTCGGTGGGGTCGGGGGAGGGTGGTTTGGTGAGGACCCAGTCGTTGAAGTGGTTGGTGAAGAGGTACCAGAGGCCGTCGGCGCCTAGGCGTAGTTGTTGGCGGTCGCCGGTGATTCGGTTGCCTTCGATGTCGCCGTCGAGGGCTTCGAGTCCTTCGGTCAGTGCGGCGGGATCCACATCGACAGGCTCTGAGGACGCGACGGCGAACCCACCCGCGCCGCCTTCGCGCCAGGCGACGGCCCAGTTCGTCAACAGCCGGGCCGATACTCCGGCGCGGTGGGCGAGGTCCGCGAGCCCCGACGTACCGAGCAGGCCAGCCGCCCGCCGGGCCAGATCCTCGTCTCGGGTCAGACCGAGCCCTCCATCGCCGTCACCCGACGCCAACTCCCAAGCCCGCTGGGCCGCGTCCGTCGCCAGCGCCACCAAGTCGCGCCCCTCAACACCCGACTGCCGAGGTGGTTCCAACACCAACACGGCAGTCGGCGCGCCAGCCTGCCCCAACGGCCTCGGCAGCGACGGCACCGCGGCAGGCGCTCTCGCAAAGGCAGCCTTCGTGAGTACTCCGACCGGCTTGGCCTTGAGCGCGGGCGCCTCGGCGCCACTCGAGCGCCGGGCGCGGAGGGCGGCCAGCAACTCGTCCTTCTGCCGCCCGCGCAACAACAGCAACTCGAACGGGTCATCGTCCAACGCATCCGCGATCAAGTAGCAGACGGCGGCCGAGTGCTTGCAAGGCACGGCGAAGTCCGGGCAGTTGCAGTCGGTCTTCACCTCACCCGCATCCGGCAACAGCTCCAGCCCCGCGGCCTGCGCGTCGTCCACGAGCTCCGGCGGCAACTCACCGTCAAGCAACGCCGCAACCCGACCGATCTGCGCCGACACCACATCAAGCACCGAGTCCCACTCGTCGTCGTTGAAAGGGCGGATCCGCACGGTCACCCCGTACGGCGTCACCCGGCTCCCTTGCACCGAAGCTCGCACGACGCCGGGATCCACCGTCAGCTCCAGAACGCTTCCACGACGGGCATACGACCGACCACGCCCGAGCCGATTCGGATCCAGCCGAGCCCGGTGCTCCAACGCATCCAGCCAAGCCTTGCCCCACCACGTCGCCCCGAACGGCCGCCTGCTCCCCGGCCCCTTGGCCGCCGGCAACCCCGCGTTGTCCCCATATCCGCGCCACCCCTGCCACGGCGTACGTTCATTCATCCAGCTCACCGCCATCGTCCACAGCAGCCGGCTGGCCAACCACACCCGCAGCAGCTGACTGACCAGCGACGCCAGTGGACTTGCCTACAGACGAAGGGTTGTAGGCGCTCGCAGCTCCAGACTTTGCCGGTGTCGTGGAGAGCTCGACGAGTTCGGTCAGGTCGGCATCGGAGAGCTCACTCAGCCACGCTTCGCCAGAACCGACAACAGCATCGGCCAGTTCTCGCTTGGCGGCGATGACCGTGGAGATCCGGTCTTCCAAGGTGTTCTCGGTGACCAGTCGGTGCACCTGGACCGGCTTGTCCTGGCCGATCCGGTATGCGCGGTCGGTCGCCTGGTCCTCGACGGCCGGGTTCCACCAGCGGTCGTAGTGCACGACGTGGGTCGCTTTCGTCAGCGTCAAGCCGACACCGCCGGCCTTCAGCGACAGCAGGAACACCTGCGCCTCGCCCGCCTGGAACTGCTCGACCAGTTGCTCCCGCTTGCGCACCCCGATCCCACCGTGCAGGAACAACGTTCGCACCTGCCGAGCCGCCAAATGAGACTCGATCAGCCGGCACATCTCGACGTACTGGCTGAAGATCAGCACCGACTCGCCCTCGGCCAGGATCACGTCCAGCAACTCGTCCAGGGCGGCGAGTTTCCCCGAGCGCCGTGGCAGCGGCCCGGGCTCGTGGAGGAACTGCGCCGGGTGGTTGCACACCTGCTTCAACTGCGTCAGCAGACTCAGCACCAGCCCGCGCCGCGCGATCCCCTCCGCCGACTCGATCTTCGCGAGCGTCTCCCGCGCGACCGCCTGGTACAGCGTGGCCTGCTCGGCGGTCAGCGGTACGACGACGTCGTGCTCCGACTTCTGCGGCAACTCCGGCGCGATCCCCGGGTCGCTCTTGCGCCGCCGCAACAGGAACGGCCGGGTCACCCGTGCGAGCCGCGCGGTCGCCTCCTCGTCGTGATACCGCTCGACCGGTACTGCGACGTCGTGGCGGAACCGATCCAACGTGCCGAGCAGTCCCGGGGCGGCCCAGTCGAGGATCGACCACAGCTCGGACAACCGGTTCTCCACCGGCGTCCCCGTCAACGCGAGCCTGGTTGCCGCAGGCAACGTCCGCAGCGCACGAGCCGTTCGGGACAAGGGATTCTTCGCATGCTGTGCCTCGTCAGCGACCGCCAGACCCCAGAAGATCTCGCCGAGCACCCGGTGGTCCTGACGCACCACCCCATAGGTCGTCAGCACCACCTCGTCCGCGGCGAGATCGCTCAGCGAACGCCCGGCGCCGTGATATCGCCGAGTCGGCACGTCCGGCGCGAACTTCTCCAGCTCGCGCTCCCAGGTCCCGAGCAGCGTCGACGGGCACACCACCAATGTCGGCCCGCGACCACGCCGAGACAGGTGGAGATGCAGCGCGATCACCTGGATCGTCTTGCCCAGCCCCATGTCGTCCGCGAGGCACCCACCGAACCCGAGCTCCGCGAGCTGCGCCATCCACGCCACCCCCCGCCGCTGGTAGTCCCGCAACGTCGCCCGCAAACCCACCGGCTGCTCCGCGAAGGGCTCAGGCTCGGAAGCGGCCCGCAATCGATCCACCATCGTCAGCAGCGAGCCGTCCGCGTCGAAGGCGACCAGTTCGCCGTCGACCTCCAGCGAACCGGTCAACGCGGCACCCAGCGCCTCCGCGCCCGTCAGCTTCCGCGATCCACCACGCCGCAACTTCCGCACCAGGTCCTGGTCGATCCGCACCCATCGACCGCGCATCCGGATCATCGGCCGCTTCGCCTCCGCCAGCGCGGAAATCTCCGCCTCCGTCAACTCCTGGCCGTCGAGTGTCGGCCGCCACTTGAAGGCCAGCAGATCCGTCAGGTTGAAGTCCGGCCCGGTCACCGCGCCAGGCGTCGGCGTCGCCTGAACCGCACCCCGCAGCGCCAACTCACCGGCGAACAACTCAGCCGGCCACAACACCTCGATCCCGGCACCTTCCAGCGCATCGCTGTCCCCGGCGAGCTCGTCCAGCGCCACATCATCCACCGGTACCTCGGCCGGCGCCGCATCCCGAAGCGCCGCACCAAGCGGCGGCCAGACCCGCGCCCCACGCCGCAAGGCGAGCAGCAGATCCGTCTCCGCCCGCTCCCCAAGTGCAGCCAGTACTGCGGCCGGCGCGTTCCACACGTCCGCGACATCCACCAGCAGGCTCGGGTCCACCCCGCTCCGCAACTGCAGGACCGCCTTGAACTCCGAGTCATCCTCAGGCGGCTCGATCCGCAGTACCAACCGCGCCCCGGCCTCCTCGCTCAAAGCAGTCTCGTCCAACCAGGCGGTGGACCCGGTGAGCTCCCGTGGCTCCACCTCGGCAAACGCCGCCGCACCACCCCGTACCGCGACGCCTGCCGCCGGTGTCCGGACCAAAGTGTCCGCGAGCGCATCCCAGAACGCACGGACGAGTTGTTCCGGACCAGCCAGCCTCAGCGGCCGCGACCCCTCGACCGGTACGGCGTGACCGTGCGCGGGCATCGCCGCCCCGAGGTTCTTCAGCCAGCCGTGATCCGTCGGGTCCAGCGGCGCCACCCGCCAGGCGCCGTACCCGCTGGGGGTTCGATCCGGCACGAGTCGCCCACGGGCGATCAACCCGACCCCGGCAAGTGCCGCGGCTGCCCAGGCCCGGTGACTCGCCGAGTCGTCCGGGGACGGCGGCCGGGTCAAGAGCGCGAGCGCCTCATCGACCGGCAACAACCGGGCCGCCACCTTCGTCCGCCGCACCTGGTCGCCGCGGGGGAGGACCAGTTCCACCTTGCCGTCCGGGACCACCCCAGCCGTCGCCAGGTCGCCGTACAGGGCCAGCCGACCCGCACGCGGCGGGTCGGCTGGCAGGAAGACGGCGTCGAACATGCACGGCAGATTACGCCGAAGCACCGACAGCTTTCCGCGCCCCCGCGCTCTCCTGTGGACAACCCCGCGGGCTTGACCTGAACGCAAGTTGAGGTTGCAGGCTCTTGTCCACAGAACAGCAACGGATGGAGTGGTCCACATGCGGGCAGCAGTAGTGACGGAGTTCGGAGGCCTGGAGGTGGTTCGCACGATGGACTGGCCGGAGCCGGTGGCCGGACCAGGGGAGGTCGTCGTGGACGTCCAGGTGACCGACCTGATCTTCGTGGAGACCGCGATCCGGCAGGGGCAGCACGGCGGCTTCTTCGACGTGACGCCGCCCTATGTCCCCGGGAACTCCCTCGGCGGGCAGGTCCGCGCAGTCGGCGACGGCGTGGATGACAGCTGGATCGGCAAGACAGTGATCGGCCGGACCGTCGGTTTCGGTGCGCACGCCGAGCAGGCCGTCGTTCCCGTCGAATCGCTGCTCATCGTGCCTGACGAGCTCAACCTGGAGACGGCGGTCGCCGCCTTCGGCGACGGCTTCACCGCGTTGTTGCTCGAGCAGTTGGCTCCGGACCTGCAAGGCAAGGAGGTGCTGATCACCGCGGCAGCCGGCGGCATGGGTGTACTGCTCGTGCAGTTGGCGCACAAGGCCGGTGCACACGTGATCGGAGCCGCCCGCGGCCGCGCCAAGCTGGATCTGGTCAAGGCTCAGGGCGCCGATGTGGTGATCGACTACTCCGAGCCCGGCTGGGAGAAATCGGTGCTCGAGGCAATCAACGGTGACGGTGCCGACGTCGTCTTCGAGGGCGCGGGCGGCGAGCTCGGCGCGGCCGCGTTCAGCACGGTGAAGGACGGCGGCTGGTTCTCCGCGCACGGTGCCCCCAGCGGCGGCTTCGCGGAGTACGACGAAGCCGAGGCTGAGCGCCGGCGCATCACGGTGAAGGGCATCAGGGACCTCCGCGCGGACACGACGAAGGTGGTCATCAGCGGAGCGGACGTGCTCGACCGGGTGCAGCGCGGCGACCTGGTGCCGGTGATCGACCGGACCTTCTCGCTCGACGAACTCGGCCAGGCACACGCGGCGATCGAGAACCGCTCGCTGCTCGGCAAGGCTCTGATCAGGGTTAGCTGACCGCGCCCCGGGGGCACCGGTGACGACTTCCGTCAGGTGCATCGCTGCGGCGTGATCAGCGCGGAGTCACGGGCGGCCCAGCAGGACTACGACGACATCAAGAACGCCGTCGTCGAGCTCCACGAACTCCTCGACGGCGACCACGCCTGACTGGCGCTCAGGCGGCGTCGGTTGTCGGGCTTTCCGAGTGCTCGGCGACGATCGGCGGGTTCGGGCGGGCGGAGACGATCTTGTTCCGTCCGGCCCGCTTAGCCGTCAGCAGGGCGTTGTCCGCGGCGAGCACCAACTGATCCATCGTTCCGGCGACCGCCGGGTAGACCGCCGCCCCAAACGAGGCCGGTACGCCGGTAATCACCGCGCTCGCGTTCGACGCGGTGTCGACCGAGACGGTCAACGTGGTGAGCCGCTCGCGGATCCGCTCGGCGATCTCGAGCACCTCGGTCTCGGAGGCGCCGGGCAGCAGCACAGCGAGCTCGTCGCCGCCGACCCGGGCGACGATGTCACCCTGCCGCACCTCGGCCCGCACGCTCTCGCCGACCGCCCGCAGCGCGCGGTCGCCGGCCGGGTGGCCGTAGGTGTCGTTGATCTCCTTGAAGCGGTCCAGGTCGAGCATCAGCAGCCCGACCGTACTGCGCAGCGTTTCGGCCCGGGCGAGCTCCACCGGCACCGCGCTGGCCCAGTACGACGGGGTCGAGAGGCCGGTCTTCACATCGGTCCCGGCGGCGCGCTGGAACTGCGGCAGCAGCAGGTCGCGGTGCAGCGTCAGCACCGTCACCATCAGGATCGGCACGATCCAGGGGTACGACGCCTGCAGACCGGCGACGGCAACGCCGAGACCGAGCCCGGCCACCACCACGAGCTGCTCGGAGAGGTTCCCGAGCGCCCCGCGGCCCGAGGCGTCCGGGGAGGAGAGCAGGATCGCGCCGATCACCAGCGCGAAGTTCAGCAGCCACCAGGTGGTCGCCGCGGCGACCACGATCAGCAGGGTCCAGGCGCTCGTCGGAACGCGTGGTTCGGTGAGCAGACCACCGCCCCGCAGGACGGCGGCCGCGCCGGCGCTGGCGAGGATGAAGGTGCTCGCGGAGAAGATCTTGCGGTGCGCGATGGTCCGCCCGTAGACGCGAATCCAGGAGTAGCTGTACGAGACGACCACCAGCGCGATCACCAGCGACAGCGGGAGCAGCAGCAGCCCGGCGAAGACCCAGAGGCTCTTCAGGTTCGTGTACGGCGAAGTGTTCGCCGCCATCTCGCGTCGCCGCTCGATTCCGCGGGCAGACTCCAGATGGAGGACAGAAGCGACCGCCAGCACGGCGAAGGCAGCCCACTCGGACGGCCTGACACCGGGGCGATCGCCGGAGATCGTCGACGCCACAGCGAGGGCGGTGATCGTGACAGCGACCGCTTCCACACCGAGCACGTAGCTCAGCGCGGGACGCGGCAACGACCAGAGCTTCCATCGGCGGGGTGGCACCCACCTGCTCCGACCGATCAGAATCATGGTGGCCTCACACAGATAGACCTGAACGGTTATTGCTGAATAGTAACTGCCTGTTCACGTGAGGTCATCCCCGAGGCGCAGGTATTCCATCAGACGGTTGGCAACGAGAGGATCCAAGACCATGACCAAGAAGAGCAACGGCAACGAGTGGTTCCGCGGCGGCAACGAGTGGTTCACCGGCGGGAACGAGTGGTTCCGAGGCGGGAACGAGTGGTTCACCGGCGGCGGCAACGAGTGGTTCCGGCTGGCCGGCGGACCCGGTAACGAGTGGTGAACCGGTGGTAACGAGTGGTGAACCGTCGCTGATTCCGAAAAATTCTTTACTCACATTTTACGGACGGCGTCCGGCGATATTTCCCTGAGTCTCCGGCCGCTCATTCCGTAACTGTTTCCGCGGTGCTGATCGAGCCCTGGCGGGCACGTGCCCAGGCTGTGCCCGCCACCAGGGCCGCGAGCACTCCCGCGGCGCCCACCACAGCCAGTGCCAGCGATGGCGAGGTCCTGTCGGCGATCAGTCCGGCCAGCAGGATCCCGAGGCCCTGGCTGCCCTTCAGAGCCGTACTGGCGACTCCGAACGCCTGACCCCGCTGGTGGTCAGGCACTGCTTGGACGAAGGCGGCGCTGGTCGGCAGATGGTAGGCCGAAGCCATCCCTGAGAGCGCCCAGAGCACGAGCGTCGGCACCAGTCCGGGTCTGAACGCACAGAACACGAGTGGGACGCAGGCGGCGACCGCGAGCGGCCCGAGCAGGCGCATCCGCCGCTCAGGAGGCCACAGCGTGATCAGCCACATGCCGACGACCGCCCCAGCCGGGCTCGCGGCCAGCAGGAGTCCCGCTGCTTTCGGACCGCCGCCGATCTCGTTCGCGTAGGGGACTGCCAGGCCTTCCACCGTGACGTAGAACCCGGCGATGGTCGCCAGGGCGATCAGCGCGCGCAGGCTCGGAGTACGGATGACTAGCGAGGCGCCTGCGGCCATGTCTGCGAAGTAGCTGCGTCGCGGCTCGTCGACCTGCTTGGCAGGAGCCGGGCGACCGTGCACGCCGAACGCGATGAGCAGTGCGGACAGGAGGAAGGTCCCGGAGTCGAGCAGTAGGCCTCCTGAAGTCCCCACAGCGACCACTGCGAGGCCGCCGGTGCCGAAGCCCAGCACCTGGCTGAACTGCACGACCATGTCGTTCGCGGCCTTGCCCAGCACGTAGTGGTCGCCTGGCAGTACCACGGGCAGGGTCGCGGCACGTGCCGCGTTGAACGGCGAGCCGAAGGCCTGCAGCGCGATCAGCAGAAGGATCACGACGATCAGCGGCAGCGCCTCGATCGCCATCGCCGCCACCAGTACTGCGCGCGCCAGGTCGGTGATGATCATCACACGGCGCCGCGGATACCGGTCGGCGATCCCTGCCAGCAAAGGGCCGAAGAGCAGATCCGGCACGTAGGTCAGCGCATAGGTGAGCGCGGTGAGCCCGGCGGATTCGGTGCGTTCGAACACCAACACGGAGAGTGCGACCCGGGCCAGCTGATCGCCTGCGACGGACAGGATGCCGGCCAGGAACAACGCCCTGAACTCGGCATGTCCGAACACGTCACGCCAGCGCGCCCGTTCCACCACCCCACCAACCATGTCGGAGACCTTAACCACAATCCGTGGCCTGACACCTGCCGCGCGTGACAATGAGGGTTTCCCTGCGGCTTGCCCCGGCAGCCGATGTGATGGAACCCACGCCACTGGTCTGGTCCAGCGTGCTCAGTGGTCCACTCATTCAAGGGTTTGTTGGCGGCAAATCAGTGCCAACTGAGGTGGCCCGATGGCGCAGGACTTGTCCGGCGGCTCTACTCTGGAGTCGTCTGGTACCGGGGTCTGGGCGGGGCGGCCCCGACCCTGGTACCGGACCTCTTCTTTGTCCGGTCCCTTCCGCGGACCCGCGGGCCGTCGCGCCGCTTCAGGACAGCCTCCAGCACAGACCTCGGGGCAGCTTCGAAACTGTCGGTGGAGCCCAGTAGCGTTCTTCTTGCCAGGGGCGGCTCATGGACGTGCTTCCTTCTCCTTCACCAGGCATGTAGCGCGTTCGCTCTCCGCCCCTGGCACCTGTGTCCCTGCTGTGGTTCCCACTGCTGTTCCTGCTGCCGATGTTCACGGGGAGGGTCGATGCCTGACGCACTAGCGGTGGTCCTACTGCGCCGCCGTCGACTGGTCGATGCCGTCCGTCTCACCCCACCCGTACGCCGGTCCGCGTGGCAGTGGCTGCGGCATCCACTCACGACGCAGGCAGGGCTGGCCGCGTTGCAGGCCGAGCTGATCCAGCGTGGCTTCCTGCTCTCGGCCAATCTCTACCGGCACTGCGCCGGGCTGAACTCTTTCGCGTTGACCGGATTCGGTCGTGAACTGCTGGACGTGCTCGACGCCGAGTCAGGCGCAGCGGCCGATCACGTGCCGCTGTTCCGGGGCTTCCCCGAGAGCGTGCCGGGCAACACAGAGACCTTCTACATCGACAGGGTCTTCGTGCGGCTGCTGCAGGAGCCCGAGCAGCCCTGTGTGCTGTGTGGTGAGGTGGAGGCGGTCCAGCCGGTATCGCCCTGCGCACACCTGGTCTGTCGCTCGTGCTGGGACGGAGCCGACTTCAGCGCGTGCCCGATCTGTCTGCGACACCTCGATCCGGACGATCCGTTCCTCGAGCCGTCCTTCGACGAGGTGACCACTCCGGGTCGTGCCGATCGTCTCCGACTGCTGACCCTGGCGCCGGCCGATGCCGTTCGGGCGACAGCCGCTGACCTTCTGACTCGCCGTACGCCGCTGTCGGCAGGCGACCGTGCCGACCTCCGGGTGCTCTTGTCCGAAGCTGACCCGTCCTGGCTGCCCGACACGATCCCGGTCCGGGAGACTCGTGCGCTGGTGCTCGCGCTGCTGATGCCGCGGTTTCCTTCGTTGGTCGACGAACTCGTCGAGACCGCGACCGATGCGTTGCGCGTTCTCTATGCGCTGATGGGCGCCGATCCCGGCCTCCGCACCCCACCCGTACGCCGCCAGTCGCTGGCGCGGGGGATTCGCCGGACCGTGCTTGCGCGGCTCGACCGACTGCCGGTGGAGCAACTCGTCGAGGACATGCTGCGGCATCACCGCGCCTGGAAGCGCGTCGGAGAGAACCTGCATCCCTTCGAGTTCGCCGATCGCTATCCGGTCGCCGCTCTCGCTTTCGCCGTGCTGCGGGGGACCACCTTGGATGCCACGAGCCCGGCTGGTCGTGCGGTACTGAGCGAGGCAGCGCGGCATCCCGTCGTCCTGCTCGAGGGTGGACGGCTGAGGATGAACACCTTCGCCAGTCGGGTCGAGGGAGCGTTCGCGGCCGGGCGGCCCGATCTCGCGTTGAACCTGTTGCGGACGCGGCCGGGGGAGATGGTCCGCCGACTGGTTCAGCTGGCTCATGCACTGCCGGTGGACTCGCACGGCTCACTGGTGGAGGCGGTCGCGACGGCTGTCTCTGACGTATCGCCTTTCGTGTT
This sequence comes from Kribbella qitaiheensis, assembly GCF_042657745.1. GTDB lineage: Bacteria > Actinomycetota > Actinomycetes > Propionibacteriales > Kribbellaceae > Kribbella > Kribbella qitaiheensis. The sequence goes on along the minus strand of NZ_JBHSKE010000003.1, from coordinate 214,374 downwards.
GACCGCAGCACTCGGCCAGGTCCGGACACCGCCCGGTGACCTGAGGCTGTTCTTCCCCCGCGGCGGAACGACCCGGATCTGGACCTCCGTGGATGATCGCGAACCGCTGCCCGCGGAGCTCGCCGCCACGCTGGCCGCGGTACTGGTGGGTGAGTTGTTGCGGCGGGCAACTTCTTTGCCGCGGGTGCGGCGGGCGTTCCTGGACGAGGAGCTGGCGCGGTTGGCCGCCCCTGGTTCGGGGCGGAGCACCTCGTCGACGTTGCTGCGGATGACGCGGGGGAGTGCGGTGCCGATTCCGCAGGACGAGTTGCTGCGGCTGTTCGTGCATTGGGTGGAGCCGGCCGGTCGACGGGTCGACCTGGACCTCTCGGTCGCGGTGTTCGACGAGGAGTGGGCGTTTCTCGGGCTGTGCGACTACACGCGGCTCAGGTTCGACCAGGACGCGTTGGTGCACTCGGGCAATCTCACGTCGGCGCCCGGGCCGGGATCGACGGAGTTCGTCGACCTCGACCTGGTGGCGTTGCGCCGACTGGGCGGGCGCCATGTGCTGCCTGTGGTCTTCAGCTACAACGACGTCCCGTTCAACGGGCTCGAGCGTGGCTTCATCGGGGTCATGCGGCAGCCGTCCGGGCTGTTCGACCCGGCCGCGGTGGAGGAGCGGTTCGACCTGACCGGGCCGGCCAAGATCCTGCTGCCGTTCGGCGTCGACCTGCACACCAAGGAACTCCGGTGGTACGACGTGAACCTCAGCGCCGCCGGGTACGGGCACGGCATCGCGCGGTACGCGCCGCAGGTCGCGCTGATGGCGGCGACGATCGAGGAGGTCCACGGCGCCGGCGATCGGGTGAGCCTGTGGGAGGTGTGCTGCTGGCACGCAGCGGCCCGGACGAACGAGGTGGTCGTCCGCTGCGCCGACGGCTCGGTCGTCGGGTACCTCCGCGGCGATTCCGAAGAGCTACCCGACTTCGCCCGCCGCCTCACGGCGCGCCTCGAACCCGACCGCTACTGGGACCTCGACGCCGCCAACCGCGCCGACTTCATCGCCGTCATCACCGGCGACATCGACCCGAAGGCAGGTGCCGAGGTCTACGCCCTGCACCCCCACCTCCTGGACCCCACCAACCTCACCCTCACAGCCGCCCCCGACCTCCTGACCCCGCTCACCCCAGACACCCGAGCCAACCTCCCCACCCACTAACCCGCACCGAAGCCCCCGCACCGAAGCTCCCGTCCCGACCCGTGGCCGGCTGTATCGCGGTCAGCTCCGGCAGGTCGGTCCGCCGACAGCCTCAGTGCCGTGGGTGGGGAGTTAACTTTGCTGCGACATCAGCGAAATGTGGGGACATACATGTCGTGACATAACAGGTCTGCAGTCTTTCCGCCGCAGACCTCGAGGAGCACGAGTGAGCCTCACCCCACCCACGGACGCCGAGCTGGACGTGATGATTCGCGCCCGGCTCGCAGCGATCGGCATCGATCTCGACCAACTCCCTGCCGGTACCGAGCCCGACCCCGAAACCGGCAGCCCCGGACGCGACACCGCGCTGGCCGGTCTCCGTAGTTTCGTCCGTACCACGATCGTCCCGCTGGCCGCCTACCAGTTCGCGGCCCCCGGCCCGGAGAGCGACCATGCCGCTCTGGCGCAGCAGATCTCTCCGCCCGCCCTCTTCCCGTCCATCGACATCGAGAGGCAGTCCCGGTGACCGCGCCGCTGAACCACGAGGTCGTCACCACGACCGACGAGCCGATGGACACCCGAGTCGACCGCCGATCCTTCATCCATCGCGTCGGCGCCCTGGCCGCAGCCGCGACAGTCGGAACGGTCGCCCTACCCGCCGTCGCCTACGCAGGACCGCAGGGCAACCTCCAATCGACCACCACCCCCGCCGTCCCGGTCCGCCCCGAGGCGATCGCCGACGTCACCGAACTCACGATCGCCGAGGCCGCCACGCTGATCCGCAGCGGCAAACTCCGTCCCGAGCGCCTTCTGGAGGCCCACCTCGACCGGATCGGCGCCTTCGACGCGACGTACCAGGCGTTCAATCTGGTCCTGGCCGACGAGGCCCTCGCCCGGGCTCGTTCGCTCGGCCGTACCCGAGGCGGCGCGCTGCACGGCATCCCGCTCGCGATCAAGGACAACTACTACACCCGCGGCATCCCCACCACGGCGAACTCCTACCTCTTCGAGAAGTTCGAGCCACCCTTCGACGCGACCGCGGTACAGCGCCTGACGAGTGCGGGCGGCATCGTCCTCGGCAAGACGCAGATGGGCCCCCTGGCCACGACCCGAGCGACGACGCCGGACGGCAGGATCACCACCGTCAACGCCTGGACGCCAGCAGACCCGTCCACCGACCCGGGCGGTTCCTCGTCCGGCTCGGCCACCGCGGTCGCGTCCCGGATGGCGACCTCCGCCGTCGGAACGCAGACGGGCGGCTCGATCATCGCGCCGTCCAACGCGCAGAACCTGACCGGCCTCAAGCCCACCATGGGCCGCGTATCCCTCTATGGCATCGTGCCGCTCAGCTACACGCGCGACCACCCGGGACCGCTCGCCCGCGATGCCAAGGACGCGGCGATCATGCTCACCGCGATGGCCGGCGAGGACCCGAACGACCCGCGCACGCAGGGCCTCCCTCCCGTGCCCGACCTGATCACCGCTGCCACACCCGTACTGCGGGGTCGCAAGGTGCGGGTGCGCTGGCGTACCAGGGTCGGCGTGATCCCAGGCTTCACCACGGGTACTTCGGAGACGGCCGCCGCGCGCCGGGCCGCGCTGAACAAGCTCGCTGAGGTGCAAGACCTCCAGGTGGTCGACGTGACCATGCCCGACGAGTGGGACGTTCTGACCAACGCAGCGTTCAACAACGTCCGGTTGCCCGAGCGGAGCGAACCCTTCCTGCCGATGCTGCGCTCGGATCTCCGTGGATTCGGGGTGTCGGTGACCGGTTGGCTGCAGGGCGCGTTGCTCGGCGCCGACGAGTACCTGATCGGTCAGCGAGCAAAGGTGCTTCTGTTGCAGCGCGTACTGGACGACCTGTTCGAGCAGTGCGACGTCGTGGTCCAGACCAGTCCCAACCCGTTCGACGCGATCGGTCTGCCCGAGCTCGCGCTGCCGATCGGTTTCACCGCCAAGGGTGTGCCGATCGGGACGATTCTCGGCGGGAAGCCCTTTGGTGAGGATCGCCTGCTCGCCGTCGCCGCGGCGTACCAGGCGCTGACCGACTGGCATCTCCGCCGCCCCGCGGACCCGCAGTCCGCAGTACCGCTGGCGGCGACCGGTACAGAATCGGCCGGCAAGGCTGACGCGCGGCGGGCCACTGGCCGGGTGCAGGCGCAGGCCGCCGGGGACCGCGGTCGGCTCCTCGCCCACGAGATCCCGGACCTGATGCAGTGAGCCGGAGGCAGGGAGTTTGACAATTCGATGAAGTTGCCGGGGCTTTGACGGGATTCGCCGGCCCTTTGGGGTTACAAAGGAAGGGTCGGCGAAGGGAGCCACGAATGACGTACGACGTGGTGGTACTCATCGAGCGGGAGATGAGCGAGGGCGACGCACGACGCGTGGCCGCCCTGCACGCAAGGCGGGAAGATCCGGTGGACTACCACCTACTCGTCTCCAGTCATCCGACCGAGGGAATCGGTGGACCGATGGCGCTGCTCGGGTCGAGCTTCGCGGATGTCACAGGTGTCTCAGCGGTGGCCCGCGCGGCGGCTGTGTCGACCGCGACGGCGCTTGCGGATCCGGACACCGACCTGGCCTCGGTGATCGAACACAGTTCGCGCCGGTTGCGCGGCCTGAACGACTGCCGGGTCAACGTCTCGATCACCCACGGCGAGATCCTGCTGGCCCTGAAGACCCTGGTGAACAGCACGAAGAGCCAGGAGGTCGTCGTGGTCGCCTGGCCCGAGACCGCCGCAAGCTTCGTCTGCTCCGACTGGGCCCACCGCGCCCGACGCGAACTCAAAGTCCCCCGAGTCCGAGTCCTGGAACACGACACCTGAGCCGATGACGGGTTGTTCGACCGCTGGCACCTTGTGGAGCCGCCAGCGGTCGAACAAGCAGTGATCGGTACCGCCGTCCACAGGCGGCAACACGAAGACGCGGGCCTGCTCCGAACGCGGCATGTTCTCTGGCATGAACATGAAGCTGGCTGCGACGGCAGCGAAGCGAGGCGGCTGGTTCGATCGCCGGGACGCGCTCGCGGCTGGATACACCGATGACCAAGTCCATGCGCGGGTCAGGGACGGGCGTTGGCTGCGATTGTGTCGTGGCGCCTACGCGATACCTGGACCTGATGACGACTCTCTGGCCGCCTGGGACAAGACCAGCTGGCAACACCGGATGGCAGCAAAAGCGATCTATCACCGGCTCGGAGGCCGAGCGATCGTCAGCCATCAATCGGCCCTGCTCCTTCATGGTGTGGAGGTGTCGGATCTCGACCTGAGTCGGGTCCACCTCACCAGGGCCGACGGCTTCGGCAGATCCAGCGCATCGGTTTGCCAGCATGCGGCCCGTCCGGCAGTACTGGACGCCGTCGAGGTCGATCGGGAGCGGTTGACGCCTGGAGCACGGTCGGTGGTCGAGACGATCCGCGCCACGCCGTACCCGGTAGCTGTGTCTGTGGTCGATGCGGCGCTGCGGCAGGGGGTCGCAACGGCTGAGCAGCTCGCGGATGCGCTGGATCTGTTCGCCGGCAGGACTGGCATCGGGACGGCAGAGCGGGCGGTGCGGTTCGGCGATGCTCGGTCGGAGTCGGTCGGCGAGTCACGGCTGCGCGTTCTCCTGGCGGACCTCGGGCTGCCGGAGCCGTCGTTGCAAGCCGAGATCCGGGACGTCGGCGGAAGGCTGGTGGCGAGGGTCGACTTCTTGCTCGAACGGTGGGGGGTGATCGTCGAGTTCGACGGTGCGCTCAAGTACGCCGGCGTCGGCGCCGAGGCGCTGATTGCCGAGAAGACGCGCGAGGACAGGCTCCGAGACCTCGGCTATGAGGTGGTGCGAGCTGTTTGGGCCGACCTCACACACCCGGTCGAGTTGGTCGCCCGAATCCGGCGCGCCATCGCGCGCTCGTCCCAGCGTCGAGGTCCACTGGCGGGTTATGTGGCGACTGGCGCCTTCTAAGCCGCCAGCGGCCGAACAACCGGGCAGCGGCCGTCGCGAAGCGGCCGGGCCCGCGACCGCCCGCCCGGCCGTGGCACCGGCCGGGCGGTCAGTCGTCGATCAGGGCTCGGAGGGGTTCTCGCTCAGGGGCGGGGACGTAGCTGGCGTAGTAGTCGTAGAGGTTCTGGCGGGCGATCCGGGCGGCGGCGTGACCGTCGCCGGCGCGGATCGCCTCGACCACCTCGGCGTGGTGCTGCAGTGACTCGAGCATCAGCGCGCGGCTGTTCGCGGCGTGCGTGACCTTGTCCGCGATCAACCCCAGTACGACGCCGCGCACCACCTCGTTGCAGGTCTGGATCAGCGAGTTGCGGCTGACCCGGGCGACGGCGTCGTGGAACGCCACGTCCGCCTCGCTGAACGCCTCGAAGTCCTCCTCGATCGCCTCACGCATCGCGACCAGGGTCTGCTCCATCTCGACCAGTTGCTCCGGCGTACGCAACCGCGACGCGAGCTGGATCGCCGCGCCGTCCATGATCATCCGGAACGCGATCAACTCACTCAGGGTCAGCTCGTCCACGCGCGCCAGCCGGGTCATCTGCTTGCGCAGGGGGCCGGCGGAGAACGGCAGGATCTCCGGACCGTTCGGATCGCCCGGCCGGGAACGGACGACACCGTTGCTCTCCAGCACCCGGAGCGCCTCCCGCACGGTCGACCGGCTGACCGCGAACTGGGTGACGAGTTCTCGCTCGCTGGGCAGTCGCTGGCCGGGGGCGAGATCGCCGCGGACGAGCGCTTCCTCGATCTGCTCGACGATCCGCTGGTAGGCGCGGACGGGCTGCACCGGCTGGAACCGCAGTCCCTTCGCCATCTCGGCCCCCATCGCTTGACAGTCCGTACGGTAGCGACAAACCTAGTGGCCTATTGAGACCTAGTCCACTGGTCTGACCAGCTGACTCTGGCACGGTCATCGGCGATCCGATGGCGTGGCCGCACCGGTGGACAGGCAAAATGCGGCGCATGAGGGCAACAGCCGGCGGCACCAGAGGAGTTCGTGTGAAGTCGTATCCCACCCGGGCGGTCGCGCTGCTGGCAACCGCCGGACTCCTGGTCATCACGGCCTGCTCAGCCGGCTCCAGTACGTCGTCGGGCTCGTCCCCAGGCGCCGACCAGTTGCTCTCAATCGGCCTCGTCGCCGAGCCGGCCAGCCTCGACTTCACCACCACGGACGGCGCCGCGATCCCGCAGGCGCTGCTCGGCAATGTCTACAACGGTCTCGTCAAGCAGGACGAGACCGGCAAGATCGTGCCGGACCTGGCGAAGTCGTGGACCGTGTCGCCGGACCGCAAGACCTACACCTTCACCCTGGTCGACAACGCGAAGTTCACCAACGGCGCCGCGTTCACCGCCGCCGACGCGGTCTTCAGCATCAACCAGGTGAAGACGAAGTGGACGATCTCGCTGAAGGCCGCGATGGACGTCGTCCAGAACGCGAAGGCCGACTCGCCCACCAAGCTGACGGTGACCCTGGCCAAGCCGAGCAACGACTGGCTGTTCCGGATGACCACCCGGATCGGCGCGATGTTCTCCCAGACCGGCGTCGACAAGCTCGCGACGGATCCGGTCGGCACCGGCCCGTACAAGCTCGGCTCGTGGAAGCGCGGCGACTCGATCGTGCTGCAGCGCAACGACGCCTACTGGGGAACGAAGCCGTTCTTCAACCAGGTCACGCTGAAGTACTTCAAGGACCCGACCGCGCTGAACAACGCGTTGCTGACCGGCACGATCAACGTGGTCGGCACGGTGCAGGCGCCGGAGGCCCTCAGCCAGTTCACCAGCAACGACAAGTACCAGGTGATCGAGGGCACCACGAACGGCGAGGTACTGCTCTCGTTCAACAACTCGCGCCCGGTCTTCAAGGATGTCCGGGTCCGCCAGGCGATCCGGCAGGCCATCGACCACAAGGCCTTGCTGGACACGTGTTTCGCCGGCCGCGGCAAGCTGATCGGTTCGATGGTGCCGCCGACCGACCCGTGGTACGAGGACCTGACCGGCATCGCGCCGTACGACGTCGCCAAGGCGAAGTCGTTGCTGCAGGCGGCGGGTGCCACCGGCGCCTCGCTCCGGCTCCGGCTGCCCACGTTGCCCTACGCAACCTCTTGCGGCCAGGTGGTGAAGAGCCAGCTGGAGCAGGCCGGGCTGAAGGTGACCATCGACCAGCTGGAGTTCCCGGCCGCCTGGCTGACCACCGTCTTCAAGAACGCGGACTACGACATGTCGATCATCGCGCACGTCGAACCCCGCGATCTCGGTGCCGTGTTCAACGCGAAGTACTACACCCGGTACGACGACCCCACGCTGCAGGCGCTGCTCGCCTCCGCGGACGCGGGAGACGAGGCCACCCAGGTCGCGGACATGAAGAAGGCCGCGCGGCGGTTGTCCGAGCAGGCGGCCGGCGACTGGCTCTTCCTGCTGCCGAACCTGATGGTCGCGGAGAAGGACATCACCGGGCTGCCGCAGAACGCCATCACGGAGTCCTTCGATCTGTCCCACCTCGCGCGTTCCTGACCTGCCCACCGAGAGGACCCGATGATCATCCGCCTGATCGAGCGCACCGCGGTGCTCCTGGTCAGCCTTGTGGTCAGCTCGGTGCTGGTGTTCGGGTTCATGGCGGTGCTCCCGGGTGATCCGGCGCGGGTCGCACTCGGGGTCAACGCGTCCGAGGAGGCCGTCGCCCAACTTCGCGAGCAGTTCGGGTTGGACCGGCCGCTGCCCACGCAGTACTTCGACTGGCTCGGCGGACTCCTGCGGGGCGACTTCGGGATCTCGTACGTGTCGAAGGCTGCTATCGGGCCGCAGATCTACGACCGGTTCCAGGTGACACTGTGGCTGGTGGTGGCGGGCATGATCATCGCGCTGCTGATCGCGGTTCCGGCCGGCACGGTGATGGCCGCGCGCCATCGGCACGTCTCCGGGCTGCTGTTGTCCGCCCTGTCTCAGGTCGGTGTGGCCGTGCCTGCGTTTCTGGCGGGCATCCTGCTGATCACGCTTTTCGCCGTGAAGCTGGGCTGGTTGCCCGCGAACGGGTGGACCCCACCGGCTGAGGATCCCGGGATGTTCTTGCAGCAGCTGATCCTTCCGGCGTTGGCGCTCGGCCTGGTGCAGGGCGCGGTACTGACTCGGTACGTCCGCAGTGCTGTGCTCGAGGTACTGCGGGAGGACTACTTGCGGACCGCGCGAGCGAAGGGATTGCGGCCGTTTCCTGCGCTGTGGCGACACGGCCTGCGCAACGCCGCGGTGCCGGTGGTGACCGTGCTCGGGCTGCAGCTCGCGACGCTGTTGATCGGCGCTGTTGTGGTCGAGCGGGTGTTTGTCATCCCCGGGCTCGGCAGCCTCTTGCTGGACGCTGTCTCGAACCGGGACCTGCTACTGGTGCAAGACGTCGTGATGGTGCTGGTGGTCGCGGTCCTGGTCGTCAACTTCCTCGTCGATCTCCTGTACGTCGCGCTGGATCCCCGGTTGCGGGTGAGTTCGCGATGAGGAGGCTGAACCCGAGCCTGGTGGCCGGCGGCGTGATCGTCTTGTTGATCGTGGTCACCGCCTTGGTCTCGTTCGTCTGGACCCCGTACGACGCGACGCTCGTGGATCCGGCCAGTCGGCTTCTCAAGCCGTCGTGGTCCCACTGGTTCGGGACCGACAAGTTCGGCCGGGACGTGCTGAGCCAGATCATGGTCGGCTCCCGGACGACGTTGTTCGTCGGCATCGTGGCGGTCGGGGTGGCGGCGGTGATCGGCGTACCGCTCGGGATTCTCGCGGCGATGTCGCGGAGGTGGTCCAGCGAGGTGATCATGCGGGGCAACGATCTGTTGCTGGCGTTCCCCGCGTTGCTGCTGGCAATCATGTTCGGGGCTGTCTTCGGGGCGAGCACGCTGACGGCGATGATCGCCATCGGCATCGCTTCTGTACCGAGCTTCGCGCGGGTGATTCGAAGTGGTGCGTTGCAGGTGATGCGGACGGAGTATGTGCTCGCCGCGCGGGCTGCTGGACGGCAGCCGTTTCCCATCGCGGTGCGGCATGTGCTGCCGAACGTGGCCAGCTTGATCACCGTGCAGGCTTCGGTTTCCTTTGCGATCGCAGTACTGGCGGAGGCGGCGCTGTCGTTCCTTGGGTATGGGACTCCGCCGCCGACGCCTTCGTGGGGACGGATGCTGCAGGAGAGTCAGGAGTTCCTCTTCAGCGCGCCGCGGCTGGCTGTGTTCCCGGGGCTGGCGATTGCGTTGGCCGTGCTGGGTTTCAACTTGCTGGGTGATGGATTGCGGGATCGCTTCGATCCGAAACTGGAGGATCGGCGATGAGCGTCCTGGCTGTTGAAGACCTGACGGTGACTGTGCGGGACAAGACGCTCGTGCAGGACGTGTCGCTGACGGTGGATCCGGGGGAGCGGGTCGGGTTGATCGGCGAATCCGGGTCTGGGAAGTCGCTGACTGCTCTCAGCGTGATGGGGCTGTTGCCCGAGGATGTGCACGCTTCTGGCTCCGTGCGGTTGGCCGGGGTCGAGCACGACCTGATCGGTGCTGACGAGCGGCGGTTGTCGCGTGTTCGCGGGCGGCACCTGGCGATGGTCTTCCAGGAGCCGATGACCGCTCTGAACCCGACGATGCGGGTGGGGGATCAGGTTGCCGAGGCGATGCTGATCCATGACACGGTTCCCGGTCGGCGTGCGGCCCACGCTGCGGCTGCTGAGCTGCTGGGGCGGGTGCAGTTGCCGGATGTCCTGCGTGCCTACCCGCACCAGCTTTCTGGTGGCCAGCGGCAACGAATCGTGCTGGCGCTTGCCCTGGCCAACGATCCTTCGTTGCTGATCTGCGACGAGCCCACCACGGCGCTTGACGTGACCGTGCAGGCGATGGTGCTCGACCTGATCGTGCGTGGGGTCACCGCTCGCTCGTCGGCGCTGTTGTTCATCACCCACGATCTGGCCGTGGTGGCGACCGTTTGCCAGCGCGTGCTGGTGATGTATGGCGGGCGGATCGTGGAATCGGGTCCGGTGAACGAGGTGTTCACTTCTCCGCGCCACCGGTACACGCAAGGCCTCATCGCAGCCTCCGACCTCGAATCAGCCGACCGTCGCCTGCCTACGATTCCCGGCAACGTACCGGCCGCCGGCCAGTTCCCGGACGGCTGCGTGTTCCGCACTCGTTGCGCCCACGCGACCGACATCTGCGCAACGGCCCCTCCGTGGAGTGGCACGGCTGCTCGCGGTTTCGCCTGCCACCACCCCGCCCCAGCCCTGGAGCCAGCCGATGCCTGACCCCACGGCCAACCACCGACCCAGCGACAACGCGCGACCGTCGGACAACGCGCGACCGTCGGACAACGCGCGACCGTCGGACAACCGCCAGCCGTCGGGTGCTGGGCCTTTGGCTGCCGATCCCGCGATCCGGGTGGTCGACGTCGTGCGCGACTACCCGCGACCTCGTACGTCGCTGCTGCGGTCGGCTCCCGTCGTACATGCATTGCGCGGGGTGAGCCTCGAAGTACAGGCGGGTGAACGCTTCGGCATCGTCGGAGAATCCGGCTGCGGCAAGTCCACCCTGCTCCGCATCATCGCCGCCCTGGACCGCGCGACCTCCGGCCAAGTCGTTGTCGAAGGCACCGACATCACCCACCTCCCGGAACGTCGGCTCCGCTTCCTTCGCGAGAACCTGCAACTCGTCTTCCAGGACCCGATGAGCTCGCTCGACCCGCGCATGCGAGTCCGCGACATCATCGCCGAACCCCTTGTGGTGCAAGGACATCCGGCCTCGGGAGAGCGCGTTCGCGAGTTGCTGGAAGCCGTTGGCCTGTCCTCCGATGCCGGCGACCGCTACCCGCACCAGTTCTCCGGCGGCCAACGTCAACGCATCTCCATCGCCCGCGCCCTGGCTCCGCGTCCACGCATCCTCATCGCCGACGAACCGGTGAGCGCTCTCGACGTCTCCGTCCGCGCGCAGGTCCTCAACCTGATCTCGGACCTGGTCGACGAACTCAACCTCACCCTGATCTTCGTCTCCCACGACCTCTCCGTGATCAAGCACGTCTGCGACCGAGTAGCCGTCATGAACGCCGGCGAGATCGTCGAAACCGGCCCGACCGGCGACGTCTATGCCGCGCCGGCCCACCCGTACACGCGGCGCCTCGTCTCGTCCATCCCAACCCTGCCCCGTGCCCTCGCCGGCGCCACCACCGCGGACCTGCTGTCAGGCGCCCCGTCCGACCCGCCGAAGGGAGCCCTCGCATGACGGACCAGCAACCCTCGACGACACCCGGACCCACCGATCAGTCCAAGCTCCCGTTTCCCACCGGTCTTCCGATCGGCTCCGAGTGGGTAGCGGCACCGTCAACAGCTCCCGTGCACTTCCCGTACGACGGGTCTGTAGTTGCTGAGGCACCTGTCGGGGACGTCGACCTGGCCCGGGAGGCCCTCGAGAGCGCGCTCTCTGTGCGTTCCGAGGTCGGGCGCCTGCCTTCGCATGTCCGCAGGTCAGCCCTCCAGGGAGCGCTCTCCACTCTCCGCGACCAGCGCGACGCGTTCGTCGATCTCTTGGTACTGGAGACTGGCAAGCCGCTCGTCGATTGCCGCGTCGAGGTCGAACGGACTCTTCTCACGCTGGAGACCGCAGCGGAAGAAGTCGCCCGCCTCCACGGCGAGACAGTCCCGCTGGATCTACTCCCGAGCGGCGACGGCCTGATGGGCTTCTGGGTCCGCAAACCGATCGGGGTAGCCGTCGGCATCGCCGGCTTCAACTACCCGCTCCTGCTCGCATCCCACAAGATCGCCCCGGCCCTCGCCGCCGGCTGCCCCATCATCGTCAAGCCCGCCCCGCAAACTCCACTCGCGACGCTCTGGCTCGTCCACCTGGTCCGCGAGGCACTTGCTGCCGCCGGCGGGCCAGCATCGGCCGTGCAACTGGTCACCGGGGGAGTAGGCGTCGGCTCCACCCTCACCACCGACCCACGAATCGGCGCAGTCTCCTTCACCGGATCAGCCGCCGTCGGCCACCAGATCGCCCGCGATGCCGCGCCCACGAAGGTGCTCCTGGAGCTCGGCTCAAACTCAGCACTAGTCGTCGCCGCCGACGCAGACATCCCAGCCGCCGCGGACGCCGTAGTACGAGGCGGCTACTACGCCTCCGGCCAAGCCTGCATCAGCGTCCAGCGAGTAATAGTCGTCGAATCCGTCCGCGCAGCCTTCGTCGCCGAACTAACCCCGCGCCTGGATCAGGTAGTCGTCGGCGACCCCCGCGATCCGGCAACCCGAGTCTCAGCTCTCATCGACGACCGCTCCACCCACCGCGTCCACACCTGGATAGACGAAGCCATAACCGCAGGCGCTACCCTCGCCCACCCGACCACCCCCTCACCCGACGCCACGCCTGCCGACGTCTCACCCGCTGACGCCTCGACCAGGCCAACGATCGTCGGGCCGACGGTGTTGTTGGACCTTCCCTATGGGCAGTTGGCGTGGGACGAGGAGATCTTCGGGCCGGTGATCGCGATCCGCTCCGTGCCCGACATCGCCACCGCATTCCGCACGGTGAACGCCTCCCGCTACGGCCTCCACGCCAGCGTCTTCACGTCCTCTCTCGAGACCGCCTTCGACGCGATCGACCAGCTCGATGTCGGGGGAGTGGTGATCAACGAGGTACCCGGGTTCCGCTCGGACGTGATGCCGTACGGCGGCGTGAAGGACTCGGGCACGGGTCGCGAAGGACCCCGCTTCGCCATCGAGGAACTCACCACCACCCGGATGGCGATCATCCGCCCGACACCCAAGCGCCCGTGATCATGCGCCCCTCGAACACATCGACGTCAGCCGCGCGGGCACGGGGAACGAGGAGGCACTGATGGAGCGGGATTACTCGAAGTTGTTCCGGCTCGACGGCAAGCACGCGGTCGTCGTCGGCGCCGGCAGCGGGATCGGACGCGAGTCAGCCCTGGCCTTGGCGGCACAGGGAGCCCGCGTGACCTGCGCGGACCTGGATCTCGCCGCGGCCGAGGAAACTGTCTCGCGTGGCGAACACCTTACGGCGTACAGAGTTGATGTTCTCGATGGAGACGCGATCGTACGGGCGGCCACCGAGCTGCAGGATGTCGACGTCCTGGTGTTCACGGCAGCGACCAACGTACGGAAGCGGATCCTCGACTACACCGGCGAGGAGTTCGATCGGGTTGTCGCGCTCAACCTGAGGGCGTCGTTCGACCTGATCCGCGCGTTCGGGGGACCGATGGCGGAGCGGAGGAGCGGCAGCATCATGGGCTTCAGCTCGATCCGCGCCACCACCGTCGAGCCCGGCCAATCGGTGTACGCGGCAACCAAAGCCGGCCTCGTCCAGCTCCTGCGAACTGCCGCCGCCGAGCTCGGCCCCAGCGGAGTACGGGTCAATGCCATCGCTCCCGGTGTTGTCGAGACCCCGCTCACCGCGCAGATCAAGGCGAACCAGGCCTGGTACGACGCCTACGCGCAGAAGGGGGCTCTCGGCCGTTGGGCAACGCCCGACGAACTGGCCGGCGCAGTGGTCTACCTCGCGTCGGACGCCTCCTCGTTCGTCACCGGAAGTGTCCTGCACGTCGACGGAGGCTGGACCGCCGTAGACGGCCGCTTCGACCCCCCGAACTAATCGACCGTCTGGAGCCGCGGATGACTGAGAACCTCGCCGATCTGACTGCCACGGATCTGCTGGCCCATTACCGGGACGGCTCGCTCTCGCCGGTCGAGGTGACCGAGGCCGTGCTCGCCCGAGTGGAGTCGCTCGAGCCTAAACTCTGTGCGCTCTACGCCCTCGATCCCATGGCAGCTCGCGAGGCCGCTCGCGAATCCGAGCGCCGCTGGCTCCGCAACGACCCGGCCGGCCCGCTGGACGGCGTACCGATCACTATCAAGGAAAACATCGCGACCCGCGGCACCCCAGTACCGCAAGGCACCGCCGCGACCGAGCTCATCCCAGCAGCCGAAGACGCTCCCGCAGCAGCCCGCCTCCGCGCGGCCGGCGCCGTCATCTTCAGCAAGACCACGATGCCCGAGTACGGCATGCTCTCGTCGGGCGTCTCCACCTTCCACCACCTGTCGCGCAACCCTTGGGACACGACCCGTACGCCAGGCGGCTCAAGCGCAGGCGCTGCCGCAGCCGCCGCAGCGGGGTACGGGCCCATCCACATCGGCACCGACATCGGCGGCTCCATCCGTCTCCCCGCCGGCTGGTGCGGCGTAGTCGGCCTCAAACCAACCCACGGCCGAGTAGCAGTCGGCAACCCCTACCCAGGCAGAGCAATCGGCCCCCTCGCCCGTACCGCGGCCGACGCCGCGCTCGCCTTGACCGTCATGACCGGCCCCGACCGCCGTGACCCCACCTCGCTCCCGCGCATCGCAGACACCTACACAGAGCCTGGCCCGGTCGAAGGCATCCGCATCGGCCTGCTTCTGGACGCAGGCCTCGGCCTACCAGTGGACCCCGAAGTCACCGCCGCCGTCTCCTCCGCGGCCGCCCTCCTGGAAAAGGCCGGCGCAATCGTCGAACCGATCGCCCCGATCATCACCCGCGAGATGCTGGACGGCCTCGATCGCTTCTGGCGGGTCCGGTCGGCGTACGACATCAACGCCCTCCCCGAAGACCGCCGAGCCAAGGTCCTCCCCGAGATCCGCCGCTGGGTCTCCACCGCCACCGACCTGACCGCGTTCGACGTCTTCCACGGCCACACCCAGATGACCGCCATGGCCACCGCGGTCAACGCCGCCTTCGCGTCCTACGACTTCCTGATCTCCCCAGTCGCCCCCATCAACGCCTTCCCCGCAGAACTCGCCTACCCCACAGACGACCCCCTGAGGCCCTTCGAACACATCGCCTTCACTGTCCCGTACAACATGTCCACCCACCCCGCCGCCACCGTCAACTGCGGCTGGTTCTCCGACGGCCTCCCCATCGGCCTCCAAATAGCCGCCCCCCGCTTCGAGGACATGGCGACCCTCCGCCTCGCAACCACCATCGACTCCCTGCAACGGGACCACCGCGACTGGCCTACCGGCTGAGGCAGTCGCACCACGTCGTCGTACTGTCGTAGATTCGGACCAGGCTCTGAATCGAGGAATCAGCAGAAGCAGTAGCCATGGCAGACCACGGCAGTGACGACCTCCGCGCCGATTCGCTCCGGCGGGACTTGCTCGCGCACTGTTACCGCATGCTCGGTTCGGTGCGCAACGCCGAGACGGTGTCCAGGGACGTCTTCCGACGCGCAGACTTCCACGGTCTGATCGGACCAACCTCTCCGCAGACGTCGCTGTATCGGCTCGCGACCCAGGCCTGTTTCGCTGAAGTCGCCCGCGTCGGCCGGCGCCCACTGCCGACGGGTCTCGCCGGACCGAGCGGTGACCCGGAGGGCAGGCTCGCCCAGCGGCCCGAGGTGCTGTGGCTCGAGCCCGTGCCCGATGCGCTGGTCGGCGGCGGCCGCGAGACCGTCGGGCTGGAAGTCATCGCCGCCTTGCAGTACCTGCCGCCGCAGCATCGGGCCGCGCTGATCCTGCGCGACCTCGAGGGATGGCCGGCGGCCGAGGTCGCCGAAGTACTCGAAGCCCGCCCACTAGCGGTCGATGAACTCCTGGCAGAAGCGAGGGTGCTCTTCGATCCCGGACCGGCCGGCGTCGTCGATCACACCCAACCTGATCAGCTTGTGCTGCTCGACCGCTACGCCCAGGCGTTCGAGCAGTACGACGTACCGGCGATCGTCGAGTTCTTCGCGGATGATGCTGTCTGGGAGATGCCGCCGTTCACCTCGTGGTTCCGGGGCGCCAAGAACATCGGCCGGCTGATCTCCACGCACTGCCCGGCGAAGGGCCCGGGCGACCAAGTCCTCGTGCCGATCAAGGCGAACGGCCAGCCAGCCTTCGCGGTCTACATGCGCGACCCGGTCGACAACACGCACCGCGCATTCCAGATCCAGGTCCTGACACTCACCGCGGCAGGCATCATCCACGCCGTCGCCTTCTTCGACCTGAGCCTGTTCGACGCCTTCGCCCTCCCAGACCTCCTGGCCGGTCTACCGGAATCCGTCGGCGGTCAGCGCCCGCGTTTCCACATCGAGCGCAGCCGGCACAACCACAACGACTGACCAGCCGGACGCATGCGCAGTTGCGCCTTGTACTCCGTGGGTAGTACGGCTAGCTGGCGGCCGCGTCGAGACGGGCGACGGCCTTCCTCGCCAACTTCTCGAGCGTGGCACCGTCCAGTGGCTGCAAGCCGGTCACCATCAGAGCGATCCCGTTGTTGCCCTTCGCGATGTAGATGACGTCCACCACGAGGTTGATGCCGTCGCTCTTCGCCTTGAGCCGCAGAGCGAGCGTGCGGTCACCGACGTTCGGGAACGACAGCCCGCTGGCCTGGAAGGTAGCCGAGCTCCCGTCGGCCGACGTACTGGTGAACTTCGGGCACTGCCGGAACGCGGCGGTGAGCTTGCTCAGTACGGGCACCTGCGACCGCGGCCACGAGCTGACCGTGTGGTCCAGTTGCGGGCCGAGGTCGCTGGGGCTGAACGTGGCCTCGGCTTCAGCGAGCGGCTTGCCCTGCTGGTCCACGGCGTCGAGAACGGCCGAGCAACGCTTCGGCGTCACCGTGGGGT
Source organism: Kribbella qitaiheensis (assembly GCF_042657745.1). Lineage (GTDB taxonomy): Bacteria > Actinomycetota > Actinomycetes > Propionibacteriales > Kribbellaceae > Kribbella > Kribbella qitaiheensis. The sequence goes on along the minus strand of NZ_JBHSKE010000003.1, from coordinate 197,630 downwards.
CCTCGTCGTCGTCGGCCTCCGGCTTGCTCTGCGTCCAGCCTGTCGGCATGTCGTCCAGGGTCAGCAGCGCGCTCTTCGCCTGCGCTGCCGTCAGGGTGGAGCTCTTCTCAGCCGGCGGAGCAACCGGAGTCTCGACAGGCGCCTTCGCCACGGTCGAGGTACTGGCTTCATCAGCCACGGGCAAGGTGTCCGCCCGCTCGGGTTGACCCCCACAGCCGATCAGAGTCAGTGAACAGACGACAGCCAGCGACACCCAACGCATGAATTTCCCCCCGGCGGAACCCAGTCCGCAACGACACTCAGTGATCACCACATCGTTCAGCGGGCCCTCGGCGTTACAACAAGTAACCGACGTCACTGTGCGCGCAGCCCTCGACAGAGCCGTCCAGAAGGTCGACCAGCTCGCTTCGGGTCTTGCCTGTCGGCGGCCTCAGTTCTGTGATGAGAGGTGACGGATCGGGAATGGGGGAGTGACCATGCGAACAGGGGTCTGTGAGCTGTTGGGGATCGAGGTGCCGATCGTGCTGGCGCCGTTCGGGCCATGGGACCAGGTCGAGCTTGCGGCCGCGGTCTGCGAGGCGGGCGGACTGGGAAGCGTCGGGACCGCCGTGCTGCCGTTGGCGCAACTGGAGGCTCAGTGGCAGCGGTTGCGATCGCTGACCGATGCGCCGTTCGCGATCAACCACACCGGTCGGCCCTTCAACGAGGAGACATTCGCAGCGACCCTTGAGGCCGCTCCCAAGGCGATCTCCTTCCACATGGGGGTGCCGGCGGAGTTGATCAAGCGTGCTCATGATCGCGGGATCCTGTGGCTCCAGACCGTCGGTGATCTCGTCTCGGCGGAGGCTGCTCTTGCCGCAGGCGCCGACGTACTGGTTGCGCAAGGCACAGAAGCCGGCGGGAATTCGGGCTGGATCTCCACGCTGGTGTTGGTTCCGGCGATCGTAGACCTGGCCGGCGAAGTACCGGTGCTCGCAGCTGGTGGTATCGCCGATGGCCGGGGACTCGCTGCCGCTCTGGCACTCGGCGCGCAAGGCGCCTGGATCGGTACTCGGTTCCTCGCCACCACCGAGATGGCCGCCTCCGCTGGGTGGAAGGACCGGCTCGTGTCGTCCCACGCGCTCGATGCCGTGAAGGTCCCGCACAGTGAGGTGGCGATGCCGCCGTTCACTCTGCCGCAGCTCGGCGTACCGATGGCGCCTCGCGCGCTGCGCACCGACTTCATCGACCGGCTCGAGCACGATCCAGCCTCGGTGGACGACGCCGAGCGATCACGCTTGCTCGAGTTGATCCGGAGCGGTCGTGGTGAGGAGGCCCTACCGTTTGCGGGTCAGTCGGTGGAACTGATCCACGACATCGTCCCGGCTGGTGTCCTGGTCGACCGGATCGTGGCCGAGGCGGATCGGATCCTGGCGAGCCTGGCTCCGTGATCAGTACTCGCCGTAGACGCTGACCTTGGTGCCGATGGGGGTTTCGGCGAAGATGTGGTGGATCTGAGGGCGCATGACCCGTACGCAGCGGTGGCTGGCGGGGTACGTCTTGATCAGGGTGTTGACGCGGGAGCCGTGCAGGGCGATGCCCGGGCGGTCCTTGAGGAAGTAGATCGAGTCGTACATGTACGCGTCGTCGTACAGGCTGCTCTCGTGCGCGCCGGCCCACTTGCGCCAGACCTTGCCGGTGCGGTTCGGGGTGTCGTACCCGGGGCCGCCGGTGGAGACCCAGACGATCCGGCGGTACGTCTTGCCGACCACCTGGTACAGCACCTGGCAGGTCTTGTTGACGTAGATGCCGGGCTCCTTGTTCGCGGCCGGGCGCCTTGTTGCCTTGAGCACCGATCGGACGTCGGCCGAGGTGAGACCGCCGCGGCTGATCGGGAGACCGTTGGTCTCGCGCCAGGCGCAGAGGGCCTGCTTCGCGCGCTTGGTGATCTCGCCGTCGACGTCGCCGACCGGGTAGCCGAGGGCATCGAGCTTGGCTTCAACCTGCTTCGCGTACGCCGCGGGCGGTCTGGGCTTGGGCTTCACGGTCGGCTTGGGGGTCGGCTTGGGGGTCGGCTTGACCGTCGGGGTGCTGCTCGGAGTGGTGCTGGGTGACGTGCTTGTTTGCGTAGCGGATGGCGTCGAAGAACTGGAGGGGGATGTCGTCCCGGGATCGGCCGCGACGTCAGTGCAACCGGCGAGGACCAGGGCAAGCAGAAGTGCACCAGCAACGAGACCACGTCGTCTGGACATAGTTTCCCCTCCCTCTTCACTTCAGCGTCGCAGAATGGTGGCCTGACGCCCGGAAGACCCGCCGTACGCCGCTGCCGCCCGCCGAGGCTATTACTCCACAGGGTTCTCCGAGCCCGGCTTCTCCACTCCCGACACCGAACCGTTGTCATCCGTTGCGTACAGCCCCTTCGACAAGTCGAGCAGCACCAGCTTGTTGCCGAACGCATCGGCCACCACCGTGCAACGCCCGACCGGGATATCGAACGGCTCGGTGATGACACGCCCACCCGCCTCGACGAACGCACGGGCAGCCCCGTCGGCAGCTTCGACAAGCCAGCTGGGCGCATAGTCGAGTCCGGTCGCCAGCACGATCTCGGTATCAGCATCAGGCACCTTGAGCCCCGCTTGTCCGATCTCGTCATTCCGCCAGAGGAGCTGATGGCCGAGCTGGTCCCGATAGAACGCGAGACCGCTCTCCAGGTCCGGCACGCGAACCGTCACCGCATCGACCTTCCGCAGCAGGGGTCTCAGGCCCGGCGGGGAAGTGGGCTCGTTTGCCTGGTCGGTCATACCGGCGGATCCGTCCGCAGCCGGCTGTACAGATACCCATCCCGATACTCACCGGCCCTGAACTCGCACGCGCGAATCACGCCTTCAAGCTGGAACCCAGCCTTCTCCAACGACCTCTGCTCAGCCTTGTTCTCCGGATGCCTAGCCGCCTGGATCCGTTGCACCGGCGTATGGAGGAACAAATACTCGGTCAGCATCTTCTGCGCCCGCCACCCGATCCCACGCCCCCGGAACTCGGGCAACAAGGAGATCCCGATCTCCCAGTACGTCGTGATCTCGTCGAACGACCCCGCCGTCCACATGACAAACCCAGCAGCCTTCCCACCCTCGTCGACCATCAACTTCCCGTGGTCGTCCGCCAGGAACCCGTCCTCCTCAAAGTCCCGCGCCGCCTTCTGCGCATCCCTGAACCCACCCCAGTCCAGCCCGATCAACCCCGGCTCAACAGCCAACCGCCTGAACATCCCCAAGTCGTCCTCAACCACCGGCCGCAACCTCAACTCGTCCACCACCACATCCCTTCCGCCAATCCCCAGACCCGTCCGACAGTACGACGCCCCACCCCCAACCCCGGTTCATCCAAGGGGCGAGTCATTGGCGGCGGTGAGGGCAGGCCGCTTCGCCCGCTCCGCGGTCCGGAGCGGCGGGCGAGTAGCCGGTCAACTGAAACGAGCCGGTACGCCGAGCCGCGTTGGCTCGGCGTACCGGCTCGTTCGTCCTGTCCGGGCGGCTGCGTCAGAGACCGAGGTCGCGGAGGAACTCGGGCTTGTAGGCCTGCATCACCACATAGTTCCTGTCCGGGGTCTCGACGCCTTCATAGCTGGGCTCGGGAGCGTCCTCGTCCTCGGGAACGCTCGGGTCCGTCCACTCCTGCTTCGCGTGGCTCCACCGTGACAGTTTGTAATCGGCGGTCAGGTGATCGTCCGTGACGACCTCACGCACCGTCTTCTCGGCCTCGCGAGCGTCTTCCTCGGTGTTCGCGTAGATCAGCAACCGCGAACCGTCCCGAGTCACCGTCACCTGGCCCCCGAGCCGCTTCTTCGCGTCCTCATCCACACCCAGCGCCCGCAACCGCTCCCAAAACGACAACCCGTGCTCAGAGTCGTTCAGCTCAACCTCAACGCGGTACTCGTCAGCCATAAATCACACCTTACCGACCCGCTGCTCCTTTACCCGCGCAACCCTCGACTGGATGAGGGTGATGGTGGCGGCCCGTTTGCCCCGCAGCACTTCTTGTACTTGGTCTGCGAACCGCACCAGCACGGCTGGTTCCGCCCTGGTGGCCACTCGACGGCCGTGCCTTGGTCGTACCGGCTGACGATGGTCCGAAGATCGTCGATGTGCTTGGCGTTGTCAGCCAGCTCCACGAGGCACGTCCACTCAGCACCTTCCAGCCGAGTCGCAACGACTCGGCCTCCCTCATAGGCTCGAAGTACATGTTCGACCTTCGGGTAGTAGGCGGCTGGTCGCTCCAGCGGGACATCGGTTCCCAAAGGCCTGCCCGGCGATTCGAGCAGCTCGCGATCCCAGAAATGAAGTTGCCCGTCAACAACCTTGGGTTCATTGATGAGCGTGAGTAGCCTCAACTGCTTCTGCCGCGTTTCAACGTAACCGGACTTGGCCAGCAGATCTGTATCGGTGAGGCGGATCCCGGCTTCCCATCTCAGCCTGCGACAGGTTGCGGCCAGATGTAGGAGACGGGACGCCCTTGCAGGGATGCCGGCATCCTCGCGTGTAACGCATTCGATGGCCAGCATGCACAAGTAGAGAGCAACTTCCGGGTCGTGCTGCTCGACCATCTCGACTGCGCGCAGCCACGACTTGCTGAAGATTCGCCACGGCTCCAACACCGCATCCAGTTGGGCATAGGCGTCGTCATCCTCGTATTCGTCGAACAGATGCTCGGCGTAGTCGAGGCGGGCCGAGTCGGCGTACTCGCCACCCTTGAACACAAGCTCCTTCCAAATCGCCACCGCCCGGTCCAAGTCGCCGTTCCGGAGATGGTCCTGGGCGGCGTCCAACAAGACCGCACATCGATCGAGCGGCGCCTTGGTCCGGTAAGTGCGGATCTCATCCGCGATCGGGCGTTCCATGCCAGAGAAAGTAAGCAGTCCAGGCGCCACCGAGCGGCCCTTCTTGCATCCTGTGGATAACCCCGGCCGAACACCCTCGCTCATCGCTAACAGTGACATCTGGGACCGAAGAATCGTCAGAGTTCGATCACCTATACTTCTGAGTCATGGAACTGAGGCATCTTGAGCACTTCGTCGCCGTCGCAGAGCAGAAGCACTTCACACGAGCGGCAGAGGCGATGTCGATCTCGCAGTCCGGCCTCTCCGCCTCGATCCGCGCGCTCGAACGTGAGCTCCACGCATCCCTCTTCGTACGCAACACCCGCAGCGTCGAACTCACCGAGGCCGGCCGCGCCCTCCTCTGCGAAGGCCGCCGTACACTCGCGGCCGCCGAGGCCGCGAAGGATGCCGTCGCCGCAGTACAGGGCTTGCTACGCGGCCACCTGACCGTTGGTTTGGAGCAGTGCCTGGGGGTTGTGGATGTACCCGCACTCCTGGCGAAGTTCCGTTCGGCGTACCCGGGAGTCGAAATCGAGGTACGCCAAGGCGGCTCAACCCCCATGCTCGACGAACTGGCCTCCGGCCGCCTGGACATCGCCTTCGTGGCAACCGCCGGTCACCCGATCGAGGGCCTGGACCTCCGCCCGCTGTCGACCGAGTCCATGGTCATGGTCTGTTCCGCCGAACACCGCCTGGCCAACGCGCCCGAGGTCACCCTGCAGAACCTGGCGGGGGAGGCCTTCGTCGACTTCGACCCGACCTGGGGCGCCCGCGCCATCTCCGACCACGCCTTCGCCACCGCCGGCGTCGCTCACCCCGTCACCATCGAGGTCAACGACGTCCACACTCTCCTCGCCCTCGTGAGCCACAACCTAGGCGTCGCCCTGGTCCCCGAACGCATCGCCGCCAAACGAGGCGACCACATCACCGTTCCCCTCGTCCCCAACTCCGCCGACTCGTGGCAGGTATCGGTAGCCATCCCCACCGGCTCCGCCGCGTCCCTAGCCGCCGACGCCCTAATCGGCATGCTCCCGACGACACTGTCCGTCAGCTAGCCAACCGCGCTCTGGTCGCCGCGGTCGGCTAGTCGGGCCAGGCGCCGAAGCGCGCGCTTGGTTCGCCGCGGTCGGTGAGGAGCCAGGCTTCGATGCGGGCGCCGCGAAGGCTATGGTCGATCTCGCTCAGGAGGGCGCCATATCGGGTAGCGTCCGGGAGCGCGATGACGATGCGCGAATCCTGATCGGCGCCTCTCATCCGCATCGCCCTGAGCAACGCAGTTGCCAGCCAATGTGATGCCTGCAGCGTCGATGGCGTGGGCTTGGGCTCGCCGGCTTTGGGGCCGCGGCCGTATGTCGAACCTGGGTACCCCTTCACCTCGACCATGAGCCGCACACCGTCGCGATCGGCGATGACATCGGTTCCTTGTTCCTGTGCCTCGGTGTCCGCGACTCGAAGGATCCGCCAGTTGTCCCGGACGAGCCAGCCCACGAGGGCGCCCTGAACCGCAACTTCGTGAGGCCAAGGATGAGCGGTCGGATTGCTCCGTACGGTGGTCGGCGGGGGAGCTGACTGGCTGGACACGGCACCACCGGACCGCACCAGACGGTTGACGATCGTGCCGCTCGCTGAGTCCCTGACGAGCAGCCCTTCGGTCGCCAACTGCCGACAACGCTGGTTGACCTGCTGGTGCAGCTTGCCGAGTCTCTCGGCCAGCTCGGCGTCCGTCATGCCTTCGGTGTGGCCCTCCAGGACCTGAATAACCTCGTCACGGAGCCTCATCTGACCGCCACCTTGCACTAGCCGCGTCTATCCGTACTCCGATTATGCGTCGCTGGTGGATCGCCGACGATCAGTCGGTATCACCACGAATCGCCCGTACGCCGATCGATCGGCGTACGGGCGATTTGCTGAAATACTCACACCATCGGCGTCACCAGGCGTAGTCCTCAGGGGCCGTCTTGTAGCCCGGGAAGATCTCGTCGAGGCGGGCGAGCGCCTTGTCGTCGAGCTTGACGTCGACGGCGCGTACTGCGGACTCGAGCTGCTCCATCGTGCGGGGGCCGACGATCGGGCCGGTCACCGCGGGCTGGTGCAGCAACCACGCGAGCGCGACATCGCCCGGCGCGTGCCCGAGATCGTCCGCGAACGCCTCGTACTGCTCGATCTGCGGCCGCAGCTTCTCCACAGTCTCCTTGGCGCGACCCTCGAGCCGGCGAACGCCCTCGTTCTCCTTGCGGAGCACACCGCCAAGCAGACCACCCTGGAGCGGCGACCAGGGGATGACGCCGAGGCCGTACTCCTGGGCTGCCGGCAGTACCTCGCGCTCGACGTCGCGGACGATCAGGTTGTAGATCGACTGCTCGCTGACGAGCCCGGTGTAGTTGCGCTTCTCCGCAGTCGCCTGGGCCTGGGCGATGTGCCACCCGGCGAAGTTGCTGCTCCCGGCGTACAGGATCTTGCCCTGCTGTACGGCGACCTCCATCGCCTGCCAGATCTCGTCCCACGGGGTGGCCCGGTCGACGTGGTGGAACTGGTACAGATCGATGTAGTCCGTCTGCAACCGCTTCAGACTCGCGTCAAGTGCCCGGCGGATAGTCCAAACCTCCCAACCTCCCTCTCGCACCCTGAGATGTCCAACAGGAGAATCCACTCAGTTCGATCACACGTACTTCTGAGTCCAGAATCCAGAGCGCGCTTGCAGCGATGGCCGAATGAGAGGACGGCGGGAGATAGACGATCCGGACATCGTGATCGAACGCCTCCACCATCAGCGGAAACCCGGCCGTGTCAGTCAACAGGCCCAAGGTGACCTGCTTCCAGCTCGGCCGCTATGCCGAGGAAGAGGCTCGGAGACGACGCGACGACCTGCTAGGCGCTACGACGGCCGGACCAGCGGTAAATGTCGGCGTTCGGCAGCAGGTAGCCGCTACCGTGCCTCCATGTTGGATGCTCACGAGCGATTTGTGGCCTCCGGGCCGCTGCGGATTTGGACTGACCGGGTCGGGGATCCTGGGCTTCCCGCTGTTTTGATGGTTATGGGGTCGGCTGCTCAGGGGGTCCTTTGCCCTGATGCGCTGGTTGGCCGGCTTGTGGAGCGTGGGGTTCAGGTGATCCGGTTCGATCATCGAGATACCGGTCGGTCCAGCGTTGTCGACTTCGATGCTCACCCGTACACGATCGGGGACATGGCTCGCGACTGCCTGGCCGTGCTGGACGGTTATGGATTGGGATCCGCCCATGTGGCTGGGACTTCCCTGGGCGGCATGATCGCGCAGTGGCTGGGTGTGCACGCGCCGGACCGGGTCCGGTCTTTGACGCTGATGTCCAGCTCGCCGATGGGTCATGATCCGAGTCCGGCGTGGGCACGGGCGCGGGCGGGGGAGCCGGCCGACCCGGATGATCTGCCGCCACCGTCGCCGGCGTTTCTCGCGCACCTGGCCGCCGGGCTGCCGCCGGGCGTGGAGTCCGACGTGGCCTTGTTCCGGGTCTTCAACGGGCCGGTTCGGCCGTTCGACGAGCCGGCCACCCGGGCGATGCTGGAGCTGGCGCTGTCGCGGGCTACCGACCCGGCGGCCGCGGCCAACCACGGCCGGGCCGTGTGGATGGACGCCCCTGACCTGCTCGCCCCGCTGTCGTCGATCACCGCGCCGACCTCGATCGTGCACGGCGATCAGGATCCGGTCTATCCGCTCGGTCACGGGGAGGCCCTGGCGGCCGCGATTCCGGGCGCGGTACTGCACGTCGTGCCCGGGATGGGCCATGTCATGACGTCACCCGGCCTGCCCGAGGAGGTCGCCGACCTGATCCGGCTGTGACCCTCCTTGCGGGGCGGCGCCGCGCCGATGAAACAGCCGATCTGCGCGATGTGACGGTGGTCGCGGATGCCGGGATGGCTCGCCGGCAACGAATCCATCCGGCATCGTTTCGAGTGCCCTCCAGCCGGACGTTGGCCAGAGGTTCAGAGGCTCTTGATCCTCAGTCCCGCCGCCGCACACGCACGCTGGAGATGACCGACCGCGCAGAACGGCCGTCCGGCCAGTTCCCACGCCGCGATCTGAGGTGGCTCACCGGGTAGCGAGAGCACGCCGACATAGCCGCCCGAGTTGTCCACTAGTTCAGGCCACGGCCGCCCGTGCTCGCCCATGACGTCATCCTGCATTTGATAGGCCGCGTACCAACACGCTTGTTCCGTCCCACCCTCCAGGTGCAGCGGAAACTCGTGCCCACCGCGAACGGCGACCACGCTCTCCGGGCCGCGCGAAACATCGACGCCAGACCATTGCGTATCGATCCGGAACTCGATCGTCAGGCCCGTCTCGGCGAAGTCAGCTGAGATGCGCTCGGCAACAAACTGGGTTGCCAAAGCGATCCTCTCCTCTGTCCACGTCTCCACGAGCATGATCACACCAGTCTGCACTTGATGAAGAACTTCTGAACAACGCCGCCGTTGGCATCATACGAGGTCGTCGCTGTGTTCGCGCACGACCGCGACGCTGGGAAGTCCGGCGCCCATGGCAAGCGAAGGAAGACCGTCATCGTCGATCCAGTTCGCCGGCCGGTTCTCGATGGTCAATCCGTTGCTCCACTGCCGGGTGATCCAGCAACCGATGAGTTGCTTCTCCAGGGTGGTGGTGCCGCGATCCCGCCGTGGGGTTGCACCATTGTGTACCAGAGATACGGCCTTGGACCGTGGGATCCCCAGCGTGCGGGCGATCTGTTTGGGTGTGCTGCCGGCGGCCCGCAGTGCCTGCACGCGCGATTTCAGATCGTCACTGTTCACCACGACATCCTCATGCGGGATCCGAAGTAGGTCAAAGAGCCTGGCCGTGGACTCGCGGCAGAAGTTATGGTGATGCTCGCGTCGCCTCCGGGGCATGATAGTGGCTGGCCCGGGACTATCGAGTCTGGCGAGCGGTCGTCCCCGCCGTGCCGGCAAGCTTCTCCAGCAGGTACCGCGTTGCCGGCTTTCCGGCATTGTGACTCAGTGGGTCGGAGCGCCGCAGCATTTCTTGTACTTCGTACCCGAGCCGCACCAACAGGGCTTGTTCCGCGGTGGCGGCCACTGGAGGTAATGACCCTCGCTGTAGCGGGCGTCGAGATAGTCCCGCCGTGCGGCCGACGAGTCCAACGGACGGTCGCCGCCTGCGTCGAGGTACACGGCGAAGCTTTCGACGCTGCAGGGCACGGCATCGATCCGGCGGGCTCCCTCGCTCGCCATGGCGTCCAGCTTGACCTCGAGGTCTCGGTAGTACTGCGACTGGCTCACATCCTGGTCGATCGCGTCGGGCCAACGCTCGCGCGCCTGGTCGAACTCAGACCGTGGCCAGAACAAGAGCCGGACCTCGGTCGGCGCCCCGCGGCGGGCATGCATCGTGTCCACGGCGTCCTCGGTGGACAAGAACCGCCGACGGACGAGTTCCAGGAGCCCCTCCTCAGCTGGCACCAGTTGATCGGTCTCGTCGGGGGGCAAGCCCATCGCCGTCCGCACTTCACGGCGGCGTCGCACCAACATGCCTGGCACTGACACCCAGCCGGCGTCGTCGCCGAGGGTTGCCATCTCGTCGGTCGTGAATCGCTCGGTCGCCATCGTGTACCAGACCAGCGCTTCGGCCAGCTCGCCACGTTCTTCGAGCAATTCCGCCGCGAGCTGCCATCCGCCGCCGGCCGTCCGACGTGTCGCCATCAGAGCCGCCAATTCGGCGCGGGCACTCTCGTCCTCACCTATGCCGAACAGGTACTCCGCAAGCTCGACTCGCGCGTAATCCTCGTCCTCGCCACCTTCGGCGATCAGGTCGCGCCAGATGACGACCGCCCGGTCCGGCTCGCCTGCCTCGAGGCAAGCGGCGGCGATCTCGAGCAGGATCTCGCCGCGCTGATCGGGGTACTCGTCGAGTTCAGCCTCCAACTCCCGGAGATGCGCCCGTGTGTCGTCAGTAGCCATTGCAAGTTGGTCCGCCACAGGACGACAGTAGTCAGCCATCCGAGCGAATCGAGTGAGCAGTACGGGCGTTTCGGCTTCTGGCTCAGCGTCAAAGTGAGCACGCTGTCCTAGCCGCCCGCTGGGTCCGTTGGCTGGGACTGTGCCGTGGCCGACCCACGTCCCAAGTTCGACGCTGACGGATCGCCTCCGACTGCCCCCCAGGAAGACGATCCGGTTGTTCAGCATCGCGTGCTAATCCGTAGTGTTGCCACGGCCCAACGGTTCTTATTCGCAAGTGAAGGTGTCTCGGGACACCACGACGACACCGTTGGCGTTCATGGTGAACTTGCCGGATAGCCGGAGGCTGAGGGTCGAACCGTCGGTACCTCCGAGGGTGCTGCGCAGCCGGTACTGCGACACGCGCGAGGTGTCGCCCTCCTCGGTAAAGGAGGTCACTACCGCGTTCACCTTCTCGCGGTATGTGCCCGAGTACGTCGGTAGTCCGGCGGCGTCCGGGATCAGTTCGACCAGGCCGTTGATGACGCCGTTGACGTGGAACTCTCCCTCGGCCTGGCCACCGGGCGCGGTGACCAATCGGTACCCGCCGGACCGGACCTCGTGGAACGTCCCCGCCCAGGAGACGCATGGACCGTCGCCAGGCGCGAAGTGTTCGTATGCGTTGTAGTCCTCGATGAGGAACGCGTGTTCGGCCCCGCCCGCCGCGGACGCGGGGCCGGCAGCGACCCCGACGAGGGCGAAGGCGCCGAGCATGGTGGCCAGCTTGTGCTTCATGACATGACTCCTCTGATGACGATCTGTTCAGCCGAGTACGCAGGTGACGGCGGCCGCGATGAAGGCGATCGCGCCGAGGATGAGTGCGGTCAGGGTTGCGGCGGAGAACGAGCCGACCCGGCGGCGGTGCTCGACGGCGAGTACGACAGCGACCGCACCGAACACCTGCGGCCAGCCCGACCAGAAGGCGACGAACGTGGCCGCCGATGCGATGGCGAGGCCGAGTGCCGTCGAGGACAGCCGCCTTGGCGAGCCCGCACGGGCACGGAGTCCGAGCCAGATGGCAATGAGGCTCGCCGCGAGCACCAACCCGACGTACAGGGCGATTTCCCACACGCTGGTTGCCGGTCCTGTGTCCGAGTCGGTGTTGAGGTCGAATACGTCTCCGGCAATCATCGTGAGGCCGAAGGTGACTGCGCCGGTCGCCGCGGCGATCACCGGGTTGAGCACATCGAATCGGTTCGACGTTGTGGTGGCGGTGCTCATGGTTGCCCCCTCTGGGTTGGAATTGAGGCTTCGAGAGCACCACGGTTTGCCGCCAGGACGGATCCGTCACGGGACGGGGTCCGACCGGGAGGCCCTCCCGTACACCCCGGGACTTCTGTCCCGGGACAGCCGGCCCGATCGGGCGCACACTTTGGGCATGGGAGCGGTGCGTGACGACGACCGAGTACGCCGGATCGGCGGCTGGTCGCTCGCTGCGCTCACCCTGGGCCTCTTCGCGACGATCCCGTTCTCACTAGCGGGCGGTGTCATGTCCCGTCCCGGGATTGTCTCCTCGGGCCCTTCATGGTGGAACGGTCTGATCGTCGCCGGCTTCGCTCTCTCGGGTGCCGCACTGATCCAGTTGCGGCCACGGAACTGGATTGGCTGGCTCCTGGTCGCCTCAGGTTTGCTCCAGGTGACCAACGTGGCGGTCGACGCGTACGCCACACGCGCGCTCACCGACCCCGACCACTCCCTGCCGCTCGGCCTTGCGGCGGCGTGGCTCGCATCGTGGACCTGGATCCCGTCGCTGCTCTTGCCGGTGATCGTGCTCCCGCCGCTGTACCCAACCGGCCGACCGGCGTCCGCCTTCTGGTCGTGGCACGTGCGGGTGGCGCTCCTTGGCATCGGGCTGATCGTGCTGGCGGCCGCGACCAGCCCCGGTGGCGTTGACGACACCGTGCGCGGAACCCGGCTGCCGTGGGACGCCCCGACCTGGTGGGTGTGGGTAGTCGGGCTGTCGGCGGCCGCCCTCCTGATTTCCACCGCGGCAGTCACCGTGATCGGGACCCTGCTCCGAGCGATCCGGGCTAAGACCCCGGAGCGGCAGCAGTTGTTGTGGCTGCTCAGCGTGGTCGCGGCGATGTTGGCCACGGTGTTCACGGAGTACGGCGCACTGTTCGCAATCGCCTACGGACTGGTTCCCGTCGCGGTGGCGATCGGTGTACTGCGCTATCGGTTGCTTGGCATCGAGGTAGTGCTTCGTCGCACCCTGCTGTACGTCCCCATGACGCTGCTGGTCGCTCTCGTCATCGGCGGGCTCACGACTGCGTTCGCCCGGCTCGTACCCGAGGGCCCGTTGCCGCTGCTGGCCGCGTCAGCAGTGGTGGCGGTGCTGGTGGTGCCCGTCGCCGGGCGGTTGCGGACGCTCGTCGATCGGCTGGTCCTTGGGGAGCGTGCCGATCCACTCGCCCTGGTGGACCGGGTCGGTGCCGGGCTCGAGGTCGAGCACGATGACCCGGTCGCCTCGATGCTTGAGGCAGTCGCTTCAGCCGCCGGTACGTCGTACGCCATCGTCCGGGACATCCACGGTGGGGTGGTCGCCAAGGTGGGTGAGGCGGCAGGCGCAACGCTCGATCTCCCGCTGCGCCACAGGGGAGTGCAGCTCGGCACGTTGACGATCGGGCCGCGCCGCGGTGCAACTGGGGTCACCGAGCAGGATGCGCGGCTCGTGACGGCTCTCGCGCCGCACCTGGCTGTCGTCGTTGGGGCGGCACGGCTCGCCGAGGAGCTCGCACGCGAACGAACGCGGGTCACCACAGCCACCCTCGTGGAACGGGACCGTCTCCGCAGGGACCTGCACGACGGGCTCGGTCCCTCGCTCGCCGGCATCGCGCTGGGTCTGCAGGCCGCAAGCGCCGCACATCGCATCGATCCCGATGCTGTACCCGCGCTGCTCGAGCGAACACATGCCGAGGCCGAGGTGGCGGTCCGCGAGATCCGCCGGGTCCTCGACGGGCTGCGGCCGACATCGCTCGACCTGCACGGGCTCGAAGGTGCAGTGCGAGACACCGCGTCGTCGCTCGGCATGGGTCATCCCGGCGGCCCGGCGTTCGATCTCACCACGGATGCGTTGCCTTTGTTGCGGCCTCAGGTCGAGGAGGCGGCGTTCCGGATCGTGGCGGAGTCCCTGACGAATGTCGCGCGACACTCGGCTGCGGTCCACTGCGCCGTACGGCTCAATCAAGCGAACGGAGATCTTCGTGTCCGGGTGTTGGATGACGGTAGAGGACTGAGTCCTGGCGCCGGTTCGGGACATGGCCTCGACTCGATGCGCCGGCGTGCCGCCGATGTCGGAGGCAGCCTCCTCGTGGAGGCCGCGAACCCGCACGGGACGCTTGTGACCGCAGTACTGCCGCTGGAGCTGTCATGACGATCCGCGTGGTGCTGGCCGACGACCACCCGATGTACCGCTATGGGCTGACCGCGATCCTCGAGCAGGCCGAGGCGATCGACGTGATCGCCAGCGTGGGGGACGGGGCGGCGTTGGTGAGTGCGGTGGGGGAGTTCTCGCCGGACGTCGTGCTCACCGACCTGTCCATGCCTCGCTTCGACGGTGTCGCGGCGATCACGCAACTGCTCGAGACGCAGCCCGAGCTGCCGATTCTCGTGCTCACCATGCACGAAGACGACGAGCACGTCTTCGCGGCGCTCCGCGCGGGCGCCCGCGGCTACCTCGTCAAGGGCTCCGATGGGGAGGAGATCGTCCGCGCTGTCCATTCGGTCGCCTCGGGTGAGGCGGTGTACGGCGGTGCCGTCGCCCGGCGGATCGTCGCGTTCTACTCCGGCCATCAGATCGAGTCGCCCACGGCTCGGGCCTTCCCGGACCTGACTCCTCGCGAGCGCGAGGTGCTGGAGTTGTTGGCCGCCGGCTGCCGCAACCACGAAATCGCCCGCCGCCTGGGCATGTCCGAGAAGACCGTCCGCAACCACGTCTCCCAGGTCCTCACCAAACTCCAGGTCCCCGACCGCACGGCCGCCGCCCTCAAGGCAAAGGAATCCGGCATCGGCAATCCTCCAGCCGGCTTTCGCTAACGCGCACCGCCCGTTCTACGTGACGTCGTACAGGCTGCGCGATGTCTCACGGTCGGCGGCGGTAGCGTTGCCCGTATGGCGCGCAACGACGATCCTCATCTGTCCCCGGCCGGCCAGGCTGAGCTGTTGGAGCAGTTCAGAGCGAGTCTTACCGGCCTGGGATCCGACGAGCTACGCAAACTGCTTCCGCAGGTTCTCGCCGCTGCGATGCCAGGGGTGGATCCGTTCGAACTGCCACCACCGCCGTCGAGGCGGCGAGCTCGTCGTAACGACGTGTCGACCTACCAGGTGCGCGTCGATCTCACAGGGACCAAGCCGCCGGTTTGGCGGCGACTGGAGCTCGCCTCCGACCTGTTCTTGAACGAGGTCCACGAAGTCCTCCAGATCGCGTTCGGCTGGACCGACAGCCACTTGCACGAGTTCGCCTCGGGCAAGGACTACTACCACTCCTTGACTGAGCATTACCTTTGTCCGTTCGAAGCCGACGAGGGCAAGACTGGCGTGCCGGAAGGGGATGTACGCCTCGACGAGGTCCTTGCGAAGCCTGGCGACAAGCTCCTCTACCTGTACGACTTCGGCGACGACTGGATGCACGTCATCAAGCTCGAAGCCGAGCGGCCGCGGGACGATTCCGCTCCCAGGGCCGTCTGCATCGACGGCCGCCGCCCTGGCCCGAGCGAGGACTGCGGCGGGGTCTATGGCTACGGGGTGATTGCCGCTGCCCTCGATCCCGGCCACCCCGAGCATGCCGAGGCGGTCGCCGAGTATGCCGACATGTACGGAGACGACGCCAACCCGGACCATTACGCCCCCACCCCGTTCGACCTCGAGTCGATCAACAAGACCCTGGCCGATCCCAGTGACGGCCGACCGGGTCTTCTCGGACCGCTCGGCGAACTCGCGGACGCAATCCGCCCTATAGCCCAGAGGTACCTGTTCCAGCAGCTAATTGAAGACGCGGACCTCGACGCCTCTGTTGATATCGACGCCGATACCGCGGCCCGGATGGTCTCGCCGTACAGCTGGCTGCTGGATCGCGTCGGGGCTGACGGCATCAAGTTGACCGGGGCCGGCTACTTGCCGCCTGTCCACGTGGAAGCCGCGATGGCCGATCTCGGACTGGGCGAAGAATGGATCGGCAAGGGCAACCGTGAGATCCAGACCCTGCCCGTACTGCACCTGCGAGAATCGGCACAGGCTATGGGCCTGCTCCGCAAGTACCGTGGAACACTCGTGCTCACAAAGCGCGGACGTGCCGTCCGCAGTGACCCGCTCGCACTGTGGTGGCATCTCGCCGAGCAGATGCCACCAGCCTCCAGAGACGCCTGCGAAACCCAAGCCGGGATCTTCCTCCTTGCCACTCTCGCCGCACGATCCGCCGATGACCCCTACAGGACGATCGCGGAGCTTCTCGCCGCGATCGGCTGGATGGGCATCGATGGAACACCGATGACGCCGTCGATGGCCGGCCAGGCGGCCTGGGACACCGATGCCGTACTGCGCCGCCTCGGCGCCCTCATCGACGAGCGAGGCATCCACCGCCGATCCGCGAAGTCCACACCGGAAGGCGTGGTGTTCGCCAGGGCCGCACTGCGCACCTGGCCCGGCACGACGTACCACGAGGCGTAGTCCTCGGGGGAGGTGTCCGCAGCGGGTCACTCGTCGTCGCCCCACAGAGGCAGGGATGGTCCGCCGGGTCGGCAAGGGTGCCAAAGGGGCAGCATCGCCGGATCGCGTGGGTAAAGGCGCTGGTCCTCGATCAGGAAGCTAGCGTCGACGTCGCCGCGGAACGGCGGGTTGTCGTAGTCGTAGACGGCATCGAGCCGCGCGAGCTTGTCGAACGTCAGGTGCGCGTTGTACCAGCTGCCCTGGCCTGGTTGGTGCATCGCTCTGCGAAGCATAAGGGCAGCGAGGTGACCGTCGTGGTCGAGCGTGACGCCCCGGTGCAGGGCTCCGCTGCCCCGAGTCGCGGTCAGGCCGGTCTGGGTCATACCACCCGCGCAGGAGATCCGTAGCGTCAAATAGCGCCAGTCCTCCGGAGCGGAGCGAGCCAGTGCCTGAGCGATCTTGGCCAGCAGGTCCTCTGCTTCGGCGTTCATGTTGGCAGCTCCTCGCCTCCAGCTACTCCATCCCCACGACGCTAACCAACCCCGCCGACATTTGCCCGACGGACGAAGGATGCAGGCGGACTGAGGACCGTTCTAAAGACAACCAACCGCCCGTACGCCGATCGATCGGCGTACGGGCGATTTGCTGAAATACTCACACCATCGGCGTCACCAGGCGTAGTCCTCAGGGGCCGTCTTGTAGCCCGGGAAGATCTCGTCGAGGCGGGCGAGCGCCTTGTCGTCGAGCTTGACGTCGACGGCGCGTACTGCGGACTCGAGCTGCTCCATCGTGCGGGGGCCGACGATCGGGCCGGTCACCGCGGGCTGGTGCAGCAACCACGCGAGCGCGACATCGCCCGGCGCGTGTCCGAGATCGTCCGCGAACGCCTCGTACTGCTCGATCTGCGGCCGCAGCTTCTCCACCGTCTCCTTGGCGCGACCCTCGAGCCGGCGAACGCCCTCGTTCTCCTTGCGGAGCACACCGCCAAGCAGACCACCCTGCAGCGGCGACCACGGGATGACGCCGAGCCCGTACTCCTGCGCGGCCGGCAACACCTCGCGCTCCACATCCCGCACGATCAGGTTGTAGATCGACTGCTCGCTGACGAGCCCGGTGTAGTTCCGCTTCTCCGCAGCCGCCTGGGCCTGAGCGATGTGCCACCCCGCGAAGTTGCTGGATCCGGCGTACAGAATCTTCCCCTGCTGTACGGCGACCTCCATCGCCTGCCAGATCTCATCCCACGGCGTGGCCCGGTCGACGTGGTGGAACTGGTACAGATCGATGTAATCCGTCTGCAACCGCTTCAGACTCGCGTCGAGCGCGCGGCGGATGTTGAGCGCAGAGAGCTTGCCCTCGTTCGGCCAGCCATCACCCATGTCGCCGTAGACCTTGGTCGCCAGCACGGTCTTCTCGCGGTTCTTGGGATCCTTGGCGAACCACTCGCCGACGATCTCCTCGGTGCGGCCGGGGTAGATCGAGCGGCCGTATCCGTTGGCGGTGTCGAAGAAGTTGATCCCCTTGTCATGGGCTGCATCCATGATCGCGTGGGAGTCCTCCACGCTGGTGTGCGGCCCGAAGTTCATCGTGCCCAGGCAAATACGGCTGACAGTAAGGCCGGTCCGGCCAAGATGAGTGAATTCCATACCTCCCAACCTCCCTCTCGCACCCTGAGATGTCCAACAGGAGAATCCACTCAGTTCAATCACCTGTCTTTCTGAGTCCGAGCAGACCCGGTACGACGTGCCGCGGGTGCAGGTCGCGGTCACGCTGAGGTCCTAGGCTCGTCGCCATGACGGCTACCACGTTCGATGTCGGCGGCTACAAGCTTGCGGCTGAGATTTCGGGGGAGGGGTCGCCAACGGTCGTCTTCATCTCCGGTAGCGGCGACGCCGGCGAATCCTGGGACGCCGCCATATCGGCCCTGCGGTCGTCGACAACCCTCCTGACCTACGCCCGCGCCGGAATCGGCAACAGCGAGACCCCGGCCGACTCGGCGGCGCGCTCACTTGGCGCCGCCGCGGAGGAGTTGCACCGGCTACTTGCGGCGACCGACCTCGCGGGACCGTTCGTCCTGGTCGGCCACTCGATCGGAGGCCTGATCGCCCTGATCTTCGCCGCGCGATGGCCAGAGAATCTCGCAGGCCTAGTCCTTGTCGATACCACGGACATCCACCTGAACCTGGATATCGACGAACCTATTCTCGTCGTTGCCGATGGCGACAGGGAGGACCACCTGTCGTACGACGTGGTTGCCAGCGTGGACGAGGTCGCGCGCAGCATCCGCACCCTCGACGTACCGAGTGTTGTCATCGCCAGCCGCGTCCGCCGCTGGCTCGAGCTTACAGACCTTGAGCCCTGGCGACCCTTCAGTCTCGCCGAACTCGATGAACGATGGCAGCGCCACCAGAAAGCGTTGGCTGCTGACCTAGGCGCCACACACAAAGTCGCCCGCTTCGGCGGCCACAACATCCAGAAAGACGACCCAACCATCGTCGCCGAATCAATCGACAACCTCATCGACTCAGCTCGCCAGCGATGAGGGCCTTAGGCATCGGTAACACCTGCCACGGTCAGGCGAGGGCAACTCGGTGATCGAGAAGACAACTGTTACCTCTGGGAGTCTGCCGACCGGCGAGTTGATGGCCGATGCTCAACTGATCTGGGACTACCACCAGATGAACCACGTACTCCAGCCGACCGACATAGGTGTCGGTCTCGGCAGTCACGATCTCGGCGTCGCGACCTTCGCAGCCCAACTCTTCCACCAAGGGCTGTTCCCGACGCTCGTCTTCACGGGAGCGAACAGCCCGACCACTGCCGCCCGATTTCCTCGCGGCGAGGCAGTCCACTATCGCGACCACGCCATCGAGCTCGGGGTGCCCGCCAAAGCGATCCTGGTTGAACCTCTAGCCACGAACACTGGACAGAACATCGCGTTCACACGCGACCTTCTCGCAGCCCGCGGCGAACCTGTCGAATCGGTATTGCTCATGTCCAAGCCCTACATGGAACGCAGAGCCTTCGCCACATGCCAGAAGCTGTGGCCAGACGTACAGATCGTGTGTGCTTCTGAGCCGATCGAAATGGCCAAGTACATCGACGGTATCGGCGACGCTGGACTTGTCCTCGACATGCTGGTCGGTGACCTACAACGCATCATCGAGTACCCTGCGCTTGGCTTCGCCGTCGAGCAGGAAGTGGCAGACGAGGTCTACGCGGCCTTTGAGCGCCTGATCGATGCCGGACACACCAGTCGGCTGCTGAACTGACATGGGCCCGCAGGCGAGTCCTCTTTCGAGCAGGCATTTTGTCAGCCAGGGAAGCTAGCCAGATCGCGACAGATGCCAATCAGGAAGCTTTGCCTGGTCGTGGTGACGCGTACGGAGTCGTTGTCTCGGTGTGCGGGAGTTCGACCATCTTCGATAGCTCGCTGACCCGGGTCAGTCCCCAGGGCGTCGCTGCGGCCTTGGCTGTCATCTGCCCCTCTTCGTCAGTGTGGTGATCAGTTGGAGCGGCGGACGAGCGCAGATGACAGGGCATCGGTACGCCCGCCCGCCGGTCGGTGGGTGTTTGCTTCGGAGCCGCCGTGAGCTGGTCCGGTGTGCGGAGCGCCCCCAGTGATCAATCCGGAGCTCGTCGCCGAGAGCGCCGTGCTTGAGGTGACGCGGCGGCGACCAGGACTCGGGCGCCAGTGATGTGTTCGAACCGATCCTTGATAGCCGCCGGCGCGCTCAGGAGGGCGAAGTGCAGCATGCTGGGAACGACCACAGCGGTCACCTCGTACCGATTGACCGC
Source organism: Kribbella qitaiheensis (assembly GCF_042657745.1). GTDB lineage: Bacteria > Actinomycetota > Actinomycetes > Propionibacteriales > Kribbellaceae > Kribbella > Kribbella qitaiheensis. The sequence continues at coordinate 177,363 of NZ_JBHSKE010000003.1, read as the reverse complement.
CTCAACCAACGCTTCAAAGGCCGCCGGGATTGTTTCGAGATGCTCGACATAGACAGAGCCGAGGGTGAAGCCCTCAATCTCGGCGAAGAGCCCCAATCGCTCCTCGGCGTCGTCTAGTTCGGCGTCGGTCATCAGTAGATGCCGACGGATGTATCCGAGCAGCAACGGCCGCGTGTGGTCGACGTTGGTCACCACTGCCTCACGCAGGCCGAGCATCTAGCGTTCCGAGGTTTTCGTTGGTCACCCGAAGACCGGCGAACCGGCGACGCATTGCAGCCTCGTACTGAGCGGCTAGTGCTGGCTCGGCCGTGTACTCCGCGATCTTGTGCGGACCGAACCAAACCCGCACCCGGTGGCGCGGTGGATCAATCCCGAGTGCCGCACCGGGGCGGCGCTGAATCGCTGGTCTTGCGATATCTGGACTGTCGTTGCCGGGTCGCACTATTCCCCCTGGGCGAGTCGATCGTGGTGCGCTCTGGATGGCGGCTCGGTCGCGGCCACTTGTGAGATCAGCACCGCCTGTCCGTGCACAACAAGTTCATCGTTTACGGTTGGAAGGAGCCAGAGCAGAACTGATGCATAAGTGGCGCGTTGTTGACGCGCCGACGATGACGCAGTAGGCCGCCCGGACGGGGATGATCGAGTAATGGCAAGCAGGCGGGTGCGACTCGCGCAGCGGCGCAAAGCAGCCGGTCATAGCCAGGAGAACCTGGCTGCCCTGCTCGGTGTCGATCGCTCAACAGTCGTGCGGTGGGAAGCTGCTGACACCGCGCCGCAACCGTGGCTGCGCCCCAAACTAGCTGCGGCGCTACGTATTTCGGTCCACGAGCTTGATGGATTACTCGACGACATCAGTGAGCCAACCGAGCGACGCGATGCTATCTCGGACGCACGGCCCAGCATGCCAATCAGGCTGAGCGATGGACCACGCTTGGACGCTGTCGTCGAGCACCTCCGCGAGCAGTGGCATCTCCTCGTCAAGACAGACAACTTGCTCGGCCCTCGGCATGCGCTTAGCGGAGTGCTCGGCCAGCTCGAGACCATCAACGAGCTGCTCGCCACAGCTGACATCGCCGGTCGACCGCAGGTGGTGCGCCTCGCCGCGCAGTACGCCGAATCCGCCTCGTGGCTCTATGAGGACAGCGGCGGGACGGCTGAGGCGCGCCATTGGAGCGGCCGCGCTTTGGAATGGGCCATCGAGGCAAACGATCCGCTGATGACCTCCTGGGTCTTGTTCCGTCGTAGTCAGCAGGCCGTGCCGAGTGGCAACGCTGCCCAGGTGCTAGGGCTGGCTGGCGCGGCCCGTCGCGCAGCCACCGATCTACTCCCGCCTATGCGTGCCGCGCTGGATCAACAAGAGGCACAAGGGTTCGCCTTGGACGGCGACGAATCTGCTGCTCATCGGAAGCTGGATGCCGCTCACACCTGGGCTGCCACTGACGCGGCCGGCGATGCACGGACCGGGCATGGCTCCTTCTGTACGGCGAGCTACATCGAAGTACAGCGCGCTGGATGTTGGTTGACGCTCGGCAAGCCTGAACGGGCAATCTCTCTGTACGAAGCGACGCTGCCGGGACTGCCTGACGTCTACCGTCGTGACCGTGGAGTTGCGCTTGGGCGGCTGGCGAGCGCGTATGCCGTCTCCGGAGAACCTGAGCCGGCGGCCATGAAGGCAACCGAGGCTTTGAGCATCGGCCAGGAGGTCGGCTCGGAGCGAACACTTCGCCTGGTACGAGCAGTTAGCAAGACCTTGTCTGGGTATCGACAGTTGCCGGCCGTGTCACAGTTCATGCGCGAGCTAGCCGCGGAGCCTCGCTAGACATGGCGAGCACTCACGAGGAGCGGGCAATGCGTCGTGCCATTGCCTTGTCGGCCCTGGGGCTCGGGTCGACGAGTCCCAATCCGCCGGTCGGCTGCGTCGTACTTGATGCCGACGGCAACGTGATTGGTGAGGGGTACCACCGCCGCAAAGGCGAAGCCCACGCAGAGGTCAATGCGCTTGCTGCGGCGGGGGAGCGGGCCCGCGGTGGCACCGCGGTCGTCACGTTGGAGCCATGCAATCACCAGGGAAGAACTCCACCCTGCCGGCAGGCGCTCATCGACGCAGGTATCGCCCGGGTGGTCATCGCCCTGATTGACCCGACATCGCGTGAAGAGGGTGGAGCAGCGCGCCTCAAGGCGGCAGGGGTAGATGTCGAGCTTGACGTCCTAAGCGACGAGGCTCGCCTGGTCATAGGGCCATGGCTCGAAGCATTTGCATCAGGACTCCCGCACGTGCACTGGGCTTATGTGGTGGACAGCGACGCACGCCCTGTCCTCGATCCTGTTCCAGATGGGGTGATCTCACGGACCGAGTTCGACGCGATTCTGACCTCCGACGGTCGGCTTGAGGAGGGAGTTCCAGGCGCGCACTCACCGGACGAGTTCTCATTGCCGCGGATGGTTGGAGCCGAGTCCGCCGCGATTTTGGCGGATCTGTTCAGTCGAGGCGTACGGTCGCTGCTGATATCTGGACGGACGAAGCTCGCGGCCGCAATCGCGGATTCGGACCTGGTGAACCGCATCACCTTGTATTTCCCTCGACAGCCGGCGTCGAGTCGTCCGGCGGCGATGGCCGGGCAGCCTCTCGGCGTGCCAGCTGGGTACGAAGTCCATGCTGTTGCGGCGGCTGGCCCTTACGTCAGGCTGGATCTCGTCAGGATTGACAGGGACGCATCTAGCGCCACTCGGGCGGATCAGACCGCTGGATAGAATGCAGCCATCGTCGAGGACGGGTGGGAGGCGGGTATGGCGACCAAGCGACACCGTCTCGCACAGCGGCGCAAGGCTCTCGGCTACAGCCAGGAGAGGTTTGCCGAGCAGCTGGGCGTAGACCGCTCGACCGTCGTTCGATGGGAGAGCGGCAGCGTCGAACCGCAGCCGTCGCTCAGACCTCAACTCGCGCGGTGGCTGCAGGTCTCATTGAGCCAGCTGGCGGACCTGCTGTGCGGGTCAGAGGCAGCAGCGCCTGAGTTGGGGTCTGAGGACCACGAGCAAGCGGGCGTTCTGCAAGACCCCACGGAGACTGACGACATGAACCGTCGCGAGATGCTGCGTCTGATGAGCATGGCCAGCACGCTCATAGCAACGTCAGGTGCTCACGGGCCGTTGGACTTGGACCGACTGGATCACGTCGCCAGTAACCCTGGCCTGCTGGATCCGGCCACACTTGATGAGTACGCGGCACTCAACGCACATTTGTGGCGAGCATTCACGTTGTCGCGCAACAAGCGCGCAGCCTTCCCGTTGGTGCAGGGTCAGCTGGATGTCCTCGTCGCGGCCCTGCACGAGGCACGCGGTTCAGCAACTCATCATCGCGTGTGTGAACTCGCCAGCGATCTCTTCCAACTCGCTGGAGAGATTCTCTTCGATGGGAACCAGTACACGTCAGCGGCGCATTGTTATGCCCTTGCCGCGCAGGCCGCGAAGGAAGCCGGCGCCCTTGACCTCTGGGCGTGTGCCCTCACCCGCCACGCCTTCATCAGTGTCTACGACCTGAAGTTCGATCGAGCTGCGCCGATGCTTCAGCTTGCCGCGGGCCTCGCCCAAGGTGGTGACTACGCGCTCTCAACGCGGCACTGGGTCAGCGCAGTCCAAGCTGAGGTTTTCGCAGGCCTTGGCGATCTGACCGCCTGCCAACGGGCGCTCGACCAAGCTGATGAGGTTCACGCCCTGACCGGCTCTTCTCAGAATGGTGGCTGGCTCAGATTCGACGGTTCAAGGCTGCCTGAAGAGCGGGGTACCTGCTACGTAGCGCTCAGGCGCCCGGAACTGGCTGAAGCGGCGCTCAACGATGCTCTGGGTCAGAATCTGTCTTCCCGCCGTCGGGGCGGCGTACTCGTCGACCTCGCCGCGCTCGGTCTGCAGCGTCGAGACCTCGACCAACTCCTTGTCCACAGCAATGCCGCACTGAACTCGGCACGGCAGACAGACTCGGGAGTAATCGCGCGAAGGCTACAAGGGTTGCAGCCGTACCTGGTGCCGCACCTCAAGAACCCTCGCGTCCATCAGCTCAACACAGAGATCATCGCTGTGAGCCGGAAAGTCCGCTCATGACCACAAGGAGCATCACGTTGCCGAATGAACAGGGCCGGGTCTTCCGGGAAGCATGGATCGCTGGCGTCAAGAAGTACTACCCCGGCGAACCGAAGCCCAGCTACATCACCCCATGGGACGAAACTCCAGACTGGGAACGCGCCAGCGCCGCCGCCGTCTACGACCAGGTCCGCGCCTTCATCACCGCCACAGACGGCCACACCAGCAAGCTCACCCGAACCCAGAAGGGCCGCTTCGTCGCCCTCTGCTGGATCGGCCAAATCTACAAACACATCCCAGACCCCAAACCGGCCTACGTCGCCGACTGGGACGACCTCCCCGACTGGCAACAACAAACCGACGCCGACATCTTCGACCACATCGAGCGGACGGGGTAGACATTCGGGATTGCCCCGAGTTTGGCTGACTCGCGGGGGGTGGTGGTTCAGGCAGCGAGTGCGGCGGGTTGAAGTGTCTCAAACTCGATGGGTGTGAGACTGCCGATCGGTCGTTGGCGGCGTCGGCGGTGGTAGGTGTTGCCCTCGTGACGCAGTGAATTGCGACCAAGAAAGGCTTTCGTTGCGCCATGGTGTGCTGGAAGGCCCCACAGCTGAGCGATGGCGAATATCCGTTGCGGTCCAGCGAGCAGCCTGGCCGCGACGGCACTGATCAGTTGACTTCCTCGCGGCGTGCCCTCGCCCATCCACGATCAGTCGGGTGCGACTCGCCCGGCTCCTCGGGTTGCTCGCCCAACGAACTGCTTTATTGTCTATCCTGCAACACTCAATGACTTTCGACTTTGGGAGACTGGTTTGGCCTACCTGCTGCTGCCCACGAATAGACAGGTCTCGGCTCTGGTTTCGCTTGCTTCGCGTTCGGAGCCGATTACATTGGCTGTGGATCGTTCAGCAGACTCGGCGGGCAACGGTGAGGTTTGCCTCGGTCTCGCCGATGGTCCAACCGGGCGAGCGTTAACCTTCGCCGGGTGGGTGCGGTCCGCCGGAGGAGCATCAGATCTCGACAGGCGGCTGTCAATTGACCGTGTGCACATTCTACACGATCCAATTCCGACGCAGCTGCTACGGCAGCGGCTGTCGAGAGCTCATCAGCGATCGGTCGATCTGGACATAAGCCAAGGGGTAGGCCTACGTTTGACAAAGGCCGGCTCGAAGGCGTTGCTGGATGCTATTGTGACACTTCAGCCGCAGCTCGAGCCTGTGCTCAATGCGCTCGTCGGCGTCGATCGCACCCTAAATAGCCCGGCCGCGAACAGGTGGTGCGATGAACGAGATGCAGTTCGGGTTGCTCTTCGGATTGCGGGCCTGGACGATAAGCTGCTCCTGCAGCCGTGGATGGAGCCATCGAGCCCCTCTATGCCATTCTTGGCAGGCTTGTCAGAATCGACGCCGGAAGCGGCGCTACTAGACCATGATGCACGCTCTGTACCGGGGTTGACGCTGCTGCCCGGGTTCAGAGCCGACATACATGTGTTCCAGGATTCCCATCGGACACTTGAGGTCACAAATGTCAACGCGACTAACGTTGAGGCTGCACTCGGTACGGACCTTATCTATTACACTCATCGAACGCGTAGTCTAGTCCTGGTTCAATATAAGAAGCTGAAGGATGGTGAGTACCGTGTTGACGCTCGCTTCCGAAGTCAGCTCGGTAGGATGTTGAAGGTAGACGCGCTTGGCGTCTCCAGTCTGCGGTCAGCTGATTGGCGGCTTGGAGCCCGTGCAGCGTGGTTCAAGCTGGCCGAAGCGGAGCCGTTTGTAATGGGATCAAATGAGATGGTTCAAGGGCAGTATCTCCACGCTGAATACGTCACACAACTCCTCGAGGATGATTGCACGCGTGGTCCACGCAAAGGCCGGATACTTGGCTATGAGACTGTAGATCGACATCTGACCAACACTCTGTTCATATCGCTAGTTAAAGACGGCTGGATTGGCACTAGCGGCGTGGCGCTGGATGACCTCCGTCGCATGGTCAGGCAGTCGCTTCGCGATGATAACTCGGTGGTTCTGGCAGAAGAAAAGAGTGCGACCAGATATCGCAATGAGCGCCGACGAAGACGAGTTCCGCGATAGGCTCCCGACAAAACATGATGCCTATCGGAGCCCCGAAGCACTGTTCAGTTTGCGACGAGACTTCGACATTTTGCTCCAATCAACTTGTCAATCGTTCGAAGCGGAGATGTGGTCGACACCAAGGTTGCCGTCGTAGGTGGCTCGTAGCGTCGAGGCAGCTGGCTGTAACGTCCGACCTCATGGGATCGATAGGACCCAGGTGGGCAGTTGCCGCTCGGCGATGTCGGCTGTCCTCTACGGGCGCCCGAGAGCCCGCCGGGGTCGTCTCGGGGTCTCCTGGGATGATGTGCAGACGCTGGGCATGAGTGGGGGGTGTAGGAGTGATGCGCGTTGACAGTCCGCGCTGGGTCGAGGTGAGCCAGTCCGAGTTTGCGCATGAGCGCGAAGGGCTGGCGCAGATTCGCGACCTGCTGCCCGATCGCGGGCCGTTCCGCGCCTGGACCAATTTCGAGTTCCGCGACGGCCAGGGCCGCTGGCATGAGGTTGATGCGCTCGTGCTTGGCGAGCGACGTCTTCACCTAGTGGAGCTGAAGCACTACCGCGGCCGGATCACCGGCAACTCCTACCGCTGGCAGCGGAATGGCCGGACCGAGGATTCGCCGCTTCCCCTCACGCGCCGCAAGGCGCAGCGTCTCAAGAGCGTGATCGTGGACGCGTTGCGGGAACTGGCCCCCACCCTGAATCCGCGCGAGGCGGTCCCATTCATTCAGGAGTGCATCTACCTGCATGCCGCCGACGGCTCGTGCGGGCTTGCCCATGCCGACGCCGCCGATCTGTTCGGGCCAGATGGCAACGAACGCACGTCCCTGCTCCCGAGTATCGCCGACCGCCTGCTGGAGCCGCGCAACTCGGCCCAGCGACCGAAGCTGATCGACAACGACGACCTAGTCGCCGCGCTGTTTGAGAAGATCGGCTTCGCCCAGCGGCGGGAGCCAGAGGTCGGGTCCTGGCGCCTGGTTGGCCCTGCCGAGACTGAGGGTGATGATTGGCAGGATTGGCCTGCCGAGCATGCCCGCATTCGGGACCAACACGCTCGCATTCGCTTTTTTGTCAGTGAGCCGGGCGCCTCCGACGCGTCACGCCGTGCCAAGGCACAGCTTGTTGAGCGGGAGTTCGCGCTGACGTCAAAGCTCAGCCACCACGGTCTGCTGACGCCGCGGGATCTCGTGGAGAACGAGGTCGGCGCCGGTCTGGTGTTCGACCGCAAGGAGTCCGCGCGACGCCTCGACCTATGGTTGGCCGACCGGCCCCACGGCCTGCCGCTCGAAGAGCAGGTGGGAATCATCCGCCAGCTGGCGGAGGCCATGGCCTATGCCCACCGGCAGGGCATCGTGCACCGCGGCCTGACGCCGGCAGCCGTCATGGTGTTCCCTGATGAGCCGAACGGAGCCGCCCCGACCGTGCGTGTCGGCGGTTGGCAGCTCGTCGGCGCCGACCGCGGCACAGGTACGGACGGTGCAGCCGGGAGCGCGACCAGGCTTCATCGGATACTGGAAGACCGGCGTGTTCCTGACGCTGAGCAGCAGCGGATGGAGGTGTATCTCGCGCCCGAGGGTCGGTTCGATGTCGGAGCCGAGCGGGTACGGCTCGACGTCTTCGGGCTCGGGGCACTCGCCTACCTGCTGGCATCAGGCCAGCCGCCTGCGCAGTCCGTCACGGATCTTAGGCAGCGGTTGCGAGAGAACGGGGCGCTGGACATCAGTGCCGATGTCACCGGTGCACCCCCCGAATTGCGCCAACTGATCCGTTCGGCTACCGCCGCCGCTGTGAGTGAACGCTCGGAGGACATGAATGCCGTCCTCACAGATCTCGACCGCCTAGACCGCGTCCTCCTCGGGCGAGACCAGGCTGTCGCGACACAGCTTGATCCATTGGATGCGGTGCCGGGCGACGTGCTGGCCGAGCGGTTCGAGGTTGTACGGCGCCTCGGGTCCGGCTCGACAGCCGTCGGGCTGCTGGTGAAGGACCGGGACGCGGACGAGGAGTTGCGCGTCCTCAAGGTCGCGATAAACGACAAGGCGCAGGCGCGGCTGGCGGATGAACTAGAGGTTCTGCGGGCACTTCGGGCCAAGCCCCACACCCGCATTGTGCGCCTGCTCCATAACGAACTCCTGACATTCGGGAAGCGTTCCGCGCTGCTCCTGGAGTCTGCAGGCGAGGAGACCCTTGCCGACGCGTTGCACGAACGGCCGCGACTGTCACTCGATCTGTTACAACGGTGGGGCACCGACCTACTCGAAGCGCTGGTGGCCCTCGACCGCATCGGCATCGACCACCGCGACGTCAAGCCGGCCAACCTCGGCGTCCGGGAGCAGAGGGGCGAACGCAAGAAGCACCTCGTGCTCTTCGACTTCTCGCTCTCTCGAGCGGGCGCGGCCTCAACCCAGGCAGGAACGCCCCCGTACCTGGACCCGTTCCTCGGGGAGGTGGGGCGTCCGACCTGGGACTCCGCCGCCGAGCGCTATGCAGCGGCCGTGACCCTGTTCGAGATGGCGACAGGCCGATCGCCGGTGTTCGGTGACGGGCAGAGCGATCCGACGGTTACCGGCGACGAGGCGGCTGTCGACCCAGGCATGTTCGACCCAGCTGTTGCCGGTGCCCTCACAACGTTCTTCCAGCGGGCACTGAAGGCGAGTGCTCGCGAGCGGTTCCACACTGCGAGTGAGATGCTCGTGGAGTGGCGGGCAGCGCTCAGCGACCCCATCACCACCGTCATCGACAACGCGGACGAAGTGGCCGACGCTGTGACGCCCGAAACCCTGCTGTCGCAGTCGGGCCTCTCCCCACGCGCACTATCCGCTGTTGAGCCGTTGGGGCTGCAGACAGTGGGTGATCTGGCACGTGTTGATCCAGGGCGGCTATCTCGTCTGAAGGGCGCCGCGAGCCCTACCCGCCTGGAGGTACGGCGGCGCGCCAAGCAGTGGCGTGAGCGCTTCGGCGATGACCTGCGGCTGGCGGAGCTCCAAACAGCTCCGCCCGCGGATGTGGTCGCGAGCGCTCAACGGCTCGCTGCGATCGCAGGGAAGCCGCGATCGACCAAGCGTCGGGCGGTGGCTGAGAGCCTCCTCGGCGTTGGCGCCAGCCTGACGGTTCCTGATCCCTTCGCGACGCTCGCCGGACTGATTTCCGGTCTGGGGTTCAAGGATCAGCCGCAGCTCTCGGTCATGCTTGGGCAGATCCAGGAGCAGTGGGCCTCGGACGACGAGGCAATCGCGATTCTCAGTTCGGCCCTGGCCGATGCTGTTGCGGTATTGCGATCAATTGGCGGCGTTGCGTCTGCGCACGATCTCGCCCAACGTATGGCCGCGGGCGACTTGGACTCGGCTGTGGCGAGCGCGGACACCGTCCGCATCACCGCCGGCCTGCTGCGGGTCGCGTTGGACCGGGCCGAGTTGGTGGTCCGTGGCGACGGCGATCCGGCGCCAATCACGCGGATGCGTCGACGTTCCGCAGATCGGGCCGTGCTGGTCGCAACTGATCCCAGCCTGTTCGACCTGGCACCGCGGCTCGGTGAGATCGCCGACTCCTTGGTGGCGGAGCTCAGCGAGACCAGCTCGGTCGTGCCCGCCTCGTACGCAACGGCACGAATCCGGGACGCGTGGCCCGGTGATCTCGAACTGCCCGACGAAATCACGTTGACCCGCCTGGCGGCGCGCTGGTCGCAACGGGCTGGAGCCTCGCGCCGCGGCGAGCTGCACGACCGGCACCTGCCGCACGAGCGGGCGGTCGCAGTAGCTCTGGGCGGTGTATCCGTCTCGCAGCAACTGACCCCACAAACTATTCAGGAGCAGGTGAGGGCGCGTTTTCCTGACCTGCAGCCAGTGCCAGGACGGCCCGACCTCGACCGGATAATTCAGCGGGCAGGACTGCCGCTTGAATGGAGCCGCGCTGACGAGGCATACGTCGCCCCCTCGCGGGGGCCGCTCTCGACAGGTTTCCATAGCCGCTCGACCTCCCTTGCTCCGCATGCAGTTGAAGGCCCCGTCAACGGCTTGGAGCCTGAGTACCGGCGTCTCGACGAGAGCATCCGGACCCGATCCTTCAGCGCGATCGCCGTTCCGCCAGGCGACCTCGACGGCTTCCGGAACGACCTTGTCGAGCGCTACACAGCGACCGTGGTCGACGTGACCGAGGTATTGGTGGCAGAACTGCACCGGCAGGCGAAGGCGGTGTCGATCGCGTGGGCCGATGTGCAGGCGGCGGACGCGGCGGAGCCTGGTACGACTGCATCACAAGGTCTGGCGATGCTGGTTCGTCGCGCGATTCCAGCGGTGGAAGCTGCGATCGCCAGCGCGCAGGAGGCCGAGCCGGCCGGATTGCGCCCTGTCCTCCTGACCGAGGCTGCCCCACTGGCGACTTATGGCCACTCGGACGTCCTCGCGCGGCTGGCGGATTTGACCACGGCGCATCGGCAGGCGGTCTGGCTTCTTCTGCCGTATGACGAATCGATGGCTGTCGATCTCGACGGACGCGCGCTGCCACTGGCGCACACAGGCCAGGTCCTTCGAATGGTGCGGCGGCACAGGGCATCAACACAATCGAAGGGGACTGCTTCATGACGGTCGGCAAGAGCCTGACAGCGGAGCTGCGGGCTGAGGTCCTGACGCTGCAGGATGATCTGCGCGGAAGGCTGACTCGCCTACCGGACACGCTGGCGGAGTGGAAGGACGAGCACAAGCGTGCCGTGGCGCAGTTGCGCACCGGCCAGTCGTGGCTGCAGTGGTCGGAGGATCGCATCACCCAGGCGGCGGTGGCTTGGGTGCTCACCACCGTCTTCATCCGGTTCTGCGAGGACAACGAGCTCGTCGCGCCGGTTTGGTTCGCGGGCCCCAGGCGACGGTGGGAGGAAGCCACCGATGCTGAAGCGGCGTTCATTCGTGCGACGGCTCGCGATAACCCGGACGTGACGGAGCGAGAGTGGTTGCTCCAAGCGGTCGAGCACCTGCGCGACCTCCCGGCAACTCGCGCCTTGGTGGACGAGCACAGCCCGCTCTGGCTGATCGCACCCTCCGGTGACGCGGCGGCACATCTGACCGCGTTCTGGCGGGATAAGGACGATTCCGGCGGCCTGCGTCGCGACTTCACGGACCGCGAGCTGGACACCAGGTTCCTGGGTGACTTGTATCAGGACCTGTCCGAATCGGCACGCGAGCGGTTTGCGCTGCTGCAGACGCCCGAGTTCGTCGAGGAGCTGATTCTCGACCACACGCTCACATCTGCGCTGCGCTCGCGGAAGCTGGACGAAATCAAGATCATCGATCCCACCTGCGGTTCCGGCCACTTCTTGCTGGGCGCTTTCGTGCGCGTCCTGGAGCGCTGGCACCGTGAGGCGCCGGGCATCAACGAGCGCGAGCTGGTCCAGCGGGCGCTCGATGCGATCCACGGCGTCGACGTCAACCCGTTCGCTGTCGCTATCGCGCGCTTCCGGCTCATGGTGGCCGCGGTGAAGGCGTCCGGCATGCCCAGCCTGGAGGATGCGCCGGCGTTCCGGTTCCACCTTGCGGTGGGTGACTCGCTGCTGCACGGGCGAGGCGGATCACAGCAGTTCGACCTCGGTATCGAATACGTCGACGACCGCGAATCGGCCGCGTTCACCTATGCGACGGAGAACTACGCATCGCTGCAGGCGATCTTGGTCGAGGGCAAGTACGACGTGGTGGTGGGCAATCCGCCCTATATCACGGTGAACGACAAGGCTCTCAATGCGCGCTACCGCGACCTCTACAACTACTGCAAGGGCACGTACGCACTGACCGTTCCATTCATGGAGCGTTTCTTTGCATTGGCCAAGTCCGGCGACAACGCCGGATGGGTCGGGCAGATAACGTCGAACTCCTTCATGAAGCGTGAGTTCGGAGCGCCGCTCATCGAGGACTTCTTGGCGAAGATTGACCTTAGCCACGTGATCGACACCTCAGGCGCCTATATCCCCGGCCACGGCACGCCGACCGTGATCGTTATCGGGCGCAACCGCGGCCTGATCGGGTCAACAGTTCGCGCCGTGCTGGGTGTTCGTGGTGAGCCCGGCCGACCGATTGACTCGGCCAAGGGCAAGGTCTGGTCGTCGATCGCGGAGCACCTGGACGAGCCTCACTATGAGGACGAGTGGATTACAGTCACCGACCTTGCTCGCGAGCAGCTCGCCAAGCATCCATGGTCTCTCGCCGGCGGCGGTGCCCTCGAACTGACGGCGGCGATTGTTGCAGGGTCGAACTCGTTATTGGCCAACCACGTCCGGTTGATCGGGCGCACTTGTCATACGGGCTCAGATGATGCCTATTTCGCGCCGCCCGGCTCGTGGCGTCGCCGCGGAGTCGACTCCGCGTCCATCGTCCCGCTCGTCACTGGCAATGTCCTACGCGATTGGACGAACAACTGGGACCTGGAGGCGATGTTTCCATATTCTCAAGCGTTGGCGGCCTCCCTTGATGACGCGGCGGTCTCCAGGCATCTTTGGATGCACCGGGCGGCACTTAGAACACGTCGCGAGCCTGGCGGGACCCACGAAGAGGTTGGGTTGACATGGTACGAATGGAGTCGGTGGCACCCTGAACGCTTTGTCGTCCCAATGGGGATTGCGTTTGCGTTTGTGGCTACGCATAACCACTTTGTGCTTGATCGAGGTGGGAAGGTCTTCAACAGGTCGGCGCCGGTGATCAAGTTGCCGGCGGACGCTACCGAGGATGACCACGTGGCGCTGCTCGGCGTCCTCAACTCTTCCACCGCCTGCTTCTGGCTCAAACAGAACAGTCACAATAAGGGCAGCACGGTCGACTCCAAGGGGGCGCGTCAAACGACTGTCGCTTGGGAGAATTTCTTCGAGTTCACCGGGACCACCCTGCAGGACTACCCGCTTGCTAAGAGATTGCCACTGCAGCGGGGGCGTGAGCTCGATCGACTGTCGGGGCAGCTGCGAGAGCTCTCATTGGCCACCACTGCGGTGGTGCCCTCCCGGCGCGGCCTCGACGTGACAAGAGATTCGACCGCTGCGATCCGGGGCCAGATGGTAGCGATTCAAGAGGAACTCGACTGGGAGGTCTACCAGGCGTACGGTCTGATCGAGGATGATCTGTCATACAGTGGCGACGAATTGCCCGCGGTGGCCCTTGGTGAACGCGCTTTCGAGATCGTGTTGGCGCGTCGATCTATTGATGGCGTCGGAGACACAGTGTGGTTCAATCGCCATGAATCTACGCCACGCACCGACCTGCCTGAGCACTGGTCAGAGGAATACCGCTCGATCGTGGAAAAGCGCATTGCGCTGATCGAGAGCAACCGCTTCATTCGTCTGTTGGAGAGCCCTGAGCACAAGCGACGATGGGCGACTGAGCCGTGGCGAAAATTCGAGGAGCGTTTACTCCGAGAGTGGCTGCTAGATCTGCTGGAGGACAAGCGCTACTGGTTCGATCGGGCGGGGCGTCCGACGCCTCGTAGCATCGCCACACTCGCCGATGTTGTGTCTCGAGATGATGAGATCAGCGGCGTTCTCGCGTTGTGGGAAGGGCGCCCAGATGTTCCCGTGCTGAACAGTCTTGAAAAACTGCTGACTCCAGAGGCCGTGCCCTACCTGGCTGCATACCGATACAAGGATTCCGGGCTTCGGAAGCGCGCCGAGTGGGAGCGCGTCTGGCACTTGCAGCGGAAGGAAGACGACAAGACGTACAACCAGGCGACCGACGGACCAATCCCGGTGCCGCCGAAGTACACCACCGCCGACTTCCGCAAGACCGACTACTGGCGTCATCGGGGCAAGCTCGACGTGCCGAAGGAGCGGTTCATCGCCTACCCGGATGCCGGTCGGGAGACCGATCCGACGCTGGTAATCGGCTGGGCCGGCTGGGACCACGCACAACAGGCGCTGGCTTTGGCGACGTTGGTCCAGCTCCGGGAGAGCGAGGGCGCGAGCGAGGAGCGGCTGATTCCTCTGGTCGCTGGGCTGGTCGAGTTGCTGCCGTGGGTCAAGCAGTGGCACGACAACGCCGATCCTCTTTACGGCGGCGGATCGCCGGCTGAGTTCTTCATAGCGCAGGTAGACAGCCGCGCCGCTCAGCTCGCTCGTACACCAGAGCAGCTCGCCGCCTGGCGGCCGCCGCAGGCTAAGCGAGGGCGACGCACGAAGGCGGGCGGATGACCTGCCGTCGGTCCCGGATGCTTGATAGGACAGCACTGAACGACCCCGCGGCCGCATCGGTTGAGGCCGCGAGCACGTACCGACTGGGAGACACATGAGCACGCTGCTCCGCGATGTCATCGCCATCCCTAAGCGCACAGGGGCGGACGACTACGTCCTGCGTCTCACGGAAGGCGTTCAGGGGAGCCACCGCAATCAGACCATCGACGATTACGTCGTCACAGATCAACTGGCAACGTCGTTCGACCAGGCGCTAGACCTCGTCGCCAGCGCCCTCCGCGACAACACCAGCCGGGCGGCCTTCCTCCACGGCTCCTTCGGGTCCGGCAAGAGCCACTTCATGGCTGTCCTCTACGCCTTACTCGGTCACGACCCTGTCGCGCGCGCGAAGGAAGAACTCGCCCCTATCCTTGCGCGCCACGACGACGACCTCGCGGGCAAGAAGATCCTCCGGCTCGCGTACCACTTCCTCGATGCCGATGCCGTCGAGGACCGGATCCTCGGCGGCTACGTCGAGCAGATCCGCGCACTGCACCCTGGTTGCATCCTGCCGGCCGTCCACGCCAGCGACGGCCTGCTGGCGGACGCCGAGCGGCTGCGATCGAGGATGGGCGATGACTCCTTCTTCGAAGGTCTCAATGCACTCGCCGGCGGCGGCAGTGACGATCCGTGGAGCAAGATGCTCGACGGCGCCGGCGGCTGGAACAAGGACCGGTACGACTCTGCTCGCGCGGCCGCCCCGGGCAGCGACGCTCGCCAGGAGCTGGTCACGGCCTTGGTGGCGGTCTACTTCCAAGACTCCTTCAGCGTCAGCCGCGGAGCGCGCTATGTCTCGCTCGACGAGGGCCTCGCCGCGATCTCGAAGCACGCCAAGGGCCTTGGCTACGAGGCGGTGGTCCTGTTCCTGGACGAGCTGGTGCTCTGGCTGACCTTCCTCGTTCGGGACCACCAGCGGTTCAGCCAGGAGGCGCAGAAGCTCACGAAACTGGTCGAGTCCACCAGCGGCGAGCGCTCCATCCCGCTCATCTCGTTCGTCGCACGCCAGATGGATCTTCGCCAGTACTTCGGTGAACACGGCGGCGGCCCCGGGTCCGAGCGCCAGGCGCTCGAGGATGCGTTTCGTCACCAAGAGGGTCGCTTCGTCCCCATCACACTCGGAGACGACAACCTCCCCTACGTCGCGCAGCGCCGGCTTCTGCGCCCGCTTGACGACCGGGCCGACAGGATCTTGACCGACGCCTTCGAGTCGCTGGACAGGCGGCCTGAGGTCTGGGACACGCTGCTCGACAGCGCGAACAGCGATGACAAGCACCGGGGCGCCGACCAGCTCGCCTTCCGTCGTACCTATCCGTTCTCGCCCGCGTTGGTGTCGACCCTCCGCGCGTTGGCCTCCGTGATGCAGCGCGATCGCACAGCCCTCAAGGTGATGCAGCAACTGCTGGTCGAACAGCGTGACACGCTGACCGTCGACGACGTCGTCCCGGTCGGTGATCTGTTTAACCTCGTCGTGCACGGCAGCCAGCCCATCACCAGCGAGATGGCCGGCCGCTTCACCAACGCGCGTGCGCTGTACACCGACAAGCTGCGGCCGATCCTGTTGCGCGACCACGGACTCGCCGAGGAGCAGGTCGCAGCGCTGGATCCGTTCCACCCGTTTAACGCGGACGACCGGCTGGTGAAGACGCTAGTACTATCGGCGGTCGCACCCGAGGTGCCAGCACTTAAGGACCTGACCGCTAGCAGGCTCGCAGCGCTCAATCATGGGTCGATTACCTCGCCGCTGCCAGGCCAGGAAGCAAGCCTGGTGCTCAACAAGGTGAAGCGCTGGAGTATCGACGTGCCGGCGCTTCGGGTCAGCAACGACCCGCGGAACCCGGTGATTCGGCTCGGCATCTCGGAGGTCGACTACGAGTCGATCATCGATCGGGCACGCGCGGAGGACTCGACCGGTGCGCGGCGAAACACCCTCAAGCACCTGGTGTGGGACGCCTTCGGCTTCGCTGACACCGGCGACGACGCCTTCGGCGTGCACCGCCACGCCGTGCTGTGGCGGGGCTCCCGCCGCGAAGTCGAGATTGTCTTCGGCAACGTCCGAGACCGGGAATGGTTGCCGGACAATCGCTTTGAGGCGACCTCGGACACGTGGCGGTTCGTCATCGACTATCCGTTCGACGAGGACGGCAAGAGCGCCCGCGACGACCTGGCGCGACTGGATGATCTGCGCACCCGCCTTAGCCACACCACTAGCCTGGTCTGGCTGCCGCGGTTCCTTCATCCCGCGCGCCTAGACGAGCTCGGAAAGTTGGTAATTCTCAACCACGTGCTGAGCAGCGACGAACGGTACCGGCTGGCGTCCGATCATTTGGGCGACGTGGATCGAATCGAAGCTCGTCGCATCCTTGAGAGCCACCGCGATAGCCTGCGGGAGCGGTTGCAGCGGGCCATCCAGGAGGCATACGGCGTTGCGACCGAGACACCCAACACGTTGGTCGATGATGCAGCCCACACGAAGGTCTTGGTCAGCCTCAACGCGGAACTGCAGCCCGAGTCGCCCGTCGGCGCCGACCTCGCGTCGGCATTCGACAACCTGGTAGACCAAGCCTTCACAACCCTGTTTCCTGGTCACCCACGCTTCGGCAATGAGGACGTCCGCCCGAAGGACCTGATCACCGTCCTTCGGTATCTTCGCCTGGCCCGGCAGGACTCAGACGGCCGCGCGCCTGTGGAACCGCGCGACCGTGAGGTGGTCGGGCGCATCGTCGGCCCACTCGGGCTGGGCCATGTCAGCGAGAATGCGCTGCTGTTCGAGTCGAGTAGGTTCACCTGGTCCACCGAGATCAACCGGGCCTTCGGGCGTGAGGACCGCGGTGGCCAGGACACGGTGACTGTCGACGACGTGCGACGGTGGATCGCCGCGCGCGAACCACGTGCAGGTCTGCGCCCTGAGGTGGCCGATCTGGTGGCGCTGGCCTGGGCGGAGCTGACCGACCGATCGGTGTGCCGCGGTGGAGTGGCGATGACGCCCACGCCGGACCCCGGGAAGCTCACCTCGGACATGGAGTTGCGGCCGGAGGCGATGCCCGACCACGAGGACTGGGAACAGGCGATCGAACGAGCTCAGCGTATCTTCGGCACGATCGTCAACCAGTACCTCACCACATCGTCGGTGACTGAGTTGGTCAGCGATGTGGTGCACCGGGCCGGTGTGCAGCGAGCGGCAGCCAGCGACCTAGTCGGGCGGCTTAGCGCGGCCTATCAGCGACTCGGGATCGACGCAGCCACGCGGACGGGCAGGCTGGCGACGGCACGCAGCGCCGAGCGGTTGGTTGCTAAGCTCACCGAAACTCGCGACCGGGTGGAGATCGTTCGTGGTTTGGCAAACCACGACATGCCGTCGACGCCGGAGGCGCTGAGCAGGTCGCTGATGTCGGCGTCGCAAGCAGCCCTCCAGCTGACGAACTTCGGCTGGGACAGGCTGGCGCCGCTGGTTACCGCATCAGCGGTCGATGACGTCCGGGGCCGGGAGGCAGCCGCCGCCCTCAACCGGCTTCGAAAAGCGCTGCAGAGCGATGAACTCGCGATCCAAATCGGCAAGGCACTCAAAGATGCCGACCACGATGTCTTCACCTGGCTGGCCGGCGGCGTCCAGAAGCCAGGACCGACGCCCCCAACTCCGCCCTTGCCGCCACCACCGCCTGGCAGTGGCTCGGCGACCATTGAGTCGACCAGTGATCTAGATGAGGCGATCGCGGCGCTGCGCGACTACATCAGCGATCACCCGGGCCGGACTGTCTCGGTCCGGTGGCAGGTTGAGTCGTGAGTCTGACACCGATCACCATTGCCGAGGTGCGAGCGCTGCTCGATGACGTGCGGAGCAAGGGGCACGGCGACGGCGTGGTAGCCATCCAGGCTCAGCCTGTGTGGGAGGAACCACCGACTCTGGACCACCGTGGAACACCCGTCAGCGTGGTCACCGCCAGCTCCGCGCTTGCCGTCCGCGAGGCCCTCTTGCTGCGTGAGCCGCAGCGCTGGTTGGTGATCCTCACAGATCGAAGCGAGGCCGATCTCGGGCTCAGCATTCGCGCTCATCTGGCTGGTCAGCGGCTTCATCGCCCCGATGCCTGGGCGGGTGTTCGTCAGCGGTTCGCCGCTACGCGCGTCGACCACCGCCTCGTCGTACACAAGGAGCACCGGGCGCTGGCCACGGGCGTACTTGCGCTCACCCCTGCCGGGGGAGCCTGGCCGCCGACGGCTGGTGGTTTCCTGACGCTCGATCACCTGTGCTCAGCTGTTGCGGATGAACAACTGGGCTTGCGGGGGCGTCCGGATGTCGGGCCCGACCTGGTACTCGACTGGAGCACGGGCCGGATGGTGGCAGCCTCGCTGGCCGACCTCCGCACTCTGGCAGGCAACGCCCTGACCGACTTCGTGGTGGAGTGGATCTCGCGTCAGGCCGGACCTCTGGAGCGCGCGGCTGCGGCGTTGCTGAAGAACGGGCGGGTGGCAGATCTTGTTCCGCTCGGCTTGGTTGCAGCTTGCGTGGTTGAGTCCGATCCAGGGTCGGGCCCCAGGGCATTGTTCAAGAAGAACGTGGGTGAGAACCCGAATGACGATCAGCTACGCCGCTGGGCTGAACTCGCCCGCGATGTTGTCGAAACCCTCGTTGACCGCGACCAGTCGTCCGTTGCGGCGATTTTGGATCGCGGCGATGCACTACTGGCTGACGTCGACGGCACCGCATTCGCCGCCGCCTCGCCAGTACTCCGAAGTGGACTCACCGAACGGCTCGCGGCCGTCGGTGAGGCAATGTTGTCTGCTGTCGGCTCCACGTTGCGGGGCCGCTCGACGGCGAGAATTGAAAGGGCTGACCTGAGCGCGGCGGAAGCAGCGCTGGCCGATGTCCGGGACCACATCCTTGCGCGTCGCAATGACCAGGCCGCTCGCGCAGAGGCAGGAGTCCGGCTGCTGCGCTGGGCGGTCGCCCCGTCCAGGGAAGCGATGTCGCTCGCGGATCTCACGTCGGTCTACCTTGAGGATCTTGCCTGGGTGGACCGTGCAGTTAACGATGCCTGGTCGGGGGTGCACGCCAAGAGTCTCTCGATGGGGCTGGAGCGAGTGCTCCACCTCGTGCGTGAACGACGGGGAGCGTTCGACGAGCAGTTCGCCAAGGCACTGGCGGCCGATACGGCAAAGGTCATCGGTAAGCCGTCTGTGCTGGGAGTCGAGTCCCTCCTGGGCGATGTGGTGATGCCGATCGCGTCCGAACTGCCCGTGCTTCTGGTGGTCGCTGACGGCATGAGTGTTGCGGTGGGCACCGAGGTGCTGGACGATCTGACGACTGGAGTCCAGAGCTGGACCGAGTGCCTTCCCGCGGATGGCACGAGCCGGCTGGCGGCGCTCGCCGTCCTGCCGACGCTGACCGAGTACTCCCGGACAAGCTTGCTTTGTGGCACGTTGACTCGTGGGTCCCGACGCCAGGAGCAAATCGGCTTCGAACGACTATGCAAGGAGTACGGGAAATCCTCGAAGCTGTTCCACAAGTTCGAGCTTGAGAAGAGCAAAGCCGGGTTCGCGCTTGCCGGTGAGGTCGCCGACGCTGTGGATGACGTCCAGGGCATCCGGATCGTGGCGTGCGTGCTGAACACAGTCGACGACGCGCTCGACAGGTCCGATCCGGGCGGTACCACGTGGACGAGCGACATGGTCAAGCATCTTGCGCCATTGCTGACCACAGCGCGTCGGGCCGGTCGGGTTGTCGTGCTCACCGCGGATCATGGGCACATCGTGGAGCGGCGTGAGGGCCGTTCTCTTCCGGCGAAGGAGATGACGAGCAACCGTTCGCGCATAGCGCTGTCCAAGAAGGACGTTGAAGCTGGCGAGGTTTATGTCGAGGGAAGTCGGGTCATGACCGAAGGCGGGACGGCGGTCCTCGCGGTCGATGAACTGGTGCGTTACGGACCGATGAAGGCCGGCTATCACGGAGGCGCTGCGCCTGCGGAGGTCGTCGTACCAGTGGCTGTCCTTTGCGCCGGCGACGCCCCTCAGAACTGGATCGCGGCACCCCCGCAAGCACCATTGTGGTGGCATGAGCAGGTTGCGGCGACGATCGCTTCGGTCGACGAAAAGCCGGTCTCTGCCCCGTCGCGTCGGGCACGTCGTGGCGCGGACGAACTGCCGTTCGATGAGCCGACAAGCACGCCGACGCGCGGCTTGGGTCATCAGTTGGTCAAGGCACCGGCCTACCAGCGTAGGCCGAAGGTCGCTGGTGGTCCGACCGACGAGCAGGTCGTGGCGCTGATATCGGCGCTGGCTACTGCCCCGTCGAATCGGCTCGGACTCACCGCGGCCGCGACGACCCTCGGCGTGCCTGAGGTTCGTGTGGTCGGCGCGATCGCGGCTCTGCAGCGGCTATTCAACGTCGACCAGTACCCAGTGCTCGCCCGAAGCGCTGACCAGCGCAGTGTCGAGCTCGATATCGGCCTGCTACGCGAACAGTTTGGTCTAGGCACGTGACAGTCACCGTCAGCCCACGCCGCCGCCGCGACATCGTGGATGCCCTGCGCCGGGGAACCGTGCCGAGCAACGGTCTAGACGTCCTTGCCGTGGGCTTACGCCGGTTCGAGGGTGCAGTGGACGCGGAGCTCGACACGGTGGTTGGCGGGGGAGCCGTCTTCAAGGCGGTGCGTGGCGATTACGGGTCAGGCAAGACCTTCTTTGCCCGCTGGGTGGCGGAACGAGCAAAGCAGCGGGGACTTGCCACCGCAGAGGTTCAAATTTCTGAGACCGAGACTCCACTGCACAAGCTGGAGACGGTGTACCGGCGAGTCGCTGAGTCGCTGCAGACTGCCGAGTTCCCGCCGTCTGCGTTTCGACCCGTCCTGGATGCCTGGCTGTACGCTTTGGAGTCGGAGGCACCCGGGGAGGTCGACTCGGTGCTCGAGCGCCGATTGGCTTCCGTGTCGCAGACCACGCCGGCGTTTAGCGCGGCCCTTCGAGCGTACCGATCGGCAACCGGTGAGGGCGAAACCGCGAAGGCCGAGGGGTTGGCGGCCTGGCTCGCTGGTCAACCCCACGTTTCCTCATCCGTACGACGTTCAGCCGGCGTCCGGGGTGAGCTTGACCACTTCGGGGCGTTCGGCTTCCTGCAGGGACTTCTCACGGTTTTGCGGGACAGCGGCCACCCGGGCCTTCTGCTGGTGCTCGACGAGGTGGAGACACTGCAGCGGGTGAGGATTGACGTCCGGGAGAAGGCACTCAACGCGCTCCGGCAGCTGATCGACGAGGTCGACGGCGGACGATTCCCAGGGCTGTACCTGGTGATAACCGGCACTCCCGCATTCTTCGAGGGAGCTCAAGGGGTACAGCGGTTGCCGCCCTTGGCGCAGCGGCTCGCTACGGACTTCACCACCGATGCGAGGTTCGACAACCCCCGGGCAGTGCAGCTACGCCTACCGGGGTTCACGCTCGAGACGCTAGGCGAACTCGGTCGCAGGGTCCGCGACATATTTGCCGTTGGCGCAGAGTCACCAGATCGGATCGCCACTCACGTGTCCGACTCCTACATCGACGAGCTCGCCGCTGCCGTGACAGGTGGACTCGGAGGGCAAGTGGGCGTGGCGCCGAGGGTGTACCTGAAGAAGCTTGTTGGTGACATTCTCGATCGCGTGGACCTCTACGACGACTTCGATCCGCACCGCGACTACAAGCTGACCGTCAGCGGAAGCGAGCTCACGGACGTCGAGCGCAATGCTCGGACGCAACGCGCAACCTCCGTCGACGACGTCGAGCTGTAAGCGCCACATGAGCGTTGACCTCCTGCACCCGACAATCGCCCACCACATCGTGAACACGTTGCAGTGGCCTTCGTTGCGCCCCCTCCAGAACGATTCGATCGAGCCACTGCTGCGTGGAGACGACGCGTTGCTCCTCGCGCCCACGGCGGGCGGCAAGACCGAGGCTGCGACCTTCCCGCTACTCACCTCGATGGCGAACGGCCGCTGGCACGGGTTGTCGATCTTGTACGTATGCCCGCTTAAGGCCTTGCTGAACAACCTTGAGCCGCGGCTTACGTCATACGCGTCCTGGATCGGACGTACTGCCGGCCTATGGCACGGCGACGTATCGACAGCACGAAGGGGCGCCCTCATTCGTCAGCCTCCTGACATCCTGCTGACCACGCCGGAGTCGTTGGAGTCTGCGCTCGTGTCGACCAAGGTCAATGCTCACGAGTTCTTCGGGAACGTGCGAGCGATCGTCGTCGACGAGGTCCACGCCTTCGCGGGCGATGACCGGGGATGGCACCTGCTTGCAGTGCTGGAGCGGGTGGAGCGACTGGCCGGTCACAAGATTCAGCGAGTCGGACTGTCTGCAACGGTGGGCAACCCGGACGACCTGCTGCGCTGGTTGCAAGGGAGCGGCGTCGGAAGGCCTGGCGCAGTCGTCGCCCCAGATGTCCAAGCTGGCAGGCGCGCTGACGCTGATGTCGTCCTAGACGACGTGAGCGGTGACAGCCCCGCGGAAGGGACGGCCAACGCGGCGAAGGTCATCTCAGCTCTGCACGCCGGCGAGAAGCGTCTTGTGTTCTGCGAGAGTCGGCGCGCTGTCGAGACCCTGGCATCGGCGTTGCGGATCAGAGGTGTCGAGACCTATGTCTCGCACTCGTCGCTGTCTCTCGACGAACGCAGGCGGGCGGAGAAGGCGTTCGCCGAGTCCCGCGATTGCGTAATCGTCTCGACATCGACCCTTGAGCTCGGCATTGACGTTGGTGATCTCGATCGGATGATCCAAGTCGACGCTCCGGGCACCGTGGCGTCGTTCCTCCAGCGACTCGGGCGAACCGGGCGACGAGCGGGTACCTCGCGCAACGCGCTGCTGCTCGCGACAACGCCTGGTGCTCTGCTGCATGGGGCAGGTCTGCTGCACCTATGGAGCCAGGGATTCGTTGAGCTGGTGGAGCCGCCACCTGATCCCGCTCACGTGCTGGCGCAACAATTGATGGCGCTGTGTCTGCAGGAAGGCCAGGTCGGTGAGTCGACGTGGCCGGAATGGTTGGGGAGGACCACGCCACCTGACTCGCACGATGCTGCAATCGCAGACTGGCTTGTCGAAAGTGGCCATCTTGAGCGCGACAGCGGAATGCTGTTTGTCGGTCCAGAGGCCGAGAAGCGGTACGGCCGTCGGCACTTCATGGAACTGCTCAGTGTATTTACGGCCGCCCCTGAGGTGGCCGTTTGGGCGGGCCGCGAGCAGATCGGAACCGTCTCGCCGTTAGCACTCACACGGCGGGTGAGCGGTCCGCGGATATTGCTCCTCGCTGGGAGGGCCTGGCGGGTGACAGCCATCGATTGGAAGCGACGACGGTGCTTCGTCGAGGCAGCTGCAGACGGAGGACGGGCGAGCTGGCGCAGCGCGTCGGTCCCGCTCCTGGGTTCGGCTCTTTGCCAAGCACAGCGGGAGGTGCTGCTCGGTGCTGAGCCCGATGTCGAGCTGTCGCGGCGAGCTATGACTGGTCTGGCCGAGCTGAGAGAGTCGATGCGGAACACGGTGAACCCGCGCGGCAGCGTGGTGGTCCGAGATGACGGATTGCACTGGTGGACCTGGGCGGGTGGACGAGCCAACCTGACCTTGGCAGCAAGGCTGCAGTCCGTCGCAGAGCCAGCGGCGCGCTTCGACAACTACGCCATTCGGCTGCAGCCGGACTTGGCGAGAGATGAAGTGGAGGCTGCTTTACAGTCCGCGCACTATGACTCTGCTCTGCCCGAGGTGTCCGATGAGGCGCTCACCGGTCTGAAGTTCTCGGAAATGCTCCCGCCTGGCCGCGCACGCGCCACCTTAGCCAGTCGACTGCTCGACGAGAACGGTGCGAGCATTGCCCTAGAACCAAGGACTTACAGCAACATTTCAGACTAACTGGTTTGCCTACGCGTTGAGATCGTCGGTTGTTAGGCGATCACTGGCAGGTGGCGTCAGGGTCGCAGATCTGGGGAGGAATCAAAGTGTCATTTATGGAGCAGGAATCGGCGACCGAGCTGACATCAGGGATGAAGGAAGGCCGAAGCCCGCTCGTTGAGCGAGCGATGAACCTCTTCGAATTCCTCGCGCGTGCTCAGCAGTTGAAGACGGCGCCTCCTCGCACTACGGATGCCTACGAACGAGAAGGGTCCGTTACTTGGTTCGCAGATCTGCCGGACCATTGGGCGATCGCCAGTGCTCACCGCAGTGCGATCGTGGAGCCGGACGGCCCGATCCTGACGGTTGAACGAGTTCCGCGAACGGAGGCACCGATACCTGAGGATGCGTTGGCGCCATGGCTTGCGGGTCCCATCGACGACCCGGAACGAGTGCCGCGGCTTCGTGAATCGATCCACCGATCCGAGAGCCCCGAAGCTGGCGTGAGTAGTGAGCCAGATCCCATTGAGGTGACATCCTCGATGGTGTTGATCGAAGATATGCCCGATGTAATTACCGCTTACAACATGTGGCTCAAAGACTGGCAGTCGTGGGCGGGTCAGGAATTGCGAGATCAGGCCGTAAGATTGCTGTACGGGGAACTGTTCTCCACTCACGTGACTGCCGCCGGACACGCTGAGGAGTTCGAACTCGTAGTCGGCGTCGGCTGCCTAGGCTGGAAGCCCGATGGGTATAGCCCGGTCAGTCGGCACCTGTTCACGGCGGCAGCAGCCATCAACCTCGATGCCGACAGCGGCCGTCTCACCGTCGTTCGTGAGCCCGCCATCGATACCGTCACGGTTGAGCTCGACATGCTGGACCCTCATCTCATCACGAACCCGCAGCGAATCAACGAGCTGAAGAGTGAAGCACGTGGCTTCGAGTCCCATCTTCTAGATCGGGACGAGATAGGTATCCTTGCCCGACGCTTTGTACACACCCTTGACGCAGGTGGCGAGTATTTTGACACAGACACGGCGCCCGAATGTCGCGCGGATGCCGTCGCGGCCTATGCACCAGCGCTCATTCTGCGAAAGCGATCGCAGCAAGGTCTGGTCGAGATCTTCCAGACGATCGTCGCGCAACTGGCCGAGAGCGATGAGGTTCCTTCAGGTCTACTTCCTCTAATCGACCCGGACCATGTACCGGCGGCGCTTAGCGATTCCGCCGAGGGCGGCATGGTCTCAATCGACGATGAGGTGTTCCTACCCTTACCTGTCAACGACATTCAGCTCAAGATCATCCGCAAGGTCGACACCAGTGCGCAAACACTTGTACAAGGTCCGCCGGGAACGGGCAAGACCCATACCGCGGCCGCGCTGCTATCGCATCTCTTGGCCCAGGGGAAGCGGGTCCTGGTCGCGGCCCACACTGACCGGGCGCTCAAGGAGGTCCGAGACAAACTTCCAGCGGCCATCAAACCGCTGAGCGTTGCGGTGGTCGGAACGTCGCGCAGCGACATGTCGGATCTCAAGCTAGCGGTCGAACGCATCGCATCCACCGCGGCAGATCATGATGCTGATGAAGCTGTGCGTGCGATCGAGCAGGCCGTCCTATCAATCGACGAGCTTCGCCGCCAACGTGCGGAGACGCACCGCCAGCTAATTGAAGCTCGCGAGCAAGAGGTCGGCACACATCAGCACGGTGGCTATGACGGTACGCTCGCTGCCATTGCGCAGAAGTACCAGTCTCAGGCCGAGGAATTTCGGTGGTTGGCACAGCACGCCACCGTACTACCGACCGAAGCTGTACCCCTGACTGACGCGGAGATTGTGGAGTGGCACAGCTACTTGCTCGATGAGGAACTCGTAGAGGATGAAGCGGACGCGGCACTACGGCTGATCGATGTCGAGTCAATTCCGCTGCCTCATCAGTTCGCTGACCTGCGTGCACAGGAACGCGATGCCGCTGCGATCGCAAATGGACATGGCGACCTCAACGCACACCACGCGTTCGACGCTGTCAGCCGTCTCGAAGCCAGTGAACGCACGCCGCTACAAGATCGGATGCGGGCGTTGGCTCAGGTTGCCGGCGAGCTCGAGCAACGTAGCGAAGCCTGGATGAACGAAGCTCTCTTTGATATACGCGCGGGCAGGGCAGGTTTGTGGCAGGTGCGCTCGAGCCAGATCTCGCAGCTGATAGACCGAACCCGGCCCTTGGCAGATGCCTTGGGGCCGATCACTGAGGTGACTGTTAGCGGCGGCGACATCGGCGCGCTCACGGCCTTGGCTCAACACCTTCACGAGCACGTGAGCAACGGTGGTTCCGTCAAGACCGCAGCGGACGGCTCACCCAAGCTCGGCGCCTTCACCGCGAAGGCCGTCAAGCAGGCCAAGCCGCTGCTCGATAATGTTCGCGTCGACCAGCTTCCGCCGACGACCGAGCACCAGCTCAGAATGTTCCTCACATTTGTAGAGGCTGAGCGGTCGGTCAACGCGCTCGATAAGGCTTGGCCGTCCAACGTAAACATCCCGCCAGAGGGCACCCTCCGAGAGCGTCTCCAATGGCATACCACTGAGCTGCAGCAGCTCAATCGTGTCCTGAACCTAGGCGAGCGACTTGCGGTCGAAGAACAAAGCCTCGCCAGTCTCGGGCTCCCGCGGCCGGACTGGCACGACCTGATGGCCGTCCACACTTACGCCAACCTCGTTGATGCAGCGGCCGCCAAGGATGCCTTGGCCGCGGCGGCGCAGCCCTTGGAAGCGTTGGAAGAGGCTATCGAAACCGCGACGCGCTGGCTCGATGCCGCCCCATGCGTTCAGCATCTACATCTGGCTGTGCGACGCCGAGATCATGACGAGTACGCGGCCGCACATGGACGTCTCAAGCGGCTGCACGAAGTACGCAGCACGGCCGCGCGCCGCGACGAACTCGCCGCGCGACTAGCCAGCGGGGCGCTGGCGCTCCGACAGACGATCGAGCAGAGTCCTGCGGATCCGCGGTGGTCGTCGCGCCTACCGAACTTGGCCGCTGCATGGTCGTGGGCCGGCACCGGTGTCTGGATCTTGGAGCAGGACACCACTGATATCAACGCACTGCAAGCGAAGATCACTGTCATCGAGGAGCGGCTGCGTCGCGAGGTCGAGACCCTTGCGGCAACGCGTGCCTGGAACCATGCCGTCTCGCCAGGCAGATTGACGGGGCAGGCTCGTGCCGACCTTACCCAGTACGCCCAGCTCGTACGTCGAATGGGCAAGGGCACGGGGAAGTACGCAGCCCAGCAGCGTGCCGAGATCCGGAAGGCGATGGATCGCTGCCGCCCGGCAGTTCCCGTGTGGATCATGCCGATCTATCGCGTCGCGGAACAGTTGCAGATCGAGCAGAACATGTTCGACGTCGTCATTGTCGACGAGGCGTCTCAGGCCGGACTGGAAGCCACCTTCCTGCAGTATCTGGCCCCCAAGATTGTCGTTATCGGGGATGACAAGCAGGTGTCACCTGTCGCCGTGGGCGTAGACCAGCAGGGCTTGCGTGACCTCGCTAACCAGTACCTCGCCGACGATCGCTACAAGGCGTCCTGGCAGGACCCGAAGCGCAGTCTGTTTGACGAGGCTCGAATGAGATACGGCAGCATGATTACGCTCACCGAGCACCGGCGTTGTGTGCCGGAGATCATCGGATTCTCCAATCGGATCGCTTACGAGCCTGACGGCATCCGCCTCATTCCGGTTCGTCAGTACGGCGCGGATAGACTCGAACCGATCAAAGCAGTCTTCCTTTCAGACGGATACCAGAAGGGGACGACGAACAAAGTCAATCCGCCTGAGGTTGATGCGATCGTCGATCAGATCGAGAAGTGTCTGAGCGATCCGCGGTACGACGGACTCACCTTCGGTGTCGTCTCGCTCTTGGGGGGCGCGCAAGCGAAGGCAATCGAGGCGGGGCTCCTCGAGCGCATCCCGCCCGAGGAGTGGGCGGCGAGGGATCTGCGATGCGGGGACGCGGCGGACTTCCAAGGGTCGGAGCGAGACGTGATGTTCCTGTCTATGGTGGCTGCGGCAGAAGTCGGTCGGCGACTGGGCACGCTGACACAGGATTTGTACGTTCAGCGCTACAACGTGGCCGTGTCACGAGCCAAGGACCAACTGTGGCTGTTCCACTCCGTGGCGATCGGCGACGTCAGTAACCCGGCTGATATGCGTTTCCAGCTTCTGGACTACTGCTATGGAGTGATCAATCGGCTCCAAACCGATGACGACGGCGTCGTCAAGCATGACGTGCCCGAGAACGCGCTAGTTGAGCCCTTCGACTCGCTATTTGAGCAGCGTGTCTTCAATCGTTTGATCGACCGCGGCTACACCGTCATTCCGCAGTTTCCGGCGAACGGCTACCGACTCGATCTTGTCGTTGTCGGGCCCAAGGGTCGGCTGGCGATCGAGTGCGACGGAGACGCGTGGCACGGACCGGACGTGTATGAGAGGGACCTTGCTCGCCAGCGCGACTTGGAGCGCTGCGGGTGGCAGTTCTTTCGAATCCGTGAGTCTGCCTTTTACGTCGATCAGGCCGGCGCTCTGGATGCCCTCTGGGGCACGCTGAGCGAGCTTGGCATCCATCCGTCCGGATGGCTGTCGGAGGAGATGGATGACGCGGCGGACGCGGAAGCGGACTCTGGCCAGGACGGCAAGGGTGGAGTAGAACTAAGCACCGATGACCAGTATGAGCACATGGGCATGTCCAAGCTAAGCGCGCCTCACGACATCGCACCGAGCATCGCGGGAGCGGTTGGCCGGGTCGCAGTAGACGAAGACTTCGTAAACGAACCGGCTACGTTTGCCGACGACGTCGCGGAGCTGGACCCGCTTGTTCCATCGGCCGTCGATAGGAGTCGTGAGCTTGCGCCATACGCGGAGTACACGGGGATTTTGCCGTCAGCTGTGACCGCGACAAAGCATGACTTGATCCGGGGGATCCGTTCGATCGTCGCGGTTGAAGGACCAGTCGAAGGGCATCGGCTCCATACGGCGTATGTCAGAGCGTCGGGTGGTCACCGAGTCGGCAAGCAGATTGCCAAGGCTCTGAACTCAGCCATCGTGATCGCCGTACGGCAGGGAACACTTCTGGCAGACAATCCATTGGAGCAATCGGGGGTGAAGCCACGAACTTACCGGCTACCCGATCAACCCGAGCTAACCGTTAGGCAGTTGGGGCCGCGTCCGCTCGAGCACGTCCCGCCGCGGGAGCTGGCTGCACTGATTGCAGATGCAGCAGACGTACATGGATGGGACAGTGACGAAGTCCTATTCAGACAAGTGTTGGATCAGCTTGGACTACGCAGACTTACCACCAACGTTGAGGCCCGACTCGCCGCAGTGCTGTCCCTAGCCCGCGATGTTTCAGCTGGAGAGCAAGAGACCGCAGGCATCTCAGTCACACAGGTTAACGACGAGGGCCGCGAGGCCTGAGGCAGTAGGAGGACAGTAGGAAGTCTGAATTGTGGCGGCCAGGTGGGCCAGTCAAGACGACATTATTGAGGTGGCGCTTGGAAGGAACGTCTGGGCGCCGCCGCGTCGCAACGATTGCGGGCCATCGGTGGCTGTGGAGCGGCGGGTTCGGTTCAGCCGCGGCGAGCGCGCTGTGCTCGCGGGCCAAGGCGTCGGACGGTACGTCTCTCGGCGCCGGCAATGGCCAGGAGCGTTCAGCGCGTCCACTGCGGCCTGTTGGCTGGCGCCCCGCTCGATTTGGTCGCGAGTGCTGCCGAGCGCACGGACGACGGCATCTCCGTCTCGAACATGACGGGCAAGCACTTCAGGCTGTTCGGCTTCGTCGACGGTTTCAGCAGAGAGATCAGTCCGTCGACCTGATCCAGTGCGCCGAGCAGGCTAGGAGCGGGCTATGGGTGGCGAGTTCTTCGTAGAGTCCTGGCTTCACCTGTACTCCTGACCTAAAGATTGTCAGATTCCAGGGCGGTTTCGCAGATACTGTCGCTACGACGCCGGTTTTGTCGGCATAGTCGCGAGGGCCGGGCCCGCGGTCCTTGACAGCCACTTGACTTCCCACTGGTAGGAAGCGTCCAGGCGGAGACGTAACGCCGTGCAGTGATTCACCGATGAGTGCGGTATGTGGTGGGGACTGCCGCGCGGGCTTGGCATGTGACAGTACTTCCTGATTGTCCGAGAGTGCTACAAGGGCTAGCGCCGCACACTTCAAAAATGTCGGCGAGGGCTACTACGATGCCGAGTGCATCACGACGCAGGGAGGAGATCGTGAACGGGCCGAGTTTTGCCGCTGGTGTTCAGGTTCGACAACGAGCGACAGGCGACGCGGGCGTCGTCCTTGAGGCGGCGGGTGACAACGCACGCGTGGCCTTCGCAAGTGGAACTAGGTATGTCTCAGTGCATGACCTTGAGTCGCTCGAGCTTGAGCCACACCTGCTGTTGGCGGAGGGCGTCCGAGGCGACGCGAACGCCGCATTGCTCCGGCTACTCGCACGGCTTGTGTTGCACGCGTACCGGTTCGACTCCAGCGCGGCCCTCTCCAACGCTCGGCTGGAGCCGAAACTCCACCAAGCCTTCGTGGCCCATCGCGTCGTTGCCCAAAAAATTGCGCCACGGATGATTCTGGCCGACGAGGTCGGTCTCGGGAAGACTATCGAGGCAGGCCTCATCATCAAGGAGCTCCGCGCCAGGAAGGTACTGGAACGAGTTCTTATCGTGACGCCGGCCAGCTTGACGAGGCAATGGCAGTCGGAGCTTGCGTCGAAGTTCAACGAGCCGTTCGAGATCATCGATGGCGCGGCTGCGGAGCACTATGGCCGCGGCGGTAAGAACCCGTTCGAGCGGGTGCCGAACGTGATCTGCTCGCTCCCGTTCGCAACGCAGGCCAAGCGCCAAGAGCAGATTGCCGGAGCGAACTGGGACATGGTCGTGTTCGACGAGGCTCATCGTGTGCGCCGAACGCGGTCTGGCAACTCCTCGCCTCGCAGCACGCAGGCTTATCGCCTGGCCGAGGATCTGAAGGACCAAGTGCACGGACTTCTCCTGCTGACGGCGACGCCCGTTCAGCTCCACGAGTACGAACTCTTCTCGCTCATTGAACTGGTGGAACCGGGCCTATTTGTCTCTTCGACGCACTTCGACCGCGAGCGTCTCCAGATCCCCAAGCTAAACCGACTGATGCATCAGCTGCAAAGGTGGGAGTCCGAAACGGATCCCGATCATCAGGCTGCACTGGAGCACTACCGGTCCCTGATGGCCGGTCGAGACGGCGGAACTGCAGCCGTCGACTTGATGACTTCGGCAGGTCGTGAGGCGGCCAAGGATGCCTTGGTTGAGCTACACCCGTTGGCGAACGCCATTGTTCGAAACAGGAAGTCCGAGCTCAATCTCGGCGGCGAGCGTACTGCGACCGTCGTGCAGGTATCCCTGTCGCAACAAGAGCTTGATATCTATGACGAAGTCTCGGAGTACTTGCGTAGCGTTTACTCGACCGCGATGGGGACGAAGAACACAGCCGTTGGGTTTCTCATGGTGATCTATCACAAGATGCTGACGAGCAGTTCGCATGCCCTACGCGTCAGCTTTCGCCGCCGTATCGTCCGCCTGCGACATGTACTCCGTGCCGCGAAGGAATCGAAGCGAGTCGCGAAGGCGAGCGTTTTGGATTGGGACGATCCCGAAGAGCAGTCGGAGGCGCTGGCGGCCGTCGAAGGGCAAGGAACCTCGTTCGAGATCGCGGCACTCGAGCTGGAGATCCACCAGCTCGAGCGCATGGCGGATGAGCTCGATGACGTGCGCGATACCAAAGCCAAGGAGCTCGTTCGACTGTTGATGGACGCTCTCAAAGGGGGAAACGACAAGGCTGTGGTCTTCACTCAGTTCATCGAGACCCAGTTGTTCCTTGCTGAGACCTTGAAGTACAACGGGCTCGATGTGGCGGTCTTCAACGGGCGGATGTCCGCTGAGGAGAAGGAGACTGCCATTCGTCACTTCCGCGAGAAGTCGCATGTACTTGTCTCGACCGAAGCTGGCGGTGAAGGCCGCAACCTTCAGTTTGCCAACATCATCGTGAACTATGACTTGCCGTGGAACCCGATGAAGGTCGAGCAACGCATCGGACGACTCGACCGGATCGGGCAAACGAAGCCGGTCGAGATCTTCAATCTCGTTTGCAAAGGGACCATCGAGGAGCGGATTCTCGAAGTTCTGCGGGATCGGATCAGGCTGTTCGAGGAGTCGATCGGCGCGTTGGATCCGATCCTAGGTGGGATTGAGAAGGACATTGAGCGGATGGCGTTTGCTGGTAGCCAATCGTCTGTCGATGCGCAATTCAGGCAGTTCGGCCGCGATCTCGAGCGACGAGTCCAGGAAGCGAGGCTGTTGGAACAGACGATGGCTGACTTCGTGCTCGACCGCGCCAGCTTCCGACTTGATGAGGCGAACAGGCTTCTCGGCAAGGAGTCGTTTGCGCAACCCGCGCACCTCCGAGCTGTGATCGAGCGTGGTCTCGAGCACTTAGGCGGCACGGTCACGGATCACGCAGAGGGTGGAAGCGTCATCAACCTCTCGCCGCGGCTCGCGAGTCGCATCGGTGTGCGAGAAACTACTTGGCGGGGTGTCTTCAGCCCTGAGGAAGCCGTGCGGATGGATGATCTCGACTTCTTCGCCTGCGGCCACTCCCTAGTCGACCGGCTTCTGACGGCGATGGCAGAACTTCCTGACGGGAAGGTGGGATGCCGACACAGTTCGAGCGTCGGACCTGGTACTTGGGTCGAGGTCATTTATCGGCTGTCAGCTGAGCTCGTAGTCGAGAAGTCTCGGCTTGTGCGGCACCTTGTGAACGAGGACGGCGTCATTCGTTCGCAGGAGCTCCGAGAACTGCCGCTGGAGGACAAGCCGAGCCAGGCCAATCGGGCGGCCTGGGTTGCGGACGGCGTTGCTCGCAGCGACAGATTGTTCCAGCGGGAGTTCAGGGACTTCCGATTGGAGCACGGGGATCGTTTCGAGGACGATCGAGAGCAGAAGCTGCTGAGGCTGAAGCGAGTATTCGAGAGCCAGCGGCAGCGGTTGACGAGTGAGATCGAGTCGGCGGAAGAGTGGCTGGCGGAGCGCTCGCTGGAGATTGCGGTGAGCGCTCGTGATCAGAAGATCCTGCCGGCACGCAGAGGCCGCCTCGAGAAGCAGCGGGCGAGGCTAGCCGATCTGGAGCAGGAATACAGCGCAGATCGCGAGGCCCTGCTCAAACAAGAACTCGCAGTGCACGGCGAGGTAATAGGGGCATCAATCGTCTTGGGGGGATAGTGAAGACACCGATTGCGTATGGAATCGACTTCGGCACGACCAACAGTGCGCTGGCCGTCGCCTTCGATGATGGAACGACGCAGGTCCTCGGCGTCGACGCGGGGGAGCAGTTGCTGCCGTCAGTCGTCTATCTGCACCGGAATCAGAACAGACTGGCAGGCAATGAGGCGCTGGCGACGTTCTTGGTGACCGGCTCGGATCGGACAAGGTGTCGTGGCTGCACTCTGGTTAGCTGGGACGCAGGTGAGCCAGCCACTGATTGCCGGCAGTGCAGGAGTGGAGGTTTCTGCCTCGACTCCAGACTTATCAGCCAAGTGAAGTCGAGCCTTAGCGAGGATCCCCGCTTCGTCACGCATAGTTGGGCTGCCGATTTCCATCTCGAGGACCTAGTCGCTGTCGTCCTGCGGCGGCTGAAGGTTGCAGCCGATCGATCCCTCGGGGCTGAGATCGATCGAGTCGTCCTTGGTCATCCAGTGCGATTCGTCGGCGCCGCTGGACCCGAGTTCGAATCGACTCAACGGCTCGCACAAGATCGCCTACGCCGTGCTGCTGAGCGAGCGGGCTTCACCGATGTCGTCTTGTTGCCGGAGAGCCAGGCTGCGGTGGCGGTGGATGGCATCGACGAAGGTTTTGTGGTCTGCACTGACTTCGGCGGTGGGACGTTCGATACCGCAGTCATCGACCTCCGAGCGGATGCCGCACTCGTAATCGCCTTGGATGGCGTTGCGGTTGGTGGCGAGGAGTTCGATGCCAAGATTTTCGATGGTGTCGTGGGCCCGGCTCTCGGCCTCGATCAGACGTTCTCGCGACGAGACGGTGGAACGCGACAACTCGCCGCTCACGTCCGTAGGAAGCTGAGATCCCTATCCGGCCTTCGGACTCTCTTGAGTCATGGGGACGCGAGCGTCGCGCTCAGCCAGTTTGTTGAATTGGATCACGACGGCGAGCTGGCACGTCTAATCGGTGAGTTGATCTACGGCGGTCAGGCTGTTGCGTTTTACGGCGCAATCGAAACCGCCAAGAAGGAGCTGAGCGACGCGGACAAGACATCTGTCACATTTCGCAGACCGTGGATCGATCTCGAGATTCCGCTCGCGCGAACGACGTTCGAAGCACTGATAGCCTCAGATTTGGCCTTGGTGAGACGTTGCCTCGAGGACAGCTGCGCCGGCGCAAAGATCGAGCCGTCCGACGTCGACTTCGTCACGAAAACCGGCGGTAGCTCGCGGATACCGGCCTTCGATGCGTTGTTGAGGTCCACCTTTCCATCCGCCGAAATCATCGAGCGTGATCCGTTTACGTGCGTCGTGACTGGGTTGGCGGAGTACGCGGCTGAGGAGTGGGCTGATGAGTGATCCGTTTATTCCCTCCGGTCGTGAGCTCGATGAAGGATTGGATCCTCGTCGACGCAAGACTCGCTTCGGCCGTCTGCTGGACAAAGTCACACCGGCCGGGCGCAGAGAAAAGAGCAGGATTCGTGCGCTGAGGCTCACAGTTCAGCCCGGCGTAGGGGAACGCCAAGCAGTTGCAGGTAGACGGCCAGAGCCCCTTGGCGCCTCTCCCACCGAGACTGGCACACAAGACGCCGGCGAGGCTTTCCGGGACTCCGCTGACACCGTCGATGAGATCTCAGCCGCACTCGGCGTGAGTGTCTACAACCTCTGTTCTGTCATCGTGGCCGCGGGAAACATCAACGCTTCAGGCGAGGTTGTTGATCGCTGTCTTGGGGAGTCGCAGTTGGCCAACGGCACGCGGAACCTAATCTCCTGGCTCGCCGACATCCACGGCCTTCCGACTGGCAACGGGCGACCTTCGTGGCATGCTCGTTCTGACCACGCGAGCCTGCCAGGTGGGGTGTATAGAGTTCTCGCGTTCATTACTTCGATTGAGAACAGCGATCGTCTCGGCGAATATCGGCGAAGCCTCGGTGTGCGTCGTGAAGCCGAGGCGGCCATACGGCGGCTCGACGGCGCTGCCGTCAAGTATCCAGGGCTCGCGCAACTAGCCCGTCAGTTGCGCCGAGGAGATACCTCAGGTGTCGAGCGGCATCATCACTATGGCAGCGCCGCGTGGATGGCCGCGCATACGGAGATAGCGGAAGCTGAGACTATCGTCCGCGCAGCGGGGCCGGCGACGATGAACATGCCACTGCTCCCGAGGACACCGACACAGGGGATGCCGGCTCGTGATGCGGTTATCGTAGATGCCGTACTGCATAGGATCGAGGACATTCCCACTCGACGGCGCGGACTGGAAAAATCCTTGGCTGAGGTTCGGAATGCCGCATTAGCACGCAGAGACAAGGGGGTGGTGGTTAGCTGGCTGGAGCGGCATGGGATCGAATTCGATTCGGCGAAACCAGTCGCGCCCTCGCCACGGCAGCGCCGCAGGGCGGTAAGTTTGCCGCCGGCGAAACCTGAGTTCCTGAGCGCCGATCGTAATTACGGTCCTGCCGGGGGTGCACCAGGCGTGAACGGATTGCGGATCTGTAGACGTTGTCGTACGGCTCCCGCCGACCGAGGTGCTCTCTGCGATGGATGTGCAGATGTAAACGACTGATCACACACACCTCGAGGGGGGCACCTACGGCGGTGCGCACGGGTTCGGTGTGAGCATTCGTCAGCAGGGCGGCGTCCGAAAGCAGGGTGGTAGGACGAATAGCCGAACTGACGCACTCCAGGCCCGGCTGATGGACGCAGGGCAACCAACTGAATCGCCCCAGGATCTCTGCCGCTCTCAGACTGCGCGAGCCGGTTGAGCGCCGGCAAGGGTGCTGGACTGTCAATGCCAGGGGTGTTGCTCAAGGATCATCCCAACTAAGTGTGTGAACGGTCTCGTTCCCGCCGGTGCAGAAGCCCGAACCGCTAGCTGGCTCTGAACTGTTCGTATCGCCATTCGAGTGCGTGGGAGCTGGGCCGCTCATGCTTTCGAGCGGGCAAGGAGATGGTTGTCCCGTGCATCTGCTGAAGGCCGTACTTCAGCATCGGCCCATCGGTCTCCTCCAAGAGCCCCTTGTTGATCTGTACAACGCAGTCGGGGCGGATGCCGAGTAGGTTCTGGTCGTACGCGGCGTGATGGATCTTGCAGAGGCTGAGGCCGTTGGTCACCAGCGGCAGACCGATCTCTTCGGAGTCCGGGACGATATGCGCGGCGTCGAGGAGTTCGCCGTGTTGGAGGCGACAGACTGCGCATTGTGTCTGGTAGGCCCGAATGACTGAGCCACGGAAAACTTCCTGATGGAGGCGGCGCCGAGTGACCTGCTCCGCATACCGCTTTACTGGTCCTGACAAGCTCTGCGGATGTTCGATGAAGCGCAGCGATTCGTCGAGAGCGATCATGAATTGTCTGGCGGAGTCGTCGTGTGCGATCGCAAATACGGGAAAGATCGGTACGAAGACGCCTGGCTCCAGTTTGTGAAGCAAGATCAGCGGAGCACCCAAGCCGATTGCTTGACGCAGCTTTCGGTTGTCGCCATCGGTAGAACCGGCTCGGTAGGCGTAGAGGAAGAAGCCGCGATCGACCTGACGGTCGTCGTACGGGCCTGTTGGGGAACTGACGATGGACAGGGTCGCGTTGAGATCGCGGGGGTTCCAGATTCCGCGAGAGGCATCGATCAACCGTCGCCGTTCGCCATTGACCTCGAAGTTGGTCAGCTGCTCACGTGTGACCGTTCCGCCGGAGAGATCGCGGAGATGAGCTAGGCGTGCCATGATCACATGCCGAAGAGCGAAGTCCGCGGCGATGTCCAGAACCATGAGTCAACTTCCGTCGGGGGACCGTGCTTTGTAGCTGATCTTATTGGATGCGGTCGCCTCGAATCCGATTGCATCGGCGCTGTGCTGCGCGTCGAGGATGAAATTGTCCACCAGGAAGCAGAGGACTGCACTCCGATTCGGTCAACTCCCGATCAAGCTCTGCTGCGCCCGTGGGTCGTCGGTCACGTTTGCAGTCTTTCAGGCCTCGGGTGGGGTGCGGCGTTTGCCTCTTCGTCGAGGCCGAAGTTAACGAAGACTGCAACGAGCGTGTCGGAGGCGTTGCTGACAGTCCAGATGCCGTGTCCGCCGTCACCGATGCCGCTTTCGCAAAGTACGTCGCTGGGGCCGCGTTTACGGTCTCGCGGTTGCGGTTGCGGAAGGCGGAGGCCTTGTTGGAGTCGCGGATTGTGGTGAAGTGGCCGTTGCGCCAGACGAGGTCGGGGCCGATGATGACGCCGCTCCAGCCGTATTCGAAGCCCTGGGCTGTGTAGACGCAGCCAACCTGGTCGAAGCCGTTAGGCTCGGTGTGGCCCAGAGGGCGTCTGGCGGAGCCTCGCCGACCTTGGGGGCGCCTTTGAGGTTCCTGGGGCGGGACCAGGTTCCTAGCTAGACGTCTGGGACGAGGGTCTTGTCGGGGCGTGGGTCGCCTCACGGCCAGCGGTAGCTGGCGGTCATGCAGGCAGCGTAACTTTCGGCGGCCCTGGCTATGAGTGTTGCCTCCAGCGCCTCGGGTGTGTCGGCGACTTGCGCTTCGAAGGACGGGTCGCCTGTCCAGGGAGTCGGCTCACCTTCGGCGAGGCCTAGCTGGACGATCGCGGAAGGAAGTTGGCCGCGATTGCTGGAATGATGAAGGCATGTTGGAGACGTCGGCGCGGTTGCTTCGGTTGTTGTCGTTGTTGCAGGGGCGGCGGGACTGGGGTGGGCCGGAATTGGCGGAGCGACTTGGGGTGTCTACGCGGACGCTCAGGGCCGACGTGGAGAAGCTGCGGGGGTTGGGGTATCCGGTGGAGGCTCGGCCTGGGGTGGCGGGTGGGTATCGGTTGGGGGCTGGGGGGCAGATGCCGCCGTTGTTGTTAGATGACGAAGAAGCGGTGGCCGTGGCGGTCGGGTTGGGTGCTGCGGCGGGTGGGGGTGTGACGGGGATTCAGGAGACGTCTGTCAGGGCGTTGGTGAAGTTGGAGCAGGTGTTGCCGGCTCGCCTTCGGCATCGGGTGCGGAGTTTGCAGGCCGCGATGCTGACTGTGCCAGGATCCGGGCCGACTGTGGATGCTGAGGTGTTGACGGCGATCGCGGGGGCGATTCGGGCTGGCGAGCGGTTGCGGTTCGACTACCTGAAGCGCGACGGCGCGGCGAGCACCCGTACTACGGAGCCGCATCGGCTGGTGGCGTGGGGGCGGCGGTGGTATTTGGTGGCCTGGGATGTGGAGCGCGGGGATTGGCGGACGTTCCGGGTGGATCGGGTGGTGCCTCGTACGCCGACTGGGCCGCGGTTCGTGCCTCGGGTTCTCGACGAGGAGAGTGTGAAGGAGTTCGTGCAGCGGACTGTGGGTACGGCGTCCTGGCAGTACCGGGCGAAGGTGCGGGTACATGCTTCGGCGGAGTACGTGCAGGGGCGGATGCCGATTCCGATCGATCCTGAGGTGATCGACGACAGCACCTGCGAGGTGGAGTTGGGCTCGGATGCGCCGCATCAGCTGGCACTGTGGTTGGGCCTGCTCGACGCCGACTTCGAAGTACTCGATGCTCCTGAGTTGGCGGCCGCTGTGAAGGAAGTTGGCGACCGGTATCACCGCGCGGCGGCGAGGTTTCAGTAGTCAACGTTGTCGGTCGGGAGGTGCCGATGGGCGATCGCGGCGGGCTGGAGCTGGGCCGGCGCCGGGTGTGTTGACGGCTCCGCGGGCGGGCGCGACACCGGAGGCCGCGGCGAGGGCGGCTCGCAAGTCGGGTGGTCGGGGCTGGCGGATTGGTCCTGCTTCGCCCGGACCTCGAGTGCCGAACTGCGGTCGGGTGTGAGACAGGGCGTCCATTGTTTGATGTCTGGCGCCAACCTCGCGACGGAGACGGGTGCCGGCTACTTCAAAAGGGCGGTCGTTGCCCCGATGCTCGAACGAGATCACTTCCCGGTACGGCGGACCGTCGTCTTCTGCCTCGAACTCTCGATAGACAAGGCGATGTGACGGACCCAGTTCCTGGTTGTGCCGGGTTTCCTGGACGACTGGCAACTTGATCGCTGCGCAGTCCCTGAGGTCGTGATGGTTCGGCGAGAAGCCGAGTCGCTTGCCTTCGAAGGATTCTTCTCGTCCGTTGGCCAAAGCCTGGAGTCCGACCTTGAGCGCGCGGAACTCGCGATCGCGGAGACCGCCGGGCTGCGTCTTCGCCGCGTGCGCCAGCGCGGCCAACTGTCGACTGACTCCGGGCTGCAACAGAAGCCGGTACTGCGTCATTTCGGCTTGCGGAAGTCGGAGTCGTCGATCTCCTCGTTCAGATCCCAGCCGATCTCGGCCGCTACGTCCTCAAGCGGTACCGAAGGCTGGTTGTCCGCCAGGCGTTGGCGGGTGATGTCGTAGAGATGCTCGAAGCCGTCCTCGTCCGCAGCGAGGGCGTCAAGTCGTTGCCACAACTCCCACGGGATGACCACTCCCTCCGGCTGGCCGGCGTCTCCGAAGACCATCGGTTCGGATTTTCCGGAGCGGAAGAGTTGGAGGAGGTTCGGAAGCAGCCTCGAGGCCTCCGAGGTGGCGATCACCCAGATACGCTCCCCGTCGGGGAGCAAGTACGGCGTTTCAGGGTTCATCGAGGTCCCTCTCCGGTCGGAAGTCTCAACAGAATAGGCCGAGAGGGACAGCGTCCTCTGGAGTTATCCACAGGCCGCCGCGTCTCAATGCAGTGCCCGCCTGCGCGACGGCGACGCCCTGACGGCGATTTGCTGGTCTGTGCGCGGATCGTGATCGGTGGGAAGGTGAAGGTTGGGTCTGTGGGAAGGGGCGGTCATGATTGCTCGTGTCTGGAGGACTGGGGTCGACGAGAGCCGGGCGGGGGAGTATGACGCGTTTGCGATTGAGCGGTCGGCGCCTATGTTTCGGCGGCAGGATGGGATTCGGGCGGTGTTCTTTGTCCGTACTGCGACGGGGCGGGCGGTGATCTCCGTGTGGCGGGATCTGGCTGCGGTGGAGGCGCTGGGGCAGTCGTCGGACTATCTGGAGACTGTTGAGGCGATTCGGGCTGCCGACTTTCTGAGGCCGCCGTGGACGGTTGAGTTGCTGCCCGTAGATAGCGCCTGGCTTGCGCCGGATCTTGTCTAGGCAGCCAGGCGGGGCGTCTCTGTGGAGACGCCCCGCGGTGGTGGTTGGGGTCAGGAGGCGCGGAGGCCGGCGAAGAAGGTACGGAGG
Organism: Kribbella qitaiheensis; assembly: GCF_042657745.1. Taxonomy (GTDB): domain Bacteria; phylum Actinomycetota; class Actinomycetes; order Propionibacteriales; family Kribbellaceae; genus Kribbella; species Kribbella qitaiheensis. Next base: position 136,737 of record NZ_JBHSKE010000003.1, on the reverse strand, counting down.
TCGGTTACCACCTCGTTGGGCCGTTCCAGGGTGGCGTAGTGGCCGCCGTCCTTGAAGTTGCTCCAGTGCACGATGTTGGTGTTGTCGCGTTCGGCGAGCGAGCGGATCGTCTTGAAGTCGTCCGCGAAGACGGCAACACCGGTGGGCGCCGAGTTGAGCGCCGGTTCGGTGCCGGCGTGCGCCTCTTCGTAGTGGTAGCGGCCGGCGGCGGCTGACGTGTTGGTGAACCAGTAGAGCGAGACGTCGGTCAGGATCTGGTCGCGGGAGACCAGGCTGGTGCCGTTGCCGAAGTTGTTGAAGAGTTCGTTCCAGGCGAGCTGGCCGACCGGCGAGTCGGAGATGCCGACGGCAACGGTCTGCGGGCGGGTCGCGTTGATCGCGTTGTAGCCGCCGACCGACTGGAACCACTTCAGGTGCTCGAGGGCCGCGTAGTCCTCAGGCGAGAACTTCTCGAACTCGCTCGGGTCGCCCGACGGGAACGAGAACAGCTGCAGGACGTGCAGGCCGAGGTATCCGGGAGGGTTCAGCAAGCCGAGTTCGCGGGAGACCATGGCTCCGGCGTCGCTGCCGTGCGATCCGTACGACGAGTAGCCGAGGCGGCGCATCAATGTGTCGAAGGTGCGGGCCACCCGGGCCATGGTCCAGCCGCGGTCGACGAGCGGAGTACTGAATCCAAAGCCAGGGATCGAGGGGATCACAACCGAGAAGGCGTCCGAGGCCTTGCCGCCGTGAGCGACCGGATCCGTCAGCGGGCCGATCAGGTCGAGGAAGTCGACGAACGAGCCCGGGTAGGGGTGGATCAGCAGCAGCGGGGTGGCGTCGGCCTCGACTGACGGTACGTGGATGAAGTGCACGTTCTGGCCGTCGATCTCGGTCAGGTAGTGCGGGAATTCGTTCATCCGCGCCTCCTGCTCGCGCCAGTCGAACCCGGTCTGCCAGTGGTCGACCATCTCGCGGAGGTAGTGGTTCGGAGTACCGAGCTCCCAGTCGTCGACCGGGGCCGGCTCCGGGAGACGGGTGTTGGCGAGGCGGGCGAGCAGGTCGTCCAGGTCAGCCTGGGCGACATCGACGCGGAAGGGGTGGATCTCTGCGGGGGAGCCGTTGTTGTTCATGGCTTCACCGTAGGAGCCATATAGGAACGTTAGATTCCCAATTGTGAGACTATTTTCCGCATGCGTGAAACCTCGTCTCGGTTGCTCTCTCTGCTGGCCTTGATGCAGTCGCGGCCGGCCTGGCCTGGGTCCGAGCTGGCCGAGCGGTTGGGGGTGTCCACGAGGACCATCCGTAACGACATCGACCGGCTGCGGGAGCTCGGCTACCCCGTGGATGCGATGCGCGGTGCGGCTGGGTACTACCAGCTGGGCGTGGGGGCGAAGTTGCCGCCGCTGTTGCTGGACGACGAGGAAGCGGTTGCTGTTGCCGTCGGTCTGCGTACGGGCGCGGGGGTCAGCGGGATGGAGGAGAGCAGCGCTCGCGCGTTGGCGAAGCTCGAGCAGGTCCTGCCGCATCGCCTCCGCCGCCAGGTGAACGCGATCCACACGACGCTCTCGAAGGGCCCGGACAACACCGGGTCGAACGTGAAGGATCCCGAGGTGGATCCGGCGGTCGTCACGACGATCGCGGCGGCGATTCGCGATGAGCACTACCTGCGCTTCGACTACGCAGTACCGGAGTCAGAGAGCGCTCCCGCGTTTCCGATCCTGGTCGAGCCGTATCGGTTGGTGAGCTGGCAGCGCTATTGGTATCTGGTCGCGCGGGACGAGTCCGGCGAGTGGCACACCTATCGCGTCGACTGGATGGACCTGCGGATGGCGACCGGCCGCCGGTACAAGCCGCGGCCGATGCCGGAGGACGACTACATGGATTTCGTACTGCGTGACGTCGCCTCCACCGGGTGGAAAGTCCATGCCAGGATCACGGTGTTCGCCTCGGCCGAGGAGGTGCTCTCCCGAATCCACGCGGCCGTGGGCATCGTCGAATCCGTCGACGAGAACACCTGTCTCCTCATCACCGGCGCCGAGTCCCTCGAGGTGGTTGCCGTCTACATCGGAATGCTCGGCATCGACTTCCAGGTGACCGCCCCACTTGCGCTGGTAGAACACCTCAAGCTCATCGGAGAGCGCTACCTTCGAGCTGTCGAGTGAGTTCGGTCGGCTTCGTCCGACGCCCGCTCAATCCTCTTGAGTTGTTTGTCACTCGGGGCGGTCCCAAACTCGAATGGGCTACGCCATCGGCGTCGCTCGTGTGGATGTCTCCGCGCAGCGGGGTATGTCCGCGCCGGACATCTGACGGCTTGGCGGTGTGTGAGTAGAGGACGTGTTGGATCAAGCTCGCGATGCATAACGTCGGGGGATGGGCGATGTGGGGCTTGGCGCGCTGGTTGGGCGTTCCGTGGTGGTGACGGGCGGGGCCAGTGGGATTGGGGCGGCCTGCGCGGAAAGGTTCGCCGGCGCAGGTGCTGACGTGGTTGTGATCGACCTGGACGGTCCCCGAGCGAAGGAGGTTGCGGATCAGATCGGTGGCCGGGCTGAGATCCTGGACCTGTCCGACCTCGGTGCTGTGGATGCGCTCGAGCTGCGATGCGACATTTTGATCAACAACGCCGGGCTCCAGCACATCGCTGCGATCGAGGACTTTTCTCTGGAGCAGTTTTCGCTCATGCTGCGGGTCATGTTGGAGGCGCCGTTTCGGTTGGTGAGGCAGGTGTTGCCGGGGATGTATGCCAACGGGTGGGGGCGGGTCGTCAATATCTCGTCGGTGCATGGGTTGCGGGCGTCGCCGTTCAAGGCGGCGTACGTCGCGGCCAAGCATGGTCTTGAGGGGTTGTCGAAGGTGATCGCGTTGGAGGGCGCGGCGCAGGGGGTTACGTCGAACTGCATCAACCCGGCCTATGTGAGGACGCCGTTGGTCGAGAAGCAGATCGAGGCCCAGGCGGTCGCTCATGGGATTGAGCCTGATGAGGTGCTGGAACAAATCATCTTGGCGCCGGTGGCGATCAAGCAGCTGATCGAGCCGGAGCAGGTCGCTGAGTTGGCAGCCTATCTGTGCAGCCCGCATGCCGATTCGATGACGGGGACTTCCTTCGTGATGGATGGAGGGTGGACCGCACGCTGACCGAGACGAAGTTCCCTGAACCTGCTGGCTCGCGACGCTCCGGCCGAGGAGTACGACGAGGCGCTGCGTGCCGCGGTCGCAGCGGGCGCCAGGGGCGGCTACACCGCCTAGTGCGTTCCTGAAGACCATCGCGCACACGACATTCCTGTAACTCCCAGAGAGCTTGACGCGTCCTATATTGAGCGCCATGTCACGCAGATGGGTCGCCCTGCCTTGCCTGCTCACGGTCGTTGTGCTGGGGTTGATCGGCTGCAGCGCTGACACGGAAACGGGCGAACCGAGCCAGCCGCCGGTCCCGCCGACATCGGTCACGTCGGCGATCGTCACATCTGATTCGCCCAGCCCGTCCGCCGAGCCTCTCGGTGCGATCACGCCGAACGGACGGCCCACTTCGACGGTCCCGCCTTCGCCGCTGCCCGAGGTCGGCGCCACCTGCCTGGAGCCATCCGATCGCGCCCGCCGCGTCATCATTCCGACGAGTACTGGCGCGAAGCTCACCGCTGCGTTGTTGGGTCAAGGGCGACGCGGCGTGGTTCTCGTCCATGAATCCAACCAGGACGTCTGCCAATGGCTGCCGTACGCCCGCGAACTCGTGCGGAACGGCTACTTCGTTCTCGACCTCGATCTGTCGACATCCGGCTACGTGCAGTACGAAGGCGTGCAGCCGAGCCCGCTCGGCCTGTCCGTCTCGGCGGCAGCCGGCTATCTGCGCAAGCAAGGTGCAGGCAAGGTTGTCCTCGTCGGTGCCTCGATGGGCGGGACGGCGTCGCTGACCGCTGCGGCGATCACCACACCTCGGGTCGATGGAGTGGTGAGCCTGTCGGCCCCGGCGGAGTACGACGACATCGACGCCCGCACCGCGGCAGGGATGCTGCGCGTGCCGGTGCTTTATGGGGCGGCAGTAGACGACAGGAATTTCGCCGATGCCAGCAGGGTCTTGCATGCAGCGACCACCTCGCAGAAGTCGATCCAGATCGTGCCGGGTACCAGGCACGGTGTCGCCCTCGTTGCGCAGGACGGCGACCCGACGCTGCGGCGTGCCGTCGGCGCCTTCATCGCCATGCACACGCGCTAGCACGTTGGCGTCAGCTGTCGACCAGACCGGCGTTCCGAGCGGCCAAGGTCGCCACCACGACGTCCTCCACGGCAAGACCAACTGAAACGAAGACCGTGACCTCGTCGCCATCCAAGGTCGCCACGACGTCACCTCCGCCGCCGAAGAGCGTGTACAACCCCTGCGCTCCCGACGGCCGAACGGCTCATCACGGCTTCGGCGCTACGGCCGGCTCACGCTCAGCCACAGACGGAGTACCGCTGAGGTGCGGCTCGACATCAGCGACACCCCGGCGGCGGCCTCGCAGCAGGTGCGCGATGGTTCCCCACACGCCTCGCCGGAAGAGCAGCACGACGCCCACGAAGATGAGCCCGGTGATGAGGCCCGGGCCGGTGATGTTCAGCGGGCCGATGTGGATGCCCGAGGTCGCGACGTAGTCCTCCACCTGCACGATCAGAGCCGCGCCGATCACGCTGCCCCACAACGTCCCGATACCACCCAGCACCGTCATGATCACGACCTTGCCGGACGTCGTCCAGTACACCTCCTGCAGGGACGCGAACCCGTGGCTGATGGCGTACAGCCCGCCCGCGAGCCCGGACAGCCCGGCGGAGATGACGAAGATCATCACCTTGTACCGGTCGACCGGGAAGCCGAGGGACCGAGACCGCGCCGGGTTCTCCCGGATCGCGACGAGCACCCGGCCGAATGGCGAGTGCACCACCCGCCAAGCGATCACCAGGCCGATCAGCGCGATCGGCAACCCGGCGTAGTAGAAGTAGAACGGGTCCGACAGGTCCAGCCCGAACAGGTTCTTCGGGATGCCCTGCAGGCCGTTCTCCCCACCGGTGAGCCCGCGCCACTGGTTCGCGACGTAGTACACCAGCTGGGCGAAGGCGAGCGTCACCATCGCGAAGTAGATGCCCGTACGCCGTACTGCGAGCAGCGCGATCGGCACCGCCAGCGCCATCGCGACGACGGCGCCGCCGACAACGGCAACCGGGAACGGCACGCCGGTCTTGATCGCGATCGTGCCGGCGATGTACGCCGAGCTGCCCCAGAAGGCCGCATGCCCGAACGAGAGCAGGCCGGTGAACCCGAGCAGCAGGTCGAGCGCCACCGCGAACAGAGCCCAGGCAACGATGTCCATCGCCACCGGCGGGTAGATGAGCCAGGGCAGCGCGAGCGCGACCAGCAGGCCGCCGAGCACCGCGACCAGTCGCCACAGGCGGGGCATCGCGGCCAGCTTGCGGATCACCAACGCCGTCATGCCGCGCTCTCCTCACGGCCGAACAGACCGGCCGGTCGCCACAACAGCACGACGGCCATCAGGATGAAGACTGACGTGGTCGCGAGTCCGGGCACGTACACGTTGCCGAGCGCCTGCAGCATGCCGATCAGGAACCCGGCGGCGACCGAGCCGAAGATCGACCCCAGGCCGCCGATCACGACCACCGCGAACACGAGGATGATCAGATCCGCGCCCATCAGCGGACTGACGGCGCGCATCGGCGCCGCCAGTACGCCGGACAGGCCGGCCAGCGCGATGCCGAACCCGAAGACCGGCGAGATCCATCGCCCGACGTCGATGCCCATGGCCCTGGTCAGCTCTGGTCGTTCTGTCGCCGCTCTGACGATCATCCCGACTCGCGTCCGGGCCAGCAGCAGCCAGGCACCGAGCGAGACGAGCACCGAGAACACCAGGACGAAGACCTGGTACGCCGGGAAGTCGAACAGCCCGAGGTCGACCGTCCCACGGAGCCCGGCCGGCTGCGGGTACGGCTGCGGTTGCGAGCCGTACTTCATCCGCAGCAGGTCTTGGATGATCAGCGTGAGGCCGAAGGTCAGCAGGAAGTTGTACAGCGGGTCCAGCGAAACCAGCCGGCGGATGAGCGACCGCTCCAGCACCATCCCGACCGCACCGAGGAGCAGAGGGACCACCAGCAGCGAGACCCAGAAGCCGATGCCGGCCTCGTTGAGCAGGATGAACGCGCCGAACGCACCGAGCATGTAGAACGCGCCGTGGGCGAAGTTGACCACGCCGAGCATCCCGAAGATGACGGCCAACCCGAGTGCGAGCAGCGCGTAGAAGCTGCCGTTGACGAGTCCGTTGAAGGCGTGTTGAAGCAGATCGGTCATCCCTGGCCCATCTTGCAGGTGGTCTCGGACACCGGCTTGAACGCCTTGTCCGCAGGAATGGTGGTCACGATCTTCTCGTAGTCGTAGTCCTCCTTGACGTCGCTCTTCGGCTTCACCTCGGCGAGGTAGACGTCGTGGATGACGCGGTGGTCCTCGGCCCGGATCTTGCCGTTGCGCAGGAAGAAGTCGTTGATCTTCTTGCCCTCGAGGTTCTTCACCACGGCGTCCGACTCGTCGGTGCCGGCCGCCTGGACGGCTTCGAGGTAGTTCATCGCGGCCGAGTAGTTCCCGGCGTGAGCGAACGACGGCCGGGAGCCGGTCTTCTCCTTGAACTTGTCGGCCCAGTCGCGGTTCTGCTGGTCGAAGTTCCAGTACCAGGCGTCGGTGAACCTCGTGCCGGCCAACGCGTCCGGGCCGAGGGAGTGGATGTCGGTGATGAACATGAGGCCGACCGACAGGCCGACGCCCTTGTCCTTGAGTTTGAACTGGTTGTACTGCTTGACCAGGTTCACCAGCTCACCGCCGGCGTGCATGGTCCCCAGTACGTCGGGGTGCGCCGCGGGGGCCTGCAGCAGTTGCGACGAGAAGTCGCCACTGGTGTTCGGGAACTCCGACGACTTCTTGCCGACCACCTTGCCGCCGGACGTCTCGATGGCCTTGGTGAAGCTCTTCTCCATGTCCTGCCCGAACGCGTAGTCGGGGTAGACGATGTACCAGTTCTTCGCCCCGGCCTCGGTCACGGTCGTCCCGGTCCCGTTCGCGAGCATGTAGGTGTCGTAGGCGTAGTGGAAGGTGTACTTGTTGCACTTGTCACCGGTCAGCGCGGTCGTCGCCGCGGTGATGTTGAAGTACAGCTTCTTCTTCGCCGCGGCCTGCCCGGCGACGGCGAGCGCGGCCGACGAGGTCGGTACGTCGAAAATCGCGTCGGCCTGCTGCCGGTCGTACATCTCCTGCGCCTTGGTGTTGGCCACCTCGGGCTTGTTCTGGTGGTCGGCGACGACCACCTCGATGTTCTTGCTGACGGCATCGTCGGCGTGCTTGGCCTTGAAGTCCTCGACGGCCATCTTCACCGCCTCGACGGCGTTCGGGCCGGAGAGCGCGCTGTAGATGCCGGTCTGGTCGTTGATGACGCCCAGCACGATCTTGTCGTCGCTGATCTTCCCGCCGCCACTGGATGGGCCGCCCGCCCCGCCGCCGCAGGCTGCCAGCAGCGAGACGACCGCCAGGGTCGAGATCGCCGGGATGAGGTTTCTTCGCATCAGTTCTCCTCGAATGGTGGTCAGTCAGATGCCGAGGTACTCGAGCAGTTCGTGCTCGCGTTCCTTGACCTCGGCGTTGTCCAGCGTCTGCGCGACCCGGCCTTGGGCGAGCAGGTAGTGGCGATCGGCAACGGTCGAGGCGAACCGGACGTTCTGCTCGACGAGCAGCACCGTCACCCCGGCCGCCTTGACGTCGCGCAGGATGTCGCCGATCTGGTGCACGAGCACCGGCGAAAGACCCTCGGTCGGTTCGTCGCACAGCAGCAGCCGCGCGCCCATCCGTAGTACGCGGGCGATGGCGAGCATCTGCTGCTCGCCGCCGGAAAGCTTGGTGCCCGGGAACTTGCGGCGTTCCTTCAGCACCGGGAACGACTCGTAGACACGGTCCATGGACCACGCGCTGTCGCTGACGCCGGGTGGCAGCCTGAGGTTCTCCTCGACACTCAGGCTGGCGAAGATTCCGCGGTCGTCCGGCACGAGTCCGAGGCCACGACGGGCGCGCCGGTGAGCCGGCAGACCGGTGATGTCCTCGCCGTCCAGGGTGACGATTCCCGCCGTCGGCCGGTGGAGTCCCGTCAGGCAGCGCAGCAGCGTCGTCTTCCCGGCGCCGTTGCGGCCGACCAGGGTGACGACCTCGCCCGCCGCCACGTCGAGCGATACGTTCCGCAGTACCTGCGCCTCGCCGTACGACGCGCTGATGCCCTGCACGCTAAGCAGCGGACTCACCGCCCAGGTAGGCCTCGATCACTCGCGAGTCGTTGCGTACTTCGTCGTACGTGCCCTCGGTCAGGATCTGGCCGAACTGCAGCACCGTGACCCGGTCGGCGAGGCCTGCGACGACGCTCATGTTGTGCTCGACGAGAACGACCGTGCGGTTCGTACGGATCCGTCTGACGAGCTCGACCGTTCGCTCGACGTCTTCCATCCCCATGCCGGCTGTCGGTTCGTCGAGCAGGAGCACAGCGGGATCGAGGGCGAGTGCGAGGGCTAGCTCGAGTGCGCGCTTCTGACCGTAGGCAAGGGTTCCAGCCGGTATGTCGCGCTGCCGGGCGAGTCCGACCTCGTCGAGCAGCTCGCCGGCGCGGTCTCGGAACCTGGTCAGCACCCGGTCGGACACCCAGAACCGGTGGCCGAGCTTCGTCGTACCCATCAGGGCAAGCTCGACATGCTGCTGCAGCGTCAGCTGCTCGAACAGGTTGGTGATCTGGAACGAGCGAGCCACACCCAGCTGCGCGATCCGTTCCGGCGACGAGCCAGTGATGTCGCGGCCGCCCAGCCTGATCTGGCCGGCGCTTGGCTTGAGGAAGCCGGTCAGCAGGTTGAACAGCGTCGTCTTGCCCGCGCCGTTCGGCCCGACCAGTGCATGCACGTCACCTTCCGAGACGGTGAGGTCGACGCCGTCGACGGCGGTGAAGCCGCGGAAGCTCTTGCTCAGTCCGGTGGTCTCGATCACCGCCGCGGAATCGCCTCCGGGCGCGTTGCTTGGATCCATGGGGTGGAACCTAGGTGCGCAGCGAACCACGATCCATGTCGTCGGAGGACACACTGCTCGCGCAATTGGTGTGGCGGCCGCACAGCGGCAGTACGCCGCCCCACCTACCCCTCGGCCAATGCCCGAAGCCCGATCACCGTTCGTTCGGCCACTGGCGCCTTACAAGCCGCCAGTGGCCGAACGAACGGTGATCGGGCGGGTAGTTGCCTTGGGGCGCCATAGCTCCATGGTCAGTTGGTGGAGCGGACGCCGGTGATGGCGAAGCGTTCGACGGATTGGAGGTGGCCGCCGGTTGAGGCGACGATCGTCAGGGCGGGGTCGGTTGCGCCCTGGAAGGTGACTCGGGTGGACCATGGTTGTTGGTCGCCGCCGGTGGCGATGCAGCAGGAGGTGCCGATCGGCCGGCCGGATGATGGCTGCCGGATTTCTACTCGGATGGTTTCGTCCACGCCGGTGATCCGGCCGCTGACGGTGAGCGGTGAGACCGCGGTTGCGCCGTACTGTGGGCGGTCCAGCGTGAGCGTGGTGTCGGCGCTGCCGACGACCTCCCAGGGCGCATCCTGACCCTGACCGATCCGGACCAGGTGGAGTACTGCGGCGACGCTGACGGCACCTTCGACTGCCTGGTAGCCCACGGCGATCCGCGCATCGTCACCTCGGATCGAGCTGGACGCCACCTTGTTGATCTCGGAGAAGCCGAGGAAGCCGGTGGTGAAGGACAGTGCGGTCAGTTCCGCGTCCAGATGCCACGGCTGTTGCCCGCCAGCGCGGTACCTACGCTGCCAAGCGGCGGCCTCGGCTGTCGAGACGAACGGCCAGAGCGGCTGGTACGCGAACGGCCTCGGCAAGACCGAGGTGGTAGGCGTCGGTGATGCTGTGGGCACCGACGTGGTGGGCTCCGGGGTGGTTGGCTTCGGTGTGGGCGTGGCTGTGGTTGGCGGGCGGGTCGGCGTCGTACTGGCCGCTGTCGTACTGGCCAAAGGCAACGGAACGGCGGATTGGCCCGAGTCCGACTCGCCGCCGAGGAACACGACCGCGAGCCCGGACAGGAGCGCGGACAGCAGGGTGACCGCGGCGGCCGCAGCGATGATGATCACTGAGCGCGTACGCCGGGTTGTCCGCCGGAGTGGGTCCGGTTCGAGGCCGGGATCCTGGTCAGGGTCGCTCTGCGTCATGGCTGTCTCCCTTTGAATCGAGGAAACACCACAATCAGCGACCATGGCAGACCATCCCCGCAGCATTAATACAATTGATGTACGAGTTCTCAAACTGCGCCGAACCGCACACATCGTGTGATTACCTGTCCGTACGGTGAATTATTCGCGCCTCCTGGCCGTGGGTGGCAACATCCCTGATATCAGCCTTTGGGGTGTGCCGATATGTCACGAGCCAAACGGGCAATACCGCACAGGAAAGCGTCGATCGTCACCGCCGTCGGGATTACCGGCGCAGCCGTCGTGGTGGCTGTCGCAATGGCGGTGCAGTTGCGAGCCGACGACGGCCCGAGCGCGAATCCGGCTCCGATCACCTCTGTGCAGACGAACGGCGCGCAACAGACTCCGACTGTCGCGCCGACCCGGCCAAGCACGCCCACGGTCGTGGGTGCTCCAGATGCCATCCGTGCCTGCACCGCCGAGGTAGCCTCCACGGAAGCAGTCGTCGGGGCGACGCGTATCGCCGGATCACATTGGCGAGAGCATGTGCAAGCGCAAACGGACCTGGTCGCCGGCAAGAACACCGAGGGCGATACCAAGGCGATCTGGAAGCGCACCCGCCTCGCCGGGCCGGCCGACGCGGCCAGGCTCGGCGCGGCCACCTCGGCCCAACTCGTGACTCAAGGCAGTTGCGCCAAGCTCACTGGCCCAGCGGCGACTGCCTGCAGGCAACGGATGGCCGCCCTCAACGCGGCAGCCACCGCTGGACGCGCCGCGGCGGGCGACTGGGCGAGGCATCTCGCGATGATGGCTGCTCACGCGTCCGGCGACTTCGGCCCCGTGCATGCGCAGCAGGTCTGGATCGAGGCCTGGAGGGCTGCGCCGAAGAACCTCGACGCCTTCGCCCGGGCCGACGCGGCGCTGTCCAAAGCGCCGGCCTGCCCACCCTCCTGACCTCATCACACCTGGGCTCTCCTGTGCCGAAGAAGTCGTGGGGAAGGTTGAGGGAAGGTGGCATTCCTAGCGTCGGCGGGGTCATGGTCCATCTACCGAACGGAGTCTTGCCATGACCGCAACGGTTCAACGGCCTCCACGCAACGGTGTCGACGTACCGACGCTGTTCGCCACTCTCGACGCGGTGAAGGGGGCGCCGGAGATCGCCCAGTTCCAGTTCCGGGCGAACAACGAATGGATCAGCGGTACCCATAGCCGCTCCGTCATCCAGGGCTTCTACGGCGCCGGACAGGAGGACATGTCGCGCACCGACCCATTCGCGTACGACGCTGATCACCCCGCCGTGCTCGTCGGGTCGAACCAGGGCCCGACCCCGGTGGAGTTCCTCCTGCATGCCATCGCCACGTGCCTCACTGCGGGCCTGGTGAACATCGCCGCAGCCCGAGGGATCACCCTGCGGCGGGTGTCGTCGACTGTCGAAGGTGACATCGACCTGCTCGGCGTACTCGGCCTGTCCGATGTGGTCCGCAACGGCTACCGGCAGATCCGCGTGCACTTCGACGTCGAGGGCGACGCATCGCCCGAGGAACTGGCGGCGCTCGTTCAGCGGTCCCGCAACCGCTCCGCGGTGTACGACGTGCTCGTCAACGGCACCGATGTCCAGATCGATGTCAGCACCCCAGTGAAGCCATCGTGAATCCGCGGAACCGGCTCGGCGCCGCTTGGGACGCCATCGTTGTGGGCGGCCGCGTCGCCGGCGCCTCGACCGCGCTGCTGCTCGCTCGCAGCGGCCTGCGGGTATTGGTCGTGGACCGGGCCCGCCGCGGCTCCGACACCGTGTCGACGCACGCGCTGATGCGCGGCGGCGTCCTGCAGCTGCGGCGCTGGGGATTGCTGGACCGCGTCGTAGCAACCGGCGCGCCGCCGGTACGCCGGGCGACGTTCCACTACGGCACGGAGTCCATGGCGGTCTCGCTGAAACCGTATGCCGGTGTTGATGCCCTGTACGCGCCACGCCGTACCGTCCTCGACGCCATACTCGTCGACGCCGCGGAGGAGGCCGGCGCGCAGTTCCGCTTCGGGCCGGCTGTCACAGACCTGGCTCGCGACGGCGCCGACCGGGTCGTCGGTGTGGTCCTGCGCGACCATGGCGGGGCTAGCTGGACCGAGCGCGCGCGGCTGGTTGTCGGCGCAGACGGACGCGGCTCCGTGGTGGCTGGTCGGGTGGCCGCACCCACCATTGCGGCGGGCGCCCAGGCTGGGGCGTACGCCTACGGGTACTGGCCGGCCGCGGACCTGGACGGCTATCACTGGTACTACGGCGACGCCTTGTCCGCAGGCGCCATCCCCACGAACGACGGCCTCGCGTGCGTGTTCGTCGGCGGCCCGCAGGACGTACTCGCCAACGCGACTCGCAACAACGGTCCGGCCGCCGCACATCACGGGCTGCTGGCGCGGCTCGACGCCGGGCTCGCCGACCTCACCGTGGCGCCGTCGTACGGTCCGGTGCGGTTCTTCCGTGGGATGCCGGCGCGGCTGCGGCGTCCGTACGGACCTGGCTGGGCGCTGGTCGGGGACGCCGGCTGCTGGGTGGATCCGCTCTCGACTCACGGGATCACCGACGCGCTGCGCGACGCGGAGTTGCTCGCCGCAGCCATCGTCTCCGGGGCGGCATCGGAGCGCGCGGAGGGGATCGCGCTTGCCGACTACCAGGCGCAGCGGGATCGCATGGCCCTGCTGATGCAGCCGATCGTCGATCGCCTCGCCTCCCACGAGTGGGACCTTGCCGAGGCCCGCCGGCTGTTGCGCGGGCTGTCCTCGGTGATGGCGGACGAGGTCGAAGCGATCCGCGGCTTCGACTTAGCGCCCAGCCGCACCGCCTGACAGAGGCGGCGCCGGAGAAGGAGCGCGCGTCGGAAGGGCAGGCGTCGGGATAGAGCAGACGCCAGACCCGGCGTGCGGGACTAAACTCACGGATGGGAGAAGCGATGCGCGTCGAGATCGATCTGTTGGACGGCTTCGCCGTCCGGATCGATGGGCGGGCCGTTCCAGCCGAGGAGTGGCGCCGCCGCCAGGCGGCGGCGCTGGTCAAACTCCTCGCGCTCGCTCCACGCCGCGCTCTGCATCGCGAGCAGGTCATCGACGCTCTGTGGCCCGGGACCGGGGTCGACGACGCGGCGCCGCGGTTGCACAAAGCCGCGTACTACGCCCGACGCTCCCTGGGGGATCCGCGGGCGCTGGTCCTGGCCGGGGACTTCGTGTCCCTGTTCCCGGACGCCGAGGTAGTCGTCGACGCCGAGGTGTTCGAGCGGTGCGCCCAGCAAGCCCTCGCAATCCCGGTCGAAACCGGCAAATCAGCGGGGCTCGGCAACGCGGACGGACGCGGCAATGCAGAAGGTGCGAACGGTGCGGCCGCAGCCACTGCGGCGGACCTGTGGGCCGGCGACCTGCTGCCCGAGGACCCGTACGAGTCGTGGCTGGAAGGCCCACGGGATCGGTTGCGTCGGCTGCATCAGGAGGTACTGCGCCGCGCCGGCCGCTGGGAGGATCTCGCTCTTACCGATCCGGCCGACGAGGACGCCAGCCTGGCCCTTGCGCGAAAGCTCGCCGACGGCGGCGACCGTCGCGGGGCGCTGCGACAGTTGGAGCGACTGGAGCGAGCGCTTCGCGGCGAGCTGGGCGTCACCCCGAGCCCGGCCGTCGCCTCGCTTCGTGCCGAGCTGCGCGCGCTCGACGCCCCGCAACCCGATGGCCAGCGGGCGCCGATCGGCCGCGACACCGAGCTGGCCCGTATCGACAAGCTCATCGTTGCCGCGAGCAACGGCCAGGGCAGGACGCTCTTCATATCCGGCCCCGCAGGCATCGGTAAGACCGCCGTACTGCGGTGGTTGGATCGGCGAGCCGAAGAGCGCGGGCTGCGGGTGGGCTTCGGCACGGCCGCCGCCATCGAGGGGGCATGGCCGTACGCGCCGGCGCTGGAGGCGCTCGCGGATCTGTGCCGTCGCCACCCAGCCCTGCTCGACGGCCTGGCCGACGAGTACCGCGTCGAGATCGAGGGCGCCCTGCGCGGCACCTCCCCGGACTGGACCGGCGAGAGCCGCCACCAGCGGCTGTTCGTCAGCGCGGCCGAACTGCTGCGGCTCGCGTCTTCCGGCGGTGGCGCCGTACTCGTCGTCGACGACGCCCATGACGCCGACGAGGCCAGCCTGCGCCTGCTGCACTATCTGTCCCGTACCGCGGTCGGCGAGCGGATCGTGATCGTCGTTGCCCACCGCCCCTGGCCGCTTCGTCCGGCCATGGACGCGATGCGCCGCAGCTTGATCGGCCGCGGTACGTCGGTGCCGCTGGACCTCGGCCCGCTGGCCGACGAGGACATCCGCCAGCTGGCGGGCCGGGCCGTCGGCGAGGATCAGGTGCTGCTCGAGCGGGTCGTGAAGCTTGCCGGTGGCAACCCCTTCGCAGCGGTGGAACTGGCGCGCACGGCCGGGGCGGCGGACGACCGCGCCGGCCCGATGGGCGCGCTGGTACTCCGCGGTCTCGGCGGTGCCGCGACCACGGCTCTGACGAGGGTGGCTGTGCTGGGTGGCTCGTTCGACACCGACGAGTACGTCGCCATGTCCGGCGTCGGCGAGGCTCCGGCGTACAAGCTGCTCGACGACGCACTCGCCGCGGGCGCGGTCGAGCGGACCGGCGCCGGCTACCGCTTCCGGCACACGCTCGTGCGCGACGCATTGCTCGACGGACTGCCCCCGCACCGGCTGCTGCCGCTCCATCATCAGGCTGCTGACACGCTGCGCAGCCTCGGTGCGTCTCCGGCAAGGATCGGCCACCAACTGCTGCAGGCCGGCGACGTCGGTGCTGCCGCACCGTTCCTGCTGCAGGCCGCCCGCACCGACGCTGCCATCGGGGCTTACCGCGACGCGCTCGGACTGATCGATCTGGTCCGCCAGGAAGTCCGCGGCCCCGAGCGCGGGCCGCTGCTCGCCCTGCGCGCGGACATGCTGTTGGCGACAGGGGACGCCGGCGCCGTACTCGCCTACCGTGAGGCGCTCGGTGCCACAAACGACGCCGCCGACCAGCGGCGACTGCTGCCACGGCTCGCCCGGGCCGCCACCTTCGCCGGCGATTACGCGACCGCGGCCGAGGCGCTCGACGGCCTGGAGCCAGACGGATCCGCCGACGACGCCGCGCTGCTGCTCCAGCGCGGGATCCTGGCCTATCTGACCGGCGATCTGCCGGCGGCCGCCGCTGCCGCGGACGAGGCGCGCCGCCGGATCGGGGTGGCCGACCCCGGCGACTGGCGGATGTACGACCTGATCTCCTTGCAGGGCCTGGTCGCGCACCTGCGCGGGGAGTGGTTCGGCCGGCTCACCGTCGAACTGCGCGCCGGTGCGCAACGGCCGGATCTTGCGCGGTCGATGTTCGACAGCCACCTGTGTGTGGCGGAGTTCCTGCTGTACGGACCCACGCCGTACGCGGAAGTGCTGGCGCTCGGTGCCACCCTGCGCGAATCGGCGCGTCGATCCGGCGTACTGCGGGCTGTCGCGTTCGCCACCGCGCTGCGCGGCGAGGCTGCCTTGCTCTCCGGCGACCTTGCCCTCGCCGAATCCGAGCTCACCGAGGCGACGCAACTGCACCACGACATCGCCTCCACCGCGGGGGAGGCCCACAGCCTGCAGCGGCTCGCCGAAGTGCGCCTCGCGCAGGGGGAGCGTGCTGAAGCGACGCGGCTGTTGCACCGCGCGCTCCCGCTGGCCCGGTGGTCGTCGATCGCGCTGCACCTGCTGCAGCGCGTGTACGGGACGATGATCCGCGCCGCGCCGGACGTGGACAGCGCCCGCGCCGTCGTGGACCAAGCCGTGGCCGCCCTCGGTCAGGAAGACGCCTGCACCTTCTGCTCCATCATGCTCGCGGTGCCCGCCGCGACGGCCTGCGCCGACGCCGGCGATCTCGACGACGCTCGCCGGCACCTCGCCGCCGCCGAGCGGTCCGCCGCGCTGTGGAAGGGCACCGCGTGGCAGGCGGCGATCGCCGAGGCTCGGGCGCACCTGCACAGCGCCGAAGGCGACCGCGACGCCGCGCGCCGCCAGCTGCTCGAGGCCGCCGAACTCTTCGCCGCCGCCGGGCAGCCGCTAGACGCCGACCGCTGCCTCGCCTGACGACCGCTGCCTCGCCTGACGACCCGCGCCGATCCAGGACTCCGAAGTCGGCCTTCGACCTACCTGTCGAGGAAGCCGCGAGGAACCCCGACGGAATACGACGGTCCTACCTTCGATCCATCGAGTCGCGCGGAGGAGGTGACACCGTGGTCGTCGAGATGCTGGCGTGGTGCGGCGCCGCCCTGTCCTGCCTGCTCTGTGTTCCACAGGCCGCGCGCACGATCCGCGAAGGGCGACTCGACGGTGTGTCCGCCTGCACCTACTGGATCATCCTGGCCAACGCCGCTGTGTGGGCTGCCTGGTCGTTGCTCACCGGCGAGCATGCCGCGGGGGCGCCGGCCCTGATCAACGGTCCCGCCGCCGTCATCATCCTCCGCCGCCTGCTGACCGCCCGTCGGAGGCGCAACCCCAAGCTGCCGGGAGTGGTCGTCGGACAGGACTCATCGGAGAGCGCTATCTCTGCGCGCGAACCGCTCACCTGAAGCAGTTCTACGGGTTTCCGAGGCCGGCGTTGCGGGCTTGGATGATGGCTGTGGCGCGGTCGGCGACGTTGAGTTTGGTGAAGATTGTGGAGACGTTGTTGGCGACTGTTTTGGAGGCTAGGGATAGGCGGTCGCCGATGGCGGTGTTGGAGAGGCCTGCCGCTAGGAGGTTGAGGATTTCTCGTTCTCGGGTGGTTAGTTCGGGGAAGGGGTCTGTGGTGGGTGGAGGTGTGGAGAAGAAGGCGAGGACTCGGCGGGCTACGCCGGGGCCGAAGATTGCCTCGCCGGCGGCTACTGCGCGAATGGCTCGGGCGATCTCCTCCTGTTCGGCGCCCTTGACGAGATAGCCGCGGGCGCCGGCGCGCATGGCGGCGAAGACGGAGTCGTCGTCCTCGAACATGGTGAGGACCAGGACGGCAACCGAGGGCGCAGTACGACCGAGCTCGCGGGTTGCGGCGAAGCCGTCTAGGTCGGGCATCTGGAGGTCCAGTACTGCGACGTCAGGGCGGGTGGTGACGACCTCTCGGATGGCTTCGCGGCCGGTCGAGGCGACGCCGACTACCTCGATGCCCGGGAGCGAGGTGAGTAGGGCTGCCAGGCCGGCCCGCACGACCGGATGGTCGTCGGCCAGGACGACGCGGATCACAGGCTCAGCATCGTTCCGCCTGCCCTCGCGCGGGATGGAGGTCATGTCGTCACCATCGGGAGGGTGGCGTGGACTCGGCCGCCGGCGGGGGACGGGCCGGCTTCGAATCGGCCGCCTAGTTCGGCGGCTCGTTCGCGCATGGCTTGGAGGCCAACGCCTGGGGTCCAGGCGCCGTTGGGTGGGCCGTCGTCTGTTATCTCGATCTCCAGCTCCTTGCCGCAACGCAGAGCCAGTACTGCGACCGTGGCGCGCGAGTGGCGTACGACGTTGGTGAGGGCTTCCGTGGCGATGCGGTACGCCGCGACCTCCAACGCCGCTGGGAGTGCGGGCAAACCGTCGGCGGAGACCTTGACTGAGACGGAAGCCCCGTCGGCGCGCCAGGAGAGTTGGTCGGCGCGTTGGCGGAGGGCTCCTACCAGGCCGAGTTCGTCGAGGGCGGGTGGGCGGAGGTCGTCGACGAGGCGGCGTACGTCGGCGATCGCCGTACGGGTATCCGTTCGCAAGGTGCTGAGGAGTTCCGAGGCGCGCTCGGCATCGACCGGGATCAGGTTGGCGGCGGCGTCGGCGGTGAAGGTACGCCGGTCAGCGTCGGGCCGAGGCCGTCGTGGAGGTCGCGGCGGAGGCGGCGGCGTTCCTCCTCGCGCGCGGCGACGAGTTTCTCCCGGGAGGTCTGGAGGTCAGCGGACAGTTGGGTTGCGTGTACGGCGACGGCCAGCGGTACGGCGACCAGGTTGAGGACGTTGCGGTCGGCTGCGGACAAGGAGGACTCGCCGGGGCGGAGCCCGACGAGGAGGGAGCCGACTGTAGTGCCGCCGTAGGAGAGGTCGACCGGGACGACCGTACCGGGGACGCCTGACGAGGCGAGGATGCTCGCGGAGGAGGAGGCGGAAGCAGAGGAAGTAGAAGAAGAGGCGGAGGTGGTGATGGCGGCGTAGGGGAGGCGGAGAGCGGAGCGGATGGCTGCGACGACGCCTGGCATGCCTCCGGCGGTACCGGTCGCGAGTTCCTCGCCGATCAGGGTCGCCACCCGCGCGGGATCACGCCGATCGCCGTACATGGCTCTGTCGACCATGCGTTGCAGGCGAGGCAGTACGGGGGCGATCAGCAGCGCCACGAGCACCGTCACGAAGGCCGAGCGGCCGAAGCGGGAGGCGATGAAGGAGTCGGTCACAGCGACCAGTGCCACGTAGGCGCCAACGGCAACGAGGGAGAGCAGCGCCCAGGTGATCGCACGGGAGACCACCAGACGGATGTCGAGCAGTTGATACCGCACAATCGCGACGGCGACCGCCACCGGGATCAGCGGAATCGCCAGCAGCACGAAGATCGGAGTACCGGTCACCAGTGCCCAGGGGATCATGAACGCGAGCATCACAATGGTTGCGAGGAGCAACCAAAGGAGTTGGCGACGGCCGGTCTCGGAGGCGCGCCGATAGCGGACGATCAGGCTGGCGATCGCGAGACCGTAGACGACCAGTCCGCGGAGCTCGGTTGCCGTCCACAACGGTTGGAGGCTGTCGTAGGAAGGCAGGGTGAGATAACCCAGAGGCCCTCCATCGAAGAGTGGTTCGGCACTGCCGCCCATCTCGACAGCGAACAGCGGCGCAGTGACCACGATCGCGATCGTCACCCATCGCCAGCGAGGCGACACCAGCCGTCCGTCGGGGAACAACAGCAACGCCAGGGGCAGGAACAGGGCGATCGACCACGGCCAGGACCACATGATCACCGTCGCGACCAGCCGCTGGAGCTCCACCGGCGCCGACCCGTCGTACAAGGCCTGCGAGAGCGGTGCGCCGACGGCGGTGGTGGCGTGACCGATGCCGTCGGCCACGAACAGCCAGCCGATCGGGTTCGACGGGCGATGCCACGCGATCACCGCGCCGCAGACCGCGAACGTCAACCCCATCAGGCCGTTGGTGACGAGGAAGCTGTCCAGCGCGGTGTCGAACGACCAGCCGACCACCACGGCCAGCACGATCCCCACGATGACCTCGACGACGGCGAAAGCGCCGAGCCCGGCCGCCAACCCCCTCCGGACCCCGCGCTCACGCAGACCAGGCAGGCCGCGATCGGCCGTTCGACCTTCTGCCGCGCCTGGACCTCCCGCCATGTGCATCAGTGTGCCCCCGGAAGTGTCCCGGCGTCCCGGGAACGCATTCCCGATCCGGCCGGGCGACCTCCCGCCCACCGGTGAACGCCCACCCAGGCGCCGGGGTCCGCCCCACGCCGACCGTGGTTCCAAGGCCCCAGACGAAGGGCCGCAGTACAAGGGGAGGTTCTGATGTCTCGTACGTTTCGCGCCGGCCTGATCGTGCTCGGGGTGCTTTCGGTAGGTGATCTAGCCGGGCCACTGCTGACCGATGGTGAGCACCCGCCGATGTCCGTCGCGCTGATCGGTTCGGCTCTCGGCCTGATCAGCCTCGTCCTGGTGGTGCTCGCGTGGCGCGGCGCCCGGCGGGGCGTAGTACCGCTCATCGCACTGCGGTTGCTGTCGGGCCTGAGCGCGGTACCGGCCTTCTTCGCGGGCGACGTACCGGCCGCGGCAATGGTTGCTGCCGGCGTCACGATCGCGCTCTCTGTGATCGGTACTGCGCTGCTGTTGGTGCCCGCGCCTGAGCTGGTAGGTGCGCGATGACCACGACAGCGACCCGTACTGCGACCGTGGCTGATGTTCGCCCCGCGAGCAGGTGGCTCGCGGCGATCCTGTTGCCGATCGGGCCGGCCGCGGTCGCAGTACTGCGGTATGTCTTGCCCTATGACACCACGGACGACGCGGCGACTATCACCGCGAAGACGATGGCCGCGCAGGGGCGGATGTCGGCGGTGCTATGGCTCGGGTTCATCGCGCTTCTGACGCTGGTGCCGGCCGCGTTCGCGGTGGGGCGGCTGACCAGGCGGCGAGCTCCGAAGCTGACAGTGGTCGCGTTGTTCCTGCTGGTACCCGGGTATCTCTCGCTCGGATGGCTCGCCGCGGAGGACCAGATCGTGTGGTCCGGAGCCCAGGCAGGGCTGAACGCTGACCAGATCACCCGGCTGGCCGAGGCGATGCACCCGTCCGGCGAGGTGGCTGCCGTCTTCTTCGTGCTCGGGCATGTGCTCGGGACGATCCTGATCGGCGTAGCGATGTGGCGGGCTCGAGTGGTGGCTCGGTGGGCAGCGATCGCGGTGATCGTGTCGCAGCCGATCCACTTCGTGGCCGCGGTGGTCGTGCCGAATCACACGCTCGACCTGGTCGGCTGGGGACTACAGGCAGTCGGGTTCGCCGCAGCGGGGTGGGCGATCCTGCACCTGGCCGACGACGAGTGGGACCTCCCGCCGTTGCCCGAAAGGTCCTAACCGCCCGATTCGTCCGGCGACACGCTGAGGTGGTCCGAAGGGGGGTGGACCTGTCCGAGGCGTTGTCGCCGGACGAATCGGTTGAATGAAGGCGGTCAGCCGCCGCACATCTTTATGCAGATGGTCGACGGTCTGCCATGAGCGGCCGCGGTCGCGCCCACATATGATCCCGGCCTGAGGATCTGACGAGCTGGGGGCCAAAGCGCGATGCACGAATCGATCGACACCAAGACCTGTACCGCCTGTGGGGAGACCAAGCCTGTCGACGAGTTCCACAGGGACCGTCAGAAAGCCGACGGTCGGCGTCCGCGCTGTGCTGTCTGCAGCCGCGCCGACGTCAAAGCCATTGCAGACCGTAACCGTTCTAGGGCGGTCATCCCTCAGACTGTCTCTGAGCAGACGTGCTCAACGTGCGGGGTCGTGAAGCCTCGCGCGGCGTTCTCCGCGGACCTCGGCCGCCTAGCCGGTATCGAGTCCCGCTGTAAGACCTGCATTGCCCGCGACAGCCGAGCGCGATACGCGGCCCGCCGACGTTGACCGCGCGCGTCGCCCGCATCATTTCTATCGCGAGGTTGGGCGTACTCAGACGCCGTTCTGTTTCAGGAAGGCGACCGATCTGGTCATGGAGAGGGGCCAGGCGGCGGCGAAGGCGTGTTCCTCGCCGGGGTAGGTGAGGAGGGTGGCTTGTTTGCCAGCCGTCTTGAGGGCGGCGAGGGTGTCTCGGGACCAGGATGGGGGGCAGGTTGAGTCGGCGGTGCCGTGGTGGATCTGGACGGGTTCGGTGACTCGGTCGAAGAAGTTGACGGGGGAGACGTTGCGCCAGAACGTGGGGTTGCGGGCCGGTTCGCCGTGGGTGCGGAGGATGGCGGTGGCGTCCGCGCCGTCCTGGCGGGTCCAGCGGTTGAAGTTGTCGGCGGTGTCGGAGCTGACCGGCGCGTAGACGATTGCCGCTTTCACCAGGCCTGGTTGGGCTACGAGGACGTTGTAGGTGACGCCGCCGCCCATTGATCGGCCGAACATGCCGACGCGCTGCGGGTCGACGTACGGCGAAGCCTTCAGAGCGAGTACTGCGTTGATGGCGTCCTCGGTGTAGCCCAGGCGGAGGTTGACCTCGGAGCGCGGATCCTTAGACGACTGCGCGTGATTGCGGTAATCGGTGTGCAGTACTACGTACCCGCGGCGGGCGAGGTAGTCCTGCTCGCGCATCAGGCCGCGGCCGTTCGTGTAGATGTCGAGATCGATGTGGCCGTGGTTGAGCACGAGTCCGGGATGCCGGCCGGGGGTGCGGGGGACGTTCAGGATGCCGGAGATGGTCAACGTGCCGCTGGTGTAGGTGACGAAATACCGCGTGTAGGCCTCGTTGCGGGCGAGGACGCGCCCGAGGCGGAGGTTGGAGCCGTTGTACTTCTTAGTCATCAACGCCTGAAGCGAGACGGGATTCGCGGGCGCCGCAGGTGTTGGCGTAGCGGACGGTCTGGGCGTGGAAGGCGCAGAGGGGGCCGGGGCCGGCGAAGGGCTTTGCGAGGACGACGAGGTCGCGGGAGTCGGCTCCGGAGCGGAAGTATCGTCTGGGGAACACGCCACGGCCGTGGTGAGGGCGAGCACGACGAGACCTGCCCAGCGGATTCGTCCACCTTTGCCCATAGCCCTATGGTGCCGTCCCGCCCAAGCTGCGCCCATAGTCTGATCCCGCCGTAGGTTGTATGCTCGTGCATCATTTGCGCACGCAAGGAGTCGTCGTGTCGTTTCTCTTTCTGCTGGGCAGCACCCGTCCGGGTGGCAACACCGAGGCGCTCGCGCGGCTGGCGGCCGAGCACCTGCCCGCGGACGTGGACCAGACCTGGTTGCAGCTGAGCGAGCTGCGGTTGGATCCGTTCCGGGATGTCCGGCATGACGGCGACGGGGTGTATCCGCCGGCTGTCGGCGATGAGCAGGTGCTGCTGGACGCGACGCTCGCTGCGACGGACCTGGTGATCGCCTCCCCGCTCTACTGGTTCAGCGTCTCCACGAGCGTGAAGCTGTACCTCGACTACTGGTCCGCGTGGATGCGCGTGCCCGGCGTGGACTTCCGCGACCGGATGCGCGGGAAGACGATGTGGGCGATCACCGCGCACACGGCGAAGGAGCCGGCCGAGGTCGAGCCGCTGCTCGGCACCTTGCGGCTGACGGCTGACTACATGGACATGAACTGGGGCGGCGAATTGCTTGCCTACGGCAACCGCCCGGGCGAGGCGATCACCGCCGACGGCGTCCTCGAACGTTCGCGGCAACTGTTCGCCAGCCGAACTGCAGCCAGTTGGGCATGACCCAGCAGGCGCGTGAGCTATTAGGTCCTCAAGCAACGTCGAGGTGCATTCAGGCGCAGGCCTCGCCGGACGCGCCGAAGCCCGCGCGACTTGATGAGCCGGCGGGCCGACTTGGTGCACCACGTGAGTGTTCCTCCGGCCGGGATCTGCTCATCCGGTGCACAAGGTGCCGGTAAGGGGAGTGCCGGCCGTCGGTGGACCCAAGCGGCTGGGGCTCCGCAGAGGGAGCGTGACCCGCAGGAAGGTGGTCGCGTTCGGGGCTTGTGAGACTCGCTAGGGCTTGATCCAGCTCAGGCTGGTCGCGGTGTCGGTGGTTGGCTTGTATTCGCAGGCGACGACGCCGCGATAGCCCGCCGCCTTCAGAGCGTCGAGGGTTTCGTCGATCGGCAATGCGCCGGATCCCGGCTCACCCCGGCCGGGGCTGTCCGCGATTTGCACGTGGGCGAGGTTCGCGCCGAGCCGAGCGGCGGTTGCCGGCAGGTCGACGCCGTTGCTGCCCAGGTGGAACGTGTCGAACAGCAGCGACACGTTGTCCACGTCCTTGAGGGGACCATCCAGGATCTCGAGTACGTCGTCCGCCGTGAGCAGGGGATAGCGCCCGTTCAGCCCCTCGGTGAGTGGTTCGAGCAGCACCGTGCCGCCGACAGACGCCACCGCCTCGGCGGCTGAGCGGATCGCGGTGACCGCGGTCTCGGCCTGCTCGGAGGGGCTCCAGGCGTCATCGAGTTGCCCGTAGAGCAGGTTGAACAACCGGCAGCCGGTCCGCTCGGCGATCGCGACCACCGGGTCGAGGTTCGCTGCCAGTTCGTCCTGGCGATCGGGCCGCGAGGCGATTCCGCGCTCGCCACCGGCGATGTCGCCGCCGAAGAAGTTCAGCGCGCTCAGCGAGATCCCGGCGGCTTCGATCGCCGTCACCAGCAGGTCAACCTCGGCCGGCGGAGGCGTCGCCGTCGCGAAGGGCCACCAGGACTCGACCTGGGTGAATCCCCGCCGCGCGGCAGCAGCGTACCGGTCCAGGTAGGGGAGCTCGGTGAACAGCATCGACACGTTCGCGCTCAGCTCGTGGCCGCGGTAGTCCATGAGGAAAAGGCTAACACCAGCTCTTGCCAGGCGTGCAATCTTGTCTAACAATCGGTCCGACAGTCGATGAAGGCCTCACCTGGCCTGCTGACCTGCGACCCCGGAGGTAATCCATGCGGACCGAGCCCGAGCAGACCGCCCCCGCCGCGACACCCGCCCAGTTGGAGGAGCGCAGCGCGGACTGGCCGCAGGCGGCGACCCGGTGGGCCCAGATCACGCTGGCCGAGGACGACCCATTGCACTTCGACTCGGAGTTCTGGCTGAAGTTGATGCGCGACAGCCAGTCGAACGCGACCTGCATCAGCGCGGGCGGCTATATCGCCTACTACCCGACCCAGATCCAGTACCACTACCGCAGCAAGTACCTCGGCGACACCGACCCGTTCGGCACCCTCGTCGAAGGCGCTCGCGGTCTGGATATGAGCGTGATGGCGCGCGTCGACCCGCACGCGATCCACGCCGACGCGGCCGCCGCCCACCCCGAGTGGCTCGCTCGCGACATCAACGGCGAACCGCTCGAGCACTGGGCGCATCCCGGCATCTGGCTCACCTGTGCGTTCACCGACTACCACCGCGAGTTCATCACCGAGGTGGCCCGCGAGATCGTCCGCGAGTACGACGTCGACGCCGTCTTCGCGAATCGCTGGGAAGGCTACGGCGGCATCTCGTACAGCGAAGCGGCCAGGAAGTCCTTCAAGGACGAGACCGGCCTGGACCTCCCGGCCGCGGAGCACGCCGAGGGTTGGCATGAGTACGTCGGCTGGCGGCGGCGGCAACTCAGTCAGCTGGTGGCGGTCTGGGACAAGGCGGTCCGCGACATCCGCCCGCATGCGAGGTTCATCCCGAACCTCGGGGCGCTCGCGGCCCGGGATCTCGATCGCGACCTGGTCGAGAAGCACTACCCGATCTTCTTCATCGACAAGCAAGGCCGATCCGGCAACGAGGTCCCCTGGGCGGCTGGCCGCAACGGCAAGCGCAACCGAGGCGTCTTCCCCGACCGGCCGGTCCGCCTGATCACCTCGGTCGGACCGGAGCACCACCAGTACCGCTGGAAGGACTCGGTCGCGCCGGCCGAGGAGACGAAGACCTGGATCGTCGACGGGTTCGCGCAGGGCGCGCTGCCCTGGTTCACCAAGTTCAACGCGAGCGTGCCCGACCACCGATGGGTGCCCCCGATCGTCGAGGCGTTCAGCCTGCACGCCAAGGTCGAGCCGGTCCTGAAGGATCTGCGGATCACGGCCGAGGTCGCGTTGCTCGACCCGACCCGCGCGGGGCAACTGCGGACCGACCGGACCGCAGACCACGAGGACGGCTTCTACCAGGCGCTGGTCGAGGCCCGCGTCCCGTTCGAGTTCGTCTCCGACCAGGAGTTGTCGGCCGAGCGGCTGAGCCCGTTCAAGGTGATCGTGCTCGCCAATGCCGAACACCTGGGCGACGAGCAGTGCGCAGTACTGCGCCAGTACGTCGAAGGCGGCGGCTCACTCGTCGCGGCGTACCAGACCTCCCTGTACGACGAACGCGGGCAGGCGCGGGCGGACTTCGGTCTCGCGGACGTGCTCGGCGTTCACCTGACCGAGGCGAGTCGCCCGGTCAAGAACAACTACATCGCGCTGATGGACGATCATCTGCTCAACCGGGGATTCCCGGGTACGACGCGGATCATCGGCGGCACCCACATCCTCGGCGTGGAAGCGGATCCGGACACGGAGGTGCCGTTCAGGTTCATCCCGGACTTCCCGGACCTGCCGATGGAAGAGGTCTATTCGCGGCACGATCCGGATCGGCCGGCGGTGATCTGCCGGCAGAACGCGAACGGCGGCCGGGTCGTCTACTTCCCGTTCAACCTGGGTTCGATCTTCTGGGAGGCGCTGCAGTCCGACCACGGTCTGCTGGTCGCCAACGCGGTCGACTGGGCCCTCGGCAAGGAACCCGAGGTGACCGTCGAGGGCGCCGGGCTGCTCGATCTCGCCGTCCACCGTGGTGAGAACTCCGTTGCCGTCGTCATCGTCAACCTCACCAACCCGATGGCGATGCGCGGCCCGATCCGCGAGACGTTGCCGTTGCCCCCGCAGACCGTCTCGGTCGCCGTACCGGACGGGCCGGTGAAGGGCAGCTTGCTCGTCGCGGGAGTCGAGGTCGAGCCGACGGTCGCGAACGGGCGGGCGGAGATCACCATCCCCACCGCCGGCCTGCTCGAGGTCGTCCACCTCACTTGGGAGGACCGATGAGAATCGGATTCGTCGGGCTGGGTGTGATGGGCCGGCCGATGGTCCGCAACTTGATTGCCGCCGGCCACGACCTGTCGCTCTACCGGGACAAGGGCGATCTCGACGGTCACCAGTGTGGCTCGGCCGCGGAGGTGGCGGAGCGCTCCGAGGTCGTCATCCTGATGCTGCCGGACACCCCGGACGTCGAGGGTGCACTGTTCGGGGTCGACGGGGTGGACGAGAGTCTCAAGCCCGGCACGCTGGTGATCGACATGAGTTCGATCTCGCCGTCGGCAACGAAGACCTTCGCGAAGCGGATCGAGGAGCAGGGCTGCGACTATCTCGACGCGCCGGTGTCCGGTGGCGAGGTCGGAGCCGTGCAGGCGACGCTGACCGTCATGGTCGGCGGCCGCCCGGAAGCCTTCGAGCGAGCGCGGCCGATCTTCGAGGTGCTCGGCAAGAACATCACCCGGATCGGTGACGTCGGCGCCGGGCAGACCGCCAAGGTGGCCAACCAGATCGTCGTCGGGCTCACCATCGAGGCCGTCGCGGAGGCGCTGTTGTTCGCGGAAGCGGCCGGCGCGGATCCGGCGGTGGTTCGGGAGGCGCTGATGGGTGGGTTCGCCTCGTCCCGCGTTCTCGAACTGCACGGCGAGCGGATGGTGAACCAGACCTACGACCCGGGCTTCCGGATCCGCTTGCACCGCAAGGACTTGTCGCTCGCAGTACAGGCGGCAGCCGAACTGAACCTCGCCCTGCCGAACACGGCCGCGACGCAACAGTTGATGAACGCCGCGATCGCGGACGGCGACGGGGACCTCGATCACTCCGCGTTGCACAAGACTCTGCGCAGGGAGCGGTCATGAGGCTCTGGTGGCAGGACCCGTTCCGGATGTTCCAGACGAACCTGCGCGAGATCGACGCCGGACTCGATGTCGAGCGGGTGCTGAACTACCTCGAGGAGTTCGGCGCCAACACCTGGCTGCTGAGCGTCGGCGGCATCCTGTCCAACTACCCGACGGCTCTGGACTTCCAGACGGCCAACCCGCATCTGGCCGAGCGCCCCTCCGGCGACCTGGTCGGCGATGCCGTGAAGGCGGCCGCCGCCAGGGGGATCCGGGTGATGGGCCGGATGGACTTCTCCAAGATCGACCACCGGCGGGCCGAGCAGCACCCCGAATGGTGCTTCGTCGATGCGGCCGGTGATCCCCAGGTCTACAACGGCCTCACCAGCGTCTGCCCGAGCGGCGACTACTACCAGGTCAAGCTGTTCGAGGTCTTGGACGAGGTGCTCGACCGCTATCCGATCGACGGATTCTTCTGCAACTGGATGTCCTTCAACGAGGTGGACTACAGCCGCCAATATCGAGGCGTCTGCCAGTGCCTCGGCTGCGTCCGCCGGTACTCCGAGTACGCGCCGGGCGAGCGTCTTCCCGAAGACAAGAACGCTCCGGGGTACGAGACGTGGCAACGCTTCTCGCGGGAGGTGCTGGCCGACCTGACCGCACGGATCCGCGAGCACCTGGCGAGCCGCCGGCCGGAGGCGCCGCTGGTGCTCGGGGATCGGGCCGACATCGTCTTCCACGAGGCGAACAACGCGATCGGCCGGCCCTTGTGGCACCACCGGACGAGTGAGCATGTCAGCGCGGCGAAGACGTTCCGCCCGGACGTCCCGGTGTTGACGAACTCGGTCGGCTTCGTGGACATGCCGTACCGGCTGGCGGGGGAGGAGCCGCACCACTTCGCGCAGTACTTGCTGCAGGCAATGGCTCGTGGCGCGGTTCCGTCGACGTACATCATGGGGACGCCGGACGACAATCCCTATGCCTGCTTGGGGATCGCCGGTGAGCTGACGAGGTTTCACCGCGACCACCAGGACGTCTACCGGGAGCTCGTGCCGGCGGCGACGACGCTGCTGGTCCGGCCGGACCAGTTCAAACCTGGATCGGTGACGGAGTTCCAGGGGCTCTATCTCTCGCTGCTCCAGCGGCACGTGCCGTTCGACGTGCTGCCGGAGGAGAGGCTGGCCGAGGTCGACCTCAGCCGGTACCGGGTCGTCGTCCTGCCCGACCTCGGGCCGCTCACTCCGGAGACGGTTGCAACGATCGACTCGTACGTCGGAGGCGGCGGCGCGGTGGTTGCCACCGGCAACAGCGGACTGGTCGCCGACGAAGTCCAGCTCGCCTGCCTTCCGGTACGCCGGAGGCTGGCCAGTCACGACACCGAGGAAGCGACCAGGTCGTTCCACCTCCGGTCGGGAGACCAGTTCCTGCCGGTGATCGGCGCGTTCGACCTGGTGGAGCCGGCCGATGCTGCCGAGATCGGGTTGCTGGCGATGTCCAGGGCGCCGTACGGGCCGCCCGAGAAGTGCCACGGGCACCTGGAGCTCGATCACCCGGGCCGGCTGAGCGCGCCGTACGGGCGGGGACGGGCAACGCTGCTGCCGTGGACCGTCGGGCGGGCCTACCGGGACGTGGGGCTGACGGGTCATCGCGATGCCTTCGTCGACGAGGTCGTCCGCGCCGGCGGGCGGCAGGTGGAAACCGAACTACCCGAGCAGGTCGAGATCGTGGTGGGCCGCTCTGCGGTCGGGACCGTCATGCACCTGCTGAACAGATCGGGTGATGCCGATCAGCGGTTCGCGAAACCGCTGCCGATCGGCGAGGGCTGGCTGACCCTGCCCGACGGCGTCACGACCGTGGAGGCGCTCTGCGCCGGCCAGCGGCTCCGAGTGGAAGACGGTCGCGTCCTGGTGCCGACGATCGGTCTCTTCGAGGTCCTGGTAGCTCACCCGTAACCCGGAAGTTTTGAAAGGTTGTCAAACAACTATGCATGACCTATTGACTGTCATGTAGCGGAACCAAACAATGATCGGAAGCCGCTGCCGTGGGGGTCGACAGGCGAAACCCGAAGCACTGTGAGGAACGGGAGATCGTGATGACCGGACTTGATCGGCGTGGGTTCCTGAAGCTCGCGATGGCGTCGACGGCCGCAGGCCTGTCCGCCGCGGCAGTAGCAGGCTGCGGCGGGAGTGGTGGCGGCGCCGGCGGAGGTGGAGGCGGTGGTGGCAAGACCACGCTGCGGTACGCCTGGTGGGGCAACAACATCCGCCAGCAGAACTACACCAAGGCGCTGCAGCAGTTCAGCGCGGCGAACACCGACATCGGGATCGAGCCCGAGTTCGCGGAGTACACCGCGTTCCAGGAGCGGATGACGACGCAGATCGCCGCCCGGGACGTGCCGGACATCTTCTGGATCGCCTCACCGCAGGTGATGACCTACCACAAGAGCAAGCTGTACCGGAAGCTCGACGAGATCCCCTCGCTGCAGTGGTCCGACTACAGCAAGGAGGACCTCGAGACCTTCAAGCTGGGCGGCGAACTGAACACCATGCCGTTCGCGATCTTCACCCCGGTGATCCGCTACAACGAGACCGTCGCCAAGGCTGACGGGGTCACCATCCCGGCCGACACCGACCCGGCCTGGACGTGGGACGGACTGGCCGACCTCCTCGTTGCCTATAGCAAGGACAACCCGGGGAAGCGGAAGGGTACGCCGTACGCGCCGGACCACGACCTGACCTTCGAGGCGTGGCTGCGGCAGCGGGGTGAGCAGCTGTGGACCGAGGACGGCCAGGTCGGCTTCACCGTCGACGGCCTGGGCAGCTGGCTCGACTGGTGGGAGAAGCTGCGCAAGGCCGGTGCCGCGCTGTCCCTCAGCGAGCAGGAGGGGATGGGCCCGGACTGGGCGCAGGTCGGCAAGAAGGTGCTGGTCAACTTCGGCAACTCCAACCACATCATCGACGACGCGAAGATGTTCCCCAAGGAACGGTTCCGGCTGCGGGCGGCGCCGGTGGTCGCGGGCGTCGAGCCGGGGCACAAGTACCTGTACTTCCCGCGGATGGCCATCTACCAGCGGATCGACGACGACAAGGTCGAGGCCGCCGGCAAGGTGATCAACTACAACGCGAACAACGCCGAGATGCTGAAGACCGTCCGGCTGACGATGGGCGCGCCGACCAACCCGAAGGTGGCCGAGCAGGCGGCCGCGTTCGCGAGCCCCGACGAGAAGGAGATGCTCGCGGTGGTGAAGAAGGAGCGTGCCGCGGAGCGTCGGCCACGCTACGAGGCACCGCCCGGCTCGAGCACCTGGCGGACCGCCACGACCCGCGTCTGCGAGGAGATCGCGCTCGGCCGGACCAGCGTGCCCGACGGCGCGAAGAAACTCCTCGACGAGATCGCCGCCGGCATCAAGCGGGCGCAGTGATCCGACCATGCTGACCCAAGAGGAACTGCCGGTCCAGCAGGCAGAGCCGGAGGCGCCGGCGCCGAAAGGGCGCCGGCCCGCCTTTCACCTGAACCGGCAGGGCCGGGCGGCACACGTCTTCCTGATCCCGTGGCTGCTCGGCTTCCTGCTGATCACCGCGGTCCCGCTGTTCGCGTCGCTCTACCTCGCCTTCACCGACTACGACATCCTGAACCCGCCGGAGTGGACCGGGCTGGAGAACTTCCAGCGGATGGTGCACGACGACCAGTTCTGGGCGTCGGTGAAGGTGACGCTGATCTACGTGCTCGTGTCGGTGCCGCTGCAACTCGGCTTCGCCTTGCTGCTGGCGCTGATCCTCGACCGCGGGCTGAGCGGACTGGCCTTCTATCGCAGCGCGTTCTACCTGCCGTCGCTGCTCGGTACGAGTGTCGCGATCGCGATCCTGTGGCGGGAGATCTTCGGCGACGACGGGCTGATCAACAAGGGCCTGGCGGTGATCGGGATCAACGGCGAGAGCTGGCTGCAGAACCCGAAGACCGCGCTCGCGACGCTGATCATCCTGAACGTCTGGACCTTCGGCTCGCCGATGGTGATCTTCCTGGCCGGACTGCGGCAGATCCCCGACGAGCTCTACGAGGCGGCCAAGGTCGACGGTGCCGGCGTACTGCGGCAGTTCGCCCACGTCACCGTGCCGCTGCTCACGCCGATCATCTTCTTCAACCTGATCCTGCAGACGATCGGCGCCTTCCAGACCTTCACCCAGGCGCACATCATCAGCGGTGGTACCGGCGGCCCGGCGAACTCGACGCTGTTCTACACGCTGTACGTGTACCAACAGGGTTTCGTCGCCTTCGACATGGGCTACGCGTCCGCACTCGCCTGGGTGCTGATGGCCGCGATCGCCGCGATCACCGCGCTGCACTTCCTGGTCTCGAAGTACTGGGTCTTCTACGGAGACAACTGATGGCCACTGCAACCGCTGAGGCGGTCACGAGCTCACCCCCGCTGCGGCAGCGCCGGATCCGGTCCGCGCTGAAGCACACCGGGCTGCTGGTGTTCGTCGCGTTCATGATCTACCCGCTGGTCTGGATGGTGGTCAGCGCGTTCAAGCCGGCCGACCAGATCCTCACCGATCCCGGGCTGATCCCGAGCAGCGTCACCCTGGACAACTTCAAGGACGGCTGGCACGCGCTGAACCGGCCGTTCTCGGTGTTCTTCGTGAACTCGCTGGTGGTCACCCTCGGCTCGATCGTGGGCAACCTGTTCTCCTGCTCGCTGACGGCGTACGCGCTGGCCCGGCTGCAGTTCCGGATGCGGAAGGTGTACTTCGCGATCACGCTGGCGTCGGTGATGCTGCCGTTCCACGTGCTGGTGATCCCGCAGTACATCTTCTTCTCGCAACTGGACCTGGTGAACACCTACTGGCCGCTGCTGATCCCGAAGTTCCTGGCCACCGACGCGTTCTTCGTGTTCCTGATGGTCCAGTTCATCCGGACCCTGCCGCGCGAGCTCGACCGGGCCGCCTGGATCGACGGGGCCGGGCCGTTCCTGACCTTCTGGTACGTCGTGCTGCCGCTGATGCGGCCGGCCCTGGTGACCACCACGATCTTCACCTTCATCTGGACCTGGAACGACTTCTTCGTACCGTTGATCTACCTGACCAGGACCCAGGTGTTCACCGTGCCGGTGGCGCTGAACTCGATGGTCGACTCCGAGACCCAGAGTGGGGTGGGGATGTTGTTCGCGATGTCGTTGCTGTCGCTGGTGCCGATCCTGATCTTCTTCGCGATCGCCCAGAAGTACCTGATCCGCGGTATCGCGACGACGGGACTCAAATGATCATCGTTGTGGTCGGCAAGGAGTCTCCGGCCTTCGCCGAGGTCGCGCCCGAGGTGGAATTCCGTTTCGTCGCCAACCTGTCCGAGGCCGACGACGCGATCGAGACGATGGACGCGGTGATCGGCCGGGTCCCGCCGGAGATCCTTGCCAAGGCCAAGCAGTTGCGCTGGGTACACAGTCCGGCAGCAGGGGTCGACGCGGACCTGTCGCCGGAGATGCTCGCCTCCGACGTGGTGCTGACCTCGTCGGCTGGCAACGGCGGGATCTCCCTGGCCGAGCACGCGATGCTGCTGATGTTGATGCTGAACCGGGACGTGCCGCGGTGGATGCGGGCGCAGGCCGAGCGACGCTGGGATCACTACAGACACAGCGAACTCGCCGGGCGGACCCTCGGGATCTACGGCCTCGGCAACTCCGGGATCGACCTTGCCCAGAAGGCGAAGGCGTTCCACCTGCACGTGATCGGCGTACGACGTCGTCCGGAGCAACCGTCGCCGTACGTCGACGAGGTGTACGGCGAGAGCGGGTTCGACCGGATGCTCGAGGAGTCCGACTTCGTGGTGGTCACCGCGCCGAGCACGCCCGCGACGAGGGGGCGGTTCGACGCCGACGCGTTCGCCCGGATGAAGGAGTCGGCGTACTTCATCTGCATCTCGCGCGGTGGCATCGCCGACGACGAGGCGCTGCTGGAAGCCTTGCAGAGTGGGCAGATCGCGGGTGCCGGCCTGGACGCGCACGGGGTGGAGCCGTTGCCGCCGGACAGCCCGTTCTGGACCCTGCCGAACGTCATCGTGACTCCGCACAACGGCGCGACAAGTGACGGCACCGCCCGGCGT
Organism: Kribbella qitaiheensis; assembly: GCF_042657745.1. GTDB lineage: Bacteria > Actinomycetota > Actinomycetes > Propionibacteriales > Kribbellaceae > Kribbella > Kribbella qitaiheensis. Next base: position 103,411 of record NZ_JBHSKE010000003.1, on the reverse strand, counting down.
GGCGAGCAGATCGTGCTCGACAACCTGCGACGCTTCCTAGTAGGGGAGGAACTGCGCAACGTGGTCGACAAGCAGGCTGGTTATTGAGTCCGTTCCCGGGCACTGGTTGACCAGTACACTTGCCTGACCATTCGATCGAAGGGGGGTGCCGTGGGTACCGATGCGAGCCTGGAACTCGGGCCGTCCTCGCTGACCGAGGCGCTCTACGAATCCGTTCGTAAGCGCATCGTCAACGGCGACATTCCGCAGGGGGAGAAGCTCACCGAGGTTCGCCTCGCGACGGAGTACAACGTCGCCCGGCCCACCGCGAAGGCCTGCCTGGAGCGGTTGACGGCACTCGGTCTGCTGCGGCGGACCGCCCACAAGACCGCGGTCGTCCCGACCCTGGACGAGGAAGAGATCCGCGACCTGTTCTTCAGCCGGGTGACGATCGAGCGTGCGGCGGTCTCCTCGCTCGCCACGACCGGTGAGGTGCCGCCGGCGGCCGCCAAGGCCCAGGTAGCGATCGAGTACGCGGCGCGCGATCGCCTGTTCGAGAACCAGGTGGAGGCCGACATCGCCTTCCACTCGGCCCTGGTGTCCGGGGTCGGCAGCAGGCGGTTGTCCCGGATGCACGAACTGATCATCGGCGAGGTGCACCTGACGATGGGGCAGTACCAGGCCCATCGGACGGCCAACCCGACCAACGTCGCGCAGGAACACGCCGCGATCCTCAAGGCGATCGAGGACAGCGACCCGGCCGCGGCCGCCGAACACCTCGCCTACCACCTCGAACAGGCCCAGGGCCGCCTACTCAGCTCCCTCCGCAAGGACTGATTCCCGGCAAGGCTTGGGCTTGAGCCGGGGGCCTGGGTCACTGCTCGAGGCTTGAGCCGCTCTTGGCCAGTGGCGGGATCGTCGTCACCTTGCCGCCCGCCGCGGGTGGCCAACCGGTCGGCCCGCCGAGTGCTTCGTAGAGTTTGCGCGCCCACCGAGCATCAGCCAGCGCATGGTGAACCTTCGCGGGCGCCTGCGGCAAGCTCGGATCCACCGGGCTAACCCTGAATCCCTTGTCCTCGGCCAGTTGCGACACGTCGTACGCCGTGTAGCGCCACCCATCCGGAACCCGTTCCTCCACCGGGAAGAGCTGCCCCATCGCCAGCCAGTCCCACGGCGCCCCCGCCCACGACCAGAACCGCGGTACGTCGTCCCCGATGAACTTCACCAGTTCGTCCTTCATCCGCGCCCGGCTCATCCACACCGGATCGCCCGGCGGCTCCAGCAGCGGAATCACCACCGTCTTCACGAACTCGTTCGCCCGCGACGCGTCGAACTCCGTCGAGACGGCATAGAACTCCCGCCCGTCCGCCGCCACGACCCCCAGACTGATGAGCTCGATCTCCCGCTCCAGGTCGATGAACTCGGTATCGATGAAGTAATCCACCCTCCCATCGTCCACCCATGGGCTGGAGAAGTAGGTCGGATGCTGGTGCCTGCGGTCCTCACACTCGGCCGCTGGCAGGTTGTCCGGCCGCTGGCCGCCTATAAGCCGCCAGCGGTCCCACAGGCCGCTATCGGTGATCCGCCCCTTACGGGTCCCGGACGTTCATGTCCGTTGGGGAAATGGGCATTGACTTCCGGGCTGTGCCGGGTGGAATGTCTGTGGGGACGGTACGTCAGGGGAGGTCCGGCTACCGTCCGGGGGACCAGATGCACTCTGGGGTGAACTTTCGCGCTGCGTTCGACGGGCGGCCTGGCCGGTCTGATCGGCGCGGCAGCCTGCGCGCCGGTCGTCACATGTGTTGAGCCCGCCGCACAGGAGGAGTCATGGGCGAGTACACGATCGAGGACTTGAAAGAGCGCACCAGGGGATCCGTCTACACCCGCGACGACGCCGGGTACGACGAGGCGCGGAAGGTCCACAACGCGATGATCGACAAGCACCCGCGGGTCGTCGTGCACTGTGAGAACGCGGGTGACGTGATGGAGACGGTCAGGTTCGCCGCCGGGAACTCACTGGACCTGGCGGTGCGCGGGGGTTCGCACAGCGTGCCCGGGTTCGGCACCGTGGACGACGGCGTGGTCGCCGATCTCAGCGGGATGCGGAACGTCCGCGTCGACCCGACGACCAGGACCGCGAGGGCCGGCGGGGGAGCGACCTGGGGGGACTTCAACGCGGCGACGCACGCCTTCGGACTGGCGACGACCGGCGGCATCATCTCGACCACCGGTGTCGGCGGGCTGACACTCGGTGGTGGCATCGGTTACCTGGACCGCGGCCTCGGCCTGTCCTGCGACAACCTGATCTCGGCCGACGTGGTCACCGCCGACGGGCGGTTCCTGATCGCCAGCGAGAAGGAGAACGAGGACCTGTTCTGGGCGCTGCGCGGTGGGGGCGGCAACTTCGGCGTGGTCACGGCGCTGGAGTACCGGCTCGCACCGGTCGACACGATCTACGGCGGCCCCATGCTGTTCGAGATGTCCGACGCTGCTGCGGTACTCGCCGGGTTCCGGGACATGATCAAGGACGCGCCGGAGCAGCTCGGGGGCTTTCCGGCGTTCCAGCTCGCGCCGCCACTGCCGTTCATCCCCGAGGACCGCCACGGGGACTGCTTCACGCTCATCGTCGGCTGCTGGGCCGGCGATCCGGAGCGCGGTGAGCAAGAGATCGCGCGGTTCCGCGAGTTTGCGCCGGTGGTCGCCGAGAGCGTCGGGCAGATGCCGTATCCCGCGCTGAACAGCGCCTTCGACGCGCTCGTGCCGCCGGGACTCCAGCACTACTGGAAGGCGAACTTCGTCACCGAGCTCACCGACGACGCGATCCAGGCGCACCTGCAGCATGCGCCCGGCCTGCCCGCGGTGAACTCCACCGTGCACATCTATCCGATCGACGGCGCCTGTCACCGGGTGCCCGCCGACGCGACCGCCTTCGCCTACCGCGACGCGAACTTCGCCACGGTGATCGCGGGGATGTGGCCGGACCCGGCGCAGAACGAGGCCGGCATCGAGTGGGTGCGGAACTACTACGACGCGGTCGCGCCACACTCCGAGGCAGGCGGCTACATCAACTTCATGGCCGGCGACGACCAGGCCCGGATCGCCGACAACTACAAGGGCAACTACGAGCGGCTGGTGGAGGTCAAGCGCAAGTACGACCCGGACAACCTGTTCCACCTCAACCAGAACATAGCGCCCTGACGCGTAGTCCAGGATGCCTCGCACACGTCATGCCTGGTGGTCCCAGAGCATGGCGTGGGCGCGGCCGACCCGCGTGAAGCTGGCAGTGGGGAAGACCGATGCGTAGACCCGCTCGAACTCGTCCCGGCTGAGGTAGCGGTCGCTGGCCTGATGATCGAGCCACTCGCCGGTGGACGGCCTGAAGATCTTCCAGGCCTCGGTGGCACCACGCCGTACGAAGTTGTGGGCGAGGGCTCGAACCTGGCCGCCGTACAGCCACCAGCCGGGCCAGGTCGAACGACTGCGCCAGGCCCCGTGAGTGATCACTCAGTCGTGGATCCAGGTGGTTGGATAACGATTGCCGGTGACTCAAATCCACGACTCGACGCCGCTCAGGAGGGGGGATGCCGGTACGGCGAGGCGCCGCGGGGGCGACTCGCCGTACCGGGTCAGCAGGTCAGAGGGTCAGCAGGCGCTCGAAGAAGGCGCGGTAGCGTTGGAGGGCGGCGCGGAGATCCTCGGTGGACGGCTCGCCGTTGGCCCATTGGCTTTCCAGGCCCTGGTGCTGCTGGTCGAATGACGTGGACAGGCGCTGGAGCACGTCGCCGACGAGCTTGTCCGCGTCAGTCACCGAGTTCCGCGGGTCGTCGACGAAGCCCTGCTGGATGACGTCCCAGCGCGCCTTGAAGTCCACCGCGGTCTCGGTCGGCACCAGCGGATCGTCGGCGGACAACCCTTCGGTCGGCGTCTGCTCCCTGGAGTCGGCGGAGCGATCGACGTCCGCAGTACGGTCGTCGTCCAACCCACGGCCGGCGTCCAACGGCGTGTCGTCGTCGAGTCCACGGTTGGCGTCGAGCGGGCGGTCGTCGTCTACGAGGCGGGTGTCGTCCAGCGGCTGGTTGTCTTCCAGTCGTTGGTTGTCGCCGAGGCGCTGGTTGTCGTCCAGGCCGCGGCCGGCGTCCAGCGGGCGGTCGTCGTCGAGGCGACGGTCGTCCAGCGGGCGGTCGCTGTCGAGCGGGCGTTCGCCGTCGAGCAGGCGGTCGTCCTCGTAGCGGTGGTCGAGCGGCTCGTTGTCCCTGGTCGTCATGATTGCTCCTTGGTGTCGGTCGGCCCCGTGACATGCCTTCCATCGATGTCCGCGCCATCAAGGTCCGCGCGCTGTCCGTCCAACTCGGCGCGTTCGTCGACGAGCAGTACGTCGACCAGTCGCCGGTAGGCGGTGACGGCCTGGCGGAGGTCCTCGGTGTCCACCGGGCCCTGGGTCTGCGCAACCGCGACGCGGTGTGCCTCGCGGTAGTTCTCCGCGACCTCGGGATGGTCGACCGAGATGTCCGCCGCCCGCTGGTCGAAGTCGTCGACCGGGTAGCCGGACTCGCGCATCATCCGCAGGACCAGGCGATCGGCCTGCGAGACGGCGTCGGCCGGCGCGTCCACGAACCCCTGCTGCAGGACGTTCCACTCCGCGCGGTACCGCTCGGCCGTCGCACCGGTCAGCGGGTGAACGTCGAACTTGGCGCGACGCTGCTCGCGTTGCCGCAGATCGCGTTCGGCGGCCTTGCGGTCGCCCGACTCCTCGATCGTGCGTTCGTACTCCGGTCCGAACCGCTGTTGCAGCTGGTCCGACCGCCGTCGCTTGTACGCGTACGCCGCCACGATGGCTGCGGCCACGACCACGACGATCACGATGATGGTGATGACGGTTTCCATCAGACCTCCAGTCCGACTGTCAGGCCTGCGATCTTGGGTGGACCGCGAGGACCTTCTGACGGCGGCCGAAACGCTGTCCCGGCTCGCCTCCCCATCCCCGTTGACCTGCCCGTACCCAGCCTGAAACGACGAAACGTCCGGGGAACCGTGGGTGGTGACCCACGGCTCCCCGGACGTGACAGCCGGTGCCTGGCTCCGCTCGTCGTCAGGCCTTGGGTGCGAGCTTGTGCACGATGATGCCGGACTTGAAGGTGGTCGAGTCGAGCAGCTCGAGGTGGTTGATGCCGAGCTCGACACCGTCGAACATCCGGTCGCCGTCGGCCAGTACCGGGAAGATCCAGAAGTGGTACTCGTCGACGAGCTTCCGCTCCAGCAGCACCTTGTCGAACTCGCCGGTGCCGAACTTCAGCAGGTCGCCGCCGTCCTGCTTCTTGAGCTCGGCGACCGCGTCGGCCGCGTCGCCCTGGAGCACCTGTGCGTTCCAGGTGGTCTCCTTGAGCGTCCGGGACGCGACGTACTTGGGCATCGCGTTGAACTTGTCCGTGTACGGGTCGCCGCCGCGCTGCGGCCAAGCCTCGGCGAAGCCTTCGTAGGTGACCCGGCCGAGCAGCAGTGCCTCGGTGTTCTCCATCAGACCGACGGAGTAGGCGGTGTGCTCGTCGTCCCAGTACGGGACGCTCCAGTTCTGCGGGTTGCCGATGGAGCCGTTCAGGGTCATGAAGGTGGATTCGATCAGCTTCCTCATGGTCTTGCCTTTCTTCTTTGTTTTTTGGATGTTCAGGGTTGGTACGGGTGTTCGGCGCGGGCGTTGCGGAGTGCTCGGGCCCACCAGACGAGCTGGTCGAGCGTGTTCTTGGCCGCGGCGTCGTAGCCGGAGCCGGGGCGGGGCCAGCTGCCGTCGGCGGCGAACTGTTCCCAGTAGCAGGGCAGCGAGACGGTGTTGCGAATGGCCACCGCCTGCAGCTCAGTGAAGACCTGCCGCAGCTGGGCCGCGGCGTACAGGCCTCCGGTCTCGCGGCCGTAGGCGACGATCGCGACCGGCTTGGCGTGCCACTCCTCGTAGTACCAGTCCAGTGCGGTCTTCAGCGGTGCCGGGAAGCTGCTGTTGTACTCCGGCGTCACCACCGCGAAGGCATCCGCCGCAGCCAGTCGCGGAGCCAGTACTGCGACCCCGGCCGGCGTCGGCTCGTCCGTGTCCGTCAGCGTCGACGGCAGGTTCGCAACGGCCAGGTCGACCAGGTCTACGTCGAAGGCGGCCCGCTTGGCTGCCTGCTGGGCGAACCAGTCGGCCACTGTCGGTCCGAAGCGCCCGTTCCGGGTGCTGCCGATGATGACCGCCAGTCGCAACTTCAACCTGCTCACCTCCTCCGTGGCTGTTCCTCCGTGGCTGTTGAGGAAGACTCTGCCGGAGACCCTTTACGGTTTCTTTCCGGTTGTCGGCCGCCCGGCCGGAAAGCTTCGTAAAGACCGGCGCCGGAAACCTCGGGAAAGATAGGGTGCGGCCATGCGTTTCGGCGTGCTCGGACCGGTCACGGCCTGGACCGACAGTGGCGAGCCCGTCACTGTCCCCGGCCTGAAGGTGCGCGCCCTGCTGGCGGACCTGCTCGTGCACGAGGGTCGCCCGGTCCCGGCCGACCGCCTGATCGACGACCTCTGGGGCGAGGACCTGCCCGGCAACCCGTCCGGCACGCTCTCCGCGAAGGTCTCCCAGCTCCGCCGAGCCTTCGACGACGCCGAACCCGGCAGCCGGGCGCTGGTCGTCTCCGGGCCGGCCGGGTACTCCCTGAAGGTCGACAGCGGCTCGTACGACGCGCTGGGGTTCTCCGCTCTCGTGGAGCAAGGGCGGCTGGACGACGCGCTGGCGCTCTGGCGTGGGCCGGCCTATGCGGACTTCGCCGACGAGGCGTACTTGGAGACGGCCATTGCGCGCCTGAACGAGCAGCGGCTGACGGCGCAGGAGGAGCACTTCGAGACCCGGCTGGCGCGCGGCGAGCACAATGCGCTGATCAGTGAGCTGGCGGATCTCGTGGCGCAGCACCCGCTGCGAGAGCGTCTGCGGGCGACTCACATGAAGGCGCTGTACCGAGCGGGCAGACAGAGCGAGGCTCTGGACAGCTACGAGCAGTTGCGCGTGCTGCTGGCGGACGAGCTCGGTCTGGACCCGAGTCCCGAGCTCGCGGCGGTGCAGCAGGCAGTACTGCAGCAAGCGGTTCCGCCGCACGAGGTGCGACAGCGCCGGACCAACCTTCCTGCTCAGCTAACTGATCTCGTCGGCCGCTCCGAAGCACTTGCTGAGATCCAGGATCGTTTGTCTGAGGATCGCCTGTTGACGCTGACCGGGCCTGGGGGAGTGGGCAAGACACGCCTCGCTCTTGCTGCGGCAGCAGGACTGGCCGAGCGATTCCCCGACGGGGTGATCCTGGTCGAGCTGGCTGCGGTGACCCCTGACGCTCTTGACGTGGCAGGCTCGCTTGGCGACGCCGTACAGGCTGCGTTGGATCTTCGGGACAGTGGGCCTGAGTCGGGTGGAGACAGGCTTGTTGCGGCACTGGAGACGCTGGACCTGCTCTTGGTGTTGGACAACTGCGAGCACGTAGTAGAGGCGGCTGCTGAGCTGACGGACCGCTTGCTCGCTGCCGCGCCCGGGCTGCGGGTGCTGGCGACCAGTCGCGAGCCGTTGGAACTACCTGGTGAGGCGGTTTGGAGTGTGCCGCCGCTAGGGGTGCCAGCTGTGGCGGCGGACCTCGACGAACTCCGTGCGTCGGCTGCCGTCCAGCTCTTCGTCGGGCGAGCGACGGCGGCTGACAGAGGGTTCGCCTTGGACGCCGACACCGCCTCAGCAGTCGCGGTGCTCTGCAGGAGGCTCGACGGGATTCCGCTCGCTCTGGAGCTGGCTGCGACCCGGATTCGCGCTCTGGGCGTGCAGGGGCTGGTCGCACGGCTTGATGACCGATTCCGCCTGCTGGCAACCGGACATCGAGGTGCCGCGCCCCGGCAGCAGACGTTGATGGCGATGATCGACTGGAGCTGGGAGCTGCTCTCACCTGAGGAGCAGACCGTGCTCCGCCGACTCGCAGTACACGCTGACGGCTGTACTCCGGACGCGGCCGAGCAGGTGTGTGCTGAAGAGGGCGTGGACGACGTACTCATCCGGCTGGTGGATCGGTCGCTCGTGGTGTCCGTGCATGGGGCGGATGGCCCGCGGTACCGGCTGCTGGAGTCGGTGGCCGCGTACTGCGTCGGCAAGCTGCGCGAGGCGGGTGAGCTCGACCAGGTCCGTCAGCGGCAACACTTGTACTACGCGGACTTCGCGGAGCTGGCTCGGCCTCATTTGTATGGCCCGGAGCAGAGCAAGTGGCTGCAGCGGCTCGACGACGAAGCGGGCAACTTCCGGAGCGCTCTGGACGGTGCTGTCGCTGCGGGGGACTTCGAGCTTGCTGAGCGGCTGGTGGATTCGCTGAGCTGGTACTGGTTCCTCAGGGGCCGATTTGCTGAGGCACGGCGGTCGTTGTTGGCTGTGCCGACGGACAAGGCGGCGGCTTGGCTCACGGGGTTCATGTACCTCGATGGTGATAGTGATGCGGCCGCAGTTCGTGACCGTGTGCTGGCGACCGTCGATGCGCGGGCCAAGTGGTGGATCTCCTTTACTGGTAGCGATGCGGGCGATCTGGTGACCTGTCAGGCACTGCTGGACGAGGCGCTGCCGGCCTTCGAGGAGTCCGGGGATCAGTGGGGTGTGGCTGCAGTGCTGGTGGCTCGTGGCAAGCACTCCCATGTCCGGTCGGACCTCAAGGCGCTGGAGGAGGATGCCGCTGAGGGTGCTCGGATCTTCCGGCAGTTGGGCGATCGCTGGGGTCTTCTGCAGTCCGTTGGCTGGCTCGGGGCGGTCGCGGAGCTCAGGGGAGAACTCGAGCAGGCCGTCCGGCTCCACACCGAAGCCCTGCAGATGGCCGACGAGCTTGGCCTCTGGCCGGAGGTTGCCGGCGAGCTGGGATGGCTCGGCTGGACCTTCGTGAGGCAGGGCGACTACGACCGGGCGCTCGAGTACGGGGAGCGAGGGCTGCGGTTGTCGACCGAGCAAGGCTCCCGGCCGTCGCAGGCTCTGGCGGAGATCGTCCTGGGCTGCGCGGCTCGGCGTACGGGTGACCTGGACGTCGCGGAGAAGCGGCTGCAGTCACTGGTCGATGCGGCACGTCGGCAGGACGAGCAAGTGCTCTATTTGTCGATGGTGCTGGAGGAGCTCGGGTACACGCTGGAGCTACGCGGTGAGCTTGCCGCTGCGCGCGAGCGGCATGTGGAGGCCTTCCGGATCTCGCGCGAGTACGAGTCGGGGCGGGGGATGTGCTGGGCTTTGGAGGGGCTTGCGGCCTGCATCGTGGACAAGGTCGTGGCGGCGCACTTGCTGGGGGCTGCGGCTGTTGTCCGGGCTGCTGAGGAGCATCTGGTGACGGAGGCTGAGCAGCCGGACATCGAGCGGGCCGTTGCAGCTGCACGGGCCGCATTGGGCCCGGCTGCGTTCGAGGCGGAGTACGCGCGCGGCTCCGAGTTGTCTCCGGAGGAGGCGTTCGCCGAGGTGGCTGAGTAGCTTCGTCAGAGGTAGAGGTCGCCGGCCAGGTATTTGAGGCCGGTGTCGGCGGCGACGGTGACGACTGTCTGCTCCGGCGCGAGCTCGGCGGCGATCTGGATCGCGCCGAGCACATTGAGAGCGGACGAGGTGCCTGCGAAGACGCCTTCCTTCCGGGAGAGCGACTTGACCAGTTCCCTCGCTTCGGACTCCTCGATCGCCCGCGCTTCGTTGTAGCTCCCGGGCGTGAGCAGCGGCGGGATCGTCCCGGTCGCGGTGCCTTCGACGCGATGCGGGCCGCCGAACCCCGCGGTCAGCATCGGCGAGCTCGCGGGTTCGAGCGCGACGATTCGGTCCACTTTCGCGCGGAGCGCCTGCGTGACGCCGACCAGCATCCCGCCGGTGCCCACCGCCGCGCAGAACACGCTGAGCGCAGTACCGGCGGTCTGGTCGAGGATCTCGCGGCCCAGCACCTGGTAGCCGTCCAGCGCGTCGAGGTTGTTGAACTGGTCGGTCCAGAAAGCGTCCTCGGCAGCGATGATCCGGTCGACCTCGTGCCGCATCCGGACGAACAGGTCGGGCGTGATCCTGCCCCCGTCACTCGGCACCACGACGAGGTCCGCGCCGAACGCCTGCATCGTGCGCAGCTTCTCCGGCGAGAACGCGTCCGACGAGACCACTGTCAGCGGGTAGCCCTTGACCGCGCAGATGAACGCGAGCGACGACCCGGTACTGCCGCCGGTGAACTCGACCACCCGACGCCCGGCCCGCAGTACGCCGCGTCGCTCGGCGCCCTCGATCATCGCGAGCGCCATCCGGTCCTTGTAGCTGCCTGTCGGGTTGCCACCCTCGAGCTTCACCAGCACCTGGGCCGCGTCGTCCGGCACGATGCGCCGCAACCGCACCAGCGGGGTGTTGCCGATCGCCTGCAGTGCGGAGGAGAGGATCACGGAACTCAGTCTGCGAACAGAACCGGTACGTCGGCAACGAGTCGCTGCAGAGTCCGGGTGAACCGCTCCCGCTCGGCGATGGGGAGTTCGGCGGTGAGTTTCTCCAGGCGCTCGGTCAACTCCGCGTGGAACCGGTGCACCGCGGTCGACCCGGCCGGGGTCAGGCTGACCTTCACCGCGCGCCGATCGTGCGGATCCGCTTCACGTACGACGAGGCCGCGCTGCTCGGCGCGATCGACCAGACCGGTGAGGCTGGACCGCTCGAGGCAGAGCTGGCTGGACAACTCCGCCATTCCGACGGAGCCGTTGGTCAGCACGCAGAGCATCCGCGCCTGTGCCTCGGTGAGATCGCACCCGCGGCCGACCTCGGCGTACAGGTTCTGCACCAGGAAGGCCAGCCTGACCAGGCCGCTGGCGGCTCCGATGGTCTCCCGCATGGTGGCTCCACTTGTGATTGTTCGTGGCACGAAGTAATTTGTTCGTCAGGTCAACAGTACGTGGCACGAACTATTCGGGCAACGACTACTGCAACGTCGACAACAGGGCACAGGTGGAGCATGGATTACGGGCACGAGCTGGTCTTCGGCACGTTCCTGACCCCCGCGGTGGAGAACGCCGAGCGGGTGATCGCGCTGGCACAGCTGACCGAGCAGGTCGGGCTCGACCTCGTCACCCTGCAGGACCACCCGTACCAGCCGCGGCTGCTCGACGCGTGGACGTTGCTGTCGGTCATCGCGGCGCACACGCAGACCGTGAAGGTGTCGACCAACGTCGCGAACCTTCCGCTGCGTCACCCGGTCGTGCTGGCGCGCAGCGTGGCGACGCTGGACCGGATCACCGGCGGGCGGGTTGAGCTTGGTCTTGGGGCCGGTGGGTTCCTGCAGGCTGTCGCTGCGAATGCGGGGCCGGAGCTGACGGCGGGGCAGAGTATCGCTGCGCTGGAGGAGGCCATCGCGATCATTCGGGAGGTCTGGACTCCTGAGGGCGGTGGGATTCGGCTTGCCGGCAAGCACTACACAGTTTCTGGCGCCAAGAGGGGGCCGGCGCCTGCGCACGAGGTGGAGATCTGGTTGGGGGCATACAAGCCTCGGATGCTGGCGCTGACCGGGCGGCTGGCGGACGGGTGGCTGCCGTCGAGCGGGTACCTGCCGCCGGAGGAGCTTGCCGAGAAGAACAAGCTCATCGACGAAGCCGCTGTGGCCGCTGGGCGTGATCCGTCGGAGGTGCGGCGGCTGTACAACCTGTCTGGGCGCTTCGACGGGCGTGGTGGCTTCCTGCAGGGGCCGGAGGAAGTGTGGGTGGAGCAGCTCGCCGAGCTGACCCTCACCGAGGGGATGTCCACCTACATCCTCGGCTCCGACGATCCGGACGACATCCGCCGATTCGCTGACGTCGCCGAAGGTGTCCGCGAAGCTGTCTCTTCTGCGCGCTCGGCGTCCGCTGCTTCCGCCTCCACATCCTCCGCTGTTGCGCTGTCCTCGGCGCCTGCTGCCGAGATGCCTTCCTCAGCGCCCGCTCGGGGTGCGGGCGGCAGCTTCAGCGTAGTGCCCACGCCGCCGCCCGCCACGAAGCGGAGCGCAGTCCAGCCCTGGGATGAGTCCGAGCGTCCGACCGGTCCCGCGCTCGACCCGAACCGCACCTACGCACCGCACGAACTGGCGTCGGGCCAGCACCTCATCCAGGTCCACGACCATCTGCGGGCCGAACTCGAGCAGATCCGGGATCTCGTCGAGCAGGTGGCCGCCGGATCGATGGGCGTCGGGCAGGCGCGCTCCCACATCAACACCATGACCATGCGGCAGAACAACTGGACACTGGGCGTGTACTGCGAGTCGTACTGCCGGCTGGTGACCACCCACCACTCGATCGAGGACGCTTCGCTCTTCCCACGCTTGCGCCGGGCCGATCCCGCATTGGCTCCGGTGGTCAACCGCCTGCAGGAAGAGCACCTGGTGATCCACGACGTCCTGGAAGGCGTCGACAAGGCGCTCGTCGCATTGGTTGACGGATCAGGCGACATCAACGGTCTCCGCGCCGCGGTCGACCTGCTGGACGACGTACTGCTGTCGCACCTCTCCTACGAAGAGCGCGAACTGGTAGAGCCGCTCGCCCGTCTCGGGGTCATGTAGCAGCCCGACCCCGGCGTACGGAGGGCTACTTCGCCTCGCCGAGGAGGGAGGCGAGGATGTCGAGGAGGCGGAGGGTGGGGGCCTCGGCGAGGACGCGGGCGGCGGAGGTCGCGGGCTCGGCGATCAGGCGGACTTGGAGCAGCTTGAAGTCGCGGACATTGGCCGGGTTGACCAGATCGCGGTGCACGGCCGCGAGGAACTCGGCGCCGGCGGACGCGCTGCTGTAGGTCATCCGGATGAAGCTGTCGCTGACCGGGTAGAGGTACGGCCGCTTCAGGTGCAGCAACTTCGACTTCTTCGCCTGGCCGAAGCCGCGGTGCCCGGAGAACTTCTCGTCCAGCGCGTTGGCCGCCTCGAACAGGTCAGAGCCGGGAGCGGCGTCCTCGAGCCGCGCGTCGACCGGGATCGCGGCGAACTCCTTCTCCGCCTCCACCTCGAGCAGCCAGGGGATGTCCGCCGCCCGCAGGTCGGACCCGATCACCATCGTCCGGGCGAGGTCCTCCAGCGTCACATTGTCCGGCTCCGACCCGCCGATGTTCGTCATCCCGGGCAGACCGTCGTAGTACCGGAGCACCGCGCCGTTCGTCTCGGCGTACAGCCGTAGCTGCGCGATTGCCTCGTCCACGACGATCTTCCGACTACCGATGTTCATGGCCACACCCTCACACTCTTCGTGGCAGACCCGCCAGCCGGATCGGGCATCCGTCTGACGAATCCGAACTACACCCGGATGCGCTGAATCGTAGGGGACGCCACCCCTCCTCCCAGCACAGGGTGACATCCCCACTTGTCCACAACCTGTAACTATCCCCTCCGAACCGGCCCTCACCTCCCTAGACTCTCCGTCACAACACATCACAGACCGCGGGCATGGGGCTCATCTTCGGATCGTAGGTCTCGGTGGAGTCAGAGGGTGGACAGGAGCAGGTGGAGCGCCAGGGCCGTGATCAGGGTGCTGGAGATCAGGGCAGTGGCCAGGCGGGCTCGTGGGGTGGTGAGGGCTCGGCCGAGTACGGCGCCACTGGTTGCTAGAGCGAGTTGCCACGAGGCGGAGGCGAGGAAGGCCGCCAGGATGAAGACAGCTTGTTGGAGGCGGGTCGGGGTTGTGGCGTCTTGGCTGCCTAGCACCAAGGCTGTGAAGTAGATGATCGTGGTGGGGTTGAGCATCGTCATGGCGAGGAGGCCGAGGTAGGCGCGCGCCGGGGTGAGTGGGGTGTCGGCCGAGCTCGCGGAGGACTGGAGCCGGCGGTGCTGGGTGATCGCGGTGGCTGCGCCTCGGATCGCGAGGGCGAGGAGGACCAGTACTGAGATCCACGTCAGCGGGACCGTGATCGGTTCGATGAGTGGGGCCAGGGCTGACCCGCCGATGGTGGCGATCAGGGCGTAGACGCCGTCGGCGGTTGCGACGCCAAGGGCGGCGAAGGCGCCGAGCTTCAGTGAGGTGCGGGCGGTGAGAGCCACCAGGTACGTCGCGACGGCTCCGACGGGCATGGCGATGCCATAGCCGGCGAGGAGCCCTGCGACCAGGGCGGCGATCACGACTGCGAGCGGCTGGATCCCAACACTCGGCCGGCCTGCTGCTGGACCCGCACCGAACGAGCGGCGGCGATCAACAGCAGAAGGACAGTGGTCGTGGTCATGCCACGATCGTGCAGCTCACCTCTTGCCCCGAGCAACCCAATTTCGTCGGCGTCAGAGGGTGTGGGCGTGGGCGATCGTGGGGGCCAGGAAGAGGAGGACGGGGCGGCCGGTGTTGGGGATCATGGCCGCGTAGGACTGGAGTTGGGGGGCGTAGTAGGCGACTCGGGCGTCGAGGGCCGAGGCGGGGATCGCGTCGGTCTTGTAGTCGACGATGACGAGTGTGCCGTCGTCCTCGCGGTAGATCAGGTCGACGAAGCCTTCGAGGATTGTGCCGTCGGGTTGCAGGGTGCCGACGTACGACTCGCGCCAGTATTCGCGGGCGGCTGCTCGTTGGACGACGTCGGAGGCTAGGGCTGACCGGACGAGCGCCGTCACGACATCGGCGTACTCGACGATTCCCTCGGCCATGCACTGCGACGAGACGGCTGCGTCGAGGCCGGCGCCGGTGGCGAGGTCGACCACTTGCAGTACGCCGTGGACGGCTCGGCCGATGGCGGTTCCGTAGCGGCCCTTCGACCACGGAGGTAGCTCGACGTCGCGGGCCGCCTTGGCGATACCCGGATCCGCTCCTTCGAGGGCGACGTCCGGGCCGGTTCCTTCGAGGCCGGAGGCGCTCTGCGCGGATTTCCGGCGGCTGGCCTGCCGCGCCTCGGTGACCCGCGCGGTCCACTCCGCCCGGTTGACGGGAGGTGCGACCTCGGAGCCTGGGGACTGCGCCGCGCTGGTCCGCGGTTCGACCGCCGGGCTGGTGAAGAGGACGGCGTTGGCCGCGTCGACGCCACCCGCGGAGGCGAAGAGTTCCGCGTTGCTCGAGTGGCGGCGGTTGCCGGAGCGGTGGAGCGAGACCACCAGGTGATCCCGGGCCCGCGTTGCGGCGACGTACAGCAGGCGACGGCGCTCGTAGTCGTCCATCTGCTCGTCGACCGGCTGGACCAGGTCGAAGTCCTCGGTCTGGACGGACTTCTTCAGCTTGACCGCGTACCCGCCGTCGGGCGGCCACAACACCTGTACTCCGCGCTGGTGGTTCGGCGCGGCGGTCATGCCCGAGAGGATCACGATCGGGAACTCGAGGCCCTTGGCCGCGTGGATCGTCATCACCCGGACGGCATCCGCGTCGGTCTCGGGGAGTACTGCCTCGGCGACGCGCGACGCCTCCTCGCCTTGGTGAGCGGCCCAGGCGAGGTACGACCGCAGGCCGCCGTGCTCTACCTCCGACCAAGCGCGTGCCTGATCCACGACGAACCGCACCCGGCGCCACGCATCACGAGCACGCGGTCCAGTGGCGGCAACCTCGAGCATCCGGCGATCAGCGACGATCTTCGCGAGTACTTCGCTCGGCGTCATCCAACGCGACGCGTAGTACGTGCGGCGCAGCCACTCCATCGCCTCGCCGACCGGGTGGGTGAGTAGGGAGTCGGCGACGGGCGCTGTCAGGGTGAACGAGCCGCCGGAGCGCTTCCAGGTGAAGAGGTCGTCGTCGCCGCAACCGAACAGCGGGGAGCGGAGGGC
This sequence comes from Kribbella qitaiheensis, assembly GCF_042657745.1. Lineage (GTDB taxonomy): Bacteria > Actinomycetota > Actinomycetes > Propionibacteriales > Kribbellaceae > Kribbella > Kribbella qitaiheensis. The sequence continues at coordinate 87,755 of NZ_JBHSKE010000003.1, read as the reverse complement.
TGTGACGAGGGCGAGTTGGTCGCTGGGATCGCCCAGTGCGCGGGCGCAGGCCAGCAGGTCGCGAACCTCGGCGGTCTGGTAGACGAGCGAACTGGCCTCTGCGCGGTACGGGATGTCCGCGCGGTCGAGCGCCTCCTCGAGGAACGGCAGCGACGTGCGAGCGGGAACCAGTACTGCGATGTCGCCCGCGCCGGCTGGTCGCCAGGTCTCGGCCTTCTCGTCGTAGATCAGCCAGCCGTCGCCCAGAGCCTGGTCGATGACGGCGGCGACGTCGGCTGCTTCTCGCTCGCGGAGGACGGACGCCTGCGCGCGGGGCAGGTCGTCGTGAGGCTCCGCCCCCAAGACCACCACAGCAGGGCCGGCCCCGCCCGACCCCGGGGCAGCCGCGGCCAGGGTGGCGCCGCTGGCGTCCGCTTCTGCCGAGGCATCGGCGGAGGCAGCGTCCGGTGCCGGTACCACGGAGAGATGACGCCTGAGCGGGATCACAGCGGCGAGATCCGTCAGATCATCCGCGTCGTCGGGGTCCCCGAGAAGTGACAGCTGGTCGCCAGTCACCGGAGCCGCGTCGACGGGGTCGTCGGTAGCAGGCATAGCAGGCGACCCGTCACCACCCGCTGGCGCCAGGGACAAGGTCGGCGATGAAACGCGATGCGGCGTCAGCGCGTGGTACATCGGCTGAGCTGCGGGCTCCGGCGTGATCAGCTGGGCGAAGACCGTGTTGATCCAGTCGAGGACCGGCGGCACAGTCCGGAAGTTCGTGGTCAGCGTGACCGTCTCGCCGAGGAGTTCCTGAGCCGTCAGGTAGGTGGCGATGTTCGCCCGACGGAACCGGTAGATCGACTGCTTCGGGTCGCCCACGACGAAGAGCCGCCCATCCGGCACCTCGACGTCTCGCCAGTCCGGTGCGTCGGCCTCGGCGCCGCCCGCGATCCGCACGGCCAGCTCGATCTGGATCGGGTCCGTGTCCTGGAACTCGTCCAGCAGCAACCGCTGGTACCGCTCCTGCAGCGCCGACCGCACCGGGGCATCCCGCCGCAGCAGGTCACGCGCCAGCACGAGCAGATCGTGGAATTCGAGCCGCCCCTCGGCCCGCCGCAGCTCGGCAGACTCCAGCACCCGCTCCGCGATCCAGTGCGACAGATGCCGCAGGCAAGCATCCAGCAGCAGCTCGACCAGCGACCCGGCGACCTCGACCACCTCGGCGGAGTCGCTGCGGACCTTGGCGACGTCCGGCCAGTTCTCCTTGCGCCCGACCTTGCCGATCTTCAGCGCTCGCAGGCTCTGCAGGATCGCGAGCTGCGTCTCCTGGTCCGTGGCGGCGTCGAGCATCAGCCCGAGCTCACGGATCTGCTGCACCTTCGCCAGCATCCGGTCCTCGCCGTCGCGGCAGTGCTCCACGGTCGCACCGATCTGTGCCGCCGCCGCGATCAACCCGGTCAGATCGGGCATCGCCACCAGCTCGGGCGGATCCACCAGCACGCGATCGCCGATCAAGTCCCAGTCGTTGCCGAACAACCGGGCCAGGGAGCGCAGGTGTTTCAGCTCCACCCCGACGGCCATTGCCAGCAGCAACGGCTCCGCGATCGAGTCGTCGTCCAGCAACTGCTGCTGCAGCTCGGACCACCGCTCCTCGAACGCGACCGACGACCCGACCTCGTCCAGCACGTCGATCAGCGGCGGCAGCCCGGCGTCGATCGGGTGAGCGAGCAGGAGTTGCTGCGCAAAGGAGTGCAGTGTCCCGATCGAAGCCGAGTCCAGGTCATCAAGCGCCTCGTCCGCCAACGGCCGGAATTCACCGTTCCGGGCCTTCTCGAACTCCACCCGCAGCCGATCCCGGAGCTCCGCACCAGCCTTCTCGGTGAACGTCACCGCCGCGATCTCCCGCAGCGGGATCCCGTCCCGCAGTACCAGAGTGGTCACGCGATCGACCAACGCGTGCGTCTTCCCGGAGCCCGCGCCGGCCTCCACGAAGAGCGTGGACGCCGTGTCCGACCGGATCTGCTCGCGCGCGTTCTCGTCCAGAAGTTCAGTCATCGAGAGCCACCTCTTCGAACGCAGGCAGGGCACTCGGATCGATCAGCCGCACCAACCGCTCCAACGTCGGGTCGTTCCGCTTCCGTTCCCACCGGGCCCGGACCTCGCTGTGCCCGATCGCGTCCGGGTTGCAGTACGGACACTGCACCCACAGGAAGTCAGGGATTTCGGGCGCCTTGGCCGGGAAGTACCCCGCCGCGATCGACGACACGATCACGTCGAGCGTGTCCACGTACCGCGCGGCCACTTCGGGGGTCAGCGGCACCGGGATCCGCCGCCCGCCCTTGCGCACGAACCAGTACGACGCTTCGACCGGGGTCTCCGGATCTCCCAGCCGGGCGCGTGCGGCGTACGCGTAGACCGGCAACTGCAGCTTGGTCCCGGCGGCCACCGGATCCGACTCGATCGCCTCGTACCGGGAGAAACCCCCGGTTTTCACATCGGTGACGTAGATCGTGCCGTCCTTGCCGAGGTCGACCTTGTCCGCCGATCCGCGCAGCAACACGCGCCCCGAGGGCACCGGGATCTCCACCGGCGGCTCGCCGTCGAACCCGAACCGCAACTCGCTCGCCACCACCGAGGCGTCATGCTGGGCCCGCCACCGCTCGTCGTCGGCGAGCAGCACCAGCAGGTCCCCGAGGATCCGCAACCGCTCGCGCTGCCACAACCGCGGATGCCCGGTCAGCCCCTCCGCCTCGAAGCGTTCAGCGAGGTCCGCCCCGATCGTGACCAGCAACGAACGCTGCTCCTCCGACCACGGCTCGCCGTAGCCGGGCAGCGAACTCGCCAGCCGGCTGACGAAGGCGTCGAGGCTGTTGTGGATCAGGTTCCCCACTTGCAGCGGCGAGATCACCAGCAGGTCCTCGGGAGCCTCCAGCGGCTCCACCTGCAGCAACCGCTCGACGAAGTACGCGTGCGGGCAGGACGCATACGACTCCAGCGAAGTCGGTGAGGCAACCCGATCCTCCAGCGCGTAGTCGGGCAGACCCGACACGCCCGACAGGTTCCCGTCGAAGCGGGTGAACTCGTCCGATGCCCTTGCACGCAGCAGGATCCGGGCCTGATCGACCACACCATCCCCTAGCGAGAGACCGGCGGTCGCAGCGCGGACCTGCCAGTCCTGCTCGGTCGCGGGCATGGTTGCCGTAGTCAACGACCCCGCGTAGGAAGCCGACGTGAGCATGCGGTCGCCGTACTCGGCCTGGTCCCACTCAGTGGCAGCGAGCGCGTGGTCGCCGGTCAGCGAGCGCAAGGTGCCGAGCAGCCAGCGCGTGGGCAGGCGGCGGCTCGAGCGGCGGAGGTCCCCGCGGGGGAACGACGCGACCACCCGCGACGATCCGGCGGAGAAGGCCGCGAGCAGGTGTCGCTGCTTCTCGTCGAGCCGGTCCCGGAACGACGCCAACTCCGGCGCGGCCGCCTCCCGGACTCGGTGAGGGAGCAGCGCGTCCTCGTGCACGCGACCGGGATAGAGGTCCTCCGACAGCCCGACCACGAAGACGGTGTCGACGGACAGTCCGATGCTCGCGGACAGCGGAGCCACCAGTACTCCGGTGCCGAACGTCCCGACGCGGGGAAGCGACTGCTGCAACTCCAGGTCGAGGACATCTCGCAGCACGGACAGGCTGGCCGGCGTCCCGAGCTCATCCAGCGTGGACAGCCCTCGCAGCGACCCCTCGACGGCGACCGCGGCGTACTGCTCCTCGACGGGCAGTGAAGACACGTCCAGCAGAGCCTGGAAGAGCCCGAGCACTGCCTGAGCCACCTCCGCCCAGGTCCCGAGTTCAGAAGCACCATGCAGACGCCGACGGAGCTCGACGGCAAAGGAGTGCAGTCGCTCCGCATTGCCCGCGTTGTACTGCGCTCGGCGGACCACGGCCGGCCGGGGATCCTCGGCGACCTGCTCCTGCTCCGCAGTACGGCGCTCGGACTCCACATAGCGCGACAACCGCTCGTCCCAGTCGTCACCGCGCACCACCCCGGCCACGCGGGACAACCGCTCCCACTGCGGTACAGGAATGCGTTCACCGGTGAAGTCGCGCGTCGGCGCGTTCGCGAGCGCCCGGAACAGATCGCCACGCGGCAGATCGTGGTCGACCAGCGCGAGCACCTCCAGCAACGTCCGGGCGAGCGCGCGCTCGTGCACAGGACGGGTGCCCGGCCCGTTGACCTCGATCCGGGCCGCGGACAGGTGCTCGTGCAGCAGCCGCGCGTAGGGCGTGGCCGCCGCGTAGAGCACCGCGATCCGGTGGGCAGGCGTGCGCTCCAGCGACTTGACGACATCACGCACGACACAACGAACCTCGTCATCGGCATCCGACGCGTTCAGTACTTCGGTCGCGACCGGGTAGTTCTTCGCGATGGACGTCGGCAGGTCGATCCCGATCCGCTCCAGGGACCGCCGCACGGCGCGATCGGCCCGCCGGACATCGGTCAGCCCGACGATCACCGTCAGATCGGCGGCTGCATCCCCCAGTGCCTCGACGAATCGCGCCTCAGCCTGGGTCAACTCCTGCGGAAGGTAGAGCACCAGCGCGCCGAGCTCCGCGACCGCCGAGCGATCCTCGCGGCAGCGAGTTGACGCAGCCACCAGAAGATCGGTCTCGTCGTACCACTCGGGCGTCAGATCGCCGGTGACGTGGCGGTGCAACCGGACCAGGTCAGGGCCGAGGGTTGAGGCGGCGGCGACTTTGTCGAGCGCGGTGGCGCTGAGATCGCGCAGCTCCCGATGGGCCGCTGCAAGCGCTTGAATGGTGGATGGATGCTCCGCCACGTCCGTGAAGATCCCCGGCGCCTTCGACAGCGCAGTACGCCAGGTGGCGGCCACGATCGGGCGGGTGGCCGGGCGGCGCGGCGCGAGCAGACCGGCGGCGAGCTGCTCGGCCAGCCGTGGCAACGTGGCGAGGAAAAGTCCGGCGATTCCGGACTGGGCCAGGAAACGACGGGCGGCGACACCGGCCAGGTTGTTCGGCAGCAGCAGCGTGACCGGCTTCATCGGGTCGTCGCTCTTCAGCCCCGCCACGACGTCCTGGAGTCGCTCCAGGGCGGCCGCGCCGTAGGCCGTGGTCTCGATCCGGGTCGCGCTCACCATTCCCCCTGCTCGACTATCACTGCCTGCTCGACTATCACTACAGCCTGCTCGACTGTCACCGCAGACGTTAGCGCCCCCCTCCGACAAACAAGCGACATTCAAGCGAACCCGCGAAACGCCCACGTCGCTGCGGTGGCGGCGATCGCCTCGGACAATGAAGGAATGACCAAGGAGACCACGATCGCCCGCGTTCTCGTGGTGCTGGTCTTTGCCCCGGCGGGCGGCCTTTTCGGCAAGGCCGTCGCCGTCGCCGCGTCCGGCCGGCAGTGGTGGCCGTGGCTGATCGCGGCGCTGGCCTGGCTGGTGATTTCGGGGCTGGTCGCGGTGGCGGTGTCGAGCCGGTTCGACGAGCACCGATAATGCTCCGATGGCCGCCGCTGTGCACCACATCGAGATCTGGGTCCCGGACCTCTCCCGGGCGCTGAACGACTGGGGCTGGATCCTGCGCCGGCTGGGCTGGAAGGACGGGGACGGCTGGCCCGGCGGATTCATCTTCACCTCGGGTATCGACAGCTCGTACATCGTCGTCGAGCAGAGCCCGGCCTTGTCCGCGACCACCCACGACAGGCTCCGGCCCGGCATGAACCACCTGGCGCTGAACGCCGCCGGCCGGGCCGAGGTCGACGCGATCGTTGCCGAGGCAGCGAACCACGGCTGGACACTGCTGTTCGCCGATCGTCATCCGTACGCCGGCGGCCCCCAGCATTACGCCGCTTTCCTGCATAACCAGGACGGCTACGAACTCGAGATCGTGGCCCCCGACTGACGGATCGGCAGGTGAGACTTCTGATGTCTGAAGTGACGCCCGGGACTGTTGGTGTGACATGGTTGGCGAAGGCATTTGCTGGGTCGCGGGGCAAAGGTGGAAGGACGGTGCTCGTGACGGAGACGCCTGACGGGGGAGGTGTGCCCGGACCGGTTTCTCCAGAAGTTCTGGAAGCACGGATCCGCGGCCTGCAGTTCGCGCTCGGGGAACTTCTCGAGAACGCCCGTCAGCACACCCGGGGCGAGCACCAGCGCGCGGTGCAGTTGCATCGACAGATGCAGGCCGAGACGGTCGCCGCACGGCGGGAGTCGCGCGGTCTGGTCGAGGCCGCGACCGCAGAGGCACTCGCCACCGCGGAGCCCGCGTCCCGGCTGGCTGCCGACCGTTTGGCACCCGGGCTGGCATCGATCCCGCCCAACGACGCCCGCTGGCGTTCGCGGCAACTAGTCGGCGCCGGCACCCCGTCGTACGTGCGGGTCGGCGAGCTGGACACCGGTACTCCGGTGGTGGCGCCGCTGCTGCGCACCAACGGGTGGAAGGTGACGGCGGATCGCCACGAGGCCGCGCGGCGATTGCTGCAGAGCGTGGCGTTGCGGCTGGTCGCCTCGGCCGAGCCGTTCCGGCTGCGCATCGACGCGTTCGACCCGCGGCTGACCGGCATGATGGGGCTGCTGGGTCACCTGACCACGAAGTACCCGCAATTGGTGCCGAGGGCAACGCACACCGCGGATCAGTTGCACACGGTGCTGTCCGGGCTGGTGGACGTGTCTTCGATGCGTGCCAGCAGGCAAGCACAGTTGGGCCACGAGCGGTTCGAGGACCTGGTCCGCGAGAGCGGGCGGGTGACCGATCCGTACCGGTTGGTCGTGCTGTTCGACTACCCGGCCGGGATCGACAACCTGGCCCAGCGCGACCTCGTCCGGCTGGCGGCGACGGGTGCCGATCGGGGCATCTGCTTCCTCGTCCACCACGACCCGAGCAGCACCTCCGAGCACGAGGTCGACGCGCGGCAGTTGCTCGACCTCCTCGATCCCGTTGCCATCATCAACGAGAAGGTCGAGCTGTCGCAGCTGCCGAACGTGCCGGCCAAGCTCGACCCGGCCTTCGACGCGAACGTTGCCGCCGGCATCTGTGACGTCATTGCCGAGCTCGCCGAGATCGCGGTACTGCCGACGATCGAGTTCAACCGCACCCTGCCGGAGCGCCACACCTGGTGGCAACCGGTCACCGACGAGCTCAGCACGGTCATCGGGTACGACGACCGCACCCCCGCGCTGGTCCGCCTGCGCAGCGGCAATCCGGCTCTTCCCCATGTCCTCGTGGGTGGCGCGGTCGGCCAGGGCAAGTCGAACTTGCTGCTCGTGCTGATCCACGGACTGGCCGCGCGCCATGCCCCGGCGGATCTCGAGATGTATCTGCTGGACTTCAAGCACGGTGTCGAGTTCTCCTCACTCGGGCCGGCCAAGGAGCGTGAGCATTGGCTGCCGCAGGTGCAGGTCCTCGGGATCCACAGCGACCGGGCGTTCGGCCTCGCAGTGCTCCGCCATCTGTCGGACGAGCTGGCCCGGCGCAGCGAGATCTTCAAGTCGCACGGCAACGTCGCGGACATCGCCGAGCTGCCCCCGAGCGAGGACCGCCCGCCGCGCATCCTCGCAGTACTGGACGAGTTCCAGGTGCTACTGGAGGACGACGACGAGCTTGCCGACGAGGCGGCCCGGTTGCTGGAGCGGCTGGTCCGGCTGGGCCGCGCGTACGGCGTCCACGTGGTGCTGGCGACGCAGACGATCGAGGGTGTGAAGCGGCTGTCCACCCGGCGCGACTCGATCTTCGGGCAGGTGCCGTACCGGATCGCGCTGAAGACGACGCCGGCCGACTCGCAGGCGATCCTGCGGACCGGGAACACCGCCGCCGCCGAGCTCCAGTTCCGCGGCGAGGCCGTGCTGAACGCGAACTTCGGCTCACCCGACGACAACCAGCACGTCCTGGTGAGCTTCGCGGACAAGGTCGTCCTGGACGATCTCCGCCGCGAACTCTGGGAGAAATCCGGTACTACGCACCCGCCGCGGGTGTTCCACCTGGCAGAGCCGGCCCGGATGACCGACACGGCCGCGGCGGTTCGACCCGAGCTGGGGCGTCCGTGGACCGGGTTGCCGATCGCGGTGACGGAGGAACCCGTCGCCGTGGAGGTGCGGCCCGAGCCCGGCGCCGGAGTACTGGTCCTCGGTGATGGTCCGGCGGATGCACTCGGGGTGTTGACGGGACTCGCCGTCTCCGCAGCCGCGGCGGCCGCCGTGCCGCCACGGTTCATCTTCATGGACGGGACCGACTCGGCGCCGGTGGTTGCTGAGGGCAAGGGTGCGCTGATCCAGACGTTGGAGGAGCTCGGGTGTGAGGTCGAGACCATCGACAAGCACGGCGATATCGTGCCTCGGTTGTTCTCGCTGCGGGACGCGGTGCGAGACGGCCATGTCGGCGGTACGACGTACCTGCTGGGTTTCGGCTTCCACGGCGTGCCCAAGATGCAGCTGCACGCCGACGGGTTTTTCGAGAGCCCCGCGAACGCGCTGCAGGACATCGTTCGTGGGGGACCGGCCCAGGGGCTCGTCACCTTCGGCTGGTGGAATCGGCTGCACGTCTGCACCGACCAGCTCGGCTTCAACCGGGCGAACGTCGCCACCCACCTGTTCCTGCGCCACCCGCAGGACGGGGTCCGCGCGGTGGCCGGCTCGCTGATCAGGTGGGCCTCCGAGCCGCACCGCGCGCTGCTGTGGGACGGGCTGCACCCCGAGGCGCAGGTCGTCGTACCGTTCGCGCCACTGCGGTTCGACGAGGTCGACCGCCTGCTGGAGCTGGTACGCCGATGAAGACCGAACAGCAGGAGTGGGCTGACTACGCGCGGGCCCTGCGACAGGTGGCGGGCGCGCGGGCGGACGCCCAGCAGGCCCAGGACAGACTGACCGCGAACCGGTCGAAGGCGGAAGCCACTGCAATGGCAGAGGCGGACGCGATGGCCGAGCGCGGCCGCAAGCTGGAGACCCGGCTCAACGCGCTCGCCGAGGCGGCCGCTGCCAGCTTGCAGCGTGCCGGGCTGCCGCCAGAGGGCAAGCGGACCACCATCCCGCTGCCGGAAATGCGCGGTATGACGGACATGGAGGCCGCCGCGGCCAAGCTCACCAAGCAGCTCGAGGACACCGTCGACAAGCTGGAGGAGGTCCGGACGAATGCCCGGGCGGATCAGGAGCGCCGCAGACGCCGTACGATCAGCGCCGCCGAGGTGCTGGTCGGGCTCCTGGTGGTCTGGGCGTTCAGGGGCTCCCTCGTGGTCGCCGCGGAGGCTGCCGCGATCGCCGCGGTCACACTGCTCGCCGCGTCGCGGGTGCTGGGGCTACCGCGTCTGCCTGCTGCTCGGTGGTGGGGCTGGGGCGGGGCAGCCGTGGTCTTCATCGTGATGGCAGCAGGCCTGCCCTGGTGGCTGGCGATCCTGGTACCGGCAGCAGTCTCCGGTACGGCGATCGTGCTGCCGAAGAAGCGCAACCAGTAGAAGTGACTTTCAGGAAGAGGCAGTAAGTGTCCGACGTACAGCGGCTCAAGGAACAGCTGCACCAGGTCTCCGCGGAGGCCAAGCAGGCAGCGGGCGGCCTGGCCGGCTTCAAGCTTCGTTTCATCCAGCACAGCGCCCAGGTGGAGAGCCTGATCGCCGGTACTGCGACCGGGGTGGACCGCGACATCTCCGAGATCCTCGACGCCGCCGGCAAGGCGGTCGAACAGGCCGCGGAGGCCCTGGAGATCGCCTCGGCCGGCTGCAAGAGCTACGCCGACCAGATCTGAGCAGATGCCCTCCGACCTGCAGCGAGTCGCTCGCGGCCTCGTGGAGTGTCTCGACGAGGTCCCGCAGGTGGTAGCCCACCTCCAACGCACAGCCGACCGCTGCAGGGAGAACGCCGCCCTCGCCATGGCCGCTTCTCATGGCCGGGCCACGGTCGCCGCCCAACAACTGGACGCGGCCGCCCGTTCGTGTGAGCAGGCCGCGCACTATCTGTCGATGGCGCCCCCGAAGGCACGTGCTTGGGCCGAACGCCTGGTCGGTGCGTCACGCTCCAGCGACCAGCCGGACGCCCGGTCGGCGGACCGAAACAAGGCGACCGGCGGGTCGGGGGACATTGCCGAGCGGGATGTCTTCGGCCGTGTCCAGAGGCTCTCCCTGCCCTTCAAACCTTCGGAACCTGCCGAGGGCAACGAACCCCCACTGATCCAGGTGGCTCGCAAGGCCTTCGAGAAGCTCCGCAAGAAGCAACAGAAGGCCGAAGAGCAGTACGAGGAACCCGAGCCGATCGAACTGGAGATCGTAGTCGCGGAATCAGGCGACCTCGAGATCACGGAGCAGGATCCGCCCGAGGAGTCGCAGTACGAGATCCAGGTCGACCTCGGTCCGGCGGTCGCCGAGCTGCTGAAGTCGATGGCCGCCGATTCCCGCCAACAATGGTCCGAAGCCCACGTCACCATCACCCCGGACCGCGTCACCGCGAACTACACCTACGCAAAAGACCCCATCGCACCCGAGCCCCCTGTGATTGACATCGAACTGCCTGCGCTTGTACGCACTTGGAAAGACACTCAGCAGTCGACTGTGATCGTCGTTCCAGAGATCGATGCCGCCCTCGACGAAGCTCCGGACTTCGACCCTGCATTTCATCCGCGACCACTCGGTGAGAACTTCGCACCTGGCGTTCATGATCCGTCCCGGTCGTTCAGTGCCAAGGAACTCGCGGTGGCTGAACGGCTCGAAGCGGAGGGCTGGCGAGTCGACGCCAGAGTGGCGAATCACACGGTCCAGAGGCTCAAGAGTCCAGATGTCATGGTGCGGAAGAACAGGGCTGACGGTGGCGTAGTCGTCGAGTTCAGGACGCTGGTCAGCGCCTCTCCCAACGCGATCAAGCGGAATATGACCCAAGGCAGTGGTCAGGTGCGTTCGGTTGCCGGAGAAGTGCTCATCGACGGCCGCCAGGTCGGTCTGACGGAGGCGGCTGCCCACCGGGCCTTCCGCAGGGCATGCGGGCAACCCCATGCAAGTGTTTCCCCACGGGTGCACGTCATCCTCGGTGACGGACGACTGGTCACCTATTCGAAGGAGAACTGATGGCCGACGACGACAGCCTCTTTCTCGCGACCGACGAGTCGGTCGTGCAGGTAGGCGACTGGTTGGCGGAAGTGCTCCGCCTCGAGCCGATACCTGAGCCGTCAGACATTCCGGATGAGGTCGGCTTGCGCGGCCGTGCCGCCACGATCGAGGACGGCTGGCTCGGCTTCCTGGTGCACAGAAACTGGCATGCAGAGTCGGATCCAGAGCCTGACGAGGTGCAGGCCATCGATCCGTACTCAGTTCAGATCGATATCTGGTACAGCGCCAAGGACGAGGTGGTGCAGCAGCAGGAGGCGCGCTTGGTCTTCGATGCACTGGTCACGGCACGGCCGGATATCGCCATGCTCTTGTCCCACAACCTGACCATCCTCGTCGCGGCTCACCTGCCAGGAGCCGGTACTCACTACTTCGACTCCAAGACGACCCTCGATGCACCGGACCAGCCCCACTGGCAACCATGGGTCTGCAGTTGACGATTCAGGCGGAATGAGTGCTGCCGCCTGCCCGTCGAGCCTGAGTGGCTGCCGGGCGATGGGCGGCTGGTGACCTACACGAAGGAGTCTTGATGTCGACCGTCGACAATGTGTTTTTGAACGTGGACGAGCCTCCAGCGGTGGTCGCCGGATGGCTGACAGACCTGCTGGGGTTCGAGCAGGTCGCCGGGCAGGCCGTTGGTGAGGAGGTCGGTCTGCGTGGCCGAGCGAAGGCGGACGATGGATGGCTTGGAGTTGTGGTTCAGCGCAACGGCCATGTGTCGCCGGAGCCGGAGGCTGATGAGGTTCAGGCGATCGATGCTTGTGGGATCGAGATCGGCATCCGATACAAGCCCGAGACCGTGCTCCATCGGGAGGCACGGCTGATCTTCGACACGTTGGTCGAGGCGCGACCGGAAGTTCCGATGTTGTTGACAGAAAACCTCGAGATCCTGGTGGCAGCCCACCTGCCAGGAGTGGGTACGCAGTACTTCGACTCCGGTACGACGCTCGACGCGCCGGATCTCGACACCTGGCGACCGTGGGTGCGTACGTAAGGCGGTCACTCTCGAGCCGGCGGATGTCGGGACTGCGGCGGACTCACTGACGGCATCACGTCGGGAGAACGTGCGCTCTCCGGAGGGTTCGAAAAATGTTCTGTGGAATCGCGTCATGAGTGGGTGAGTGGGCCGTCACTACGAGTGAACCCATCCCACAGGGAAGTGGAAGTGATTGACGAGAACTGCAGGTTTTCGAGGTCGCTGATGGGAACTCCGACAGGTGACTTGGCGGCGGGTCCGGGCCCACGATCCGGGCGCAGGGTGCACTGATGTCCGGCGATCCGGCAGGACCGCATCGTCGCCGCGTTCGAGTGTGGTTCGGGGACCTCGTCGTCGCGGACTACCGGGCGGAGGCCGACCTGGCCGACCGCTATGCCGCAGCCATGTCGCGCCGGTTCGCCGGTTTGCGCGTAACCAGCGAACCCGTCCCCGACTCCGATCCCGGGCCGGACCGCCCGCTGCCGGGTGAACGGCTCTGGGACCTCCCCAACCCTGGCCGGAGTTGCACGCGGCTCCCGAACCAGACGACAACGAGTCCGAAGGCCCCGACCGCGGTCCAGACGGTTCGGCTCACGGAAACAAGACCACGACCGGATCCGGCGCCGCGGACCTGGTCTGACCCAAGCGGGCCGGCGCGCCGAATTCCCTCCGGCGCCCGGCCCGCTCTCGCAGTACTCCGAGCCGCTGTCCTCAGCCAGCCTCCTGCGTCCTAGCGCGTGTACTCCATCGACTGGGTGACGTCGAGGTTGTGGAACTTGGGCTCGCCGTCGCAGAGCGCCATCATCTTCTGCGCGAACTCTGTGGTGTCGGCGCGGTTCGAGTTCTCCATCGCCGCCTCGTACGACGCGAACTCCACGATGCTCAGGTAGCGACCGGGGTCGTCCCGGTCCTGCCCGGTCGTCGCCCGGACCGGCGCCTCGCCGCCACCCGCGGCCTCACGGGCCTTGCGGAACTCCTCGGTGAGCGCGGCGACCTCGTCCGGCTTGGAGGTCCGATACTCGATGATCTGAACGAATGCAGCCATTTCTCCCCCTTGCTAGTTGGTCCTCCTGCTGCTGACATTGCGCCTGATAGGTGCCCACCGCAAGGGTTTGCCGGGACGGTTGACTCGGTGCAGATCAGAGGCGACGAAGCGTGTCCGGCTGTCTGCCCTGGGCAGAGATCGTGGGTTTTGTCCGGGGCGCCTGATTTGCTGTCCTGGTGGACATTCTGATTCTTGGTGGAACCGCTTTCCTGGGGCGCGAGATCGCCACCCAGGCGCTGGCTCGTGGGCACGCTGTCACCTGTCTGGCCCGTGGTGAGAGCGGTGCCGTGGCCGACGGAGCGACCCTCATCACCGCCGACCGCAGCCGCCCGGACGCGTACGACGGCGTACCGGAGCAGGAGTGGGACGCCGTGTTCGAGGTGTCGTGGCAGCCGGGGTTCGTCCAGGCCGCGCTGGAGGCCTTCGGCGCTCAGGCGAAGCACTGGACGTACGTGTCCTCCGGCAACGCGTACGAGAAGTTCGACACCCCTGGCGCCGACGAGTCCGCGGCCCTGCGGGCGCCGACCGATCAGGACGTCGTCGATCGCGAGCTGTACGGCGAGGCCAAGGTCGCCTCGGAGCAGGCATCCCTGGAGGCCGTGGGGGATCGCCTGGTGATCGCGCGGGCCGGCCTGATCGGCGGACCGGGGGACAAGAGCGACCGGGCCGGGGCGTGGGTCGCCCGTGCCGCGCGAGCGCCTGAGGAGCCGCTCCTGGTCCCGGACACACCCGAGCAGGCGACGTCGGTGATCGACGTACGGGATCTCGCGTCCTGGCTGCTGGACTGCGCCGAGAAGGGCACGACCGGGACCTTCGACACCGTTGGCCCGGTGGTGCCGTTCGGCGAGTGGATCGACCTGATCCGGTCGGTCGGCGGGCACACCGGGCCGGTCGTGCTCGCGCCGCGGGAGTGGTTGGAGGAGCAGAAGGTCGAGCAGTACATGGGGCCCGACTCACTGGCGATGTGGCTGACCGAGCCTGGGTACGAGGGCTGGTCGAACCGTAGCGGTCAGGTGGCGATCGCGGCGGGGCTGAAGCATCGCTCGCGGGCGTCGTTCGTGGCGGACACGCTGGCCTGGGAGCGCGAACTCGGTCTCGACCGCGAGCGCAAGGCGGGCCTCAGCCCACAACGCGAACGGGAGTTGATCGCGGCGCTGAACGGCTGAACCTCTGGCGAGGGTGTCTGGCAGAGTGGGAGCCATGCGGCTCGTGCTGATCTCGGACACCCATCTGCCATTACGCGCGAAGAAGCTTCCCGCCGCGGTGTGGGAGGCGATCGACGACGCCGACGTGGTGATCCACGCCGGCGACTGGGTGAATGTCGGACTGCTCGACGAGTTGGAGGATCGCGCCCAGCGACTGATCGGCTGCTGGGGCAACAACGACGGTCCCGTACTCCGGGAGCGCCTGCCGGAGGTCGCCCGGGTCACGTTGGACGGGCTGTCCGTGGCCGTCGTGCACGAGACAGGTCAGGCGAAAGGTCGCGAAGAGCGGTGCGAGAAGTCCTACCCAGGCCTGGATCTGCTCGTCTTCGGACACAGCCACATCCCGTGGGACACGACGACGCCGCGCGGTCTTCGCCTGCTCAACCCGGGTTCACCGACAGATCGCCGGCGCCAGCCGCACTGCACCTACCAGACGGCCGTGATCGAGTCCGGCCGCCTGAAAGATGTTGCCCTACACAACCTTTAGCGCTGCGTGCCTTATCAGGGCGCCGGCCTGAGCCGGCGCCCCGCAGTACAGGGCACTGCTACGCGCTGGCAGCTTCCTTGACGCGGGTCTTGAGACGGTCGCGGACCTCCTCGGGGGTGTAGGCGCGGCGCTTGCGCTCGCCCCGCGCGATCACGACGCCGGTGGCGGCGACTCCGACGATCCCAGCCAGTCCTACGACCTTCCATGCCTTCATGTCACTAACCTAACTATGTGGAGACACGGATTTCACTGGATGACGCTACGGAACTGACACGAACAGGTGACATTTGGCTGTTCCGCGGAGAGAGCGCGGCCGATCGCGCGATCCAGCTGACCACGAACAGCCCGATCAACCACGTCGGCATGGCGATCGTGATCGAGGATCTGCCGCCGCTGATGTGGCACGCCGAGCTCGGTCGTTCCCTGCCGGACGTGTGGACCGGGAGCCACCACCGCGGCGTACAGCTGCATGACCTGCGCGACGCGGTGCTCGTCTGGTCCCGGCGGTACGGTCAGCGCGCGTGGTTGCGCCAGCTCGAGTACCCGATCACCCGCGAAACCGAGGACGCAGTACTGCGGACCGTGGCGCGCCTGGACGGTACGCCGTTCCCATCCACCGCCCGGCTGGCGTCGCGGTGGTTGCGCGGGCGGATCCCCAAGTTCCGCAGCGGCGAACGCGACCTGGAGCTGGAGACCGCGTACTGCGCGGAGGTGGTCGCCGTGACGTACGAGGAGATGGGCCTGCTGCCGCCCGGGCGGCGCCCCAACTGGTACGACCCGGGCCGGTTCTGGAGCGGCGACGACCTGGACCTGGCCGGCGGCGCCACCCTCGGCGAGGAGATCGCCGTCGACATCCCGCCGGCAGACGAGCCGGCCGTCGCCCCAACCTGACGATCCACTCGCGGAACCACGCGGGACGTCCTCGAAGCTGAGAAGCCACCGGCGGGACGTCCGTCGGGCTGACGTCCCGCCGGTGGGCAGGTTCCTCGCGCTGACGCCCCCCGGCCAGCGAAAGGTCCCCTGCGCCGTACGCCTCCCCCCGGCGTACGGGGCCTTGGTCAGGAAGCCCGGGCTGCGGCCGCGTGTCGGCGGGCGTGCATCCACAGGACCACGTCCAGCGTGCGCAGCGGGGTGATGATCGGTTCGAGGCCGGCTTCCTGGTGCAGCACCTCGAGGTGCTCCCGGAGCTCCTGGGTCAGCGCGGCGTTCAAGGACACCCACCAGTTCGCGCCGTTGCTCAGGCCGACCAGAGTCCTCACCTGGCGGTCGTAGATCGGGATCAGCAGAGGCCGTTTGCGAGCCAGCAGCTTGCTCGCGGTGACTCCGGACGTGCCGTGCTCTCCGCCGTTCCACGCCATCGCCCGGAACCGCTGGAACAGCCGGCCGGCTGCCGACCGCGGACCGAGGTCAGACCTGGAGGCGTCCCAGAGGTCCACATCGGCAGGGATCTCCGTCAGCAGTTCGGAGATCTCGGCAGCGTCCTCACCCAGCAGCCGGCTCGACACCGTGATCGGCAACCGGATCCCCAAGGCTGATATGGCAACGATGTCATCAGCCGTCAGCCTGTTCCGGTCGCGCTCCTGGTCCGCGGGCGTCCCGATCCGCTCGAACCACCGCCCGCTGTACCCCGTACCGGGCGGTCCCTCGTGGTAGTAGCTCGCGAGATCCTCCACTGCCTCGGAGTCCGTGACGAACTCCAGAAGCCTTGGCCTGAGACTTGTGTCGATAGTCAGTTGCATGTCACTCCGTTGTGAGCTGCGCAGACGTTCTCGGCGGGCACCGAGCGAACGCCGTACGCATTCAGTGCGCTGTTGGTCATGGCGAACCAGACGAGCGGTCTGGCCAGGACGAAGCTGCCGATGACTGACTCATCAGTGATTCCCCCTAGGCGCGCGTTGCGGCGCATTCGTGTGATGCGCGGCCGCCGTCCGGCGTTCCCCCCACGCATCTGGCCTATCGATCGTTCCAATGCGTTCGTTACAACGAATTGCGAGTGGCATTTCGTTTCGTGCGGCAACGTGTGCAGATGTGGCTGTCGGCCCCTGTGTTGGCGCCTGTCCGGGGGCCTGTCAGTGGCCCCAGTTCGGGCGGTCGACGCAAAGTGTCGGTGGGGTGTGATTGGGTTGAGGCAGGTGGAATTCGAGCTGGAGGAGGCGCCGGGGATGTATGCCGTCATCGACACCGAGACCACCGGCCTGCTGCCCGGGCACCGGCATCGGGTGATCGAGATCGCCGTCGTGCTGCTCGACGCGCACGGTCAGGTTGAGCGCGAGTGGGTGACGCTGCTGAATCCGCAGCGCGACCTCGGACCTCAACATATCCACGGGATTCTGACCGCGGACGTGCTCGCCGCGCCCGAGTTCGCCGACGTCGCGCGCGAGTTGGGAGAGTTGCTCGCCGGCCGGATGGTTGTCGGGCACAACGTCGAGTTCGACCTCGGCTTCCTCCGCGCGGAGTTCGCCCGCCTCGGCTTCGCGGTACCGCTGATCACCGAGCGGTCGATGTGCACGATGGCGCTCGCGGGCTATCTGTATCCGGGCGCCAAGCGCACCCTCGGCGCGTGTTGCTCCGCGGCCGGCATCTCGATCGAGGGCTGGCATTCGGCACTTGCGGATACTCGCGCGACCGCCCAACTCTTCAGTCATTATCTGCGCGCTTTCCCCTCACCGCCGCCCTGGCAATGGGCGTACGACGAGGTCCGCCGGCTGAGGTGGCCCTCGATACCCGGTGGGGAGTTCACGCCTACCGTGCGGCCGGTGCACGCGGGTGGTCGGCACGGATGGATGAGTCGTCTGGTCGACCAGTTGCCACGCGTCCCGGAGCCCCCGCAGGCCGACTCGTACCTCGCCTTGCTCGACATGATCTTGGCCGATCGCGAAATCAACCAGGAGGGCGCGGATCAGCTCGTGCACGTCGCGACCGATCTGGGGTTGAGCCGTTCGCAGGTTGACGAGTTGCATCGGGTGTACGTGGCGGATCTCGCGGATGCCTTGTGGACCGAGGGTTTCGAGGTCAGCGCCGACGAGCGCAACGACCTGGACCGGGTGGCGGTGATGCTCGGGTATCGCGCTTCCGACGTCGATGATGCTCTGCTCCGAGCCAGCAACGGGCGATACGTCGTACCGGCGCGACCTGGTGCGCGAGCGTTTCCCCGGGGGAGCACGATGGTGTTCACGGGGGACATGGTCGAGCGGCGAGAGGTGTGGTGGGGCCGGGCGGTGGCTGCCGGGTTCCTCCCGCAGGAAGCGGTGCTGCCCGACACGACGTTCCTGGTCGCTGCCGATGTGGACAGCTTGTCGGTGAAGGCGCGGGCGGCTCGCGAGCTCGGCGTACCGATCGTCGCGGTCGAGGATTTCGTCCGGATGCTGCCGCCCCACCTGCTCCCGTCCTCCGACGAACGCAAAGCCGGCTGAGGCGTCGGTCCGCCGGGGAGGTTATCGGCTTGCCGGGAGGTGCCGGGCTGCTGGGGGTCGCTTGCCTGGGAGGTGTCGGGCTGCCGTGAGGAGGTGTCCGCTTGCGGCGGGGATTAGGTGCTAGGTGCAACCGGCTGGTCGGCCGGTGGTTAAGGTGCGGGCGTGGACCTCGACGAGTTGGCGCAGCGGATCTATCAAACCTCGCATCTGACCGGTGAGTTCGTACTCCGCTCGGGCATCACCACGAACGAGTACTTCGACAAGTACCGCTTCGAGTCCGACCCGGTCCTCCTCGACGCGATCGCCGAGGCGATGGCACCCCTGGTCCCGACGGACACGGAGGTCCTGGCCGGCCTGGAGATGGGCGGCATTCCCGTAGTCACGGCCCTCAGCCGCCACACCGGCCTCCCGTGCGCCTTCGTCCGCAAACACCCCAAGCCCTACGGCACCCGCCGCCTGGCCGAAGGAGCCGACGTCACGGGTCGCCGAGTCCTGATCGTCGAAGACGTGGTCACCAAAGGCGGCCAAATCCTCCAGTCAACCAACGACCTCCGCACCCTGGACGCCACCATCCACTCCGCCCTCTGCGTAATAGACCGCCAACAAGGCGGCCCCGAAGCCCTAGCCCCCGCCAACATCACCCTCCTCTCCCTCCTAACCGCCACCAACCTCCGCCCACCCACCCCCCACCCCTAACCGCACCCCCCGCCTCTCCCACCCCCACCCCGACGCCCGACCTCGGCTCTACCTGCTTGCCAAACCACTACCAGCCCACCCCTTCCCAGCGCGGTCCGCTCCCACCGCCTGGCCACCTCTTTCCGGCGCGCCTGCTCCGGCCCGTGCACCTAGCCCCAGCCGCGTCCGCTCCCACCGGCTGCCGACCTCCTTCCAGCGCGCCTCCACCCGCCGCCGTAGCTCGGCCGCCCTCCGCACCCACTCGACCGTGCCCAGGTGCGCCGCGACTCTGTGCACCGTTCATGCACCGACGGAACCCACAACTCGCCCCGTGCACTAAGTCGATGGCAGATGCGGGCGGACCGACACCTTGTGCACGGCCTGAGCGTTCCCCGCCGATTGGAGCACTCAAGCGACGCACAAAGTCGTCGCGGTTTCGCGGCCGCCCTCGGCCCCAGGTCGCCGGCCTGCCCCCGGGTCACCATCCGGTCGTCGCTCGACGGTCGCCATTCGCCGCCACTCGGCGGCTGGCCTCCACCCATCACCTGCCCGCCGCTCGCCCTTGGCTCCGGCGGCCAGGCACGCATCGGGGTCTGCCGCTATGGCTGGCCAGCTCTTCGAGTGCGGCCCGCACCGCCGCCGTACCTCGGCCACCCTCCGCACCCACTCGACCGTGCCCAGGTGCGCCGCGACTCTGTGCACCGTTCGTGCATCGACAGAACCCACGACTACTCGCCCCGTGCACTAAGTCGATGGCAGATGCCGGCGGACCGGCACCTTGTGCACGGCCTGAGCGTTCCCCGCTGATTGGAGCACTCACGCGACGCACAAAGTCGTCACGGTTTCGCGGCCGCCCTCGGCCCCAGGTCGCTGGTCCCTGCCCTCGGGTCATCGCCCGATCGTCGCTTGACGGCTGCCAGGCTCCTCCACTCGGTGGCTGGCTTCGGCTGATCGCCGCTCGCCGTACTCCGATGGCTGGGCGCTGCTGATCGCTTGCTTGTGGCTCGGCTGTGCTGCGGCGGTTGGCCTCGCGCGATCGTCTGCTTGTTGCTCGGCTGTACTCCGGTAACTGGCCTCGGCTGATCGTCTTCTCGCCGCTCGCGGTCCTCCGATGGCTCGACTCTGCTCACCATCTGGGACTGGGGTGCTGGCTGCTTGGGTTCGCTTGCGGAGTCTTGCTGGCGATGGTTTGGGATGTGGTTAGGGGTGGTCTATTTGGTGGGCTTGGGTGGGGGTAACGGGGACGAGGATTTGGCCGGTGGTGGGGGTGCCTAGGAGGCGGGTTTTGGTGGGGTGGGTGGTGGTGTAGAGGGCTATGTAGGCGCAGACGACTGAGTCGACGGCGTCTTCGAGGCGTTTCAGGTGGGACTTGCGGGTGGCGGATTCGGCTGCCGAGCGGATGGCTTGCCATTCAGGGCTGGACTTCAGGAGCAGGGGTGGGGCGGCGTCTGCGAGGGAGTCCAGGAGAGTGATCAGGCGGAGTAGTTCGGACTGGAGGTGGAGGAAGTCCCGGCCTGGTTTGTGTTTGTAGGTGAGGATTTTCGGCAGGTCGAAGAAGGTGACGAGGGCGGGGTGGGGGTAGACCTCGGCTGCTCGTCTCGAGGAGGTCGGGATCACGTCCAGGGCTAGGGCGTCTGCCAGGCGGAGGGCTCGGGAGCCGTTGGTGAAGCTGGGGTTCGCGGTGTTGGCGGCATGGCAGGACGCGCCGTAGCGGCCGAAGTTGCGGCTGATAGGCGTTCGCAGAGGCGGTGACCCGACGGGTTCACCACAATGATCGGCGCGTCGAACGCAACGAAGCACGGGCCGACTGCCCACGGACGCAACCAGCCGAGGATGTCGTCGTCCGTCTGCCGGGTGGTGACGTCCAGCAGTGATCCGGTGTCGTCGAGGACCGCGAGGCCGGTGGTACCTCGCTGTCCCCAGGCGAGGTCCACACCGACGAAGTACTCGGCGCCCGGCGCGACGGACTGCTCAGGTCCGCGCATGCCGGCGAGATCGGTCCGGCGTACCGGGTTGTTCGGAGGGTGGGGGTGGCTCACTCCTCTATGTGGGACTGGCCGTCCTCGCGCTCTATTTCGAAGCGGAGGGTTTTGCCGGATCGGAGTCGCTCGATGGCCGACAGGCAGGCCTCCTCGCTCATGTGTACGCCGATCTCACCCAGTTTGTTGCGCAGCACGAGGGCGGCGTCCTCGGCGGACCGCGCACTCGACTCGTTGATCGCCTCGATGGTGGTGGCGGTGAGTTGCTCGCGGATGTCCGGGTGGACCTTGTGGATCTCGTGGGTGATTCTGAACTCCGACATCGCGACCTCGTTCTCCCTTGGCGGTCTGCCCCTGACCTTCTCAATCAGACTAGTTTCTCCGGACCAGTCGGACAGAGAGATTGTGTCGTCCTGGTCGTGGTTAGGCGAGTACCCGGCTGACGAATGTTTCAAGCCGTTGTCCGAGACGTTCGACCCGGACCTCCGCGGCAACGGTCTCGCCCTGTGGTACCTCGAGGTCGCGAAGGCCGCGCAGGTAGAGCGAACACGCCAGATCCGCGCAGATGTAGGTGCCCACGGTGTTCCCGGCCTTGCCGACCGCGCCTGCTCTGCGTGCGACGAACAACGCCACGTCGGTGACCTGGTGTGCGGAATGGCACAGGTCGCACAGCCCGGTACCGCGCCGGGGCTTGCCCGTCGCCGCGGTGTTCACGGCGATCCCGGTCACGCCGTCGTCCCGGCGTACGACGAGGTAGCCGCGGGCCGGGGCCTTCGGGTCGCGCCAGCCGAGGTAGTCCAGGCTGTCCCAGGGCAGGGAGTCGAAGTCGCGGGGGAGCGTCATCGCCTTCACCAGGCTCCTGGACGAGTTCACGAATGAGCTTCGGATCTCCTCCGCAGTGAGCGGCTGCACGGCTGGTCCTCCGGATCGGTCGACGACTGGCACAGCCGACTTCCTCGGGCTGCTGCCACAGCCAACCCGCTCCGGCCGCTAGCTGGCAACCGAAATACTCGTTGCATTAAGCAAGGAGTTGTGTCGGGCGTCGGAGCGAGACGGAGTCGACAACGCGGTAGTCGTCGGCGGTGGCTGTCGCGGTGGACCTGCTGCGGCTCGGGGCGGCGGTCGCGGGTGGGGTCAGGTGTTTGACGGCCCGGGCTGGGGCGGGCGGCGTTGACGGACGCGAATGTGGTGGACGGCAGGACCGTGAGGCGTAGCGGAGCGGCTCCGGCGCTTGTTGCGGCGGCAGGTGGTTTCTTGGGTCGATCGGCGGACATCCCGTAATCGTCTCTGGACGGAGAGCGCTCGGTCTGACAAGTTAGAAGATGTAAACTTAAACTACCTACTTAGGAGGCGGACTGCATGACCACTGGACATCCCGAACTGACCGGCGACTACACCATCGACGCGGCGCACAGCCGGATGGGCTTCGTCGCCCGGCACGCGATGGTGGCCAAGGTGCGGGGCGGGTTCGACGAGTTCGAAGGCACGCTGCACATCGATGGCGAGAAGCCGGCGAGCTCCAACGGCCGGGTCGCCATCCAGGCCAAGAGCATCGAGACCCGGAACAAGCAACGCGACGACCACCTGCGCAGCAATGACTTCCTCGATATGGACAACCACCCCGAGATCACGTTCGTGTCGACGGCCATCGAGCCGCAGGGCGACGAGAGCTTCAAGGTGACCGGTGACCTCACCATCCGCGGCATCACTAAGCCGGTCGACATCGACTTCGAGTTCACCGGCGCGGCGACCGACCCGTTCGGCAACTCCCGGATCGGTCTGGAAGGAGCGGTCGTGGTGAACCGGAAGGACTTCGGCGTCAGCTGGAACGCGGCCCTCGAGGGTGGCGGTGTGCTGGTGAGCGAGAAGGTCGCACTCGAGATCGAGATCTCGGCGATCAAGAACGCCTGAACCGCTACCCGCGCATGCCCGGCGGTTCGCCGGCTTCGGCAACGTCGCCCACTCATCCGCAGACCGCCTTCATGGAAATCTGGGGCCGTGGGAACTTGTTGGGTGGCGGATGTTTCGCGGGTTCGTCGCAATGGTGTCACGATCAGCGGTGGACTCCTTCCTGGCCTGGTTCGTCACAGTCGGTGCTGACAGACTTTCTGTGAGTGCCGGGCTAGGTCCAGGGGGTCCGCCGATGATCGACACCACGCTGTATCGATGGTTACGGCCCCTGCTGGGGCGCCGGCGACGAGGTCGCCGCACGCCGGAGACGTTCCGTCCGCGCGGAACGAGTTCCCGGGTCAGCCGCCTGGCGACCCGGTACGACGCTGAGGTGGATCTCGCCCTGCGGCGACTCTGGCCGAAGGCCCGGGTGTACCACGATCGCGAGTTCACCCGGGATCGCGCGGACTTCCTGCTGGTGGTTCGCGGTCGCGGGGTGATGATCGAGACGAAGGTGAAGAGCGACCCGGGCTTGTTCCGCGGGTCCACCTTGCCGCCGCTGCTGGACCGGCTCCAACGCGATGGGCGGCGTCTCGTCGTCCTGCTGAATCAGGGCGATCCCACTCCCGCGCGCGAACTGGTGGCAGCCAAGCTCGGCGACAAGGCTCGCGTCATCGTGTGGTCCGGCCCCGCCGACGACCCGATTCTGCTGGAAGCCGTCGAGTCCCTCCTCCACCAATCCAGCCGCCACGCCTGACAGCCCCGGGGGTGCCCGGTGATCCCGCGGCAGGACGCCTAACCATCCGCGACGGGGTCCGGGCTGGTCGGGAGCCGGAGCGTCGTGGCCGGGAGTCTCGGCACCCTTGCCTGGGTGGGGAAACGACAGCGCGGAGAGCCTGGGCTCTCCGCGCTGTGAGTTGGCTCCGGTCCGCGAGGTGTGCCCAGGGGCAGCGAACCGGAGTCGTTCAGGGGGGTGTGGTTCAGCACTTCTCCGGTGTGGTGCGACCGCCGTCGACCACCCAGATGCCTTCGACGAGTTCGACGCGCATCTCGTCGAGCCAGCGGGTTGGGGTCGTCGCCGGCAGGACGCTCCTGCCGCCGGCGTTCACCGTGCGGGCCTGGGTGGTGTCGTAGCAGGCACGGACGATCACGCCGGTGGCGCCGAGGGTTCGCTTGGCCCACAGCACCTTCGTGTCACCGGTGTTGTGCAGCTTCTTGGAGCGGTAGTACCTCGCTTGCTGGCTGATTGACTTGTACAGGGTCGGCGTCATCACCGCGACCAGTTGCTTGGTCGATCGCCCGCCGCTCTGCATCATCACGTCGAACGCGACGCGGTACTTGTAGTACGCGTTGACCACGGGGTCGTCCGAGGGGCCGGCGTTCTCGTCGGCCGCCGCTCCCTTCGCGACCGGGTCGGCCAGGCCGTGCTTGGACGCCTTCTTGGCGCCTGGCGACGACGCGCCCACATCGGCGGACTCGTCATTACCGCAGCCCGCGAGCATCAGGACCGGGATCAGTGTGGCGATCACCGCCAGGTTCCGAATGCGCATGTTGTCGAACCTCCTGTCGGGCGCGGCACTGCCGCTTGCGCCCACCGGCACTGACCGTGTAACGCCTCGACACGGACCGTGGTCACTGTGAGCTAGATCACAGCGGACCTGTACTGGGGTGGGGGATGCGACCTTCGCTCTGTGGCTGGATGCCTGACGGGACGCAGATTTCTAGGCCCGATCTCACTTACTGAGACCAAGGAGCACCCTCGACGGACAACCGGATCTCGAGGTCGTGGGCGAGGCCGCGAACGGCTCCGAGGCGGTGGAGCTCGCCGCCGCGAAGGCGCCCGACGTCATCCGGCTGATGGCGCGGGGTCAGTCCAACCGGCAGATCGCCGCGACCCTGGTGCTCGCGGAGCAGACAGTGAAGACCCATGTGAGCCGGATCCTGACCAAGCTGGGTCTTCGGGACCGAGCCCAGGCTGTTGTCTACGTCTAGGAGTCGGTGTGGTCAGCCCGGGCCCGCGTCGCTGAGCAGACCAGCTCCCGTTTCGACAAGACGAGCGCTCCTTTCCGGTGGGAGGGTGAGACGACTGAGGCGGGCTCGGGCGGAAGCGGAGAGGCAGGGCGGTCGTGGTGGATGGTTTGGACAAGTTGCGGAAGCTCTGCCTCCGGTTGCCGGAGACAACTGAGCGACTGAGTCATGGAGAGCCCACCTGGTTCATCCGCGGGAAGAAGACGTTCGTGATGTTCGCCGACCAGCATCACGACGACCGGACGGGTTTCTGGTGCGCGGCTCCCGAGGGTGTCCAGGAGTTGCTGGTGGCGGACGATCCGGAGCACTTCTTCCGGCCGCCGTACGTCGGTCATCGTGGCTGGCTGGGGGTGTATCTGGATGTCGAGGGAGTCGACTGGGACCAGCTCGAGGAGATCGTCGACGACGCCTACCGCCAGATCGCCCCGACGACGCTGATCGCGCAGCTAGACCAGTCGGGACCGCAGTAGCGCGCACTCAACCACTCGGCGAGACCGAATCGCTGGTGAGAGCGGCGAGATCCTCGGGCCAGTGGTCGGAGAAGTCGTCATCGGCGACATCGCAGTCGTCCCGGCCGTGGCTGGGATCAGCCAGCTCGTCATCCCGGCCGGGGCTGAGATCGGCCAACTCGCGCGCAGGGCCCGACGGATCGCTCAGCCAGGCGGCGCGGGCGTCGTGACGGCAGGGCATGGCTGTTCGGTAGGTGGCGGCAGACAGCAGGAGAACGGTCAACTCGCCAGTGGTCACACCCAACTGGTGGGCGTCGCGGCGGAGAGCGGACACCAGCGCTCCCGGTACGTCTTCGAGGACGACCCGGTGTCCCGGCCGGAGCCCCTCGACGGATTCCACCGGCCAGTCACGAGCCCAGCGCTCGTCGCCCAGTTGCAGTACTTCATCGAGTGGTGGCAAGGGATCGATCAGCAGATCGGGAACCTCGGCGAGGGCGCGGAGCATCACGTGGCCGAGGGTGTGGTGGCTGCGCCAGTTGTTCAGACTGTCGTCGGATTTCAGGTGCCGCCGGAGCACGACGCGAAGACGCTCCAGCTCGGCGCTCTGGCGGGGTGGTTCCTGCGCGACCGGCTCGACCGAGAGCCGGCCGTTCCTGAGACGGAAGGCGAGCAGCGAATCGGTCGGGACGTTGGGGAGCCAATCGGGTGGACCGCACCAGCCACCGAACTCGCCGAGTGAGGACGTCACGGCACCGCCGGCCGCCAGGGCAAGGGAGCCCTCGTGCACGAGCAGGTGGTCGAGCACCGCGAGCTCAGGACCGGTGAACAACACCTGACGGTCCTTGGTGCCGTAGCGGACGCGGTGGGTCAGGGCAGCACCGTCGAGCATCCGCCGGGCGCTGTCGAACCGGCCGTCCGGGAGGTGCACCATGATCGGCGACTGGCGCAGCGCGGTGCGGACCGTGGTCACCGGGTTGGTCGACCTAGTCAGGCCGGCCGCGGTCACCCGCCGGGCCAGTTCGTCGGTGGGTTGGGGGCCGGCCGCGGTGATGAGGTCGGAACAAAAGGCGACGATTCGTTTGCTCATGCCAAGGAAAGTACGAGCCTCCGACCCTCGAAACCGCCTTGTCCACAAGGCAATTCAGTCGTGCTGCGGATCAGGGCGCTGCGGGAGGCGGGATACGGCGGCCGACCAGGAACGCGCGTCGGCAGGCCACTGCCAGGACTCGATCTGGCTGGGACTCAGGCGGCCGAAGATGGCGCGGAAGAGCTCGTAGGCCTCCGCTGGGACCTCGGCGATCGGCTCGCCCGAACCGAGTTGGTAGGTCCTGTCGGGCGTGATGATCGACAGCGTCGTCGCCGGCGACACCTGCCAGGTGCGAGATCAGGTTGTGCACGGTCCAGTCGGGGCACGCGGGCACCCGGGTGTTCAGCTGCTCGGCGGTCAACGCCTTCGCCGTCTCGGTCACCCGCGCCCGCGTCGCGGCGTACAGGTCGGCACTCTCGGTCGCGTCCATGGCGGAACCTCCTCTGGGTCTCATTGAAACCTTGACGAACGGCCAACGCGAGATTCGATAGGCGTCGGTAGGGTGGCGCGGTGAGCGAGACGGCAGAGACGCCCGCCCAGCACCCCGGCGGGAAACAAGCTAGCGACGAGCAGGCAGGCGCCGGACAGGGCGGCAAGACGGTCGGCGACAAGACGGTTGGTGACAAGGTCGCCATCGCCCTCGCGTTCGGCAGTTCGGCCGCGGTGCTGGTGCTCGAGTTGGTCTCCCTGCGGCTGGTCGCGCCGTACCTCGGGCTGACACTCGAGACGAACACCGCGGTGATCGGTGTCGCGCTGGCCGCGATCGCCACCGGCGCCATGATGGGTGGCAAGTTCGCGGACGCTGTGCCGCCGACCAGGACGCTCGGCCCGCTCATCATGTTCGGCGGCGCTCTGGTGCTCCTGATCCTCCCCGTCGTCCGCTGGACCGGCGAGGCGGTCCGCGGCTCAGCCGGAGACGCGGTGTTCCTGGCGGTGGCGATCGCCCTGTTCCTGCCGGCGTCACTCCTCGCCGCGGTGACTCCGATGGTCACCAAGCTCCGGCTGTCCACGCTCACGAAGACCGGGACTGTGGTCGGACGGCTGTCCGCTTACGCGACGGTCGGCGCGATCGTCGGCACCGTGCTCACCGGTTTCGTCTTCGTCGCGAAGGTCCCGACGAGCACGATCGTGCTGTGTCTCGGCGGTGTGCTGGTGGTCGGCGGTGCCGCGCTCACGATCTACTTCCGCGGTCTGAAGGCAGCCGCCCGCCCACTCGTGCTGGCCCTGATCGGCACCGGTCTGACCGCGTTCGCGCCGAGGCCGTGCGAGGTCGAGACGGCGTACCACTGCGCCCGCGTGGTGGCGGACCCGAGCCGTGAAGGCGGCCGGACGCTGTACCTGGACCAACTCCGGCACTCCTACATCGACCTGAACGACCCCAAGCACCTCGAGTTCGCCTACATCAAGGACTTCGGCGCCGCGATCGACGGCACTTGGCCGGGCGCGCAGCCGTTGACCGCGCTGCACGTCGGTGGTGGCGGCCTGACCATGCCGCACTACCTGACGGCGACCCGACCGGGCACCGAGAACAAGGTGTACGAGATCGACGCGGGCGTGATCGAGATCGACAAAGCGGAACTGGGCGCCGAGCCGGGCCCGGGCCTCGACCTGCAGGTGCGCGACGGGCGGCTCGGCGTACGGTCGGAGCCGGCTGACAGCCGGGACCTGGTCGTCATGGACGCGTTCGGGGGAGTGGCGGTGCCGTGGCACCTGACCACCCGCGAGGTGGTCGCCGACGTCCGGCGAGTGCTCAAGCCGGACGGCCTCTACCTGGTCAACGTCATCGACTACCCGCCGCACGCCTTCGCCAAGGCCGAGGCACGGACCCTCGAGGCGGAGTTCCCGCACGTCGCCGTGATCGCCAGGCCGAACGCGTTGAGCGGCGCGGCGGGCGGCAACTTCGTCCTGCTCGCGTCGGACCAGCCGATCGACGCCGCGGCGATCCGGCAGCGCCTGGCCGGCCGGTCCGCTCTGGTCTCCGACGCCCCTGCGGTACGGAGCTTCATCGGTGCAGGACCGGTCCTCACCGACGACTACGCGCCGGTAGATCAGCTGCTCACTCCCTACCCGAGCTGAGACGCGCGACCGCAGGAGTTGTGGAAGCCGCCGAAGGCTTGTTGCATGTCCACATGCACCCACGCGCAGGTCAGCCCGCACAGCCCGAGGATCTCGTCGACATCGACGCGCTGCTCGCGGCCTACGACGGGATCACGCCGGACGTCGAGAACCCCGCCCAGAAGGTCGTCTTCGGTACGTCGGGCCACCGCGGCTCGAGCCTCGACGGCGCCTTCAACGAGGCACACATCCTGGCCATCACCCAGGCGATCTGCGAGTACCGTGCGGGAGAAGGTACTACGGGTCCGCTGCTGGTGGGACGGGACAGCCACGGTCTGTCGGAGCCCGCGTGGCGCACCGTGCTCGAGGTGCTCGCCGGGAACGACGTACAGACCCTGGTGGACAGCGCTGACCGGTTGACCCCGACCCCTGGGGTGTCGCACGCGATCCTGCGGCTCAATCGGGGCGCGGGCGCCGGTGCGGACGGCATCGTCATCACGCCGAGCCACAACCCACCGCGCGACGGCGGCATCAAGTACAACCCGCCGCACGGTGGCCCCGCCGACTCCGACGCGACCGGCTGGATCGCCTCCCGGGCGAACGAGCTGATCGCCGGCGGCAACCGCGAAGTACGGCGGAAGTCGTTCGAGGCGGCCCGGGCGCAAGCGGGGGAGTACGACTTCCTCGGTCACTACGTCGACGACCTGCCCGCCGTGCTCAACCTGGACGCGATCCGCAGTGCGGGCGTCCGGATCGGCGCGGACCCGCTAGGCGGCGCGAGCGTGGACTACTGGGCCGCGATCGCCGAGCGGCACCGCCTCGACCTGACCGTCGTGAACCCGCGGCTCGATCCCACCTGGTCGTTCATGACGCTGGACCACGACGGCAAGATCCGGATGGACTGCTCCTCGCCGTACGCGATGGCCTCGCTGGTCGCGCAGAAGGACCGCTTCGACCTGGCCACGGGCAACGACGCCGACGCGGACCGGCACGGCATCGTCACGCCCGACGCCGGCCTGATGAACCCGAACCACTACCTGGCCGCGGCGATCTCGTACCTGTTCGCCAACCGGCAGTGGGGTCCGCAGGTCGCCGTCGGCAAGACGCTGGTCTCGTCGTCGCTGATCGACCGGGTGGTCGCGGACCTCGGCCGCCGGCTGTGGGAGGTGCCGGTCGGCTTCAAGTGGTTCGTGCCTGGCCTGATCGACGGTTCGGTCGGCTTCGGTGGCGAGGAGTCGGCGGGCGCGAGCTTCCTGCGGTTCGACGGCACGGTCTGGACCACCGATAAGGACGGCATCCTGCTCGCGCTGCTGGCCAGCGAGATCACCGCAGTGATCGGCGAGACCCCGTCTCAGGTGCACGCGAAGCTGGTGGAGAGATTCGGCGCCTCGGCGTACTCGCGGGTGGACGCGCCGGCCAGCCGCGAGGAGAAGGCGAAGCTGGCCGCGCTCTCGGCCGACGCGGTCACCGCGACCGAACTGGCCGGTGAGCCGATCTTGGACCGGATGACCAGTGCTCCGGGCAACGGAGCGCCGATCGGCGGGCTAAAGGTCACCACGGAGTCGGCGTGGTTCGCCGCGAGGCCGTCTGGCACCGAGGACCTCTACAAGATCTACGGCGAGTCCTTCAAGGGCAAGGACCACCTGGACGAGGTCTTCGCCCAGGCCCGCGAGGTGGTGTCAGGAGCGCTGGAGAGCTAGCGGACGAAGGCTTCGACCAGGCGGTCGAGGTCTGCGGTGGGGTCGTTCGTCAGGCCGCTGTGGATCGGGCTGGGATGGACGACCGTACTGCGGGGCGCCGCGAGCCAGCGGAAGCGTTCGCCGATCCGCGTGGCTGCCGCCGGTCCGCCGTCCGGGTCACCCGCGCAGATCGCGCGGATGTGTTCCAGCGACGCGCACACGACGTCCACGTCCACCGCCGGGTCCAGGGCCTTCAGGCGGTTCGGCTCGACGTCCCAGGCGGCGCCGAGGAAGTCCAGCGAGCGGCAGTAGAGCACGGCCCCGACGTTGACGAACTCGCCGCGCTCGATCCGCGGGGCTGCCCGCAGGATCACGTAGTCGAAGGGCACGAGGTTCACGACGCCGTTCACCGGGCACCACCCGGCAGCCAGGCGGTCCGATCGGCGAGCCGGGCGCAGAGGTGGCCGAGGTACCGCTCCCGGTCGCCGTCGGCAATCCACTCGTCGGGCACCAGGGTGAGCACCTCGGTGAGGAGCTCCGGGGTGATCGCCGCCGCCAGTTCAGCGTCGATGCCCGGCACCTGCGGGGCGACGTCGGCGAACACGTGGTCGGCCGCGTCGTACGCGAGGGCGGTGAACTTCTCCGCGGACATCCAGGAATGGTGGAAGTACAACGCGGCTCCGTGGTCGATCAGCCAGAGGGCCTTGTGCCAGACCAGCAGGTTCGTGTTGCGCCAGGACCGGTCCACGTTGGCGACGTACGCGTCCAGCCAGAGGATCTTGGCCCGGGTCGCGTCGTCCGGCTTGCCGCTGGAGCCGTCGTACCCGAACGCGCCGGGCAGGAAGTCGACGGCCAGGTTGAGCCCGGCGCTGCGGATCAGCAGTTCCTGGATCTCGTAGTCCGGCTCCGACTTGCCGATCGCCGGGTCGAGCTCCATCAGCTTCAGCTCGGGCACCCGCAGGCCGAGCCGGCGGAACAGCTCGCCGACGATGATCTCGGCGACCAGCGCCTTCGGGCCCTGGCCGGCGCCGTGGAACTTGAGCACGTACGTGCCAAGATCGTTGCCTTCGACAACGCCAGGCAGCGATCCACCCTCGCGCAGCGGCAGCACGTACCGGGTGGCGGTGACGATCGGCAGACTCACGCCGCAGAGCCTAGGCCATGGCTGACTGCCATCCGCTCGCGACCGCAGGTCAGACGCGCTGTTTCCGCCCCGAGCGGGCCGGGTACCTCGGAGTGCACCGAACCGAGGAGACACCTTGACCCATCCGTCCATGGGCGTCGAGGAGGAGCTGCTGCTGGTATCCGCCAGTGGTCGCCCCCTGCCGCGCAGTAAAGCCGTCGCCGCCGAGGCCGAGGGCATCGACGTGGAGCTTGAACTGACCCAGGCGCAGGTGGAGATCAACCTCCCCGTCTGTGACACGCCTGCCGAGCTCCGTGATCAGCTGCAGCGCCTCCGCTCGCAGTTGGCGCAGGCCGCCGCCGAGGAGGGCGCCAGGCTGCTGGCGATCGCCGTAGCGCCTGGTGGTGAGGCGATGCAGCGGATCACCAACAAGCCGCGCTACCTGGAGATGGAGACACGCTACGGGCAGCTGGCGCGCGAGCAGAGCGTGTGTGGATGTCACGTACACGTCGACGTGCCGGACAAGGAAGCCGCAATCCGGGTCAGCAATCACCTACGACCCTGGATGCCGACGTTGCTGGCCTTGACGGCGAACTCGGCGATCTACCTGGGCGCTGACACCGGCTTCAGCAGTTGGCGCTCGATCATGTTGTCTCGCTGGCCTTGCTCCGGCCCACCGCCGTACTTCGAGTCCGCCGAGCACTACGACGCTCTGGTGGCGATGCAGCTCGAGTCGGGCAGCATCATGGACGAGCGGATGGTCTATTGGGACATCCGGCCGTCAACCCATCTGCCGACGGTCGAAGTGCGCATCAGCGACGTCCCGCTGACCATCGACGAGACAGTGCTGCTCGCGACGCTGATCCGCGCCCTGGTGACGACTGCGCTCGCCGACGGAGGCCTAGGCCCGAAACTGGAGCCGGAGGTACTGCGGGCCGCGTACTGGCTGTCCGCGCGTGACGGGCTGTCCAACGACGGGCTGGAGGTGCTCCGGGCCCAGACACTCCCGATGCCGAAGCTGCTCGACCTACTGCGGCAGCACGTGACTCCTGCGCTCGAGGAGCTCAACGAGCTCGACCTGGTGGACGAGAGCCTCCAGCGGCTGCTCAGAGAGGGCAACGGTGCAGCCAAGCAGCGCAAGGCCTTCCGTGAGGGCGAAGACATCGTCGCCCTCACGGAAATCAAGCCCTGACCAGGTTCCAACGGCCGGACCCGCGCCATGACACCCACGCCAGCCCCACACTCGGCGGTCAGCGGCGAAGCCTGACTGGTGCTGTGGGGGTTCGCTGCCTCCTCGTGGGGTTCGCCCACTGTTCTGACAGTGGGCGAACCCCCACAGCACGGGCGGAGCACACTCTGCGGCTGCGCGGGCGAGGTTTCGCGCCTCCGGGGTGCACTCGTGCTCTGCGGGTTCGCTGCCTGCTCTGGGGGTTACCCCACTGCTCTGGGGGTTACCCCACTGTTCTGACAGTGGGCAAACCCCCACGGCACGGGCGGAGCACACTGTGCGGCTGCGGCGGGCGAGGTTTCGCGCCCTCCGGGGGTGCGCTGGTGCTGTGGGGGTTCGCTGCCTCCTCGGGGGGTTACTCCACTGCTCTGGGGGTTACCCCACTGTTCTGACAGTGGGGTAACCCCCACGGCACGGGCGGAGCACACTCTGCGGCTGCGCGGGCGAGGTTTCGCGCCCTCCGGGGGTCCGCTAGCGCAGGAAGTCCTCCAGGCCGTGCAGGTCGTCTGTGTTCAGGTGGTCGACACCAGCAGCGACCAGCTCGGACCAGACCGCTTCGCGAGCCGCTCCAGGCGTGTCCGGAGTCTCCCAGAACCGCACCCGGTAGCCGGCGTGGTGCGCCGTCGTCACGATGTCCCGCAGCTTGGCCCGCTCGTCCGCCGGGAACGCCCCGACACCGCGCCAGGTGAAGTTGTTGGACCAGTTGTCGCTCACGAGCGGCATCAGCGACGCCGGGAGCTTGGAGTTCAGGTCGGACAACCTGCCGTCGTATCCGGCGTACCGGACCTTCTGCGCCTTCAGTACGTCGAGCGGGCGGTTGCCGCTGATCACCGAGGTGACCGCGCCGGTGTAAGTGCGGCCGTTGACGTAGACCGTGCTGATGCCGCGGTACTTCCGCAGCGCCTGGTCGATCGCCGCGTAGGTGCTCGGGCCGTCGCTCTTGATGTCGATCAGCAGCTGGAAGTCGGCGCCGTGCCGGTAGACCTGCCCGTGGTTCTGCTTGACCTGCTGCACGAGCGGCTGCAGGTACAGGCTCTCCAGGGTGCGACCCGGTACTGCGTCCTCCTGGTCGTGGGCGACGCGGAGCTCGCCGTCGATCAGCCAGACGTCGGCTTCGACGCTGTTGAAGCCGCGGTCGAGCGCATCCTGCAGCGGCCGCCGGTGCTCGTAGTCGTTGTGCGCGTGAGCCGTCGGCAGCGCCCGGATCGCAGGCTGGTCGTACGCCGTGGGCAGCCGGAAGCCCTCGTCCTGGGCAACCGTCCGCACCCGGTCGGGGTAGTCCGAGATGATGCCGTCGACACCCTTGTCGATCAGCGACCGCATCGTGGCCGGGTCGTCCACGGTCCACGGCACGACCTTCATGCCGGCCTTGTGGGCCGAGCGCACCATGTCCGTGGTCACATACGGCCGGTACGCCGGGTCGGTGACCTTGCCGTCCTGGGGGAACCCGTGCACCGGGGAGATCGCGTCGGCGCTGAACGACTTGGTCGCCTTGACCAGGTCACCGCCGAAGTCGTCGATGTCGATCCCGCCGAGCCAGGGGGACTTGCCCGGCTGGCCGGTCTGCAGGAAGTCGTAGTTCGTCAGCGCCACGATCGGTAGCTCGGGGGCGACCTGACGCATCCGCATCAGCGCGCCCCAGTCGAAGCTCTGAATCGTCACCTGGCGGCTGATCTTCGCCTTGCGGATCTCGCTCGCGACCACCTGGACGAACTGCTCGCGCGGCGCGGTCTCGGTTGGCGCGCCGGCCTCGACCTTGGTCTCGATGTTCAGCTTGACCTTGTCCGCGTGGAACCGGTGGACCAGGTCGAACACGTCCCGCAGTTCCGGCATCCGGGCGCCCGGGTCGGGTGTCTGGCCGGGGAAACCGGCCTGTGGCAGCGATCCGCAGTCGAGCTGCTTGACCTGCTTCAGGCTCAGCGTGTTGATGAACTTGCCGACGTACGGGTACTCCGGGTCGCCGGGCGTGTAGGGGGCGGTGTCCTTGCACTTGGCGCCGGTGACCTTGCGGTCGTGGGTGACGACCGCGTGGCCGTCCTCGGTGATCTGGACATCCAGCTCGAGGGTGCTGACGCCGACCTCCAGACCACGTGAGAACGAGGCGACGGTGGACTCGACGGTGAGGCCGAGGCCGCCGCGGTGGGCCTGGATGTCGAACTCGCGGCCGCGGCCGGCGCCGGCAGGCACCGCGACCACACTCTGGAACAGCAGACCGGCGGCCAGGGCAAGCGGGAGCAGCGCGCGGGGGAGGCGGCGCATGAGGGGTTCCCTTCTTCGGGGCACGGGGCGGACTGGGCCGATGGTCCACCGTTCAGATGGACCGTGGCCCTCGCGAAGGTAGCCGAAAAAGGGCGGAATGGTGAGCCCGGAGTCGCCGGGTGATGACTAACGGTGCCGGAGCACGCCGACAGACCGCTATTCGTACTGCAGGGCCTCCAGCGGATTCAGGCGGGCGGCCCGGCGCGCGGGCCAGATCGCGGCGAACAGACCGACCACCACCGACACGACGGCGAAGATGACCAGTTGCCCGATCGGTACGGCGAAACTGACCTCGTCCAGGCGGGCGGCCAGCAGCAGGGCCAGGCCGAGTCCGAGCAGGATCCCGATCACCGCGCCGATCAGCGCGGTGATCACGCTCTCGTGCCGGATCATCCGTTTCACCTGCCGCCGGGTGAGGCCGATCGCGCGCAGCATGCCGAGTTCCCGGGTCCGCTCGAAGACGGTCAGCACCAGCGTGTTGACGATGCCGAACAGGCTGACCAGCACCGACAGCGCGAGCAGCACGTAGAGCACGTTCAGCAGGCTCCGGATGCCGTTCGCCTGGGCGTCCTTGAACTGTTCGCGGGTCTGCGCTTTGGCGTTCGGGAACGACTTCAGCGCGGAGTTGAGCGCTGCCGTGTTCGCGGCGGTGACGCCGCCCTGCATCCGCACGAAGGTGTAGAGGTTCTGCGGCTGCGGGTTGGTGGCGTCGAAGGTCGTCGTCGAGATCGTCACGTTGCCGAACGGCGAACCGCCCGCCGGCGGCTTGAAGATCCCGCGCACGGTCAAGGGCAGCGTGCTGCCGGCGACGGTCGTCAGCGAGATCGACGAGCCGACCTGCAGGTTGTGCTCGGTCGCGTACGGCTCGTCCAGGATTGCGCCGTCCCGGCCCAGTTCGCCGAGGGTGGCCTGCGATCCAGCCTCCCAATCGAACCTCAGTACTCCGGGAGCCTGTTCGTCCACCGCGGTGACGTTGATCGTCTCGCCGAAGGCCTGTCCCTGGCCGCCCCGCACACTGGAGACCGCCTCCACTCCAGGCACGGCCGCCGCGGCCGCGGCCACTGTCGGAGGCAGCGGGCTGAAGTTGTTCTGGGCGACGATCGCGTAGTCGCCGCTGAAGATCTTGTCGACGGCGTCCTCGAACGGCCGGATGATCCCGGCCCCGAGCGTCGCCACCAAGGTCACGAGCGCCAGCCCGATCATCAGGGCCGCCGCGGTCGACGCAGTCCGCTGCGGATCGCGACGGCTGTTCTGCCCGCCGATCTGTACCGCCGGCCGGTCCGAGAGCACGCCGGGGAAGTCCGCCGGCCACTCCGGTTGCCAGGAAGTCACCGCGCGACGGAGGGCCATCAGGGCCACGAGCACGAGCAGGATCGGGTTGAGTACCGCGCCGAGCACGAATCCACCGGCTCGGCTCGCGCCGGATCCAGGTCCCCAGAATCCACGGCGCAGCAGCCAGTACGGCAAGGAGAACAGCGGCCACGCCAGTGCTGACAGGATGACGACGGACCAGCGTGCGATCGGGTCCGATGCCGCGGCCAACGGCTTCACCAGCCGGGCAGCGAACAGGGCGATGCCGATGAAGATCAGCAGGACGCCGACCGCCAGCAGAGACAGCAGCGCGGTAGTGCTGAGCCCGTCGACGAACAATCCGGCGATCACCAGGGCGACCCCGCCGGCAGCGAGCAGGGCGGCACCCAGGGGCCGGAACCGGTGGTACCGGCCAGGCGGCAGCTTGGCACCTTCCCGTACGGCGGCGATCGGCGGCACCCGGGTGGCTCGCCAGGCGGGCCGCAGGCTGGCGAGCAAGGTGACCAGGATGCCGACGGCCAGCGCGACCAGGACGGTTCGCGTGCGGAACACGAGTCCGTTGTTGGGCAGCGTCAATCCTGCCGCGTCGAAGATCTTGAACAGACCAGTGGCGATGCCCAGGCCGAGGAACAAGCCGACCGCGGCCGACACCACGCCCGTGACGAGTGCCTCGAGCACCACGGAACCGAGGATCTGACGCCGGGAGGCGCCGAGCGTCCGCAGGGTGGCGAACTCGCGGGTCCGCTGGGCGATGGTGATCGACAGCGAGTTCGCGATCACGAAGGACCCGACGAACAGCGCGATGCCGCCGAACACCAGGAGGAAGGTCCGGAAGAAGTCGAGGAAGCCGGCGGTTCCGGCCGAGTCCTCGGCCGCCTGCTCGTCGGCGGTCCGCACCTGGGTGCCTTCCGGCAGGATCTTCTGGACCGCGTCGACGAGTTGCTGCGGGGACGTGCCGGCCTTGCCGGTGAGCAGGATCTGGTCCAGCTTGCCAGGCTTGTCGAACAGCCGTTGCGCGGTCGGCAGCTCGAAACCGGCCAGGGTGGCGCCACCGATGGAGGAAACGGCGCCGAACTCGACCAGTCCCGAGATCCGCATCCGCTGGACCGCGCCGCGAGCCTGGACGCCGATCGTGTCGCCAGCCGCGAAACCCTTCTCCTTGGCGGTCTTGGTGTCGATCACGACCTCGTTCGGAGCGGGCCATTCGCCGCTGACCAGAGCGAGGGAGTTGAACTCCGGCCGGTCCGGGTTGACGCTGAAGCCGAGGTTCGGCGCGCCGCCGAAGACGATCGCCTTGCCGTCGCGGCCGATCAGCTGGGCCTCACCCGAGACCGCGCCGTCGGCGAGATCGACCTCGGGCAGCGCGGCGACCTTCGGCAGCAGGCTCTGGTCGAACGGCGGCGCCACGCCGGCGCTGTCGTCGCTCAGCTCGAACGCCGGCTTCCCGGTGATCGCCGCGTCGGTGTTCTTGTAGTTCTCCGAGAAGATCGAGTCGAAGGCGCTCGAGATCGAGTCGGTCAGCACGTAGGTGCCGGAGACCAGGGCCACTCCGAGGACGACGCCGACCGCGGTGAGCGCAGTACGGAGCTTGCGACCGAGCAGGCCGCGGAGTGCGAACCGGATCATTGCAGGTCCAGCGTGTCGATGATCTGCAGGATCTCGTGCTGGCTGGCCTGACCGGTCTCCTTGACGATCTCGCCGTCGGCGAGGAACAGCACGCGGTCGGCCATCGTGGCGGCGCGGGCGTCATGGGTGACCATGACGGTGGTCTGGCCGTAGTCGTCGACCGAGGCGCGCATCAGGTTCAGGATCTCGCCGCTGGTCCGGGAATCGAGGTTGCCGGTTGGCTCGTCGGCGAAGATCACCGTCGGCCGGGACACCAGCGCCCGCGCGATCGCGACCCGTTGCTGCTGGCCGCCGGACAGCTCGGCCGGCCGGTGGGAGAGCCGGTCCCGGAGCCCGACGCGGTCGATCAGCTCGTCGAAGAAGGCGGGGTCCGGCTTCTCCCCGGCGATCGTCATCGGCAGCAGCACGTTGTCGCGCGCGGTCAGCATCGGCAGCAGGTTGAAGAACTGGAAGATGAAGCCGATGTGCTTGCGCCGCAGCCTGGTCAGATCGTTGTCGCCGAGCGTGGTGATCTCGGTGCCGTCGATCCGCACCGAGCCCGAGGTCGGCTTGTCCAGGCCGGCCAGGATGTGCATCAGCGTCGACTTGCCCGATCCCGACGGCCCCATCACCGCCGTCAGCTGCCCGGGCGCGATGTCGACGCTGACCCCGCGCAACGCCTGGACCGCCGTGTCTCCTTCGCCATAGACCCGCACGATGTCGTCTGCGAGAACGACGGACGTCTGTCCGTTCGATTGCCCCTCCATGCGGATCGCCCCTCCCCGGCTGATCAGCGGCCGCCCCAGCAGGCCTCATTCCTTTTGCCTTTCGGTCGAGTCTGCTCGCGTTCGGTTGATCCCGGAAGGGGGTTTTCCCGGGCTCGACCCTGGTTGCCTGCCCTCAGAGCCAGCCGCGGCGCGCGGCTTGGAAGCCGAGTTGGAGGCGGGTCTCGGCGGCCACCAGGTCCATCAGAGCCCGGACGCGCCGCTGAACTGTGCGCATCGACAGGCCCAACTGGTTCGCCACCGCCTGGTCGGTAAGCCCGGCCAGCAGCAGCCCGAGGATGCGGGCATCCAGCTCGTGCAGGCCGTCGCCGGGCGTGCTCTCGACCATGCCGTCCGTGCCCAGCACCAGGGGGAGACCGTCGCGCCAGACCCGGTCGAACAGCGCGATCAGGGCGTCGAGCATGCCGCTGCGATGCACGATCAGCGCGCCGATACTGCGCTCCGAGCCGGACAGCAGTGGTACCAGCGCGATCCGGCGATCCACGATGAGCAGCCGGATCGGGAGCTCCTGCACCACCCGGACCTCTTCACCCGCCTGCAGCGAGTCGGAGGCGGCAGCGAAGAAGCCAGGCCGGTCGAAGGAGCTGCGCTCGATCATCACCCGGTACCGCACGCCCCGGCTGACCGCGGCGTCCTCCTCGGTGTTCTCCTCGGCCGGGACCACCGCGATCTCCGCCTTGACGAAGCCGAGCACCTCCTCGCGGGCCGACATCTGCAACTGTGCGAAGCGCTGCCCGACTGCCTTGGCCCCGCGGACGACGTCGACCACATCGCCGACCGACCGGTCCGTGTCCGTACCGCGATAGACCTCGGTGAGCGACTCGATCTCCCGCTGCGCCCGGCGGAGTTCCTCCTCGCGCTGGACCGCCAGCGCCGCGAGAGCCACCGAGGGCGGGGACGCGACGTACCGGTCGGTGCCGCCGCTGGAGCGCGCTGCGAGGCCAAGCGACTCCAGCGCGGCCAGCGAGCGGGCTGCCTCGATCGGATGGCAGCCGAGCCGGCCGGCCAGACCCGCGGCGTCGTACGAGGGCACCTCGACGAGGGCGCGGTAGGCGAGTTCTTCGGAGTCCTCTAGTCCGAGCACGTCGAGCACGATGCCTCCCTGGGGGCGGCTGGAGGTGGTTGGCAGCTGGCGGATGTCGGAATTGTCGCAATCTTGCCAGCACAGGCAGGTCTTTTGCTGGCGGTTTGCGGTGGACTACCGCGCGGTCCTCCCCGACGTCTCGAAGGTGGTCCGATGCTTCACCGGTTCCTGGTCGGCGCGGCCGCAACCGGCTACGAGACCCGCACGGTCGGCAACGACCTGTACGTCGTACCGGACAGCGCGGCCAAGCTCGTACTCAGCGGCAAGGTGGACCAGGCGTCGACGCGGAGCACCCGGATCTCGTCGGGGCGGTCAAGGCGCAGCAGAACTTCACCGACAGCCCGGACGCCGCAAATCACGACGGGCACGGCAGCACACGTCCTCGACGGTGCCGGCCGCGGGGTGGCGTCGGCAGGCCGGAACAAGGGCGTCGCACCGGGCGCGCAGTTGCTCTCGGGCAGGGTGCTGAACGACTCCTGTCGATGTCCGAAGTCGTCTGCACAGATTCAGCGCTCCGGAGTGACTGGTTTGCAGGGAGACGCGGCTTTGGGCCAGGACGAGGTATCTGAGCGTGGTGTGCTGACGGCGCCGGACGGGCTGTGGGAGGTCGCGGTACGGCAGGCCGCGGTGATCAGCCGCCTGGCAGCGCTGGACTCTGCGGGCGTGATCGCTGTGGACGAGGCGGCCAACGAGCTCGAGCTGTCACGGCGTCAGGCCGAAACTCCGCAATGCATCATTGGCTTTGTTCGTCGGCCTGTCCTTCGCGATCGCCCGCGAATTCTATGACGGTTACGTTAGTCCGGTTGAGTTTTGAATTGCATGTTGCTGCAATCTCGTGGCCTTCCTGTGCCCTTGTTTCGTCAGTAGCTTCGATAGGTCCGGCGCCGGAGGGTGCAGGACCCGTCCATGGGAGGCATTGATGAAAGTCCGGAAAGTGACAACGCTATTTCTAGCGTCGATCCTCGGATCGGTCGCATGCATGACATCCGCAGCCGCTGCGCCGCCAGATGGCGCCAGGTCCGTGGGGACGTCCTCAGAATCGCCGGCTGACTGTTCAGCAGCAGCCCAAGCTTCAGGAGAGTGCCTCGGCTGGGCCGGCGGAGCAGGAGTCGATCCGGCTGCGGCGACGGTTGCCAGCGCACTGCGCCTCGGCAAGGGCGAGCTTGCCCGGAAGTTCTTCAGTAATCGCCGCACCGAGATGAGTTCGGGCACCCAGAGCCTGATCACTCAGGCCTTCGCTGTTGAAGCCAAGGAAGGTGCCGAGGAAGCCGCGCGTGTGCTTGCCCCGCTGGTGTTCCCCTCACAAAACACTGCCGACGGCGGCCGCGCGAAGATCTACAGCCCTGACGCTTCCCAAATCGACAACGGCGAGACCCGCGCGACGAGCTACTACAAATGGGTGCTCCACGGATCAACTCAGACCAAGATCTACTACGGGTACACCAACTCGTCTGGATACCACACGCTCGGTTCGCTGAACGCGGACCTCGAAGCCCACACGTACTTCCAAGACACCGGCGCTCACTGGTTCATGGACGTCGTGCACGCCTCAGGAGTTCGGCCGTACCTCAGCAGCAATGTGGAAAGGATCTACCAAGACGTCACCCTGGGGTCGGATCCGGTGAAATCGACCCTCAACTGCTACGCCGCTGGGTACTCGCTGAGCTGCAACGTCTACAGCAAGCCTTCGATGACGACGGGGAATTGGTATTACTTCCAGGCGAACTGGACCAACAATGTTTCCGGGTATCCGTCGTCGGCGGTGGAGGTCGAGACCAGGAGGTGGAAGGTGGTAACTTCATCGAACTGGCAGTTCCTGGCCTACGGCAACGGCGGCTGACGCAACCGATGTCCGCGTAATCCAAGGAGGATCAGTTGATCGCCGACGACGAGGTCGCAAAAGCCGAGCGGGCCCGCCTGGAGATGCTTGATGCCGTCTACGCGGGCATTCAGCACCGAAGTGAGGTGCTGGAACTGGTCAGCAATTCCGAGCTGGCTGAAGATGCTCTCCGCGCGGTCCAAGACCTTCTGGGACTGACCGAGCAGCATGCCCAGGCGGTGCTGGACCTTCAGTTCGCGAGACTGACTCGTTCGAGCGTGGCTCGTATCGAGCGTGATCGCGAGCAGTTGCGCGCTGAATGGGGATGACCCGAACCAGCTCGCGTGGAGGTGTGCAGCGGACGCCAGAAGGTTGGCGCGCTGCACGCCTCCATCTGTCTTTCTCCACCACCGCCGGCACCGATCGACTGGACGGATCCGAGATTGTCGATCGAACTTTCTACACTCTGTGCCCATGAATGACCATCAGACTGAGCTGGAACCTGCCGACTGCTCGGAGGCTGCCCAGGCAGCCGGCGAGTGTCTCGGTTGGGCGGGCACAGCCGGCGCGGATCCAATAGCAGCGACAATAGCCAGCGCACTGCTGCTGGGCCGGTCCGCAGCGGCCCGCAAGTTTTTCGATATCCACCACGCCGAAGTCGACGCGGTCACCAGGGACCTGATCACCGAAGCTTTTGCGACCGAGTCCACCCATGGCGCCAGCGCGGCAGCACGGGTGCTGGCACCCCTCGTCTACCCGTCGCCAGGATCGTGTACTACCTAGAAGGTGTTGAGAAGCGGTGATCAGCCTTCTGGCGGCGTTTGAACTGCGCAGGCGTGACAGCTGAGGATGTTCCCGCGGCCTGTCGATGTCCGAAGTCGTCTGCACGGGTCCAGCGCTGCGAAGTGGCCGCTTTGCAGGCGAGTGCGAGTCATGGCGGGTGTACCGAAGTGGACTGCGCTAGCGTCACAACCTCGTGACTGTTGAGGCGACGCGGACCAGGACGCATCCCAGAACGTGTACCTCCTCTCTATGGCCCGACGACAATGGGCAGCCGCTCTACCCCGCCTTCAGGTCGAGGCCGATGCCGGACGGGGCCAGAAGGGTCAGCTGGTTGTAGTCGATGGTGTAGGCGACCGCGGGCCCGAGGGTGGCCAGGATTGCGGCCTGCATCGCGGCGGTTTGGGCTGTGCAGGCGCGGGCGGTGGTGGCGACGTCGCTGAAGGTCAGTTCTGTGTTGTTGCGGGTGACGGTGATCGGATCAGCGCCAGGTCGGGCGTGCTCGTGGTGGTGGCCGCCGGCAACCTTTACGGACCGGCGGAGACGATCACCAGCCCGGGGTGTGCCGCTTCCGCTCTCACCGTGGCCGCGACCGACCTGACCGCCACGACGACGGCGGGGCGTGGGTCGACGTTCCGGTGAGGAACTCCGGGACGAAGGTCGCCGCGAGCGTGGACAACCCCCTGGCGACCGACTTCGTCACGCTGAAGGTCGAGCTGACCGACGCGAACGGGAAGTCGGTCACCCAGACGCTGAAGCGTTTCTACGGAATTCGCTAGACACCTCACAGCCGGGCCGGGCATCCCAGGGGGCGCTGGGATGCCCGGCTCACGGGTGCGCCCGCGCGACGACGGGAAGAGGAATTTGGGGTGCCGGACCGGGAAGCGCCTCACGGCGCGTGGCCGCTCGAAGCGGCTAATTTTGGGACCCGGGGCTACCGCGGCCCGACACCTCCAACAAGTGTAACGGGTGCCCAAACCCCTTGTCCTGTTGAGATGTCACGCATCGGGCGCCGATAACACCTTGTTCGTCAGGTTGCAAGTACCCCAAGCCGTGAACAACCTGACAGAGCGGCGAACTACCAGAGTTGGCCGGCGCGTTCGGTCCGCGCGGCCACCTGCAACTGGTCTGCCAGCTCCACCAGCCGGGACGCGGAACGGACCTGGTCGTGCCCGTCGTCGGCCAGGTGAGCCCGGCCGGTCGCGACGATCCGCGCGAACGCCGCGGCGCGGTCCAGCGTGGTGGCGAAGTCACCCGTCGCCACGCCCCGCAGTACGGCGTCGACCATGTCCTTGACTTCGGTCGGCCCAGGCGGGTCGGCGACGCCGGCCACCACGGCGTGGACCTCCGCGTACTTGCGGCCGGTGTCGTACTCGCGGGAGACGTCCTCGGCCGCCGTGTGCACCCAGGAGCGCAGCAGGTACAGCCGCCAGAGTGTGCCGGGCAGCGAGTCGGCGGGGGCGTCCGACCACAGGTCGGCCAGTTCGTCCAGGCCGTAGTCGTCGGCCAGTTTGACCACCCGCGCGATCACGTCGGCGTCATCGCTCGACCGGGCGCCGCGAACGAGCAGTTCGGCCGTCCGGTGCGCGACCTCGGCGACCGCCGCCGGGTCATTGGCGCCCGGCAGCGACTCGAACAGCTTGGCACCCGGCAGGATCGG
Source organism: Kribbella qitaiheensis (assembly GCF_042657745.1). Classification (GTDB taxonomy): domain Bacteria; phylum Actinomycetota; class Actinomycetes; order Propionibacteriales; family Kribbellaceae; genus Kribbella; species Kribbella qitaiheensis. The sequence goes on along the minus strand of NZ_JBHSKE010000003.1, from coordinate 44,069 downwards.
CCGGCGCGGCGTAGGTGCGGTCACCCGCTCAATGGTGCCCGACCCGCCCCGAGACCGCATTTCGACCCGGCAGTGCGACCCTCCAGGTCACCACAGGACTCCACGCCGGCCTCGGGGTCAGTACAGTCGGAGCATGGCATCAGCCGGTCGGAGTCGCTTGGTCAAGAACGTCGTGAAATACGGCGTCCGGTACGGGCCGATGGCGTTCGAGGCGGTCAAGCACGGGCGGGAACCGGCCCAGCAGGCTCTCCAGGCCGCCCTGGCCAAGCGGTCGGCGCGGAAGAAGGCGCTCGAGCACGCTCTCACCGTCCGCGATGGTTCGCTGCTCAAGGTGATCAAGGAGGGCCAGGCGATCTTCTTCGTCTTCAGCGGCGACGCGATCGTCACCACCTACCCGCCGGTCCCGCAGCCCAGCTACCCTGAACTGCTCCGGCACGCCGACCTCGACCGCCGGGAGGACGCGGTCGCGCTGACCGCCCAGAAACCCAAGATCGCTCCCCGGATGCCCCACTTGAAGCGCCGCCGCTGACTGTGACCGAGCCCTCCGGGGATCACACCAGGGTTGACCTCGGCGTAACACGCAGGACCCGGCGCGGCAACACCTCCCACGCACCCTGGAACGAACCGTCTTCAACTGGGCGGTTCTCACGAGGGAGGGGCCTCACCGATGCTCTGGAAGATCAGGACCGAACTCGCCGACCGTCCCGGCGCCCTGGCCGAACTCGCCGCACGCTGTGGTGCGGATGACATCAATATTCTGAGTCTGGAAGTCTTCACCGCCGAGTCCGGCGCGATCGACGAACTCGTCATCTCCACCGGGGTCGGCTGGACCGCGGAGGACCTGACCGCGCTGGTCGCCGAGGCCGGCTGCTCCAGGACGACGGTCCGGCCGTGCCAGGCCGACGTCCTCAGCGACGCGCCGACCCGTTACCTGCGGGCTGTACTGCGGCTGATCGACGACCCGGTCTCGGTCGACGAGGAGTTGGAGACGCTGCAGGGCTTCGAGGAGTACACGCCCGCCGAGTGGGCCCGCGCCGACGTACTGGTCGAGATCGCGGGACGCCTGGCCGAGCGCCACCAGGGGACCGTCACGGAGGGCCCGCGCCCCGGCAGCGCAGTACCGGCGTTGCGGAAGGCCACTGTCGAGGATGCGCCTGCTGTGGTGGACATGCACGAGCGGTGCTCGTACGAGAGCCGCACCCGCCGATACCACGTGCCGATACCGAAGCTGACCGCCCGTACTGCGAGGCACCTGTCCGCGCCCGCGGGTGGCGTCTCCATCGTGGCGACCGTCGGCGACGCCGTGATCGGGATGGCGACCGCGGCCCCCTGGGAGGAGCTCACCGGTACGGTGATGGAGGTGGCCGTCCTGGTCGAGGACGGCTGGCAGCGCCAGGGCCTCGGCTCGCAGTTGCTGCGCCGGGTGATCCAGGAGGCGCGGTACCTGGGTGCCGACCGGGTGGTCTGCATGGTGCAGCCGGAGAACGACGGGATGCTCCGCACCGTCGAGGGGCTGCGGATGCGGACCCGGGTGGTGCAGGACAGCGGTCACCTGATGGTGACGGTGGCCCTGTCCGACCAGAGCCTGTCGCATGCGGTGGATCGGCCGTCAGTGCCCTATCGTCAGACGCGTGCCATCCCTGCCCTCCGGTCGCAATCCGCACGGTCTACTGGTCAACCTTCCCGCGAGCACACGCTCGCCGGTGATGGAGCTGTTCCGGCGCTTTCTGATCGCGCTGGGGCTGCTGACCCTGATGGTGCTCATCGTGGTGGTCGACCGTGACGGGTACAAGGACACCTACGACGGCAGCGTAAGCCTGATCGACAGCATCTACTACGCGACCGTCACCCTGACCACGACCGGGTACGGCGACATCACTCCGGTGACGCCGACGGCCCGGCTGGTGAACGCCTTCCTCGTCACGCCGCTGCGGATCGCCTTCCTGGTGGTACTGGTCGGCACGACCCTGGAAGTCCTGGCGAACGAAGGTCGTCGCATCATGCGCGACTCGCGATGGAGGAAGCGCATGAAGGACCATGTCGTGGTGGTCGGGTACGGCACCAAGGGCCGCTCGGCCGTGCAGACGCTGCTGAGCAACGGGGTGAAGCGCGAGACCATCGTGGTGATCGATCCCCGCGCCCAGGCGGTCGGGGACGCAGGCAACGACCAGATGGCGGCCTTCCACGGCGACGCGACGAACCGGACCGTACTGCGGCGCGCCGAGGTGATGACCGCCCGCGAGGTGATCGTGACCACGGATCGCGACGACTCCGCGGTGCTCGTCACCCTGGCGGTCCGCCAGCTCAACCCGAACGCGCACATCGTCGTCGCGGTCCGCGAGGAGGACAACGTCCCGCTGTTGCGGCAGAGCGGCGCGGACGCGGTGGTCACCTCCTCCGAGGCCGTCGGCCGGCTGCTCGGCCTGTCCGCGGTCAGCCCGAACCTCGGTGAGGTGATGGAGGACCTGCTCACCTACGGCGAGGGCCTCGAGGTCGCCGAGCGCCCGGTGCTCGGCCGCGAGGTCGGCAAGGCGCCGTCCTCGGTCCCGGACCGGGTCGTCTCCGTGGTCCGCGACGGCAAGGTCCACCGGTACTACGACTCCTCCGTCTCCGTGCTCGCCGCCGGCGACAAGCTCATCGTCGTCCGCCCGGCGAAGGAAACCCCCTGGGCCGAGCGCCCGGGCGCCGACGAGCAGGACGAGTAGCCCGTCGAATACTTCAACCGCCCATCAGCTGTCCAGCTGGTGGGGGCGGGTTGCCGTGGGTGCGGACCACGCGACCGGGTGGTCCGGTGTTGACGGGTTTGCGCGGGGGTTCTAGAGTCTGGGTTGTAAACGATTACAAGAACGATTACAGGAGGCTGCGTGAGCCGGCCGACGATCGCGGAAGTGGCCCGGGCCGCCGGGGTTTCGGTGGCCTCGGTGTCGCGGGTGCTGAACGGGCTGCCCGCGACCGAGGAGATGGTCGAGCGGGTGCAGCGCGCGGTCCAGGAGCTCGGCTACGTGCCGGACTCGCGGGCGAGATCGCTCAAGGTCGGCCGCACCTTCCAGCTGACCCTCGCTGTCGCCGACGTCGGTAACCCGGTCTACGTGACGATGATGCGCGCGGTCGAGGAGGTCGTCTCCGCCGCCGGTTATCGCCTGGTCGTGACCACCACCGGCTCCGACGTCGTCGACGAGGTCGCCCTGGTCCGTGGCATGGCGCGCGGCTACGCCGACGGCCTGGTGATCAGTCCGTTGCGGGTGGATGACGACCTGATCAAGTCGATCCGCGAGTGCGACGTGCCGGTGGTCGTCGCCGGTAACGTGCCCGCCTCGGCGGGTGTCGACACCGTCCGCGCGAACTCGCCGAAAGGAATGACCTTGGCCGTGGAACACCTGCTGGCCAAGGGCCGCGACCGGATCGCCTTCGTGAACGGCCCGGTGGACACTGTCCCGGGTGCCGCTCGGGCCAAAGGTTTCGCCGACGCCTTGAAGCAGTACAAGCTCGAGGCCGCCGGTGCCATCGAGGCCGACGACTTCACCTTTGCCGCCGGGCGTGCCGCCGGCCGGGAGTTCTTCGAGACGAACCGCCCGAACGCGGTGATCTGCGCGAACGACCTGCTCGCCGTCGGTGTGATGCACGAGCTCGCCGCGTACGGCCTCGCGGTACCGGCGGACGTCGCGGTGATCGGGATGGACGACAGCGAGCTGGCCGAGCAGTCCTTCCCGCCCCTGACCAGCGTCAACCTGGGATCGGCCGAACGAGGCCGCCGGGCCGCCGAGTTGCTGTTGGCAAGGATCGACGACGACACCCGGAAGCCGAAACGGATCGTCGTCCAGCCGACCCTGAGCGTTCGGAGGTCGACGCCATGAGCACTGCCACCCTGACCAGCGCCCCCGAGCAGGCCGGCGAGTCCAAGCGGCCCGGCCGGCCGAAGCAGAACCGGGAAGCGATCTTCCTGTTCCTGCCTGCGCTGCTGCCGGTCCTGCTGCTCAGCGTGTACCCACTGCTGCGCGGGATCGCGCTCGGCTTCACCGACGCGCGGGCCGGGCTGAACGTCGACACCAACTTCATCGGCTTCGACAACTTCGCCAAGCTGCTGCACAACGAGCTGTTCTGGGACTCGTTCCGGATCGGCCTGATCTGGACCCTGTCGGTGACCATCCTGCAGTTCGTCCTGGCGCTCGGCCTGGCCCTGCTGCTGAACACGGACCTGAAGTTCCGCGGCGTGGCCCGGACGCTGGCGCTGATCCCGTGGGCGATGCCGCCGGTGGTGGTCGCGATCATGTGGCGACTCCTGTTGCACCCGACCAACGGCCCGGTCAACGAGATCCTGCAGAGCCTGCACCTGACCGATCACCCGATCAACTTCCTCGGCGACTTCAGTACTGCGCTGCCGGCGGTGATCGTGGTCGGTGTCTGGGTCGGCATGCCGATGACGACCGTGACGCTGCTCGCCGGACTCCAGGGCATCGACCGATCCCTGTACGAGGCGGCCGCGGTCGACGGCGCCGGGGCGTGGCACCAGTTCTGGTACATCACGCTCCCGCAGCTGCGCACCGTCATCATCGCGATCACCAGCCTCGACATGATCTGGAACTTCAACTCGTTCGGGCTGGTCTACGTGCTCACCGCGGGTGGCCCGGGCGGCAAGACGATGCTGCCGATGCTGTTCGCCTACAACGAGGCGTTCCGGTACGGGAACTTCGGCATGGCGGCCGCGATGGGCGACGTGATGGTCGTGATCATCATCGTCTTCCTCGCGTTCTATCTGCGCAGCCGGCTGAGGAGTGAAGCATGAGGACCAGGCCGACCACCCGCGCACTGCAGTACCTCGCCGTGCTCTGCTACCTGGTGTTCCTGGCGTTCCCGCTGCTCTGGCTGATCTCCAGCTCGCTGAAGTCGCCGCAGGAGTTCGCCAGCATCACGCCGTCGTTCCTGCCCAAGCACCCCGACCTGTCGAACTTCAGCGACGCGCTGGAGGAGCAGGGCCTGGTCCGGTCGATGCTGAACTCGCTGCAGATCTCGGTCGCCACCACCGTGCTGGTGCTGATCGTCGCGCTGCCGGTCGCGTACGCGCTGGCGCGGTTCCGCAGCCGGCTACGGCCGGTCACGAACGGCTGGATCCTGGTCAGCCAGGTGTTCCCGGTGATCCTGATCGTGATCCCGCTGTTCCTGATCCTGCGGCCGCTGCACCTGACCAACACGATCCCCGGTGTGGTGATCGTCTACATGGTCTGGTCGCTGCCGTTCGCGCTGTGGATGCTGCAGGGCTACGTCGCCGCCGTACCGCGGGAGCTGGAGGAGGCGGCGTCGGTAGACGGCGCGAGCCGCGTCCGCACGATCGTGTCGATCGTGATGCCGCTGCTGCGGCCGGGCCTGATCGCGACCGCGATGTTCACCTTCATCTCGGCGTGGAACGAGTTCTTCTTCGCCCTGGTCCTGCTGCAGGACCCGCAACTGAAAACGCTGCCGCTGGTACTCGCCCGCTTCGTCGGGGCCGAGGGCCAGGTCCAGTTCGGACCACTCGCGGCCGCATCCGTCCTGGCCACCGTGCCGAGCCTGGTGTTCTTCGCCTTCCTTCAGCGCCGGCTGACCTCCGGTCTGCTGAGTGGCGCTGTCAAGGGCTAGGTGCCGTCCCCCTGAGGAGAAAACATGAAGAAAGTAGTGACCGCCCTGATGGCGGCGGGTGCCCTGGTGGCGCTCGCGGCCTGTGGTGGAGGCAGTGACAACAGCTCCGGTGACAGCGGGTCGACGGAGAAGGTGACGCTGAAGTTCCAGAGCCTCGCCTTCCAGAAGACCACCGTCGCGGCGACCAAGAAGATCGTCGCGGACTGGAACGCGGCGAACCCGAACATCCAGGTCGAGTACGTGCAGGGCAGCTGGGACTCGGTGCACGACCAGCTCGTCACCCAGTTCCAGGGTGGTACGGCGCCCGACGTGATCCAGGACGAGTCCGCCGACATCACCGGTTTCGCGAACCAGGGGTACCTCGCGGACCTCTCGCAGTACCTGAGCCAGGAGACGAAGGACGCCGTACCGCAGGGTGTCTGGGACACCGTGTCCAGCGAGGGCAAGGTGTTCGCCGCGCCGACCCTGCTGCAGTCGTACGTCGTGTTCGGCAACTCCGCGCTGCTCAAGCAGGCGGGTGTCTCGACCACGGGTGACTCGCTCAGCTGGGACCAGCTGCAGGCTGACGCCAAGAAGCTCACCGCAGGTGGCAAGTACGGGCTCGGCTGGGGTCTGAAGAGCCCGACCGCGACCGTGCTGAACCTCGGGATGAACTTCGACGCGGCCTTCTTCGAGGGCACCGGCCGGGACGCCAAGGTGAAGATCGGTGACCCCGAGCTCGAGGTGCCGAAGCGGATCAACGCGATGGCCTACACGGACAAGTCGATCGACCCGACCTCGCTGACCCAGAGCGGCTCGGACGTGCTGCCGGGCTTCTTCGGCGGCAAGTACGCGATGATCGTCGGCGGCAACTACGCCGCCCAGCAGATCGTCGAGCAGGCGCCGAAGGGCTTCCAGTGGGAGGTGCTGCCGCCGCTGAAGGGCACCTCGGAGAAGCAGGCCGCGAACCCGCAGACGCTGTCGGTGCCGGCCGAGGGCAAGCACATCAAGGAGTCCGCTCAGTTCATCGACTTCTTCATGAAGGCCGAGAACCTGGCCGCCGTCGGCCAGGGTGACTGGCTGATCCCGACCACGCAGGCCGCCCGGGACGCGATCCAGCAGGCGACCGGTGGCAAGAACGGCTGGACCCAGACGCTGGCCAGCGGCGCCGAACTGACCAAGGCTCCGTTCCAGAGTGTGGAGAACTACCCGAAGTGGAAGGATCAGATCGCCACTCCGGCGCTGCAGGAGTTCCTGGCGAACAAGATCGACCTGGCCACGCTCGGCAAGAAGCTGAACGACGGTTGGGGCCAGGTCAACAGCTGATGCCCGAGGAGACCAGCACAGTGCTCGAAGACAAGTCGGTAGGGGTTCTCGTCGGCTCGGCGGTCGGCGACGCGATCGGTGGCGCCGTCGAGGGCTGGACCCCCGAGGCGATCCGCGAGCGGCACGGCGGCTGGGTGACCGGCATCGTCGGCCCCTGGTACGACGACTGGCGCAACGCCCGGCCGATCGCGCCGTACCACAAGGGCGACGGGCACATCACCGACGACACGTTGATGACGCACGCGCTGGTCGAGGTGTACGACGAACGCCGCGCGCACCTGGACGCGTACGCGATCGCGGAGTCGCTGGTCCCGAAGATGCTGTCCGGGCGCCGGTGGGTCCCTGAGCTCGAGGCGGACGCGTTGCTGCTGCAGCGGGTCTTCCTGGCCGAGAAGTGGCTCGTCGCCCGGTTGCACTACGGGCACATCGACCCGCGCGAGGCGGGCGTCGGCAACATCGTGAACTGTGGCGCGGCGATGTACGTGGCGCCGGTCGGGATCGCCAACGCAGGCGATCCCGCCGGTGCCTACGCCGAGGCGATCGATCTGGCCGGCGCGCACCAGTCGAGCTACGGACGGGAGGCCGCCGGGGTGTTCGCCGCGGCGGTCGCGGCCGCGATGGTGCCCGGGGCGACAGCCTCGTCCGCCGTCGAGCAGGCACTGGCACTGGCCAAGGACGGCACCCGCTCCGCGGTGGAGGCGATCGTCGACGCCGCCGACGGGGTGACAGACTGGGAAGAGGCGATTCCCGTACTGCGCAAGGCGATCGAGCCGTTCGACACGGTCGGGCCGGACTACCGGGACCACTCGCTGGACGCCCGGCGGCCGAGCCGGACCAAGGCGATCGAGGAACTGCCGGTCGCGCTCGGCTTCGTCCTCGTGTCGGGTGGCGACGTGCGTCAGGCCATCCTGGGCGGCACGAACTACGGCCGCGACGCCGACTCGATCGCGTCGATGGCCGGCGCCATCACCGGCGCCCTGAGCGGCCGGGCCGGCGTACCGGCGGACTGGGCGACGACCATCGCCGAGGCGAGCAAGACCGACCTGGAGCAACCCGGGCGGGTGATGGCCTCGGTCGCGAAGGATCTGCGCCAGGCCGACGCCGAGCGGTGGGCCCGGCGTACGGCGGCGCTCGACGCCCTGGCCTGATGTCAGGGGCGTTTCACCCGGCGCTACAGGAAATGTGGAAGGAAGTGCTCCGATGAGATTGACCTGGGTGCAGCCGGAGGACCTGCTGCCGCACCAACTGGTCCAAGGTCGTGCAGAGGGTGTCGACATCGCGGATGTCGAGGACCGCTGGCGCCGAGCCGGCGGTACTGCGGACGCTCCGGTGTCGGGTGCCTCCGACAAGCCGGCGACGGCGGAGTTGCGGGAGCTGGCCCGGGAGTTGCTGGCCGAGCTGGACTCGCGGACTCCCGCGTGGACGCCGCCGGCGATCCCGGTGCTGGACAAGCTGACCGGATCGGCCGACCTGTCGGAGCGCGCGCTGAACGCGTGGCTCGGCCGGGCCGCGGGCAACCTGCTCGGCAAGCCGGTGGAGAAGATCCCGCGTGAGGGCATCCGCGAGATCCTGGAGAGCTCCGGGCAGTGGCCGCTGACGCAGTACATCACCGCGGTCGGAGTGCCGGACGAGGTGCAGGCGAAATGGCCGTGGAACCGGCGGTCGAAGCCGACGAGTCTGCGCGAGGTCATCGACGGGATGCCCGAGGACGACGACCTGAACTTCGCGATCCTGGCGCTGCAGTTGGTGGAGCGGCACGGCTCCGCCCTGACCACCGAGGAGGTGGCGCAGGCGTGGCTCAGTGATCTGCCGGCCGGCCGGGTGTTCACCGCCGAGCGGGTTGCCTACCGCAACCTTCTCGAGGGGGTCGATCCGCTGCAGGCGGCGCTGGTGCGGAATCCGTTCCGCGAGTGGATCGGCGCGCAGATCCGGACCGACGCCTATGGATGGACGCGCCCGGGGGACCGGACGGCCGCGGCTCAGCTCGCCCTGGCGGATGCGCGGCTGAGCCACACCGGCGCGGGAGTCGACGGGGCTCTCTGGGTGGCGGCGATGTCGGCGGCGGCCATGGTGCTCGACGATCCACGCGAGGTCGCGCTGGCCGGTCTCGAGGTGGTCGACGCCGAAGGGGAGATCGCCCGGGCCGTCCGGTTCGGGTTGTCCCTCGCCGATGCTCCGCTGGACGACGCGCTCGACGCGCTGCACTCGGCATACGGGCACCTGCACTGGGTGCACTCGGTCAACAACAGCGCCCTCACGGCGTACGCGCTGACCGCGCCGGACTTCGCCACCGGGATCGGCCGGGCGGTGATGGGCGGGTGGGACACCGACTCGGCCGGCGCGACTGTCGGCGCCGTACTTGGCGCGGCGCTCGGAGTTCCGGCAGAGTGGTCCAGACCATTGGACAACCGGATCGCCACCAGCCTGCCCGGGATGAACCAGGTGGCGATCGACGAACTGGCCGCGCGAACCGTGGCGGCGGCGACGAGTGACGAGGGGGAGCGGCGTGGCTGACGTCGTAGTCGTGGGGAGCGCGAACGTGGATCTGGTGCTGCCGGTCCAGCGGATCCCCCGGCCCGGCGAGACCGTGCTGGCCGGCGGGCTGACCCGCGGGCCGGGCGGCAAAGGTGCGAACCAGGCGGTCGCGGCCGCGCGGGCCGGCGCCTCCACCGCGTTCGTCGCGGCGCTCGGCGCGGACGACGGCGGGGCGTTGCTGCGGGACGCGCTCGGCGAGGCGGGGGTCGACCTGTCCCTCGTCTCGACCTCCGAGCAGCCGACCGGTACGGCGATCATCACGGTCGCCGAGGACGGGGAGAACTCGATCGTCGTCGCGCCGTCGGCCAACGCGACGCTCGAGCTGTCCGAGGAAGCGCTCCGAGCTGTCCGCGAGGCGAAAATAATCCTTTCCCAACTGGAGATCCCGTTCGATACGGTGCAGGCGGCTGCTGCGGCGAGCTCTTACTTCGTGCTCAACGCAGCGCCCGCGGCGGAGCTCTCGGACGAGTTGCTCGCGCACGTCGACCTGCTGGTGGTGAACGAGACGGAGGCCGAGGCTGTGGGGGGTCCGAAACTGTCGGCACTGCTGGAACGGGTGCCTGCCGCGGTGGTCACGCTGGGCGCCGAAGGAGCGGTGATCCTGACGCGGGATGCCGCGGAAATTCGAGTCCCGGGGGTGTCGGTAGAGGTGGTCGACACGACCGCGGCCGGCGACACCTTCTGCGGAGTACTGGCGGCGACATTGGCTGCGGCATCAGCTACCGCCTCAACTACTGGGCGCGACCTGACGAATGCGGTCCGACGCGCTAACGTTGCTGCTTCATTGAGCGTTCAAACCGGGGGAGCGATTGCCTCGGTGCCTCACGGGGAAGTCATCGACGCGCGTTATGCGGAGGTATACCTGTGAACCCCCTCGAGCCCAGGCCGATCGACCAGCCCGCCAAGGTCGACCTCGGGCTGCGGGCCGACCTGGCCTTCCTCGACGACGCCAAGATCCTCGGCGCCCCCGACGACCCGGCCGATCTGCCCCGCTGGCGCGGCAAGCTCGCCGAGTGGTTGATGGGCGCGTACGACCGGACCCGTTACGACGGGGGCACGCACTACGAGGTGCCCGGCCGCGAGTGGACCCAGACGGCGTACTCGGTGGCGCTGGTCTGGCTGTGGGACGACCAGTTGTACGACGTGGACGCGGGCCGGTTCACGCCGGAGAAGTTCGTCCGGCACGGGATCGAGGACTTCGGCGGGTACGACGCGGTGGTGCTGTGGCACGCGTACCCGGTGATCGGGATCGACTCGCGCAACCAGTTCGACTTCTACCGTGACGTGCCCGGGCTGAAGGAACTGATCGACGCGCTGCACGACCTCGGGCTGAAGGTCTTCTTCGACTACAACCCGTGGGACGTCGGCACCCGCCGGGCGGCCCGGTCCGACGCCGAGGAGTTCGCCGCGCTGGTGACCGACTTCGGTGCCGACGGCGCCTTTCTCGACACGCTGAAGGAGGGCGACCCGGCCTTCACCCGGGCGCTGCGCAAGGTGAACCCGGCGATCGCCTTCGAGGGCGAGTCGAGGTTGCCGTTGGCAAGGATCGCGGACCACGCGCTGTCCTGGGCGCAGTGGTTCGCCGACACCCGCGCGCCCGGCGTCCTGCGGGCGCACCTGTTCGAGCGCCGGCACATGATGCACCACACCCGCCGCTGGAACCGCGACCACAGCGACGAACTGCAGTCCGCCTGGGTGAACGGCGTCGGCATCCTGGTCTGGGAGTCCGTGTTCTCCGCCTGGGTCGGCTGGAACGCGCGGGACCGGGCCACGCTGCGCCGGATGGTCGCGGCGCAGCGAGCGTTCTCTCCCGTTCTGATCAACGGCGACTGGATCCCGCTGACGCCGGAGATCCCGGACAAGGCGCGGGCGCACGGCGTCTTCGCCTCGCGGTTCGAGCTGGCCGACGTAACCTTCTGGACCGTGATCAACCGCCACGACGAGGACTTCGAGGGCATCGTCCTGCACTCCGAGGACCAGGTCGGCGACTGGTACGACGTGACCTCGGGCGTCCCGATCACCGCGGACGACGACGGGGTGCACCTGGTCGTGCCGGGCCGTGGGGTCGCCGGGATCGTCCGGATCGGGGCGACGGCGGGCCAGACCTGCCGGGCGACCGCCCGCCGGCTCGGGACGTTCTCCCGGCCGCACGTCAAGGACTCGGCGTTCCCGGTCGCTCGGACGGAGCGTGTCGCAGTACCGGAGGTGACGGGTGGAGCCACGCTCGGCGCGACGGTCGTCGTACCGGCCGGGGAGCGCTCTCTGACCGCTCGGCACCGGCGGCGCGAGACCGGGCTGTACGACCAGGCGCCGTACGTCGAGGAGTGGAAGCCGCTGCCTCCTCGTCTGCACGACATCCAGACGATTCAGCGCGAGGTCACGCTCTCCGAGATCCCGGTGGCGACCCGCGAGGTGACGAACGCCGAGTACGCCGAGTTCCTGGCGGCGACGGGGTACCAGCCGAAGGTCGCGAACCGGTTCCTGGCGCACTGGGTCGACGGCGCGCCTGCGGCCGGCACCGAGGACCAGCCGGTGACGTATGTCGACCTGCCGGACGCCCGGGCCTACGCGGCCTGGCGTGGCGGGCGGCTGCCCACCGAGGACGAGTGGCAGGTGGCCGCCGGGCTGGACGGGTTCACCCGCGCCGAGCCGCTGGTGTGGAACCTGACCGAGAGCGAGCACCGCGACGGGCGCAGCCGGTTCTGCATCCTCAAGGGCGGCTCGCACTACGTTGCCGAGGGCTCCGACTGGTACTCCGACGGCGGTCCGCAGGAGCCGGAGGTCAGCTTCAAGCTGGTCCTCACCGGTGGCGGCCTGGACCGTTCGGAGACCATCGGCTTCCGGTGCGCGGGATGACACCTGGAGTCTTCCGGTGCTCGGCATGATCGCTGTTCAGGTAGTTGCTGTTCGGGTAGTTGTGAGAGGCGGGGCGGGATGAGGGCGGCGCCACTCGAAGGTGTGAAGGTGCTGGAGGCGGCGACGCTGTTCGCGGGACCGCTGGCGGCGACGTTCCTGGGGGACTTCGGCGCGGACGTGACGAAGATCGAGCACCCGTCCCGGCCGGACGCGGCGCGCGGTCACGGGACCAGCAAGGACGGCGTCGGGCTGTGGTTCAAGACGCTCGGCCGGAACAAGCGCCTCGCGACGCTCGACCTGTCGCAGGGCCGCGACGTGTTCCTCGACCTGGTCCGGGCGAACGACGTCCTGGTCGAGAACTTCCGGCCCGGCACGCTGGAGCGCTGGGGACTCGGTCCCGACGTAATGCTCGAGGCCAACCCGCGCCTGGTGATCGCCCGGGTGACCGCCTTCGGCCAGACAGGCCCGTGGTCGAGCCGGCCCGGCTTCGGGTCGCTCGCCGAGGCGATGAGCGGGTTCGCGGCCGTCACGGGTGAACCCGACGGCCCGCCGACGCTGCCGCCTTTCGGTCTCGCCGACGGCATCACCGCCCTGGCCACCGCGTACGCCGTACTGGTGGCGCTGCGCGAGCGGGACCGGTCCGGGGCCGGCCAAGTGATCGACCTGGCCATCATCGAGCCGATCCTGATGATGCTCGGCGGCCAGATCACGGCGTACCAGCAGACCGGCTACGTCCAGCCCCGGCTGGGCAACCGCTCGTCTAACAACGCGCCTCGCAACGTCTACCAGACGGCCGACGGCCGGTGGGTCGCGGTGTCGACTAGTTCGCAAAGCATCGCCGAACGCGTCGTCACCCTGGTTGGGCGGCCGGATCTGGTCGCGCAGCCGTGGTTCGGAACCGGCCGGGAGCGGGCCGAGCACGCGGACGAACTGGACGAGGCCGTCGGTTCCTGGATCGGGGACCGCTCTCTGGACGAGGTCATGCTCGCCTTCGAGAAGGCCGAGGCCGCGGTCGGCCCGGTGCACGACATTCGCGGCATCATGACGGACCCGCAGTACGCCGCGCTGAACACGATCGTGTCCGTCGAGGACGACGAGCTCGGGGGTCCGGTGCAGATGCAGAACGTGCTGTTCCGGCTGTCGGAGTCGCCTGGCTCGATCCGCTGGGCGGGTCGCCCGCACGGCGCGGACACGGACGCCGTACTGGCCGAGATCGGTGTCACCGCCGAGCAACTGGCCGCGTTGCGTGAAGCTGGTGTCGTGTAGGTGTTGACCGCTCTGTACGTCCCCGCGAACAGGCCGGACCGGTTCGCCAAGGCTGTTGCCTCCGGCCCCGATCTGGTGGTGTTCGACCTCGAGGACGCCGTACCCGTCGCTGACAAGGTGGAGGCTCGCGGCTGGGCGGTTGCCTGGATCGCGGCGTTCAAGGGGTCCACGGCGATCGAGGTCCGGGTGAACGCGCCCGGGACGCCGTGGATCGAGGACGACCTGGCCGCGCTGGCCGCAGTACCGACGGTCCGGATCCGGCTGCCGAAGGTGGAGAGCGCCGATGACGTCCGGCAGGTGCTCCAGCAGGTGCCGTCGGCAAGGATCACCGCGCTGATCGAGTCTCCGCTGGGCTTGGAGCGTGCCTTCGAGATCGCCTCCGCTGACCGGCGGGTAGTCGCTGTGGCGTTGGGGGAGGCCGACCTGGCGAGCTCGCTCGGTGTCGATGGACCGGAAGGTCTCGCCTGGGCGCGCGGTCGGATCGTGTCGGCTTCGCGCGCAGCCGGCTTGGGTGCGCCGATGCTGTCGGTCTACCCGCACGTGAAGGATGAGGAAGGCCTGCGGCGTACGTGCTTGGAGGGCCGCGCGCTGGGATTCGTGGGCCGGACGGCGATCCATCCGCGGCAGTTGCCGACGATCGTGGAGTGCTTCACGCCGTCGGCCTCGCAGGTCGCCGACGCCGCCGCGCTGCTGGCCGCTGTCGCGAAGGCCGGAGTGGCGGACGGCGGCGTGATCGTACTTCCCGACGGCCGGATGGTCGACCCCGCGATGCTTGGCCGCGCCCACGAACTCACCACCTTGATGCAGGAGATCGAGTCCCGCCAGAGTTAGAGTCAAGAGCATGCTGCCGCGCAGTGTTGATGCCGTGGTGATCGGTTCAGGGCCGAACGGGCTGGTGAGCGCGATCGGGCTGGCCGACGCCGGCTGGGACGTGCTCGTCCTGGAGGCGGCGGAGCTCTTCGGTGGAGCAGTGCGCTCGGAGGACAGTGACGGCTGGATCAGTGATCGGTTCAGCTCCAGCTATCCCTTGGGCGTGGCCTCGCCGGTGCTCCGGGCACTGGAGCTGGAGAAGTACGGGCTGCGCTGGGCGCACGCGCCGGCGCCGCTCGCGCATCTCATGCATCCGGACGACGAGACCGCGGCCACGATCCATCCCGATCCGACCGACACCGCCGAGTCTCTGGCGGTCGATCACCCAGCGGACGGCGACGCCTGGCTGAGGCTCTACGAGTTCTACGTGAAGATCCGCGAGCCCTTCCTGAACTCGTTGCTCACCTCCTGGCCGCCGGTCGGCCCGGGTCTTCGGCTGGCTCGCAAGCTCGGGTCTGTGGGGGAGTTGGCCCGGTTCGCGCGGTTCATGGCGATGCCGATGCACCGGATGGGCCAGGAGCTCTTCGAGGGTCCACGCGGGCGCGCTCTGCTGGCCGGGAACGCGTTCCACGCCGACGCGTCCCTGAGTGGGAGTGTCAGCGGCACCATGGGCTGGCTGCTCGCGATGCTCGCCCAGGACGTCGGCTTCCCTGTCGCCGCCGGCGGATCGAGCTCACTGTCGACGGCCCTGGTCCGCCGCGCCGAGCTGGCCGGCGTCCTCCTCGCCTCCGGTACGCCGGTCACGGGTATCGACGTCTCCGCCGGGAAGGTGACGGGCGTCCGCACTGCCTCGGGCGAGACGATCTCCGTCCGCCGCGCGGTGATCGCCGACGTCTCCGCTCCCACCCTGTACGGTGAACTGTTGCCAGCGGCAAGTGTTCCGTCCGGGCTGCGACGGGATCTCGAGCGATTCGAGTGGGACTATCCGACGGTCAAGGTGAACTACCGGCTCAGGGGGCCGATCCCGTGGCGCGCGGCGGAGGCACACTCGGCCGGGGTGATCCACCTCGGTGGTACCGCGGACGACCTGGTCCACCTGTCCGCGGATCTCGACACCGGGCGGTTGCCGTCAGCACCCTTCCTGCTGATCGGCCAGACCAGCAAGGCGGATCCCACCCGGTCACCGGCCGGTTCTGAGGCCGTCTGGGCCTATTCACACCTGCCGCGGGGGATCGCCGACGACGCGTCCGCGGACAAGCTCGCCGCTCGGATGGACCGCGCGATCGATCGTCACGCGCCCGGATTCCTCGACCTGGTGGTGGACCGCGACCTGCAACGCCCCAGCGATTTCACGGCTGGCAACGCCTCGCTGGGGATGGGTGCTCTGGGTGGCGGCACCTCGCAACTCCACCAGCAGCTGATCTTCCGCCCGACCATCGGCCTGGGCAGCCCCCGCACCGTCGTCTCCGGGCTCTACCTGGGCAGCTCAGCCATTCATCCCGGCCCCGGGGTTCATGGCGCCTGCGGCCACCTGGCCGCCCGAACAGCCCTGCGCGACGCCTCCCTCGTAGGCCCCCTGACCCGAATCCCGACCACAACCGCTCTCCGCCATCTCCAACGCTGAACACCCTGGCCTTAGGCCCGCTGCAGGAGATCGGAGGTGAGTTGGTAGAGGCGGGCCTGGGTTTCGGGGTTCTGGGCGATCGGGTTCGGGGGCGCGGGCAGGCGCTCGTCGTAGTACGTGCCGTTGTCTCCGGTCAGTGAGACGACCTCGAGCAGGTTCGCGGCGGCGTACTCGACACTGTCGCCGCCTATGGAGAACATCGCGTGCAGGAGGTCCGTCGCGATCACCCCAGGGTGCATGCTGACCGCCTCGATGGATGCGCTTGGCAGGTTCTTCGCGAGCCAGCAGGTGTAGGTGACCAACGCGAGCTTCGAGTGCGCGTAGGCGGTGGACGGCGCATACGGGTGCCGCGCGAGCCCGAGATCATCCAAATGGAGCGTCGCAGACAGGTGAGTCGCCGACGCCACGTTGACGATCCGCCCGGCTGGCATCAGCTCGAGGAGCGCGGTGGTGAGCGCGACGGGCGCCAGGTAGTTCGTCTGCAAAGTGAGCTCGATGCCGTCGCGGCTCAGCGTGCGAGTGGGCGCGCCGGGCCGACCAGCGTTGTTGATCAGTACGTCGAGCCGATCCGTAGCGGACCGGATCCCCTCAGCCAACCGCCCGACTGCTGCAAGCTCTCCGTAGTCGGCTTGCAGGTAAACGACGTCGCCACCGGCCCTGAGTTGATCCACCAACCCCGCGACCTCAGCCGGCGCCTGTGGTCCGTGGACGATCAATTGCCGAACCCGCGGCGCCAACGCGACCGCGGTAGCCCGACCGATACCCGTCGTCGCACCGGTCAGGACAACCGTTGCCCCCTCGAGCTCCATCCGATCAGCCTAGGCCGATCCGCCACGGCGCCCACAGAGGCGGGTGTGGTTGGGGTTGCGCCGGGGGAGTGCGAGGGTGGAGGTATGGAGGGGAACGAGGAGTATCGGGTGGAGGACCTGCTGCGGGAGTTGGCGCCTCAGGTGCTGGGGTTCCTGGCTCGGCGGCATGGGCAGTTCGACGCGTGCGAGGATGCAGTACAGGAGGCTCTGCTCGCGGCTGCAACCCAGTGGCCGGTGGACGGGGTGCCCACCAACCCGCGCGGCTGGTTGATCACCGTCGCGACCCGGCGGCTGACGGACCTGTTCCGGAGCGAGAACGCCCGCCGCCGCCGCGAGGACACGGTCGCTGCGATGGCCGGGGCAGAGGAATTCGTTGCCCCTGGCGCTGATCAGGACCAGCCGCCGGAGTCCGACGACACACTCACCCTGCTCTTCCTCTGCTGCCATCCGGCGGTCACCCCGGCCTCCCAGGTCGCCCTGACGCTCCGAGCGGTCGGTGGTCTGACCACGGCTGAGATCGCGAAGGCGTTCATGGTGCCCGACGCCACGATGGCACCACGGATCAGTCGCGCCAAGAAGAGCATCAAGGCCGCCGGCAGCCGGTTCGCGATGCCGCCCGAGGAGGAGCGCGCCGACCGCCTCCGGGTAGTCCTCCAGGTGCTCTACCTGATCTTCAACGAGGGGTACACCGCCAGCTCGGGCGCCGACCTGCAACGCGTCGAGCTGACCGCCGAGGCGATCCGGCTGACGCGCCTGCTCTACCAACTCCTGCCCGACGAGGGCGAGGTCGCCGGTCTGCTCGCGTTGATGCTGCTGACCGACTCCCGCCGCCTCGCGCGCTCGGGCCCGGACGGCAGCCTGATCCCGATCGACGAACAGGACTGCAGCGTCTGGTTGCGGGAACCGATCGCCGAAGGGGCCGCGCTGATCCTGCGGACGCTCGCCCACGGCGAGGTCGGCCCCTACCAACTGCAGGCCGCCATCGCCGCGATCCACGCGGAGGCCCCGAGCGCCGACGACACCGACTGGCCGCAGATCCTCGCGCTGTACCTGCTACTCGAGAAGATCTCGCCGAACCCGATGATCACACTCAACCGTGCGATCGCCCTCGCCGAGGTGGAAGGCGCCCAGGCCGGTCTCGACCTGCTCGCCACCCTGGACGACGACCATCGGATGACCGACAACCACCGGCTGGACTCCGTCCGCGCGCACCTCCTGGAGCGCCTCGGCCGCCTCCCCGAGGCCCGCGAGCACTACCTCGCGGCAGCCCGCCGTACGACGAGTCTGCCGGAGCAGCGCTATCTGACGACCAAGGCCGCCGGTCTCAGCCTGCCGTGACCCGGACTGCCGTGAGCCGGGGTGACTTGAGTTGTAACTTCGGTTTACGTCGCGGCACGAGCTTGCAGGCAAGCTCATCCTCCGCGAGTCGGCCCAGTGCGCCACCATCTCGGCGTTGGTCACGACCGCCAGCCGGGCCGCTGTAGGCCGCCGACGGATGACCAGCGAATCGCTGCTTGTTGTACCAGAGCGCGGAGGCGCCGGACGAGAGTGATTCCGCCAACATCGCTGACGGCGTCCGAGGCGCGTGGCAGGCTGGCTAGCATGTGTGGTCGATACGCGTCGGTGGCCAGCCGTGCCGATCTGCTCGACGCCGGCGAGGACGCTGACCCGGTGCGGCAACTGCGGGCGAGAGGAGAGATCAGGTGCCCAGGATGAGGACGTCGACCGCTTTCGGGGTCGACATCGGCGGCAGCGGGATCAAGGGCGCCATCGTCGACCTGGCGAAGGGCGATCTGGCCACGGAGCGGGTGAAGTACCTGACGCCCAACCCGTCCACGCCGGAGCCCGTCGCCGCGGTCGTGGCCCGGCTGGTCAAGCAGGCCGGGTGGACCGGTGAGCTGGGTGCGACGTTCCCGGCCGTGATCAAGAACGGGGTGGCCAAGACCGCCGCGAACGTCGACAAGAGCTGGATCGGGACCGACATCGAGAAGGTCTTCACCGACGTCACCCACTGCGACGTGACCGTGCTCAACGATGCCGACGCGGCCGGTATCGCCGAGGCCCGGTTCGGCGCGGCCAAGGGCGTCGACGGCGTGGTCATCCTGCTCACCTTCGGCACCGGTATCGGCAGCGCGCTGCTGCTCGACGGCCAGCTCGTGCCCAACACCGAGCTCGGTCACCTCGAGCTGGACGGGTACGACGCGGAGAAGAAGGCCTCCTCGGCGGCGAAGGACAACGAGGGCCTGTCGTACAAACAGTGGGCCAAGCGGGTGCAGCGATACCTTCGGCACGTGGAGAACCTGTTCACCCCCGACCTGTTCGTGGTCGGCGGCGGGGTCAGCAAGAACGCCGACAAGTGGGTGCCGCTGCTCGAGATCTCCACCCCGGTGAAGCCGGCTCAGCTGCTCAACAACGCCGGCATCGTCGGCGCGGCGATGGCCGCGCACGAGAAGTACACCGAGTAGGCCGACTACAACCCTGCGCCGGCATCGGCGGCGGCGCTGAGCTTGTCCTGGAAGATCCGGCTGCATCCAGCTGCGCTCAGGAGGTCGAGCTGGCGGTCCAGGTTCTGATCACGAGTGGAGACTCTGGCGTAGCCGAGGAGCATGCCGCCGCCGATGACACCGAGTGGGTCAGGATCGAGCAGCAACGCGGCGCGGTGGTCGAGATCGGTAGCGATCACACCGCTGACTGTACGAAAAAGGGTGAGCGTGGAGTTGTTGGACAGTCCGACTTTGCAACACGTTTACGACAGTCCGTGCGCGGCGTGTCGAAGTCCTGGTCGGCCAACTGCTGGGGGTGTTGAGAAACGATCGATTCCCAACACCCCATCCAACGTCAGTCCGATCCGAGCGCTCGATGGGAGTGCGGAAGAAGCGGTGGCTTTCGAGCCGCGCACTGCTCCGACTCACCACAAAGAGCGCCCGCGCCTACAACTCCATGACCGTCGACAACTACACGACGTCGCCGGCCGCCCGGGCGATACTTGGAGAATGAGCCAGTCGGATCTGCCCGAGTTCGATCGAGCACAGCTTCATGCGATCGAGGTGCTGCGTGGCGGTGGGGCTGTTGTCGTGACCAACCCCAGTCCGATGACGTACGGCGTGGTGGCCCGCGATCCCCGGGCGGTGAATCTCCTGAAAGGCCGCCCCGCCAACCAGCCGGTCGGAATCTCGGTCCATACGGCTGCCGCTCACGATCAGCTCTTCCGGTTCCTCGACCTCCGGAGCGACGCCCGCGCTGCGGTCGATTTCGCTCTCGCCGAGCGGATTACCGTACTGGCGCCGATCCGGTCCGACCCGACGATGCCCGAGTGGCTGGCGCCGGCCATCCAGGACGGCTGGGTGGTGTTCTTCGACGGATCCTGGGGTCCACTGGCGCTACTGTGGCTGACCTTTCCCTTCCTGTACGGAAGTAGCGCCAGCCGGACCGGCGAAGCCCCGGCTGCCTCCGCCGCCGAAGTCCGCGCGCAGTACCCGGCCGACACAGTCATCATTGACGCCGACCACCGGCGTGCGCCGGCCGCCGTACACGGAGCCAGCACGATGATCCGCGTCGACCCGGACGGCCTGCTGACCCTGCATCGATCAGGTATCCAGGACCAAGCGGCCGGCGGACCCGGCGTACTCCTGGACCGACTGCGCGAGTTCAAGTCCGCGATCGGCGGCCTGGACCCAGCGACCAGTACGCCGATGGGCAACACCTATCTGTCTACCGCAGTGACTGCCAGGCAGTTGGTGCCGAGGACGCGCATCCGGCTGGAGTTCGCACGAATGCCCAACAAGAACGCGGACGGGCCGCGGGTGTACGACGTCCTGAGAGCGCACGCCGGTTGCAACCAGATGGGCACAGCCGCCGCTGCCGGCGAACTGCTGGCCAACGGGAGGCTGTGGATCGACGGCATCGGCGGCACCCAGGTCGGCTGCGAACCGGCCCTCCGGGCTCAGGAGGAATGGTTGAAGACCTTTCTGATGAGCAATCCCAGCTGGCACGTAGACGGCGACGAGCTCACGCTCGCGTCAGACGGTACGACGATCAGGCTGCTCGACAAGAAGATCGCCGAACCCGACTTCCCGGTCGACGGGATCAGGTGGAAGGTCGTCACCACCATCACCAACGCCGACCTGCGCCACCACCGCTATCACGCCGAGCAAGCGTGGATCTCCTTCGACGGCAACCGCCTGACCGGCTGGACCGGTTGCAACGAACTCTCCGGCACCGTCACCCGCTCCAACACAGAACTGACCTTCACCGCCGTCGCCACCTCCGGCCACCCTTGTACAGGCGAAACAGCCGACGTAGAAACCGCGATCCTGTCCACCCTCGGACCTGCGGTCACCTACACCATCGACCACAACCAAATGATCCTCCTTGCTCCATCCGGCATCGGCCTCGACCTCAAGGCGGATTCAGAGCGGTAGTCCGTTGTCATCGGTCGTCACCGGCGGATCAAGTCGATCCGCCGCTACTGACCACCGCCCGGCCCGTGGCCGCTGACTGTTAGTCGATCTGCCTCGGCGAGCAACAGATCACCGAACGGCTGGAACCCGATCTGTCGGCTGTACAGGCCGCTGATGACGCGGTGGATCGTTCCCCACTCCCAGATCGCCGTGGCGTCTACACCAGTGTGGGTGGCCAGCCGCTTCGCCCTGGCGTGCAGGTCGTCGCCGACGTCGGGATTGCATCGGATGATGGTGCCAAGGTCGCATGCTCGCTCAGCGCGCAGGCCACCCGGATCGATGAGCTTGAACGTGCCGTCCGCCGCCTGAAGCACGTTGAGGTCGTGGACGTCGCCGTGTACGAGCACGGCGTGTCGGTCATCGTGGGCGCGGCGGCGACGGTTCAGGCACGCGAGAGCGTCCTCGACTGTCGCTTCCGAGCACGCCTGACCCGTCTCTTCCCACAGTCGCGGCAGCAGGGCGGAATACTCGCGTGCCTTGTCGGCGCCCGTCGGCAGGTCGACATCGTGGCTGACCGGCCGCCAGAGCCGGACAGCGACATCGCACATCATGTCGTGCCGTGTCGCGGGATCAGGCACGACGTCGCAGATGGCAGCCCCGAGTCGCTCGAGCAAGAGTGCGCCGCGGTCGAGGTCGTCGCGCAGCAGGCTCGCGCAGCCGTCGCCGTCGGCGAGGCGCAGCGCGGTCGCCTCGAAGGTGAGATCGCGCTGAGTCCCCGGAACGCCGACCTTGAGGACAGCCGCCGTTCCGTCAGCGAGTGTCGCCTCGACGACGAGCGCCGCGTGGCCGCCGCGCAACGTGGCGCCGATGGTCAATGACCACTCCTGCGCTAGAGATTCGACGATCGAGGGCAGCTCGTCGAGCCACGCGGCGTTTCCGTCGGCGACGACCTTGTTCCACACTTCATCGGGAATGTCGAGCATCACGTGGGCTCCTAATGCGACGAGACTCGATCACCAGTTTGGGCCAACGTCAGGCCGGTGCCTGCCGATCGGCGCGGTCGTCGGTGACGGGCCGGACCTGGCCGGGTTCGTGCCAGCCGACGTGCACGCCGCCGCTGGTGCCGTTGGCGGTGGCGAGAAGCGCCTGCCACTGTCCGGTGTCGGTGCGGCGCTGGTCGACCAGGAGAGCCGGCGCGGGCCGACGCGTAACGCCAACCTTTTGCCCGGTTCCCGGTCAGGAGACCGGCCGACATAGCGCCGGTTATCGGCTTGCCCGAACCGACCCTGCTTCAGACACCGCGGCTGCCTGTCTGCTTCTGTCTCCGGAGCGCATCCAGCCAGGCTCCTAAACCCTCGAGATCCCGGACATGATCCTTTCCGACAGAGATCTGCCGCGTCCGGCGCTGCGTGGCCGGAACGACGGTGACGAGCCCGAACCACTCACGGGAGGCATCTACCGGCCGTCGTGGATCGGGCGGGCGTCGGCGCACCGAGTTGGGGCTTTCCACGGTCTTGACGTTCTCCCAAGTGAGACGTTCCCGGCCAAGCGACACACCGTCCTTGTCCACCACCAGCACCGGCCGGCCAAAAAGCGCCATCCGGACGTACCACCAAATCAGCGGAATCAAGGCTGGCGCCGCCACCAGGCAGAACAGTGGCCACCACCGCCAGTTCTGGCGACCGAGGGCGGCCGATACGACCGCCCCGATCTCATTCGCCAGCAGGAACCCGTAGAGCAGCGTCTTCAGTGCGGTGACACTTCGCCGCGGTGGGACGCGCACCTCGCCTGTCTTCGCGAACTCTGTCGTCCACTGGGCCGCTTCGGTTTCACTCACCACGCCCACTCCGCCCCCAGATGCCGTGAAAGTCCGGATCATCCGGCTTTCTGTGCTGATGTTAGAGGAGCCCGCATAGTTCGAACGGCTAGCTGCTCCGCGACCGCCGGCGCATCCAGCACCAGGCGATCAGCGCCGCACCCGCTGATCGGGTCTCGGCGAGGTGGGCGGCGAGTCGGCCACAAGCTCTCTAGTAGGGAAACACCACCCCTTTGTCGGTCCACGTGACCCCTTTGTTGCGGCACAGACAGAAGGGATGCCCGACCGGGTCGGTGTAGACCCGCCAGCCGTAGCCCTCGGGTCCGATGAAGTCCTTCTGCAGTGTCGCGCCGAGTTCGACGACGCGGCGCTGTTCGGGCTCGATCTCGTCCACTTCGAAGTCGAAGTGGAACTGCTTGGGGTGTTCGTCGTCGGGCCAGCGCGGGGCGCGGTAGCCGTCCACCCGCTGGAAGGCCAGCTCGATCTCGCCGAAGGCGATGCCGGCCCAGTTGTCCGTGTCGTGGCTGTTCTTGATGGGGCGGCCTGTCACCGCGGCGTAGAAGGCCGCCAGCTTCATTGGGTCCGGACAGTCAATGATGAAATCCGTGAGTTGTAGCATCACGCGATCTTGCCACGGGGTAAGGGTAGCCAATATTGCGCAGGGCAGCATCCAGCCGTCCGGTCCAACTGCCGCCCACGGCACCGCCGTCGTACACGCCTGAACCGACCCCGACCCCGACGCCCAGTCCGACGCCGGAGCGCCGTCGGACGCTGCGGGACATCGATCAGGGCATCCAGGTGTACGACGACGTGTACGTGAACCCGGCGAGTGGGTGGCGCGAGGACCGCAGAACGACGAAGTACTCGGTCGACGTCGCTTCCCCGACCAACACGGCGTGGTCATCGTCTTGGTGAACCCAATCGGCTACCCGGCGACCACCGCCGTGAGGTTGGTCACGCGGCGGTTGGTCGAGGCCGACGGCCTGACCGCTGTCCGGATGAACCCTGTCAAGAGCCTCAGCCCGGCGAACTCGAACATCGCAGGCCAGGCGCGGATGGACTTCTCGGGCCGGTTCGCGAAGAACGGCGCAGTCATCTCGATCGTCGGCCGGTGTACGACGATGACTGGGGTCGACTCGATCCACAACGTCACGGTGACGGTGTGCGTCGAGGCGCTGAAGGACGCCTGGGACGTGGTTCTCCGGGACGCCAACCGCATGCTGGCGTCCGTCGCACGCTCGATCTGATGTCACTGCAGCAGAACCCCGCCGGCGGGGGCAGAGTCGCGCTGCTGACGGGCGGTGCGGGCGGTACCAAAATCCCGACATCTTCGCGGCGCGCCGTTCGCCCGGTCCCACGGGAGTGTGACCGGGCGTCCCGAGGAGGGTGGTTGCGGGCCCGCCGCCGGTGATGATGGCGACCTTGGTTTGGTCAGGCGACGCGTAAATCAAGCTGAGTGGTCATGGTGACGAGGTTTCCATGGTGCCGCCCTGCGTGTGCGAGCGGATCGGGCCAGGATTCAGTGGCCGGGAGTGCCGGGGGTGACGAGGCCGGATTCGTAGGCGGCGATTACTGCTTGGGTGCGGTCGCGTAGGCGAAGTTTGGCGAGTAGGCGGCTGACGTGCGTCTTGACGGTTTCGTCGCTGACGGTCAGCCGGATGGCGATCTCCGGGTTGGACAAGCCCTCGGCGATCAGGGCGAGCACCTCGATCTCGCGAGGGGTGAGGTTGCTGAGGGCAACGGTATTGGTCGTGGGCGCGTGCGGTCGCTGCCGGACGAACTCCGCGATCAGGCGGCGGGTCACGCTTGGCGCCAGCAGGCCGCCGCCGGCCGCGATCACCCGGACGGCGTCGAAGAGGCGTTCTGCGGTCACGTCCTTGAGCAGGAACCCGCTCGCGCCCGCGGCCAAGGCGTCGTACACGTGCTCGTCGAGGTCGAAGGTGGTCAGCATCAGGATCCGTGGTCCGTCGTCGGGACCGTCGTCCGCGAGGATCTGTCGGGTCGCCTCGATGCCGTCCAGGACCGGCATCCGGACGTCCATCAGGACTACGTCCGGGCGGCGTTGGCGGCATAGTGCGACCGCGGCGGCGCCGTCGGCCGCCGTACCGTCGACGAGGAAGTCGGGCTGGGTGTGCAGGAGCGCGCCGAAGCCGGCCCGGACCACCTCCTGGTCGTCCACCACGACGATCCTGATCACTGTTCGACCGCCGGGATCGGCAGTACGGCCTCGACCAGGCAGCCGCCACCCGCGGATCGGCCGACAACCACGGTGCCACCGACCATCCCGGCCCGCTCGCGCATGCCCAGCAGGCCATGACCGCTGCCGCTGCCGCCACTGCCGTCGAGTGGGGCGTCAGGCCCCGGTCCGTTGTCGCGAACCCGGACCAGTAACGCCGTTGCCGTGTAGTCGAGTTCGACGTCGACGGCCGCACCGGGT
The DNA here is from genome assembly GCF_042657745.1 of Kribbella qitaiheensis. Lineage (GTDB taxonomy): Bacteria > Actinomycetota > Actinomycetes > Propionibacteriales > Kribbellaceae > Kribbella > Kribbella qitaiheensis. The sequence continues at coordinate 18,598 of NZ_JBHSKE010000003.1, read as the reverse complement.
GCGTGCCGACGCGCGTTGGTGAGCGCCTCCTGCACGATCCGGTACGCCGTCAGCTGTACGCCCGGGTCGAGTGGCTTCACCGTGCCCCGCACGATCAGCCGGGTACCGGTACCGCCGGACGCCCGGGCCTCGTCGACGAGCGCGTTGAGCTGCTCCAGCCCGGGCTGTGGCGCGCGGACCGGACCATCGGCCGGCGGACCGACATCCTCGCGCAGTACGCCCAACAGCCGCCGCATCTCGGTCAGCGCCGTCCGGGCGGTGTCGCCGATCGCCAACAGCCGTTTCGCGCCGTCCGGCGGAAGGCCCGGGGTGGTCAGCCTGGCTGTCTCGGCCTGGATCGCGATCATCGAGATGTGGTGCGCGACCACGTCGTGCAACTCGCGGGCGATCCGGGCCCGCTCGCCTCGGGCCGCGTGCTCCAGCAGGGTGTCGGCGGTAGCCCTGCTGGCTGCGGCGTTCGCGACCGCGTCGCCGCGATCCCGGACGGCCGCACCGAGTAGGACGGCGGTGGCCATCAGGACCAGCAACAGCGTGGTGCCCGCGTCTGGTCGGCCGAAGGCGAACAGCACGAACGGAAGCAAGAACGGCAGTGCGATCTTGCGTGGGCGGTTCCGCCCAAGCCAGTAGAGAGCGAGCAGTTGGGCCAGTACGCCCGCGACGAACAGCGGCTCGTCGCCGCCGAGCAGAATCGCGTTGGCCAGGGTAATGGCCAGCGTCACCGCGACCGGCTGCGCCGCCAGCAAGGCCAGCGGCGCGGTCGCCATCAGGCCGAGCAGCAGCAACGTACCGAGGTCCATGCCTGTTTGGTCGCCACGGTTCCCGGCCTCTATGACGGCGAGCAGGGCGAGGACGGCGGCGGCGACCAGCATCGCGTCGCGGGTGCCGCCGATCCTGCGGGTGGCGAGAAGCACCCGTTCGGTCAGCTCGCGGCCCTGACTCACGACAGCATTGTCCACCCGGGACAGCCCCACCCACATCACCCCGCGGCCGTACCTCGCGTGGGGGACGGAACACGGTTCTGCTGGGTGACGACACCTGCCCCAGCCGACCGTAGCGTCCCAGAACATGAACACCGTCGAGGTGCACGAACTGCGCAAGAGGTACGGCGCCACAGTTGCTGTGGACGGTCTGTCGTTCACCGTCCCGCCCGGCCAGGTCACCGGCTTCGTCGGGCCGAACGGTGCCGGCAAGTCGACGACGATGCGGATGATCCTCGGGCTGGACGCACCGGACGGTGGGAGCGCGCTGGTCGGTGGGCGCCGCTACCGGGATCTCGGCGATCCGTTGCGCGAGGTGGGTGCGCTGCTCGATGCGGGCGCCGTACATCCCGCCCGGAAGGCCCGCGACCACCTGCTCTGGATGGCGCAGTACAACGGCTTGCCGGCCCGGCGGGTGGACGAGGTCCTGGACCTGGTGGGACTCGCGGAGGTGGCGCGGCGCCGGGCAGGTGGGTTCTCACTCGGGATGCGGCAACGACTCGGGATTGCCGGCGCGCTGCTCGGGGACCCGCCGGTGCTGTTGTTCGACGAGCCGGTGAACGGGCTCGACCCGGAAGGCATCGTGTGGATCCGCGGACTACTGCGGTCACTAGCGGGTGAGGGGCGGGCGGTGTTGGTGTCCAGTCACCTGATGGGGGAGCTCGAGGGCAGTGCGGACCACCTCATCGTCATCGGCCGTGGCCGGGTGATCGCGGACACGACGGTGCGCGAACTGCTGGCCGCCGCGTCGGCGGACCGGGTCGCGTTGCGTACGACGGAGCGCACTGCGGCGATGACCCTCCTCGCGAACGCCGGCGCCGTGGTGGCGGCGACCGACCACGACCGGGTGACGGTGACCGGGCTGACGTCCGAGCGCGTCATCAAGCTGCTGAACGAGAGCGGACTGGCGTTCTCCGAGATCGCGGCCCACCGGGCCTCGCTGGAGGAGGCGTACATGGACCTGACCAGGGATGCGGTCGAGTTCGCCGCTCACGTGAGGTCGCGGGAGGCGTGATGAGCACTTTCCTGCAGGTCCTGCGCGGCGAGTGGACGAAGTTCAGGTCGGTCCGCAGTACGGCGTTGTGCCTGTTCGCCGCGGTCGCCGTGACGGTGTTGCTCGAGCTGCTCGGGTCGACCGCCGGATCGACGGACGCGAACGAAGGGCCGCGATACTCGGACCAGGCCTACTTCGTGCACACGCCGCTCAACGGTGATGGCGCGGTCGTCGCTCGGGTCATCAGCCAGTTGGACAGCCACGAGTGGGCGAAGGCCGGACTGCTGGTCAAGGCCGGACTCGCGCCGGGATCGCCGTACGCCGCGGTCATGGTGACCCCTGACCATGGGGTTCGGCTGCAGGCGAACTTCGACACCGATCTGGCCGGCGCGGCGGTCGCAGAGCCGCGGTGGCTGAAGCTGACTCGGACCGGCAACACCGTCACGGGATTCGAGTCGGCTGACGGTCAGATCTGGCAGCAGGTCGGCACCGTGACCGTGGCTCTGCCCCGGGACGCCGAGATCGGGCTGTTCGTCGCGTCACCGCCGAAGTACGTGACGACACGGACCGGTGGCGGTTCGGCGATCACCGTCGCGTCGACAGTCGGTACGGCGACCTTCGACAGCGTGACCGTGACGGGTGCCGGCGCTGCACCGGACTGGGTTGGCCAGAGCATCTCCAACGTGCCGACCAAGCTGAACCCGGTGGTCGGCGCCGTCGATGGGCTCACCCGGTCAGGCGGGACGTTCACGGTGACCGGGTCGGGTGACATCGCTGGGTACGGCGTCGATAGCTGGCGCTCGCCGGGTGACGACGACGTGGTCATGCTCAGCCTGTTCGGCGTACGTCTCGGGATGATCGCGATCATCGCGCTCGGCGTCCTGTTCATGACCGCCGAGTACCGGACCGGGCTGATCCGGACCACGCTGGCCGCCTCCCCCCGGCGTGGGCACGTGCTGGCTGCCAAGGCCGTCGTACTCGCCGGGGTGGTGTTCGTCGCCGGGCTGATCGCGAGTGTGGCCGCGTTCTTGCTGGCGCAGCCCGGGCTGCATGACGGCGGCTACAACCCACCGGCGTACCCGCACGTCTCGCTGACGGACGGCATCACGGCGCGCGCGGTGGTGGGCACAGCCATCTACTTGGCGCTCGTCGCGCTGTTCAGCCTCGGCATCGCGGCGGTTCGACGGCGTACCACTGGAGCGATCGTGTTCGTCATCGCGCTGGTCGTACTGCCGCAGATCATCGTGCCGACGATCTCGCCTGAGGCCGACATCTGGGTCAGCAGGCTCTCGCCGGTGGCCGGGCTGGCGGTGCAGCAGACCATCGAGACCGGGCAGGTGATCGGCCCGTGGGCCGGCCTGGGCGTGATGTGCGCGTACGCCGTCGCCGCACTCGGCCTCGCGTACTGGCAGCTCACCCGCAGGGACGCCTGATGCAGCTCGCCGGAAGAGCCCTGCGGGCCGAGTGGACGAAGCTGCGCACCGTACCGAGCACCGGTTGGACGCTGCTCGCGGTCGTTGTCATGACCACGGCGGTCGGCGCGCTGGTCAGCTGGGATCTCACGCCGCCGGACTGCGAGCGCTCCGACCAGTCGTGCGACTTCGACCTGACCAAGCTCAGCCTGTCCGGGTTGTACATCGGCCAGGCTGCCGTGGTCGTTCTGGCGGTGCTCGCGGTCACCGCGGAGTACGAAGCCGGCATGATCCGCACCACTCTGGCCGCCTGCCCGCGCCGTCTGACCGTCCTCGCGGCAAAGGCCGCGGTGCTTGCCCCCGTGGTGCTACTGATCTCGGTCGTCAGCGTCCTCGGCTCGCTGGTGACGGGCCGGGAAATCCTTGCGCGCGGCGGATTTACGGCAGCCGGTGGTTATCGGCCACTGTCCCTCGGCGACGGACCGACGCTGCGCGCATATGGCGGCACCGTGCTCTACTTGGCGCTGGTGGCAATCATTGCTCTCGGCATCGGTTTCGTCGTCCGGCACACGGGTGGCACGGTGACGCTCGTCCTCGGACTTCTCTACCTGGCGCCTGTCATCACGATCGCTGTCTCCGACCCACGCTGGCGCGAATGGATCCAGCAGGTGTCGCCGATGACTGCCGGGTTGTCCGTCCAGGCCACCCTGCGACTCGACGCGCTGCCGATCTCACCGTGGCGCGGTCTAGGCGTGGTCGCCCTCTACGCCGCTGTCTCTACCGTCACCGCTGCCGTCGCCCTACGCTTCCGCGACGCCTGACGGCAGCCCCGCGTCCTCCATCTGCCGTCTAGCTCACGGATAGCGACACCAAGATCCTCGGCATCTTCGAAGGCACCCAGCAGATCCAACAACTGATCGTCGCCCGGAGGCTGCTTCGGCCGCTCGCGGTCGGCCAACTCCGCACAGCCTCCGGCCGCTAGCCGAGAGAGCGCTATGCGGTGGCAGCGGCCGGCGTCTCATCGGCGCGAGATCGATCGAGTATGGCCCGGGCGAGCTGGGTGCGGGTGCTGACACCGATCTTGCGGAAAACCTTCCGCAGGTGATACTCGACGGTGTGCTGGCTGATGAACAACTGTGTCGCGACCTGGCGGTTCGACGAGCCCTCGGCGACCAGCCGGGCGATCTCCGCTTCCTGCGGAGTGAGCCCATCGTCGGCCTGACCATTGCGATGGCGAGCGGCCTCGCTGGTCGCATGGAGCTCCACTGAGGCACGGTGCGCGAAAGCCGCAAGGCCGCTGGCCTCGAACAACTCCTGGGCAGCGCGCAGCTGCTCGCGGGCGTCTCGGCGGCGACGCCGGCGGCGTAGCCATTCGCCGTAGAGGAGGTGGGCGCGGGCCAGGTCCACACGGGCATCGGCTTGCTGCAAGTGCTCTATCGCCACTCGGTAAAGAGCCTCCCCGTCGTCGATCAGCAGCGCCCGCGAGCGGGCGAGCAACCCAAAGGCCAGGTGGGTTCCGCTGGATTGTGTCCGCTCGGAGAGCCGCTCGAGTGCGGATACCGCCGCGTCCCTGTTGCCGCTCCGGACAGCCGCCTCGATCAGATCGGGCAGGTTCTGAGTACCGAGCTCTGGAGGGTCGTCGTGGAAGATCTCCAGCGCGCGGCCGAGTGCCTCCTGATAGCGCCCATACCCAAGGTCGAGCATCGTCAGAGCGCAGTGTCCGGCGGTCAGCCGGCTGGTGAGTCCGGACTCCGGTGAGGCCGATTCGTGGCGTCGGGGGATCGTCGGCAGGTGCAGGGACGGGAGTCCGTCAAGGGAACGAACGCGGGCGGTCGGTTCGCGTACAGCGATGATGAAGGCGACCGGCGTGGTGATGAGCCGCCGCGCCACGAAAGCGAGCACGTCCGCCGTCGCCTCGTCAAGCCACTGCGCGTCATCGACGACCACCAGCACCGGCCGGTCTTCCGCCGCCTCGGTCAGCAGGGTCAAGACGGCCAGACCGACCAGGAACCGTTCCGGAGTCGGCGCGGCGACCAGTCCGAATGCCGCACCAAGGGCATCTCGCTGGGGTCCGGGAAGGCGGTCCAGGTGTGACAGGAACGGCGTAAGCAGGCCATGCAGCGCCGCGAACCTGAGTTCCAGCTCTGGTTGGACACCCGCCGACGGAGCGACGCGCAATTCGGCGGCGCGCTCGACGATGTACGCCAGCAGCGAGGTCTTGCCGCTTTCTTGCTCTCCCCGCAAGACGAGCGCGCCGCCAACTCCGTCGCAAGCGTTTGCCAGCACCTGATCGAGGGCCGCACGCTCGTCGCGGTGGCTCGTTGATCCGACACCAGGGACAATCGCGGGCGAGGTGGGACCGACCGGCAGTGGTGAAATCGATCGCATCCGTGATGCCTGGCGCGTTCCCGTGCTTCGCATGCTCAACCTTGTCGTTCGTGGGCGTCTGCCGATGTCATCCATCGTCCGCAACCCAACGACGCTGAGTCGTCGGTCATCTGACCGTCGCGCGACGCAAATTGCCGATCGGGCCACGCTGAACCCGGATGCGGCGCCCCAATGGCCCGTTCAACCTGTGTTTCCGAACCAGGTTGGTGGGTCGTCTTGATTTTCAGTCGGGGACGCCGTCTTCGCGGTATGACCGTTCTTGGCGGGTGTGATGGTCTCCAAGGCGCGAAGGGCGGCGCGTGATGCGATACCGAGCTTGGGATACAAGCGTAGGTGCGAGCCGACGATGCGGTGGGACAGGAAGAGCCGTGCGCCGATCTGCAGAGCCACGCGTGGCGCGCGTCGGGTCGTGCGGGTGCACAACGTTGAGCGCGGGACTTGGGCGCTGCGACGGTCCACGCGATTGCCTGTGCTCAGCATGGCCTCGGAGGGAATCGACGCCATCGACGCCAGCCCTCGTTAGGCGGGGAGGGCAGCTGGAAACGCACTGCTACCTGCTGGCTGCAATCCCAGTCGCGGTCGGCATCTCTGGCGTCGGCGTGCTCAGACGCTGCCCTCAGCTGAGGCCAGCCGGCGGCGTACCGGGCTGCTTTCCCACATGCAGGCGAGCAGGACGAGGCTGCGGTCTTGCTGCTCCTTGAGGTTGAGGCCGGTCAGCTTCTCGATCCGGTTAAGGCGGTGCAGCAGCGTGTTGCGGTGCACCGGGAGCGCGGCGGCGGTCGCCGTCCCGTCGAACCCGTGGGCGCCCAAGCTGCGCAAGGTGGTCGCGAGGTCTACCGTGTCGGCCCCGATGAGCCGGCCGAACACCCGCTCGGTGATCCGGTCTGCCAGTGCGGGCGAATCCGCCAGCAGAAGCTGGGGTCCGAAGTCCTCCGCCGAGACACGTCCCCGGCGCGGGGAGTCGGTAGCTATCAGCGTCAGGGCCCGGAGGCTGTCGACCGCCGGACTGAGACGGTTCCTGAGCGTTGGCGGGTCCTGCGCCAGTACCAGCCGAGAGTCGGCGAGGAATCCTGCCCAGGCGAACTCAGGCGGGGTCAGCCCGGTGACCCGGATGCCTTCCGTAAAGGCAAGCGCGGCCGTGTCGCGCAACCGCGCGGCGAGGGCGGCGTGATTTGCCACCGAACCGCCCGCAAGCTCCGCCGTGAACGGGCAGAACGGCGACGAGAGATCGAAATGGAGCCGGGCGGCCCGATCCGAGTCCTCAATGGTGATCGGCAACTCGGCGGCGCACAGCCGGTCGAACAGCGCACTGGCGCGGCGGTCGCCGGCTGTGGACGGCATGTCTTCCTGGTCCGCGTAGACCTGGGCGAACATGTCCACGACGATGTCCAGGTACCGGTCCAGGTAACTCCACATGCTGTCGGCATTCGCGACAAGCAGCGCACGGTCGACATCGCGGCAGAGGTCCAGCAGCGCGTCCCACAGCATGCGGGTACCGCGGCGATAGACAAGGATGCCGTCCTCGATCGGCTGGCCGGCCACCGCGCGACCACGAACGAACTCACGCAGCTCGGACAGCACGTACTCATCCGGGGGCGTCCCGTGCATCATCCAGCGAAGCAGGAGATCGACGTTCCACCGCACCCACGACGTATGGTCCTGCAGGAGGTCGAAGCGGGTGTACGCCGGGAGTTGACGGTAGCCCAGCATCATCCGGCGTACGACGACTCCCACGTCGAAGCGCTCCAGTACGCTGCGCAAGCCCTCGTCGGGTGTCGGCTCGCGTGATGAGACTTCTTCACCCACATGCATGATCCTTGCACGTGACTGCGGTCACCGCACAGACGTTCAGACGAGCCCGGAGTCGTGGCGCGCGGTCTCGCCCACTGAACTCAGATGGGGGCACGCCTGCGGGCATTCCGGCTGCCGATTCACCGAGGTTCACACCCGCGTGCCCGAGCCAGATTGTGGTCGTCTTGATCTTCGGTTGGGGATGCCGTCTTCGCGGTATGACCGTTCTTGGCGGGTGTGATGGTCTCCAAGGCGGAGTGGAGGGCGGTGCGTGATGCGATACCGAGCTTGGGGTACAAGCGATGCAGGTGCGAGCCGACGGTGCGGTGGGACAGGAAGAGCCGTGCACCGATCTGCTTGTTGGTCAGGCCGGTGGCGGCCAGTTCGGCGATCTGGCGTTCCTGCGCGGTCAGGGGGATCGTCGGGGCGTTGGGGCGGCTGGTAGTGGCGAGGCCGGTGGCGCGCAACTCGTTGCGGGCCTGCTGTGCCATCGCCTTGGCGCCGATTCGTTCGAAGGTCTCGAGGGCGGTGCGTAGGTGCGGGCGGGCGCGGGTGGTGTCGCGGGTGTGGCGCAGCCACCGTCCGTAGGCGAGGTGGATGCGTGCGAGTTCCCATGGCCACCGGTCGGCTTCGGGCAGATCCAGGGCGGCTTCGAACAGGGGCCCGGCTTCGGTCTCGTCGGCGGCGATCGCGGCGGCGCCGGCGGTGATCAGCGCGATGCGCGGGCCGATGCGGGCGATGCCGGCGTGTTGGGCGGCGGCGACGTGGCGGCGGGCCTGGTCGGTGTGGCCGGTGTGGACCGCGGCCTCGACCAGGTCCAGGATCACCCATCGCCCCGGGACGCCGGGGCTGGGGGCGCCAAGGGCATCGATCTGGGAGATTTGCAGATGAGCCTCCTCGAAGTCGCCTTGGCCGATGGCCGCGAGGCGTCGAGCCGACTGGGCGTAGGCCCGGGCGACCTCGACGCGGCGTGGCGTGGCCCAGGTCGTGGTCTGTTTGCTGCGGGCCAGGGCGAGGTCCACATCGCCGCGACGAGCCGCGGCTGCTGCCTGCAGGGCGCGAATCTGAGCCTCCCAGAAGTGGTAGCCGTAGGCGGTGGCCAGGTCCAGCCCCTCATCCGCCAGCTTCCCGGCCTCGTCCCACTGTCCGTGCACATGGGAGTCGTGGCTGAGCAGCATCAATCCGGGAATGACCATGGCGATCGCACCGCCGTCACGTTCCCGGTCGATCATCTGCCGGACCACGTGGCGGTAGTCCGACATCGCGTCCATCGCTACGGCCGCGAAGGCCAGCGGGATCAGTTGCCAGGGTGCGGGGTCGGGAGGCAGATCCTCGAAGGCGCGGGCGAGGCCCGCTCGGATGTCGTCGGAGGTGTGGGTGGGGTCGACGTACGCGTCGTGACACAACTGAAACGCCGTGACCGTGTCGGGATCGAAGCGGGCCAGTGCCTTGTTCAGGAGCTCCCACGGCTCGGGTCGGAGCGTGTAAAGGCAGACGAGCAGCAGCGAGTACAGGATCGCGTGGTAGTCCCAGTTGGTCGTCTTGGTGGTGTCGGTGACGTCGTCCAGTGCCCGGGCCAGCAGCCGGTAGGCGGTATCGACGTCGCCCTGATCGTTTGTGTGGAGGTGGGCGGTGGCCGCGAAGACCAGCCCGGTCGGGGTGTCTGGCGTATGCCCGGCGTCGGCCAGCAACCGGTCCACTTGGTCGAGTTGACCGGTGATGGTGGCGAGGTATGCGGCATCGACGAGCCGCCGCGAACGGTCAGCCGGTTGCGGGCTGAGTTCGCCTGCCCGTACTAGCGCGGTCACCGCGGCGGACGCACCGACTCGCCCGTGCTCGTTGGCGCCGCTCCCGCCCGACGCTCGAGCCGCGGCGACGGACGAGTGGCCGCGCCGCCAGGCGGACAAAGCCGCCTCGTCCAGCGCCCGTGCCACCGCCTCGTCCGGTCCGGTCGCAGCCTCGGCCAGATGCCACGCCCGGCACATCGGGTCGCCGGCCAGCGCGGCGGCGAGGGCCTGGTGCGCCGCCCGGCGTTCACCTGCCGGTGTCACGTGGACAATCGCTGAGCGGATCAGCGGATGGTCAAACGTGATGCGGTCGGCGGCCGGATCGACATGGACCATGGCCGCCTGCTGCGCCGCAGTCAGATCGTCGATGCCTGCGCGGCCCTGCGCTGCCGCCCCTATTGTGGTCAGGCCTGCCCTGTCGTCGAGCGCGGCCAGCAACAGCATCGTCCGGGTCGGTGCCGGCAGTCTCCCGTACGCTGCCATGGCGGTCGCCTCCAACCGCCCGGAAACGGGCAGGAATCTCGGTAGCGAGTTCTGGCCCGAGCGCTGCCGGTGGGTTAGTGCGGCCGGCAACTCCCGCAGCGCGAGCGGGTTGCCGTCGGCCTCGGCCAGCAGCCGGCGCCGTACGCTCGGCGCCAGCCCGGGCCACAGAAGGTCCAGTAGCTTCGCCGCCGGCTTCGCCGCCAGTGGCCCGAGCACACGTTCAGGAAGCCCGACCCGGTCGCAGAAGCCATCGGCGCTGATCCGTGCGGCGGCCAAGAACACGATCGGGTCGTAGCCGATGCGTCGCGCGGCGAACCCCAGCGCGGTCGCGCTCGCTTGGTCGATCCACGGCAGGTCGTCGGCGAGTACCACCAGCGGGCGTTCCTCAGCGAGCTTGCTCAGCATGGCCAGCACAGCGGTCGAAGCCGCCAGCGGGTGCGGTGACGGTTCCGGCGCGAGATCGAAGATCTGGTGGAGGGTGTCACGGTGGTGACCGGCAAGCTCGTCAACGTGGTCGCGGAGCGGATAGAGCATTTGGTGTATCGCCGAGAGGCTGATGTCGGACTCGAACGCGACGCCGGAGACCTGCAGTACTCGCGCTCCGGCGGACGCGGCTCGTGCGGCTGCGGCGTCCAGCAACGCTGTCTTCCCCATACCCGGGTGGCCGCGGATCAGCAGGCCCGGGCCGAGGCGACCATGTCCGTCGAGCGTGGAGTCGATCAGTTCCAGTTCGGCCGAGCGCCCCACGAGGTCGGCGGCTGCCGGTCGTCTCACCAGCCGTCCGGGCCGACGACGTTCACCGGGAATCCACCGATGGCTTGAGCCGGCCCAGCTCTGCACCGGTCACCAGGCGCGAATCTCCACCTTCTGCGCCGCTCGGCGCCCATACAACCGTGATCACTTTGACCGCTCCTCGATCAGCAGCTATGCCGGCTTCGGCATGGCCGCGTTCCTGGGTTGGGTTTGTCCCGTTGTCGTGGGCAACAAGAACCAGCGTGGCACGCGTCGCGCTGTGCGGGTGCACAACGTTCAGGCCGGGACTTGGGCGCCGTAACCAGGGCCATGGTGCGCCGGCCGAAGCCCGCCGTAGCGCGACAGCAGGGTTACTCCTCCCGGAGCCGCGCCCGGAGCGCCGAGCGAAACAGTTGGTGGTGGTCGACGAGACCGGTGACCTGATCGCCACAGGCCGGCCTCGCCTCGGGGTGGACCCGGTACTTGGCGGAGGCCGGACTGTGCGTCGCAACGGTCTCAGGCCGCGGCGTTGACCACCTGGAGATCAGCGTCGTCGCCTGTCTTCCGGAGGTGGATCGACAAAACCACGGCCGACACTCCATAGAAGATGGCGTACAAACCGAACACCGTGGCCAGGGAAACCGCGCCGATGTCGGGCCGGATGAAGAGCACGACTCCGAGTGCGACCGAAACGAGTCCGCTCAACATCCACAGGGCGCGCTCGCCGGCCGTCTTGCTGCCCTGGAAGGTCATCACCATCTCGACGATGCCGGTGACAACGGCCCAGACCCCCACGTACACGGCCAGCACAAGTGCGGTGATGCCGGGCCACGCAAGTGCGACGATCCCTGCGGCGAGCGAGAGGAGGGAAAGCAGGAGCCACCCGAGCACAGGTCCGGCACGGTCGCTGCTGAACGCCCGGACCGCATCCCATGCGGCTGCGATGAACGCGTACACGGCAAACAGGATGACCAGGGCGCCGACTGTGACATTGGGCCACGCCACCGAGACGACGCCGAGCACGATCGCCAGCAGCCCGCGCCAGAGCAATGAGTTGGAGATGGACATGGAACGCTCCTTTGACAAAGGTATGTGGTGAGCGGACACGGCCATCTGGCCTGACGTGGCGTCAAGCCAGATGGCGGTGCGAAGGCCTGAACACCATCGATTGGTGACGCCCCCCGTGATCGACCGGTGGCGCGACTGCTTCAGGACTCAGGGTGTGCCTAGTAGAAGATGGTCAGCCGGTCGTCGACGTCGGTCACGCCCGGAGCAGCCCAAGCCGCGGCGACCGCCGCGTCATGCTCGGCAAACGAGCGCACGTTTCCGGTCAGAGTCGCCTCGCCGTTCGCGGTCTCGACCTGGATGTTGTCCGCGTCGACCTTGGCATCGCGCTCCATGGCCTTCTTGATCGAGTCCTTGACGTCGCTGGGCCAAGGCGTGGGGCTCTGCAGGAAGATGTCGTTCTCGACACCGATGACGCCGAGAATGTTTCCGGCGACGAACGCGGCCTCCGCGCGCTGGTACTGCCAGTCCACGGAGCCGGTGAGCGTCACGAAACCGTCCTTGACGGTGGCGTCAACGGTGCTCGGTACGAGCGAGTCGAGCAGGAGCGCCTGCAGCACATCGCCGCGGAGGTCAGCGTCATCGCGCCGTTGCTCGTTGAGGATTCGCACCTCCAGTTCGTTGTCCACGGCCACGACGCCGTACACCCGCTCAGCCGCCTTCTTGGCCTCCCTCTTCTGCCGGAAACTGCCGACCGTGCCGCGCAGCGTGATCGTGCCCTCCTTGGCGGACACTGCGATCGCCTCGTTGTCGACCTTGGGATCCCAGAACAGCTCGTCGGCAACGTTCAACTGCAGTTCGTCATTGGTCATTTGTGAACTCCCATGCATCGCGAACCCGCACCGTGCGGATCTCGGTTGCCGACAAACGTATGAGCCGGAGCGGATCGATCGAATCACCAGATCCCGTAGCTTCCGCAGCGCGAGGTTTCCACGCTTCAGCGCGGCCGGAACAGCTGTATGACCAGGGATTTCCGTGATTCGAGAAGGTCGCAGGGCTCCTACTGTGGCTGCCGTGACCGGCAGCCACAGCGCCTGCAGATGCCCGCGGAGGAAGTCATGGACGACCGTACTGAGACCGAGTCACGCGCCGAGGTCAGCACTCGCGTAACGACCCGACCGACCACGAAGACCGCGCGCGGATCGTCCGCCGCGGTGTTCCGCTGGGCGGCAGTGGGCACGCTCGGCGTGCTGACGGTGCTGCTCTGCGCCTACGGTCTCTACACCATACGCAGCATTCTCGTGCTGGTCCTCATCGCGTTGTTCCTCGCGGTAAGCCTCGATCCGGCGGTGCAATGGCTGCTGAGGCTGAGGCTGGGGCTGCGCCGCTCGACCGCCGTCACCATCATCTCCCTGGTCGTTGTTGTGATGGTTGCGGGTTTCATGTGGTCGGTCGTACCGGCGATCGTCAACCAGACCGGCATGCTCCTCGCCGACCTGCCGGGCTACCTCCGCACGCTTTCCGACGAGTCGAAGGTGGTACGCGAGATCACCGACCGGTACGACCTCACCGACCGGTTGAGCGCCCTGGTCGCCGGGATTCCAGCCAAGCTCGCCGGTGGCGCCATCGGCTTCGTCCGCAGCCTCATCGGAACGGCCGCGTCCACCATCACCGTGCTCGTCCTGACGGTGTACTTCATGGCTGACCTCCCACGTGTCCGAGAGGGACTGCCCAGGTTGTTTCCCAGCCGCCGCCGTCGGGTCGCAGAGATCACAGATGTCGTGGTCGAGAAGGTCGGCGGTTACATGATCGGCAACCTCACCATCTCGCTGATCGCCGGCGTGGCGGCATATGTCTGTCTCACGCTGGTGGGGGTTCCGTTCGCCCTGCCGCTCGCGGCTGCGGTCGCGATCGCTGACTTGATCCCCATGGTCGGGGCAACGCTCGGCGCGGTGATATGTCTGGTCGTCTCGCTCTTCGCCGTGGGCATCTGGCCGAGGACCGTCATAGTGCTGATCTTCTTCATCCTCTACCAGCAGGCCGAGAACTACTTGATCGCACCGCGTGTGCTGCGCAACACCGTCAACATGTCTTCTGCCGCGGTTTTGCTGGTCGCCCTGATCGGCGGCAGCCTGTTCGGCGTGGTCGGCGCGATCATGGCAATACCCGTGGCGGCTGCGGTCAAGGTGCTCGTGTACCCCGGAGGTCACAGCCCTAGTACAAGGCATGCCAGACGATGGGGCCGTCTTGGACTCCGCAGCGCGCGAACACCCGCGCGGCGACTCTAGTGTCCCGTAAGCGGTGCGGCCCGTCCCGCGGCGCGATCGTGACGCTGGGGGCTTCTGCGAATGACCGTAGCTACGCCTTGCCCAGCGTGGTCTGCAGATGATGCTCAGCGTCTCGGCTTTTCGTGCGGCGACTCGCAGGCGTGGCCAACGTGCTGGTCCCCCCGCCGACGACCATCGGCGCGGCGTGCACAAAACGCCGAGACGTGAGCATCAGGAGCCGACCACGCCCATCGGACCAGACCTAACGTTCTCGGCACGTACGAACAGTTCGGCACAACCCCACAAAGAGAGAAAGGAGCCCGCCATGAAGCGGTTTTCCGAGCGGCTCAGCACCCTGTCCGAAATCACGAAGCGGGCCGAGGACGTCATCGACGCGGTCCGAGCGAAGAACACGACCCGGCCGGAATCGCGACGCGAGAGCAAGGGAAGGAACCTCGCCGGGTGGATCAAGGCGAACGATGCCGCTTTACTGATCATCGGAACGGCTGCCTACATGCGCTCTCTTCAACGGCGGAACGAGCACCGCCAGGAGATCGCAGGTCGCGACCGTCGCCGTCCGGGATTTCTGCGGTGACCTCGCCGTCATCTTCGTGGTGCTGATGCTGCTGCGCTCAGCCGGCAACCGACGTCCCCGTCGTTCCGGCGCGCCAGGCCCACCGACTCTTGGAGCTGAACGGCACTCCGTCGCTGGACGACCTCCCGGGCCGGGATCTCGTACCGCGCGAGCTGTCCGAGCTCGCCGCGTCGATCGCGGCTCAGCCGCACCTGTGGGACGACAGGGTCGCGTACAGCGACGAGGAGCGCGTCTTCGCCTCGCTGCACCGCGACGCGAACGTCGACAGCTGGTTGATCTGCTGGACCCCGGTGAACGACACCGGCTGGCACGACCACGACGTCTCCTCGGGCGCCGTCACGGTCGCCCGCGGCAAGCTGGTCGAGCACAACCTGGCCATCGGCACCGCCTCGATCGAGACCGAGGTCACCGCCGGCGACGTCTACAACTTCGGCCCCGACCACATCCACCGCCTCACCGGCCTCGACAATGGCTCCGTCACCATCCACGCCTACAGCCCCCCGCTCTGGCGCATGGGCCAGTACTCCGTCAAGTCCGGCGTCCTCCGCCGGACCTCCGTCTCCTACGCCGACGAACTCCGGCTCCTCGACTGAGTACTACGGCACCAAGCGCCCCGGACCGAGCTTTGGCCGGGGCGCTCCTCCCGTTGCGATCAGCAAATAATCTGACGGCGACATGATGCAGGTTCATCAGCACCTCGCCGGCGTCGTACTCACCGACAGTCCGCTGCTGCGCGAGTTCATTCCGTGGACCCTCGAGGCGGGAACGGGCAGCGGGTGTATCGCCTCGAGGGCTCACGCGCGGCCGGATGACACCAGCCGCAGCTCACGGGCGCGCTGGACTGCTGACGAACGTACCGCTGCACCACCACGTGTCCTACCTGGCCATCGCTGACCTCGCCGCCGCCGCGGTGCGGGCCGAGCGTCGGCTCGAAACGCGAACACTGATCGAGCACGCGCTGGTGTCGGTCGAGGGGACAAGCGGTGCGCGGGTGCACCAGCTCGCCGCCCGTGCTCGCGGGCTCCTCGCCGAACCCGTGCACGCCGAGGCCCACTTCGCCAAGGCTCTGGCCGACCCCGCCGGAGAGCGGTGGCCGTTCGAGCGGGCCCAGTTGCGGCTCGACTATGGGGAATGGCCGCGCCGGCAACGGCGGATCAACGACGCCAAACCCGTCCTCGCAGCAGCTCTGGAGACGTTCCGCCGACTGGGCGCTGAGCTACGAAAAGCTGCCGATCCCCGACACCGACCGCATGACGCTCTTCGTCTACCACGCCGACCCCGGCACCCAGTCGGCCGAGAAACTCGCCCTCCTCAGCAGCCTGATAGCCGCAGACCAGACCCCGACCACCAAACACGCAAGACCCTGAAGGATGTTCGTGGGCTGTCCGTTGTCACAGAACGCGGTGGCGTCCGGTCTTACATACCATGGCGATACTGACGAAGGCCGAGGCGCTTGCGGTCATTCGCCGCGCCTACGGACCCGATGTTGCCGATTCGATTGCAGGCCAGCTGCCAGATCGGATCGACCCTGACAACGACGCGGACTCGGAGCTGCTGTTCCGCCTCGGCCTGACCCCAGACCGGCTCGCCGACGCGCTCGGCGGCGAACTCTGAAGCGACTGGTGCCCCGGGGCGACCCCTCGAGTGTCACACGGCGGGGTGGTGTCCGGACTTAGAACTGGGTCGATCAAGACGTGGTCGACTCCAACTCAGCCTCCGGCGAGGAGTGTTGCCAGCACGAATGTCCGCCGGCGGTCGGAGCCGTCCTTCGCACGGAATAGGACAGATTGGTGACCAGTCCCCAGGGTCACGTAGCCCCCAGACACGGGAGACGACTCCCGACATCGCCGTCGCCCTCACCAGCCTGACCCGTCGCTGAGCTCCGTCGCTCAGGGAGGCCGCCCGGCGAAGCCCATTGTCGGGGCGTAGTCGAGCAGCCAGTACCTGCGGAGACGCCGGCGGGACAGGTTTCCGGTGGCAGGCTGGGCCCTGTGACGTCATCTGTTCGAGGTTGTGACGAGTTGATTCGAGAGGGATGAGATGTTCTCTGGTCGTGCGTGGCGTGTGGTGAGATTCGGCGATCCGAAGGCAGCGGTCGAACTTCAGGAGATGACCTGGCGCGAGCCGTCGCCGGGGCAGGTGCTGATCCGGACGCGAACCGCGGGCGCGGGGCTGCCCGATGTGCTGATGACGGCGGGCCATTTCCCGCTGCTTGGTGAACCTCCCTTCGGCCTAGGCGAGGAAGTCGCAGGGGAAGTGGTCGCCGTACCGCCGGGTTCACGGTTTGCGGTCGGCGATCAGGTGGCGGGCATTACGGCGTTCTTGGAGGGGTGGGGCGGATACGCCGAGTACGCCTACGTGCGCGAGATGTCGGCCATGCGTATCCCGGTGGGCATGACGGACGAACAGGCCGGCGGCTTTCCGATCGGCTTCCGCACGGCGTATGCGGGCCTCGTCGAGCGCGCCCCGGTCGAGGCTGGGCAGACCCTGCTCGTTCTGGGCGCCGCGGGCAGCAGCGGCGCCACGGCGGTGCAACTCGGCAAGGCGCTGGGAGCGACGGTGATCGCGATCGCCGGAAGTCAGGAGAAGCTGAACTTCTGTACACGTAACGGCGCGGACCACGGCGTGAACTACCGCACCGACGACATGACGGCCCGGATCGCTGAGATCACGGAGGGGCGTGGAGTAGACCTGATCTACGATCCGGTTGGGGGCGACACCGCTGCCACGGCCCTCAGGAGCATCGCCCGCAACGGGCGTATCGCCATGATCGGCCTCGCGAGCGGGGCGCCTGTTTCGCTCGACTCGATGGACATGCTGCTGCGGAACTACACGGCGGTCGGCGTGCTCGCGACCGGCGACGACGACGCCGAAAAGGAGGCCGCCGTGTGGGACCACCTGCGGGGTCTCGCGGAGCGCGGAGCGATCACGACACCCGTGGGCAAGGTCTACGGCTTCGACGACGTGCCGCGCATGATCGCCGAACAGATAGCTCCGGGGGCGGGCAAGACGGTTGTCAGGGTGGCGTAGCCACCCCGGCTGGCGCGATCTACCACGACCTCCTGCAGCGCGCGGCGCCTGCAGTTGCCAAGCACGAGACGCTCTTCGAAGGCACCCAACAAATCCAACAACTGATCGTCGCCCGCAGGTTGCTCGGCAAGACCTCAGCCGAGCTGAAATAGCAGGGCGGTTTCCTCCTTCCGTGCGCAGCACAGCGACATGCAGTTCCGGCACAAGCAAGCGCCCATCGACGAACTGCTCGACGACCTCACTGCGTGCGAACTCGACATGGCACTCGTCGCACCGCGACCCGACGCGGACTTCGGATGGCTGCACATGGGACGGCAAGCTCTCGTTCTCGTTGTGCCGGCACACCATCGACTGGCCGAACGACGGGAAGTGCATCTCTCCGAAGTGGTCGATGAGGAGTTCGTCTCCCTCGACCAGCGCTTCCACCGCAACACTGACGCCCTGTTCGCCGACGCGGACTTCGCGCCCAAGATCGTGATGATGGCCGACAACGCCCGCACCGTGCGCGACTACGTCGGTAGCGGCTTCGGACTCGCGGTCCTGCCCTCGGACACCAGCGTCAACCCTCGGGTCCGCACGATCGCCATCAAATCCCCGCACGCCATCCGGGAAGTGGGCCTGACGTGGAACAAGCGCCGACACCTGTCCCCGCCCGCCGTCGCCTTCCGCCAGCACATCGAATTGCTCTGCGAGCAGTACCCGGGGTGGGCTGACCTACTCGACGGCTAACCAGCCGGCTACTTATACCTGATGCGTGAGTGCATGAGGTCAAGTCCAGCGGAGTGGTGTACCGGTTGTGTCGCGTGATCCTCTGGTTGGTTAGGCGCTGAGCGCCGGGATGTCGGTGTTTGTGGTGGTCTCCTCTGTGGTCTCGATGAGGGCGAGTCGGGACTTGGCGAGGACGTCGAGGCCGAGGTAGCGGCGGCCCTCGATCCAGTCGTCGTGTTGCTCGGCGAGCACGGCGCCGACGAGGCGGATCAGTGCGTCTCGGGCTGGGAAGATGCCGACCACGTCGGTGCGGCGGCGGATCTCGCGGTTCAGCCGTTCTTGGGGGTTGTTGGACCAGATCTGTCGCCAGATCTCCTTCGGGAACGCGGTGAACGCGAGTACGTCGGCGCGGGCTTGCTCGAGGTGGTC
>NZ_JBHSKE010000002.1:0-294027 GCF_042657745.1 Kribbella qitaiheensis | reverse complement strand
GTCGACGGCATGCACTACGTCTTCTACGGAATGGCCGACGCCAAGATCGGCGTCGCGAGGCTGGACCGGCTGCAATGATCGCCTCTCGCCGGACCGTCCTCGGTGGCGCGCTGGCCGTCGCCGCCTCGACTGGTGTCACGCTGCCTGCTTCTGCTTCTGCTTCTGCAACTGCGGGTGCTGCTTCGGCTTTGACGAACCTGGCGCATCTGGACTTCCTCGGTGCCGAGGTCTCGCCGCCTGCCCAGGCGGGGCACTCGACGTACGGGTCGGGTCCGATCGGTGTGTTGTGGACGTATGCCGATCGCCGGGCTGACGGGTCCTACGCCCGGGTCGGTGGTGGTGCGTTTGACCCGGCGACGAACACCTGGGGTCAGGGTGCGTTCAACGCGGACGACGTCGCCCGGGCTGCTGTGGTCTACCTGCGGCACTACAAGCTCCGCGGCGACAAGCACAGCCGTGACACGGCGTACGGGTTGCTCCGTGGGCTGACCTATCTGCAGACGGCTACAGGCCAGTTCGCCGGCAACGTGGTGCTCTGGATGCAGCCGGACGGCACGCTAAACCCCAGCGCCGAGCCGGTCGAGCTACCGGACCCGTCGGATTCCGGACCGGCGTACTGGCTGGCTCGGACGGTCTGGGCGCTCGGGGAGGGCTACGCGATCTTCCGGACGATTGACCCGGGGTTTGCCGCCTTCCTGCGTGCTCGGCTCGAGTTGGCTATCGCTGCGTTGGAGCGTCAGGTCCTGGTTCGCTACGGCGACTGGAATGTGGTCGACGGCCGCCGCGTGCCGGCTTGGCTCATCGTGAACGGTGCAGACGCCACTTCAGAGGCTGTGCTGGGTTTGGCGGCCTACGTGCGAGCAGGTGGGTCTGCCCGCGCTCGGCGCGCTTTGACGCAGTTCGCCGATGGTGTGGCGGCCATGGGTGCGGGGGACAGCAATACGTGGCCGTTCCGCGCCCTGCTTCCTTGGGGCGAGTCGATCTCGGACTGGCACGCCTGGGGCGCCCAGATGCCCTCCGCCCTCGCCGCCGCATCCTCCGTACTGCGCTCGTCGCGGCTGCTGGAGCCTGCCATCGGGGACACCGCCGGGTTCACCCCACTGCTCATGACTGCGGGCGGTCCCGACAACGGCTGGCTCCCGGCACCGATCGACCGCACCCAGATCGCGTACGGCGTGGACGCCCGGCTGCAGGGTCTCCTGGCTGTCGCAGACGCAGGGGAACGTCCCGGTCTGCGGCAGGTGGCCGCCTTCGTCGCAGCCTGGTACTTCGGCGCCAACCGCGCAGGGGAGGCCACCTACGATCCGGCGACTGGTCGCACCTTCGACGGCATCTCCGGCGACGGCGTCATCAACCGCAACTCCGGCGCCGAGTCCACCATCCACGGGCTCCTCTCGATGCTGGCCCTCGACCGCTCGCCAGAGTTGGCTGGGCTGGCCCGGACTCTTGGTGCGGGCTCTCGGGCGACGTCCGGTCTTCAGGTGGTCGAAGCGGAGTCCGCCACCCTCTCCGGTGGTGCGACGGTGGTCACCCCACCGTCTGCTTGGACCGGGGAATCTCAATGGAGCAACGGGTCCTACGTCTCTCTGCCGGCCGGAGGTCGCCTCTCGCTGACGGTTGCGGCGTCCGATCAGGCTCGGTTGGTTGCCCCGATCATCGATCTGGTGGCTGATCGTACGGCCGGCCGTACCCAGTGGTCTTCAAGCCGCTCCTTGGGCTCGATCGATCATGGTGCCGGTGGACCGCAGGGCATCTCGGCCGCGCCGGGTGCCCTTCTGCCCATCACGCTGTCGGGGTCACTCCCTAGCGGCGCCACCCAACTCAATGCCACGTCGAGTGGTGGGCCCAACCGCGTGGATGCAGTACTTCTTCTCCCGCTGATCTCCACGCTGCGGCTGGGTACCGCAAACCTGCTGGCCAGTGTTGATTCCCATCCCCGAACCCATCAGGTCGAGGTGGGCACCACTAGCCGCCACGTCATCTCCACCTATGACCGCAGTGGCAAACTCCGCTCTCGCACCACGACGCATGCATCAACCGTCAAGGCTCCCGTCCTCCCTGGCGGCTTCACCGTCATCGTCTAGAGCTCGTCACGCTGACGGCGACCGGCTGCTCACCCGGTCGCCGTCAGTGCTTCAGTTCGAGGTACGAAGGGCTTCGGCGGTCCAGGTGGCGATGAAGGAGAGTGCCTGGCCGCGTTGGTGGAAGAGGTACTGGGAGTCGGCTTGTTGGTGGTAGGCGTTGTGGGTGGGTTCTGAAGCTCGGCCGAGGAGGCCGGGGAGGAGCCACGCGTACTTGACTCCGGACGCCATCACGGCCAGGCGAACCAGGTCGGGATCGCCTCGCCAGCCGCCTTCGCGGAGACCTTCGAGGTAGTTGGCTATGCAGGTCTCGGCCAGTTCGGCGATCCGCTCGGCCGGCCAGAAGAGGTCGAACACGGCGTCCGGGATGTGGTTGCCGATGTCCTCGCCCATAGCGCCGTCGCCGGTGAACGCCCAGTCCAGTAAGGCGATCTCACCGGTGGGCCTGCGGATCGCGTTGCAAACCCACAGATCGAGATGACACCGCGCTCGCGGCAGGCGTTCGACCAGTTCGAGCAATTCATTGCGATGGGCAACCAGCTCGATCCAGGCGGACCGGAGCCCGGCAGGCCAGTTGTCGGCGATCAACGGCTTCTTCCAGGCCGCGTCGTCAGCAAGCAACTTCCACGGCACGTCCCGAGTCGTGGAGTAGTCCCGGAGAAAGCCGACAGAGGTCCACGGCACGTCGTCCGCGGGCCTCGACTGCCACCGTCCGCACCCTCGCGCCAGTGCCGCATGATCGTCGAGAGTGAACGCCGTACCCGGCCGACCTTCGATGTCCTCCAGGTAGAGAACCGCGCCGCCGGGGTGTTCTTCGACCTCGGCCTCGGGCAGCACGAGACCGGTGCCGGCGAGCTGCTCGCGCAGTCGGTCGTCCCGGTAGACCTCCAGTTCGCGCCGCCAGTAGTTCCAGTGCCGCGGATCTTCGGAGGCCCTCCAGGGACCTTCCGCCGCGGCTGTCGGTTGCTGCAATTCCTTGCGGATCAGGGTGTGTCCCGCCGCGTCGGTGATCCGCTCGACCGTCGCCGTGACCGCGTTCAACGGGTTGTGCCGCAGAGTCGTGGCGTTCGTGGCTCCGGCTGCGCGTCGGGAGAAGCTCATGCCTGATTGTCAGGCGAGGAGGGTTCTCGGTGGGACGCCTGCCAAAGCCTTCACGTCGCGGGTGAAGTGGGCCTGGTCCGCATACCCGGTGCGGGCGGCAACCTCGGCGAGCGAGAGACCTGTGCGCGCCCGGTCGAGTGCCAGGTTCATCCGGAGGACCCGGTCGAGCATCTTCGGCCCGTACCCGAAGGCGTCCAGGCACCGACGATGCAACTGCCGCTCACTCAGCCCGACATCCCCCGCCAAAGCCGGTACTGCGACGCCGCGGCGGACGCCACGCAGTACATGGCTCACCAGGCAATCCGGCTCATGGAACAGGTCGGCGACCGCATCCTCGAGCGTCGTCGCGGGATCGGGTGACCTCCCGATCCGATCCGCCAACCGACGGCTGCGCCCCGGAGACCAAAGGTCCGACAAAGCAACCCGGCGATCGAGAATCTCCTTGGCCGGCACTCCGAGAAACCCCGGCGCTGTACCCGGGGCGAACCGGATCGCGGCGTACCGCGTCCTGGGCTCCGAGGTCCCCAGGTAGGCCCGCGTATCCGGCCCGGCGACAACCAGCTTCCCTTCGATCCAGAGCAGATCCATGCACCCGTCCGGCAGGATCCGGTGCGGGCCGCCGTCCGTCGTACGCGTCCACACCACAGCCCCCGGCACCCGGGCGGCTCGCTCGCGATACGGCTGCACCACTTGACTCACCCCGTCAGTCTGAGTGGTCCCACCGACAATTCCGTTGCGTCGTTCTCAGGTGGCCGGTGGTCAGCCGAGTTCGAGGGCGGTGCAGATCCAGCGGCCGCGGTGTACCTCGAGGCGGAGGGCCATCGCGCGGGACCGGTCGCCGTACCGGACGTGGGCGGCGACTTCGGCGACCTCGGTGGCCGGCGTGAACACATGGACCGAGCGGACGGCGCTGCGCTCCTTGGCGCCGCGGGCAGTGGCGGTGGTGGTCAGGCCGAGCACGCGGACCCTGCGGCTGACATCGGCGAATACCACGGTGTCGGTGAACCGCACCAACTGACTGATCGGTCGGTCACCGGCGAGCACCTCAGCCAGCGCCTGAACCAGCCGAGGAGCCCACGCCTGCGCCTCGGGCAACAACGGCCCGGTAGGAACCAGCCGCAGCACAGGCCGAGCCGGCGCAACCTGCACCTCCGGAACAGCCTGATACCGCAGAGCGAGCGCCCCATCCGTCACCGGACCACGCTGAGCCTCGCCGTTCGCCCCCCGAACAGGAAGCCGAGTCGGCGCAGCCGGCTGCTCGCCTCCGGCCTGAGGCTGCTGGGCTTGGAGCCGTGTAGGGGCCGGCAGTTCGGGTGCGGGGACGGTGTCGGGGGTCGGGAGGGGGTGGATGGCGACGAGGCGTGGGGGCTGACTCATGTCACTTCTCCTGGTGGGTAGGCGGCACGGGCTGGACGGTCGCGGGCGCCGGGGTTCGGAGCACCTGGCCGGGATGGATGAGGTCGGGGTCGGGGCCGATCAGTCGGCGGTTCGCCGCATACCACTGCGGCCAGCGAGTCGCGACCGCCTCGTCCGTCGCTGCCGGGCCGAGCTCAGCCGCCGCGATGGACCACAGCGACTCCCCGGGCTGGACCACATGTGAAGCCGGCTGGACCCGCTGCCCCGTCTTGAGGTCGGTGTACCGCGTGGCGGCTCCGGACGTAGGCCGATCCGGCACAGCCACCTGATCCGGCCCCGACGCCCGCACCTTGCCGGGATCGGCCGGTACTGCGGACCCCGGCTTGGCGCCGACGTTCGTTGGCTGCTTCGAGTCCCCGGTGAGACGAAGCCCCGAAGCCTGCTCCGGCACCGAGGTCCGGCCCGTAGAACCTTCACCCTCCGGCGCAGTGGTGCGAGCATCCGGGTTTGCCGGTATTGCGAGCGGCGTAGTGGTGCGGTCTCTCGGGCTCGCCGAGCCACCGGTCAGGCGGAGGGTGGATGCGGGTTCGGTGGCTCGCCAGGTGGCGGTGTCGCCGGTGAGTTGGACGGTGGAGCGGGGTTCGACCGAGGTCCAGGGGCGTTGGTGGTCTCTATCGCCGGGAGTGGCGTGGGCTACGCCGATCGTCAGCGGAGTGACGGCGGCGACGCCCAGGGCTGAGCGGAGGAGCGCTCGGGAGCTCTGTGAGGTGATCCGGGTGGCGACGACCGAGGCGGAGCGGCCCACGACGCCCGGCACCTGCTCCAGCACCGTGGCCAGCACGGCGATCAGCAGCCAGACGTAGGCGACCCAGGCGACCGAGCCGACGGCCAAGGATGCCATCGAGGTCAGGTCCTGCGTGGTGGCGGAGCCGATGGAGTCCGCGGTGACCCACCGCAGCAGGAGTCCGATCCCACCCAGTGCGCCGAGGGCGAGAAGCCCTTTCAGGCCCCGGATCATCGCGTTCATCTGCTTTCGCCTCCTATCTATGAGTTTGCATGAGTTTGCCTTGGCTTGATCAATATAGACCGACCTAGCCCGCCTTTGGCAAGTCGAAATCGGCGAAAGTGTCACGGACGGTGAGTCGACCGCACGGAAAGTGGCGATGACCGCTCGAGCGAGTAGGTTCGCGACATGCGTCTGGAAGCCCTGTTCGAGGATCTGGAGTCCCAGTTCGAGGCGATGCAGGAAGGCGATCTGTACGGCGAGGTGGCGGACCGGATCCGCGCCGAGGTCGGC
This sequence comes from Kribbella qitaiheensis, assembly GCF_042657745.1. GTDB lineage: Bacteria > Actinomycetota > Actinomycetes > Propionibacteriales > Kribbellaceae > Kribbella > Kribbella qitaiheensis. The sequence goes on along the minus strand of NZ_JBHSKE010000002.1, from coordinate 288,192 downwards.
AAGATCACCGTGCTCGACCGGCTGCGCGGCGCGGTCGGCACCGTCGTACGGGTCGAGCTCACCCAGGCCGATCCAGTGCAGGGCATGCTCAGCCGGGTCGGCAAGGACTGCCTGCTGCTCGAGGCCGAGCGCTACGAGGAATGGTTGATCCCGGACACCGCTCTCACCGCGGTGCACCGGTTGGGTCCGTGGGCGGAGCCGGCCGAAGGGGTCGTTGCCGCGAAGCTAGGCCTGGCGCACCTGCTGCGGGGGATCGCCCGGGACCGTTCGCCCGTGACGTTGTTCTGTGGTGGAACACCGGTCACCGGCACGATCGACCGGGTCGGTGCCGACTTCCTGGAGATCGCGGAGCACCCACTGGACGCCCCGCGCCGGCGTACCGAGGTCTACAACACCCGCCTCGTCCCCACCCACGCTCTGGACGCAGTACGCCGCCGCTAGCTCCAGACCAGCACCTGGCGGACGGCCACCACTCACAAACCTCGCCGGTAGGTCATGGACTGGGCAATGCCAGGCGGCGCACCAGGGCCCGGGCGCGGTTGGTGAGTGCTGGCCGTCCGGCCACTCCCACCCGCCCGCCAGGACGCCGGTACAGCTGCCTACCGGGCCGAGCACCTATGGCAGGTCCGAACACCATCCCGGGACCTCGGACCAGATGTAGGGACTTCGGACCAGAACTGGGGCGGACAAGAACTGGGGCTTCGGACGAGAACTGGGGACTTCGGACAAGAACTGGGGCGGACAAGAACTGGGGCGGACAAGAACTGGGGCGGACAAGAACTGGGGACTTCGGACGAGCAATGACGTGTCCAAGGTCCCGCTTAGGTGTCCCCACCCCCACAACCAGGCGGCCGACCGCACCTGTCACAACCATCCCTGGCCCCACGATCACCCCGCCCCAGCCACCGCACGCCCAGCCACCGCACGCCCAGCCACCGCACGCCCAGCCACCGCTGGGCCCACAATCACCCCGCCGCCGCCACCAGTGCACCCCGCAACCACCGCTGCGGGCGCTCGGGCGGGAGGTTCGCTGAGGTGGTGGGCGAGCGCCGCTAGCTCTCTGAGCCGCGGGACCCCAGGACCGGCGGAAGGATCAGCTGCGGACGTCCTCGGAGTCGGAGACCTCGGCCTCTTCGCCGAAGGGATGGGTGTCGATGAACTGCTTGGTCTCGGTGTAGAGCCGCTCGATGTACTTCTCCAGCTCGGTCGACTCCACCCGCCACTGGCCGCGGCCGCCGATCTTGACCGCCGGGATGTCGCCGCGACGGACCAGCGCGTACACCTGGTTGGCCGAGATGTTCAGCACCTCGGCGACGTCGGACAGCTGGAGGAAGCGCGGAGCCGGCATGCGTGCTGTTCCCCTTCGAGTCGGTGACGGGCTGATTGCTTCAGTTTGCCACGGTTGGTATCCGAATCAGCCAGTTTGTCCCCAGCTGCCCTCGACCTGTGGATGACCGTCACCGGTCAGACCGCGGACACGGCAGAATGTCGTCGCCAAGAGCGATCGTGCGGTAACCGAGAATGTCTGGGGAGTTCGAGTGGCCGACAGTCCAGTGGTGCGGAGCGGGTTCGCTGCGCCGTCCACACCGACCCTGCGCAACCGGCGGGCCCGATGGAAGGACGGTCGCCTGCTGCTCGGTGTGCTGCTCGTCGCCATCACCGCCCTCGGCGGCGCCAAACTGCTGTCCGCAGCGGACGACACCACCGCCATCTGGGCCGCGGAGCGAGACCTGCCGGCCGGCACCAAGCTGACCAGCCAGGACCTCACCACGGTCCGCGTCCGCTTCACCAGCGACGCGGCCGCCGGCCAGTACGTCGCCGCTGACGCGGATCTCAAGGGCCTGGTCGTCACCCGGGCGGTCAGCAAGGGCGAGTTCGTCCCGAGGGAGGCTGCGGTAACCCAGGCGGACAGCCAGCGCACCGAACTACCGCTGTCCATCGCGACCGGCAGACTCCCCGCGGACACAGCCGCCGGGGACCACGTCGACATCTGGGTCGTGCCGAAGACCGCCGACCAGCCGGCCAAGCAACTCTGGGCAGAGGTCCGCGTGATCCAGGTGGACACCGCGAAGGGCGTAGCCGGAGGATCGTCCAGGCGGCAGGTCCTGGTGGGCCTCGAGCCGAGAGAGCTGACGCGACTCCCCGCGGCGCTGGCCATGATGAGTACAGGTGAACCAGTGCTGATCCGGCGGGGCCGCTGATGTCGGTGCCAGTCCTCCTGGCGGTGACTGGCGCACCGTGGGAGGCCGATGTCGTACGCCGGGCCGAAAGAGCGCAGGGGATCCGCGTAGTCCGCAGGTGTGTGGACATCGCCGACGTGATGGCCGCGGCGGCTAGCGGACAAGCCAGGGCGGTCCTGCTCGCAGAGGACCTTCCCAGGTTGACGTCTGACGCAGTGGCCGCGCTGCATGCGAGGCGCATCGCCGTGCTCGCACTGGTCGATCCGTCCGACACCGGCGAGCCCACCGGCGCGGAGGACAGGCTGAGCCGGATGGGGATCGAGCGGATTCTCCCTGCCGACGTCAGCGCCGAGGACCTCGGCCGGGCGATCACCGACGCAGTGGAGTCCGGACCACCCGCCACCGTGTCGCACTTCGCCGGCGGGTTCGTCCCCCTCTCCAGCGAGACCGTGGCGAACCCCGAACGAAACGGCTACGAGCCGTATGGCCAAGGGGCCGGCCGAGTCATCGCCGTCTGGGGCCCCACCGGCGCCCCGGGCCGCAGTACGGTCGCGGTCGGGTTGGCCACGGAGTTGGCAGCGCGCGGGGTCTCCACGCTGCTTGCCGACGCCGATGTGTACGGCGGGACAGTGGCTCAGCTCCTCGGCATGCTCGACGAAACCTCGGGGCTTGCCGCGGCGGCGCGTTCGGCCAGTGGTGGTTCGCTCGATGTGGCGGTGCTCGCCCGGCAGGCTAGGCAGGTCGGCCCGCACCTGCTGGTGCTGACCGGGTTGAGCCGCGCCGACCGGTGGACCGAGCTCCGCCCGGCGGCGATCGAGTCGGTCTGGTCCACGGCCAGGAATCTCGCTCCCTGCACGGTCGTCGACGCGGGCTTCTGCATCGAGAGCGACGAGGAGATCTCGTTCGACACCCTCGCGCCTCGGCGCAACGGAGCAACCCTGGCAACCCTGGAGGAGGCCGACGAGGTGATCGTGGTCGGGACTGCCGACCCGGTCGGTCTCACCCGGCTGATCCGCGCGCTGCACGAGCTCCGCGCGGTGGTGCCGTCGGCGAACACCCGGGTCGTGGTGAACAGGGTTCGCTCAGGGTCGCTGGGGAGTTCCCCTGCTGATGCCGTGGCGGAGGCGCTCAGCCGGTACGCCGGAGTACAGGCGGCGGCGTTGCTGCCGTTCGACCAGGCGGCGTGTGACGCGGCGCTGTCGCACGGGCGGAGCCTCGTTGACGCGGCGAAGTCGAGCAAGCTCCGCAAGGGGATGCAGCAGCTGGCAGCGGGGCTTATCAGGGATCTCCTCAGTTGATTTAGGGGGGAAAACCCCACCGACAACGGACCGGGGATATGCCAGGGTTGACGAAACGGTCACCGGCCGTCGGAGCACCAGAGCGGTAGAGCAGCAGCGCCAGGGGAGAGTCATGTCCGAGGTCCAGGGCCGTCCGGCCAGCACGATGAGTACCGAGCGCAGATACGGCATCGCGATCTCGGTCGCCCTGATCCTCGGCGGTCTCTACTGGGCCCTCACCGGACTGACCGAGGGCACCAAGAACTCCCAGGACACCTACCCCGTGCAGGGCACCGCCCTGTCGATCAAGACCAGCTCGACCGATCTCGAGGTGCGGTCGGGCGATGTCAGCGAGATCACCGTGGACCGGCGGTTCGAGCGCAACGTGTTCGGCTCGGACCCGAAGGACAAGTACAAGGACGGCGAGCTGGAGATCCGCGACACCGGCTGCGGATTCCTGTCCATCGGCTGCGACACCGACTACGTGGTGACCGTGCCGAAGGATCTGAAGGTGAGCATCGACAGCAGCAGCGGCGACCTGAACGTGTCCGGGTTGGCGGGCGGCGCCGATCTGAAGTCGGATTCGGGCGACATCGAGGCGCACGGGATGGGCGGGGTGCTGAAGCTCGAGTCCTCCTCGGGTGACCTCAAGGCCGACGACCTGACCGCGTCGTCGGTGCAGAGCGACAGCAGTTCGGGCGATGTCGACCTGAGCTTCAACGAGGCGCCGTCGTCGGTGGACGCGAAGACCAGTTCCGGCGATGTGACGGTCCTCCTGCCCAGCGGTGACGAGGCGTACAAGGTCGACACCGACACGTCGTCGGGTGACGAGTCCGCCAACGTGAAGATCGACCCCTCCGCGCTCCGTACGATCAAGGCGGAGACGTCCTCGGGTGACGTCACGGTGGAGTACCACCGCTGAGTGATCGCCGGGGGACCGCGCGTATGTCCCCGGGGGACCGGCCGTATGTCCTGAGTAGTCTTGCGCGCATGCCTGACGACAAGCCCGACCTGCGCGGCCTGCTGGTGGACTGGGGTGGCGTGCTCACCGACGGTCTGGACGTGGCCCTGGGCCGGTGGGCCGAGCTGGACGACCTGGACTTCGACGCCTACTACCAGGCGATCGTCGACTGGCTGGCCGCGACGCCGGCCGAAGCCGAGCTGAACCCGATCCACGCGCTCGAGCGCGGCCAGATCGCGGTCCCCGACTTCGAGCGTAAACTCGCCGCCGTGCTGATCCGGCGCGACGGCACCCCGGTCCCGGCCGAGGGGCTGATCGAGCGGATGTTCGCGCACTTCGAGCACCAGCCCCAGATGTCCGCGCTGATCCGGCGGGCCAAGTCGCACGGCATCAGGACCGCGCTGCTGTCCAACTCCTGGGGCAACACCTACCCGCGCGACACCTGGGACGGCATGTTCGACGACATCGTCATCTCCGGCGAGGTCGGGCTGCGCAAGCCGGAGCCGGAGATCTTCCAGCTCGCGGCCGAGCGGATCGGCCTGCACCCCGAGCAGTGCGTCTTCATCGACGACCTCGAGCTGAACGTCGACGGCGCCCGCGCGCTCGGCATGACCGCCATCCACCACACCTCGTACGACGAGACGCGGCGCGAGCTGGAGTCCTTGTTCGGAGTCGACCTGACGTGACCATGACCTCCAGCACGCGAACCACCGACCGGCGCTGGATCGTCGCCGCCATCCTCGGCTGTGCGATCTTCGTCACCCTCGGCGCCTGGGCCTACGGGCTCTTCGACGGCATGATCGACCTGCAGGTCTATCGGATGGGCGGCTCGGTCCTGCTCGACCGCGAGTCCCTGTACGACGCGCAGCTGCCGGGCTCGGGCCTTCCGTTCACCTATCCACCGTTCGCGGCGATCGCGATGGTGCCGCTGGCGGCGGTTCCGTGGGGTGTCGCCCTGGTCGTCTGGACGACGATCTCGGTGCTGTGCATCGGGCTGATCTGGCGCGCCAGCCTCCCGGAGACAGCCTGGTCCCTGCTGCCGGGGCAGTGGCGCGAGCGGCGGATCGTAGTACTGGCCGCGTTGACGGGTCTGTCGTTGCTGCTCGAGCCGGTCTGGCAGACGATCCAGTTCGGCCAGATCAACCTGTTGCTCACCGCAATGATCCTGCTGGACCTGGTCCGGCCGGCGAACGCGAAGTGGCGCGGGTTCTGGGTCGGGGTCACGATCGGGGTGAAGCTGACGCCGCTGCCGTTCCTGGCGTTCCTGCTGATCACCAAGCAGTGGCGGGCCTTCCGGAACGCCGTACTCGGGCTGCTCGCGACGATGGCGATCGGCTTCGCGGTAGTACCCAATCAGTCCTGGGAGTACTGGACGGTCGTCATCCGCAACGCCAACCGGGTCGGCGGCCTGGCCTACACGGCGAACCAGTCGTTCATGGGATTCCTCAGCCGGCTCGGCGACGACGCGTCCTGGGTCGAGCCCGCCTGGTTCGTGCTGTCGGCGGTCTTCGGCCTGGCCGTCCTCTGGCTCGCGCGCCGCTTCTGGCTGGCCGACGAACGGGTCACCGCGATCTCGGTGATGGCCCTGGCCGTGCTCTACGCGTCACCGGTCTCGTGGAGCCACCACTGGGTCTGGATCATCCCGCTCGGCGTCAGCCTGATCCGCGCGGTCAACCGGCAGTGGGGCTACCGCCCGGCCGTCGTCACCGGCATCCTCTGGTACGGCCTGTTCGTGCTCCGGTCGATCTGGTGGGTCCCGTACCGCGACAACCGCGAGCTGAGCTGGTCGTTCTGGCAGTCCATCCCCGGCAACTCCCACCTGATCCTCGGCATGATCGCCTTCCTCATCCTGGCCTACACAAGCCGCTCGCTACCTAAGCCAGCGCATGCAGAGGCCCCTTCAACCGTTTAGCCAGGCCCTGGTCGACGTGGGCGGTCTCGGCTAGCAGTACTGCGATCGCGGCGCGGAAGGCGCGGGTGAGCTCGTCCCGGTCGAGTGAGCGGACCAGGGTTGCCGTGATGGGGTCGGTAGTGGCCGCAGGCAACAGGTGGAGACCACGGCCCTGCGATGAGGTGACGCCGTACCGAAGGCAGGCCAACGCAAGCACCTGGTCGCGAACACCACTGATCATGTACTCCGCCTGCCACGCCTTGCCGCGAGCGATACTCGACCGGGCGTGCAGGGCATAGAGCCACCCCATCGAGGCCAGGTCGATCGCCGCCGGCTCTTGCGCCTGCTCCTGCTCGACCGCCTCCCCGAACAACAGCCGGAAGGTCGGTGCGTAGGCGCCGAACTCCGCCGCGGGCGCGAAGGCGATGTCCACCTGCAACGTGTTCTCCAGCAGGAACACCCGGTAGATCGTTCCGCGCCGAGCCATGTCCATGTGGTGCACACACCCGTGCTCCCGATACATGCGTGTGGTCCAGTCGGCGATCACTTCACCCTGGTCCGCCCCCTCGACCAGCCCGAACGCCAGGTCGATGTCAGACCACTCGTCCTCAGTCCCAGCAGCTCCCGAGCCGGTCAGAGCCGCGCCACCGATCCTGCTGTCCGCCTTGGCCGCCGCAACAAGTTCGTCCCGTAGCTGCTCGCGATCCCGCACACTGAACATCCCGCCAACCTAACCCCGAGCCCAACGGCCGACGTACCGATTTTGGGAGGGACGAACCTAGTGGCGCGCACGCTGTGACGCTCGCCTCGTGGGCCCTGCTGAGGGGTGTCTGAGGGGTTACCCCCTCTGAGTGTGGGTTGCCCACTCATCCGCAGATGGGGCAACCCACAATTCGAGGGGTTAACCCCCAACATGGGATGGCCAGAAGGGGCTGCGACCTGGGGTGGGGGAGTGAGCGACGAAGGGGCGGCGTCGGGGCCGTAGTACTAGGCCGAGAAGAGTAGGAGGAGGCCGCCGACTGTGTAGCCGACCATGACTATGAGCAAGGGGATTTGGCCGGCTAGGGCCTTGGTGCGGGGGAAGAGGGCTACTGCTCGGTCGTGGGCTGAGACGACGCCCATGAGGTGGCCGCCTACTACTGCGAGGACCTGGATGACGGCGATCGTGGTGCTGTGGTTGGTGATGCCGGTGTTGAGGCCGAGCAGGCCGGTGCCGAAGATGTTGGCGCCGTTGCTCAGTGGGTCGCTGAGGTAGATCAGCGTCCGTTGGCCTTCCAGGATGAGCAGGGTCAGGTAGTGCGCGACGACGTACCCGAAGGCGATCGGTACGACGGAGTGGGCGAACAGCCTGGGCAGTGTTCGCCGAGAGCTGTCGGACAGCCGGCCGGCCAGCAGCGCGGCACTCGAGAACGTCACTAGTACGAACAGGATGAACGCGAGCAGTGCCAAGGTGCCGAGCGTGGTCATCGAGTAGTCGGTGTTCTGGGCCCACCCGATCCACGCGGTCGAGTTCGAGAACCCGTCGTACGCCGTTGAGCCGAGCAGGGCGGCCACCATGCCGACGAGTCCGGGTTGTGGCTTCAGCCCGTCGAGGTTCTCCAGCGGGCGGCGGATCACCAGGGCGCCGTCGGTGCGGCGGCCCCAGGGGGACAGCCGGGACATCAGCGTGGCGTAGACCTCGAACGGGTCGGCCGTGGAGAACCAGCGGTCGCCGAAGAGGATCGCGCCGAACAGCATGATCACGACGTACAGGGCGAGCCAGGCCTGGAGCACCGGCAGGGTGGCCCGGTCGGGGGCGACCAGTTCAAGCCAGGTGAAGGCGAAGATGCCGACTGCCGCAGGCCAGAGTCCGAGTCCCGCGGGCAGCTCGAACAGCCCCTTGGAAGGCGGCTGCCGCAGCAGTTTGCTGATCAGCAGGTGGATCGTCCGGAGCGGGTTCAGGGTGCGCCAGACCGGGCCGAGCAGGATCGAGATCGGGACCAGGCCGACCCAGACCAGGATGTAGATGAAGCCGAAGATCGGGTTCGTCAGCCGGTCCACGCCGAACAGCAGCGCGACCATCGCGTAGAGGAAGGTCGTCAGCCCGACCAGTCGGACGAACCAGCGGAAGCCGGGTGAGTCGACCGTCCGGGTGATTGCGGCGGGCAACGGCTTGCCGGAGGCGTTGCCGCGGTACCGCGGGTTCCGCCAGGCCACGGCGAGGATCGCGAACGACAGCGCGATCGCGACCGCGGCACCACCGACGGCCAGGCCGAACGGGATCGGCAGGTCCTGCCGGCCGCCGATCCCGTGCAGCGGCAGCAGCAGCGGCGTCACCAGTTGCGTGGGGAGGAGCAGCGCGGTCACGAGACGACGAGCTTGGCGACCAGCTTGCCGCTCTCGTGGGTCTCGACCTCGAAGGTGCCCTTCATGTTCGCGGTGAACTTCACCGAGGCGGGCTTGCCCGGGGCCAGCTCGAGCTCCTTGTCGTAGCCGTGGATGTGCAGCTCGTCCGCGGCGTCGCTGACAGCGGTGATCAGCACGGTCTGGCCGGCCTTCACCTTGATGCTCGAACCGCTCGGGTTGACCTTGCCGTTGGCAACGGTGACGTTGATCGTGACGTCGGCCTGCTCGCCGGACGGGTCGGTGGTGTTCGACGGTGTGTTCGACTTCGGCGTGCTCGGGGTGCCGCTCGGCGTCTCGGAGGGGGACGCGGTGGGCGCGACCGACGGACTGGGGCTCGAGTCGGCGCCGGAGTCGTCGCCACCGCCACAGCCGGCCAGGACCAGCATGCCGAGGGCGGGCAGGAGCGCGAGCGCGGTACCGCGGGAGAGCGTCGAACGCATGAGACGAGGGGCCTTTCAGCGGGTCGGTTCCAGTACGCGGGCGCGTGACGCACCCTCTTGCCTGACGAACGCGCCCGGTCCAGTGTTCCCGGTATGCACCATCGGTCGTGTCACGATCGCTGTGGGCCACGTCCGCCTCGCCCAGCCAGTGTCGCAGCCCACTGTCCGTGGACACCGTTAGGGTGTGACTGCTTGTCCCCGTGCGTGCTGAGCGGCACGGGACAAGCAGTCACACCCTGGGGTGGCTGCACACGAACCTGAGGAGTAAGGAGGGCCTGGATGCCGGACCGGTTGACGTCGCTGGACCTGACCTTCCTGAAGGCCGAGAGTCCGGCCACGCCGATGCATGTCGGCACCGTGGACATCTTCGAGCCGCCGGTGCACGGCGACGACGGGTTCGACTACGAGCGCCTGGTCGCGCTGATCCGCGACCGGATCGCCTTCGTGCCGCGGTACCGGCAGCGCGTCCAGCACGTGCCGGGCCGGTTCGCCGGGCCCGTCTGGGTCGACGACGAAGACTTCGACATCACTTTCCACGTACGGCGCTCCGCCCTGCCGCGGCCGGGGACGCACGCCCAGTTGCTCGAGCTGGTCGCCCGGATCATGTCGCGGCGGCTCGACCGGGCCCGGCCGCTCTGGGAGATGTACCTGGTCGAGGGGCTGCAGGGGGACCGGTTCGCGATCATCTCCAAGTCCCACCAGGCGCTTGTCGACGGCACCAGCACGGTCGACATCGGCCAGGTGGTGCTCGACTCGACCGCCCACCCGCGGGACACGCCGACCGACACCTGGCAGCCCGCGCACCCGCCGTCCGCGCTGGAGTTGCTCGCCGGAGTGTTCGCCGACGCCACCCGGCACCCGACCGCGGTGCTGGAGCTGGCGCGGGCCGAGATAGCCAGCCTGACCGGGTCCACCTCGGTCCGCGAGGTGCTCGGTGACGTGGTCGGCTCGGTGGTCGCGCAGCGGCACGTCCAGGAGAGCTCGCTGCACGTGAAGACCTCCGGCCAGCGCCGGTTCACCACTGTCCAGACGGACCTGGAGGACTACCGGACGGTCCGGGCGATGCACGGCGGCACGGTGAACGACGTGGTCCTGGCAGTCGTCGCGGGCGCGTTGCGCGCCTGGATGATGACCCGGGGTGAGAGCGTCAGTCCGACCCGTGGCGTCCGAGCGGTCGTGCCGGTGAGCATTCGCGACGACGATGACGAGGAGCCGACGTCGCTCGGTTCCCGGGTGATCTCGTCGACGGTGAACCTGCCGGTCGGGGAGAACTCGCCGGTGATGCGGCTGCACCAGATCTCGTACCAGACCAAGGTGCACAAGGACACCGGCCGGGCCGTGAGCGCCCGCTCGCTGGTCGGCATCGCCGGCTTCGCGCCGACCACCTTGCACGCACTCGCCGCCCGGGTGGCCACCGCGACCGTGCGGCCGATCGACGACGTGGTGATCACGAACGTGCCCGGCCCGCAGTTCCCGCTGTACGCACAGGGTGCGCCCATGCTCGCGTCGTACCCGGTGGTCCCGCTGATGCCCGGCCAGGGCCTGTCGGTCGGCGTCACGTCGTACGACGGGAAGGTGTCCTTCGGGCTGAACGCGGACCGGACGGCGATGCCGGACCTGGCCGTGTTCGCCCAGTGCGTCACCGACGCGCTCGACGAGTTGCTCGACACCACCAGGGGGAGCCGGAACCGTGCCTCGCGCGGCCGGAAGAATCCTCGCAGCACGAAGAAGGCTGGCTCATGATGAGGATCTACCTCCCATCGACCATTCCCCTGCTCGACGCCGCCTGCCATGCCGGGGAGATCGGCCCGGCGCCGCTGACGGCGTACGCCGTGACGCCGGCGCTGCGCGAGTGGTACTCCGACGGCGACGACGAGGAGCTCGAGTACGCCGCGATGGCGCAGGCGGCGCGAGCCTCGGTCGGGCTGATCGCGGCCGACCCGGACGCGGCGCGGCGCCGGGTGGTCATCGCCTGCGAGGTGGGCGCGGTGCCACCGGCCGACGGCACGGTGGAGCTGGGTGATGCCCGGTTGGAGATGCACGTGGTGATCCCGTGGGCGAAAGTGGCCGCAGTACACGTGGACGCCGTGGCAGCCGCAGAGGTGGTCGGCAAGGCAGCGGACACTTGGGACGCTGCTCAGAATGGTGATGAGGACGCTGTTTTCGCCCTCGACTCGTGCGAGGGTGAAGATCTGTTGTGGTACGCGACCCAGGAGATCCCGGATCTCCTCGCCGCGGAAGGCCCGCGCGGCGGGCTCCGAGCCTGACCGGTTGAGCTGACAGGGAGCTGATGGCGATGCAGGCGATCTGGAAGGGTGCCATCTCGTTCGGGATGGTGACGATCCCGATCAAGGTGTTCTCGGCGACGGAGGAGAAGGACATCTCCTTCCGGCAGGTCCACGTCGCCGACGGCGGCCGGATTCGGTACAAGCGCGTCTGCCAGGAGTGCGGCGAGGAGGTCCCGTACTCCGACATCGGCAAGGGCTACGAGATGGCCGACGGCCGGATGGTGGTGCTCGAGCCGGATGACTTCGCCGACCTGCCGCTGTCCAGCAAGAAGGTCATCGACGTGCTGGAGTTCGTGCCGTCCGACCAGGTCGACCCGCTCTACCTGGGCAAGTCGTACTACCTGGCGGCTGACGGTGGTCCCGGCGCGAAGCCGTACGTGCTGCTCCGGGACGCGCTGGAGGGCTCTGAGCTGTACGCGCTCGTGAAGGTGGCGCTGCGCTCGCGGGAGAGCCTCGGGTTGCTGCGTACCCACGACAACGTGCTCGTCCTGCAGGTGATGCTCTGGCCGGACGAGGTCCGCGACTCCTCCTTCGCGGCGCCGTCCGAGGACGTGGAGATCCGCAAGCAGGAGAAGGCGATGGCCGAGTCGTACATCGACACCCTGCGTGGGGAGTTCGACCCAGACCAGTACCACGACGAGTACCGGCAGGCGCTCGAGCAGGTCGTCGAGGCGAAGGCCGCCGGCGTACCGATCCCGGAGGCCGAGGAAGAGGAGACCGAGGGCGCCGAGGTCGTCGACCTGGTGGCCGCGCTCCGTGCCTCGGTGGAAGCCGCCAAGGCCCGTCGCGCGGGTGGCGGCTCGGGTGGTGGCGGCAAGGGTGACGCGGAGGAGAGGCCGGCCGCCAAGAAGTCCGCCCCCGCGGCGAAGAAGGCTCCGGCCAAGAAGGCCGCTGCCGAGAAGGTGCCGGCCAAGAAGACCGCAGCCAAGAAGGCGGCGAAGAAGTCCGCCTGACGACTCCGGGTGACCGGAGGATCTCGACCGGAGAATTTCCGCGGAGATCCTCCGGAACACCTGCCCGATCACACGGTGCTGTGGGATCTTTGGCGGACTGTTCCTGAAGCGAGAGGCCCGTCATGAGCGAGAACCCGATCGAGAACCCGACGGCGCCGGTCGAGGCTGGTGCTTACCTGCTCGAACTCGTGCCGATGCCCGTCTCCGACATCGACCGGGCCAAGGCCTTCTACTCCGAGAAGGCGGGCTTCAAGGTCGACGTCGACGTCACCCCGGCGGACGGCGTACGGATCGTCCAGCTGACGCCGCCTGGTTCGTACTGCTCGATCACCCTGAGCTCGGGGCTCCCCACCCTCGACATGCCGGCCGGCTCGATCCGGGGCCTGCACCTGGTGGTCGCCGACATCGAAGCCTCCCGGGCGGAACTGATCGGCCGCGGCGTCGAGGTCGCGCCGGTGGAGGACATGGGCGGCGTGTTCTACGCGTCCTTCGCCGATCCCGACGGCAACACCTGGACTCTCCAGCACATGCCCTGGCGTCCCTGAGGTGTCACACCCGATCCAGCTCTGATCGGGGCCGTCTGGTCCCTGCGTGATCTTGCTCGCACGCAGGAGAGGCGCCGTCTCAGCATTGCTGCTGTGCGGGGTGTTCGGCTGAAACGCATGCTACAAATGGTGCCGCGGGGCGTGGTGGGTTCGGGAGCGGACCAGTCGGGTTCGTGGTAAGGCGTCCGACGTGGCAGCATGAAGACGCGAACCTGTCGCGGCAGGCCCCGATCGGGCCCCGCGAGGGAACCCTCAGCAGTCGACAGACCCAGCCGGGCCGAGAACCAGCCGAGCCGATCTAGGAGCACCGCACACCATGGATGCCGTCACCGCCGTTCCCACGCCTGTCAACGAGACCGTCCGCGGGTATGCGCCCGGTTCGCCCGAGCGCGGCAGCCTGGAGGCGAAGCTCAAGGAGTTCAATGCGGCCGGCGCGATCGACCTGACCTGCACGATCGGCGGCGAGCAGAAGCTCGGCGGCGGCGCGCAGGTCCACGTGGTCCAGCCGCACAAGCGCGCGCACGTGCTCGGCACGCTCGGCAACGCCACCGAGGCGGACGGCAGGGCAGCGGTGGACGCCGCGCTCGCGGCCGCTCCGGCCTGGCGCTCGCTGTCCTTCGACGACCGCGCGGCGGTGTTCCTGAAGGCGGCCGACCTGCTGGCCGGCCCGTGGCGCGACACCCTGAACGCGGCGACCATGCTCGGCCAGTCCAAGACGGTCCAGCAGGCCGAGATCGACGCCGCCTGCGAGCTGATCGACTTCCTCCGCTTCAACGTCGCCTTCGCGCGCAACATCATCAACGACCAGCCGATCTCCTCGCCGGGGATCTGGAACCGGGTCGACTACCGCCCGCTCGAGGGCTTCGTCTACGCGATCACCCCGTTCAACTTCACCGCGATCGCCGGCAACCTGCCGACCGCGCCCGCGCTGATGGGCAACACCGTGGTCTGGAAGCCGTCGCCGACCCAGCAGTTCGCGGCGCACTGGACGATGCGCCTGTTCGAGGCCGCCGGGCTCCCGGCCGGGGTGATCAACCTGGTCACCGGTGACGGCATCGACGTCAGCAAGGCCGCGCTGACCCACCCGGACCTGGCCGGCATCCACTTCACCGGCTCGACCAGGACCTTCCAGAGCCTGTGGGGCACCGTCGGGCAGAACATCGCGGGGTACAAGACCTACCCGCGCCTGGTCGGCGAGACCGGCGGCAAGGACTTCATCCTGGCGCACCCGTCGGCCGACCCCGCCGTCCTGAAGACCGCGATGGTCCGCGGCGCCTTCGAGTACCAGGGCCAGAAGTGCTCCGCCGCCAGCCGCTCGTACGTCGCCCGCTCGGTCTGGAACAAGATCCGCGACGACATCGCCGCCGAGGCCGACTCCCTCACGATGGGTGACGTCTCCGACCTGTCGAACTTCATCGGCGCCGTGATCGACGACCGCGCCTTCGCCAAGCACAAGGCGGCGCTGGACCGGGCCCGGCAGTCCGACGCGATCGAGGTCCTTGCCGGTGGCACCTATGACGACTCCGAGGGGTACTTCGTCCGCCCGACGCTGCTGGTCTCCGACGACCCGACCGACGAGATCTTCACCACCGAGTACTTCGGTCCGATCCTCGGCGTGCACGTGTACGAGGACGGCGACTACGCCAAGGTGATGCAGCAGATGGAGAGCGCCGCGCCGTACGGGCTGACGGGTGCGGTCATCGCCCAGGACCGGGCCGCCGTCGCCGAGGCGAGTGAGTACCTGCGCTTCGCGGCCGGCAACTTCTACGTGAACGACAAGCCGACCGGCGCGGTCGTCGGCCAGCAGCCGTTCGGTGGAGCCCGCGCGAGCGGCACGAACGACAAGGCCGGCTCGATGTGGAACCTGATCCGCTGGGCCAGCCCGCGCTCGATGAAGGAGACCTTCGCCCCGCCGACCGACTACCGCTACCCGCACCAGGGCTGAGCTCAACCAGGCAGCTCAGAGACGACCGGCCGGCGCACCAGCGTCGGCCGGTCGTTTCATGCTCGGCGTCGCGCCGCAGGACGGGCAGCCGACCTGCTGAAGACGGCGGTGTTCCTCCACCAGGTCAGCGGTGCCGGGTGAGATCCGGCGCAGCAGGCGCAGGATCCGCCCGCGGGCGATCGGCTTCGTCTCGGCGTGCCACCACGGCACCTGCCCAGTTGTCCGACTCGCTCGCCGGTGCCGGAAATGAGTGCGGAGAAGCAGGAGTTGGCGGCGGAAGCGGTGCCGCTCGAACAGCACCAGACCTAGCAGCACGGCGGCGATGAACACGCGAGTCAGAGTCGGGGACGGGCCGTCCGGGACCTCGTATCCGCCTTCGGTCAGCCCAGCAGCTCGCTCGAAGTGGTTGTACGCCCCAGGCGCGATCAACTCGTCGGCGCTGTACGCAACCGGGAAGGCGAGCGGCCCGGCAAGGAACGTGCCCGCCGCCCACTGGGTGGTGTGCCGCGTCTCATGCCGCTTGATCGACCGCAGTTCGCGGTACGAGTAGTCGACGTGGGCATAGGTCAGGAAAACGTGGCCGTACATCGTGCCGCCGCGGGCGAATCCCGACTCCATCCGCGCGACGAGATTGCCGTTCGGCGCGAACCTGCAGACGTCCGCACCCCGCGTCTTCGCATAGGTGAGGGCCAGCCCGGTCTGGCCGGCCGTCAAGACCTGGCGGGCGAACACCGCCGGACTCGCGCCGCTGCGGGTGTAGCTCGCCGCCTGGTTCACGGACAGTTTCGCCGGCGGCTGGCAGGTCGGTGCGCCCAGACCGAAGGCCGCCAGCCCCAGCAGGCCGACGACTTGCAGGCCGACGAGGACCGCGAGCACGCGCAACAGCCGGCGGTGTCGCTTCCGGCACCCACCGCACTTCTCCTGCCGGTCCTCCCGCCGCCGGCACGCGGCAGGCCGCATGTGCCAGAGTCCCAGTCCACCGGTCCCGAAAGTCCGCAGCACGCCCTCGCCCCAGGTCGACCGAACGCCCCGGACCAACCTCGCAAGCACGGATCATCGCCTCCCACCCCCAAGGATGAGGCCGAGCCCGCCGCCGCGGTATCAGTCAGATGACCGCGATCGGAAAGCCTTGCCGGGACAGGCCGCGGCGGACCGTGATGTAGAAGGCGGTCACGGCGCGGATGCCGGCGGCAGGGGAGCCGGCATCCGCGCCGTTGCTCAGGCGGTGCGGTGCAGTGGCTGTGCGGCGGGCCCGATCAGCAGAGCGAAGCCGCACATCACGCAGATCCACTCGGCCGCGGGGTCGTCGTCGGGGTGATCCCCGGTCTCGACCTGTTCGAAGAGCACCACGGCGTCGCACAGCACGCAGTACTGCGTGTCGTCGGTTGCCGGCTTGCGGCGTTGGGTACGCATGAGAAACCCACCTCCGAGTGTCCTTTTCAGACTGCCACCGGAGGTGGGTTCACCAGGTCAGCGACACGGGTGCAGTACGTGCCCTTGTGGCGGTCGTCAGTTCGTGCCGTTGTGCCAGTCGCGGCCGAGGTCGTGCTCCTTCTGCAGACCGGAGCGGATCGCGTCGACGACGAACGGCTCCATCTTCCTGCCGATCAGCGGGACGGCGACCTTGACGTCGAGGTCGATCGACTGGACGGTCTCGCCGCCGCTCGAGGCGATCCGCGCGGTGCCCTTGAGCGTGACCGGGGTGTTGGCGATCTCGCCGTTGACGTCGGCGTCGCGCGACCCGTCGGCGTTGGCCGCGTGCCAGGTCTCGGTCTGCACCACGGTCAGGGTCTGGCCGACGAACTTCCGGGCGATGTCCGGCACGTCGTCGGACGGCATCTCGCGCCGCACCCGGACGATCGTGTCGCCGCCGGACTCGCTCACCTTGACGTCGTACGACAGCGCCTTCGTCTTCTCGCAGGCCTGCTCGCGGAAGGTGGCGTCGCTGACGATCGCGAAGACTTCCTCAGGGGTGGCGTCGTACGACGCCGACATCTTCAGCTCCATGCCGCACATCATGGCACTCCTGATCGGTCACCGAGGTCGTGATGCAGCCGTGGGGCCTCTCGTTCGCAGATTTGATTGACGTGTCATCATTGATACATCAATCGGATTCGGGACGACAGAACGAGGCAGGCGGGATCGTGGGGAACGGCAGGACGGCCGCGGTGGAACGGCGGCGGATGACGGTGGAGGAGTTGGCGGTCTGGCGGTCGCTGGTCGACACGACCGCCGAGCTCCGGCGGCGGCTGAGCGTTCAGCTGGCCGAGGAGTCGGGGCTGTCCTCGGCGGACTACCAGGTGCTGCTCACGTTGAGCGAGGCCGAGGGAAAGCGGAGCCGGTCCTCGCGGCTGGCCGCGGAGATGGAGTGGGAGCGCAGCCGGCTCTCCCACCACCTCGGGCGGATGGAGAAGCGCGGCCTGATCCGGCGGGAGGACTGTGCGACCGACAACCGCGGTGCCGAGGTCGTGCTGACCGACGAGGGAGCCGCCGCGTTCCGGCGGGCGACCGCGCCGCACACGAAGGCGATCAAGAAGTACTTCGCGGATGCGCTGACGCCCGAGCAGTTCGACGCGCTCGCCGACGTGATGCAGACCCTGCGGAAGCACCTGGCGGCATGATGACCCGAATCGCAGTACTGGGTGCGGGGCATGTCGGGCCGGTGATCGCGCGCGTCGCGATCGAGGCCGGGTACGACGTGTCGATCGCGGCCTCGGGTGATCCCGCGGAGATCGAGTTGATCACCCAGGTGCTCGTGCCGGGCGCCGAAGCGCGGTGGGCCGCTGATGCCGTCGCGGACGCCGACCTGGTGGTGCTGTCGATCCCGCTGCACAAGTTCGCGACCTTCGACCCGGACCTGGTGGCGGGCAAGCTCGTGGTGGACACGATGAACTACTGGCCACCCGTCGACGGCGTCCAGGAACTCTTCGAGGACGACCGCTTCGGCAGCAGCGAGATTGTCCAGCGACGGCTCGCCCGGTCGACCGTGGTCAAGACCCTCAACCACCTCGGTTACCACGAGCTCGCCGACGACCGCCGACCTGCCGGCTCTCCGGAGCGACGGGCACTCGGCGTCGCGGGAGACCGTACTGCGGTCGACGTGGTGGCGGGTGTCATCGAGGACATCGGCTACGACACGGTGCGGCTGGACGGCCTGCGCGCGGGGCGTTTCCTCGAACCGGGCGGACCCGTCTTCGGGGAGGCGCTCAGCCGCGCGGAGTTCGAGTCGACCGTCAGCGCCGAAGCAGCCTGAATCCCCCTATTTTCCAACGACTTTCACAACTTCAGAGAGAGAACGAATCATGACCACAGCAGCATCCGAGGTCGGCGGGGGATTCCCGCTGGTCCTCGGCCTCGACACCTTCGGCGACCTCACCTCCGACGAGCAGGGCCGCCCGCTCTCGCATGCCCAGACGATCAGGGACCTGGTGGAACAGGGGGTTCTGGCCGATCAGGTCGGGCTCGACTTCTTCGGGATCGGCGAGCACCACACCGACGACTTCCCGCTCTCGGCCGCGGACGTCGTGCTCGGCGCGATCGCGGCGCGGACCGAGCGCATCCACGTCGGCTCGGCCGTCACGGTGCTGAGCTCGGACGACCCGGTCCGGGTGTTCCAGCGGTACTCCACCTTGAACGCGCTCTCGGGTGGCCGCGCCGAGGTCATCCTCGGGCGGGGGTCGAGCATCGACTCGTTCCCGCTGTTCGGGTACGACCTGGCCGACTACGAGGACCTCTTCGAGGAGAAGACCAACCTCTTCGCCGAACTCCTCAAGGGCAGCCCGGTCAACTGGGAGGGCAAGACCCGCGCGTCCCTGCACGACCAGGACGTCGTGCCGCATCTCGAGCACGGCACGCTGCCGACGTGGATCGGTGTCGGCGGCAGTCCGCAGTCGGTGATCCGCGCCGCGCACTACGGCTTCTCCTTGATGCTGGCGATCATCGGCGGCAGCCCGTCGCGCTTCGCGCCCTTCTCCCAGCTCTTCCACAAGGCGCTGGACAGCTTCGGCCGCGACCCGCTGCCCGTCGGGGTGCACTCGCCCGGGCACGTGGCGGCGACCGACGAGCTGGCCCGCGAGGAGTTCTGGCCGCGGTACCTGGAGGTCATCACTCACGTGAGCAAGACCCGTGGCTTCGCGATCCCGACCAAGCAGTCGTTCCTGGCCGAGGTCGGTCCGCACGGTGCCCTCTTCGTCGGCTCGCCGGAAACGGTCGCGCAGAAGATCGCGGCGAACCTCAAGACCCTCGGCGCGAACCGCTTCGACCTGAAGTACGGCATGGGCGGGCTGTCCCACGCGGCCCTGATGACCAACATCGAACTCTTCGGCACCCAGGTCGCACCGCGAGTCCGCGAACTGATGGCTAGCTGAGCAGGGATTCCGAGAGCTTCCAGAGTCGGTCGGCGTTGGCGGGGTCGATGGCGTAGGCCGCGACCCCGTCGAAGCCGCCCGGTACTGCGAGGGCGGCCGGCTGGCAGTCTTCGAAGTAGGTGCCGGTGATGCCTTGTACCAAGGGCGAGGCGGCCAGCAGGACTGAGGTGGCGGCGCCCTGTTCCGTGGTCTTCCAGGTGATGGACGGGTCCACGGCACCGAAGGAGGCGGGGGCGTTGGCGGTGGTCTCGTCGCCGATGTGGCGCATCAGATTGGTGCGGATGCGGCCCGGGGCCAAGGCGTTCACGGTGATCCCGGCGGCGGCCCAGCGGCGCGCGGCCTCGACCGCGAAGAGCACGTTGGCCGTCTTCGACTGGCTGTACGCCGCCCAGCGGTCGTACGGGTGGTGCTCGAAGTTCACGTCGTCGAACAGCACCTCGCCCTGCAGGTGACCGCGCGAGCTCACCACCACGACTCGCGCGTCACCCGCGGCGGCGAGTGCGTCGTACAAGCCGGTGGTGAGGGCGAAGTGGCCGAGGTGGTTGGTGGCGAACTGCAGTTCCCAGCCGTCGGCGGTGCGGGTCTCGGGGGTCGCCATCACGCCGGCGTTGTCGACGAGGATGTGCAGTCGCCCCTCCCAGTTCGCGACGAAGTCGGCGATCGACTTCCGGTCCGAGAGGTCCAGCGCGGCGACGAGGACGGACTTGTTGCCGGTGTCGGCGATCAGATCGTCGGCGACCTGCCGGCCGGCCTCGACGTTGCGGACGGCGAGCGTCACCTCGGCGCCTGCCGAGGCCAGGGCCCGGGCGGTCTCCAGGCCGATGCCCGAGTTGCCGCCGGTGACGATCGCGCGCCGGCCGGTCAAGTCGACGCCGGCGATCACCTCCGCCGCGGTGGAGGACGGCCCGAAGGGGTTGGTGGTGGTCATGTGAGTGCTCCTATACTTGTAAACGGAGCCGGATCCGGTTAATCGCCACTGTAACCGGACGCGGCTCCACTTATCAAGGGAGGACTCATGCGAGCCGACGCACAGCAGAATCACGACCGGCTGCTGGACGCCGCCGCCCGGGCGTTCGCCACGGACGGCACCGAGGCGTCGCTCAAGGACATCGCCAAGGAAGCGGGCGTCGGGATCGGCACGCTGTACCGCCGGTTCCCGAACCGCGAGGTGCTGGTCGAGGCCGTCTATCGGAACGAGACCGCCCGGCTCGGATCCGCCGCGACCGAGTTGCTCGAGAAGTTGCCGCCGCTGGAGGCCCTTCGAGTCTGGATGGAACGCTTCGTCGAGTACATCGCCACCAAGCACGGCATGGGCGACGCACTCCCTGTGGTGCTCAGCAGTTCG
Organism: Kribbella qitaiheensis; assembly: GCF_042657745.1. Lineage (GTDB taxonomy): Bacteria > Actinomycetota > Actinomycetes > Propionibacteriales > Kribbellaceae > Kribbella > Kribbella qitaiheensis. Next base: position 267,615 of record NZ_JBHSKE010000002.1, on the reverse strand, counting down.
GGTGAGCTGCGGATGGGATCACGCCAGTTGCTGGCCGACGCCCTCGCAGTACTGCTCGAGGCGGGTGCCGCTGACGGCGCCATCCGCGCCGACGCGGCCCCCGCGGATGTCCTGATGGCCCTCGGCGGGATCACTTTGATCGCCGCCAAGGAACCACCAGGACTGGCCGACCGCCTCCTCGACCTCTTGGTCGACGGTCTCCGCTTCAGTGCCTGACTTTCAGGGCTTGAGGACTACTCGAGACCGAAGGCCCGGACCACCGTCTGGGTGACGCTGTTGCCCTTGGTGTCCTTGGCTGTCGCACGCACGGTCGCGAACTTGCTCTTCGAAGGTGCGTCCAGCTTGGTCAGCCACTCGTTCCCCGAGCGCCGGAGCTCGGCAGTCCGCCAGGTCGCGCCGTCGTCGTACGAGATCTCCAACGTGACCGCGCTGATCTTGCCCGCCTCGGCAGCGCCCGGCAGCTGCGACGGCGTCACCACGAGGTCGGTACGCCGGTGGGCGCGTCCGGCCAGGTCGGTGGACACGTCGTAGTCGAGCTGGATCAGCGGCAAGGGCTCCAGTGCCGTGTAGTCGGCCTGGTCCGAGACGAAACCCCACTCCGTGTGGGTGCGAGGCGAGTATGGCCGGTCGGGAAGGTCGCGGGTGGCGTCCACGACGAGCCGGTACGGGAGTTCCTCCGGGGTGACCTCGGCGGAGAGGAAATCGCTGCCCTGGGCCAGGAGATTGTCGCCCTGGTAGAGCGAGGACTCCACCGTGACACCGCCGTACACGACGCCCTGGTGACGGCCCGAATCACCCCAGCTGGGCATCCCGAAGGAGCTGATGATGTCGCCGACGCGCGAGGGAACTGTGGAGACCGCGCTGTCGCTCAGCAGCCGCGGCCGCTGGATCCCGGCGAACCAGGTTTCTTTGGTGGTGCTGCGCGCCTTGTAAGAAAGGGACGAGCCCAACTGGGTGAGGTCCGGCACAGCAGCCTGGGTGAGCCACTTGTACTGCGAGCCGGCGGTGACCCAGGCGGTGTAGTTGCCCTGGGCAGCGACTGGTGTCCCTGCCGCACTCACTGCCCAGGTGAAGTCGGTGGACAAGTCGTAGCGGATGTCGAGAGCCTCGCCCTGCTTGGTGTCGCGGAACGACTCGTCGATCTTCGCCAGCTCGTTCGCTCCCGGCCGGTAGGCGGGATCGCGCGGGATGGCGCCGTCATGGTGCTGGACCAGGTCGTACAGGTACTGCGGGTACGGGTGCGAGGTGAGCTTGAGCGACTTGGAGCCGTGCTGGATCCGGTCGATGAGCTGCTTGCCCTGGTCGGTGCTCAGCGACGCCACCGGAAGGGGGGATGACTCCTCCTGCGGGAGATCGGCCCACGCGTCCAGCGGTCCGTAGCCGTCGTTCACGATCAGCAGGAGCTTGGCGCCGGCCTTCTGGGCGGCGGCCGCCTGGGCAGTCGGGACGGTCGCGTCGTTCCGACGAACGAGCGCGATCTTGCCGCGGACGTTGACCTTCGCGAACTCTGCCGCCGATCCGCTGCCGACGTCGACGACGGAGTACGAGCCCGTGCCCTGCGGGAGCTTCGGGGAGAAGCTCTGGATGATGCTGTCGTAGGACTGGTTGCCGACAGCAATCGTCAGCGGTGATTGCACTTGACGCCAGCGAGTGGCGAAGGTGTAGGAGCCCTGCGTCACCTTGCGAGTGGGGGTGGCCCACAGGCTGTCGTAGATCCAGGGCTCGAGCTGATAGGTGTCGACGAACCGGTGCAGGTCGCCGTAGCTCCGGTACTGGTCGACCCGCACGTAGCTGTTGGTGGTCGGCTGCGGGGTGGTCGCGCTGACCTTGCGCAGGGTGGAGGCGTCGAAGGTCAGCGTCCGGTCCTTGGCGACCACCACCTCCGGCTCACTGAGCACTGCGCGCCCGAGCGAGTGCGGTCCGTCGAGCCCGGTGACATCGGCGTACAGCCAAGCCGCGTAGGTGCTCGGCTGGATGCTCAGGTCGATGCTGCCGCTCTCGTCTACCAGGTAGACCTTGGGGACGGTGTCCCGCGCGATGTCCTTCATGACGAGCATGCCGGGCAGTGCGGAGCCGCGCCGGTCCTTGGACGTGACCGAGAGCTTGACCCGCTGGCTCTGCTTGTTGAGGCCGACGGGCGTGTGAGTACGCAGTACTCCGTCCGGGCCGGTCGCCGTGAGTACGGCGCTGTAGCCGGCGTCCTCGACAGCCGCCTCCAGATGACCCACTACTCCGGCCGTGGCGGTGCCGTGCGCGGGCACGACCACCTGCGGAGTCGTCAGCGTAAACAGACCGGCGGGAATCCCCTGGACCTTGAGAGCCAGGTCCAGCGTGATCGGCTCAGAGCCGGTGTTCGTGTAGGTGACGTCCTTCTGCACGGTCTGGCTCGGCGGGTACGGCCACTTCGCCGACAAGTACGCGGACCCGGTGGCGAACAGGGTGCTCCGCACCGCAGCCGCCACGTCGAGTCGGCCGCTGCCGGCCGAGAACGGGCTGTACTGGACGGTGGTCTTGGTGGTGCTGACCAGAGCGTCCTTGAGTTGCTGGCCATTCCAGTCGGGGTGCGTCCGGGCCAGCAGGGCCGCGGCGCCCGCAACATGCGGCGTCGCCATCGACGTGCCGCTCATGGTCAGGTACGAGCCCTCACCTTCCGGCGCGTACTGCGAGCGCGCGGCGAGGACGTCGACACCGGGAGCGGTGAGATCGGGCTTGAGGGCGCTGTCGCCCACGCGAGGACCGCGGCTGGAGAACGAGGCCAGGCGATCGGCGCCGTCAACCGCACCCACGGTCAGCGCCGCGTCGGCTGCGCCGGGCGCGCTCACGCTGTAGGGGGCCGGGCCGGAGTTCCCGGCGGCGATCACGAAGAGCGCGCCGGTCTCGGCGCTGAGTTCATTGACGGCCTGGCTCATCGGGTCGGTGCCGTCGGTGGGGCCGGAGCCGAGGCTCATGCTGATGACCTTGGCGTGCTGGTCGCGCGCCGCCCACTCCATGCCCGCGAGGATCCACGAGTCCTGGCCGTTGCCGTCGTCGTCGAGGACCTTGCCGATGTGCAGGTCGGCACCCGGGGCGACCCCCTTCTCCTTGCCGTCGGAGGCCGCGCCGGTACCGGCGATCGTCGAGGCGATGTGGGTGCCGTGGCCATGCCGGTCGGTGACGTCCTGGCCCGGGACGAAGCTCGCCGTCGCGGCGATCCGGCCGCCGAAGTCCGGGTGCGCGGCATCGATGCCGGTGTCCAGTACGGCGACGTCCACGTCCTGGCCGGTGTCGCCGCCCTGCCAGACCTCGGGGGCGCCGATCTGCGCGGTGGTGTCGGACAAGGTCGCCTTCGCCTTGCCATCCAGCCAGATCTTGGCGATCCCGCCTCGTAGTACGGCCTGCGTGGTCGGGGCGGCCGAGCGGTTGGCTGTGGGGGTGCCGGTGATGGAGGTCCAGAAGTCGGCCGCGCGGGAGCGGTCGGTCGACAGCGCGGCGCCCTGGATGCTGCTCAGCGTCAGGGTCTGCCGGGCGCCCTCGGGGACGACCTGCTTGCGGGCGCGGGTGGCGGCGTCGGTGTACGAGACGATCAGCGGCAGGTGGTCGCTGTGCGCGTCGTCGTACTCGTCCGCGAGCAACTCCGTGACGTTGAACAGGTGCTCGTCGAGGGCGCCGGAGGCGAGATAGGGCAGGGCCGAGTCGGGATAGACGTAGGTGTCCTTGCCGGTGGTCATGATGTGGGCGCCGGCCGGGCGGCCGTCGGGGGCCTGCACGGTCGCGGTGGTGTGCCCGTCACTCGTGACGGTCGCCGTCACCTTGTCGCCGGTGATGAGCGTGACGGTGCGCGGAGGACCGGAAGGGGCGAGGCTGCGGGCTGCTGCCGGTGCCGGGGTGGTCGCCGGGCCGGTCTGCGCCATCGAGGGCGTTGCCGCGGTCAGAGCTACCAGGGTGGCACCAAGCGCGATCAACCCGCGTCTGGAGGACGATGACAAGAGGACTCCAAGGGTCGGCGTTCGCGAAGCCCCTGATTAAAGACACGCCCGACGCCGCCGTGCCACGAAGAAACGTGGCGCAAACCGGTCACGACCAATCCGGCCAACGAAGCCTGCCGGTGCGGCCCGTCGGTGAATTCAGAGCCAGCCGCGTTCGCGGGCTTGCCAGCCTAGTTGGAGGCGGGAGCGGGAGTTGGTCTGTTCCATCAGTTGCTGGACCCGGCGGGCGACCGTCCGGCGGCTGATTCCGAGCCGCGCTCCGGCCGCGTCGTCGGTGAGGCCGGCGACCAGGAGTGAGAGCAGATACCGGTCCTCGGCGGACATCGAGGCTTCCTCCGACAGGCCGCCCGACTCCGTCACCGAGAGCGGGCTGGCGCGCGCCCACACGGTCTCGAAGAGCGCGACCAGCGCATCCAGCAGGTTGCTCGGATGGACGAGCAGCGCCGCGTCGTGGGCCGGGGTAGTCCAGTCGAGTGGCAGCAGTGCGAGCTCCCGGTCGGCGATCGCGAGCTTGGTCGGCAGCGCGTCCGCGATCCGGGCCTGCTCGCCGGACCGCACATGGCTCACTGCGCTGGCGGCGAGCACCGCGTCCGCGAGAGCTGAGCTGTCGTAGACCACCCGATAGGCGACTCCAGCGGCCTGGCGGTCGAGCTGGGTCCGGTTCACCTCCGTGGAAGCCGCGTACGGCGGCGCCACGAGTTCTCGCATCTCCTTTTGGGCCGTGCGCTGCACCCGGTCGAACGCCCACCCGACAGCGGCCTGGCCGGAGACGATCTCGATCAGCTCCTCGGTCCGCCGGTTGCTCGGTCGGCTGTAAGCCTCTGCAGCCAACCGCTGCGCCGCCGCACGGCTCCGTTCGAGCTCGAGCTCCTGACTCTTCATGAACTGCTCGACCGCCAACTCGGGCGGCACCGGCACGACGAGCTCCTGCGGTGGCGGGGTCCGGTGCACGAATCCCTCGCGCTGCAAGGCGGCCACGGCCCGACGTACCTGGACGACCGTCAGCCCGACTCGCTCGGCAAGCTGCGTGACGGAGGCGCTGCCCTGCCGGACCAGCGCGAGGTACGTCGCTTCCTTCGTCTCACTGAGGCCGGCAGCTTTCAGCACGGATCGCCTCCCGGCGTTCGCAACCCCGATCCAATGACGGCGCAGCTCACCCGTCAACGCTGACGGCCAAGCCCAAGAACTCGATTTCCCCAGCCCGAGCGGCCCCATCGTACGTCGACCGCCCACCGCGCCGGCTTGCCCATGGGTTAGTCCGAGTTGAGCCAGGACCACGTGTCGGTGGTGGTAGGTGCGCCGGCGGCTTCGAACCAGGTGGCTACTCGGAGGTGGTTGTCGCGGAGGGGGAGGTTGTCGCCGAGGTCGCCCCGGGTGATCAGAGTGGTGAAGCAGTCGATCAAGCGGGCTTGTGGGGAGCCGGTGCTGGTGCGGCCGAGTCGTTGGTCGAAGTAGGTGATCAGTGCAGGCAGGCAGTCGTACGGCGCGTGCACGGTGTACGCGTACTCGCGGCCGGGATCGTCGGCAAGCGGGAGGTAGTCGTAGGACTCGGTGAAGCGGATCCCCTCCGCGCCTCGCTCCGGGTCGAACGTCATCCGAAGCGCGAAGATGCAGTCGTTCCGTTGCCGGTGCACCTTGAGCAAGGTCGTCTTCCACTCGGACCCGTAACTCTGGAACGGCACCCCGGCCGCGGCCAACCACCCGGCCACGCGGTCCCGTACCGCGCCCGGCTCCCCGAGCTCGAGCTCGCCCCGAGCAGCCGCCGCCCGGAACCCGGCATACAACCGATCGTCCCGGCTCAACCCGTCACCCGGGATCGGGTCCCGGCCTTCCAGTACTCCGATCACGGCGCCAAGGGTGGTGTGGCCGAGGTGGAGCTGATAGAGGCCTGATCTGTCGGCGACGGGACCGTGAGACTCCTGGAAGATGATCTGCTGGTTGAAGGAATTGATCGTCAGTTCGACGGTCGCCTCGCCCCGCGTGAGCAGTACCTCCCGCCGATCGAGTCCACCCCGGCGTGGCGACAGCCCCGCCTCTTCGCACCAGGCGAACACCTCATCGCGGAGCGCGGAACCACCACCGGCGGGGCTCAGTTCGCCGCGGATGATCAGCTCCTCGAGGCAATGGACCAGCTGCTCCGCGGGATCGCCGAGCACCTCCAGCCCGAACCGCCCGACCAGGAACGCCCCGAGCACGGGCACGTCGGAGTACGGGAGTGTCAGGTTGTAACTGTGGCCGCGCAGCTCCTCGGGACCGCTGTACAGCTCCTCGAAGGTGAAGGTCCCCTCGCCGCCCTTGTCGGACGAGGAGAAGTCGGTAGTGACGATCAGGTTGCTCGACGGGTCGACGTACAGGATGTCCTTGCGCCTCACAGCCTCCAGGCTAGATCCCCGGGGAAACGGTTCACGGAGTGGCGTTCATCAGGTCGAGGGCGCTGTGCTGGCGGGCAGCATCGAGTTTGTCGATCGGGCCGTACCAGCGGAGGCCGTCCTGGTCCATCGGGGTGCGATCTGCGGCGAAGGCGCGGTCGGCCTGCCGCTCGAGATAGCTCGTGTACGGGTGGTCGGAGAGCGCCGCGTTCAGCTTGCCGAGGCCGCGGACGTGCGCGCCCTTGAAAGACGGGCCGTCGCCACCGCAGTCGCCTGACTCGCACGGCTCCTTGAGGATGCCGTCGGTGGTGTTGAGTGCGGACGAAGTCGTCGCCGCGTCGGCGAGTTGCCTGGCCGTGGTCAGGTGGCTCGTGTTGTTCGTTGCCTTGGACAACTCGGTGAGGGCTCCGAGCAACACTCCCTGGTTGTAGCTCCAGGCAACCTCACCGTTGTTCTTGCAGGTGGACAGGTTGATGCCGTCGTTGACCAGGTGCGAGCTGTTGATCATCCCCGTCTGCTGGAACCAGGTCCAGCCGCTCTGCGCCCGTTGCAGGTAGGTGCTGTCGCTGGCGATCCGTTGGTGCAGTGCTGCGTTGAGTTGGATGTAAAGGGAGTTGGAGATCGCGTTCTTGTACGTCTTCGCCTGGCTCCACCAGACCCCGCCGCCACAGGTGCTGTCCCAGTACGCCGCCATGTGGTCGGCGTCGGCGCGTGCCGTCTGCAGGTAGCGGGACTCGCCGGTGAGGTCGTAGGCGGCGACCCAGGCGAGACCCCACCAGCCGGTGTCGTCGAGGTAGTCGTTGCGGAACTGGCCCTGCTGGGCGTTGAGGTTGAGGTCGTACGTCCTGGCGATCGCGTAGCGGTAACTGCCCATCCCGGTCACCCGGGCGTTGTCGATGATCGCGTTCAGCGCGTTCGCCGAGTTCCACCAGCCGGTGGTGTCGAACAACCCGGTCCCGTAGTTGTAGAACTGCATCTGCGCCGTGGCAGCCGCCGTACGCCGGTCGCCCGCGTTCCAGGTGGTTCGCGCCCACGCAGTACAGGCGATGTCGGGACGGTCGCCGGCCTTGCCGCAGGCGCGGAGGGCGCCGACTCCGTGGTTGTTCCAGTCGTCGACGTTGAACATCAGCGTCCGCCAGCCGCGTTGACCCGCCGGTACCACGGTGTTGCCTAGCCGGCTGCCGGATCCCCAGGTGCGGCCGCCGTCGAACGAGCGGTCCAGCCAGACCTCGTCACCCGGGTTGCCGTTCTCGATCGAGGCCCAGCCCATCGCGTCCGCGTCGTCGAAGTGCAACCGCAGCGTGCGGCCGAACATCGACGCCGATACAGGGGCACGGTCGCCTGGGGACAACGCGGGGTCCCGGGCGTCGCAGTACTTGTTGCAGATCGTCGCTTGGGTCGACATCGTCACCGGCGGGGTCGAGGGAACAGGAGGAGGTGGCGCTCCGAGGGGGGCGGACAACGCTGACATCAGAGCAGCCGAAGCTAGGGCGGCGATCATCGTGATTCTCCCTGGGGCGGTAGGAAGAGAGCGCTTTCACCGAAAGTACGGTGCGCTCGGTGACAGGGTCAATACGCCAGGTGATCACTTCTGTGCGAAAACGTCGGACCGTTGGATCCGTCGTCGAGTCCTAGCCGACGCCCGCGATCAAGGAAGTCAGGATCGCCACTGCCAGCAGGGCGAGCGGAAGGCGTCGCGGTCACACCATCGCCCTGCCGTGCTGAGCTGGCGTTGGTCTGTGGAACGCCCGTGACGCGGTGTAGTGGCGGTTATCCTCGGCGCGTGAGCAGCGCAAGCGAGACAGACGGGGTTCAGCCCAGCGGTGATGCGGTCGCCGGTCGCTGGGACGGAGTCGACGTGCACTTCGGTGAGGAAGGCGGTCGGCTCACCTACGGCAGCTACCTGCGGCTGGGGGACCTGCTCGACCAGCAGCGGCTGGAGTCCGACCCGCCCGCGCACGACGAACTGCTGTTCATCACCATCCACCAGGTGTACGAACTGTGGTTCAAGCAGGTCCTGCACGAGCTGACCGCCTCCCGGGACGCGATGCTGACCGGCGAGGTCTGGCTGGCGCAGCACCTGCTCCGCCGGGTGCACACGATCGAGCGGACGCTGACCCAGCAGGTCGACATCCTGGAGACGATGACGCCGCAGGACTTCGGCGAGTTCCGGCACCGGTTGTCACCGGCCAGCGGGTTCCAGTCGGTGCAGTTCCGGGAGATCGAGTTCCTCTCCGGCGCCAAGGACCCGTCGTTCGTGAAGCGGTTCCGCGGGCTGACCGAGGCGGAGAAGGCCCGGATCGAACATCGCCTGTCCGAGCCGACTCTGTGGGACGCGTTCCTCGCAGTAGTCGAGCAGGCCGGCTTCTCCACGACCTCCGAGGACGACCTCCGCAAGGCACTCCAGACCGTCGCGGGCGATCGCGCCCAGCACGGCGCGATCTGGGAACTGGCCGAAGCCCTTCTCCAGCACGACGAACTGGCCGCCGCCTGGCGAGCGCGTCATGTCGTCATGGTCGAGCGCATGATCGGCACCAAGCCAGGCACCGGCGGCTCCTCCGGCGCCGGCTACCTCCGCAGCCGCCTCGACCTCCGCTACTACCCTCTCCTCTGGGCCCTCCGCACCACCCTCTAACCCGCGGCCCACCCCTACCCCCGACTCCGGACCGGGGAACTGATCTGCTGACTGGGGACCAACGGGGGACCTTGAACACCAACTGGGGACCTCGGACAGGCAGTGACATGTTCAAGGTCCCGGCGAGGTGACCGCAGTCCCGACAGCCCGACGGCGTGGATGGTCAGTCAGGTGCGCTAACGCACCCAGACCCGTCGTGTGCCCTCATGCGATATCAATGCAGGCATGCCCACCGTCTACCTCGTTCGCCACGGCGAACCCGGCTTCCCTCAGATCGACGCAGAAGGCTGGTGGGGTCCCGCGCGCGACTGGGCACCACTCACAGCCAAGGGCATCGAGCAGGCCAAGGCCGCTGGCCGAGACCTCCGACGGGTGGGAGCCCTCCGCATCGTGGCCTCTCCCATGACTCGCGCCCTGCAAACGGCGAGTCTCATCGCCGCAGAGACCCACCTCCCGCTCACGGCCGTCGAGATCGACCTCCGCGAATGGCTGCCGGACTCCACGCTGTCCTGGCGGTCACTCAGCGATGTCCAAGTCCTCGGCAGCGACTTCGAACAATGCGAGGGCGAGTGGCCGTCCGGAGAGACCCGCCTCTGGGAACCTCTCTCCTCCGTACGCGGCAGAGCACTCGACGCACTACGGAGACAAGCCAACGGCCACTCTGAGCCCTTCATCGCCGTTTGCCACGCCACGGTGATCCGAGCTCTGACCGGCCACTTCCACACCGAATTTTGCGGCATCCGAGTGCTCGAAGACGTGTCCTGAGAGAACAGCCGCGCCACAGGCCAGCACTCGGCCTCGACGTGCAGCGAAGGCAACCGCGGTGGCATCGGGCTGGGTAAGTGCCGGGGTACTTCAGTTGTCGGTGGGGCGGTTGAGGGTGTCCAGGAGACGGGTGAGGACGGCGTCCGGGGTGCGGGTCCAGTCCGTGGTTAGGACGTGGTGGACTCGCCAGCCTCCGGTGGTGAGTGCTCGTGGGTGGGTGCTCAGCCGCTCCAGTAGGGAGTCGGCGGCGACCCGCTCCGGCGTGTCCACGAGTACTGCGAGCCGGTGGCCGACGTCGCCTGGACGACGCAACGCCAGGTCGCATCGGAACACTGATTCGCCGACCGAGGTGTCCACCTCGATGCCGCAGGCTCGGAGCGCCGCCGCCAACTGTTCGACCACGGCGGATCCATCACCATCAGCACCGGGACCGCTCGTACTGCGGGACGCTGTGCGGGTGGTGAGAGTTGGGCGGTGGGTGGACTGGTACGGGTTCAGAGCGGCGCGGGTCGCTTCCGGGTTGCCCTGGGAGACGGCGTCGGCGTAGGTGAGGAAGCGGCGCAGGGTGTTGGCGCCATCGTTGTAGGTGTTCGTGATCGCGTCGGGCTCGATGCTGGAGACGATCACCATGTGCTGGCGGGCGCGGCTGAAGATGACGTTCAGCCGCTTCTCGCCGCCGGCGGTGTTGATCGGGCCGAAGTTCATCAGCATCCGGCCATCTGGTCCAGCGGCGTAGCAGACGCTCATGATGACGATGTCGCGCTCGTCGCCCTGGACGTTCTCGAGGTTCTTCACGAACAGCCCGGCGTCCTGCTCGTCGCGGGTCCGCACCTGTTCAGCCTCGTACCGCGCGCCGAACGCCGGATCCGCCTCCGCCAAGGCGTCCAGTGCACGCTCGATCTCACCCTGCTGGGCTTCGGAGAACGCGACGATCCCGATGCTCTTGCCGGTCTCCCGGTCGAGCAGTTCCCGGACCAGCCCGGCGATCCAATTCGCCTCCGCCGGGTTCGTCCGCCGTACGTAGATCCCGTCCACCACTCGCACCGACGTGATACTGCCCGCGAGGACCCCATCGACCACACCGACGAAGCCAGCCGACCCCGGATCCAGCGTCGGTACCTCGTCCTGCGGCACTGAGCGCACCGCCCACGGTTGCGCACTGGCAGCCGGGAGGCGGTCGGGAATGGTGGCGAGCCGGCCTTGGTAGAAGGCCGCGTTGCTGAAGGAGATCAGCGCCTCGGAGCGGCTGCGGTAGTGCCACGTGAGCATGGTCGAGGCCAGCCGCAGCGCACTGATCGCGAGGAAGCTGTCGTCGGTCAGGGCGATGCCGACCTGCTCGGCCTCGTCGTCGTCCGGGTCCACCGTCGGTGTGCTGACCCGGAAGTACTGCGTCGGCGGCAACTGCATCTGGTCGCCGACGACGATCACCTGCGGAGCGCGGTGCAGCGCGGGAATCGCTTCCTCGATGGGGATCTGGCTCGCCTCGTCGTAGATCACCACGTCGAACGCGGTGTCGAGCGGCAACGTGTCCGACACCGACGACGGGCTCATCAGCCAGACCGGCCGCAGCAACGACACCACCTCGCCGGGCGCGCCCGAGGCGAGATCGCGGATCGACTTGTAGCGCATCACCTTGCCGAACTCGTGTTCCAGCTCGCGCCGGCCGGTACTGAAGTTCTTCTTGCGGCCACGGTCGTCCGGCGACATCCCCGTGACGCTCAGCTCGGAATGCGCGAGCTCGGTCAGGAACCGCCGGCGCACTCCGGCGACCACGACCTCCGCGTTCACCGTGGTCAGTTCGTCGTACACGAGGCTCAGTTCGCCGACGATCGAGTCGAGCCGCGCGGAGGTGAGCTCGGTCAGCAAGGGGGTCGCCGCCCGCGCCCGCTCCCAGTGCAACGCGCAGACCGCGTACTCGAGCTGCTCCGGAGTCGCCTCCAACCCGCGCACCGCCGCTTGCACGGGCGTCGGCGCCTCGGCCAACGCACGCATCGCCGGGATCACCTGCTGAATCGCCGACACCAACCCCGTGGACGCCAAGGCCTCAACAGCAGCCTGTACTCCGGACAGCGTCAAGCGGGCGTAGTCGTCGCTGAGGAAGCAGCGAGTGGCGTCCTCAGCGGAATCCTGCGCGGCGGCAACCCGAGCCAGCGCCGCAGCAACCTTCGGATCCTCCGCCAGTCGCGAACGCCAGTCAGCGAGCGAAGGGTCCTGCTCCATCGCGCGAATCCGGCGGGCCAGGTCGACCGGGTCCGGGGAACCCCAGTCGCGCTCGGCCTTCTCGGCGTTCTGCTGGACCGCCGCGGAAGCGTCCTGCGCGGCGACCAAGGTGGTCAGGATCTCTGTCACCGAAGGGCGAACGTCCCGCCCCGAGGCGTCGTAGCGTGACCTGACCAGCGTCTTCACCCGCCGCCAGTCACCGCTGAGGAACGACAGCAGTCCACCCTCTTTGCCCTGGGCAACGGTCAGTGCGGCCCGCGCATCTCTGGGCGCAAGCGGCTCCGCCCAACCTTCGGCTTCCACCCACGCGGCGCTCGCCGCAGCGACCAATGCCTCATGCTCACCCGCCGCGGCCCGCAACCGCTGCGCGGCAGACGATCCAGGCTGGAGAGCAGCACCCATCCCTCTCTCGGACAGCGGCTGCATCACCACCCCGAGCTCGCCCAGCTGCCGAACCTCGTCCAGGCTTAGCGCCCCCCAGATCTCAGCGGAGCTTGACGGATCGGCTTCAGCCAAGGCATTCGCGACCGCCGTCCAGCCATCGCGAGCGCGACTAGCCGCAACTGGGATCTCGGTGTCCGCTCCCGGCGCCACCCAGACGTCAGAGGTGACGAGACCGAGCGGACTCCGCGCCAGCAATCCACTGCTCGACGGATCCGCCTCAGCCAGCACCTGCGCCAACCTGGTCACGGTCGCCCGCCCCGCCCACCAGTCGCCGGGCGATGGAATCAGCCGACGCTCGACAGGCTCCAGCTCAGAACCCCACCGATGATCCCGCAGCTCGGCCAGCTGGTTCACCACCGCGCGCAGGCTCGGCGAATCACCGGCCAGCTGGGTCTCGAACTGCCCGACTGTCGCGAGGAGGCGGTCCACCCGCGCCACGAGGGCGTCCCGGCGTACGGTCAGTTCGTCGAGGTCGTCCTCGGCGGCCAGCCACGCCTCGTAGGTCTCGCGCAGCCCGTGGACGAAGGTCTTCTTGTCCGCCTGCGAGTCGTGGATCAGCGTGCACAATCCGTCAAGCCGGCGGCCGGCCAGCCGCGCGTGCACGACGTCGAGCGCAGCCCGCTTCTGGCAGACGAACAGCACCCGCTGCCCGCGCGCGACAAAGTCCGCGATCATGTTCGTGATCGTCTGAGACTTGCCGGTTCCCGGCGGACCCTGGATCACGAAGCTCTCGCCTCGCTGCGCCCGCGCGACCGCCGCGACCTGCGAGCCATCCGCCGGTACGACGAGATGCCGCTCCGCGGTCGGCAGCTCCGGCGGCTCGCTGCTGATCGGCCGCGGCTGGTCCGAGAACAGCTGGTCGAAGGACTGGCACGACCGCCCGGTGTCGAGCAGTTCGTCGTAGTCCCGGACCAGACCGAGCGTGCGGTAATTGAAGTTGGCCAGCGCCACAGCACACAGGTCGACATCCCATGAGTACGGGCTGCCGTCATCGCCTGTCTCTAGCGTGTACGTGTCCGTCTCGATCGCCCCGGGCCGCCTCGGCTCGCCCAGCACGATGCTCAGCGGCAAGTCCTGTACGGCGAGCTGGTTGCGGAAGATCTGCACCCCGAGCGGCTGGTAGTCGGGCCGCTGGTAGGAGTACGCGTAGTGCCGCCCGCCGAACTCGTTCGCCGTGTTCCCGTGCTGCCGCCGCCGGTAGTTCCGCAGCTTCACCATCGCCCGCTGCCGGACCAGGTCGATCCGCGGCTTCTCCCGCAGGTGCAACTGCAGCCCGGGCTCCGACGCCTGCAACTCGGCGCGCAACCGCTCATGCAGTACGCCGAGCGCGTCCGGCTCGGCCAGATCCACCTTGTCCGGCAGGTTGATCCCGTACAGCTGGTGCAGGTGATGCCGCAGGGTCGGGTTCACCTCGGCGACCGAGTCCGTGATCCTCAGGGTGTAGGAGTCCCGGACGCCACGCTTCTTGGCGAGCTCTACCTTCACCAGCACCAGGGGAGACGACAGCCGCGTGGCCGGATCGTTCTTCAGGTCGTGCCAGCGCAGGAACGCCGGAACCAGCCGCAACTGATCCTGCCCGTACTCCGCGCGGTCCCGCCGGGCCGTGGAGATCAGCTTGTCCAGGGAGGACGCGGCGAACGGGGCTTCGTCGTACCGGATCCACTTCCCGAGGGTCTGGGCCTTGCCGTCGACGAGTCGTGCGGCGAGCTCGGCGTTCCAGGTGAACAACTGCTCGGCGCGGATGTTGCGCACGTCGAGCATCAGTGGGACGGACACGTCGGTCATGTTGAGCGTCTGCGCGGTGTGCCGGAACTTGACCAGCCGGTTGCGCCGGGACAGGTCGAAGAGCCTGTCCCGCAAGGCTTTCAGCACGGCCGCACGCCGGTCCGCCGTACCGCGGGTGATCGCGGCGACGTCGAAGTCGAGCGGCTGGTCGCGGTAGTCGTCGAGCTGCTCGATCAGCGACCGGAGGTCCTGCGCCCGGTGATGCCGGTCCGGCTCGGCCATCTGCGCTGCGACCGACACGATCACCGGGTGCAGCGTGCTGGTCAGCGTGTAAAGGTTGCCTCGGGCTCCGATCAGCCGGGCGACGTCCTCTGGGCGGGACAGGTCCAGGCCGCAGCCGAGCGCGATCAGCAGCTGGCCGAGGCTGAAGATGTCGGTCAGCGGGTCGTGGTGGCCGACGACATGCTCCCAGCTCTGCCAGCCGGGCACGAGCACGGGCGCGGTGATTGCCTCGGGCACCGGTTCGGTCACCTTGAGCCGGCCCTGCCCACCGCTCTCGCCGAGATCCGTCTCGACCTGGCGGTGCGCGACCACCTCGACCGCGGCGGCCCGATGCCCTTCCCTGATTGAGATCTCGTCGGGTGCGAAGACCGGCCGCGACGCGTCCCCCGGGGCGAACCCGAGCCGCGTCTGCTCGTCAACAGTGATCCGGTCGAGCCCACGCAGCGGAGCGACCAGGTCGCGTTCGTGCACCTCCGCGGTCGCGTGGAACAGCGGCAGCACGGCCGCCAGCAACGCGTCGTTGCCGAGACCGCCCTGGGAAACGGCGAGGGCGACGAGATCCTTCACTGGATCACCCCGTCCGCGGCCGCGGCCAGCTCCGCCCGGCGCTTGTCGCTCCACCCGAGCTCGTCGTCCGCCAGATCGTCGTACGGCGTGAGTCCGGCGCGGCGAGCGAGTCGCAGGGACGCGACCAGTCCTTCGTCACCCGCATCGGGATCGGCCGTCGCGAGATCCAGCAGGAGATAGCAGAGGTACTGCTTGGTGGCGGCGGTCAACGCCCGCGGCCGGGGGATCGGTGCGCCATCCACCGGCCGGATCGCCAGCGGCTCGTCGAACCGCGGTACCGCACCACCCGGTACGCCGAGAGGCCCGGGCGGATCCGCGAACCCGGCCGCATACGTGGCGACGGTGTCCGAGCGCAGGCCTTCGGTCTGGGCGATGTGCGCGGCGAAGTCCATGCTCAGCTCGCGCAGGAGCACCGCGTCCAGCAGATCGGGCGCATCCACGTCGAGGGGACCGGTCAGGAGCACCTCGACGTCTTCGCCGGCGATCCAGTTCTGCAGGGCCCAGGCGCGGGCGACACCTTCGGGGTGGCTGGTTCCGCGGCTGCCCGTGCTGAGGTCGAGCTCGCCGGCCTGCCGCAAATAGGCCTCGGGATCGACGCCGGACAACCCGGTCTGCACCTTGAGGAGCGCGCGGACCGTAGTACTGAGGTCTCCGCAGGCCTTGAGCGCGCCGCGATCGGCGAACAACTCCGACGCCATCACCCACCGGCGACGGGTCTCCAAGTACTGCGCGGGTGTCCGGGCGTCACCGGCCGCGGCGTCCAGCAACCGGTCGACGGCGAGATAGGCGCCGTCGTCGATGGTCCAGAGCAGGCGATGCGCCAACTCGTGGCCGCAGACTGCCGCCAGCTCGTCGGGAGTCAACCTGTCGAGCAGCGGACCCTCGAACAGGATCACCGCTTTCCCACTCTGGTGCAGCAGCGACGCGTTGGGCTGCCCGGCCCCTTGCGCCTGGAAGAACTCGACCTCCACCTCGAGCCCCAACGCCTCGGCCGCCCGGCGCCCGGCCTCGTGCAATGCCGGATGACCACCTGCCTCGAGCCGGTAGGTGTTCCTCAGCAAGGTCTCGGTCAACCCCGGATCGTCGGCCTCCGCCGGCCGCAACGCCTCCCACGCACGCTCGTCCACCCGGCGCACGTGCGACAACACGGCCCGGTGATACCCCAGCGGCGACAACGACGGAAGCTCAACCACCCCGCCACCCTAACGACGCCCTCCGACAAACCCACCCCGATGTCAACACCGGCGGGACAGCTCCGACCCGGACGTCAGATTGTCGGCCGACGAGATGTGGACAGATCTGCCTGCCGGTCGCGATGTGCGGGAGGCGCAGCCACCGGATCACATCATGCAGGCGTTTGAATCTGATTCGACAGAATTGTCGACACCGCGGGACGGGCTCCGCGGCGTTACTCTCTTTGGTGCTCGAGGCCCTGTCGTCGATGGCTGAGATTGACTCGCCTTCGTTACGTCAGCCTTCGGTTGCGAGCCTTCGCGTCCGTGGCACCAGCACCGACTCCACAGGCGCCGGAGGTGGCAAGGCCTGTCCTGCGCTCCAGTGGGCATAGCAATCGAGTCGTGCCGCCTTGGCATCGCCGATGAAGGAGTCGCCAACTTCGCCGGCATCCTGACGGACAACCAGGGCGGCCAAGGACGGCTCCCCTCGGCGCTCACAGTCGACGCTGAGGACGTCGAGAAGCTTCCCCATTCCCTGAGGAATGTATGCACGCTCGCACACCTCCGAAGCCTGGCCGTAGGTCATGGTCGCCGAGGCACGGGCTGTCTGGATCAGCGCAGGTCGCAGCAGCAGGAGGGCGTTGTACATATTGTCTGTCACGCGAATCTGCCGCCCGTTTCGGAAGTCCAGCTCGACTATCTCGCCCGGTGACACTTTGGTCTGCTGCATCCCGACATCATCCGCTGCCGTCATGGAGGTGACTAGAGGTTCACGCGGTTTCCCCGTAGGTAAAGGGCTTGGGGGGTGCGGAGGCGGGTTATGTCGGTGGTCGGGTTGCCTGGGAGGATCAGGAGGTCGGCGTCGAAGCCTTCGAGGATGCGGCCTTTGTTGCTGAGGCCGCAGGTGGTGGCGGCTGTTGAGGTGGCTGTGGTGAGGGCGGCCTCGGGGGAGACGCCGCCCTGGACCAGGCCGATTACTGCTTCGGGGAGGATGCCGTGGGCCTTGTCGGGGTTGATGCCGCCGTCGGAGCCGGAGACCAGGCGCACCCCGGATTCATGAAGGCCTGCGAAGAGGTTGATGCGGGCTTCGTAGGTGGTGCCCGTGCGGCGGAGCATCTCCAGTACTGCGGGAGGCGGGTTCGCGCCCGGGACGATTCCCAGGGTCGGGCAGACCGTCGTACGGGAGGTGATCAGGTCGGCGACCACTGACTCGTCCAGGTCGACGCCGTCGGCCGTGATGAAGGAGCAGTGTTCGATGCTGTCCACCCCGGCGCTGAGGGAGTTCTTGATGGACTCCAGGGAGTGGGCGTGGGCCGTGACGGGGAGACCGCGGGCGTGCGATTCGTCAACGACCACAAGGATTTCCTCGGCGCTGAACTGGACCACGGCCGGGTCGGTCCCCGATGTGTTGACGCCGCCACTGGCCATGATCTTCACCAGGTCCGCACCGCGCTCGGCACGTTCGGCGACCGCCCGGCGGAGCTCGTCGGTACCGCGGACGGCGCCGCCCATGTTCCAGCAGTGTCCCTGCGGAATCGTGATCGGCGGCCCACTCGCGACCACAGTCGGGAACGAATCGTCGCCGGACCGCCAGTCCACGACGGCGAAAGAACGGTCGCCAAGGTCGCGCACGGTGGTGACCCCGCTGGCCAGTTGCGCCTTCAGGGAGTTTTCGATGACGGTGACGAGTTCCGCGTCGCTGAAGGTGGGGATCCGGTCGAGTGCGCCGGGTCCACTGTCACAACACAGGTGTACGTGCGTGTCGATCAGTCCCGGCAACAACGTGCCGCCCTCGAAACGCGCCACCTCACACGACAGCGCAGTACCGCGAGGCTCGACGCCGGCGATCCGTCCGTCGTCGACGATCACGACGGCTCCGTCACCGGAGTAACGCTCACCGTCGAAGACGGCGTCCACCTCGATCGCGAACACGCCCCATACTGTGCCACCGCACAGGCTGCATCACCTCGCCGAGACGCCGATCGCTTGGGCAGGTCGATCAGCCGCCACCCCTTTCGTGCGGATTACGCGCACTGATCGCGCACTTACATGCTCGATTTCGCGACTGAGCTGCTATCGAACTGGGCAGCAGGTCGATGGATCTCAAACGATCGGCCTCGCCCGGTTCAGCTTCGGCGCAAGCGCGCTACGAGCTGACAGCGATCCCCTCGGCTGGCCGTCGCTAGTGTCGCCTATGGCCCGGAGGGGCATTAGAGGGGTAGTCGACGAAGGGATTGCTGGTGAAGCTCTACTCGAGTGTGGGTGTGCAGCGGGTGGGGCAGCTGTTCGGGGATCTGATGCTGGTCACCTGGATCGCGTTCTGTACTGCGCTGGGCCTGACCGTCTTCAAGATCACCAACGCGCTGGGATATCCGGGGCGCAAGGCGGCCGAGGCCGGGGACGGCCTAGCGGGGGATCTCCGGAAGATGTCCGAGCCGGTGGGGAAGGTGCCGGCCGTCGGTGACGAGTTGCGGGCGCCGATCGACGGTGCGGCCGGCGCGGCGGCACGGCTGGCACAGGCCGGGCGGGACCAGGCGCACGCGGTCGAGCAGTTGGCGTATCTCCTGGCCGCGGTGACGATCGGGCTGCCCGTGCTGTTCGCGCTGCTGATCTGGCTGCCGCGCCGGATCCGGTTCTCCCGGCGGGCGACGGCCGCGCAGCAGTTCATCGACAACGCGGCCGACCTGGACCTGTTCGCGCTCCGGGCGATGGCGAACCAGCCGATGCACCGGCTCGCCAAGATCTCCGACGACCCGGTCGGGGCCTGGCGTCAGGGGGACACCACCGTCATCGCCCAACTCGCCGACCTGGAGTTGCGCAGTACCGGCCTGAAGGCGCCCAGACCGGCGCCCGCCTGAGCAAGGAGGTTGGCTGGGTAGGACCGTCTACGCTCAGAGGCATGGCGCGGGTGCTCCTGGTTGAGGATGATGACGCGATCCGGACGTCGCTGAGCAAGTCGCTCACGGCCGCCGGCCACGTCGTCACGCCATTGGCCAGCGGAGCCGAAGGGATCGCCGCGGTGGCTCGCGAGAAGCCCGACGTGGTGCTGCTCGATCTAGGCCTGCCCGATCTCGACGGTCGCGACGTGCTCGCCATGGTCCGCGCAGTCAGCGACATCCCGGTCATCGTGGCGACGGCTCGCGACGATGACGCGAGTGTGGTGAAACTGCTCGATGCCGGCGCCGATGACTACGTGATCAAGCCGTTCAGCTCGGCGCAGATCGACGCCAGGATCCGGGCCGTACTCCGTCGTGGTGGGCCCGACCAGCAGGGCGAGTCCGTGCTCAGCCTGGGTGCGCTGGAGATCGACCCGCGCAGCCGCGAGGTCACGGTGGACGGCGATCCGGTCGACCTGACCCGCAAGGAGTTCGACCTGCTGCTCGCGTTGTCGCGCCGCGCGGGAGCCGTCGTCACCAAGCGCGAACTGCTCGCCGAGGTGTGGGGTCTGCCGTGGGGAGGTGGCGACCGGACCGTCGACGTGCACCTGTCCTGGTTGCGCCGCAAGCTCGGCGAGACCGCCGCGGAGCCGCGGTTCCTGCACAGCGTGCGAGGGGTCGGCGTGAAGCTCGCCCCGCCGGATCCGGGCGCCTGACCATGCGCCGCCGGATCCTGCTGCTCTCCGTCGGCATGACGACGCTGGTGGTGCTGGCGTTCGCCGTACCGCTGACCATCCTGCTGCGGAACGCGGCCGAGGAGGAGTCACTCAAGGCCGCGAGCTACACCGCCAAGAACGTGGCGTACTACGTCGGCGACCAGAACCGCACGGCCGCCGACATCAAGGCGTACATCGACGGCGTCAAGAACGACGCGCCAGGCCGGATCTCGGTCCGGCTGGCCGACGGTACGACGCTGGGCGACCCACCTCCCGGTGGCGTCGCGGCGCCGAAGCCGGTTCCGGGCGAACACGGGGATGATGACGGCGACGACCGGAGGGGGCCACCGAAGATCTCGGACACCTCGACGCGCACGGTGGCCGGCGGGATCGCGACCGAGATCGACGTCGACACCCACGCCGGGCCGGCGTCGGTCTGCCTGTTCCTCACGTCCGACGAGTTGTACGAAGGACTCCTGCCGCGCATCCTCTTCCTCCTCGCGGGCAGCCTGCTGGTCCTGCTCCTCAGCATCCTCGGCGCCGAATTCGTCTCCCGCCGCCTGGCCCGCCCACTGGAAGAAACCGCCCGTACCGCGGAACGCCTGGCGAAGGGTGACGTCGACGCGAGAGCCCCGACGAGTGGTCCCGCCGAGGTGGCGAAGGTAGGTGCCGCGCTCAACGGTCTGGCGGATCGCATCGACGAGGTGATCGCGGTGGAACGCGAGGCGGTCGCGGATCTCAGCCACCGGCTCCGTACTCCGCTGACGGCACTTCGCCTCCAGGTCGAGGCGCTACCGGATCGGGAACGGGCCGAGGAGCTCAACACCCAGGTGAACAGCCTCGAGCGGACCCTGACCGCGGTCATCAGCGCGGCGAGGCGGCCCCAGCGCGAGGGCAGGGTGCCGCACTGTGACGCGGTCGAGGTGACCCGGAAGCGAGTCGCCTTCTGGGCGCCGCTGTTCGAGGATCAGGGCCGGGAACTCGTCCTGGATCTGCCGACCCCGCCGGCGATGGTGAGGTCGTCAGCGGAGGATCTCGGCGCCGCGCTGGACGCCCTGGTGGAGAACGTGGTCGCCCACACTCCCGACGGCACACCCGCGCGGATCATCCTGACCAGGCAGCCCGTCGGCGGCAGCGACGGCGTACTGATCGTGGTCGCCGACGAGGGACCCGGCATTCCGCTCGGGGCCGGGGAGCGCGGCCGAAGCGACCGCGGCTCCACCGGACTCGGGCTGGACATCGCCCGCCGCTGCGCCGAGGCGGCCGACGGCAGGCTCACCATCCACCCCAACCTGCCCACCGGCTCCTCCGTGCACTTGACCCTGGCCGCGCCCTAGCTCGTCAGACCTACGGCAGGATCGCTCGACGCAACGGGTCAACCCCCACCTGTTGCCTTCAACGCTCGAGCTCAAGAGCGCCGAGGGCCAAGCCGTCGGCGTCCTCATCCGCGATCGGCGAGAGGTTGAGATCGAGCCGCGCGAGGCGTTCGGGATCTACGAGAGAATCAATGTGGGCGATCTTGCCGTTCGTGACAGTGAAGGCCATCACCGAGAACACGTGGCCGTGCGGCGCCACCACGGCCCCGGCGGCGCCGTTCACGAGCGCGGGTCTGATGAACGGATAGAGCTTTGAGTAGGTGACGGTGTGCGCGGCCACGTCCTCCGCGCCGTGTCGTACGAGGGAGGCATCCGCGCGGAGGGTGCCACCATCGATCCGCAGTTGGACGTCGGGATCGAGCACCTCCAGGAGGGCATCGAAATCGCCGTCCCGGGATGCGGCGAAGAACGCATCAATCACGCGCCGTTGCCGCGCGAGGTCAGCGTCCGGCTCCGGGGAGTTGCGCAGACGTCGACGGGCGCGGCTGGCGAGCTGTTGCGCGGCCGCTTCGGAGCGATCGAGCGTGGCTGCGATGTCGGCGAACGGCACAGCGAACACGTCGTGCAGCACAAACGCCAGTCGCTCGGCGGGAGTGAGCTCCTCGAGCACCACGAGCAGAGCCAGGCCGACGGAGTCGGCCCAGGAGCCCTTGGTGTTCGGGGTCTCCCTCTCTCCAGCTGACGACCGGATCCGGGACGTGCGCCGAAAGCTCCTCGCGTCGCGTTCTCCGCGATCGCAACATGTTCAGGCACACCCGGCCGACGACCGTAGTCAGCCAGGCCCGCATGTTCTCAACGGTCCCACCGTCCTGGTCGCGAACCCGCAGCCATGCCTCCTGGACTGCGTCGTCGGTTTCGCTGACCGACCCGAGCATCCGGTAGGCGACCGCCCGCAGATGCGGCCGGTGTTGCTCGAATTGGTCGGTCAACCACTGACGTTCCTCCATCGACAACTCCTCGCTTGGCAATCGGATGGTCACCAGTGGTCGTGGTACGCGACGTTGGCGGACAGGGCGGCCGCCGCCAGAAGCAGGAAGAATACGGCTCCGCCGATCTGACGGTCACCGACTCGAAGATGCGCCGTCACCGCGCAGACGAAGTACAAGACGAGGCCGCTCGCGGCAGCCGCCCCGAGCACCGGCACCGCGAAGCCTGCGAGAAGTCCAACGGCGCCGCAGGCCAGCAATGTGCCGAGCGGCGCCATCCACCATCGAGGGACCCGTACCCGGTCAGCGACGACCTTGACCGACTCGGCGCCACGGAAGTTCAAGAACGCGGCGTAGCCGTTCACGAACGCCGCCAGACACGTGGTGACCATGAAGATGACGTACATACCCGTTAGACACGCGTCGCCCGAAAAACCTGACAACCCGAACGACAGTGGCGCCGATGTGGTGGCGGTCACCAACATCGACGCCGTCAGGTCGGTGCTACCAGCGAGTTGGCGATCAGGCTGCCAGGGTCGCCTTGCGCAGCGCCACGATCGCCGTACTGGCGATCCCTAGGATTCCGATGAGATCGAGCAGCTCGGTGAGCTTGCCAAAGGCAACGAGCCTACCGGCGCGATCAGCGTGAGGCTTGGTCGCTCGGAGGAATCCGGCCCGGCACCTTGCACTGACTATGCATGTCCGGCAACAGCCGGCCGAGCACGAAGGATGTGCCCAACCAGGAGGGGCGCCGTCTGAGGGGTCAGGCGTCGATGCGGCGGCCGCTGAACTTTCCGGTGTTGGATTCCACCACGTCGGTGGCGCTCCCCGGGGCAAACACCGTGGCACGGTAGGTCCCGGAGATCTTGCCGTGCTTCAGCGTGCCCACGAGCCGCACTCGCACCGTCGGCCCGACCGACTCCGGTCCCCCCTCGCCCGGGAACCCGGTCCAGAAGGTCGCGCGGAACGACTTGCCGTGTCGCGCCCAGGTGCCGGTGAACGGCGGTCCGGCTGGGCTGATGTCGTGTGACACGAAGACGCCGCCCCCAGCGAAGCTGAGGACCAGCCGAACCTTGTCCGGCGAGCCGTCGTCCTGCCGTACGCTCATCCAACTGCCGAGCAACCCGTTGTCGTCGTCGGCCAACGCGGGAGTCGTCGCCAGCCCGGCGATCGCTACGCCACCCGCGGCGATTCCTGCACCCCTCAACGCCTGTCGGCGCGCCATCGCGTTCTCACTCATCGGAGTCCCTCCCTGAGATCCGTAGATTCTTTCAAGCTGCACCCAGAACTGCTGAGTGGCAAGGCCGTGTGGCCGTTTGCCCGCCTCGGATAGGCCGAGGTCACCGCAGCAGAACTGACGCGTCGCTCCTTGTCACCAAGGCGTTGCCGCATCGGCGTCGATGGCTGGGCGGGGTGTCTGCGCGATGCGCGCCGCAAGGTAAGCCTGCATTCTCGGTCAGGGCAACGACATCCAGCTATGGCCCAGGTACGCCACCCGCAGCAGGCCGCGCACCGCGAGATTCGCCAATCCCTGCGCACGCATAGTCCGTAGGGCCGGGGTGTTCAGCTTGTCAGTCATTGCCGTGGGTCACCACCGCTCGGACGGAAGGGAGCGCGGGGCGCTGGGTCGGATCGCCGGTTGGAACCATGCGCATGACCTCCGCCGGCATCGCGCCAACCGTGAACGCGCGGACGGCCGTCCCGACGGACACGGTGACGAACGACGCCACCGGCGGAACTTCGGCGGGGAGCGGAACGGAGTACTCCCCTGAATCGAAGTGGGAGTCGATCACCCGCAGCGAGGTGCTCGTCGGCTCGGGCGGCGTGAACGAGGTAGCCCACCAAGCCTCGACGACCACCTGGGCGGGTTTCTGCAGGGTGAGCTGGACCGTTCTCTTCGTCGTGTCATATGCGATGCCGTTGTGGTCTCCGGCAGTCGACGTGACGCCCTCGACCTGGGCGGCGATGAGGCCTG
Organism: Kribbella qitaiheensis; assembly: GCF_042657745.1. GTDB lineage: Bacteria > Actinomycetota > Actinomycetes > Propionibacteriales > Kribbellaceae > Kribbella > Kribbella qitaiheensis. The sequence goes on along the minus strand of NZ_JBHSKE010000002.1, from coordinate 243,599 downwards.
CGATTCCGGCGAGTCCCTGCACAAAGGTGACGTGGCCGTTGACCTTGGAGATCTCTTCCCTGAGGAACCGCTTGGTGTTGGGCGGAACCATGCCACCGAAGACGACGACATCGAGGTCTGTGGCGTCGTACTCCGTCAGCACCTCGTCGAACTGGTTGGTTGCATCTGCGCGGAAGCCCTTGCTTCGCAGAATGTCGGCAGCGTCAAGGATCACGCTCGGGCTTCTGCCGATGACCAGAATCCGCTCGGTTCCAGTCGTGGTTGGTTCGTCCATGAGCAGGTCTCCTCATCAGAGTCTATGTTGGCCCAACCAACATAACCTATGTTGGTTAGGCCAACAACGTGTACTGTGGACCCATGCCGATGGATCACCCGCCTGGCCGTACTCCGGCCCGTGTCAAGGATCGTCCGACATGGCTGATCAGCCGGACCTTCGCTCGCTCGTCGGGTCTCCTCGCCGCTGGGTTCGAGTCCCGCGGCCGCGGCCTTCGCAGTTACCACTACCGCCTCTTGGCTGCGCTCGACGAGTGGGGGCCCGCGAGCCAGGCTGACCTGGGCCGTGGCACCGGGATCGATCGCAGTGACGTCACGGCAGCGCTGTCCGAGCTCGAGTCACGTCGGCTCGTCGAGCGGTCCGTCGACCCCGCGCACCGGCGGCGCAACATCGTCACCATCACCCAGGCCGGAGTCGAACAACTCCTGGAGCTCGACAACGTCATCGACGGTGTTCAGGAGCAAGTCCTGAAGCCGCTGACAACTGCGCAGCGGCGCCAATTCATCGCTCTGATGGCGAAGCTTCTCGCGACCGAAGACGAGTCACCGAACGGATGACTCTGGCAGCCGAGATCGTCTGCCGGGCCGGAGCCGATGGCCGGGCGCGCGTTGGTCGCTCAATGCATGTAGAGGCCGCCGTCGACGTTGAGGGTGTGGCCGGAGATGTAGCCGGATTGTTCGGATAGTAGGAACGCGATTGCGGACGCGACGTCGTGCGGCTGCCCGACGCGATTGACCAGGAGGTCGTCGACCAGGGCCGCCCGGCGTTCGGGAGTCAGCGGTCCGCCCATGATGTCGGTGTCGATCGGACCGGGGGCCACCGCATTGACCGTGATCCCGTGCGGACCGAGCTCTCGTGCGAGAGCACGGGTCAGTCCGATCACGCCCGCTTTCGCAACGGAATAAGGGGTTTTGCTGTAGGTGCCGCCGCCCAGCTGAGCCGAGGTCGAGGAGACACTGACGATCCGGCCGTAGCCGTACCGCACCATGCTTTCGGCGACGCGCCGGGTGACGTAGTGCACGCCGTTCAGGTTGATGTTGATCACCCGGTGCCACTCGTCAGCAGTGAGCTCGAGGTAGGGGATCGGTGAGCTGACCCCGGCGATGTTGGCCAGCGCTGCCAGCGGCGGCAGCGCGGCCTCGAGCTCGTCGATCGCCGTACGAACCTGATCTTCCTTCGACACATCGGCCACGGCGACGGAGGTCTTGACGTTGTACTTCTCGGTGATCTCTGCGGCGAGCGCGTGGCCGCCGTGCTCGTCGATGTCGAGGATGCCGATGCTCCACCCCCGCTCGGCGAGGAGCATCGCCGTCGCCCGTCCGATGCCGCGTGGCGATGCCGCACCTGTCACGACCGCACTGCGTTCCACCTGATGATCTACCACCTCAACGCCCCCTCAGTCCGTATTCGCGACAATTCGCAGTGATCATTTCGCGCCCGCGTAGTCCTGTCCCGGCTTCCAGTCGCTGAAGACGTAGTCGTCCTCCGAAACCTTGGCTCCGGACGCTTTCGCCTTCTGGAGCGCCTGCGCCCGATCAGCAGCCGTGGCGTCGCTCAACTTCTTCAGCTCGGCCTTGAGGTCCTTGATCGATCCACTCAGGTAGCCCTGGACGATGTTGCCGACGTGTGGCGTGACCGGCTTGCGGAGCGCATCCACGCTTGCCTGTGCGGGGTTCTTCACGATCGCCTGCGGCATCAGGAACACGTTCGCCTTGCAGAATTCGACCGCCTTCTTGTACGCGTCGATCGCCTTCGACGACGCGACCAGATCAAGATTGAGCGGCGGCTGATCCATCGCCTCGATCATCCCGTTCTGGTAGTCGTCGGACATGAAGGACGCGATCAGCTTCCCGGCCGCATCAGGATTCTTGCTGTCGGCGGAGACGAAGTACGCCGCACTCGGCCGCCCGCGGTAACACCAGGCATTCATACCGGCCGTCGGCACCAGAACCTGCCCGGAGGCGATCTTGTCGACGATCGGCGGCGCCAGCGCCTTTGATCCCCCAGCACACCAGATGCCGTCGATGAATGCCGCAACCGCACCGGACGCGTACCGGGTCCGGGCGTCGACGACGCCGAAGTTGTTCGAGCCGGGCATGATCAACTTGTCGTCGTTCAGCTCCTTGAGATATTCGATCACCGTGACGTAGGCGTCGTGGTGATAGGCGTACTCGCCGGTGGTGAACTGCAGACCCTGATAGCCCGGGAAGCCGGCAGTCTGCGCCATGTCGTCGACCTGATCCCGAATTCGCCCGCCGTCGGCACCGATCGCCAGGGTCAGAGGCTGGAGCCCCGCCGACTTCAGCTTGTTGAGGGCGTCCTTGAAGGCCGCGTAGTCCGAGGGCACGTTGTCCGGATCGAGCCCGGCCTTGGTGAAATGATCTTTGTTCACCCACACCAGCGTCGAGCTCTGCTGGAGGCTGAACATCGGGAAGCCGTAGAGCTTGCCGTCCAGCTGGGTGATGCCCTCGGTGAACGCGTCCTTGGGGAGCTTGGACTTGACGTCCGCGGGAAGCGTCACTTCGTGCACCCATTTGCCACTGACCAGGGCCGGCAACGGCAACCCGACCACGTTGGAGTAGACGTCGGGCATCTTGTTGGCCTGATGCGCCAGCTGTAGCGCCTGGGTTGCTTTGGACGCGTCGTAGTAGGTGTGGGCGACGTTGGTCTTCATCGCGGACGACTGGGTCTTTGCCCAGTCGTTGTTGAGATGTTTGAACGAACTGAAGTGGTCCCACCAGTCCAGCGATTCCGTGGCACCACCGCCACCCGCGCTGCCGACGTTGTCGCTCGAGCTGCTGCAGCCGGTCGCGACGCCGGCGACAGCAAGTACCGATGCGCCGAGGAAACTGCGACGTGTCAATCCGGTCATGATCGTTTCCATTCCTTCGGGTGTTGATCATTTCTTGGCTGTGGGAGGTCATTCGACGTGCTCAGGACCCTGCTGTGGTCAGGCCTTGACTGCTCCGGAGATTCCCTCGACGAAGGAGCGCTGCAGGAAGATGAAGAGCACCACCACCGGGACGATCGAGATCACACCGGCGGCAGCCATTCCGGACCAGTCGGTAGCGGTTTCTCCGACGAACGCCTGCATGCCGACGCTCACCGTCCGCAGATCGGGCCGGCTGAAGGTGAACACCAAAGGTAGGAAGAAGGCGTTCCACGTGGTGATGAAGGTGAGGACGGCGACGGTCGCCGTGACCGGCATCGCCAGCGGCAGCATCACCGAGAAGAACGTCCGGAAGAAGCCGGCGCCGTCGACGACCGCGGCTTCTTCCAACTCCCGGGGTATCTGCCGGAAATAGCCGTAGTAGATCAGGATCGCCGACACGTACGCCCCACCGCTGAGCGCCAGGATCATTCCGCCCAGTGAGTCGATCAGGTGCAGCTGCATCGAGATCTTGACCACCGGGATGATCGTGTAGCCGGTGGGTACGAAGAGCGTCGCGACCAGCACCCCGAGGAAGATCTTCGATCCGTGGAATCGGTAGCGGGCAAGGACATAGCCGGCGGTCGCGCAGCGGATGGTGACGATCACGACGGTGAACACAGTGACTACGACGGTGTTGATCAGATACCGGCCGAAATGCGCGTCGTTCCACGCCCGCGCGTAGTTGTCCCAGACGAACTTGTCCGGCCACAGCTTCAGTCCGCCGCTGAACATCTCCATGTTGTCCTTCAGCGATGCGGACAGCATCCACAGGAACGGGAAGATCCAGATCACCGCGATACCCACCAGGAAGATCGCGGCGAGCCACCAGGGCAGTCGGCGCAGCACACGCCGTTGCCTGCTTGTCCGGTCGCTCCGGGGCACAGCCAGTTGTGCGGTCATCGCTGTTGTCCTCTCAGCCGACGGCCGGCGTACACGCCCCACAACTGGACGGCGCCGACGACCGCGACCAGCAGCCCGAAGATCACCGCTGCCGCGGACGCGTGCCCGAGCTGCGGGATCGAGGCGCCGAACGCCCACCGGTAGATGTAGATCTCGACGATCTCGGTGTGGAAGTACGGCCCACCCGCGGTCAGCGTGTACATCAGATCGAAGTTGTGGAACGTCTCCTCGATCGTCAGCACGGTGATGATGATCAAGAACGGCTTGAGCATCGGCAGCGTGATGTGCCGGAAGAGCTGCCAGGTGCCGGCGCCGTCGATCCGGGCCGCCTCGTACAACTCGTACGGGATCGTCTGCAACGCCGCGAGCCAGTAGATCATCGTGACGCCGAAGAACTTCCAGATGTACAGCACGGCCGCCGTCGGCAGCGCGAGGTGTTGACCACCCAGGAAGTCCACGCCGCTGCCGCCGAGCTTGATCAGCAAGGAGTTGATCGGCCCGGTGGCCGGATCCAGGATGAAGCGCATCACCACGCCGATGATCGCCGTTGTGGTCACCACCGGGATGAAGAACGCCGACCGCAGGACGCCGATCAGTGGCAGCTTCGGAGAGTTGAGGACCATCGCCATCAGCAGCGTGAGCAGCACCCGCGCCGGCACCACCAGCACCATGAAGAGCAACGTGACCTTGAACGAGTTCCAGAACAGCGGATCGGCGAAGACTTCGCGGTAGTTGCTCAGTCCGACGAATCGTTGGTTGGCGTCGAAACCGTTCCACTCGACCAGCGAGTACCAATAGCTCGCGATGATCGGATAGATGGTGTAAATGCCGTACAGCACCACGGTCGGCAGCAAGAAGATCCAGATCCAGGTGGTCTTCTGCCAGCCGTGACGCGGTAGTTGGGGGTTGTCGACGGCTGTGCCGGCCCGAAACCGGCGGCTCTGCCGCCTGGTGAGTTGCACAGATCTGATCGTCATTGGTCGCATCCGTCCGTGATCATCCGGCTATCTGATCTGGCTGATCGCGAACGTGCGGGGATCGCTGCCGAGCCGGTTGCCGTTCTCCATCGCCGTGATCGAGGCGATCTCGTCGTCGGTCAGCTCGAAGCCGCCAAGATCGAAGTTGGCGCGAATCCGCTCGGGATTGACCGACTTCGGGATGACGATGTTCCCGCGCTGCAGATGCCACCGCAGCACCACCTGTGCCGGTGTCACGTGGTGATCGCCCGCGATCGACGCCAGTACAGGATGATCGAGATCGCCACCCTGGCCGAGCGGTGAGTACGCCTCGACCGCGATCGACCGCTCGCGGCACAGCTCGGTCAGTTCGCGCTGTTGATACGTGGGGTGCAGCTCGATCTGGTTGACTGCCGGCACGACCTCGGCCTCCTTGGCCAATCGGTCCAGGTGTTCTGAGAGGAAGTTGGACACACCGATCGCCCGCGCACGCCCGTCGGTGTGGATCCGCTCCAGCGCACGCCAGCTGTCGACGTACAGATCGGCAGCCGGATTGGGCCAGTGCACGAGATACAGGTCGGCGTAATCCAGTCCGAGGCGCTGCAGCGTTTCGTCGTACGCCCTCAGCGCCGACTCGTAGCCGTGCTCGCCGTTGCGCAGCTTGGTGGTGACGAACAGTTCCTCGCGGAGAAGCCCGCACGCCCGCACGGCCGCGCCCACACCGGCCTCGTTGTTGTACGCCGCCGCAGTATCGATGTGCCGATAGCCGAGCTCGATCGCCTGCTCGACCGCGGGTTGGGTGTCGCTCGGCGGGACCTGGAAGACGCCGAAGCCACGCTGGGGAATCCGTACGCCGTTGTTCAGCGTGATCACGTTCTGGTCCATCGTCTCCCTCTCGTCCTCAGGATCGTCCGGGTCAGCTGCTCGGCACCAAGACCAACAACGATGCCGACGGCAAGGGCAGTGAGACCTCCAGCGAAACCTCACTGTCCACCGTGAGGATGCGGTCGGCCTCGAACTCCTCGAGACCCTGACGGCCGGTGATCGTGGCCAGCTGTTCGGCGGTCGGGTCCTGGGGTGAGCCGAGCTGCTGCCAGACGGTGAAGGAATTGCTGTGGTCGGCGTCGATGCGCAGATGCCGCAACCGGTAGGACCCGGCCGGCAGGTTGCGGACGGTCACGGTCACCGGTGTCAGGTCCTCGTTGGTCTGGTACTGATCATCGATGTGCCGCCAGACCAGCACGGCGACGCTCCCGTCCTCCGAACGCGAGGCGAGGGCGTCAACTTCCTCGGGCATGCTGCTGCCGTCGGTGTGGTCGAGTTCGCCGACCTGCCAGGCTGCGTCCGAGGTCGTGCGCAGCCGATCCGGACCGAGCAGCGACAGCATCCGATAGGCGTTGAGGAATGGCTTTTCGACGCCACCTGCGGTGAGGAATGACCGGGTGCCTTCGAAGTAGCGTTCGGCCTCGAAGTAGAAGCTCCAGGAGGTGGCGTAGGCGACCTGGGCCGGCTCGGTGGCGTTCAGATCCAAGATTTTTTTCATCAGCTTGGCCTGGAAGACCGGGTAGTACTCGGTGTTCTGGAAGCTGTAGTTGCGGTTGTCGTAGCGTCCGAAGTGCGCCGGCACCGCTGCGTCGCACTCGTCGACGATCACCGGCAGCTCGGCGTAGGCGTGATACGAACCGATCAGCCGGTTGAACTCGCGCAGGTCGTACAACATTTTCGTCGACGACGGGCTCAGTAGCTCGGCCGCCGGTTCGGCGAACGGCCGGTAGTCGCGGGTCGGGAAGTGGCAGCCTTTGGTGTGATAGGAAATGAAGTCCAGTGGCTCGTCACGGCGCGACGTGTAATCCAGGAAGCCTCGCAGGAAGTTCAGTCCGCCGCTGGTGACAGCCGGTCCGCCGACCTTGGCCTCGGGCAGCACGGCTCGGATCGCTTGGACCGTCGCGGTGTAGAGCTCGTTGTACTGATCGAGAGTGCCGCGCCAGTAGGAGATGTCCGGCTCGTTCCACAGCTCCCAGAGCCAGGTCTTCACCTCCGCCTCGCCGTAGCGATCGATGCAGTGCCGAACCGTGGCGCTGATCAAGCCCGCCCACCTGGCGTTGTCCTTGGGCGGGTATCCCCAGGCACCTGCCTCGTAACTGGTGTAGGCAGTGGGGCTGGGCACGACGGTCAGCTCAGCGGCCTCAGGTGGCAGGAGATCCCTCGGGGTGAAGCCGAGTTCCACCAGCAGGTGATGCCCGGCGCCGACAATCGCGTCGTACGCCTGGTCCAGCAGCGTGAAGTCGTAGTAGGGATTGCCGTCGGCGTCTTCGTGGTAGACGTTGCCGGAGCTCCAGTGCGGGATGCCGAAGCCGCTGCCGGAGCAGTACATGTAGTGCGGCCGGACGAAGTAGCCGCCGCCGGAGAAGTCGGCGAAAGTCTGCAGCAGCCGCTTGCCGGTGGGCGTGTACGTCCAGTTGAACTCGTCGTAGCCGAAGCTCTCCCAGACGCGCGTCAGTGGACCCTGGCTCTCCGCGGCGTCGACATCGATCGTCGCCGCGGTGACGTGCGGCGCATCGGGATTCCGGGGAGCGGCCGGCGGGAACGGGCCGAGTGCCGTGCGTCCGGTGTGAACCGCTGTATCGGTGGTCATCGTTGTCGTGACCTCTCTCTGCCCTGGGATCGGGCTGCCTCACGGTTGGCCGACGTTGGCGCCGGCGCTGTGCCGCTCTGCCTGAGTGGAGGTTCCGAGTCTGCTCTGGTAGTTGATTTACTGTCAATGACTTACTGTTTACAATCAACAGTGGAACCTGAACAGAGGCTAGAGTCGTCCTGTTTTCGGATACTGGCGGTAACTGCCTTGAGGAGGTGGTCGGCATGATCCCCGACGACGTCGTGCCCGCGCTGCCATCGCAGCGCGCTCTTGGCGATCTGGTGACTGACGTGCTCCGGGAAATGATCACCGGTGCCAAGTTCCAGCCGGGCCAGCATCTCAAGGAGACCGAGCTGGCCGAGGCACTGAAGGTCAGCCGTGGGCCGATTCGGCAGGCGCTGGCCCGACTTGAGGAAGAGGGCCACGTCGAGCTCCGGCGGCACCGCGGAGCGTTTGTCAGCACCCTGACAAAGACCGACGTCGACGAGGTGCACACCCTCCGCGGCGCCATCGAGAAATTGGCCGCCGGCCGGGCGTGTACGCGGATGCAGGGACAGGGATTCGCCGAAATGGATGCGGTCCTGGAGCAGATGAAGAGCGTCGACACCAAGATCGATCCGGAGGACGCCGTACGGCTGGACCTCCAGTTCCACGACATCATCTACGCCTATTGCGGCCATGCCCGGGTGCAGCGGGTCTGGGAGTCCATCCGTGGGCAGGTGACGGTCTTCCTGCGGGCCCGCAACGCGAGCTTTCCGGACTTCCTCGACGTCGGTTACAGCGAGCACAAGGAGCTACGAGACGCCTTGGCCTTGGGTGATCCACAGGCTGCCCAGGACGGAATCGACAAACACATCCTCGGCGCGTACGAACGCCTGAAGCGACTCAACCTCCCGGACCGCTGACGGCCGGCTGTCGCGTGGGTTCCGGTTCAGCGCAGCTTGAAGACCCGCCTGCAGGGCCGCATCAAGCGGCTGCTGTTTCCGGCCTCGGCATGTGGGCCGCGTCGCAGATGTTACGACGACGAGCGAGGCCCGGCTTCTCCCATTGAGTCACCGCAGTCGTCACTGTCGGCTGAGTCATTTCGGTCGACGGCCAGGTCCGTCAACCGCCGCGGGCCGGAGCGCTCCAGCGTGGCCAGCGTTGACGCAGCGGTCAGACTGAGGGCGCGGTCCGCTCGACGGGTCGGCCGTCGACGCTGAGGGTGACTACGACGTTGTCGCGGGTGGCGTTGGAGTACGGGCAGCGCTGGTCGGCGCGTGCCATGAGGTCCGCGGCCTCAGCCGGTGGCAGTTGTGGGGCATGCAGGTCCAGGGCGACCTGCAGACCGAAGCCGCCGTGTCCGGTCGGGCCGATGCCGACCCGGGCGGTGACCTGAGCGTCGTCGGCGTCGAGGTGGCGGCCCTGGGCCACCGCCAGCAGCGCCGACTGGAAGCAGGCTGCGTAGGCGAGTGCGAACAGCTGTTCGGGGTTGGTGCCGGGACCGCCCTGGCCGCCCATGTCCTCGGGTACGGACAGTTTGAGGTCCACCCGCCCGTCCGAGGTGCGGCCGTGCCCGGCTCGGCCGCCTTCAGTGACCGCCTCGGCGGTGTAGAGGATCTTGCTCAGTGGTGTGGCTGTCATGTGGTTACGTCCTTTCGCCCGGTCAGGAGCCGTCACTGGTCGACTTCGGTGCCGGTCGGGGACAGCACGAACCACTCGGCGCCGAACTCGTTCACCTTCTGGCCGTTGGTATCGCCGGGCTTGCTGTCGCCGGCGAAGTAGTACAACGGGTGGCCGTGGTAAGTGACCTCGGTTGTGCCGTCGGTTCGTTTCGTGGTCCCGAGCAGCGGGCCCTGTGCGCCGGCGCCGGCCTGTGGCGACCCAGTCGTGGTGTACGGAGGCCAGGCCGTGGCGCAGGTGCCGTAGCACGACGACGTGCTGCCCTTGTCCTTCTCGAACAGGTAGAGCGTCCGCCCGCTGCCGTCGACCAGGATCGACCCGAGGTTGCCCTTGGTCACCGCCACCGACGCCGCCCCCGACGTCCTGGCCGGCGGGGACGCTGAGGACGAGCCGCCGGAGCCGTACACACCCGAACCCGACGAGCTCGATGAGCCCGATGAGCCCGACGAGCCCGAACTGTTGTCGCACGCGGCCGCGAGCGTCGCCGCTGCTGCCACCACGGCGAGCGCGGCGAGCGGGCGGCGCGTTGATCCTCTGACAAACCGGACTCTCACGATCGTCCTTTTCCTTCCATTGACTGCATTGACCTGTCTGGTAGCCGGCCGCGTCGCCTCTACGTGCCACCGTGTCGGGAGTCACGCGGAGGACTCGGCCCTACCTGCGACAGTGCCGCTCCAGCGGTCTCGCGGCATCCCGACGAGCCCCCGAGCCCACCCCCTGCCAACCGGAATCCGGACTTCTGGCTAGCAGCAGCGGGTGGCGCGGCTGGACGATGATCGGCGGCGACCGAGGAAGTGCCGGTCGATCTGATCAGCCGCCGATGCGCGCTGCCGCCGAAGAGGGGTCCGTCACTTGGTACGCGTTGCGGCTCGGGCCGACGACATTCGGGATCTTCGATACGTTCGCCGACGAGGACGCCGGCAGGCTCACCTCAACGGCGAGATCCCGGCCGCCCTCGGACAGGTCGCTATCCGCCGGAATCGACGCCGCAATCTCGGTGTATCGCGTTGGCGGCTGCTCCGTCCCTGCTCCGTGGGACGTTGCCAGACGGTGGCTAGTGATGCGAGACGGTGGGCAGATCGGCTGCCTTGGATGGCGGCTCGGGTTGCCGGGCCGAGCCGCCGCTCGAGGTCTGAAGAACGTCAGCTGGTTGCCGCTTTGAGCTCATTCTTGTGCTCGGCCAGCCAGTCGTCGAAGGACTTCAGTTCCGGGTTGAGCTCGCGAACCAGTTCGAGGTCGCGGTCGCCGGTGAAACGGTCGGAGTCCTCGGCGTAGAACTGGAACATGTTCGCCATCTCGACGCCGCTCACGATCCCGAGGGCGCGGAACTCGTCCCAGGTCAGCGGCCGGTAGACGACCTCCTCGCCGAGCGCCTCGGTCAGCTTGGCGGCGTACTGGTCGACGGTCAGGTGCTCGCCGGCGACGCTCACCGTCCGGCCGACGAACTCGTCGCCGCGCTTGAAGATGCCGAGCGCGGTCTTGCCGATGTCCTCCGACGCGATGCCGGACAGCGGCTGGTCGGCCATCGGCAGGGTGATCGCCAGCTTGCCGTCCTCGCCGCGGAGCGGGCCGACGCCCGGGATCGCCATCGAGTCGAAGTAGAACGTCGTCTGCAGGAACGTGGTCGGCACGCCGTACTTGGTGAACAGTTCGTTGCCCTCGCCCTTGGCGTCGAAGTGCGGCACCTTGTACCGGCCGTCGTCGAGGCTCGGCACCCGCTCGTCGTCGCCGAAGTGCTCGCGGGTGTCCTCCAGGGTCGACCAGATCACGTGGTGCACGCCGGCGTCCTTGGCCGCGCGGGCCGCGATCTCGGCCTGCTCCAGTTCCATCTCGGCCCGGGTCCGCGCGGCCTCTTCCTCCGGGGTCCGCTCGACCCAGTAGTTCGTCACCACGAACGCCCCGTGCGCGCCGTCGAACGCCTTCCGCACGCTGGTCTCGTCGTCGAGGTCGGCCTGGACCACCTCGGCGCCCGCGGCCGCGAGCTCCTGTGCCTTGGCCGACTGCGGGTTCCGGGTCAGCGCCCGTACTGCGAACTGCCGGTCGGGGTCGGCCAGGATCGCCCGGACCAGGCCGCCGCCCTGTGAGCCGGTGGCACCCACTACGGCGATCAGCTTCTGCTCGGTCATCGGAATAGCTCCCTCGAAATTGTCGGGTTGATGTGTCAACTCCGTCGATGGTAGCTCGTTAGGTTGATGTGTCAACCAGGCGCGCTAGGATGGGTCTCGTGGCGAACGAACCGTGGCTCGACGACGACGAGCAGAAGGCCTGGCGGAGCTATCTGCTGATGCGCAGGACGCTGGAGACGCACCTGTCCAGGCATCTGCAGCGCGAGTTCGGCCTGTCCGAGTCCGACTTCGAGATCCTGGTCAACCTGTCCGAGTCCGAGACCGGCCGGATGCGGGCCTTCGAGCTCGGCGAGGCGACCCAGTGGGAGAAGAGCCGGATGTCGCACCACCTCTCCCGGATGGAGAAACGCGGGCTGATCCGCAAGGAGGCCTGTGACGCCCGGTATCCGGAGATCGTGCTGACCGACGAGGGGCGGGCCGCGATCGAGGCCTGTGCTCCGGCACACGCCGGCCGGGTCCGGGAGTTCTTCGTCGACGTGCTCGGCAAGGAGCGGATGGCCGAGCTCGGCAAGGCGGCCGACGACGTGATCGCCGCCGTCGAGGAGCACGAGCAGACCACCTGCCCGCCAGAGGTCCGCGGCTTCTGCTGACCAGCTTTGTTGACATCGGCGGGGTCGAACGCCGGGTTCCTGTGGGTGGGCTCTCAGGAGAGTCTCAGCAGAACTTGATCCTGGCTTGATGGTCTCTTGGCGTGCGCCTAGGGCCTGCGCGGCGACGCTGTCGGCATGGTCACCACTGAAGCGTTCGATCCGCACCCCGACCGCAGCCGCTGGCTCCGCCGTTCCGCGGCGGCCGCCGTCGCGACCGCCGTGCTCGGCGTCACCGGCACCGGCCTCGCCGTTGCCGTCCTGACCGCGCGCCAGCCCGACAACTCCGGTGGCACCCAGGCCACCACCGGCACCGACGACGGCAGCTCGAGCAGCTCCGGCTCCAGCGACTCAGGCAGCAGCTCCAGCGACAACGGCAGCAGCGACAGCGGGAGCAGTGGGCTGGGCTCGGGGCAGCAGGATGCCCCGACGCAGGGCGGGAGCCACGGCTCATGACCGCCTCCCGAAGCTGGAAGGCGTGGAGCTGCACGGTCCGCCTGACCGTCGATGACGCCGCGGTTCTGGGTGCGGCTTGCGGAGCGCTCAAGGCCCTGATGGATCGTGTGGACAAGGCGGCAAGCCGGTTCCGCTCCGACTCCGAGCTGTCCGCGATCAACACCCGGGCCGGCTCGATGGTCCCGGTCTCGCGGCTCTTGGTCGACCTCGTCGATGTGAGCCTGGTGGCCGCCTCCATGAGCGGTGGCGCAGTGGATCCGACCGTAGGCGGCGCGGTGGTGGCCGCCGGCTACGACGACGACATCGAGGCCGTACGCCGTCGCCTCCCGCAGGCGAGCGGTTCCACCGGCACTGTCCCCGGCTGGCAGCAGGTCCAGCTGAACCGCCGACTCGCCCTGATCGGTATCCCGAAGGGCGCGACACTTGACCTCGGCGCGACCGCCAAAGCCTGGACCGCAGACCGCGCAGCACTCGTACTCAGCAAGCGCCACGGTTGCGCAGTACTCGTAGAGATCGGCGGAGACCTACGCGCCGCCGGTACTCCGGCCGAGCCCTGGGTGATCGAGGTCGCCGAACGCGAGAGTGACGCCGGCGTAGCGGTGACCCTGGCCCACGGCGGCCTCACCACCTCCACCCGTACTGCGCGGCGCTGGTCCACCCCGGGCGGTTTCGCGCACCACGTCATCGACCCCCGCACGGGACGACCCGCGGACGGCCCCTGGCGAACCGCCTCGGTCTGGGCGCCGTCCGCAGTACGGGCCAACACCTTCAGTACTGCGCTGGTGGCGACGGGCGATGCGGCACTCGGGCGGTTGACGCTGGCGGGGCATCCGGCTCGGCTGGTGGACGAGGACGGCGACGTCACCGAGCTGGCCGGCTGGCCCTCGGCTAGCAGGGTCGCCTGATGACGTTGTGGTACCTGGCCCGCGCGGCCGGGGTGATGGCTCTGGTCTTCTTCACGGTCGCGGCGTCGCTCGGAGCCCTCGGTGCGGGCAGTCGCAAACCGGAGCAGCGGTTCTGGCTGCAGTACGTGCACCGCTCGGCCGCAGTCACCGGCCTGCTGCTCCTGGTCGCACATGTGATCGCGGTGATCTCCGACAGCTACGTGGACATCAACGCGTCGGTACTGGTCTGGCCGTTCGGCTCCGGTTATCGCCCGTTCGCTGTGACTGTCGGAGCGCTCGCTGCCTACAGCCTGGTGTTCGCCGCACTCGTCGGCGCCGCCAGAGGACGGCTGGCCCGTTCTGAGGCCTTCACGAAGCGCTGGCGGTCGATTCACCTCGCAGCCTCCCTCGGCTGGTTGCTGTCGATCGGCCACAGCCTGCTGGCCGGTACCGATCGCGGCACGCCCTGGATGCTCGCCATCACCATCGGCTGCCTGGCCGCAGTCGGTACCTCCGTGGCCGTGCGCCTCCGCCGCCGCGAAGACCAACGCAGTACGCCGCTCAGTCTGGCCCGCGCGGGGAGATTCCAATGACGATCCTGCAGGAGAACCCAGTACAACTCCGGGTGATCGGACAGCCTCGGCTGCTCGCCGGTCTCAGGGAAGGCCGGGCGGAGCTGCGACGGCACCTCTGGACCCACGGGCCGATGCCACAGCTGTCCAGGGAGACGTACGCCGAGTTGGCGACGGCAGTCGGGCTGCGAGGCCGGGGCGGAGCCGCCTTCCCGGTCGCGCTCAAGCTGGCGGACCTCCCGTCCAGTCGCATCGAGGCTGTGGTCGTCAACGGCTCCGAGAGCGAGCCACTGAGTCGCAAGGACCGGCTGCTGCTCACCCTGGCCCCTCACCTGGTCCTGGACGGAGCCACTGGGCTGGCGCAAGCACTGGGTGCCCCGCAGGTCCTGGTAGCGGTCCACGACGCGGCAGCGGCCTCGTCGATCCGGACAGCGCTGCTAGAGCGCCAGGACGCGGTGGCGGTCCAGGTGGCCGATACACCCGGCCGCTTCGTGGCAGGCGAGGCCCGAGCCGTGCTGAGTGTGCTCGAGGGAGGGCCTGCGGTTCCGCCCGGGCGGCGGGTGCTGCCGACGCGGAAGGGGTACCACCGGCGCCCGACGTTCCTGTCGAACGTGGAGACCTTCGCCCAGCTCGCAGTACTGGCCAGGCTCGGCTCCAGGGAGTTCAGCAGCACCGGCCTGATCAGCGAACCCGGCACCCACCTGCTCACGGTCGCAGGGGCGGTCGACCGGCCTGGGGTGATCGAGACACCGACTGGCATCCCGCTGGACACGGTGCTCCAGTTCGCCGGAGCACCTCAGACCGGCGCGGTCCTGATCGGCGGGTACCACGGCCGGTGGCTGCCGCAGGCGACCGGCGTCCAGCTCAGCCGGCCGGACGTGCCGCTGGGTGCCGGGATCGTCCTGGCGCTCGGCACGGACACCTGCCCGCTCGGCGAGGTGCACCGGGTCGCCGGGTGGCTGGCGAGCCAGTCGGCGGGGCAATGCGGGCCGTGCGTCTTCGGTCTGGCCGCACTGGTCGACGACTTCGGGCGGCTGCTGAACGGCGACCCCGCCGGTTGGCACGACGCGCAGCGCCATCTGGGCCTCGTCCCAGGCCGAGGGGCCTGCGCTCACCCGGACGGTTCGGCCCGCTTCCTGGCATCCGCGCTCGAGGTGTTCGGTGAGGACGTCCGGATTCACCTGGGTGCCGGCGGATGCGGTCGCGCAGTACAAGGAGTCCTACCGGTACCCGGAGGTGCGTGGTGAATAGGCTGGAGATCGACTGGACCCGGTGCGACGGACACGGTCTCTGCGCGACCCTCCTGCCGGACGACGTGGTACTCGACGAGTGGGGCTTCCCGGTGCTCCGTGGGCGCGAGATCACCCGCGGTGAAGTGACGAACGCACGCCGCGCGGTACTGGCCTGTCCGGCCCTCGCGCTGCGGTTGTCCAGAGCCGGTAAAGGTGATCTGTAAGGCATCGGAAAGGACCGTCCCGACATCACACCAGTGACTGAAGTGGACTAATCTCTGAGGGAGGCGCACAAAGGCGTGCGGCCCGGCGCAGAGCGTCACGTCACGCGTGGAGACGGTGGGGAATGCAGAGCAAGCTGGACGTCCAGAAGGCGGATGTTCTCGCAAAGGCGGTGGAGGCCGGAACGCACGGCCACGACAAGTCGGTCGATCCCGGGAAGCTGAAGAACTTCCTGGAGCGGTACTACCGCTACGTGGCCGCCGAGGACGTCGCCGAGCGGCAACCGACCGACTGTCTGGGCGCTGCCAGGCACCATTACAAGTCCGCGCTGTCGCGGCCGCAGGGCACCGCCAAGGTGCAGGTGTTCACGCCGACGCTCGAGGAGCACGGCTGGACCGCGAACGGCCGGACCGTGGTGGAGATCGTGGTCGACGACATGCCGTTCCTGGTCGACTCGGCCTCGATGGTGATCACCGAGCGGAACCTCGAGCTCCAGCTGCTGGTGCACCCTCAGTTCGTGGTCCGGCGGGACATCGCCGGCACTCTGCAGGAAGTCCTCGACGACGCGGCCCCGGCCGACGAGCACGACCTCGTCCGGGAGAGCTGGATGCACCTCGAGGTGGAGCGCATCCCCGACAGCGCCGAGCACCGGGCGCTGGAGAAGGCGCTGCTGAAGGTCCTCAACGACGTCCGCGAGGCGGTCGAGGACTGGCCGAAGATGCACGAGAAGGCGGTCAACATCGCCCTCGGGCTGGACGCCGCCAAGGTGCCGGTCAGCGCCGGTGAGGTGGAGGAGGCCCGGGAGCTGCTCGAGTGGCTCGCCGACGAGCACTTCACCTTCCTCGGCTTCCGTGAGTACAGCTTCACCATGCGCGGAGAGCAGGGCGTACTGCGGGGCGTGCCCGGCACCGGCCTCGGCATCCTGCGCCAGGACCCGAAGCTGGACGAGAACACCGGGCTGCTGCCGCCGGAGGTGAGCGCCAAGGCCCGGGAGAAGAAGCTGCTGATCCTGACCAAGGCGAACTCCCGCTCGACCGTGCACCGCTCGTCGTACCTGGACTACGTCGGCATCAAGCAGTTCGACGAGAGCGGCGAGCCGGTGTCCGAGCTGCGGTTCATCGGCCTGCTCTCGTCCACCGCGTACACCGAGAGCGTCATGCAGGTGCCGGTACTGCGCCGCAAGGCGCTCGAGCTGTTCCGGATGACCGGCTTCGATCCGAACAGCCACAGCGGCAAGGGCCTGCTGGACGTGCTGGAGACCTACCCGCGCGACGAGTTGCTGCAGGCGCCGGTGGAGGACCTGCTGCCGATCGTGCAGTCCGTGCTGCACCTGCAGGAGCGCCGCGCGGTCAAGCTGTTCGTCCGCCGCGACGTCTACAACCGGTACCTGTCCTGCCTGGTCTACCTGCCGCGTGACCGCTACACCACCGCGGTCCGGCTGAAGATGCAGCAGATCCTCAAGGACGCGATCGGCGCGGAGTCCGTGGACTACGCCGCCTACGTGACCGAGTCCGTGCTGGCCCGGGTGCACTTCGTCGTCCGGATGAAGCAGGGCGCGACCGTCGGCGAGTTCGACCCGGACCTGCTCGAGCAGAAGGTGGTCGAGGCCACCCGCGCCTGGCAGGACGACTTCAACGTCGCCCTGCACGCCCTCGGCGGCGACGGCGCCGTCACCCGGCTGAGCAGCCAGTACGCCACCGCCTTCCCGGAGGCGTACAAGGAGGACTTCGACGCCCGGGTCGCGGTCAAGGACGTGACGATCCTGGACGGCCTGCCCGCCGAGGACGGCCTGGCCATGTCCCTCTACACCCCGATCGACCAGGCCTGGGAGGGCGAGCGCCGCTTCAAGGTCTACCGGACCGGTACGGCGCTGTCGCTGTCCCAGGTGCTCCCGCTGCTGACGCACATGGGCGTCGAGGTGATCGACGAGCGGCCGTACGAGATCCGCCGGCCCACGGACACGGCGTACATCTACGACTTCGGGCTGCGGACGCCGGATCACTACCAGGAGCGGGAGGAGCTGCGCAGGCTCTTCTCCGAGACCTTCCAGGCCGTCTGGGAGGGCCGGGCCGAGAGCGACAGGCTGAACGCCCTGGTACTGCGCGGCAACCTCAGCTGGCGGCAGGTCTCCATCCTGCGCGCCTACCAGCGCTATATCCGCCAGGGTGGTACGCCGTTCAGCCAGCTCTACATCGAGCGGACCTTCCTCAACCACGTCGACGTGGCGAACCTGCTGGTCCGGCTGTTCGAGACCAGCTTCGACCCCGCTCACGGTGCCGCCGACGACCCGGACCGGGCGAACGCGGTGGACCAGCTGGAGAAGGAGATCGTCGCCGCTCTGGACACCGTGCAGAGCCTGGACGAGGACCGGATCCTGCGCGGCTACCTGACGGTGATGAAGGCGACCCTGCGGACGAATTACTACCAGCCGGGACCGGACGGGCAACCGCGCGACTACATCTCGATCAAGCTGGAGCCGAAGGCGATCCCGGACCTGCCGCAGCCGCGTCCGGCGTACGAGATCTTCGTCTACTCACCACGGGTCGAGGGTGTGCACCTGCGCTTCGGCGCGGTCGCGCGCGGTGGTCTGCGCTGGTCGGACCGGCGCGAGGACTTCCGCACCGAGGTGCTCGGCCTGGTCAAGGCGCAGATGGTGAAGAACTCGGTGATCGTGCCGGTCGGCGCGAAGGGTGGCTTCTACGCCAAGCAGTTGCCGGACCCGGCGGCGGACCGCGATGCCTGGCTGGCCGAGGGGATCGCGTCGTACAAGACGTTCATCTCCGGGCTGCTGGACATCACCGACAACATCGTTGCCGGCGCCATCGTCCCGCCGCGCGAGGTGGTCCGGTACGACGGTGACGACGCGTACCTGGTGGTCGCCGCCGACAAGGGCACGGCGACCTTCTCCGACCTCGCGAACGGCGTGGCCAAGCAGTACGGCTTCTGGCTCGGTGACGCGTTCGCCTCGGGTGGTTCGGTCGGCTACGACCACAAGGCGATGGGGATCACCGCGCGCGGTGCGTGGGAGTCGGTCAAGCGGCACTTCCGCGAGATGGGCCACGACTGCCAGAACACCGATTTCACGGTCGTCGGCGTCGGCGACATGTCCGGTGACGTGTTCGGCAACGGGATGCTGTTGTCGGAGCACATCAGGCTGGTCGCGGCCTTCGACCACCGGCACATCTTCCTCGACCCGGCGCCCGACGCGGCGGTCTCGTTCGCGGAGCGGCGGCGGCTGTTCGAGCTGCCGCGCTCGTCCTGGGCGGACTACGACGCCTCGCTGATCTCGGCGGGCGGCGGGGTCTACCCGCGGACCGACAAGGCGATCCCGATCTCGGCGGAGGTCCGGGCGGCGCTCGGGCTGGAGGGCAGCCCGTCGACGTTGACGCCGGTGGAGTTGATGCAGGCGATCGTGAAGGCGCCGGTCGACCTGTTCTGGAACGGCGGCATCGGCACCTACGTGAAGGCGAGCACGGAGTCGCACGCGGACGTCGGCGACAAGGCCAACGACGCGATCCGGATCAACGGCAAGGACCTGCAGGCCAAGGCGGTCGGCGAGGGCGGCAACCTGGGCTTCACCCAGCTCGGCCGGATCGAGTACGCCACCAAGGGCGGCCGGATCAACACCGACTTCATCGACAACGTGGCCGGCGTGGACACCTCCGACCACGAGGTGAACATCAAGATCCTGCTGGACAAGGTGGTCGCCGACGGGGACCTGACCGAGAAGCAGCGCAACGACGTGATCGCGTCGATGACAGATGAAGTGGCCGCCCTGGTACTGAAGAGCAACTACCGGCAGAACAT
Source organism: Kribbella qitaiheensis (assembly GCF_042657745.1). GTDB lineage: Bacteria > Actinomycetota > Actinomycetes > Propionibacteriales > Kribbellaceae > Kribbella > Kribbella qitaiheensis. The sequence continues at coordinate 224,354 of NZ_JBHSKE010000002.1, read as the reverse complement.
CGGCCTGGCCAACGCGACCGCGCAGGCGCCCGCGTTGATGCACGTCCACCAGGACTGGGTCCGCCGGCTCGAGCGCGAGGGGCTGCTCAACCGGGAGCTGGAGTTCCTGCCGAGCGTCGCGGAGTTCAAGCGCCGCAAGGCCGAGGGCAAGGGGCTGACCTCGCCCGAGCTGTCGGTGCTGATCGCCTACACCAAGATCGTGCTCGAGGCGGAGCTGCTGAAGAGCACGCTGCCCGATGACGAGTACCTGGAATCCAAGCTGATCAGCTACTTCCCGCGAGCGATCCAGGACCGCTTCGCCGAACAGGTCAAGTCGCACCAGCTGCGCCGGGAGATCATCACCACCCAGGTGGTGAACGAGTTCATCAACTCCTCCGGCATCACCGCCTACCACCGGCTCTCGCTGGAGACCGGCGGCTCGGTGGAGGACGTGGTCCGGGCGAACCTGGCCGCGTCGCGGATCTTCGCCCAGCCCGAGCTGCTGGCCCGCAACTCCGAGCTCGACAACGTCGTCGACGCCCAGACCCAGACCGCGATGCGGCTGGAGACGCGGACCCTGGTCGAGCGCGCGACCCGCTGGCTGGTGAGCAACCGCCGCCCACCGGTCGACATCGCCGAGCTGATCGACTTCTTCTCGCCCGGCATCGCCAAGCTGACCACCGCGCTTCCCGAGGTACTGCGGGGCCGGGAGCTGGCGTTGTTCGAGCAGCGCCGGCAAGCCCTGGTGCTGAAGGGGGTTCCGGCGGACTTCGCCACCCGGATCGCGGTCCTCCCGCCGGCGTACGCGGCGCTGGGGATCGTGGAGACCGCCGACCTCAAGGACCTCGACGTACTGGAGGTCGCCAAGGTCCACTTCGCGCTCGGGGAGCGGCTCCAGCTCGGGCTCTTCCTCGAGCGGATCATCGGCCTGCCGCGGACGGACCGCTGGCAGACGATGGCCCGCGCGGCCCTGCGCGACGACCTGCACACGGTGCACGCCCGCCTCACGGCCCAAGTGCTCGCGACGACGGACGACGCGGCCGAGCCGGAGGACCGGGTGATCGCCTGGCAGGACATGAACGAGGTGGCCCTGTCCCGAGCGGCCACGATGATGGACGAGATCGTCGACACCGAGGGGCCGGAACTGGCTCACCTCTCCGTCGGCCTCCGCCTGGTCCGAACCCTCCTCAGCAACCAGGCCTGACCCCCCGCTGTCGCTCGCTGTCGCTTGCGTCCGAAGAACTGAGGGCTATAGCGCTCGGTTGTTCGGACGTACTGCGTTTGTGGTGGCAGGGGGGTCAGCGTTCGCTGACGAGGACGTCGACGGAGTACTGGTCGGCCCGGTAGCAGTGGTCGCCGAATTCGACGGGGGAGCCGTCGGCGTCGTAGGCGCTGCGGGTCATGGTGACCAGGGGCTCGGCCTTGGACATGTGCAGGGTGCGGCGTTCCTCGGCAGTGGCGTTGCGGGCGCCGATCCGCTGCCGCGCCACCGTCGGGCGGACCCCGCGCGCCCGGAGTACGGCGTACAGGCCGTCGGCCTCGAGCTGCGCGACGGTCAGGTCGTCCATTGCCGGGGGCAACCAGTTGCGCAGGATCGCCAGCGGCAGGTCGTCGGCGTACCGGAGCCGGACGATCGAGACCAGCGGCGTGCCCGGGGGGAGCCCGAGGGCCTCGGCGGCGCGGTCGTCCTGGGCGGAGCGGACCAGGGACAGGACGTCGGTCCGCGGGGTTCTGCCTTCGCGCTCGAGGTCGTCGTACAGGCTGGTGAGTTCGGCGCGGCGGTGCACCATCTGGTTGGCGACGGTGGTGCCGATGCCGCGGCGGCGGACCACCAGACCCTTGTTCACCAGTTCGGAGATCGCGCGGCGCACGGTCGGCCGGGACAGGCTGAGGCGGTCGGACATGGCCAGTTCGTTCTCGAACGGGTCGCCGGGGCGCAGGGTGCCGTCGCTGATGGCAGCAGTGAGCTGCTCGGCGAGCTGGTGGTAGAGCGGCACCGGGCTCGTCCGATCGATCTGGATCGGCAGGGCGGCCATGGCAGGAGGTTACATGAAGGACGTTTGTATGTCCCGATGTGAAAATGTGCTAACAAAGTATTGACACGCTTGCCCGGCCGGGTGAGGCTAACCGGAACGAACCGGTGCCGCGACTGGCGCGACCTCCCGCGGCCCCGGCTCACTCAGACACGAGCCTTTCGAGAGGGCACAGGATGCGAATCGGGTTGGTCGGAGTCGGGCGGATCGGTGCGTTCCACGCGGCGACCTTGAAGAACCTGCCGGCGGTGGACCAGGTGGTGGTGGCCGATGCCGACGCGAGCAGGGCGGAGCTGGTCGCCAAGGATCTCGGCCTCGAGTTCGCCGCCGACGTGGACCAGTTGCTGGGCAGCGACCTGGACGGCTTCGTGATCGCGGCGGCCACCTCGGCGCACGCGGACCTGATTGCCAAGGGGGTGGCGGCCGGGCTGCCGACCTTCTGCGAGAAGCCGGTCGCGCAGGACCTCGCCGACACCCAGCGGGTCGTCTCCCTGGTGGAGGCGTCGGACGTGCCGGTGCACATCGGCTTCCAGCGGCGCTTCGACCTCGGCTACCAGGCCGCGCGGCAGCAGGTCCAGGCCGGTGAGCTCGGCTTCATCCACCACATCCGCGCGAACACCAACGACGCGTTCCCGCCGCCGCAGGAGTACATCCCGACCAGCGGCGGGTTCTTCCGCGACTGCACGGTGCACGACTTCGACATCATCCGCTTCGTCACCGGACGTGAGGTGGTCAGCGTCTTCGCCACCGGCGCGAACCGTGGCGAGGCCTTCTTCGGCCAGTACGGCGACGTCGACGCGGCCGCCGCGCTCCTCACGCTCGACGACAGCACCTTCGTCTCGGTCAGCGGCACCCGCTACAACGCGGCCGGCCACGATGTGCGGATGGAGGTGCTCGGCAGCCTGGGCTCGGTCGCCGTCGGTCTCGACGAGCACACGGCGCTGAAGTCCGCCGAAGCCGGCGTGACCTTCCCCGAGGGCCCGGCGCACACCACCTTCATGGACCGGTTCCGGCCGGCCTACGTCGCCGAGCTGACCGCCTTCACCGAGGTCGTCGCGAGGGGCCGCGAGGTGCCCTGCACGGTCCGCGACGCCCTGCAGGCCTTCCGGATCGCCGACGCCTGCGAACTGTCCCGCCATGAGAACCGCGTCGTTGCCTTGGAGGAGATCGGCCGATGAGTGACGTTGCTGCCAGGATCGCCGGAGCCCCGATCTCCTGGGGTGTCTGCGAGGTCCCGGGCTGGGGTTGGCAGTACGACCCGGAGACCGTGCTCGCGCAGATGCGCGACGTGGGGATCGCCGCGACGGAGTTCGGCCCGGACGGCTTCCTGCCGGACGACCCGGCGCTGAAGGCGAAGACGCTCGCCGATCTGGGACTCCGCGCGGTCGGCGGCTTCGTCCCCGTAGTACTGCATGATCCTTCGCACGATCCGGCCGCCGAGGTGCTGCGGTCGCTCAAGGGATTCGTCGCCGCCGGGGCCGGCACGCTCGTGCTCGCCGCCGCGACCGGCCAGGACGGGTACGACGGCCGCCCGGTGCTGGACTCCCTCGGCTGGGACACGTTGCTCGCCAATCTCGACAAGCTGGCCGGGATCGCCGCCGAGCACGGGGTCACCGCGACGCTGCATCCGCACGTCGGCACGATGGTGGAGAACGCCGAAGATGTGGACCGAGTGCTGCAAGGTTCCACGATCGGGCTCACGCTCGACACCGGTCACCTGTTGATCGGCGGGGTCGACCCGGTGGCGCTCGCGCTGAAGCACGCGGACCGGATCGTGCACACGCACCTCAAGGACGTGGACGCCGCCTGGGCCGCGAAGGTCCAGGCCGGCGAGGTCGGCTACACCGACGCCGTGCGGCAGGGGATGTACCGCCCGCTCGGTGGTGGTGACATCGACTTCGCCGCGATCGTCGGCGCGCTGGAGAAGGCCGGGTACGACGGCTGGTACGTGCTCGAGCAGGACACGGTCCTGCGGGACCGTCCGAACGGTGAGGGACCACTGGTCGACGTACGGGCGAGCATCGAGCACCTTCGGCGTCTGGCCGAGGCGGTCTGATGGCTGACGACGTACTGACCATCGGGCGGATCGGCGTCGACCTGTATCCGCTGCAGACCGGCACGCACCTGGAGGATGTCGAGAGCTTCGGCAAGTTCCTCGGTGGCAGTGCCACCAACGTCGCGGTCGCGGCGGCCAAGCACGGGCGGAAGTCGGCGGTGATCAGCCGGACCGGGCATGACCCGTTCGGGACCTTCATCCACCGGACGCTGCTCGAGCTCGGCGTGGACGACCGGTTCGTCACGCCGGTGGACGGTCTGCCGACGCCGATCACGTTCTGCGAGATCTTCCCGCCGGACAACTTCCCGCTGTACTTCTACCGCTTCCCGAAGGCACCGGACCTCGTCATCAATCCGGAAGAGCTGGACCTGCAGGCGATCAAGGACGCGCGGATCTACTGGTCCACGGTGACGGGGCTGTCGGCCGAGCCCAGCCGGTCGGCGCACTTCGCGGCCTGGGAGGCCCGCGAACGCAAGCCGATCACCGTGCTCGACCTGGACTACCGGCCGATGTTCTGGGCGGACCCGAGCGAGGCGCACACGCAGGTCAGCCGGGCGCTCGAGCACTGTACCGTTGCTGTTGGCAACAAGGAGGAGTGCGAGGTGGCCGTCGGCGAGACCGATCCGGACAAGGCGGCGCAAGCGCTGCTGGACCGCGGGCTCGACCTGGCCGTCGTGAAGCAGGGACCGAAGGGCACGCTCGCCCGGACCCGGGACGAGCGGGTCGAGGTGCCGCCGTTCCCGGTCGAGGTGGTGAACGGGCTCGGCGCCGGCGACGGCTTCGGCGGCGCCCTGTGCCACGGGCTGCTGGCCGGCTGGCCGCTGGAGAAGGTGATCCGCTTCGCCAACATCGCGGGCGCCATCGTCGCCTCCCGCCTGGAGTGCTCGACCGCGATGCCCACCGAGTCGGAGGTCCTGACCTTGATGGGTGAGCCGGCATGAACCACCCCACCAACCCCTCCGCCGGGCGCACAGGCATGAGCCCCGCTCAGCACGGGCTCAGCATGAGCGAGCTGAGCAACATCAACCTCACCGAGATCAGGGTCCGGCATCCTGAGCGGATTGCCGAGGCGTGGCAGCAGCGGCGGCGACGGGAGGTCGTCGGCGAGGACGGGCGGCTGCTGATCGTCGCGGCGGATCACCCGGCCCGCGGCGCACTCGGCGTGCGGGACGACCGGATGGCGATGGCGAGTCGGCCGGCGCTGATCGACCGGCTCTGCACCGCGCTGAAGCGGCCGGGCGTCGACGGCGTGCTCGCGACTCCCGACGTCCTGGAGGACCTGCTGCTGCTCGGCGCCCTCGAGGGCAAGCTCGTCATCGGTTCGATGAACCGCGGCGGCCTGCAGGGTGCCTCGTTCGAGCTGGACGACAGGTTCACGGCGTACGGCACGGCGGATGACATCGCCTCGCGCCGGCTGGACGGCGGCAAGATGCTGACCAGGATCTGCCTCGAGGACGCCGGCACGGTGGCGACGCTGGAGAGCAGCGCGCAGGCGGTCACGGAGCTTGCCGAGCGCAAGCTGATGGCGATGGTCGAGCCGTTCTGGTCGGTCCACAAGGAGGGCCGGGTGACGAACCTGCTCGATCCGGACTCGGTGATCAAGTCGGTGCATATCGCCTCCGGTCTCGGCGCGACGAGCGCGTACACCTGGCTCAAGCTCCCGGTCGTCGACGATCTCGCCCGGGTGATGGAGGCGACCACGCTGCCGACCTTGCTGCTGGGTGGCGACCCGACGGTTGCGCCCGAGGAGACCTACGCGTCGTGGGGCAAGGCGCTGAGCCTCCCTTCGGTCCGCGGCCTCGTAGTGGGCCGAGCTCTCCTCTTTCCCCCGGACGGCGACGTAGCTTCAGCCGTAGACCAAGCCGCCGCCCTAGTTCACGGAGGTGCCGCATGACCGCGCCGCATGTTCCTCAAGCTGTCGTAGCCACCCGAGGAGGTGCTGCATGACCGCCTGGTTCAGGCCCGCCGGTTCCACGGCGCGGGACGGCTTCGAGCTCGCGGTGAGCCCGGGCGAACAGGACTGGCACCACACCGGCCTGTACGTCGCGACGTTGCAGCCCGGACAGTCCGTCGAGTTCGACACGGGTGACTCCGAGTTCTTGGTGCTCCCGCTGAGCGGCTCCGCCGAGGTGGTCGTGGACGGGGAGACCCTGCCGCTGGGCGGTCGCGCGGACGTCTTCGCGGGCCCGACCGACTTCGCCTACGTGCCGCGGAGTACCACCGTCGCTGTGGTCAGCGCCGGTGGCGCCCGGATCGCCTTCCCGCACGCGAGGGCCGCCTCGGACTACCCGTTCCGTCGGATCGGCATCGAGCAGGTCGAGACCGAGCTGCGCGGTGCGGGGGTCGCCTCCCGGCAGGTGCGGAACTTCGGCACGCCGGCGGTGCTCGAGGCGGACTCGATCATCGCGTGCGAGGTTCTCACCCCGGCCGGGAACTGGTCGTCGTACCCGCCGCATAAGCACGACGAGCACAGGCCCGGCAAGGAGAGCGAGCTCGAGGAGATCTACTACTTCGAGCTGCAGCTGTCCGACGATGCCCCTGAGGGTGTCAAGGGCACCGACCCGATCGGCTACCAGCGGGTCTACGGCACCGAGGAGCGTCCCATCGACGTCCTGGCCGAGGTGCGCAGCGGGGACCTGGTACTGGTGCCCCACGGTTGGCATGGTCCTGCGATGGCGCCTCCTGGTTATGACATGTACTACCTGAACGTGATGGCCGGTCCCGGCACTGAACGCCAGTGGCTGATCGTCGACGACCCGCAGCACGGCTGGGTCCGGGAGCTGTGGAACACCCAGACGATCGACCCGCGCCTGCCGTTCGGGGAGGACCGATGACCATCTCCCCGACAGCAAGTCCGCGGCGATCTTTCGGAGGAGAGCGATGACGGTCCGTCTCACGGTCGCGCAGGCGCTGGTGCGATTCCTGAGCGTTCAGTACTCGGAGCGCGATGGGCAGCGGCAGAAGTTGTTCGCCGGCTGCTTCGGCATCTTCGGGCACGGGAACGTGGCAGGCCTCGGTCAGGCGCTGCTGCAGGCCGAGCTCGAGGACCCCGACGCGCTGCCCTACATCCTGGCCCGCAACGAGCAGGCGATGGTGCACAGCGCGTCCGCGTTCGCCCGCACTCGGGACCGCCTGCAGACCTATGCCTGCACGGCGAGCATCGGGCCCGGCTCGACCAACATGATCACCGGCGCGGCCCTGGCCACGGTCAACCGGCTGCCGGTGCTGCTCCTTCCCTCGGACGTCTTCGCGACCCGGGTCGCGACCCCCGTGCTGCAGGAACTCGAGAGCACGACCGGCGGCGACGTCTCCGTGAACGACGCGTTCCGCCCGGTCTCGAAGTACTTCGACCGAGTCTGGCGGCCGGAGCAGTTGCCATCGGCCCTGCTGAACGCCATGCGGGTGCTGACCGATCCGGTGGAGACCGGCGCCGTCACGATCGCGCTGCCGCAGGACGTCCAGGCCGAGGCCTTCGACTGGCCGCAGGAGCTGTTCGCCGAGCGCACCTGGTACATCGCCCGGCCATTGCCTGAGGCATCCATTGTCGACAAAGCGGTAGAGCTCCTCAGGTCGTCGGAGCGGCCGCTGATCGTGGCCGGTGGCGGCGTGGCCTACTCGCAGGCGCAGGACGCGTTGCGCGAGTTCGCCGAGGCCACCGGCATCCCGGTGGCGGAAAGCCAGGCGGGCAAGGGATCGCTGCGCTACGACCATCCCCAATCGGTGGGCGCGGTCGGCTCGACCGGTACGACGGCGGCCAACGCGCTGGCGCGGGACGCCGACCTCGTGATCGGCATCGGGACCCGCTTCGCCGACTTCACGACGGCGTCGCGGACTGCCTTCCAGAACCCCGACGTGCGGTTCGTGAACATCAATGTCGCGCGGTTCGACAGTGGTAAGCATGCCGGTCTCCCTCTCGTCGCGGATGCCAGGGAAGCCCTTGTTTCCTTGCGATCCGCGGTCGGTGAATGGTCTGTACAGGAAAAGTACAAGGATCTGACCGCAGAACTGGCGCGAGTTTGGGACGAGACCGTCGAGCGGGCGTACAACCCGCCTGCGGAGGTTGTGGAAAACGTCGCGGACGGACTGCTGACCCAGGGCGAGGTGCTCGGCGCCGTGAACGAATTGTCGGAGCCGCGTGATGTGGTGGTTTGTGCGGCCGGCTCGATGCCGGGCGACCTGCACAAGCTCTGGCGGACCCGCGACCCGAAGGGATACCACGTCGAGTATGGCTACTCCTGCATGGGTTACGAGATCGCCGGCGGGCTCGGCATCCGCCTCGGCGCACCCGACCGGGACGTCTTCGTGATGGTCGGCGACGGGTCGTACCTGATGATGTCGAGCGAGCTCGTCACCGCGGTCCAGGAGAACGTCAAGATCATCGTCGTCCTGGTCCAGAACCACGGCTTCGCCTCCATCGGTGCCCTGTCGGAATCCCTCGGCTCCCAGCGGTTCGGTACGTCGTACCGGCGGCGCAGCGGCGACGGGCGGCTCGACGGGGACTACCTGCCGGTGGATCTCGCGGCGAACGTGCGCAGCCTCGGCGTCGAGGTGATCGAGGTGAACAGCCGCGCCGAGCTGGAGAAGGCCATCGGTACGGCGAAGGGCGCCACCGGGCCGATCGCGATCCACGTGAAGACGGATCCGCTGATCGGAGCGCCGGACAGCGACTCCTGGTGGGACGTCCCGGTCAGCCAGGTGTCCGACCTGGAGTCGACGCAGACCGCCTCCGCGGCGTACGTGGAGTCCAAGAAGGCACAGCGTCCGTATCTGACGCCGATCGAGGGGGACAACCATGGGTGAGGTCAAGGTCGGCAGTGCGCCGGACTCGTGGGGCGTCTGGTTCGCGAACGACGACCAGCAGACGCCTTGGGAGCGGTTCCTCGACGAGGTCGCGGCCGCCGGCTACACGCGGATCGAGCTCGGCCCCTTCGGCTACCTGCCCACGGATCCGTCGCGGCTGAAGGAGGAGCTGGACAAGCGTGGCCTCGAGGTCACCGCCGGCACGATCTTCGAGCACCTGCACCGGCCGGACTCCTGGGACTCGACCTGGCGTGACGTCTCGGCCGCGGCCGAGCTTGCCGCGGCGATGGGAGCCAGGCACCTGGTGGTGATCCCCTCGATGTGGCGCGGCTCGAACGGGGAGGTGGTCGAACCGCGCCTGGATCATGAGGGTCAGGCGCGGCACGGCCACCAGGTCACCGAGCTCGGCCGGCGGATCGCCGCGGAGTACGGGTTGAAGACGCAGTTCCACCCGCACGCGGACGGGCACGTGGACAGCCAGGAGACGGTCGAGCGGTTCCTCGCCGAGACCGACGGGGAGCACGTCAACCTCTGCCTGGACACGGGGCACATCAGCTACTGCGGCGGCGACAACCTGCAGTTGATCCAGCAGTACCCGGAGCGGATCGGGTACGTGCACCTCAAGCAGGTCGACCCCGTCGTACTGGCGGCCGTGCAGGAAGAAGGACTGGGCTTCGACGAGGCCGTCAAGCGTGGCGTGATGTGCGAGCCGCCGCTCGGGATTCCCGAACTGGCACCCGTGCTCGACGCGCTGGCCGGCCTGGACGCGGACCTGTTCGCGATCGTGGAGCAGGACATGTATCCCTGCCCACCCGACGTCCCGCTCCCGATCGCGGAGCGGACTTTGTCCTACCTCAGGAGCCACGGGGGTGGTGTATCCGTTTGACGACCAGCAGAGTGACTCTGCATGGTCACACCCACACGCCGCGGCGTTACCGCGGAAACGTCTGAAAGGCTGGTTGTAGTCATGGTTCGGTGGCAGAAGAAGGCGGTGGCCACGGGGGCGGCGCTCGTGCTGGTCGCGGCGCTGGGTGCGTGCAGTTCCTCCGGTGGCAAGCAGGAGGAGGAGAGCTCCGGTGGGGCCGCGGGCAACGTCGCGAACACCCCGCGGATGAAGGTCGCGTTCATCACGCACGCGGCCCCTGGTGACACGTTCTGGGACCTGGTCCGCAAGGGCGCCGAGGCGGCCGCGGCGAAGGACAACGTCGAACTGCAGTACTCCGGTGCGCCGGAAGGCGCCGACCAGGCCAACCTGGTGCAGACCGCGATCGACCAGAAGGTCGACGGGATCGCGGTCACGCTGGCCAAGCCCGACGCGATGCAGGCCAACGTGAAGAAGGCGGCCGACGGCGGTATCCCGGTGGTCGCGCTGAACGGTGGCATCGAGGCCTGGAGGCAGGCGGGTGCGCTCGGCTACTTCGGTCAGGACGAGCGGATCGCCGGCCAGGCCGCGGGCCTGAAGCTGGTCGAGCTCGGCGCCAAGAAGGCCGTCTGCGTCATCCAGGAGCAGGGCCACGTCGGCCTGGAGGCGCGCTGCCAGGGCGTGAAGGACAAGTTCCCGAACGTCGAGAAGCTGTACATCACCGGCACCGACATGCCGGGCAGCCAGACCACGATGACGTCGAAGCTCCAGCAGGACAAGAGCATCGACTACGTCGTCACGCTGGGCGCGCCGTTCGCGCTGGCCGCGGTGAAGTCGGTCAAGGACGCGGGCTCGACCGCCAAGGTCGGCACCTTCGACACCAACAAGGACCTGATCGGCGCGATCAAGTCCGGCGATGTGCAGTGGGCCGTGGACCAGCAGCCGTACCTCCAGGGGTACCTCGCGGTCGACAGCCTGTGGCTCTACAAGACCAATGGCAACACCATCGGCGGTGGCCAGGCCACGCTGACCGGTCCTGCCTTCATCGACAAGGGCAACGTCGCAGCGGTGGAGAAGTTCGCCGCCGGCGGGACGCGCTGAGGATCGTCATGGCTTCCACACTGACGGTGCCGCCGACGGTCGACGACCGGGTCTCGACCCGGTCCCTGGGCGCGCGGCTGCTGAGCCGTCCCGAAGTCGGGTCGCTGGTCGGCGCCGTGGTGGTGCTGGTGTTCTTCCTGATCGTCGCGCCGCCGTTCCGCGAGCTCGCCACCACCGGCACGATCCTCTACCAGTCCGCGCTGATCGGCGTGATGGCCGTGCCGGTGGCACTGCTGATGATCGGCGGTGAGTTCGACCTCTCGGCCGGTGTCGCGGTGACGACGGCGGGTCTGACCGCAGGATTGTTCTCCTACCAGTTCAGCACCAACGTGTGGGTCGGCGTCGGAGTGTCGCTGGTCGTCATGATCGGTATCGGTGCGTTCAACGGCTGGCTTCTGATGCGCACGGGGCTGCCGAGCTTCCTGGTCACGCTCGGCACCTTCTTCATCCTGCAGGGCCTCAACCTGGGTGTCACCCGGGTGCTGTCCGGCACGGTCTCGTCGAACTCGATCAGCGACATGGACGGGTTCTCCTCAGCCCAGGCGGTGTTCGCCTCGGAGTTCAAGCTGGGCCCGCTCAACGTGAAGATCCTGGTCGTCTGGTGGATCGTATTCGTCGCGATCGGGACCTGGGTGCTGCTGAAGACGAAGGTCGGCAACTGGATCTTCGCCGTCGGCGGTGACGCGGCAGCCGCCCGGGCGGTCGGCGTACCGGTGAAGCGGGTCAAGATCGGCCTGTTCATCACGGTCGGGGTCTTCGCCTGGTTCTCCGGCATGCACCTGCTCTTCAACCAGGCTGTCGTGCAGTCCGGTGAGGGTGTCGGCAAGGAGTTCATCTACATCATCGCGGCGGTGGTCGGCGGCTGCCTGCTGACCGGTGGCTACGGCTCGGTGGTGGGTTCGGCGATCGGCGCGCTGATCTTCGGGATGACCCAGCTCGGCGTCGTCTACGCCGGCTGGAACGCCGACTGGTTCAAGGCGTTCCTGGGCGTCATGTTGCTGCTGGCAACCATCGTCAACCTCGCCGTGAAGAAGAGGGCGGATCTGAGATGAGTACCACTACAGGGTTCGCGCAAGAGGCCACCACCAGCCCGACCTCGCCGATCGTCCATCTGGACGACGTGGGCAAGAGCTACGGCAACGTGCACGCGTTGCGTGGTGTCACCCTGGCCGTCCGGCAGGGTGAGATCACCTGTGTGCTCGGCGACAACGGCGCGGGCAAGTCGACGTTGATCAAGATCATCGCCGGCTTGCACGAGCACACCGACGGTGTGTTGTCGGTGAACGGCGAGGAGCGCCGGTTCAGCTCGCCGCGCGAGTCGCTCGACAGCGGGATCGCGACGGTCTACCAGGACCTGGCGCTGGCCCCGCTGATGTCGGTCTGGCGGAACTTCTTCCTCGGCAACGAGATCACCAAGGCGCTCGGCACGATGGACGCCACCAAGATGAAGCGGATCGCCCACGAGGAGCTGACCAAGATGGGGATCTCGATCCCCAACCTGGAGCAGCCGGTCGGAATGCTGTCCGGCGGTCAGCGCCAGTGCATCGCGATCGCCAGGGCGATCTACTTCGGCGCCAAGGTGCTGATCCTGGACGAGCCGACCGCCGCGCTCGGCGTGAAGCAGTCCGGCGTGGTGCTGAAGTACATCGTCAAGGCCCGTGACGCCGGCCTGGGAGTCGTCTTCATCACCCACAACCCGCACCACGCCTACCTGGTCGGCAACCACTTCGTGGTGCTGAAGCTGGGCCGGGTCTCGCTCGACACCCATCGGGCCGACATCAGCCTGGAGCAGCTGACCAACGAGATGGCCGGTGGGTCCGAGCTCGAGGCGCTCAGCCACGAGCTGCGCGGCGTCGACCCCGAGCTGGTCGTCGAGCGGGTCGAGGGCAACGGACAGGTCGCGGTCGAATCTCCACTGGACAAGGGGGCGGGATGACGGAGCTGAACATCGGCATCATCGGCGTCGGAATGATGGGCGCCGATCATGCCGAGCGGGTCGCGCGGAGGATCTCGGGCGCCCGGCTGGTGGCGGTGTCCGACCCGGACACCGCCCGGGCGACCTCGCTGGCCGCGGCGCTGGAAGGCGTCCGAGTGATCGAGGAGCCGCTGGCCCTGATCGGCGACGCCGAGGTGGACGCGGTGATCATCGCGTCCCCCGGCTTCGCCCACGCCGACCAGCTGATGGCGTGCCTGGAGCACGGAAAGCCAGTGCTCTGCGAGAAGCCGCTCACGATGGACGCCGAGTCGTCCTTGCGGGTGGTGGAAGCCGAGCACAAGATCGGCAGGCAGTTGATCCAGGTCGGGTTCATGCGCCGCTTCGACCCGGAGTACGCCGCGCTGAAGCGGCTGCTCGACTCCGGTGACCTCGGCCGGACGCTGCTGCTGCACAACGTGCACCGGAACAAGACGGTCCCCGAGACGTTCCGCAGCGAGATGATCGTGCGCGATTCGCTCGTGCACGAGGTCGACGTGGCGCGGTGGTTGTTCGGCGACGAGATCACCCGGATCACCGTGTACACGCCGAAGCCGACCAGCCTGGTCGGGGAAGGCGTGCTCGACCCGCAGCTCGCGGTGTTCGAGATGGCGAGCGGGGCGCTGGCCGACGTGGAGGTGTTCGTCAACTTCCAGGTCGGCTACGAGGTGCGCTGCGAAGCGGTGGCCGAGCGGGGGAGCGCGACGATCGGCCTCGGGGTCGACGTGCTGACCAGGACGGCCGGACACTGGGGTGGTGCGGTGCCGGACGACTTCCGGGTCCGCTTCGGGCTGGCGTACGACATCGAGGTCCAGCGCTGGGTGAACGCCGCGGCGAGGGGCGAGATCGATGGCCCGACGGCCTGGGACGGGTACGCGGCCGCCGCGGTCTGCACGGCTGGCGTGCAGTCCTTGCAGGAGGGGCGCCCGATGGAGGTCGAGATGGTGAGCCGTAGCGAGGTGCTCGGGTGAAGCTCAGCCTCGACCCCTACATGTTCCGGCAGGTGCCGCTGCTGGAGCTCCCCGGCCTGGTGGCCGACCTGGGCTACCAGTGGCTGGAGCTTTCGCCACGGGATGACTTCTTGCCCTTCTTCAATCACCCACGGGTGGACGACGCAAGGGTGGCGGCGTTCAAGGCCGAGCTGGAGGCGACCGGGGTCGGGGTCTCGTCGGTGCTCCCGCTGTACAAGTGGTCGGGACCCGACGAGGACGAGCGTCAGGCCGCGGTCCGGTACTGGAAGCGCGCGATCCGGATCACCGCCGAGCTCGGCGTGGACGTCATGAACTCCGAGTTCAACGGCCGGCCCGAGCAGGCGGCCAGGAGCGAGTCGCAGTTCTGGCGGTCGATGGAGGAACTGCTGCCGGTCTTCGAGGCGGAGGGGGTCCGGCTCGTCCTCGAGCCGCACCCCGACGACTTCGAGGAGGGCGGCCGCGCCGCGATCGACCTGATCCGCGGTATCAACAGTCCACTGGTGAGCTTCATGTACTGCGCACCGCACACGTTCCACATGGGCAACGACGCCGCGGGGATCATCGGGTATGCGGGTGACCTGCTGACCAACGTCCATGTCGCCGACTCGTTCGACCACACCGGGTCGTCCGGTCTGCGCTACATCGTCAACCCGCCCGGCTCGACCGTCCGGGTGCATCAGCACCTGGACATCGGCCAGGGCGAGGTCGACTTCGACGAGTTGTTCGCGAGCCTGGCCTCGGTCGGGTTCGACGGCACCGTCACCGCCTGCGTCTTCGCCTGGGAGGACCGTGCCCGGGACTCGAGCAGGTTCATGCGGGAGAAGATCACCGACTTACTGATGAAGCAAGGGATGCAGCTGTGAGTACTGAGCGAATCACCCATCTGATCGGCGGGACCCCCTGGACGGGCGTCTCCGAGCGCACCAGCAAGGTCTACAACCCCGCCACCGGCGAGGTCACCGGAGAGCTGGACCTGGCCTCGGCGGCGACTGTCGACGAGGTGGTGAAGGTCGCCCACGATGCCTCCAAGGCGTGGGGCCGGACCTCGCTCACCAAGCGTGCGCAGGTGCTGTTCGCCTTCCGCCAGCTGCTGAACGAGCGCAAGGAGGAGATCGCCGCACTGATCACCGCCGAGCACGGCAAGGTGTTGTCGGACGCCCTCGGCGAGGTGACCCGCGGCCTCGAGGTGGTGGAGTTCGCCTGCGGCATCCCGCACCTGATGAAGGGCGGCTTCAGCGAGAACGTCTCCACCAACGTCGACGTGTACTCGATCCGCCAGCCGCTCGGCGCGGTCGCGGTGATCTCGCCGTTCAACTTCCCGGCGATGGTGCCGCTGTGGTTCGTCCCGATCGCGGTGGCCTGTGGCAACAGCGTGGTGATCAAGCCGTCCGAGAAGGACCCGTCGGCGGTGAACGCGGTGGCCTCGCTCTGGAAGGAGGCCGGACTGCCCGACGGCGTGATGAACGTCGTGCACGGTGACAAGGAGGCCGTCGACCGGCTGCTCGAGCACCCGGACATCAAGGCCGTCTCGTTCGTCGGCTCGACCCCGATCGCCCGCTACGTCTACGAGACCGGTACTGCGCACGGCAAGCGAGTGCAGGCGCTCGGCGGTGCGAAGAACCACATGGTGGTGCTCCCCGACGCGGACCTCGATCTCGCCGCGGACGCCGCGGTCAACGCAGGCTTCGGCTCGGCGGGTGAGCGGTGCATGGCGATCTCCGCGCTGATCGCGGTCGAGCCCGTCGCGGACGACCTGATCGGGAAGATCCGGACCAGGATGGCGACGCTGAAGACCGGCGACGGCACCCGCGGCTGCGACATGGGCCCGCTCGTCACCGGCCCCCACCGCGACAAGGTCGTCGGGTACGTCGAGGCCGGGGTGACCGAAGGCGCCGAACTGGCGGTCGACGGTCGCGAAGGTCCGTTCGACGGCGGTGACAACGGCTTCTGGCTCGGCCCCACGCTGTTCGACAAGGTCACCCCGGACATGTCGATCTACACCGACGAGATCTTCGGCCCGGTGCTCTCGGTAGTGCGCGTCCCGTCGTACGACGCGGCGCTCGACCTGGTGAACTCCAACCCCTACGGCAACGGCACGGCGATCTTCACCAACGACGGTGGCGCCGCCCGCCGGTACCAGACGGAGGTGGAGGTCGGCATGGTCGGCGTCAACGTCCCGATCCCGGTGCCGATGGCCTACTACTCCTTCGGCGGCTGGAAGAACTCGCTCTTCGGTGACACGCATGCGCACGGCGCCGAGGGCGTCCACTTCTTCACCCGCGGCAAGGTGATCACCTCCCGCTGGCTCGACCCGTCCCACGGCGGGCTGAACCTGGGCTTCCCCACCCACGACTGATCACTGGATGGTCGGGTAGGCCTCCAGCTCGTAGAGGGAGTAGCCGTAGGTGGTGGCTCGCTTGACGCCCTGGAGGCGGAGGAAGCGGCCGGTGGCGTCGAGCCAGACGGTGTCGACGCCACCGTCGCTGTCCGCGACCTCCGCGGCCGTGGTCCAGGTGTTGCCGTCGTCGGATACCTGGACCTGGTAGGCCTTCCCGTACGCCGCTTCCCAGCGGAGCACGACCTTGCCGAGCGCCGTCGCTGCACCGAGGTCCACCTGCAGCCAGGACGCGTCGGCGTACCCGGAGGCCCAGCGGGTGGCGGGGTCGCCGTCCACAGCGAACTCAGGCGTGTACGACGTGCCGGGCTCGACGCCTGAGGCGGTCACAGGTCGATCGAGCGCGGCATTGATCGTGGAGGTCTTCGGCCGGACCGAGAGAGCAGCAGTGGCGGTGAACGTCTCGCCGCCGGCGTTGAAGGTCACCGGAAGAGTGACTGTGCTCAACGCCGCGTCGGCCGGTGGCGTCACCTTCACGGCGACCGACCGGGTGAAGCCGCGGGTCACCGTGATCGGGGTGCTCGACGGCGTCACGGTCCAGCCCGCGGGTGAAGTGATTGCGAGAGTGCCGGTGAGGTCTTCAGCCCCGGCGGGCGAGAGGTTGACGGTGATGGTCGACGCCTGGCCGCGCACGACATCGGCCTGAGCCGGATCGATGCTCATCGTCACCAACGGCGTATCGGCCCAGCGCGGTACGAGTTCCGCTACCTGCGGAGCAGGACTTCCGTCGTTCCACACCAGGCGGATCGCCTCGGCGAGGAGATCCTTGGTGTCGAGCTCGGCATAGGCGGCGCCCACAGATCCGACCGAGCGCCACTCGCCGCCGACCCGGACCTCGACCTGCGCCTCCCCGACGCCACCGGCCTGCTGGAGCACCGTCAGCGAGGCGAGCCTGCGAGGCGCCGACAAGGTCGCGACCAGGGCGTCACCCTGCGCCGGAGCACCCGAAGCGACGTACGCCGACTCGACGTTGCCATCGGCCGCTCGCTGGTACGACGAGTCCGTGGCCGGCGTAGGCGAGCCGGTGACGGTCAGCGTGGTCTTGTCGCTGCCGACAGTCTGGACGGAGAACTCCCGGACGACGAGCCAGAAGTCGCTCGTGGTGAGCGCGCGATAGCGGACATACCGGGCCTTCGTTCCGGCGGGTGCGGTAGCGCGGACCTCTGCGGTCGTCCCGCGCGCCAGTTCCGTCCACTGCGTCCCGTCTACGGAGTACTCCAGCGCTCCGGAGTGGATGTAGTCATTCGGGCTGCTCGACTTGCCCATCAGTACTGCGATGTCGCTGATCTCGGTGCTGTCGCCAAGGTCCACCCGTACTTCGGCGCCCGGCCCGGGGCTGCCGTTGCTCCAGTAGAAGGTGTTCGGGTCGCCGTCGACCATCCGTGCCGGGACGTTGTCCTGGTAGGTGCCGAGCGACGTCGTGGCAGTCCGGCCCGGTACGACGCCGAGCCAGCGGTCGTGCACTCGGCCGACCTCGGCCAGCAGTTCGTCGACCACCCGCTCGCCGATCCGCGGGTAGGTTCCGTTGTGAGGTGCCCGGCTGTCCCGGATCGCCTTCGCCTGGTTGATCAGCGTGGTGATCTGCTGTCGCTCGGTCCAGGCCGTCGCGCCGTTGCCGGCGTCAAGGGCGGCCAGCAGGACCAGCGCCCGCTGCATCGCCTGTCCCCACAGCTCCGTTGCCTTCAGCCACGACTCTGCCTCGTCGGAGAACGCTGGATCGACTACTCCGGCACGGATCACGGCCGGCGCGGCCGCCACCGCGTTCACTTGCGGCTGAAGCTTCTTCACTGCGCCAGACCGATCACCGGCGCGCCAGGTCTTCCAGAACGTGTCGATCGCCGCTCCGAGCTCCGGCGCGCTCTCGGAGTGCAGCGTGCCGTCGTACGTGTTCAGATCGGCGAACACCCGCAGAGCCCGAGCAGTGGCAGCGTCGCCACCGGCACGCTCGTCGAGTGCCCGCAACCAGGAGGCGTGCTCGTTGTAGCTGGCCGGGTTCCAGCCCAGCTCGCCGAACGAGTACAGCGCCACCTTGCTGACCGCCGCCTGGTTCATCGGGTTCGAGATCACCCCGACGACGTGATCGGCGATGCCCGGCTCGCGACCGCTGTAGTCGGCGAGCAGCAACCGCCCGGCCGCGTAGTCGTTGACCGGGTAGTTGTCCCAGATCAGGATGTCGTGCCCGAACACCGCCTTCGCCTGCGCTGCCTGGGCGGCGGTGATGGTCTGCGGCACCACCCCGATGCCGGTCCAGTGCACCACCACGTCCGGGTCCAGCAAGTCCCGCAACGCCTTCTTGTACGGCGTTTCGGTGACGTTGTAGTACTCCGTGGGCACCATCTGCAGGGGTGCCACGTCGGGCTTGGTCTCCACCCACTCGCGCTGCACCCGGTTCAGCAGGTCACTCTGGGCCCGGCCGGCCGCACCACCTCCGGTCCCGTACTTCGCCCGGTCGGCGTCACAGTGCCAGACGTTGTAGTCGATGTCGTCGAGCGGCACGTTGAACGACCGGCCGCCAAGGGCGTAGAGCGAATCGAACTTCGCCACCAGCGCCTGGAAGTCCGCCTCCGAGGTGTAGCAGATGTCGAGTCCGGGGGAGAGCGCGAAGGTGAAGTCCACCTTGTTCTGACGGGCCCGGGTCACCAGTTCGCCGAGCTGGGCCAGCTTGTCGGCGGGGTACGGCTCGCGCCACGTCTCGCGGTGGTACGGGTCGTCCTTCGGCGCGTACTCGTAGGTGTTCATCCGGTGCGCGCCGAGGTAGTCGAGGTGGTCGAGCCGGTCCGAGTGGGACCACGGCGTGCCGTAGAACCCCTCGATCGAGCCGCGGTACCGCATCGTCGGCCAGTCTCTGATCGCCACGCCAGGCATCCAGTCTGTGCCAGGCCGCGCCTGCACCAACTGGGCCAACGACTGCGCCGCGTAGAACGTGCCGTCGGTGTCGACGCCGTCCAGGACCACGTGGCCGCGGCCCTTCTGGTCCAGCCCGGCGGCGAGCACATAGCCCTCCGCCGCGAGGCCCGCAGTGCCGTTGACGTGCAGTTGAGCCAGAGCAGCGTCGCCCTGGCCGAGCCAGAAGGTGGTCGGCGTGCCCGGGTCACTGCCGTCGGTGGTTCGCACTGTCTTCACGCCGGCGCGTTGGAGCACCTGCCGCAGTACCCGCTCAGAGTCGGCGTCCGAGTCCTTGCCCCGGACCAACCCGACCACCGGGGTGATCGGGAAACCATCGTGGCGCTGGGTCTGCTGCTGCGGTTCGGGTGACACCGGGGACGCCTCGCTCGGTGGGGAATCGGCGGCCGCCGCTCCCGGCGGGATCAACGCCAGAGGTACGGCCAGCGCGATCGCGCCGACGGTGGACAGGAGGGGGTGCGGGCGGAAGCGCATCGAGTCTCCTCAAGGCAGGGCGGGTGCAGACCAGTTAGCCACTGCGCATAAGTGCGCGTCAAGGTGTCATCTGTGGCAACTTCAGGCAACCTGATTCACAACCCGGAGCCTGCAGCCTCCGTCGCGGAGAAGAGCCGTGCTCCCGACGTCTCCCACCAAGTACTGCGACAGCGCGCGCGACCGCCCGGCACTCCTCGGAGGCCGGGCGGTCAGCCGCGGTAGCGCAGCGCAGTAAGAGTCAGGGAGCGCGGCGCAGTACCGCCTAGATGGTGGAGACGGGGCGGGGCTGGAGGCCGGCCGCGCGGTAGCAGGCGTCGATGAGTTCCATCGTGGCGACCGCGTCGTCGGCGTCGATCGGGAGCGGGGTGCCCTCGCGCAGGTGAGCGGCGAAGGCCTCGAGCTGGTAGGTGTACGAGGACTTGCGGCCCAGGTGCTCGACCCAGGTGTCCTCCTTCGTCGTCACCGTGATCCGGTCGTCCAGGTGCGGCAGTACGAAGGAGGGCGCGAAGGCCTCACCCCGGGTGCCGATGACGCGGCAGCTGAAGTCGACCTGCTCGGCGGCCATGCTCGTCCGCACCGCGCCGGTCGCGCCGTTGGGGAAGACCAGGTCGGCGTTGAGCCACTCGTCGACACCAGGAAGACGCTTGCGCTCACCGGCCCGGGCGGTCGCCACGGTCGGCAGTCCGCCACCCCAGGGAGCCAGCATCCGCTGCGCGTGCAGGGCATAACACCCGACGTCCATCACTGCGCCACCGGCGAGCGACAGGGACCAGCGCGGGTCGTCGTCGGCCGGCGGCGGCATCACCATCGTCGTCTCGACGTGCTGCAGCTCGCCGAGCTCGCCCTTGCTGAGCAGCTCGTGCAGCCGTCGCGTCACCGGGTGGAAGACGTAGTGGAAGCCCTCCATCAGGACGACGCCCTGCTCGCGCGCGGCATCGCGGACCTGCGCGGCCTCGGCGGCGTTGCTGGCCGACGGCTTCTCGGTCAGCACGTGCTTGCCCGCGGCAATGGCCTTCAGGTTCCAAGGCCCGTGCAGCCCGTTGGCGAGCGGGTTGTAGATCACCTCGACGTCGGGATCGTTGATCACGTCGTCGTAGCCGGCATGGACCCGCTCGACACCGTGCTCGGCGGCGAACGCCTGAGCCCGTTCGGCGTCCCGGGCGGCGACCGCGACCAGCCGGGCGCCGGTCAGGCGGGCCGGTTCGACGATCGCCTTGCCCGCGATCCGGGCCGCGCCGAGAATGCCGATGCGAAGCGGTTCCATGCCTTCTCCCTTGCTCAGATGTCATCCGTACGGCGGCGTACGGCGTGCTCGTCGAGGGCCTGCCGCAGACGATCGTCCGGCCAGTCCTCGGCGAGGGCCTGCCGGACCAGGTCGGCCTGGGTCGGTGGAGCGAGTCCGCCGATCGGCTGGTCCCGGTCCAGGTTTGTCGGGAAAGCGTAGCCCTCTGCGCTCGCGGCGATGACGTTGTCCAGATCGAAGGCGTCATCCTGCCGCAGCGTCCGCAGTACGGGATAGAGGGTGACCGCCATCCGGACCCGGTCGACGCTCTCCATCGCCCGGCCGAAGGCGGACGAGATCTGCAGCAGGTTCGCCATCCGCTTGATGTCGGTCGAGTGGTTGCTGCCTGCCGCGTGGAAGAGCGCGGGGTTGAAGAACACCGCGTCACCCGTGGCCAACGGCAACTGAACGTGATGCGCGACGAAGTGCTCGCCGAACTCCGGCCTGCGCCAGGCCAGGTAGCCGAGCTCGTACTTGTGCGAGTGCGGCAGGTAGAGCGTCGGACCGCTCTCGACGGGCATGTCACAGTGTGCGACGGCTCCTTGCAACGTCAGCACGCTGGACAGCTTGTGCACATGAGCAGGGTAGGCAGCGGCGACCTCGTTCGACTGGAATCCGAGGTGGTAGTCGCGATGTACGGTCTGACCTTCACCTCCTGGATTCACCACGTTCACCTGCGAAGTCACCTGGTACGCCGGTCCGAGCCATGCCTTCGCCGTCAGAGCCAGCAGATCGTTGGCGTAGTAGGCGGCGAACACCTCGGGCGCCCGGATCGCGAGCTTCTCCAGGGCATTCCAGACTCGGTCGTTCGCACCAGGCTTGGCGAAGTGGTCACCCGCGGCGGTGCCCGCCCGGTGCTGGTCGTCGATCATCCGGTGGAACTCGGCGCTGGTGGCATCGACCACGTCCTTGCCGAAGGCCCCCTTCAGTACCACGATGCCGGGCCCCTCACTGAACGCGCGGGCCAGCTCCGCCTGCACCTCCAGCGGATCCTCCTTCCGCAACCGAGCGGCGTCGTACAGCGGGACCTCCTGCACGATCTCCTCCGCGAACGGATAGTCGGCCGGGTCGGTGCGGTCCTCGAGCACCTTCAGCAGGTCTTCCAGGCGAGCATCCTCGGGGTTCAGCCAGGTCATCGGTGGCTCCTCTCGTTGGATTCAGCCTGGTGGTTCGCTGGTGGGATTGGTACACCTGGAATCCGCCAAAAACCCGTCTTTGGGAGGTTGCCGCGTGGGACGTGCCTACCGGGTGCGGGACATCGCAGTACAGGCCGGGCTGAGCGAGACGACGGTCGACCGGGTGCTGAACGGCCGGGCCGGCGTGAGCTTCCGCGCCCAGCGCCAGGTCGAGCAGGCGATCCGCGACCTCGACCGGCAACAGTCCCAGGTCCGCCTCGGCGGCCGCACCTTCGTCATCGACCTCGTCATGCAGGCCCCTGCCCGCTTCTCCGGCGCTGTCCGTTCCGCTCTGGAGGGCGAGTTGCCCGGCCTCCGCCCCGCCGTCATCCGCGCCCGCTTCGCCCTCGACGAGACCGCGTCAGCTCCAGCGATGGTCGAGACCCTGGATCGCGTACGCCGCCGCGGCTCCCAGGGCGTCATCCTCAAGGCTCCCGCCGAGCCCGAGGTGGTCGAAGCCGTCGACCTCCTCGTTGCCGCCGGCATCCCCGTCGTCACCCTGGTGACCGACCTCCCCACCAGCCGCCGAGCCGCCTACGTCGGCATCGACAACCGGGCAGCGGGCGCAACCGCGGCGTACTTCATCTCCCAGTGGCTGGGCGATGCCCCCGGCAACATCCTGGTCACCCTCAGCCGCGACACCTTCCGCGGCGAAGAAGAACGAGAAATGGGCTTCCGTACGACGCTCCGCCGCCTCGCCCCGCAACGATCCCTGGTGGAGCTCAACAACACCGACGGCCTCGACACCACCATGCACGGACTGGCCCTGGCAGCCCTCTCCGCTGACTCCACCCTCAACGCCGTCTACTCCATCGGCGGCGGCAACCGAGCCATCGTCGAGGCGTTCACTTCTCTCAACCGCCCCTACCGCTGCTTTATCGCCCACGACCTGGACCCCGACAACCACGCGCTACTCCGCACCGGCGCCCTGACCCTCGTCCTCCACCACGACCTCCCCACCGACCTCCGCCGAGCCTGCCAAGCCCTCCTCCAGTCCCACCACCTCCTCCCCAACGCCCCCCACTCGCTCCCTTCCAACATCCATCCGATCACCCCCCACAACCTCCCCAACCGAACTCCCATCTCCACCTGACGACTCGTGACGTAGACGGGCCTGGGCTCAAGTTCGGGGTGAGGTGGTGCTGCGGGGGATTAGGTGGGGGGCTACTACTTCTTCGCTGGGTGGGGTTTTGGTGGTGAGTCTGACCGTTGCCCGTTCTACGGCCAGTTTGGCGAGCGCCGGCGTCGGTTGGGCGATGGTGGTGAGGTCGATGTGGGTGAGGGTGGCGAGGGTGGTGTTGTCGTAGCCGATGACGGAGAGGTCGTCGGGGACGCGGAGGCCGGAATCCCGGACGGTGTTGAGGAAACCCACGGCCGCTCGGTCGTTGAAGATGGTTGCTGCGGTGATCTCGCCGGGGTCTTTGAGGAAGGTCTGTGCGGCGTTGACGCCGTGGTTCTCGGTGGGGCCGCCGGGGAGGACGACCGGGGTCAGACCGGCGCGGCGCATGGTGTTGCGATAGCCGGTACGTCGTTCCGTGGCTCCCGGCGCTTTGCCGCCGTCCACGTGGAGGATGTTGCGATGCCCGAGGTCGATCAGGTGCCGGACGGCCTGGCGGGACCCGTCGAGGTCGTCGGTCCGTACTACGTCTACGCCGGCGGCCTTGACCTTCCGGGCGACGACGACAACGGGTTGATTCGTGGCGAGGTCTGCCAATGCGGACGCGGAGAGTTGCGGGCCCAACAGGATCAGGGCTTCGCAGCGGTAGTCCAGCAACGACTGGATCGCCCGAGCCTCACTACGGGTCCGGGCGACCGCATTGAGAGCGAGGTCGTAACCGGAGGACTCGGCCGCCGCGTACAGAGCCTCGACCAGATCGCCTTGGAAAGGAGCCTGTACGTCGAAGGTGACGCCGAGCAGGCGGGTGCGCGTCCGGCCGAGCAACCTGGCGCGGTGGTCCGGGCGATAGCCGAGGGCGGCGCCGGCCTCCAGTACCCGGGCCCGGGTCGCCTCGCTGGCGCCGGGGGCATCGCGGTAGACGATGGAGACGAGGGCTCGGGAGACACCGGCACGGGCGGCGACGTCCTCCATGGTCGGGCGGCTCATCCCGAGGACTCCTTCGGCTCGACACTTGACGAGCCCTATCAAAGCAGTGTTCGCTAGCCGATGACTAGAGCGCTCTAGTAATTCACGGGAGGCGGGCGGCCATGCGGACAGACCACGGGTTGCAGGTGATTCGTACGGCGTTGATCGGCGCCGGGCGGATCGGCACGATGCATGCGGGCAATGTCGCGCGCCGGGTCGCCGGCGCCGAACTGGCGGCGGTCGTGGACCCGGTGGAGGAGGCGGCCCAGCGGCTCGCCACGAAGTACGGTGCCAGGGCAACGGGTGACATCGACGACGTGCTGAAGGACCCGGACATCGACGCGGTGCTGATCACCTCGATCGCGGCGGTGCACAGCGAGCTGATCGTGCGGGCGGCTGAAGCGGGCAAGGCGGTCTGGTGCGAGAAGCCCGCCTCGCTGACGCTGGAGGAGATGGACCGCGCGATCGAGGCGACCCGGCAGGCGGGGGTGCCGTTCCAGGTCGGCTTCAACAGAAGGTTCGCCGCGGACTTCGCGGCGGCACGCAAGGCGGTCGTCGAAGGCGAGATCGGTACGCCGCAGCTGATGCGCTCGCTCACCCGCGATCCGGGCTGGCCGGGCGGACTCAGCAACGCCGCGAACGTGAAGCCCTGGACGATCTTCCGCGAGACCCTGATCCACGACTTCGACACGCTGCTCTGGCTGAACCCGGGAGCCGAGCCGATCGAGGTCTACACGAAGGCGGACGCGCTGGTCGCCCCGGAGTACAAGGACAGCGGTCTGATCGATACCGCCGCCGTGATGATCACCTTCGACAACGGCGCGATCGCCACTGCCGAGGCCAATTTCTCCGCGCTCTACGGGTACGACGTCCGCGGCGAGGTGTTCGGCTCGAAGGGCATGGTCACCGCCGGGCGGCACGCGAACAGCCCGATGCTCCACTACGGCGAGAACGGCATCCGTCAGCACACGTTGCGAAGTGACGAGGAGATGTTCGTCGACGCCTACACCCAGGAACTGCAGGACTTCGCGGAGGCCGTTCGTACCAAGGGGGCCCCGCCCGTCACCGGTGAGGACGCCCGCCGGGCCCTCGAAGTCGCGCTGGCCGCGATGAAGTCCCACGAGGAAGGCCGGCCGGTCAAGCTGGGCGCCGCGGCATGAGGCTCGCCGTCTGCTCGGAGATGGTGTTCACCGACAAACCTCTGCTGGAGCGCGTCGAGCGCATTCACGAGCTGGGTTTCGACGTGGAGATCTGGGATCACACGACCAAGGACATCGACGCGCTGGTCAGCACCGGAGCCACCTTTTCCTCGATGACGGGGTACGTCCGCGGTTCTCTCACGTTCGACCAGGACGAACTGCTGAAGACAGCCGAGCAATCGATCGAGGTCGCGAAGACCCTGAACTGCCCGCGGCTCAACCTGCACGGCACCGAACTGGGCGAAGGCGGCCTGCCCCGCGTACCGCAGTACGGGGTGAGCGGGGAGATGTGGCTGACAGCAGCCAAGACCCTGACGGGGCTGGCCGAACTCGCCGCTCAGCACGACGTGATGTTCGTGCTCGAGAATCTCAACACCGAGGTCGATCATCCGGGCGTGCCTTTCGCCAAAGCCGCGGACACCTTTGCCTTGGTGAAAGCCGTCGATCATCCGAATCTGCGGATGATGCTGGACCTGTACCACGCGCAGATCGGCGAGGGGAATCTCATCTCCCTGCTCGAGAAGACGCTCCCGTATATCGGTGAGATCCAGGTCGCCGACGTGCCCGGGCGCTGCGAGCCGGGCACGGGGGAGATCAATTATCCGGCGATCGCCGCGGCGCTCCGCAGAATCGGCTATTCCGGCACTGTCGGTCTCGAAGCCTTTGCACAAA
The DNA here is from genome assembly GCF_042657745.1 of Kribbella qitaiheensis. Taxonomy (GTDB): domain Bacteria; phylum Actinomycetota; class Actinomycetes; order Propionibacteriales; family Kribbellaceae; genus Kribbella; species Kribbella qitaiheensis. Next base: position 198,396 of record NZ_JBHSKE010000002.1, on the reverse strand, counting down.
GCGATAGCGAGCTCGCACTGCGCCGGTTCCGGGACGCATTCACAAACGAAGAGATCTGATCAAATCCGCGTTCTGACTCGACGGTAAGCCCCTGACACCCCAAGATGTGCCCATGAGCACCGTCCAGGTCAGCGTTGATCGCACCAGTCGCACTCCGCTTCACGTACAACTCGCGCAGCAGCTCGAAGCGGCGATCCAGGGCGGTGACCTCCCGGTCGGTTCTCGGCTCAGCAACGAGGTGGACCTCGCAGAGGCGTACGGACTGAGCCGCCCGACCGTCCGGCAGGCGATAGCCCGGCTGGTCGACCAGGGACTGCTCGTGCGCAAGCGCGGCGTCGGCACCCAGGTGGTGGGCAACTCGGGCCAGGTACGGCGCTCGCTCGAGCTCACCAGCCTGTACGACGACCTGTCGGCGGCGCACCGCAAGCCACAGACAGACGTACTGCGCTTCGGTATCGCGCCGGCGAGCGCAGAGGTGGCTACCGCCTTGCAGTGCGAGCAAGGAGACCGCGTACTGCGCTTGGAGCGGCTCCGCAGGGCTGACGGCGAGCCGCTGGCGCTGATGCGCAACTGGCTGCCGCCGGAGGTGCTCGACACGGACCCGAACACTCTGGCCGAGCGAGGGCTCTACGAGCTGCTCAGAGCCGAAGGGGTCCGCCTGAAGGTGGCGCACCAGACGATCTCGGCGCTGCCCGCTACACCAGAGCAAGCCCGGCTCCTCATGGAGGAGCCGGGCTGTCCGCTACTGGCGACCACCCGGATCACCTACGACGACCACGGGCGTGCGGTGGAGTACGGGTCGCACCTGTTCCGCGCTTCCCGCTACGCCTTCGAACACACCCTCGTCCACCGCTGATCCACCCCTCAGAGGACCAGCGACGGACGAGGGCGAGCCTTACTTCGTCCCGGTACCGGGGAACTTCCAGCCCTTGTTGTTAGCCATCGCCATCAGTTCATCCGGGGTGAACGCGGGCTTGGCGCGGGTGTGCTTGGCATCCTTCTCCTGCGGGCCGTTGTAACTCGTCACGCCGATCGTGCGGCCGTTCGGGTAGTGGATCTCGACGCGGTTGGCGAGGACCCCGTTGACCTTCTGGCGCGCGTCGGAGTACGTGGGTTCGTCCTTCGTCCAACCGACCACGGCACCGTCCGACCGGACCTGGCAGTGCGCGATGCCTTCCGGTCCGCACTTGGTCACGGGCTGCTCGTACGAGACGAAGACGTCGATCCGTGACGCCCCCTTACCGTCGTTGATCACGTAGGCCGCGCCGTTGAAGCCCTCCGTGCCGCCGCCCCACGTCTCCGGCCGGGTGAAGGTCAGGTCGCGCGGCAGCACCTTCTTCAAGGTCAGCAGGGTTTGCTGCACCGGCACCGCCGGCTTCCCTGCACCGGGCGACTTCGGCTCGGGCTTGGTAGGACCGGAGGTCGGCACCTTCTGCTGCAGCGGGAACCGCCAGGTCTGGCTGTCCGCGATCGTGATCAGTTGTTCCAAGGAGAGCGCCGGCATCGCGCGGGACTTGTCGACGCCCTTCTCCTCCGCGGCGTTGAAGCTGATCAAGCTGATCGATCCGGTGCCCGGCCGGACGACAGTGACCGAGTTCCGGATCACCCCGCCCGGATTCCCTTCCCCGTAGGTGGGTTCGCCGGCTTGCACGCTGATGAGTGATCCGTCCGGGCGGGTCTTGCAGGTCCCGGGGTCCATCGTGCAGGTGCCGTCCGCACCGGGCGCGGTCACCCCGAGCGAGATCTTGGACGGCCCCTGACCGTCATCGACGACGACAGCAGCGCCATGGAAGCCGTTGTCGCCCCAGGTCTGGGGCTTGCTGACCTTCAGATTGGCCGGCAGGAGCTTCATGAGCGTCGCCAGCGTCTCCTTCTGCGTGACAGGAGTTGTCGCTTCCCCCGTGACCGACTGGCCGGCTGTCCCGGCGGCGGGCGCCTCGGCGCTACCGCCGAACAGTTGGGTGCCGCCGATGACAATGCCGGCGGTCGCCAGTACTGCGCCTGCGCCGGTGAAGCTGAGCAGGGCGGTCCGGCGGCGGCGCAGGGTGGTGCCGCGGCGCATGCCGCGTTCGACCAGGTCGGTGGACTCGGGTTCGAGGTTCTCGGTGGCCCGGCGCATCAGGTCGGGCAGGGTGTCGTTCAAGTTGTTCATCGGGCTGTCTCCTGGGAGGTCAGGTCAGAGTGCGATCAGGTGGACGGCGTCGTCACCGAGGACGGCCCGGAGCCGGTCCAGCGCCCGGGAGGTCCTGGTTCTGATCGCACCGGCGTTCTTGCCGAGATCGAGCGCGACCTGTTCGACGCTGCGATCTTCGAAGAACCGCAGCACCAGCACCGCACGATCGAGAGGGGCGAGCTCGGCCAGCGCCTGCTGCAGCGACAACCGCAGTTCGACGTCGCCGGGTCGTTCGGCCCGGTCCGGCAGCGCCGACGTGGGCTGCTCGGTCCAGCTCCGCCGGCGGCGCTGCGAGATGAACGTCCGCACCAGCACGGTCTGCGCGTATGCCGGCGGGTGGTCGATCCGCTGCAGGCCCCGCCAGGCGCGGAACATCTTGGCGAGCGTCTCCTGGACCAGGTCCTCGGCATGGTGCCGGTCGCCCGCCAGCAGCCAGGCCGTCCGGTACAGATGAGGGGTCCGCGCCCTGGCGAACTCCTCGAAATCATCCGTCGTCGGTCTCATCACTGCCTTCCGTCGTGGTCTCACTCTCTACGACGCCCCGTCCGGACCTGCGTGTTACACCCCGGCTGTGGCGGTTTTGGGGGATTCCGGGCGGGCTGGACCACTCCGGGCGGCTGGGCGACCCAGGTGGCGGCGGATTGCAACAAGGTGCAATCGGTTGGACCTGGACGTGAGCGAATGGATACGTTCTGTGAGCCTGTGGAGTGTCAGGGTTATCCACAGGCAGCAGAGATCGGGTTGGCGCCGGTACACCCTGGGTTGCGACGATGGTCGCGCACGGTGACCAGTAGGGTCACCGGTCGAGACGTCAACTGGGGAGACGATGACAGCCGACAGACTTGCCGCGCGCCGGTCCGGCTGGAGTGGTGCGGTCGAACTCATCGACGCCCAGGTGCGCGACGTCGTCCGCCGCGAAGGCATCGACCCGCTGCGCGACCCCGGCGCGGTGAACGCCATCGTCGCGACGGTCGTGAAGGAGTACGACGAGCGCAGCCTGACCGGGATCGTGCCGCCGATCGGCGACGTCGAGGCGGTCAGCCGCGAGGTGCACGACCGGGTGGCCGGGTTCGGCCCGCTGCAGCGCTATCTCGACGATCCGGCGGTCGAGGAGATCTGGATCAACGAGCCGAGCCGGGTGTTCATCGCCCGCGAGGGCCGGCACGAGCTGACCACCACGGTGCTGACCGAGGAGGAGGTCAGCGATCTCGTCGAGCGGATGCTGAAGACGACCGGGCGGCGGATCGACGTGTCCCAGCCGTTCACCGACGCGCGGCTGCCGGACGGGAGCCGCGTGCACATCGTGCTCGGCGGTATCACCCAGCGGTATGCCGCGATCAACATCCGCAAGTTCACCGTCCGGGCGACCCGGCTGGCCGACCTCGTCTCGCTCGGCTCGCTGACCCCGCACGCGGCGGCGGTGCTGGACGCGGCTGTTGCCTGCGGCCTCAACATCCTCGTCTCCGGCGGCACCCAGGCCGGCAAGACCACGATGCTCAACGCGCTGGCGGGTTCGATCCCGGGTAGCGAGCGGGTGATCAGCTGTGAAGAGGTCTTCGAGATCAAGCTGCCGATCCCGGACTGGGTCTCGATGCAGACCCGGCAGGCAGGCCTCGAAGGCACCGGCGAGGTCCGGCTGCGCGACCTGGTCAAGGAATCCCTGCGGATGCGGCCGTCCCGGGTGATCGTCGGCGAGGTGCGTGGTGAGGAATGCCTCGACCTCCTGCTGGCTCTGAACAGTGGACTTCCCGGCATGTGCACGATCCACGCCAACTCGGCGCGCGAGGCCCTGACGAAGATGTGCACCCTGCCGTTGCTGGCCGGGGAGAACATCGGCTCACGGTTCGTGCTGCCGACCGTGGCGGGCTGTGTCGACCTGGTCGTGCACCTCGGCATCGCGGCCGACGGACATCGGCGGGTCCGGGAGATCGTGGCCGTGAGCGGCCGGATCGAGGATCAGGCGATCGAGACCGAGACGCTGTTCGGCACGATCGACGGACACCTGCGGCGCGCCGAAGGCCAGTTGCCGCATCCGGAGCGGTTCCAGCAGGCGGGGTATTCGCCTGCCGGGTTGCTCACCGAGTTGCCGCGGGGTGTGAGCTGATGGGACTCCTCCTCGGCCTCTTCTTCGGTATCGGCCTGCTGCTGATCATCTGGACCTTCGTCGCGCCCGCTGACGCCAAGCCGCGCACCGAAGGCCGGCTGACCGTTCGGAGCCGGGAGTTGCTCGCGAGCGCCGGAGTCGAAGGCGTGACCCCGTCGGCCTTCATCGGTGCCTGCTTCATCACGGGGTTCGTGGCGTTCGTCCTGATGTTCGTCGTCTCGGCGACGCTGCCGATCGGGTTGATCTTCGGGATCATGGCGGGTGGCGTGCCGGTGGCCTTGCTCAAGAGTCGCGCTCGCCGGAGGCTGGCCGAGTTCCGGGAGCTTTGGCCAGATGTGGTGGACAACATCGCGTCCGCGGTACGGGCCGGGTTGTCCTTGTCGGAGGCGCTTGCTCAGGTCGGGGAGCGCGGGCCGTTGCCGTTGCGGGAGCCGTTCAGGAGGTTCGGGGCCGACTACGCGTCGACTGGCCGGTTCGCTGATTCCCTCGACCGGCTGAAGGCGCGGCTGGCCGATCCCGTCGGTGATCGGGTCATCGAGGCCTTGCGGATCGCCCGCGAGGTCGGCGGCGGTGACCTCGGCCGGTTGCTGCGGTCGTTGTCGAGCTTCCTGCGCGACGATGCCCGCACCCGGTCCGAGTTGGAGTCGCGGCAGTCCTGGTCGGTCAACGGTGCGCGGGTCGCCGTGGCGGCGCCCTGGCTCGTGCTGGCGATGTTGTCGTTCCAGGGCGACGTGATCCAGCGGTACAACTCACCGGTCGGCGCCTTGATCATCGGGATCGGCGCTGCCGTCTGCGTCGTCGCCTATCGCGTAATGCTGCGGATCGGCCGACTGCCTGAACCTGAGCGGGTGTTGCGATGAGTCCGATCCTCCTCGGTGGGTTGCTCGGGGCAACGTTCGGGGCCAGCCTGCTGCTGATCGTGCGGCGGCTGCCGTTCCTGCGGAAGCCCTCCGTGGACGATCGCATCGGCCCGTATCTGAGGGACATCGGCGGTTCGGACGTCTTCCTGGGCGTGGTCGACTCGGGCTCGCCGTTCTACGCGATCCTGCGGTTGTTCGGGCCGTCGCTCCGGGCCGGCGCGGTCCGCCTCGAGCGCATCCTGGGCGGAGCAACCTCCATCCGGCGCCGACTGGCACGGGCCGGGATCGACCGTACCGTTGAGGAATTCCGGATCGAGCAACTGCTCTGGGGCGCCGCCGGCTTCGGCGGCGGCCTCCTCATCGCGTTGGTCGCCCTGTCCCTCGGATTCGGCAATCCTGTTGGACTACTCGTGCTCTGCGGAATCCTCGCAGTGCTCGGGGTCCTGTCTCGGGACACCTATCTGACCAGCCAGGTGCGGCGTCGGGAACGTCGTCTGCTCGCCGAACTGCCCACTGTCGCAGAGCTTCTGGCGCTTTCTGTGGCTGCGGGCGAGGGCCCTGCCGCGGCTCTCGATCGCGTGGCTCGCTCGTGTCGTGGTGAGTTGGCCGACGAGTTGCATCGGGTGCTTTCGGAGACCCGTGCGGGTGATCCGTTGGTGCGGGCTCTCGACGCGCTGGCTGACCGGAGTGGCCTGCTGGCGTTGACCAGATTCGCCGACGGCCTCGCGGTTGCCCTCGAGCGAGGGACGCCGCTGGCCGACGTACTGCGGGCACAGGCGGGGGACATCCGTGAGTCGAGCAGACGGGAACTGATCGAATCCGGCGCGCGCCGGGAAGTAGCCATGATGGTCCCGGTGGTGTTTCTCGTGCTGCCGGTGACGATCGCCTTCGCCTTCTATCCGGGCGCTGTCGGAATCCGGCTGATCGCCGGATGAACTGAGGAGATGCCATGTCACTGTTGCTGACCAGACTGTTCCTGACTCTGGTGATGAAGCCGCGGCCGAGTCGCCAGGAACGCGGCGACGTCCCCGGCTGGGTCCTGATCACCGTGATGACCGCCGGCCTGGTCGTCGCCATCTGGGGTGTAGCCGGCAAACAACTACAAGACATGCTCGAAAAAGCCCTGGAGTCCGTAACCAACAAGTGACCCCAGCCCCGGCCCGTGCGCTTAGCCGGCCCGTCCGCGTCCCAGCGGATAGTCGGCCCACCAGCGTCCCCACCGGCATCCAACTTCTGTACGCACTGGGCAGCACTCTGCTCCTGCGCTCTCTCCGAGTCAGCCGGTCCATCCGTCGTTCCGGCTCACTCCGCCTGCGGGGGGAGCGGGGGTCGGCGGTGGTGGAGTTTGTGATGGTGGCGATGTTGGTGGTGCCGCTGTTTCTTGGCGTGTTGCAGGTGGGGTTGTTCTTGTATGTGCGGAACACGATCACGGCGGCTGCGTCGGAGGGGGCGCACTACGCGGCGGTGCTGAATCGTGAGCCGGCGGACGGGGAGGCGCGGACGCGGGAGCTTGTCAGCGGCGTGGTTCGCAACGAGTTGATCGAGTCGGTCGAGGGGCAGGCGACGGATGTCGATGGGCAGCCGGGCGTGCTGATCGTCGTGAAGGCGCACATGCCGCCGCTCGGGCTGTGGGGGCCGGGCATGGAGTTCACCGTCGAGGGTCACGCGGTCAAGGAGACGGGCGAATGAGCCGCCGACTTCCGGACCTGGTGGTGCGGTGGATGTCGCCATACCGGCGTGAGGAGAGGGGGAACGCGGTGGTGGAGTTCTCCTGGTTGGCGTTGTTGCTGTTGGTGCCGCTCGTGTACGTGATGCTAGGGGTGTTCGACGTGCAGCGGACCTCGTACGGGGCGACGGCGGCGACGCGGGCGGCTGGGCGGGCGTTCATCATCGTGCCGGCTGGGCTCTCGGAGGATGATGCGCGGGCTCGTGCGTTCGAGGCGGCGCGGCTGGCGATGAAGGACCAAGGGGTGGAGTTGAGCCCTGGGCAGTTGAGGATCAGCTGCAACCCGGCGTGTCTGGAGCCTGGTTCCACCGTCACGGTTGAGCTGGACGCCGAGGTGCCGTTGCCGTTCATCCCGGACGCGCTGGGTGGAGAGCGTCCGGCCGTCCACGTCAGCGCCTCGCACACCGAGCCCTACGGCGACTACCGAGAAGCCAAGGGCAACGGATGACGACCGGTACGGCGTTCAAAGGGCGGCTGACGGCGCGCAGGCCAGGGCGACCCGGTCTGCGGGATGAGCGTGGGCAGATGACTGTGCTGATCATCGGATTCACCGCGGTGATCCTGATGATGATCGTGGTGGTGACCGACATCTCGAAGGTGTTTCTGGTGCGGCGGGATCTGGATGCGACTGCTGATGGGGCGGTGCTTTCCGCGGCCAACGGGTTGGCGGCTGTCTATGCGCAGGCCGGTGCGAGTGGGAATGCGGAGATCGATCCGGAGGAAGCCCGCAGGCTCACCGCGGAGTACCTGGATTCCGTTGGCGCAGGCAACCGTTTCGACGGGCTGGACTGGTCTGCCGAGGTCACCGGGACCACCGTCACCGTTCAGCTGAGCTCCTCGGTCGACCTCCCGTTCGAACCGCCCGGCTGGCAAGGTTCGGCGGAGATCGCGTCGGACGCGGCGGCCGTCGTACCAATTCGCTGACGGTCGCGTGGCCGGGGCGGGTGTGCCCTCAGGCTGTGCAGGTAGTCGGGCACGATGGGGTGATGGATATCGAGCTGGCGGGTCGGAAGGCGTTGGTATCGGGGTCTAGTCAGGGGATCGGGCAGGCGATCGCGACCGAGCTCGCGCGGTCCGGAGCCTCCGTTGTCGTGAACGGGCGGAGCCAGGACAAGACCGAGCGGGCGGCCGAGGAGATCCGGAAGGACGTGCCCGGAGCCGAGGTGATCCCGATCGCCGCCGACCTGGCGTCGGCCGAGGGTGCCGACCAGCTCAAGGAGCAGATCGGCGAGCTGGACATCCTGGTGAACAACCTCGGCATCTTCGGCGCGAAGCCGGTGCTGGAGATCGATGACGACGAGTGGCGCCGGTACTTCGAGGTGAACGTCCTGTCGGCGGTCCGGCTGATCAGGATGTACCTGCCGGGGATGATGGAGCGCGGGTTCGGGCGGGTGATGAACATCGCGAGCGACTCGGCCGTGGTGACCCCGCTCGAGATGGTGCACTACGGGATGACGAAGACCGCGTTGCTGGCGGTGACGCGGGGCTATGCGAAGGCCGCGGCGGGGACCGGGGTGACCGTCAACTCGGTGATGGCCGGGCCGACGCACACGCCGGGCGTCGAGGACTTCGTCCACGAACTGGTCGGTGACGAGCTCCCCTGGGACGAGGCGCAGGCGCAGTTCATGAAGGAGCACCGGCCGTACTCGTTGATCCAGCGGCTGATCGAGCCGGCCGAGATCGGCAACATGGTGGTCTATCTCAGCTCGGAGCAGGCCTCCGCGACCACCGGCGGCGCAGTCCGGGTCGACGGCGGCTACATCGACTCGATCCTTCCCTAGAAGACGGTGGGGTTGTCCTTCAGCCACTGCGCGAAGGTACGGCCGGCGTGGCCGGTCAGCAGTTCGACGGTGTGCTCGATCGGGTGCGGTGTGCCGACGCGGGATGCCCAGTACGACATCAGGGACTCGAGCTGCGCGGGATTGCGCATGCTCGCCGCCATCTCCTCACGAGCCTGGGCCGGGGTCAGCTCGACCTGTTCGATCGGTACGCCGGTGAGCTCGGTGATCAGGTCGATCTGACGGCGTCGGGTCATCGACTCGGGCCCGGTCATCGGATAGCCGCGGCCGTCGTGCTCGCCGCCCGGGCCGTTCAGGAGCACTCTGATCGCCACGTCCGCGATGTCCTGCTCGTGGATCGGCGCTTCCTCGGCCTCGAGGTACGGCAGCCGGATCTGGCCGGTGGCGCGGACCTGGTACGACCAGTAGATCGCGTTCGTCATGAAGGTGCCGGGCTGCAGTCGGGTGCTCGCGAACGCGCCGCCGAGGATCACCCGCTCGACCACTGAGTGCGGATCAACCGCTCTGCCGCCGAGTGCGGATCCGGATGCGGCGTTCTCGTTGCCGGCCTGGGATGACATCGACGACAGCAGGACCACCTGTTTCACCCCGGCCGCCTCGGCCGCTTCGACGAACAACGCCGCGGTCGACGGATCGGAGTACAGGAAGACCTGGGAGATGTCCTTCAAGGCAGTGGACCAGGACGAGACCGAGGCGGAGTCGAGGGTGACGGTGCCGGGGAGGTCGGGTTCGCGGCTGGCGACGCGGACCTCGCGACCGCTGGAGACGAGGCCGGCGTGGACTGCGCGGGCGATCTTGCCGCGACCACCGGTGATGAGGATTGTCATGGACTAGCTCCAAAGATGTAGTGACTACAAGAATGGAGGAAGTAAAGCATGGCGCTCTAGAGTGTGTCCATGCAGATCGAGGGGCGACGGGAGCGGAAGAAGAAGCAGACGCGGCAGGCCATCTCGGACGTGGCGACCGGTCTGTTCATCGAGCGCGGGTTCGACGCGGTCACGGTGGCCGAGGTCGCGAAGGCGGCCGATGTCGCGGTGCAGACCGTGTTCAACCACTTCCCGACCAAGGAAGACCTGTTCTTCGACGAGACCGGTTGGTGGACCGGCCCGGCCGAGGCGATCCGGCAGACCGCCCCCGGCGACGACGTCGTCGAGACGCTCAAGCAGCACTATCAGCAGCAGATCCGCGAGCGGTTGCAGTCGGGGCACTTGGCGACGTGGGCATCGTTTACCCGCACGATCGAAGAGAGTCCTGCGCTGCTCGCCCGGCGGCGGAAGAACGCCGAGGAGATGGAGGAGTTGATGGTCGCGACCCTGCTGGAGCGCGATGAGCAGCTTCGACCGCTGATGGCGCGGCTCATCGCCGCTCAGTACGCGGCCGCTCAGAAGGTGCTGGAGGCGGAGTTCGCCCGCTTCGTGCCCAACCACCCCTCAGGAGTCCAGGTGGCCCACGCAGACGGTGCGCTCGAAGAAGCCGTCAACACGGTCTTCGAAGTCCTGCACCACGGCCTGACCCCCAGCGCGCCGGCCTGAGGCGGCGAGTCCCTGGCGCAGGCCTGAGGTGCTGAATTCCCGGCGTTGGACGGTGAGCGGGTACGCTGCTTGGTTGTGGCTGGACCTGATTTCGACGCTGACCTGAAGCAACTCGACGCAACCCTGACCTCGATCGAGAAAGTGCTCGATCTGGAGGGCATGCGCCGAGAGATCGCCGACCTCGGCGAGCAGGTGGCCGCGCCCGACCTGTGGGACGACCAGGCGAACGCGCAGAAGGTGACGTCCAGGCTGTCCAGCCTGCAGGCCGACCTGGAGCGGGTCACGAAACTGCGCAGCCGGATCGACGACCTCGGCGTGCTGATGGAGATGGGCCGCGAGGAGAACGACGCGGACACGCTGGCCGAGGCGGAGAAGGAGATCCGCGCGCTGACCAAGCTGGTCCAGTCGCTCGAGGTTCGCACCCTGCTGTCCGGCGAGTACGACGAACGCGAGGCGCTGGTGACGATCCGGTCCGGCGCCGGTGGCGTCGACGCCGCGGACTTCGCCGAGATGCTGCAGCGGATGTACCTGCGCTGGGCGGAGCGGCACGGCTACGCCACCGAGGTGTACGACACGTCGTACGCGGAAGAGGCCGGGCTCAAGTCGACCACCTTCGGCGTCAAGGCGCCGTACGCCTACGGCACGCTGAGCGTCGAGTCGGGCACGCACCGGCTGGTCCGGATCTCGCCGTTCGACAACCAGGGCCGCCGGCAGACCTCGTTCGCCGCGGTCGAGGTGGTCCCGGTGCTCGAGCAGACCGACGAGATCGACGTCCCCGAGGAAGAGCTGCGGATCGACGTGTACCGGTCGTCCGGTCCGGGTGGTCAGAGCGTCAACACCACCGACTCGGCGGTCCGGATCACCCACATCCCGACCGGCACGGTGGTCTCCTGCCAGAACGAGAAGTCGCAGCTGCAGAACAAGGCCAGCGCGATGGTGATCCTGAAGGCGAAGCTGCTCGCGCTGAAGAAGGCCGAGGAGCGAGCCGAGATCGACGCGCTGCGGGGTGACGTGCAGGGCTCGTGGGGCGACCAGATGCGCTCCTACGTGCTGCACCCGTACCAGATGGTCAAGGACCTGCGCACGCTGTACGAGTCGGGCAACACCAGCGGTGTCTTCGACGGCGAGATCGATGAGTTCATCGAGGCCGGCATCCGCTGGCGCCGCACCGGCCAGACCGCCGCAGAGCAGAACTAGTACTGCGCTCGCGGCCGTCCAGGTAGTCGTGATCCGAGCAGAACTCCGCGCCGACTGCAGCAACTGCTACGGACTCTGCTGCGTCGCGCTGACCTTCTCGAAGTCCGCCGACTTCGCGATCGACAAGGACGCGGGCGAGCCGTGCCCGAACCTGCAGGAAAACTTCCGCTGCGGCATCCACAGCAAGCTTCGCCCAGCGGGCTTCCAGGGCTGCACGGTCTACGACTGCTTCGGCGCCGGGCAGAAGATCTCGAATCTCGCCGGCGCGAGTTGGCGCGAGCAACCCGGTCAGAAGATGTTCGAGGCGCTGCCGATCATGCGGCAGTTGCACGAGCTGCTCTGGTACCTGGCGGAGGCCCTCGAACGCCCGGAGACCAAGTCGATCCACCCCGACCTGCGAGCCGCGAGCGAACGGATCGAGAAGCTCACCCTCGAGCCTGATGTGACGACGGTCGACCTGCCGGTTGAGCGCGAGGCGATCAACGAACTCCTGCTGCGGACGAGCGCTCTGGTCCGCGGGAAGCAGAGCAAGAAGAAGGAGCGCCGCGGAGCTGACCTCTTCGGGGCCAGACTCCGCGGCGCGGACTTCAACTCCGCCAATCTTCGAGGCGCTTACCTCATCGCGGCCGATCTCCGGGACGCCGATCTCCGCAAGGCCGACCTGATCGGTGCCGACATGCGGGACACCAACTTGGAAGGCGCCGATCTCAGCAGTGCCTTGTTCCTCACGCAGTCCCAGGTCAACGCGGCTCGCGGCAATCAAGCCACCAAGCTGCCCACCGCGCTGAACCGGCCGCCGCACTGGACCTAGTGCCCGACGCAGGGCACTAGTGCGTCCTGAGCTGGTGAGTCACCGGCGTCATCAGCAACGAGATCGCCGTGATCGCCAGCGAGACCGCTGCCAGCGCGCCACCCTGTCCCCACGAGGTCCCGGCCAGCGACAGGTACGCCGTACCGACCGTGGCCGCGCCGAGTGCCAAGCAGGTCTGCTGGCTCGTGAGCAGGATTCCGCTGCCGAGTCCGGCCTGTGCCGGCGGGACCTGCCCGACGACGACACCCATCAGCGGGACCATCACCAGGCCGCTGCCGAACCCAGCGATGAGCATCGGCACCGCCAGGGACCACGGAGTCACGTCAGGCCACAGAGTCAGAGCCACCACAGCCAGTACGGCGTACCCGACCGACTGCACGATCCAGCCGCGCAGGATCAGGCCGGCGCCGTACCGCTGCTGCAGGCGGGGGCCGTAGATCGACGTGATCAGGAAGCCGACGGCCATCGGCAGCAGGCTCAGACCGCCTTCCAGCGGGGACATCCCGGCCTCGCCCTGCGTCGCGAGCGCGAAGACGAACATGAAGCCGCCGAAGGTGGTGAAGAAGCCGACGGCCAGCAAGAGGCCGATCCGCATCGGGCGCAACCGCAGTACCGACGGCGGGATCAGCGGAGCCGAGCCTGCCCGCTCGGACCGATGCTGGTGTACGCCGAGCAGCCCGACGGCTGGAATCGTCGCGGCCAGCGAGATCCAGGTCCACGTCGGCCAGCCGAGCGGACGGCCCTCGGTCAGCGGCAGCAGCAGGAGCACCAGCGCCAGCGCGAGCAAGCCCGCCCCGACCAAGTCGACCCGCTGGGCCTTCTCGGCGCGAGTCTCCGGCAACAGCCTCACAGCCGCAGCAAGGGCGACCAGTCCGACGGGAACGTTGACCAGGAACACCGCCCGCCAGCCGAGATCGAACACGTTGGCCTCGACGAGAACGCCGCCGAGGATCTGGCCGAGGGCAGCAGCCGCACCGCCGGCCACGCCGAACATCGCCATCGCCCGAGCGCGGTGTTCGCCGGTGAGCAGACTGCTGATCGACGCGAGCACCTGCGGAGTCATCGCCGCGGCGGCCGCGCCTTGCACGACCCGGGCAGCGAGCAGTACGCCGATCGTCGGGGCGATCGCGCAGATCAGCGACATCACGGTGAAGCCGAACAGGCCGAGCAGGAAGAGCCGCTTGCGGCCGAAGCCGTCGCCTAGGCGACCGCCGACCACCAGCAGCGTGGCGTTGGCGATGCCGTAACTGCCGACGACGAGTTGGAGTTCGCCCGAGGTGGCGTGCAGGTCGGACCCGATCGCGGGCAGTGCGACGTTGATGATGAAGAAGGAGAGCATCGGCAGGAAGGCGCCGAAGAGGAGAGTGGTGAGCGCCACCGGACCGAGTGGTGACGCCGTGCGCGGCTCGGTGGCCACGCGGGCGGTCTGGAGCTGGTCTGTCATGTCTCCCACTCTGCGCCGACTCCGAGCCGGGTGGTGAGAGCCTGCTTATCCTGGTATTGGCAGCACCTGGCACCAGCCTTTCGCTACCCAGCTCGACGTACCACCATGGAGATGTGAGCGTCGTGACCAGCATGCCAGCCGCCACCGACAACGCCGAGCGGCGACGGGAACTGGCGGCGTTCCTCCGCAGCCGGCGGGAGCGGATCCAGCCCGAAGAGGTCGGCTTCGCCCCAGGCGGCCGACGCCGTACTCCGGGCCTGCGGCGCGAGGAGGTCGCCCAGCTCGCCGGCGTCGGGGTGACTTGGTACACCTGGCTGGAGCAGGGCCGCGACATCAACGTGTCGGCCCAGGTGATCGAGGCGATCTCGCGCACGCTCCGCCTGGACCGGCTGGAGCGGAACCACCTCTACACGCTCGCGGGGATCGCCCTCGGTCCGGCGAAGAACGCCTGCGCGGCGTTGCCCGCCTCCATCCAGAAGATGCTCGACAAGTTCTCGCCCTATCCCGCGCAGGTGCTGAACGCGCGGTACGACGTACTGGCCTTCAATGACGCCTATACCAAGGTGATCATCGACATGGCGGCGGTGCCGTTGGAGGAGCGCAACCTGCTCTGGCTCACCTTCGTGTCCGACGAATGGCGGTGCGCGTTCACGGATGGCGATTCGATCAGGATGCACATGGTCGCGGGGTATCGCGCGGCGCTGGCCGACCACCTCGGTGAGCCGAGCTGGCAGGATCTCACCGATCGGCTGCTCGCGAGCTCCCCGTTGTTCGCCGAACTCTGGGAGCGGTACGACGTGGCCGCGCCGAGCGCCAAGATCAAGCTGCTGCAGAACGAGAAGGTCGGGCTGCTGCGGATGGAGCCGGCCAATCTGTGGCTGACTCAGCTCGGTCAGGTCCGCGCCACCGTCTACACCCCGGTCGACCAGGAGACCGAAGCCAAACTCCACACCTTGGTCTACGGCTAGCAGGTGAAGCCCGGGCCGGCGTAGGGGCGGAACGCCGGCCCGGGGGCTAAAGCCCTAGCTAGTAGGGAAGTCGTCAGCCGTACGCATCCGCTCGCGGACCCAGACGCCGGCCGGCTTCAGCACCGAAGTACCGGTGAACGAGTTCCCGGCGCAGGTGCCTTCCTTGAAGACGGCGCCGGAGCGGAAGTCGTCGGAGAAGTTCCAGTTGGTCCAGCCGATCTTCTTGCTGGCCAGGAAATCCAGGTACTTCTGCGAGTAGGTGAGGTCGTTGCCGCCGTCACCGGTGTAGGTCTGGGTGCCGAACTCGGTGACGAACAGCGGGAGCTTGTCGGCGGCCCGGGACAACGCGTTGAAGTACTCGGCCTGGTGCGAGGCCGCGTAGAAGTGGAATGTGTACATGAAGTTCGTCGCGTTGATCGGGTTGTTCACGATGTCGGTCTCGGTCCGGCCGTCGGAGATGCCGAGCGAGGCCCAGCCGTGCGTCCCGACGAACACCACGCCGTCGGGGTCCTTCGCGCGGATCACCGGGATCATCTGCTCGGCGTACGACTTGATGCCGGCCCAGTTGACGCCGTTCGGCTCGTTGGCGATGTCGTAGATGATGTTGTTCTTGTTCTTGTGCCGGTCGGCGATCTCGGTGAAAAAAGTCTTCGCCCGGGCCAGGTTGGCGTTCGGGTCACCAGGGTCGAGCTGGTGCCAGTCGACCAGCGCGTACATACCGCGCTTGGTGGCCTCCTCGATGTAGCCGTGCACGAGATCGGTGAACTTGCGCGGGTTCGTCTCGTAGCCGCCTTCCTGCACGTACATCGAGATACGCAGGATGTCGGCGTTCCAGTCGGTGGCGAGCGCGTCCAGGGAGGCCGGCTTGATGCAGTTGGCGTACCACTGGATGCCGTGCGTGCTCATGCCCCGGAGCTGGATCGGCTTGTTGTACTGGTTGCAGAGCTTGGTCCCGCAGACGTGCAGCTGACCGTTGATCGCGACCGGCGTGGCGGCGACGCTGATCGTGTCGATGGTGAGCGAGTCCGCGTTCGGGCCGGCCGTCGGCGCGGTCACGGTGTACTCCACCGAACTGCCGGTGACGTTGTCGAAGTTGACGAAGCCGGTGCCGGTGAAGCCTGCGTGGTTCGACTCGACTACGCCCTGGGAGATGGCGGCCGACTCGGACTCGTAGCGGACGGGTGCCGCGGTACTGGTTGCGGCGCTGGTCGTAACAAGGGTCGTCGCGGCCAGCAGTGCGCTGGACGCCAGCGCACACCATCGGGAGCGGGTCATCGCGGGATGCCTCCTACTGCGTCGGGGCGGGGACGGAGCGGGGGAACACTTATGAATAGGAAGGTTTCCTAATAGATTTCCCGGAACTTAACGCCGATGCGGACCGCTGTCAATCGGTCGCGAAGTGTGATCAAATCTTCAGCTCGGCCTTCGACCGCACGGACTAAGCGGTGTCGCGGTCCTGCCAGCCTGCCTTGAGGGCGGCGAGTGTGACTGCGATGGCGGGGCGGCGGGCGGTGGCTGTGCGCCAGACCGCGTACAGCCGCCGGCTCGGGGCCGGCTGCAGCGGTACTGCGACCACTCCCTCGGGCAAGGATCCGCGGCCGAGGCGGGGGAGCAGGCCAATACCGATGCCGCGGGCAAGCATCGCCAGTTGCGTCTGGTACTCCGCGACCGAGTAGGCGACGTCCGGTTCCACGCCGGCCTTGCGCATCGTACGGATCAACCAGTCGTGGCAGATCGTGCCGGCGGGCTGGCAGATCCAGCGCTCGCCCACGAGGTCATCGGCGCGCACGAACTCCTTGCCTGCCAAGCGATGCGACGCCGGCACGAGGATGTCGGCGGGGTCGGAGCCGAGCTTCACCCTGGACACTTCGTCGGGCAGGGCGAGGGGAGTGTTGTGCCAGTCGTGCACGACCGCGATGTGGATCTCACCCCTCGCCACCGCGGCCACCGCCTCGAACGGATCGGTCTCGCTCACCCGCACGTCGAGCGCGGGGTTGTCGTCGATCAGCCTCGGCAGTACGGCGGGCAGCAGGCCGCGGGCGGCCGTCGGGAAGGCGGCGATCAGGAGCGACCCGATCGCTTGGCCGTGCTGCTCTTCCAGGGTCAGTTCGGCAGCTTCGACGAGTTGCAGGACCTGGGCGGCCGTGGTCGCGAGTTGCTGGGCCGCGTCGGTCAGGACGATCCCCCGACCGCGTTTCTCGACAAGGACGGTCCGGGTCTCGCGCTCCAGCTTGGCCAGCTGCTGCGAGATCGCCGATGGGGTGTAGCCGAGCGCGTCGGCCGCGCTGCCGACCGAGCCGTGCGTCGCGACGGCGTGCAGTGCCCGGAGCCTGCCCAGATCGATCATGTAGCACCCCTACAGTGTCAGCCATAGCAATCTTCGCTGGCCCTTAACTGTAGACCAGCCCAGACTGGAGTCCATGAACCCGCGTCACATGCTCCTCGCGCTAGCCGTCGTGGTCGTCTGGGGTGTCAACTTCGTCGTCATCGAGGTCGGCCTGGAAGGCTTCCCGCCGCTGCTGTTCTCGGCCCTGCGGTTCTTCTTCGCGGCGGTGCCGGCGATCTTCCTGCTCGGCAGACCGCGGGTGGCCTGGCGCTACGTGATCGCGGTCGGCCTGGCGCTCGGTGTGGCGAAGTTCGGCCTGCTCTTCATCGCGATGGATCGTGGGGTGCCGGCCGGATTGGCGTCGCTGGTGCTGCAGTGCCAGGTGATCTTCACGTTGCTGTTCGCAGTACTGGTACTGCGGGAGCGGCCGCGCCGAACGCAGCTGACCGGGATCGCGATCGCCTGCGCGGGAATGGTGCTGATCATGCTCGACCATGGGCTGGCGGCGCCCCTCGGAGCGCTCCTGCTGGTGATCGCCGCAGGCGCGTGCTGGGGAGCGTCGAACATCGTCACCCGGCACGCCAAGCCGCAGGACACGTTGCGGTTCATGGTCTGGGTCAGCGCGGTCGCAGTACTGCCCCTGTTGCTGCTCTCCCTGCTGACCGAGGGCGCCGGCCGCGATTTGGATGCCTTGCGCAACATCAGCCTCACCGGAGTAGGCGCCATCGGCTATCTCTCGTTCATGGCCACCCTGTTCGGCTTCGGCGTCTGGGGCTTCCTGCTCCGCCAGTACGACGCGAGCACCGTCGCGCCGTTCTCCCTGCTCGTCCCGGTGGTCGGGATGGCAGCGGCCTGGCTGCTCCGCGGCGAGGCGGTCGGCCTGCAGCAGGGGATCGCGGCCGCCCTCATCATCGGCGGCATGGCGTGCACCGTGCTCCGCCAGCGGGCCCGGCCTGCCGCGAAATCGCCCGAGCAAGCGCTCACCGGAGCAGTCTGAGCCGGGCCTGCATCAGGGCGAAGCCGAGCAGGTTGAGGCCACGCCACTGGGCTGGGTGCTGGGCGCGTTCGTCCTGCGCGCCCAAACCGATGCCCCAGATCCGGTCGATCGGGCTTGCCTCGACCAGGACGCGATCGCCGGTGCCGAGGAGGTAGTCGAGCAGCGGCCGGTTCTGGCCGAACTTGTGAACGTTGCCCTCGACAACCAGATCGAAGCAGTGCCGATGCCAGGTCTCGGTGTCGAAACCCTGGACGGTCCGGCCGATCGCCTTAGCCTGCCCGGGGTGCCCGGCGGCGATCGCCTTCTCCTCGGATTCGCGATCGCCGAACAGCCGCGCCTTGCCGGCCATCATCCAGTGTTCGGCGGTCGAGTAGCGAACCCCGCCGACGGTGAACGGCGCGTGGTACCACTGGCTGAGGCCACTCGCGTCGACGGAGCCGTCACGCCTCGGCGTGTCACTCCAGAAGAAGACGTACTTGTAGCGCAGGCCCGACGCCAGACCCTCGAGTAGGTCGGCGGTGCTGAGCGGCGCGGTCACTCGTACTGGTTGGCCGGCGGTGTCACGTTCCGCACCCCGGTGATGTTGAGAGCGGCGACGTCCCCGTCGGCGCGCTTCGTCGGCTCGGCCCACCCGCCGGTGACGGTGACCCACTGGTTCTTCGGCGGCGCGACCTGGCCGCGGACCTCCACCATGAACGCGGTGCCGTCGGCGACGCAGCAGGTCAGCCCGATCCGGGAGACGTACCAGGTGCCGTTCTTGCCCGGAGTCACGAACCCCGTCAACTGGAAGTTCCGGCCCTTCATGCTCTCCTTCTCCCAAACGGCCCAGACGGCGTAGTCGCGCACGGCCAACGGTACTGGGGTGTCGCCCTGGGCGCTCTCGGCCAGCCAGGAGTGGCCTTTGGGTGCGATCGGTTTCGCGGCGACCGGGGACTGCCGCTGCGCCGCGTTCGCGAAGAAACTGGCGGGGACGAGGGCGGTGAGCGCGGCGGACAGCAGGACGCCAAGCACCAGAAACGGCATCGCCTGGACGGTGACGCCAACGAACATCGTCGCCCAGGTCCGCACCCCGTCATCGGTGAACAGCCCGGCGAAGATCCTCCGCCCGAACAACGCCAGCCCGACCAGGACCACCAACGTCGCCGTGAACCCGATCGACGACCCCATCGAATCCCCTGCCGGCGGGGCGGGTGAGCGGGTGCCGAGAGTTCCCGGGGTGGTGGGGGAATCTGGGGGTTTGGTGGCCTCGGCGGAGTCGGCGGGCGTGCTCATGGGCGGCATCCTGACACAGCGGAACGCGCCCGCACGAGCACGGACAGCAGCGGTGAAATGAAAATCAGCAGCATTCCGCTGAATAGTCGCGATCGCCCCTGACAGGCCCCTGCAGACTCCCGTTCGACGGGTCCGATGACCATTCACATGGCACTGTGGTCCGTATGGATGCCGACGTCGTGCAAGCCGTCAACAGCCTCACCTCCCGCTGGGCGAAGCAATTGCCGCCCGGCAACACCGTCGTGTCCGGGCTGGGCCTCTGGCCTCTGCTCGCGCTCCTCGCGACAGCCGCCGACGAACCCGGACGCTCCGAGCTCGCCGAGGCGGCAGGTGTCGCTGCCGACAGGGCTGCGGCCGACGCGGTCGAGCTGATCCGGACCGTCGACGAGTCCGCCGATCTGCACGCCGCACTCGGCGTCTGGGTCCACGAGCAGCTGAAGCTGAGCGAGTCGTTCGACACCGTCATCCCGACCGAGCTGACCGGCACGCTCACCGGCGACTCGTCCGCCGACAAGGCGAAACTCGACGCCTGGGCCGCCCGCCACACGGACAACCTGATCCGCGAGATGCCACTTGAGGTGACGCCGGACCTGTCCGTAGTACTGGCGTCTGCTCTCTCCCTGCGCACCACCTGGACGCGCCCGTTCAAGGAACAGATCAAGCGCCAGTACGACGGGCCGTGGGCGGGTGGCTCGTGGCATTGGCTCGAACGGAGCGATCGGGAACTCGACTCGGTTCGGTTGTACGAGGGCGGGCTCACGGTGATCACCGTGCAGGGTGACGCCGATGTGGACGTACTGCTCGGAATCGGCTCGCCGGGCGCGACGCAGCCCGAAGTACTGGCTGGGCTTCTTGCTGCATCGGTGGAACCGTCGGGCGGGCAGTCGGGTGGGGCGCTGGTGCAGCAGGGCCAGCCGGGGCAGGAAATCGCGCCCGGGATCACGATCGGGTTGAGCATGTCGCCCGTACCGGAGGTGAAGCTGTCGCTGCCGTCGTTCAAGGTTGAGATGGAACACGATCTGCTGGCGCAGCGGGAACTCTTCGGGCTGAGCACGGTGACTTCACCGCCTGACGGGCCGGGTCATTTCAGCGCGATCAGCCCGGAATCGTTGGTGGTCGGACAGGCCAAGCAGACGGTGCTCGCACGGTTCTTCGCCACCGGTTTCGAGGCGGCCGCGGTGACGGCGATGGGGCTGATGCGCGCGTCGATGCCGACGAAGCAGGAGCGCCGGCTGGACGTCTCCCTCGACCGCCCGTTCGGTTTCGTCGCGGTGCACCGCCACTCCCGCCTGCCAGTCGTCGCCGGCTGGATCGCCGAGCCGACCGAACCTGAGTGATCTTTGCGGCAATGTTCTTTAGGACGTCGTGATCCTTACGGCGTAAAGAGTTTGTTGAGCAGGTCTGAGGCCGCGTCGACGCCGGCGCGGTCGCCGGTCAGCAGCAGGTCGAACAACAGGCCGCGCGACGCTGCCAGCCCGAGCCGCGCGTACGCCGGTGCCTCGTCCGGCGGGAGTCCGGCGCGAATGCACAGGTCGATCAGCGGAGGTAGCCAGACGTTGATCAGGTCTGCCTTCAGTGCCTCGGTGTGCGGCAGGTCCTGCATCGCGTGCGCGGACAGTTCGAAGAACAGCGGGCCGTAGATCAGCGCTGCCTCCGTGACGAGTCGCCAGAACTGCTCGGCCTGCTCCGCCAGCGGGAGATCCTTCTCGCTGAGCATGGCCAGCAGGTCGCGCTGTTGCGCCTCGACCGTGCGAACCACCTCGGCAAGCAGCCCCTCGCGCGAGCCGAAGTGGTAGATCAGCATCCGGTGGCTGGTGCCGATCGAGGCCGCGATACTGCGCAGGCTCGCGTCACCGATCCCGTTCTTCGCGAAGTGCTCGACCGCGCCGTCGAGGAGACTCTCGCGACTCACGCCGGCTCGGCGCGGTGGCCCGGCTCCGGATCGGTCCCGGACGACGTCTGTTCGCTGATCTTCTTCAGGCTCTCGCCCTCGATCGCGATGTAGCGACGGGTGAGGCCGGCGTAGAGCTTGCCGAACACCCAGCCGATCGGTCCTTCCTGGATGATCGTCGAGGTGGCGACCGTGCCCTCGGGCGTCACGGTGACGCGATGGCCGCCGATCGTCCTGATGCCGGGGGCGCGCGAGACCCATTCGAAGTACTCGCCCTCGACGACCTCGGTCACCTCCCAGATCGCGACCGGGAGCTTCGGCTGACGGATCCGGGTCTTGGCGCCGACGTGGATCCTGCCCTCGTCGAGCCGTTCGACCGAGTCGATCGTCGAGGTCCATTCGGGCCACTTGGCGACATCGCTGAAGATCGCCCACACGCGTTCGGGTGGGGCCTGGACTGTGACTGAGTGATCGAAGCGCATGTACCAAATGGTACATCGATCTGGTCAGGCCGCAACGGGTTACCTGAGCGTGCGCAGGCGGAGTACGGAGGGTGAACACTGAGCGCGGCGGAAGCGTAAGAGTCCGGTCAGTTCGGGCCGCGGTGAGTGTCGGCGATCCCGTACCCCGGTAGGGTCTCCGCCATGGCTGAGCACAATGTCACGGACAACGAGCAGGACCCGGGAGCGAGCACCCAGATGTTCCGCGCCTTCGTCAACGAGGGCCAGGTGTCCCCCACCGAGGAGCCGAAGGTCAACGGCCGCATGCTGGCCGTCGTCGGCGCGGTCGTGGTCCTCATCGCCGTAGTCGCCGCAATCCTCGTCTTCTGAACCCTCCCTTCGCCGGTCGTCCTACCGACCGACGAACTAGCCGCCGTGCGGGCCTCCACCAACCCGCCCGGCCACTCCGTCAACCCCCTCACCACCGCCGACGGCTCCCTGGTGCCAACCCATCGTTGACGGGGCTGGGGTGGCGGATGAAGGATGGGGGCTCGGCTAGGGAGGTTGGCTATGGCGGAGGTTGTCAGGGCGGCGCTGGTGCAGACCAACTGGACGGGTGACCAGGAGTCCATGGTCAAGGCGCACGAGGAGTACGCACGGCAGGCGGCTGCGGCGGGGGCGAAGGTCATCTGCTTCCAGGAGTTGTTCTACGGGCCGTACTTCTGCCAGCTGCAGGATCCCAAGTTCTACGAGTACGCCGAGTCCGTGCCGGGGCCGACCGTCGAGCGGTTCCAGGCGCTGGCCGCCGAGCTCGGCCTGGTGATGGTGCTACCGGTGTACGAGCAGGAGCAGCCGGGCGTGCTCTACAACACCGCGGCCGTGATCGATGCTGACGGCAAGTACCTCGGCAAGTACCGGAAGAACCACATCCCGCAGGTGAACGGGTTCTGGGAGAAGTTCTACTTCCGCCCGGGCAACCTGGGCTACCCGGTGTTCGACACCGCGGTCGGGCGGATCGGCGTCTACATCTGCTACGACCGGCACTTCCCCGAGGGCTGGCGTGCGCTCGGACTCGCCGGCGCCAAGATCGTCTTCAACCCGTCGGCGACCAGCCGCGGCCTCTCGTCGTACCTGTGGAAGCTCGAGCAGCCCGCCTCCGCGGTGGCCAACGAGTACTTCATCGGCGCGATCAACCGGGTCGGGATCGAGTCGGACTTCGGCGAGAACGACTTCTACGGTTCGTCGTACTTCGTCGACCCGGAGGGGAAGTTCGTCGGGGAGGTCGGGCACGACCACGACCCCGAGCTGATCGTCCGGGACCTCGATCTGAGTCTGCTCGACACCGTCCGGGACCGCTGGCAGTTCTACCGTGACCGCCGGCCGGACGCATACGGGGACCTGACCAAGCCGTAGCAGCCGGGACAAGCGCCGGAACCGGGTTCGACAGAAGGAGCTTCGAGGATGTCGTTGCTGGTCAAGGGTGGAACCGTGATCGGGCCGACCGGTGCGCAGCCGGCCGACGTGCTGGTCGAGGGCGAGAAGATCGCCGCGCTGCTCGACCCGTCGTACAGCCAGACCGTGCAGGCCGACGAGGTGATCGATGCCACCGGCAAGTACGTCATCCCGGGCGGGATCGACGCGCACACGCACATGGAGCTGCCGTTCGGCGGGACGGCGGCCAGTGACACCTTCGAGACCGGGACGCGCGCCGCGGCCTGGGGTGGCACCACGACGATCATCGACTTCGCCGTGCAGCGGACCGGTGAGGTCGTGCAGGACGGGCTGGCCGCCTGGCACGCGAAGGCGGAGGGCAACTGTCACATCGACTACGCGTTCCACATGATCCTGGGCGGTGTCGACACCGACGCGCTGAAGGCGATGGATCAGCTGGTCGCGGACGAGGGCATCACCAGCTTCAAGCTGTTCATGGCCTATCCGGGTGTCTTCTACTCCGACGACGGGCAGATCCTCCGGGCCATGCAGACCGCGCGCGAGAACGGCGCGATGATCATGATGCACGCGGAGAACGGCATCGCTATCGACGTGCTTGTGCAGCAGGCGCTGGCCCGTGGCGAGACGGATCCGATCTACCACGGGATCACCAGGCCCGCGGCGCTGGAGACGGAGGCGACCAGCCGGGCGATCACGCTGGCATCCGTCGCGCAGGACTGCCCCCTCTACATCGTCCACCTGTCGGCGAGTGGAGCGCTCGAGGCTGTCGCGGAGGCGCGCGACCAGGGCCGGAACGTGTTCGCCGAGACCTGCCCGCAGTACCTGTACCTGACGCTGGAGGACCAGCTCGGCGCGCCCGGCTTCGAGGGCGCCAAGTGGGTCTGCTCGACGCCGCTGCGCAGCAAGCACGAGCCACACGCGAAGGACCTCTGGAAGGGGCTTCGCAGCAACGATCTGGCCGTGGTGTCGACGGACCACTGCCCGTTCTGCTTCAAGGACCAGAAGGAGCTCGGCGTCGGCGACTTCTCCAAGATCCCGAACGGCATCGGCGGAGTCGAGCACCGCGTCGACCTGATCTACCAAGGTGTGGTAGACGGCCAGCTGTCGCTGGAGCGCTGGGTGGAGACGATCGCGACCACCCCGGCCCGCATGTTCGGGCTCTACCCGCAGAAGGGGATCGTTGCCCCCGGCTCCGACGCGGACCTGGTCGTCTACGACCCGAACGGGACCACCCGGATCGGCGTCGAGACGCACCACATGAACATGGACTACTCGGCGTACGAGGGTACCGAGATCGCCGGCCGGGTCGGCACGGTGATCTCCCGCGGCGAGGTGATCGTGGCCGATGGCAACTACCATGGCCGCAAGGGCCGCGGGAAGTACCTGCGCCGCGGACTCTCGTCGTACCTGGTCTGACAATGCTTGATGGGGAGGGGAGACGCCGTGGACTTCGGAGTGGTGTTCCAGTGTGATCCGCCCGCGGCCGCGGTGGTGGACCTCGCGCGCAAAGCCGAGGAGGCCGGCTTCGACTACGTCTGGACCTTCGACTCGCATCTGCTCTGGCAGGAGCCGTTCGTCATCTACAGCGCGATCCTCGCGGCCACCCAGCGCGTCATCGTCGGCCCGATGGTGACGAATCCGGGCACCCGGGACTGGACCGTGATCGCGTCCCAGTTCGCCACGCTGAACGAGATGTACGGCAACCGGACGATCTGCGGCATCGGCCGGGGCGACTCGGCGCTGCGCACGCTCGGCGCCAAGCCCGGCACGATCGACCAGCTGAAGCAGTGCGTCGAGGTGGTCCGCGAGCTCGCGGCCGGCCGGACGGTCTCGTACCGCGGACAGGAGCTCAAGTTCGCCTGGGTGGACAACGGCGCGCTCGAGGTCTGGGTCGCCGCCTACGGGCCGAAGGCGCTCGCGGCCACCGGCGAGGTGGGCGACGGGTACATCCTGCAGCTCGCCGACCCCGACATCGCCGCATGGATGATCTCGGCCGTACACCGGGCCGCCGAACAGGCCGGCCGTGATCCCGCGAAGATCAAGTTCTGCGTGGCCGCGCCCGCGTATGTCGGGGACAACCTCGCGCACCAGCGCGACCAGACCCGCTGGTTCGGGGGAATGGTGGGCAACCACGTGGCGGACATCGTCGCGCGGTACGGGACGTCGGGGGAGATCCCCAAGGCGCTCACCGACTACATCGCCGGGCGCAAGGGCTACGACTACGCCGAGCACGGACGGGCGGGGAACACCCACACGGACTTCGTCCCCGACGAGGTGGTCGATCGCTTCTGCATCCTCGGCCCGGTGGAGAACCACCTCGCCCGGCTCGAGGAGCTCAAGTCGCTCGGCGTCGACCAGTTCGCCCTCTACTTGCAGCACGACGCGAAGGAAGACACCCTCGCGGCCTACGGCAAGGACATCATCCCGGCCTTCTGACCTGTACGCCGCCGCGGCGAACCGCGGGCCGCCGGGAACCCGATGGAAGCGGCCTGGTGGGTTGTGGGAGCGTTGGGGGATGACGATCGAGGTGCGGCCGTTGACCGCTGAAGATCACGAGCTGATCGAGCTGGCCCGGCGGACGGTGGACGAGAACACGGATGGCCCCGACGGCGTCTACACGATGGGTGCGGCGGTCCGCGCCGCCGACGGGCGGATGTTTGCCGGCATCAACCTCTACCACTTCACCGGCGGTCCCTGCGCGGAGCTGGTCGCGCTCGGCCGCGCCCGGGCCGAGGGTGCTCGCGAGCTCACCATGATCGTTGCAGTCGGCAACGAGGGGCGCGGCGTCTACGGCCCCTGCGGGCGCGACCGCCAGATCCTGTTCGACTATCACCCGGACATCCGCGTGATCATCCCGACTGCCCAGGGGACCGGCAGCGTCCGCATCATCGACCTGCTGCCAGAGGCCTTTCCCTGGGAGCCTTCGGCCTCGGACGTCAGTTAACCGCCAGCCGAGTTGCAGCCAGCGCGAGCGGTACTGCGCGCGCCGTGGTGCCGTAGTTGGTCGTCGGCGGGTAGGTGGTGGTCACGACCCGCGAGACGAGTCGTGCCGCCTCCAGGTCCTTGAGCGCGAGGGTCAGCGCGCGAGGCGTAGTACCGGGCAGGGCATTGCGCAGTTCGGAGTACCGGAGTCGGTCCTCGGCGAGGGCGTTCAAGATCGGCAGGGACCACTTCCTGAGGCCGACCTCTGTTGCGTGGAGTTCCGCCAGGAGATCGATCACGACGCGGCTGGGCTCGGCCAGGCGCTCGCCGGTCGCGGTCAGGAGGTACTCGGGGCGCAGCGGGTGGCCGTAGCCGGGGTTGCGGTGGATCAGTCCATAGGACTCCAACGCAGTCAGGGTCCGCCGCAGGGATTCGCGGCTGACGCCCAGGCTGTGGGTGAGGTTGACGAAGCGGCCGCCGCCGGCACTGTGCAGTTGGGCGAGCACCGGGATGGCCCAGCGGTGGTGGGCGAGGCGGACCAGCGTTGACACAGAAGTAAGCCTAGTATAAAAACGAGACTATGACGGATTCTCGGCCGGGTGCGTCGCGGGACGCATCGCGCATCGCCTACGACGGGCGCCTGGTCTGCGCTCTGGAGGTCAACGACCTCGAGCGGTCTCTCGGCTGGTACCAGGAGGCGCTCGGCTTCGAGGTCGTGCACCGGCTGGACGCCTGGGGATGGGCGGAGCTGA
The DNA here is from genome assembly GCF_042657745.1 of Kribbella qitaiheensis. Taxonomy (GTDB): domain Bacteria; phylum Actinomycetota; class Actinomycetes; order Propionibacteriales; family Kribbellaceae; genus Kribbella; species Kribbella qitaiheensis. The sequence continues at coordinate 171,730 of NZ_JBHSKE010000002.1, read as the reverse complement.
GCACGCATCTGCCCGGCGTTGGGATCGGCTTAGGCGAGGTCGAGGAGCCGCACATCGAGGGCGGCCCGGCGATCACGTTCGGCGTGTCGGACATCGACAGCGCCCGCCGCCACCTCGAGTCCCTGGGCACCCGTTTCGACGGCGAGACCCGACTGGTCGCCGACGAGGTCAGGCTGGCGACGTTCTACGACCCGGACGGCAACACCTTCATGCTCTCGGAGCGGATGTGAGTACGCCGCCGCGGCCGGGGATGGAGGGCCTGACGCTGGTGTTGCTGCGCCGGAGGCCGGACCGACCGGATCTGCCCGAGGATGAGGAGGACCGGATCCAGCAGGCGCACCTCGACTTCCTGGACTCGCTGCGGCAGCGCGGCCTGATGGCAGCAGCAGGTCCGTTCCGTGACGGCCTGGACGCGACGCTGAGCGGCCTGTGCATCTACCGCGTCGGAGTGGAAGAAGCCCGGCAGTACGCCGCTGAGGACCCCGCGGTCCAAGCCGGCTGGCTGGACCCCGAGGCCCTCACGTGGTGGTTCCGCGCAGGTGAAGTACGGCTGACCTAGCTCGGCGGGCCGTAGGGGAAGAGCGTGTTCGGGTCGTGCGCCGTCCGGACCTCCGCGAGCCGCGTGAAGGTCGCGGCCGGCCACGACGCCTCGTACGAGCCCGGGACCGTCAGACCGCCCGCCATATTGACGGTGTTCTCGGCGGCGATCCACGGGCGCAGCGGCTCGAGCAGCGCGTCGGCGGCCATGGGTAGCACCTTCTCGAACAGGCTCGGATCGGGCACACCCACCATGAACAGCGTGTAAGCGCCGCCACGACCGCCGACCGCACTGCCCTCCGGTACGTCGCGCCGGGTGGCTCCGCCGAGGTGCCGCATCTCGACGACGACGAAGGGGAGCTGCTGGTCCGGACCGGCCGCTGCGAGGAACGCCGCGACGTAGTCGGCATCGATCTCGTTCAGCAGCAGGCCACGATCCCAGCCCGGCCCTGGATCCTTGGGGTCGTTGTGGATCGTCGCGATCGCCGACGCGGGCATCTCGGCGACTGCGTCGATGAGGGTGGGGCCCACGTCGCGGATCGGCTTGAACAGACGCTCACCCTCGGCCGGATCGCCGACGAAGGCGAACCGCACGCTGAGCACGGTCTTGCCCCGCAGCGGTTCGGGAATGAACTCCAGCGGTGGCAGCCGGAGGATGACGGCCGACGAGGTCGCGGTCTCCGGCAAGGTCTTGGTCCAATCGACCCAGGTGGACACCCCAGCACTGATCTCGGCGGTGTCGAAGAACACCGAGCCGCCGTAGAGCGTGGTGAGCTCGACGAGTTCGAAGTCCATCGACGTGACGATGCCGAAGCCGCCCTTGCCGCCGCGCAACGCCCAGAAGAGGTCCGGGTTCTCGGTCGCGTTGGCGGTCACGACCTCCCCGGAGGCGACGGCGATCCGGAAGCCACGCGCCCAGTCGGAGGAGAACCCGTACGTCCGGGCGAGTGGGCCGAGGCCGCCGCCGAGGGTGTAGCCGATGCACCCGACGGTGTCGGACGCCCCGGTGATCGGTGCGAGCCCGTGCTCGGCCGCGGCCGCGACCACCTCCGCCCAGCGGCAGCCCGCCGCGATGTGGGCGATCCGGTTCTCCGCGTCGATGGTGACGCCGGTGAGCCGCGAGGTGGTGGCGAGGATGCCGTCGGTGACAGGTGTGGCGGAGCCGTGGCCGGTGGCAAGCACCCGGATCGGCGTACCGGCCTCGGCCGCGGTACGTACCAGGGCGGCGGCGTCGTCCTCGGAGGTGAGGCCGACGGCGACCTCCGGGGTGTGCTGGTTGGCGGTGTTCCAGGCCGCGATCTCGGTGGCGAAGTCGTCGTCTGCCGGACCGAGTACCGGGCCGGCCAAGCGACCGCGAAGGTCGTCGATCAGTGTCACGATGCCTCTCTTTCCGTGCTATTCGCTGATCCCTGAGCGTTCGATGGTGGCGGCGATGAAAGTCGGGGCAGGTCGATGGTCTGCGCGGTGAGGAAGGTGGAGAGCGCGATCTGAACCGTCCAGGGGGTCTGATCGGGGGCGATGACCAGCGGCCACAGGAACGCGTTCCAGGAGCCGATGAAGGTGATCGTACCGATCGCGGCGACGAAGCTCTTGGAATTAGGAACGACCACCCGCCAGCAGCGTCGCCACGATGAAGTAGAACACCGCATTCGCATATCTGTAAGGGATCCGTGCCAGTCCGTAGCCGGCCAGCCCGGAGACCGCGAGGAACCGCCGCGTGGTGAACCCGTTGCCTCCAGCATCCGACATCTCGCCGTACCTCCACCGCTCGGGGGCCGCGGTCCCACAGCCCGCACGCCGATCCTTCGACCCTACGACCGGTGGGTGTCTCCGGACCGCCTTCCACCCTGTGAAAAGCCCACGAGTTCGAGGGGCGATCAGAGGTAGGATGCGGCGCATGTCCGACCCCCGTGCCTAGAGAGCGCTCCCCGCGACGCTGACGCTGTCGCGGAGCTGAGCCCTGTCCTCTTACTGCTCTAGGAGCGTTCTCGTGTCCGGCACAACCCGTGCCGGGAGCTACCGCGACGTCCTGCTGCTGCCCTACGCGTTGCGCACGTTCGTGCCGGCGTTGTTCGGCCGGCTGTCGTACGGTCTGCTCCCGCTGTCCGCTTTGTTTACCGTTCAACAAGCCACCGACTCCTTCGCCACCGCCGGCTCGGCCGTCGCCGCGTTCGGCCTGGCCTCGCTGACGATGCCGTGGAAGGCGCGCCTGGTCGACCGCTACAGCCAGCGCCGCGTCCTCCCGCCACTGGCAGCCCTCTGCGGATCAGGCCTGGCCGCAACAGCGTTCACCCGTACGCCGAACGCGGCCGTGCTGGTGCTCCTCGTCGGCCTGACCGGGGTGTTCGCCCCACCACTCGGGCCGTCGATGCGCTCGACCTGGCGGCTCATCACCGACAAGTCCGACCTGAAGCAGCGTGCCTATGCCCTCGACGCGATCTGCGAGGAGTCGCTCTACCTCGGTGGTCCGCTCATCGCCGGACTCCTGACCAGCTTCTGGTCCGCGCCGGTCGCGTTGTCGTGCGCGGCGGTGCTGATGATCTGCGGGACCTTCGCGATGGTGACGACGCCACTGGCACGTCAGGTCGCGGAGCAACCTCCGACTCCGCGGAAGTTCCTGGATCCCGGGCCGCTCCGCAGTACGAGATTGCGGCGGGTCCTGCTCGTCATCTTCTTCGTGGCCGCCGGGGTGAGCGTCGCCTATGTCTGCGTGGCAGGCGTTGCGCAGAGCCAGGGTCGCGCTGGAGCGGCCGGATTCGTCGAAGCCGCTATCGGCTTGGGCAGTGTGGTCGGCGGGCTGGTGTGGGCCCGCCGTACCCATACTCGATCTCACTGGCAGCACTTGGCCGGCCTGATCGCCTTGCTGGGCTTAGGTTTCCTTGCGGCGTCGCTGGCCGGCAACCTGATCGTGCTGGGTGTGGTGCTGGGGATCGGCGGACTCGCCGTGGCGCCGCTGTTCGTCGTGTCCTACCTGGCCGCCGACGAACTCACCCCGGCCCACGAGCGGACCGAGGCGAGCACGTGGATCAACACGATCAACAACCTCGGCAGCTCGGCCGGCTCGTCGTTGGCCGGCCTCGCGATCGATCGCACGACCCCTTCCCACGGCTTCCTGGTCGCGGGGCTGCTGCTTCTAGCTGTCGCGCTGATCAGCACGATCAGCACAGTCGGGACGGTCAGTTCTGGGCGGCGAGCACCTTCTCCATCGAGTCGAAGAAGCCGTTGTAGCCCATGATCGTGGCCTCGACCTGCTCCTGGGTGAAGTCGCCGCGGAGCTGGGTCAGGGTCATCTCGGTGCCACCGGCGACCTCTGCGAACACGACCACGATCGGCACGTCCGACGGGTTTGCGGGGTCGTCGGTCATCGTGAACGACAGCCGCTCGGGCGGGTCGACCTCGGTGTACTCGCCGACCCAGTGGATCTGGTTGCCGTCGGGCAGTTGCATCACGGCGTTCCACGCGCCGCCGACCCGGACGTCGAGGCTGAGGGTGTCCAGCGGTACGTCGACCGCGTCGGTGCCGAACCAGACGGAGAAGTGCTCGGGGTTGGTCCACGCCTCGTAGACGAGTTCGCGGGGCGCGTTGAAGGTACGGGTAACGACTACGTCGTTGCTCATGGCAGTTCTCCTGGGGTGTCGTTGGATGGCGGGTTGGTCTGCTGCAGCTTGTCGAGATAGCTGCCGAGCGTGTCGAAGCTGTCGGCCCAGAACTTTTCGTAGTCGCCGATCCACTCCGACGCCGCGGCGAGCGGCCGCGCGTCCAGCCGGGCCGGCCGGTACTGCGCGTCCCGGCCGCGGGTGACCAGGCCCGCGGTCTCGAGCACCCGGAGGTGCTTCGAGACCGCGGCGAAGCTCATCGCGAAGGGTTCGGCGAGCTGGCCGACCGTCGCCTCGCCCGCCGACAACCGCGCCAGGATCGCGCGCCGCGTCGGGTCGGCGAGAGCCGCGAAAGTGCGGCTGAGCTGGTCGGTCGGCATGGTCGCTGGCTCCTATTCAACTACTTGGTTCTAAACCGATGAGTTGAATATAGCGCGGAAAGCGGGAGAGTCAAGTGACGAGCGGTGATAGGTATCGGTTTGGGGACGGAGTATGTCTCGGTGTATATATGCGGCTATATCGTTGTCTACATGAAGACGATGATCGATCTCAATGACGAGGCGTTGGCGCTCGCGGCGAAGGAGTTGGGAACGGTGACGAAGAAGGACACGGTGAACGCCGCCTTGGAGTTCGTCGCCAGAAGACGCGAACGTATCGAAGCGCTGCTCGACGACCCGTTCGCCCTGGGGGTCGGGCCTGATATCGCCGATTCGGACATCATGCGGGAGGCTCGCCGTTGAGCACGGTGACCGGTGTCGGCAAGCTCTATCTGGTTGACACGTCGGCGCAGGCTCGCAGTCGGCATCCTGCGGTGCGAACCGTGATCGCCGGTCTGATCGTGGATCGTGCGGCCGCAACCTGCGTCACTGTCGATCTCGAAGCCGGTTACTCGGGCCGGGATCTTGAGGACCTACGGACGATCGCCGCCCGGAGGAAGGCGTTGTACACGGTGCTTCCGGTCACTGAGGCCATCGCCGATCGGGCCCGTGAGGTCCAGCTTCGGATGGCGGCGCGGGGACATCATCGCGCCGCCGGAGTGGTGGATTTGCTGACCGCCGCCGTCGCAGAAGAACACGATGCGGTGATCCTGCACTACGACGCCGATTTCGAGCACATCGCCGCAACCACGGGGCAGCCGCATCTCTGGGTGGCGCCGCGCGGGACTCTGGACTGATTCGCTGACGTCAAGCGTCGGAGAGGCGGGCGATGGTGGCGCTGGCGCGGCGGACGATGGGGACCGGTCCTTCGGGGAGGACGTCGCCGATGAAGGTGTAGTGGCGCAGCACCTCGGGGTCGACGTCGCCCGGGCGGTGACGGCTGTGGTCGCGAACCCAGTCGATGATGTCGCCCCAGCCCGGCGCCGCCAGGGATCCGCCGAAGTGCTGGACGGACAAGCCGGCGCAAAGGTTGCCGAACGCGAGCCGGTGAGCCAACGGCCAGCCACGCAGCGTCCCCAGTACGAGGGAGGCCAAGAACACGTCACCCGCACCGGTCGGGTCGTACGAGCGAACCGGCAGGGCAGGGATGTACTCCTCCTCACCCGTCTCGGAGTCGATCGCCAGGACACCGTCCGACCCGTTGGTGACGACGGCCAGCGGGACCCGCTCGGCCAGTTTGTGCAAGGCGGCCTTGGGGGAGTCGGTCCGGGTGTAGGCCATCGCCTCGCCCGCGTTCGGTGTGAAGGCGTGGAAGCCGTCGAGGACGTCGAGCACCGCGGGAGACCAGACGTCGGTAGGGTCCCAGCCGACATCGCCGAACAGCAGCGCGCCGGACTGGCGTGCCTCGGCGGTCCAGCTCGGCAGTTCCTCGGCCACCGGTACGATCGCGGATCTGGTCTTCAGCCCGGGCCCGACCAGCTTGCTCGGATCGCCCGGCGCCTCGTGCGCGTGGGTCACCATCGCGCGGTCCCGGTCGATCGACATCGAGACGGTGACCGGGGAGTGCCAGTGCCCGATCCGGCGCGAGTGGGACAGGTCGACCTTCTCCTGGTCGGCGAGCGTGCGCCAGCAGAAGTCGGCGTACACGTCGTCGCCGAACACGGCGGCCAGGCCGCTGCGCAGGCCGAGGCGGCTCGCGGCGATGGCGAAGTTGGCGACGCCGCCCGGGCAGGAGCCCATGCCTTCGGCGAAGATCTCGGTACCGGTGGTCGGGGCGGACTCCAGGCCGGTCAGCACGATGTCGAGGAACACGGTCCCCTGCACGAACACGTCGTAGCAGGGCTCGTCGTCCTTCACGGTGACACTGCTCCCTCTGGTCGGTGTCTCGACGATGACTTGTCGGTGGCTGGTGGTGTGCTGTCCTTCGTAGCATCATCGACCGGCCATCACCATGGATTTGGGAGGACCTTGATGAGTTCTGGGGCGTGTCCGTGATTCCCACCTGGATCTCGGTGATCGGAGTCATCGTCACCGTGCTGAGCCCGTTCCTCGCCCTCGGCGGCGTCGCGCTGGGCTCCTACCTGACCCGCAAGTCCGACCGTGAGCTGGACACCTGGCGGCACCGCGAGGAGACGATGCGGATGGTCCGCTGGGCCGTCGAGCAGATCCTGACCGGCGACGAGGCCGGTACCCACGCCGGTGTGGTGACACTGCGCTCACTGATGAGATCGGAGCTGTTACAGCCCGAGGACTACGATCTGGTCGCCGCGCTGACGGCCGCTGTAGCGATCGACCGGGTCGGTCCCGCCGCGTACGCTGATATCGCGGAAGAAGATGCCGATGTGGTCGAGGGAGACAGTGCCGATGGCTGAGAAGAAGACCGTCAAGGTCTCCCGCCAAGCGGTCGAGCTGGCCAGGTTGCACGTGGAAGCCGCCCGCAGGGCAGGCCGCAAGCCCGATGCCGGCGTCGCCCGCATCGCGAGCGCCCGCCCAGAGAACGGCAACGGCGCCGCACCGGCCCCAGCCTGATCCGCCCCGTACTGCGGGTCTGTGGCCGGGCGCCCGCCCAGCCACAGGTGCGAGCTTGCTCGCGTACGCAGCCAGTGACTGCCTGTGCTGTGCCCGCCTGCCTCAGCCCGCGCACCGTAGTACGGCTATAGGACAGTGACGGTAAGGGCGGGACGCCTGCTCGGACCACGCCCGGGAAACCCCTACACTGATCGACGGCCGCTCCGGTGGCGTACGGTGCCCTGGTGGCTACCTATGCGCTGCTCCCTGTTCCCGACCACGGCCGGAAGCTCCCGTGATCCGCTTCGAGAATGTTTCCAAGACCTTCGAGGGTCAGTCCAAGGCTGCCCTGCTGAATGTCAACGTCGAGATCGAGAAAGGCGAGTTCGTCTTCCTGGTCGGTACCTCCGGGTCCGGCAAGTCGACGTTCCTTCGTCTGGTCCTGCGGGAGCACCGGAGCTCCAAGGGCCACATCATGGTGGCCGGCAAGGACCTGAACCGGTTGGCCAGCTGGCGGATCCCGCAGATGCGCCGCCAGATCGGCACGGTCTTCCAGGACTTCCGGCTGCTGCCGAACAAGACCGTCGCGGAGAACGTCGCCTTCGCCCTGCAGGTGATCGGCAAGCCCCGCTCGCACATCCGCAAGACCGTGCCCGAGGTGCTCGAGCTGGTCGGCCTGGACGGCAAGGAGGACCGGCTGCCGGACGAGCTGTCCGGTGGTGAGCAGCAGCGGGTGGCGATCGCCCGCGCGTTCGTGAACCGGCCGATGATCCTGATCGCGGACGAGCCGACCGGAAACCTGGACCCCGGCACCTCGGTCGGCATCATGAAGCTGCTGGACCGGATCAACCGCACCGGGACGACCGTGGTGATGGCGACCCACGACGTCTCGATCGTGGACCAGATGCGCAAGCGCGTGATCGAGCTGGAGAACGGCCATGTCGTCCGCGACGAGTCGCGTGGCGTCTACGGCTACCAGCACTAGACCCACGACGATACGGAACTGACTGTCCTATGCGACTCAACTACATCCTCTCCGACCTGGGCATCGGCCTGAAGCGGAACCTCTCGATGACGATCGCGGTCGTCGTCACCATCTGGGTCTCGCTGTCGCTGTTCGGCAGCGCGCTGCTCGCCCGCGAGCAGGTGGACCTGATGAAGGGGAACTGGTACGACAAGATCCAGATCTCGATCTTCCTCTGCACCAAGGACTCCGGCGGCCGCGGCTGCTCGGGCGCCGAGGTGACCACGGAGCAGAAGAACCGGATCAAGCAGGTGATCGAGTCGAACCCGGACACCGCGCCGGAAGGCGTGTTCGGCGAGTCCAAGAAGGAAGCGTTCGACCAGTTCAAGAAGCTCTACAAGGACTCGCCGATCGTCAGCACGGTGACCGAGGACCAGATGCAGGAGTCCTTCCGGGTCAAGCTGAAGGATCCACAGCGCTACCAGAACCTGGTCAGTGCTGTGTCGGGTCTGCCCGGCGTCGACAACGTGCAGGACCTCAGACAGTTTCTGGATCCACTCTTCACCGCGCTGAACAAGCTCAGATGGGGAGCACTGATCGCGGCCGGCCTGCTGCTGGTCGCCGCCCTGATGCAGATCTCCAACACGATCCGGCTGGCGGCCTACGCTCGGAGACGGGAGATAGGCATCATGCGCCTGGTGGGCGCCTCGAACTTCTACATCCAGCTGCCGTTCTTGCTGGAGGCGATCCTGGCGGCACTGATCGGCGCGGTCCTTGCCTGCGGCACCTTGTGGCTCGGCGTCTACTTCCTGATCACCAAACAGGCGGAGGAGACGTTCCGGGCCTGGGAGCGGATCGGCGCGCCCGAAACCTTCCGGGCCACCCTGATCATGGTGGTGGTCGGACTGGTGCTGGCGGTCGTCCCGACATTCCTGACAACCCGGAAATACCTCAAAGTCTGACCTGGGTGACTTATCGTGCAGTAGCACGTCACTTTCACCCATAGCAAGGGGTCGACTGTGGTCCCGCACTTCCCCGGTGCGAACCCGCTCAGGCGGGGGAGCATCAAGCGAGACGACAGCATCGGCACCACCGAACTACCGAACCGACGGACACTCAGGCAACGCCTGGGCGGGCCTGCCGGTCGGCCGACGATGGTCGCCGCTTGCTGCGTTGTCCTGTCCATGTCCGCCGGAGTCCTGGCGGTGGTCCCGTCTGCCCAGGCGGAGCCACCGGATCCAGCCGCGAAGAAGAAACAGCTCGACTCGCAGATCCAGGAGTCGCGCGCCGACCTGCACGAGTCGTACGACCAGCTCGCCAAGTCCACCGCGTCGTACACCCGCGCCGAGACGCAGTACAAGGCCGTCCAGGTCCGGTACGCCGCGGCGCAGGGTCGGCTGGCGGCCGCGAAAGCCGCCGATGTGGTTGCCGCGAGCAAGCTGAAGGCCGCCGAGGAGGCGCTGCAGACCGCGCTGTCCGACGTGGACGCGGGCGAGCAGGTGATCCTGGAGCAGAAGCACGTGGCCGGCCGTGCGGCGCAGTCGGCGTACCAGCAACAGAACAGCCTGGTCGGGCTGTCGATCGTGCTGAACGGCGCGTCGCCCGCCGACGTCGCCACCGGGGTGCAGGTCCAGCGCAACGTGTTCGGCATCCAGGGCAACACGATCACCAAGCTCAACAACGCCCAGGCCCAGCTCGCGAACAAGCGCGCCAAGGTCTCCCAGGCGGAGAAGATCGTCGCCGCCCAGCGGGCCGAGGCCGCCCGGACGGTTCAGCAGGTCACCGCGCTCACGCTGCAGGTGGCCAGGGACAAGGCCGAGGCCGCGAAGCTGGCCCAGGCACGACTGGTCGCGTACAAGGCCGCCGAGAAGGACAAGAACAGCGAGTTGGCGCAGTACAACGCGCTGGTCGCCGAGCGGAACAGGGTGCAGGCGATCCTGGTCGCCCGGGCCAAGGCCGAGAAGGCCGCGGCCGCCCGGCGCAAGGCCGCGGCGGAGGCCAGGGAGCGCGCGAAGGCGAAGAAGGAGCACCGGCCGCCGCGCGACGTACCGGACGACCCGGGCAGCTCCTCGGGACTGAGCTACCCGATCAACACCTACATCACCTCGCCGTACGGGATGCGGTTCCACCCGGTGCTGCACTACTGGAAGCTGCACGACGGCACCGACTTCGGCGCCGGCTGCGGTACGCCGATCCACGCCGCCGCGAGCGGGGTCATCACGGACCGCTACTACAACGGCGGCTACGGCAACCGGCTGTTCCTGTCGAACGGGGTGATCAGGGGCTCGTCGATCACGACGGTCTACAACCACCTGTCGCGGTACAAGGTGCGCGTCGGCCAGCGGGTCAAGAAGGGCCAGGTGATCGGCTACGTCGGCACCACCGGCTACTCGACCGGCTGCCACCTGCACTTCATGGTCTACCAGGACGGACGGGTGGTTAACCCGATGAAGTGGTTGTGAGTTGTCTGGGATACTGGTCGGATGGTGAAACAGACCGGCCAGAAGCCGATCGCGCAGAATCGTAAGGCGCGACACGACTACCACATCGACGACGTGGTGGAGGCCGGACTCGTGCTGACCGGGACCGAGGTGAAGTCCCTGCGGCTGGGTCGGGCCTCCCTCGTCGACGCCTTCGCGTCCGTCCGGGGCAACGAGCTGTGGCTGCAGAACCTGCACATCCCGGAGTACACGCACGGCACCTGGACCAACCACGAGCCCCGGCGTACCCGCAAGCTGCTGCTGCACAAGGACGAGATGCAGAAGCTGATCAAGGCCGTCGAGCAGCAGGGCGTCAGCCTGATCCCGCTGTCGCTGTACTTCAAGGACGGCTACGTGAAGGTCGAGCTCGCCACCGGGCGCGGCAAGAAGGACTACGACAAGCGGCACGCCCTGGCCGAGCGCCAGGCGAACCGCGAGGCCCAGCGAGCACTGAGCGACCGCAGGAAGGGCTAGGGGTCTCCCCAGGGGTGGTTCCGGGCGTCACCCGATGGGTTGCGGGGTGGTCCGGCGTCAGGCTGGGGGCATGTCCACTTCAGAGCTGCTGGTGACGCCGGCCCAACGGGACCGAGCGGTCGAGATCCTGCAAGAGATGTACGCCGACGGCCGGGTCGAGCGTGTCGAGTTCGACACCCGGCTGGAACTGGCGCTCAAGGCCCGCACCCGGGCCGAGCTGAACGGCACCTTCGACGGACTGGTGGCGCGCCCCGTCCCGACGTACGTGCCGGCGGCCTTCACCCGGCCCGCCCCGGTCAAGCGGTACGACAGCCAGGGCCGCGGCCTCGGCACGATCGCCCACTGGCTCGGGTACCCCACCTTCTTCGTCGGCCCGGCGCTGATCGTCGCCACCGCGGGCAGGGAGAACCCAGCCGTCCGCAAGCACGCGGTGGAGGCGTTGAACTTCCAGTTGAGCGCGCTGGCCGTCTTCGCCATGCTGGGCGTGGTCACCGGCGTCACCGAAGGCTTCACCAGCTTCTTGTTCCCGTTGGTAGGCCTCGTCTGGTTCGTCCTCACCGGCATTGGCGGCCTGGCCACCCTTCTCGGCTCCAACTTCCGCTACCCCTTCACCCTCCGCCTGATCAAGTAACCCCGCGTGACGGGAATCTGGCGTGCGGCAGCCTTGTTGGACTTGATAGTGTGGACCTTCCGCGGTCAGTCAGAGCGCTACCGGACCACGGGAGATTGACAACTCAACAGGGGGTGAACGGTTTCGACTTTGGTTGTACGTTTCGAGGGAAGCGGGCCGAGGATCCAGGGTTATCTCGTAAACGATCTCTGGAAACCAATAACTGCCAATTCACAGCGCAGTAGCTTCGCTCTCGCCGCCTGACGGCCTGAGCTAAAAGAAGCGGTCAGCCCGGGAGTGCTTCCGACCCGGTCCCTGGCCTCAGCAAGGGAGCTAGCTTCGTTAACCCGGTCACGGGGTTAACGCGGGACATTTACAGTGACTGAGCCTGTCAGCAACTTGTCTGCGAGAGTGCTGAGGCTGAGAAAAGCGATTATGCAGACTGCGCCCGGAGAAGTCTCGAGTCGACACTGAAGGACGCGGGTTCGATTCCCGCCACCTCCACCCCTGAAAAGTTGGACGAGCCCCGACAGCCCCAAGCTGCCGGGGCTTCGTCATGTCCTGTACAGCAGTCTTGGTCAGGAGTTGCCGGCCCGGGCGAGCAGATGTGCGCGCTCGGCCTCGTTCGAGGTGAGCTCGGCGGCACGCTCGAACTCAGCTCGTGCCTCCACGGAGCGGCCGAGCTTGGCCAGTAGGTCGCCGCGTACGCTCGGCAGCAGGTGGTAGTTGCGCAGCGCGGCGACGTCGAGCAATCCGTCGGTCACCGCGAGCCCGGCGGCCGGTCCGTCGGCCATCGAGACGGCAACCGCGCGGTTCAGTTCGACGATCGGCGAGCGGGTCAACGCGACGAGGTCGCCGTACAGGGAGGCGATGCGCACCCAGTCGGTGTCCTCAGCACGCGGTGCTCTGGCGTGGCACGCCGCGACCTTCGCCTGGATCGCATAGGAGCCGGTGCCGCCGATATCCTCGGCCCGATCCAGCGCGGCGAGACCGTGCGTGATCAGAAACCGGTCCCAGCGAGCACGGTCCTGCTTGTCGAGCGTGACGATCTCGCCGGCCGGCCCGGTGCGGGCGCGAAGGCGGGACGCCTGGATCTCCATCAACGCCACCAGGGCATGCGTCTCGGACTCGCCGGCTGCCAACGCGGCGAGCATGCGGCCGAGGCGCATCGCCTCCTGGCACAGCTCGGCGCGTGCCCACTGCTCGCCGGCGGTGGCCGTGTAGCCCTCGTTGAAGACCAGGTAGACGGCCTCGAGCACGGAGCTCAGCCGGTCGGCGAGTTCCCCGCCGACCGGAACCTCGAAGGGCACGTTGGCCTCGGTGAGCGCCTTCTTCGCCCGGGTGATCCGTGCTGCCATCGTGGTCGTCTGCACCAGGAACGCGCGTGCGATCTCCTCGGTCGACAGCCCGGCGACCAGCTTCAGGGTGAGGGCCACGCGGGCTTCGACCGACAGCACCGGGTGGCACGCGGTGAACATCAGCCGCAGCACGTCGTCTTCGACGTGGGGGTCGAACTCGATCTCGTCCATCGGAGTCTCGTGATCACTGAGCTCGCGACCGAGCAGCTCGACCTTGCTCTGCAGTGTCAAGGCGCGACGAATCGTGTCGACGCCGCGGCGGCGCGCCACGGCCATGAGCCAGGCGCCCGGGTGGTCCGGGACACCTGACTCGGGCCACTGTTCGAGCGCTGCGACGAGTGCGTCCTGCGCAAGGTCTTCGGCCAGCCCGACATCGCGAACGACACGGGCCAGGCCCGCGATCAGCCTGGCGGATTCGATCCGCCAGACCGCGTCGATCGCCTGCTGGGTGGCTGAGGTCACTACTACTTGGCGGCGGGCTCTGCGCGCATCCGCTCCTCGGCCGCCGCGATCTCGGCCGGGAAGGAGTCGTCGAAGTCCTCAGCGTCGAGGATCTTTCGGAGTTCGACCTCGCTGTCGCGCAAGGGCGAGCGCTTGACCCACTCGACGGCCTCGTCCATTGAGGCGACCTCCCAGATCGAGAAGCCGGCGACCAGCTCCTTCGTCTCGGCGAACGGGCCGTCGATCACCCTGGTGTTGCCGTCGGCGTCGAAGGCGACCCGCTTGCCCTTGCTGGTCGGCTGGAGTCCGTCGCCGGACAGCACGACGCCAGCCTCGACGAGCTGCTCGTTGAACTTGTCCATCGCCACGAACTCCTCGGCGGAACCGAACTCGCCGGCCTCGGACCGCTCCGTCGCCTTGCCCAGAACCAGGACCTTCATCGCTGTACTCCTTCGCATCTGCCCGGGATCGGCCCCGTTGACCGACTCAACCCTGGCTTACCCATGCGTCGAATGGGAAGGGGCGAATTCGACATGACGCCGAAACTGATGCTCACCAAGCCGGCCGGCCAACCTGGTGTGGCCGACCTGCCCCGGCAGCCCGCACGGCCGCTGGGGCTGAGCCGAGACTAGTTGAGCGTCATCCGGGGCTCGCCGTTGGCTAGGCCGGTGCCCGAGATCGCGCACGCGCCGCCGCGGTTGCCGGTGTAGGACTGGCGGACGCAGGAGCGGAGGGCTAGTTGGGCCCAGTAGTTGGGGTGTAGGGATTCCTGGATGTAGTAGTTGGAGCCGATGGTGGTGACTGTGCGGATCTGGTTGATCCATTCGGTTTTGTCGACCGCGGTGGGGGCGGTCCAGGAGGAGAGGCCGACTTCTTCGTAGAGGCCTACTGTTTTCTCGCAGAGGCGGCGGCCGTTGAAGGTGGATTGGAGTTCCAGGAGGCGGGTGTTCGAGAGGCCTGATTGGGTGATGGCGGCTCGGACGGTGTTGTTGATCGTGGCCAGGGCAGTTGTGTTGGCCCAGTCGGCGTCTGCGTTCCAGAAGCCGCAGCCACCGATGTTCTGGCGGGTGTAGCCGGTCTGGCCGTAGCGGAAGCCGCTGGCCGGCGGGATCGGGGACGGGTAGGTCTGCACCAGCAGGTTCCACGCATTGTCCGCGTAGCCCGCGTTGCGCATCGCCGTCCGGATGTTCTGGAACGACGTAGCGATCCGCCCTCGTACTGCGGTGACGTTGGCCGAGGTGAAGTTCGCGACCACCGACGAGTCGTCCTTGCAGTAGTCCGGGAACCACGAGGGCGAGAGCAGGAAGTCGGTCACGCACGACGTCACGATCGAGGCGAAGTTGAAGTCGTTGCCGCCGATCGAGGCGACCACCAGGTTCACGTTGTGGGTCGAGGCGAACTGCTGCAGCATCTTCGCCTGGCCGAGGTGGCCCGCGCCGTCGTCGTAGAAGTCGAGGCCGGGTTTGAAGTTGTCCCCGGTCGTGGTGTTCGTGCGGGCGCCGGAGCACGCGAGGTTCAGCCCGCCGACGCCGCTGCCGATGAACGCTTCGGCGGACCTGCTGCGGTGACACTTGGCGATCGTCTCCGCGGTGCCGGCCGCGTTGTCGTGGTACGCGTGGGCGCCGAGCGCGTCTGCCGGTGCCTCGGAGTTGTTCGAGCTGCCCGCCCAGCGGCCGGCCTCACCCGAAATGTAGGAGTCCCCGACAGTCACGACGTACGGCGTACCGGAGCCTGGGCCGTCCGCGTGGGCGGCGGGGGTGGTGACGACCAGGCTGCCGGCCGTCAGGACGAGAGTGGTGATGGTCAAGGACAAACGACGACTTCGCGGACTGAGCACCGGAAGGCCTCCTCGCCGAAGGTCGGTAACCACTTGGACCCCGTGGTGGTCACCGTGCAGCGAGAATGTACTCCTGGGTAACGTCGATTGGATAGACCGAGAGTGCTGGCACGTATGCGCCCTGTCACCACCGTGTCACTCGGTCGACGGATACCGCGGCGACCACCAGTCGGTCCAGCGCTTGTCGGTCCCGGCAAGCGCGGCCTCATCCGCGCCGTACAGCGTGAGCACGGCCATCGCCGCACCGTTCGGCTTCTTCTCGCCGGCGCCGACGTGGCTCAGCACGAGCAGCCCGTCGCCCCACTGGTCGACCGTCAGTCCCACCTGGTTGTCCGACCGGAACCACGCCGGCCCGGTCGCGCGTTCGCCGACCAGATCCACCTCGTACTCCGAGCCGACCGCCGCGGTGATGCCCAGTTGCTCGGCCGGACCCGTACTGCGATCGCCCGCGCCCGAGTAGAACAACGTCCGGCGAGGTTCGCCGGGATGCCGTTCGAGGGCGAAGCGGAGTTGCTGGACGAAGGTGATCCAGCCCTCGGTGATGTCGTCGTAGTACGCGTCCCACTCGGGGTCGTCGCCGTGCGGCGCCCGCGTCAGGGTGATCCTCGAACCACCTTCAACCGGCTCGACCACGAACCGGTCGCCGCCGTGGAGGCCCAGCGTCCGGGTCTCGGCGTCCTCGGTGAACGCGGTGAAGAAGATCAGGTCGATCTCGGCGTCCAGCCCGTCGTACTCCCAGCCGTGCCAGTGCCGGATCTTCTCCTTGTTGCGGAGCGCGTCCCAGACCTCCTCGACCGGCGCGGCCACCGTCGCCACGATCACCGGGGTCTCGTCGCTCATGACTTTCCTCCTTCTGTACTGCGGGGTGCCGGGTGGCCGCCGGCGATCACCCGGTAAGGGCGGCCGCCTTCGGCGTCGAAGGCCTCGATGGTCTGCCGGACGGCTTCGGTCAGCGCGTCCGAGAAGCGGTGCACGTCGCCGGGCTCGGTGAATCGGACCTCAGCCTCGAGCGTGAAAGTCAGCAGCCGTTTGCCTGCGGCATCGGCTTTGTTCTGCATCCGGGCCACGTCGCGAACGGTGCCGGCGGCAACTTCCACCAGGTGTTCAGCCGCGTACTGGTCGCCGATCCGGCTGAAGGTGCGCCCCATCACGGAAGGATCCACGACGAACGAGCCGGAGGTCGCGCGGAGGATCCGCTCGACACAACCCCGGCGCTGGCGCTCCTCGACCAACTCCACCAGCCCGGCCTTCTCGAGCTCGCGCAGGTGGTAGTTCACCCGCTGCCGCGGCAATTCCAGCGCGGCCGCCAGTTGAGTCCCGGAAGCCGGCTCCTGCAGCAGCCGCAGCAACTCCCGCCGCAACGGCGACAACGCCGCCCGCACCTTCTCAGGCTCCTCCAGCAGCTTCATGTCCACCAGACTCATATTGACAGTCTCATTTGTCATTAAGCCGGACCGGAGCTGCAGCACTCACCAACACGCTCCCGAACCGGCGCTCACGCTCGGGCGCGGGCGCTGGCGGGAGGTTGGTGAGTGGTGGCGGTCCGGGAGTGCGAGAGCATGGGCGGCATGTCTGTCGAGGGGCCGCAGTTGCCGGTGGGGACTCAGGTTGTACTGCGGGTGGCGCGGCCGGATTCCGCGGGTGGGACCGCGCAGCGCGGGGCCACCGGGCGGGTCAGTGGAGTCACCCCGGACGGCCGGTACGCTGTGAGGTTGGTCGACGGGCGGGATGCCACGGCTCAGCGGGACCAGCTCAGCCTGCGTACGGCGTACCAGGACGAGGCCGTCGCCGTGGAGCAGCCCGACGGCGACGAACTCGTCCGGCACCACACGATCCACGCGGCGGTGGTCGGGTCGCGCGCGTTCGGGTTGGACACGGATGACTCGGACACGGACACGCGCGGGGTGTTCGTCGCGCCGACTGAGGCGTTCTGGTCGCTCGCCAAGCCGCCGAGCCACGTGGACGGGCCGGAGGACGAGTGGTTCTCCTGGGAGGTCGAGCGGTTCTGCGAGCTCGCGCTCAAGGCGAACCCGAACCTGCTCGAGGTGCTCCACTCGCCGCTGGTCGTCCGCCAGACCTCGCTCGGCGAGGAGCTGGTCGGACTCCGCGAGGCGTTCCTGTCGCAGCTCGCGTACCAGACGTACTCCGGCTACGTGCTGAGCCAGTTCAAGAAGCTCGAGGCGGACTTCCGACGGGATGGGGCGCCGAAGTGGAAGCACGTCATGCACCTGATCCGGTTGTTGCTGGCGGCCCGTACTTTGCTGCGCGATGGCCGGCTGGTCGTTGACGTCGGCCCCGATCGCGACAGATTGCTCGCGGTCAAGGCCGGTGCCGTCGAATGGGACGAGGTCGAACGCTGGCGGCTCGGCCTGCACGAGGAGCTCGACGAGGCGTTGCGGAAAACCGTGCTGCCGGCCACGCCCGATGTCGGTAGGGTCGACGCCTGGCTCAGATCGGTCCGGCGGAGGAGTATCGGTGACGCGTGACATGCGGCTGCTCGATTACGACGAGCTGCGCGGCATCATCGCCGACCAGCCCTACCAGTTGCTCTTCGCAACGGTCTCCGGTGCTCACCTGTACGGCTTCCCGAGCCGGGACTCCGACGTTGACCTGCGCGGGGTGCACGTGTTGCCCGCCGAGGAGGTGGTCGGGTTGACCACTGGGCCGGAGACGCTCGACCGCACCTGGTTCCAGAACGAGGCCGAGGTCGATCTCGTCACCCACGACCTGGCCAAGCTCGCCCGGTTGATGCTGCGGCGCAACGGCTACGTGCTGGAGCAGGTGTTGTCGCCGCTCGTCGTCGCCACGACCCCGGAGCACGAGGAACTCGTCGCTCTGGCACCGGACTGCCTGACGAAGTGGCACGCGCATCACTATCGCGGGTTCGCGAGTACTCAGTGGACGCTGGTCGGGAAGTCGGGCGAGCTGAAGCCCCTGCTCTACACGTTCCGGGTGCTGCTTACCGGCATCCACCTGATGCGGGCGGGTGAAGTACAGGCCGATCTTCGGCAGCTCACACACCTAGTTGGCGAGGCGCCGGGGTATCTGGGGGAGTTGATGGCGGCCAAGGCGGAGGCTGAGCATGGGCCGCTGACCGGGCCGTCCAGGGACCTGCTCGAGCGGGATGTCGTCGCGCTCCAGGCAGTACTCGACGAGGCCGAGACCGACTCGAAGCTGGCCGATCGGCCGACGGCCGACGCCGCCCTTCACGACCTTCTCGTGCGGACGCGCCTGCGCTCAGCCTGAGCATTCCCGCGAGGACGCGGCTGCGCTCAGCCTGAGCCGTCCCGCGAGGTGACCGGATAGCGGTCGATCGGTGGCCGGCTCTGCGCCTGAGCGTGGCCGCATCAGGCGCGCCCTGTGCAGCGGGGGAGGCGCCGTCTAAGGTATTTACTTAACTGCGTGAAGCTATTGACACCTGTCGTGATTGAGTAAATAGTTCCGTCCTGAAAGCAATCAGAAAGCAGAGTGAATCAACAGTGTCGAACATCAAGGTGCTGCAGCTCCGCTCGGCGGGTGTCAGCCTGGTCCTGGACTGCTCCGGTCCTGCCCTGCCGTCCGTCCTGCACTGGGGTGCCGACCTGGGGGCCCTGGACGAGGCCGCACTGGCTGAGCTCCGGCGTGGCGCCGGTGCGGTCCAGGCCGGCAACGGGCTCGACGACAACCTGCCGGTCGCGATCATCCCCGAGTACTCCGCCGGCTGGTTCGGCCTGCCCGGGCTCAACGGACACCGCGACGGCCACGACTTCTCCGCGTCGTTCCAGCTCACCGCTGTGGAGCAGACGGGGAACACGGTCCAGGCCCAGGCGTCGGACCCACAGGCCGGCCTCAAGGTCGACCTCACCATCGAGCTCACGGACTCCGGCCTGGTCCGGGCGAAGGCCGAGCTCACGAACACCGGCGACTCGGCGTACACGGTCGACGGGCTGGTGCTCGCGCTTCCGGTGCCGACCGAGGCGACCGAGCTGCTCGACATGACCGGCCGTCACATCGGCGAGCGCGTCCCGCAGCGGCACGCGTTCACCCAGGGCGCGCACATCCGCGACAACCGGCGCGGCCGCACCGGCGCCGACGCCACTCTGCTGCTGATCGCCGGCACCCGCGGCTTCGACTTCGGCACCGGCGAGATCTGGGCCGTGCACACCGCCTGGAGTGGCAACCACCGCTCGTACGCCGAACGCGGCATGAGCGGGTACGCCGTGATCGGCGGCGGCGAGCTCCTCCTCCCCGGCGAGGGCCGCCTCGTAGGGCAAGGCTCCTACAGCACCCCCTGGATCTACGGCTCGTACGGCGTTGGCCTCGACCAGGTGTCGACACGATTCCACCAGTATCTGCGGGCGCGGGAGACGCACCCGAAGACCGACCGCCCGGTGGTGCTGAACACCTGGGAGGCCGTGTACTTCGACCTGGACCTAGACAAGCTGAAGGCACTCGCCGACGCGGCCGCCGAGGTGGGAGCCGAGCGTTTCGTGCTCGACGACGGCTGGTTCCGCGGCCGCCGCGACGACCACGCCGGGCTCGGCGACTGGTACGTCGACGAGGGGATCTGGCCGAAGGGGCTGCACCCGCTGGTCGACCACGTCACCGGGCTGGGGCTGCAGTTCGGCCTCTGGGTCGAGCCGGAGATGGTCAACCCCGACTCCGACCTGGCTCGTGAGCACCCGGACTGGATCCTTGCCGCCGGCAACCGGATGCCGCCGACCGCACGACACCAGCAGGGTCTCAACCTGGGTATCCCCGAGGCCTACGACTACCTGCTCGAGCGGCTCGACTCGCTGCTGAACGAGTACGACATCTCCTATCTCAAGTGGGACCACAACCGCGACTTCGTTGACGCGGGCAACCAGCAGACCGGCACCGCCGGGATCCACGCGCAGACGCTGGGGGTGTACCGGCTGCTGGACGAGCTCAAGCGCCGCCACCCCGGCCTGGAGATCGAGTCCTGCTCGTCCGGCGGCGCTCGCGTCGACCTCGGCGTCCTGGAGCGGACCGACCGGGTCTGGGGCAGCGACAGCAACGACGCGCTGGAGCGGCAGAAGATCCAGCGCTGGACCCAGCTGCTGCTGCCGCCGGAGCTGATCGGCTGCCACGTCGGCCCGCCGAAGGCGCACACCACCGGCCGGACCCAGAGCCTGGCGTTCCGGGCGACGACCGCGCTGTTCGGCCACTTCGGCATCGAGTGGGACATCAGCGCCGCGACTCCTGAGGAGCGCGCCGAGCTGGCAGGGTGGGTCGCGCTGCACAAGGAACTCCGGCCGCTGCTGCACACCGGCCGGGTGGTCCGGGCCGACCGTGGCTCGGACGACTTCCTGCTGCACGGTGTCGTCGCGCAGGACGGATCCCGTGCCGTCTACTCCGCCGTCCAGCTGGCCCAGTCGGTCACCTCCGACGTCGGCCGCGTCCGGCTGCCCGGTCTCGACCCGAACCGCACGTACCTGGTGAGCAAGGTCGCCACTCCCGGCCCGGAGCCGCGCAACTCGGCGCCGTGGTGGGTCGACGGCGGCCGGGTGGAGCTCAACGGGGCCGCCCTCGCCGCGGTCGGCGTACAGGTGCCGGCGCAGTGGCCCGAGAGCGCGATCCTGCTGGAAGTTCAGGCCATCGCCTGAGGAGGAGGCGTTCGCCGCCGACGGCTGGGACATCCAGCCGCAGGACCTGGTCAAAGCCAACAACGACGTCAACCAGATCCTGTCGGCCGGCTCCTGAGGGTTCGACCCTGGCCCGGCCCTGGTACGGCGTACTCCAGCGGGAGTACGCCGTACTGCGTCCAGGGGCGCAGGGTGCGTCGGGTGGAGTAGCCGAGGTGTAGCCGCGGAGGCGACGCGGTGAGGGGGTCCCGGAGGACACGATCGGTGCATCGGAAATCGCGAGCATCGAGGAGTGTCATGAACGAGGAGAGTCCGGGCGGACGCATCCGCATTGGCGACCAGGAGAGGGAGGACGCGGTCAAGCGGCTCGGCGCTCACTACGAGGCCGGGCGGTTGAGCGCGGACGAGCACCAGGAACGTGTCGGCGAGGCGCTGCAGGCGAAGACCCAGGAGGACCTCGCGGGGTTGTTCGCGGATCTTCCCGGCGAGCGGCCGGCCGCTGAGGATCAGGCGGAGCAAGGTGCGCCGTGGGGTTGGACGCGGCCGCCGTGGACCGCGCCGCAGGACGCGAACGCCGCTCGCCAGGGTGGTCCCGGTCAGGGGCAGTGGAGTGGCACGAGGCCGCCGTGGGCCGCGAAGGGGCCGTTCGGGAAGATCCCGTTCCCGCTGCTGATCGCGCTGGCCGTGGTCGGACTACTGGCGTCGATCGGTTGCGTGGTCGGCGGTGGGCACCCGCCGGTGCTGCCGCTGCTGCTGATCGTGGCCGGCGTCGTGATCTACAAGAAGCGCAAGCAGGAGCGTCGGGCATGAGGGCGACCTACCGCGTCCTCGCGGCCCTGATCGCGGTGGCGGTGGTCCTCCAGGTCGCGTCGATCGCGCTGGCCGGGTTCACCATCGCGAGCGACGCCGAGGACGGGACCACCATCGGCGCGGACTACACCAACTTCGGGCAGAGCTACCACAGCATCGCCGGCACAGCGATCGGGCTGCTCGCGCTGGTGTTCCTGATCGTGTCGTTCCTGACCGACGTACCGCGCGGCCGCACGCTGGCCGGCATCGTCCTCGGTCTGGTGGTCCTGCAGTTCCTGCTGGCGATCGTGTCGTTCGGGGTCCCGGCGCTCGGCATCCTGCACGGCATCAACGGGCTCGCGATCGCCGGTGTGGCCGGCGCCGCGTCCCGAAGAGCCTCCACCGTGGCCGAGCCCGCGACTAGTGGCTAGGTGGAAGGGGCGGCTGATCGCCCTCGGGGTAGCGCTGGCGGTACTCGTACCGCTGGCCTACCTCTGGGCGACCAGCCTCGTCCCCGGCAACTACTCGGCGATGGACATGGGGTACGCCGACTACGGTGGCGGGCCGTCGTCCGCGGAGCACCAGCACCACGGCGGTCGTAGCGTGGCGGACCTGGTGGGTCCGACCACCGGTACGCCGGATGTCGCGGTGACGCTGACCGCCCGGAAGCAGAAGTTCACCCTCGCCAGCGGGGAATCCGTCGACGGGTTCACCCTGAACGGCAGTTCGCCAGGCCCGCTGATCCAGGCGCGCCAAGGTGACCTCGTCGAGGTGACCCTGGTGAACGAGTCCGTGCCGGACGGAGCCACCTTGCACTGGCACGGCATCGACGTACCGAACGCGGAGGACGGGGTCGCCGGGGTCACGCAGGACGCAGTACCGGTTGGGGGGAAGCACGTGTACCGGTTCCAGGCGGAGCAGGTGGGGACGTACTGGTACCACTCGCACCAGGTGTCTAGCGAGGAGGTCCGGGGTGGTCTGTTCGGCACGATCGTGATCTCGCCGCGCGGTACTGCGGCCGGTGCTCGTGAGGTGATTGCCGCGATCCACACCTACGACGGGAAGCGGACCATCAACGGTCGGACCGGGGCGCAGCGAGTGGATGCGCCTGCTGGGACGTCGGTCCGGGTCCGCGTGATCAACACGGACAACACGATCGTCCGGACGGGGTTGGTCGGCGCGCCGTACAAGGTGATCGCGGTCGACGGGCGTGATCTGCACGGGCCGACGCCTGTGACTGCTGCGTTTCCGTTGGCCGCGGGGGCTCGGGTGGATCTCGAGGCGGTCGTTCCTGCGCGTGGTTCCCTGCGGTTGGATGCTGGTTCTGCTGCTGTGTCTTTGGCGATCGGGCCGGCCGACGCTGACGTTCCCGGGGAAGCGTTGTCGTCGGAAACCGTTGATTTGTTGAGCTATGGGACTCCGGCGCCGCTGGGGTTGGACCCGGCGAAGGCGGACCGGTCCTTCGAGTACCGGATCGGCCGACGGCCCGGGTTCCTGGACGGCGTACCGGGGTTGTGGTGGACGATCAACGGCCACAAGTTCCCCGACGTACCGATGTTCATGGTCGCCGAGGGGGACGTGGTGCGGATGAAGATCAGCAACACCAGCGGCCAGGCCCACCCCATGCACCTCCACGGCCACCACGCCGTCGTCCTCTCCCGCAACGGGGTGGCCGCCACCGGCTCGCCCTGGTGGATCGACACTCTCGAGGTAGGCGACGACGAGACCTACGAGATCGCCTTCGTCGCCGACAACCCAGGCATCTGGATGGACCACTGCCACAACCTCCCCCACGCCTCCCAAGGCCTGATGACGCATCTGGCCTACGAAGGCGTCAGCACCCCGTACCAGATCGGCGGTGCCGTAGGCAACAAACCGGAGTGACCTGTACTCCGGCCCGAGCCTCCTCCGTCGCCCGCTCGACCCAGCCACCCCGACACAGCCAGCCAAGTCCGTACGGCGACCAGACGTCGGGGTGGTTGCCTGTGGGTGGGGCACCTTGTGCACCGGCTGAGGGCCTGGACGGGCTCGGAACTGGTCAGGCTGTGCACAAAGTGGCGGGCGTCGCGGGGGAGGCTGCGGGGGTCGGGAGGTTAGCGGCGGCGTGGGTGGACGGAGGGGCGGTCAACGGAAGGAGGGCGATGGGGGACGGAGTACGGCTCATACTTCAGTGGTGGGAAGCATGAGCGAGTTGCCGGTCAAGCGGGTTCGGGTGGTGGTTTGGCGGGATCGGTGGTTGATCGCCAGCGGGACCTTGCTGATGGTGTTGTTCCTGTCAGTGCTGGTGCTCGGGGTGATCGAGGGGCCTCGGCAGGATGGGTGGAAGTGGTGGCACTACCTGATGGTGATCGGGGTTCAGGTGGTGTTGGCGCTGGGGTTCGGGCTGGTGACCTTCGGCAGTGTTCGGTTTCCGGGTGCCGTACGTCGGTCGCTGCTAGCGGCTCGTACTGCGGACGCCGAGGTGACGGTGGTATCGATCGACCGGCCGCCTCGACCCGAGCCGGGAGAGGACGCACCTGATCCGGACATCACCCTGGAGATCCGGGATGCGGCAGGCACCCGTTGGCGGTGGATCCTCGAGTGGTTCCCGCCGGAGCGCGTCCAACTCGGCGAGTCCGTCCACGTGATCGGTGAGCCGGCTCTCGGCGCCTACCTGGTTGGCGTGACCGGTGGCAGCCTGCTGCTGCCAAAGCACCCGCTGATGAAGTCGACGCGCTGAACCGGGTGCCGCCCTCACCCGATACTTGCCAATGACAACAACTGTTGGCTGATGCGTTCGGCTCGGGCTCGGTTGAAGGCGGCTATGCGTTCGCAGGCGGCGTCGATCGCGGCTCGCTGGGTGTCGTAGTAGCCGTACCAGAAGGGGTCGTCCGGCTGGGGGTCCAGGTGGTCGTCGATGTCGGCGTACCAGTCGCAGCCTGCGCGGAAGACTCTTGCGTGCAGGTGGATCTCCGTGCCCAGTGTGTTCATCGCCCGCATCCCCGTGAGGTGAGAAATCGTGCGTTGCCCACTTACCATCATGAAACTGCCGGACGCCGATTTCGCGACCCGACACGCGGCTGGTCGCGAAGATGCGAAAGGGTGGGCGCATGCGTACCCGACAGTTGGCCTGGCGCCGTCTGACCGCCTGGCTGGTCGACTGGCTCTGCATCCTGATCCTGCCGGGTGTCCTGGTACCGATCGGCCTGCTCGTGCGCAGCACAGGCGTCGACGTCCCTGGGTGGGTGCTCAACCTCGGCGCGTTCCTCATCCTGATCGTGCCGGTGACCTGCTGGCTCGCCTGGTGTGAATCGGGCCCACACCAGGCCACTCCCGGCAAGCGCCTCCGCGGCCTCAAGGTGGTCGGCCGTTCAGGCGGACGAGCCACCTTTCGTCGCACGCTATTGCGGAACACCTTCAAGGTCGCGCTGCCCTGGGAGCTCGGGCACACGGTTGCCTACGGGTTCGCGGCCGGCTCCGAGGGCGCGTGGCTGACCGTCCTCACGATCCTCACGTACGCCGTACTGCTCGCCTGGCTCTGGTCGATCCTCCTGCCAAGAACTCCGTACGACGTATTGAGTGGGACTCAGGTGATCAGCGCACCAGCACGGTGATCCGCTGGGCCGAGTTGTTCGCGAAGCCGCCGCGGTTCCACGGCGCCTCGATCGGCTGCACCCGGCCGCTCTCGTCGTATGCGCGGACCGTCAGCACGTGCTCGCCCGGACGCGCGTCCCAGTCGTACTCGAAGCCGCGCCACGCGAGGTCGTTGCTCGCGGCATCGAGCTTCGCGTCCTGCCAGCTGACGCCGGCGTCGACGCTGACCTCGACCCGCTCGATCGGCGCCCACCCCGACCAGGCCCGGCCCTGCAGCGTGACGGGGCCCGCGGCAACGAACCGGTGGCGGCTCATGAAGTCCGGGTGACCGGGCGGGATCAGCAGCGCGCGCGGCTCGATCCGGGTCACCGCGACGCCGGCCTCGTCCGACTCCTGGCGGAACCGGTAGGCGGTCGCGTTCTGGTACCCGGCGAACTCGTGGTCGATCACCTCGATCGACCGCAACCACTTCACACTCGCCATGCCGTACCAGCCGGGCACGATCAGCCGCAGCGGATACCCGTGCTGCGGCGGCAGCGGCATCCCGTTCATCTCCCAGGCGATCAGTGCGCCGGCATCGAGTGCCTCGGCGACGGTCAGCCCGCGCTGGTAGTCCTGCTCGATCCCGCGCTCGAACCCGTGGTCCGCGCCGGTGAAAACGACGTCCACCGCGTCCTCCCGCAGCCCGGCCGCGCGGAGCAGGTTGGCCAGCGGTGCGCCGGTCCATTCGGCCGTGCCGACGGCCTCCATCAGCCAGGGCTGGCTGATCGGCCGCGGATGCAGCCCGGCGCGTCCGTTGCCCGCGCACTCCAGCGTGACCCGGACGGTCTCCCGCCCCATCGCCCGCAACGCGGTCAGCCCGAACGACAGTGGTTGCTCAACGCAACCATCGACGGTCAGTTGCCAGGTCGACGCGTTGGTCGCCGGGATGTCGTAGTGCACCAGCACGTAGTGCAACCCGGGCGGCGTCAGTTCGTACCGCAGTGCCTCCAGCGGGATCCCGTGATTCCGGGCCGCCAACTGCAACTCGTCACCGGTGATCCCCTCACCCGTGTCCGCCAGCCGCCCCTTGGCACTGAAATGCTCGATCGACATCAGATACCCCTTTCCCCCACGCGCCAGCCTAATTCAAACCCCACCATCAGTCATCGCCCGGACCAGCCGACGTCCGATCAGAGCCAGCCGTTGTCGTTTGCTATCCGGACGGCCTCGGCGCGCGTCCGGGCGCCGGTCTTGCCGATAGCGGCGGAGAGGTGATTGCGGACCGTGCCTTCGGAGAGGTGGAGCTCGCGGGCGATGTCGGCGACAGTGCCGCCTTCGCGGGCGGTCCGCAGTACGTCGGACTCACGGGCAGTCAGCGGACTCGTGCCGGCCACGAGGGTCTCAGCGGCCAGCGACGGGTCGACCACCCGGAGCCCTTGGCTGACCCGCCGCACAGCGTCAGCCAACTGCGCAGCAGGAGTGTCCTTGACGACGAATCCCACGGCGCCGGCCTCCATCGCGCGGCGCAGATACCCCGGCCGGCCGAACGTGGTCACCATCAGCACCCGAACCCCCGGTACCGCGGACCGTAGCGCGGCGGCTGCCTCGATCCCGTCCAGCCCGGGCATCTCCACATCCAGCAGAGCCACGTCCGGCTTCGCAGTACGAGCGGCTTCGACGACCTCGTCGCCCCGGCCGATCTGGGCCACCACCTCGAGATCGGGTTCCAGGTCCAGCAGCGCGGCCAGGGCTCCCCGGACGAGTGCCTGATCGTCCGCGATCAGCAGTCGGATGCTCACGGGTCAACTCTGACAGCCAGCCGGAACCCACCGTTCGGCGCAGTCCCGACGGTGACGGTCGCGCCGATCTGGTTCGCCCGCTCGCGCAGTCCGATCAGCCCGTGACCGGACATCTCACCGCTGGGTGTCGGCCCCTTGCCGTCGTCGATGACCTCGATCGACGACTTGGCGAGCTCGATCCGGCACCGCTTGGCGCCCGAGTGCCGGATCACGTTCGTGACTCCCTCGCGTACCACCCAGGCGAACAGCTCGCGGTTCTCCTCCGGCACCTCGTCGACCGTGTTCGGGAGGTCCGCCTTGATCTCGGCCGCCTGCAGCGCCGCCCGCGCGGCCACCAGCTCACCCGCCAGACTCAGCTCGCGATACCCGGCAACAGCAGCCCGTACGTCGGCCAGCGCCGCCCGTGCGAGTTGTTCCACATCGGCGACCTCGGCGGCCGCACGGTCCGGATTGGCTGGGATCAGCCGCCCAGCCAGCTCGGCCTTCACCGTGATCACCGTGAGCGAGTGCCCGAGGATGTCGTGCAGGTCCCGCGCGAACCGGTTCCGCTCCTCCTGTACGGCCAATTCGGCGAAGTCCTTCCGGGCCTCGGCGAGTTCGACGCTGCGCAGGATCGCCCGGCGCAGGCCGAACACCGCGAGCCCGCCGAGAACGATCGAGAATCCGTACGTGCCGTCGTCGTGCCAGCCTGGGACCAGCCGCAGGGAGACCTCGACGAGCGCCAGCAGCGACAGCCCGAGGAACACCCCGGCTCGCAGGGGGAGCAACATCATGCCCAGCGCCTCGACGTACACGAGGGTGGTCAGACTGCTCTCGCCCGCGGCCGGAATCATCAGCGCGGTCATGGCGAGCAGGGCGACGAGGAAGCCGATCCGCACGACAGCCGGCAGTTGCGTGCCCTGACGGTTCTGGTAGCGGGCCCAGCCGAAGAATCCGAGGTAGCCGAGCGCGAAGAGCACCAGCGCGGCGATCCCGAGCACCCGCTCGGCCATCTCCCGGTGCTTGAGGATCTCGCCGAGCGGCTTGCTCAGGAAGACCAGCCAGACCCCCGTGAACAGCCAGCCGATCCCGGCGCGCCGGCGGAGTTCCCCGAAGGGTCCTGACATCGGCCCGTCCGGGATCGGCTGGTTGATGAACGTCACGCTGTCACGCTATCCGTCGGGGTCGAAGGACCGGAGTCAGGCGCGGGCGGTGTCGGCGCGGAAGCGGCGTAAGCCGATGGCGCCGAGCACCACGGTCCAGCCGAGCACCACAAGCAGGGCGTGCATGTCGAGGCCGCTCTGCGACAGCGCGCTGCGGGAGCTCAGCCCGGTCCAATACGCCGGGGTGAACTCGGCGATGTGCTTCATCAGCGACGGCATCGACTCGACCGGCAGCCACAGTCCACCGAAGGCGGCGATCAACATGGTGGTCAGACCGGTGATCGGCTGGACGCTGTCGGGCTTCGCGACGTATCCGATGACCAGGCCGAGCCCGGCGAACGGCAGCGCGCCCAGCCAGGAGACGAGCGCCACCGAGGCCCACTGGCCGGCGCTCAGGTGCACGTGGCCGAAGATCATCCCGGCCGCGAACACGACCACCAGCGGCGGGATCGCCAGCAGCAGCGACAGGACCACCTTGGTGACCACGTAGGCCTGCGGCTTCAGCGGGGTGAGCCGCAGGGTGCGGTTCCAGCCGCCGTCGCGTTCCATCGCGATCACGCCGCCGCTGCTCATTGCGGCGGACAGCGAGCCGAACATCGCCATACTGACCATCACGTAGGCGATCGCGGAGATGCCGGCCTCGGTGTCGGTCTGCTTCAGGCTCATCCCGAAGATGACGAAGAGGATCAGTGGCATCAGGATCGAGAAGATCAGCACCCGGCGGTTGCGCAGCGTGCGCTTGATGTCGAAGAGCAGGTAGTCGAGGTTCATGCGAGGGTCTCCTGTTCGGCGCTGATCGCCAGTACGGCGTCCTCGAGGTCGGCCGAGGTCACCTCGATGTCGTGCGCGGAAGTGTTCGTCAGCAGGTAGCGCAGGGTGTCGTCGGAGTCGGCGCACTGCAGCAGTACTACGTCGCCACGCGTCTCCACCGTCCGTACTCCGGGGAGCGCGGCGAGGGCGGCCAGGTCAGCGCCGGGCACGGTGGCCCGGATGGTCCGGCCGGACACGCTGGCCTTGATCTGCGCGGCGGTGCCGTCGGCGGTGATCTTGCCGTCCCGCATCAGCACCACGCGGTCGGCGTACGCGTCGGCCTCTTCGAGGTAGTGGGTGGCGAACAGTACGGTCCGGCCGCGCGCGGTCTCGGCGTGCATCGAGGCCCAGAAGTCCCGGCGCGACTCGACGTCCATGCCGGTGGTCGGCTCGTCCAGCACGATCAGGTCGGGCTGCGGGATGATCGCCATCGCGAACCGCACCCGCTGCTTCTGACCGCCGGACAGGCCCTTCATCTTGCGGTCGGCCAGGTCCGCGATCCCCGCGCGGTCGAGCGCCTCGTTCACCGGCAGCGGCTTGCGGTGCAGCCCGGCGACCAGGTTCAGCAGTTCGCCCACCTTGGCGTCCTCGATGATCCCGCCGCTCTGCAGCATCACGCCGACCTGGCCCGCGGCGATCGCGTCGACGGCCGAGGTGCCGAAGACCTGCACGCTGCCCTGGTCGGGCCGGACCAGGCCGAGCAGCATCTCGATCGTGGTCGACTTGCCGGCGCCGTTCGGGCCCAGCAGCGCCACCACTTCGCCCGACCGGATGGTGAGGTCCACCCCGGCCACGGCCTGGACTGTGCCGTATTTCTTGGTCACGCCGCTCAGGGTGACCGCCGTCGTTGTCGTCATACCCAGAAGCTTGCTGGCGGACGCCGTACCGGCCCTGGTTCGGCCGTCACGACGTACCCATGACATCCGTCAGCCGCACCTCAGGGTCGCTCCTCAGGGCTGACCTCAGGGGCCGTCAAATGTCGGGGGCTTCGGAGCGTGGGGTGCGGGTGATGGCGATGGAGGCGCCGACTACGCAGGCCATGCCGACCAGCTGGATGATCGTGAGGCGCTGGCCCAGGATCAGGTAGCCGGCGATGGCGCCGACGGCCGGCTCGAGGCTCATCAGGATGCCGAACACGGCCGGCTTCATCCGGCGCAGGGCGAGGGTCTCCAGGGAGTAGGGGAGAACCGAGGAGAGCAGGGCGATCGCGAGTCCGAGGGTGAGGGAGTGCCAGTGCAGGAGTTCGGCGCCTGCGCTGCTGATGCCGATGGGCACGGTGATGAGCGCGCTGACCACCATCGCGAGCGCCAGACCGTCGAGCTGGGCGAACCGGCGGCCGGTTTCGGCGCTGAGCAGGATGTAGCAGGCCCAGAGGACGCCGGCCAGCGCCGCGAAGCCGATACCTACCCAGTCGACGGCCTCGAGTTCGTGCCCGTTCACCAGTACTACGCCCAGCGCCGCCGCCGCGACGGCGATCAGGTCACGGCGCTTCCGGGACATCGCGGCGGCGAGTCCGAGCGGCCCGATGAACTCGATGGTGACAGCGACGCCGAGCGGGAGGCGTTCGAGCGAGAGGTAGAAGGACAGGTTCATCAGGCCGAGCACGATGCCGAAGGCAACCACCGCGAGCAGGTCGCGTTTCGTCCGGTGCCGCAGCGACGGGCGGGCGATCAGCAGCAGGATCGGGACAGCCATCGCGAGCCGGAGCGCAACGGTGCCCGGGGCCCCCAAGGTCTCGATCAGCTTCGCCGCCAACGCCCCGCCGAACTGGACGGAGACGACCCCACCCAGCACCATCGCCGTCGGCGGCACCCGCAATGTACGCACAAATCGATCAGATCACGCCGTTCCGGTGCCGCCGCGCCAGGCCCGGTGGGTGGACCGCGGACGCCCAGCCCATCAATCGCCAGGGATCGGCGGGAGGAGACCTCCGTGTCGAGCGCGGACGGTGCCGGCTGGACGCCGATTGATGGGGTGGGGGTCCGGGCGGGTCAGCCGCGGAGGGCGTCGAGGCCTCGCCAGAGGAGTTCCTGGAGGGTGGTGGCCAGCTTTTCCGGGGTGGGGGTGCCGCCGTTCTGGGTTCGCCAGATGGCCAGGCGTTCGGTGGCGCCGGAGATGGACTGGGCGACGATCTGGATCTGCTCCTCGTCGATCGCCCGGTCCGCCGGCAGGTTGAGCCGGACCATCGTCGCGATCAGTTCGACGAAGTCGGCCCGGACCTCGTCCGCGGCCTGCGCGGCGGGACCTGCCGAGAGCATCCCCTCGTCGACGATCACCGACCACGCCCGCGGATGCTCGTCGAGGAACGTGAACCAGGCGACGAACCCGGAGTACATGGCGTCCTCGGGGTCACTCGCCCCGAGCACCGCGTCGGAGACGGCGTCCAGGAGTTGCGCCCGGAGGCGGGACAGGCAGGCGAGGAACAGGCCGTCCTTGGAGCCGTAGTACTGGTAGACGAGCGGTTTGGAGACGCCGACGGCGGCCGCGATCTGGTCCATCGAGGTGCCCTGGTAGCCGCGCTCGCCGAAGATCCGCTCGGCCTCGTCGAGGATCTCCCGCTCGCGGGCCGCGCGGTCGCGGCGCCGCTTGACCGGTACTGCGCTGTCAGCGGCCGGGGTGGTCGAGGTCACTTGCGCAGTCTAACTGACTCCGAGTAACTTACTGGGAGTAAGTTCACTCTCGCCCCGGAGGTTCCGATGGCAGCCGCGCAGGATCACCAGCCGCACACCGAAGCCAAGAAGCACCGGATCGTGGTGATCGGGACCGGGTTCGCCGGGATCGGGATGGCGGTCCGCCTGAAGCAGTCCGGGTACCACGACTTCGTCGTACTGGAGCGGGCTCAGGATGTCGGCGGCACCTGGCGCGACAACACCTACCCGGGTTGCCGGTGTGACGTGCCGTCGCACCTCTACTCGTTCTCTTTCGCGCCGAATCCGGACTGGTCGAGCACGTTCTCCCCGCAGCCCGAGATCGAGACGTACCTGGGGCACGTGACGGACGGGTTCCGCGTCCGGCCGCACATCCGCTTCGGCCATGCCGTCGAGTCCGCCCACTGGCAGGGCGACCACTGGCTGATCCACACGAACCAGGGCGACTTCACCGCGGACCTGCTGCTCTCCGGGATGGGCCCGCTCGCCGAGCCGTCGTACCCGAAGCTTGCGGGGATCGAGTCGTTCGAGGGTGAGGTCTTCCACTCGGCGCAGTGGAACCACGACCTGGACCTGAGCGGCCGCAAGGTGGCCGTGATCGGGACGGGCGCGTCGGCGATCCAGTTCGTGCCGGCGATCCAGCCGGATGTCGAGGAGCTCCACCTGTTCCAGCGCACGCCGCCGTGGGTGATGCCGCGTCCGGACCGCACGATCAGCGGCGTCGAGAAGGCCGTCTATCGACGGTTTCCCCTTGTGCAGAAGGCCGTCCGCGCGGGCATCTACTGGGGACGCGAGTCGCTGGTGCTCGGGTTCGCCAAGCTGCCGGCGATCATGAAGCAGGGGCAGAAGATCGCCGAGCGGCACCTCCAGCAGCAGATCCGTGACCCCGAACTGCGCGCCAAGCTGACGCCTGACTTCACGCTCGGCTGCAAGCGGGTGCTGATCTCCGACGACTACTACCCGGCGGTTGCGCAGCCGAACGTCGAGGTAGTCACCGACCCGATCCTCGAGGTCACCCCGACCGGCATCGTCACCGAAGACGGCGTGAAGCACGAGGTCGACACGATCATCTTCGGCACCGGTTTCCGGGTCACCGACCTGCCGGTGATGGACATGCTGCACGGCCGCGATGGCCGGACCCTGCGTGACGCATGGGCGCACGGCATGGAGGCGCACCTCGGCACGGCGATCGCCGGCTTCCCGAACTTCTTCCTGCTGATCGGCCCGAACACCGGCCTCGGTCACAGTTCGATGGTGTTCATGATCGAGTCCCAGATCGCCTACATCCTCGACGCGATCAAGTCGATGGACGCGAACGGCCTGCGCGAGGTGGAGGTCCGCCCCGAGGTGCAGCGCGAGTTCGTCGACGGGGTCCGCTCGTCGATGCGCAACACGGTCTGGGCCCGCGGCGGCTGCACCAGTTGGTACCTCGACTCCGAGGGGCGCAACACTACTCTCTGGCCGTCCTTCACGTTCCGCTTCCGCCAGTTGACCAGGCATTTCGACCGGAGCCAGTACGTGACCCGCTGACCGACACTGGCTATGTGACATCGCGCGTGTTACATTCGATCGGTCATATAGCCAGAGCTGATCGGAGGGCGCCGTGGCGCTGCTGATTCCGTTGCACGGTATCGGCGGGCGTGGGGACCTCCCGGTGCCGTTGTGGCTGGCGGTCTACTCAGCGGCCGCGGCGGTCGCGGTGTCCTTCTTCGCGCTGGCAGCATTCTGGTCCCGGCCGCGCTTCGAATTCACCGCCGGTACGCCGCTCGCCTGGCTGACGCGGATCGTCGACGCTCGCGCGACCCGGTGTTCCTCAAGGCCATCGGGCTGGCTGCTCTCGCGCTGCTGCTCGGCGCTGCGTGGTTCGGCAGCAGTTCGCCAAGCCTCAACCCCGCGCCGACCTGGCTGTACGTCTGGATCTGGGTCGGCATCATCCCGCTCTCGCTGCTCTTCGGCCCGATCTGGCGGCTCGCCAACCCTCTGCGCACTCTTGCGGCCCTCATCCCGCGCAAGACCTACCGCGACCTCCCTGACAGCATCGCCTACTGGCCGGCGGTCGCGGGACTGGCCGGCTTCCTCTGGCTGGAACTCGCCTACCCGGACGGCTCCGAGCCGCTGGTGGTCGCGATCTTCGGGACGACCTACGCGCTCGTGAACGTTGCCGCCGGCTTCATCTACGGCCCCCGCTGGTTCGCGCTCGGCGACAGCTTCGAGGTGTACGCCGAGGTGCTCGCCAAGCTGAGCCCGTTCGGCCGTGACGACCATCGCCGGCTCGTACTGCGGAACCCGCTCGCCGGGCTGGCCACGATCCCGCAGGAGCCGGGCATCGTCGGACTGCTCTGCCTGTTGCTCGGATCGACCGCCTTCGACGGCATCAGCAGGTGGTCCGCCTGGACGAACCTGACCGGCGAACTCGGCCGCACGGCGCACATCGCAGTACACACGGCTGGTCTGCTCGCGGCGGTCGCCGTGGTGTCAGGGTTGTTTGTGCTCGCGGCGCGGGCGACCGGCACCGCGCGGGTCCGGCCCGGGGCCGTGGGCAACGCCGGACTGCCCGGGGCGTTCGCGCACTCGCTGGTGCCGATCGCGATCGGGTATGCGGTCGCGCACTACTTCTCGTTCGCGATGTTTCAGGGCCAGGAAGGGGTG
This sequence comes from Kribbella qitaiheensis, assembly GCF_042657745.1. Classification (GTDB taxonomy): domain Bacteria; phylum Actinomycetota; class Actinomycetes; order Propionibacteriales; family Kribbellaceae; genus Kribbella; species Kribbella qitaiheensis. The sequence continues at coordinate 137,571 of NZ_JBHSKE010000002.1, read as the reverse complement.
CTGCTGGCAACGGATCCGTTCGGCCGTGGCTGGGACCTGCTCGGCACCGGCGACGGGCGCATCGACTACGCCTTCCTGGGTACCGGCCTGATCGCGGGGGTCCAGGTCGGCGCGATCGTGCTCGGACACATCACCGGGGTGGTGTCCGCCCACGATCGCGCCGCCGGGCTCTTCCGGCGGCGGCAGATGCGGCGCGCGCAGTACCCGATGCTGGCCGCGATGGTTGCGTTCACGGCAGGGGGGATCGCGCTGGTGACGGCCTCATGATCGTCCTGCACATGGGTGGCATTCCCGAGACCGCGATGTTCCTCGGTCCGATCCTGCTGATCATCGCGTTCCTGAAGATCGCCCGGCGCAACGAAGCTGACGCGGTCGACGACGAGGACGACTGGGACGCCGACGTCGGCGATCTCACCCCGCCGGACGAGAACAGCCCGACAGAGCATCGCGCAACCAGGTGAAGGCCGCGAACTGCATCTCCCGGTCGAGCTTGTGCGGCCCGTCGAAGAACTGCCCCGTGTACGCCGCCTCGGCGCCGGCGTAGTGGGCGCCGATTCGTTCGTGGGCGGCCGTGGCTCCCTCGAGCGTGAACAGTTGGTCGTGCCGGTTGTACTGGACCAGAAGCGGAGCTGGACTCTGGCAGGCGGCCAGATCAGGCCAGTCCACCTGTGCGGGAAGCATCCTGGGGAGAAACATCCAGGTGTGGTCGACGACGTTGTGGTCAAGCAATCCGTCGTACGTGCTCATCATGCCGACGACGACGGCCGCGGTCAGCTCCTCGCTCGTTGCCCGCAGCAACGCTGAGCGGCAGCCGCCTCCGGACAGGCCGATACACGCCGTCTGGTCATTGGTGTCGCTGCGGCCGCGAAGATAGGCGAGCGCGATCCGGTCCTCCCGCGCGACGACGGCCGCCATCGTCGTACCGAGTACGGTGCAGTACTTCTCGACGAGATGTTCGTGCCGCCGCGCGGCCGGGTTGTACGTCGCGGGCTCGTCTACCTGTCCCGCACTGAGCCCATGGATGGACGGAGGCATCTCTGCCAGCGGGAACCGCCGACTTCCCCACGTGAACACGTCGGGCACCAGTACGACGTACCCTTCCGCGGCCAGGTCGTTGGCCACTGCGCGCCCTTCGTACAGGTCTGCTCGCAGGGCTTCCACGGCTGCCGAGGGCGGCTCGGGTCCGTCGGCGATCTTCTCCTTGCCGTAGTACTTGAAGCCGTCATGCCCATGCAGGGCGAGGACGCCGGGGAGCGGTTCGGTGGCGTCCGCGGGCTTGAGCAACCAGGCGCGGGTGCGGGGACCGAAGCCGACGGAGTACGAGAGTTCTTCGCCGTGCAATCCGCCGGCGGTCCACTGCCGCTCGAGCCGCACGTCCGTGGGTGCTCCGTCAGCCCCGGCGGACGAGACCATCCGCCGAACCGCCTCGCGAACCTCGTCCGCCGCCGGTACTGCGGCTCGGGCGCGCGGCGCGGCGGCCTGTTCCACCCAGTCGCTGTAGACACCTAGATGCAGGTAATCGGCCATGGCACAGCGTAGACAGAGGTCAGCGGACCTTGACGGCGACGGCCGCACCCTTGCTGACATTGCGACCATCGCTCACCTCGACGTGATAGCCGACCGACTGGCCGCTCTTCACGCCGGTGTCGGTGAACGTCGTCACGGTGGGTTTCGCCCACGAGTACGAGTAGAGGGACCAGCGACCGACGTTCGTGGTACCTCGGAACAGGGTGTAGGTCAGCGAGATGTTGTCCGCGTCGACCACGGTGGGGAAACTGACCGTCGTCTGGTTGGCGCGATTGCTGGACGCCTTCGGCGCGACCGGGACGCCCGGCCGCGCACCACCCGGGGTGTTCGTGAACCGAGTGAGGCCCTGCTGCACCACGCCGTTCACGCGAGTGAAGTCGCCGCCGACCCACAGGTCGTTGCCGCCGGAGGCGAACGCCAGCGGGCCGACCTTGGTGCTGCCGCCCGCGTCGGTGTTCGGGTACCACGGGCCGAGCTTGCCGTCGATGGCGCTCTCCACCAGCAGGTGGTGCATACCTGTCCTGTCGGGGAAGCCGCCGTCCTCGCTGCAGTCGTGCGCGTGCGACCCCTTGTAGAGCCAGTTGCCCATCGCCTTGATCGCCTCGGTCGCGCCCAGGCAGTTGCTCTGCCACACCAGTCTGCCGTCTGTCGCGTTGGCGGCCAGCACACCGTCGTAGCAGCCGATGCCGCTGCCGGCGTTGGCGACGAAGACCTTGTCGCCGAACGTGTCGATGTCCTTGACCCGGCTGGTGCAGTCGGGCGTCGGCTCCGGGATCGCCTCGGAGGCCGGCATCGAGTAGGCGTTGCCGGTCGTGGTGCTCACCATCGCCAGCGCGTTGTGGTCGTTGCCCTTGAGTGTGGTGAATCCACCGCCGAGGAAGACGCGAGTGCCGTCGTCGGACACGTCGATCGCGTAGACCTCGTCGTCGGCGTCCGGGTTCCACGCCAGCAGGTCGCCCTGGATCAGCCGGACCGCGGCCAGCCGGTTGCGGACCTGGTTGTCCACCCGGCCGAAGGAGCCGCCCAGGAAGACCCGGTTGCCGGAGATCGCCAAGGCCTTGACGCGGTAGCTGACTGCCGGATCCCAGGTGGAGACGATCCGGCCGGTCGCGACGCTGAACATCGCGATGTGTTGCCGGGGCAGGCCGTTGACGGTGGTGAAGTCGCCGCCGATTACGACCCACTTGCCGTCCGGGCTGGTCGCGATGCTCCAGACTGCGCCGTCAAGCCTCGGCGCGAAGGTCGTCGGCGCGCCGGTGGTGCGGTTGAACGCGGCGAGGTAGGTCCGGGCCGACTCACCCTGTCCGGCCGGCTTACCTGGCTGCCGGATCCGGGTGAACAGGCCGCCCGCGAAGACGGTGTTACCGGCGACGGCGAGCGCGTTCACGCTGGCGTTGGTCTGCCACGACGTCTGCGTGATCGCGGACACGGCCGAGCCGAAGCCCGAGGTGGCAGCCGCCACCGGTGGCCCGGAGGGGATCAGCGCCGCGGCGAGCACGGCGGCAACGGTCACGACTGCAAGAACTAGTTTCTTCATCAACGTCCTCAGGGCTGGGCCGACAAGCCCTCGTGATCAAGCGTGGTAACTGAATGCTGTCACACGATAACTGTCCGCTCACCACGCTGAGGCGTCAGGTCAGCCGGTGGAGGAGACGCTGTCCGGAGGGAGGCCGAGCTCCTGGTAGGCGGCGATCTCGATCTCGCGGCCCATGGCCTCGCGGAAAGCGGCGACGAGGGCCTGGCCGGCCAGCGGGATGATGTTCTCGAGGGTGCGCTGGATCTCGGGCCAGCCGTCGGCCGGGAGCCCGGCGTCGGCGAACTGGCGCCAGACCGTGCTGCGGAACAGCTCGACGTAGATCTTGGCGACCTCGTCGGCCTGGTGGAACAGCTTCGGCAGCATCTCGAAGATCGCGTCCAGCGGGACGCCGAGCTTGATCACCTCGAGGCCGGTGCGGAGGAGGTCCGGGTTCGGGATCCGCAGCCGGCCGTCGTCCTGCCGCTCGGCGATGCCCAGCTCGACCAGCTTGGCGATGGTGGCGTCGTTGTGCGGGATGCCCGCGCGCTCGGCCAGTTGGAGCTCGGTGATCACCTCGGGCTCGGTCGGCGTCCACGGACTGACCAGCGTCTCGAAGACCCCCAGCGCCAGTGCGCCGTCGGGGAGCTCGCTCATCATCCGCTCGACCGCGGACAGCGTGTAGCCCTTGTCGAGCAGCTCGCGGACGAGAGTGAGCCTGGCTACGTGGTCGGCGCCGTAGTACCCGGTGCGGCCGGCCAGGCGGGGCGGCGGGATCAGCCCGCGGCCGGCGTACGCGCGCACGTTGCGGACCGTCATGCCCACCTTGGCGGCGAGCTGGTCGACCGTGAACTCCTCGCTGGCCGACTCCGCCGGCATCTGTCCTCCCACCCTTGACAGTGTTGCAGACTCCACGTTACATATCCTATGTAACATCATTCATGGCGCATGCCGACTGCAAGGCCTAGCGAGGGGGGTGCCGATGTCCGTCCCGCTGGCGGCTTCGACCGGAACCGCGACGTTCGACCAGATCGCGATCGTCACCGGGTTCGTCTCGCTGCTGTACCTCGCACTCGCCGTGTTGCTGTGGCGCGAACGGACCGGACGGCCCACGCTGGTAGGGAAACTTGCGGACACCATCGGGAGACTGGACGGAGTCCCCCGATGGGCCGCGATCACCCCGTACCTGCATGCGGTCTCTCTGCTGGCCTGCGCCTTCGGGGTCTGGTGGGACATCGCGGTCCACATCGACAAGGGCCGCGACACCGGCCCGTTCGGCACCCCGGCGCACTACCCGATCTTCTTCGGCATCCTCGGCGTGATCGTGTCCGGCGTGCTGCCGATCGCGTTCGCCCGCAAGCCGCTGCCGGCCCGGACGATCAAGCTGACCAAGGGCTGGCGGATCCCGTGCAGTGCCGCGCTGGTGACGTTCTGCGGCACGTTCGCGCTGGCCGGGTTCCCGATGGACGACGCGTGGCACCGGCTGTTCGGCGAGGACGTCACCCTCTGGGGTCCGACGCATCTGCTGATGATCGGCGGCGTGGTGCTGTCGATCTTCGCCCGGCTGCTGGCGTCCGCCGAGGTCGAGCAACTGGTCGGCATCAACCTGCGCCGCCGGTTCCAGGAGATCGTTGCCGTCGGCGCCTTGCTGATCGCGTGGGACCTGTTCAGCACCGAGTTCAACTACGGCGTACCGCAGTTCCCGTTGATCCTGCAGCCGATCCTGATCGTGTTCGGCGCCGCGTTGGCGTTCACGCTGCTACGCGCCCGGCGTGGTCCCGGTACGACGTTCGGCGCGCTGGCCGTCTACCTGATCATCCGCGGCGGGATCGCCTGGGCAGTGAACCAGCCGCTGGGGGAGATCCTCGGCCACTTCCCGCTGCTCATCGTCGAGGCCGTCATCGTCGAGGGCGCCGCGCTTGCCCTGGGCAACAAGAACCGCTTCCGCCTGGGTCTGGTCTCCGGCGCGCTGATCGGTTCCGTCGGCGTGCTCGCGGAGTACTGGTGGAGCGCCGTCTGGATGCCGATCCCGTGGCCCTCGTCGATGATCCCGTCCGCCCTGGGCTTCGGGGTGGTCGCCGGGATCGGCGCGGGTCTGGTCGGCGCCTGGCTGGCCACCCGGTACGCCGAGGTCGCGGGCGAGGTCCGAGCCACCCCGTCGGTACGCCGTACTCACCAGCTCGGCGCGATCGGGCTGGTCGCGGTACTGGCGGCTCTCTTCTTCTGTGTACCGCGGTCGGCTGATCCCGGGGTGAGCGGGACGGTCACCCTGGACCGGGTGGCCACCGGTGCCGAGCCGACGGCGTACGTGACGGTGAAGCTGCAGCCGGCAGATGCCGCCGTGGATGCGCGCTGGTTCGAGGCGATGTCGTGGCAGGGCGGCGGGTTCATGACGCACCGGATGGTGAAGGTTGCCGACGGCATCTACCGGTCGGCCAAGCCGTTGCCGATGTACGGCAAGTGGAAGTCGATGGTCCGGCTGCACCGGGGACAGCGGGACATGGTCGCGCTGTGGGTCTACGCACCTGAGGACCTGGCGATCCAGAAGCCGGCCGTGCAGGTGTCGGACGGGCAGACGGTCGAGTTCATCGGCGAGCAGCAGGTGCTGCGTCGCGAGGAGCGGACCGACGTACCGCGCTGGATGTGGAGCGGCGGCTACGCGTTGCTCGCGGTGGTCGGGTCGCTGGAGGTCCTCGGCATCGCCTGGCTCGTCGGCCGAGGTGCTCGCGGTGGACGGCTGCGTGCCGCGCACCTGGAATCGCAGGAACGGGCAAGGGAGATCGCGTGACCGGCTTGCGGACCAAGCAGCAGCGGCGCGAGGGTGGACCGGCCGAGTGGACTGGCAAACTGGGGACGATATGACGATTCAGGCGGACCGTACCGGCGTGGTGACTCCGGACGGCGTGCGGTTGCACGTGGAGACCAGTGGGTCGGCGGATGCGCCGGTGACTGTGGTCCTCGCGCACGGCTGGACGTGCTCGACCCGGAGCTGGCACAACCAGCTCGAAGGGTTGCCGCGAGTGCTCGGCTCGTCCGCAGTGCGCGTCGTCGCGTACGACCACCGCGGGCACGGGCGGTCCGATGCCGCACCGGCCGGGACCACCCGGATCGAGCAGCTGGCCGATGATCTCGTCACCGTGCTCGACGAGGTCGTCGGGGACGGGCCGGTCGTCTATGCCGGGCACTCGATGGGCGGGATGACCTTGATGGCGCTGGCGGACCAGCATCCGGAGTTGTTCGGCTCGCGGATCACCGGTGCGGCGCTGGTAAGTACGTCGTGCGGGCAGATCTCATCGCGGGCGTTCGGGCTGCCCGCGCGGTTCGACGGTGCCGCGGCGGTGGTCGCGCCGCGCGCGATGAACCTTGCCGGCGAGCGTATCGAGCGCCGGGCGCTGCGTCGGGCCACCCGGGAGTCCGAAGCTGCGTCACGGGCTGCATGGGTGGGGTTGGCCTCGACGCGGATGCGGCGGCCCGCAATACGGCAACTGGTGTTCGGCAAGAAGGCGGATCCGGCCGAGGTGGACATCCTGATGGCGGATCTGGCGCACACGCCCGGGCGATCCTTCAGCGGGTTCTTCGAGGCGATCACCCGGCACGAGCTCGGGCATGCGATGAAGGCGCTCGACGGGATCCCGGTGGAGATCATGCACGGCACGCGGGACCGGCTGCTGCCACCGCGACACGGCAACCGGATGGCGCACGAACTGCCGTCCGCGCGGCTGTGGATGTACCCCGGCGCCGGGCACATGCTCATGCAGGAGCGGCCCCGCGACGTGACGCAGCGCCTCGCCTCCCTCGTACGCCGTACCGCCGCGGCCTAGGGACGCCGTACCGGCCCCTCCCAGGTACGCCGTACCGCGGTCGCGGGGTGGCCTAGATCGCGCGCATGCGGTTGTTGCGGGCGTTGTGCTCGACCTCGGCGAGACCGAGTGCCTCGAGCACCGGCGGCACGTAGTTGGCGAACCGGCCGCGGAAGCCCTTCTTCAGCCCGTACCAGCCGCCGACCGGGTTGTCCTCGGTGCGAGCCCACGCCTCGACGGTCCCCGGCGCGGCGGGCTTCTGCTCGTCCGCGTTCCCCAGCGGCATCCAGTCGCCGTACCCCTTGAGCATCTCGTGCAGGTCGTCGATGCACCGCAACTGGTAGCTCAGCTTGGTGCTCCCCACCTGGCACATCAACGCCGGCGGATCAGCCGTCTCGTCCCGATACACCTGGTACTGCGAGCCGCCCGGCGGCGTACTCAGTGTCCAGGGGTCCTCTTTCGTCCCCGACCCGGTGAAGGCCATCGCCGTTCCCTCCCTTGGTTGTCCGTCAACCTTCGGTTACCGTAACACCGAAGTTACCGAGTTCGGCAAGATCGGAAAGGAGCGCGGATGTCGGAGCCAGCCGGTCGATCGTCGGCCGCCCGCGCGGAGGGCGCCGCTGTACCGGCCGATGGTGCGGGAGGCGCCGTCGTACCGGCCGATGGTGGGCGTGCGCTGGAGGCGCTCGGGGACGCGAATCGGCGGGCGATCGTGGAGATTCTGGGGAGCGGTGCGTTGTCGGTGCAGCAGATCGCCGAGCGGTTGCCGATCAGCCGGCCCGCGGTCTCGCGGCATCTCCGGCTGCTCAAGGAAGCCGGCCTGGTCGACGACGAGCCGGACGGCACCCGTCGCGTATACCAACTCAGGGCGGTCGGGGTGGAAGCGATCCGCGACTACTTCGCCGAGGTCTGGGGTGCCGCGGCCACCCGCTTCCGCATCGTCGCCGAGAACACCGAGCCTCGCGATCCGCACGGCTCGGGGGTCGATCCGCGCGGGTCCGTGGGAGGGGACGCATGATCGAGCCGTTGGTGGTCGAGTTCGAGGTCGCGGCGCCGGTGACGCACGCGTTCGACGTCTGGACCGGGCGGTGCGCGGCCTGGTGGCCGCCGAGCCACACGGTCAGCGGCAACCCCGACGCGATCACCTTCGAACCACGTCCCGGCGGCCGGATCTTCGAGACCTCACCCGCGGGCGACGAACACCTCTGGGGCGAGATCCTCGACTGGGAACCACCTGGACGCCTTCGCTTCCGCTGGCACCTGTTCTTCGACCCAAGCGAAGCGACCGAAGTGGAACTCACGTTCACGCCGCACCCGGACGGCACCGTCGTACGGCTGGAACAGACCGGCTGGGACAAGCTCGGCGAACCGGCCGCGTCCACCCGTCGCGAACGCACGGGCCACGCGTGGTCCGCCATCACCGCTCGCTTCGCCACTGCTGCCCGCGATTCTGCGGCTGGGTGAGGAACGCGTCACGGTGCCGCAGCGTACCGCTCGCCTAGTGTGGCGGCGTGCAGAATCTGCTTTCGGATGTCGTGGTGGTGGATCTGACCCGGGCGCTCGCGGGACCGCAGGCGGCCATGATGCTTGGGGACCTCGGGGCGCGGGTGATCAAGGTCGAGTCGCCAGACGGTGGCGACGACAGCCGGGGCTGGGGGCCGCCGTTCGTCGGGCCTGAAGGCGAGCAGGAGTCGACGTACTTCCTCTCCGCCAACCGGAACAAGGAATCCGTGACCGCAGACCTGAAATCGGCCGAGGGCAAGGAATTCCTGACCGCACTGGTCCACAAGGCGGATGTGCTGGTCGAGAACTTCCGGCCCGGGGTGCTCGACCGGCTCGGGTTCTCCGTCGAGCGGCTGCACGAGCTCAACCCCGGGCTGGTGATCCTGTCGATCACCGGTTTCGGGCACGACGGGCCCGAGGGTGGGCGCGCGGGGTACGACCAGATCGCCCAGGGCGAGGGCGGGCTGATGAGCGTCACCGGCGCGGTCGAGCCCACCAAGACCGGAGTACCGATCGCTGACCTGCTGGCCGGCATGTACGGCGCGTACGGGGCGCTCGCCGCACTCCATGAGCGGAGCATCACCGGCAAGGGGCGCGTGGTGCGTACGAGTCTGCTGGCATCGGTGGTCGGGGTGCACGCGTTCCACGGCACGAAGTGGACGGTGGCGGGTGAACTGCCCGAACGCGTGGGGAATCACCATGCGCAGATCGCGCCGTACGGGATGTACCACACGGCCGACGACATCATCCAGGTCGCCGTCGGCAGCGAGGGCCAGTGGCGTACCTTCGCCCCGATCGTCGGGCTGGATCCCATGGACGAGCGCTTCGCCACGAACTCCTCGCGCGTAGTCCACCGCGACGCCCTGACCGCTGCCATCGAGTCCGCCTTCGCCGAGGCGCCCGCCGACGTCTGGCTCGCCCGCCTGTCCGAGGCAGGCATCCCCTCGGGCAAGGTCCGCGACTTCCAGCAGGTCTACGAGTGGGACCAGACCCTCTCCCAAGGCCTCCTCATCGAAGTCGACCACCCCACCCTCGGCCGCATCAACCTCCCCGGCCCACCCCTCCGCTTCGACAACAACCCCCACGCCGGCGCCCGCCCCACCAACCTCCCCCCACCCCGCCTCGGCGAGCACAACGCCGCCGTCAGAGCCTGGCTCGACGAAGGCCGGACCGCCAGCACTCAGTAAGCGGTGCTGGCGGGCTCGGCTCACGCGTGGCGGCCCGGTCCTGGGGCGGCAGTTCGGCGGTTGGTGAGTGGTGGCGGTCCGCGACCCTCAGAGGCGACGTCGATGGGCTGCGGCGACCCAGCCTCGCGAGGGTTCTTTCGACGGGGGAGAGGGTGGTGAAGGGGTCACGGTTGGGGGTGGGGTGGGGGTAAGGGGTTGACGGGCCGAGGAGCTCGGGTCTAGCGTCCGGGAAATCGATTACTCACCCGATCGCGGAGGTGCCATGGCCGAGGTCGCCGACCTGGTCCGGATGTCCCGGATCGGCAAGCGGTACGGCGGCGTACTGGCTTGCCGGGAGGTCGACTTCACCCTGGGCGCGGGTGAGGTGCACGCATTGCTGGGCGAGAACGGCGCCGGCAAGAGCACGCTGATGAAGATCCTGTCCGGCGACGTCACGGAGTACGACGGGCAGATCGAGATCAACGGCCGGAACGTCAGCTTCGCCGGCCCGACGGACGCGCAGGCGGCCGGGATCGCGATGATCCACCAGGAGCTCGACCTGGTCCCAGGGCTGTCGGTCGCGGACAACATCTTCCTCGGCCGCGAGCTCCGCACCCGCTGGAAGACGGTCGACCGCCGCCGGATGGACCGCGAGGCGCGCACCCTGCTCGAACGCAGCGGCGTCAACCTCGACCCCCGCCGCCCGGTCGGCGAGCTCCGCGTCGGCGAGCAGCAACTCGTCACCATCGCGAAGGCGATCTCGCTCGACGCGCGGGTGCTGATCATGGACGAGCCGACCTCCGCGCTCACCACCTCCGAGGTCGAACGCCTCTTCGTGGTGATCCGCGAACTGCGCCGCGGCGGCGTCGGCATCGTCTACATCTCGCACCGGATGGAGGAGATCGCGCAGGTCGCCGACCGCGCGACGGTGCTGCGCAACGGGCAGTTCGTGACCAGCTTCGACCCGCGCAAGCTCAGTACCGCGGAGGTCGTCGAGGCGATGGTCGGACGCCCCGTGCAGACAATGTTCACCACGCCGGACGCCGCCACCGGCGACGAACTCCTCCGCGTCGACAACCTCGCCCTCAAACCACGCCGTCCCCGCCCCGGCCGACGCGACCCCGACGGCATCTCCCTGACGGTCCGCTCCGGTGAGATCGTCGGCCTCGCCGGACTGCTCGGCGCGGGTCGCACGGAGTTGCTCGAGACCCTGTACGGCGTTGCGCCGGGTGGCTCGCGGTCAGGCCGGATCGTCCTGCAGGGCAAGGAGATCCAGCCTCGCAGTCCGCGGCACGCGTTGAGCCAGGGGATCGGGTTCGTCCCGGAGGACCGGCGCGCGTCCGGGCTGGTCCTGTTCCACTCCATCCTGGCGAACACCGTCGTCTCCAGCCTCCCGTCGTACGGGCGGCTCGGGGTGATCGCGCGGCGGATGGAGCGGGCGGCCTCGGTCCGGATGGCGGATCGGTTGCGGCTGAAGTTCGGGCGGCTGCAGGACGACGTGGGGACGCTGTCGGGCGGGAACCAGCAGAAGGTCGTGTTCGGGCGGATGTTGCTGACCGAGCCGCGGTTGCTGCTGCTCGACGAGCCCACCCGCGGCGTCGACATCGGCGCCAAGTCCGAGATCTACCGCCTGCTCGGCGAACTGGCCGGGCACGGCATCGGAGTACTGCTGGCTTCGTCAGAGCTGCCGGAGCTGGTCGGTGTCTGCGACCGCGTGGTCGTACTGCGGGACGGGCGCGACGTGGCGTCGTTCAGTACCGCTGATTCGGCCGAAGGCGATCTGCTCGCCGCCGCGATGGGAGACAGCGCCGTATTTGAAGGCAGGGCTGTGTTCGAAGACGTCGGAGGACCGCAGTGACCAACGCTCAGGACAAACCAGCAACGGCAGCGCCAACGGCGCCGGCGGAAGCCGACCGGCCGACGGACGCTGTTCCTTCGACGGAAGCACGGACGATGACGGCCGTGAGCACGGCGAAGGCGCCGACGGCCATCGCCGAAAGCTCGGGCGGTGTGGTCGCGACGCTGTTCCGGTTCCAGAGTGTGTTCGGGCTGCTCGCGGTGTTCATCGCGGCGATCATCTTCTCGCCGCGGCGCGACGGCGAGATCCTGTTCCTCAGCGCGGACAACCTGGCCAACGTGGTCCGCGCGGTCTCCGAGATCGGCATCATCGCCGTCGGGATGACGTTCGTGATCCTGATCGGCGGCATCGACCTCTCGGTCGGCGCGGTGCTCGGTCTGGCCGCGGTCGGCTCCGCGGTACTGATGGTTGAGAACGACTGGGGTTTCCTGCCATCCATCGTCGTCGTGCTCGCGATCGGCCTGGTCTTCGGCGCGCTGCAGGGCATGGCGACGGCGATGATCGGGATCCAGTCCTTCATCGTGACCTTGGCAGGCCTGCAGATAGCCAGAGGACTAGCCCGGATCTGGTCCGACGGCCAGGGCGTGGCGATTGCCTATGGCAACGGTCCGAACGAGGCGCCGGACTCGTTCGCGATCCTGGGCGAACGCACCTTCGGCGGCCTGGTCCCGATCCCGGTACTGATCTTCGCGGTGGTCGCGATCGCCGCCATCGTGTTCCTCCGCGTCAGCGCCTTCTCGCGGCACCTGTACGCCGTGGGCGGCAACGAGAAGGCGGCTCGCCTGTCGGGTGTGCCGGTGATCCGGGTCAAGATCGCGGTGTTCGCGATCTGCGGGCTGCTCGCCTCGCTGGCCGGCATCGTGCACGCGGTCCAGCTGAACCAGGGCAGCCCGAACGACGGCATCGGCTACGAGCTCGACGCGATCGCCGCGGTGGTGATCGGCGGGACCAGCCTGGCCGGCGGCCGGGGATCTGTCGCGGGCACGGTGGCCGGCGCGCTGCTGCTCGGAGTACTGAACAACATCCTCGCCCTCAACAACATCGACTCCAACATCCAGCTCCTGATCAAGGGACTCGTGATCGTCGCCGCGGCCGCGCTGCAACGGCTCCGTCCCGCTTCGTGAGGCTCCGCCCAGAGAAAGGCTTGACATGCGAAACCTGAAAGCCCCGCTAGCCGCCGCGGCCGTTGCCGCCCTGGTACTCGCCGGCTGTGGAACCACCAGTGAACGAACCTCGGCCGAGCCGCAGGCCGGCAGTTCCAAGGCATGCAAGGGTGCCGACGGCAAGTACACGATCGGCATGAGCCAGGCGAACGTCGCCGAGCCCTACAGGCAGCGGATGGACGACGACATCAAGGCGGCGGCCAAGGAGGTGCCGCAGTTCGATGTGAAGTTCGCCGACGCGGCGCAGGACAACGCCAAGCAGGTCGCCGACGTGGAGAACTACCTCACCCAGCAGATCGACCTGCTGATCATCAGCCCGAACGAGGCCAAGCCGCTCACCGCGGTGGTGAAAAAGGCCTTCGACAAGGGCATCCCGGTGATCGTGCTGGACCGCAAGGTCGAGGGTGACGCGTACACCGGCTTCATCGGCGGCGACAACGTCGAGATCGGTACCGCGGCCGGCAAGTTCGTGGCCGAGAAGCTGCTGCCGAGCGGCGGCAATGTGGTCGAGATCAAGGGCCTGGCCGGCGCCACCCCGCAGGCCGAGCGCAACCAGGGCTTCGCGGCCGGGATCAAGCCGAACCCGAAGATCAAGATCATCGCCACCGCCAGCGGCGACTGGCTGCGGGAGAAGGGCCAGGCGCAGATGGACGCGCTGCTGAAGGCCAACCCGAAGATCGACGTGGTCTACGCGCACAACGACCCGATGGCCGAGGGCGCGTACCTGGCGGCGAAGGCGGTCGGCCGGGAGAAGGAGATGAAGTTCATCGGCATCGACGCGCTGCCGATCCCGTCCGGCGGCATCAAGGCGGTCGAGCAGGGCCGGCTGAGCGCCACCTTCACCTACCCGACCAACGGCAAGGAAGCGATCGCCGCGGCGAAGAAGATCCTGGTCGACTGCGGCACGATCGAGAAGACCCAGACCCTCCAGACCCGCCTGATCGACAAGTCCAACGCCGCCTCCATCTACGCCGAAGAGAACCCCACCGGCTGACCCATCCGCCGACCCACCCGCGACGCCCTTGCGTCCGAAGAAGTGCGGATCCCGCTCCGCACTTCTTCGGACGCAAGCTGTCGTCAGCCGCGGTGGGAGGAGCCGCGCTCGATCAGGCGGGCGCCGAGGGTGGTGGTGGTCGCAGGCCGCGAGTTGTCGGCGATTCTTGCCAGCAGCAACCTCGCGGCCACGGTGCCGATCTCGTACGCCGGTTGCGCCACCACCGAAAGCGGCGGATCCACCAGTTCCGCCCAGGGCGCGTCGTCGAAGGCAACCATCCCGACATCCTTGCCCGGCCGGATCCCGTGCGCCTGCAGCGCCTGCAGAACACCGACCGCCATCGCGCTGTTCGCGACAAGCAACGCGTCCGGCGGCTCCGCCTGGTCGAGAAGATCCTGCGCCGCGCGCCGAGCCCCCGCCGCCTTGTACTCCGTACGCCGTACCAGCTTGGTCGTACTGCGGAGCCGGGCGGCCTTGAGCGCATCGCGATACCCCGCGAGCCGGTCGTCCGCAGTACGGACGCCGAGTGGTCCGGTGATGCAGCCGATCCGGTCGTAGCCCTGGGCAATCAGGTGGGCGGTGGCCTGCTTCGCGGCGAGCCTGGTGTCGACCAGTACGACGTCGCTCTCCTGCTCCGGCAGGGGACGGTCCACCGCCACAAACGCAGTACCGCGGCTGGTCAGCTTCTCGACACTGGTCGTCGTACCGCTGGGCGACAGGATGACGCCCGCGACGCGTTCCTGGATCGCAATGTCGATGTAGCGGTTCTCCTTGTCGGCGCTCTCGTCGGAGTTGCACAGCACGACGGAGTAGCCCACCTCGTGCGCGACGTCCTCGACGCCGCGGGCGATCGCGGTGAAGAACGGGTTCTCGACGTCGGAGATGATCAGCGCGACGACCGCGGCCTCCTGACGGCGCAGGTTCCGCGCCGGGCCGTTCGGCTGGTAGCCGAGCTCCTCGGCGGCCTGGCGGACCCGGGCGGCCAGGTCGCGATCGACGGTCGACTTGCCGTTCAGCGCCCGCGAGACAGTGGCCGTGGAGACCCCGGCCCGGGCCGCGACATCACTGATGGTGGCCACGTCCGCCCTCCCTTCGACGCCTCAGGGTAGCTTGCGAGTAAAGGATTACCCAGCCGATCCGGATGGACGCGATGTACGGAACCTGCGGGCGGTCCGGGCCTCGTGAGAAGATCGCGGGCGTGACTGCCTTGCCGAGCGTTTCCTACTCCATCACCGTCCGCCTCGAGGTCCCCGCAGGCGGCTCGACGGTGAGCAAACTGACGACCGCCGTCGAGCAGGCCGGTGGCCTCGTCACCGCCCTCGACGTGACGGCCTCCGGCCACGAGCGGCTGCGCATCGACGTGACCTGCGCGGCCGCCGACACCGAGCACGCCGGCCGCCTGGTCGAGGCGATGCGCGCGGTACCGGGCGTCGAGATCGGCCGGGTCTCCGACCGGACCTTCCTGATGCACCTCGGCGGCAAGATCTCGATGGAGGCCAAGCACCCGATCCGCAACCGCGACGACCTGTCGATGATCTACACCCCGGGGGTGGCGCGGGTCTGCCTGGCGATCGCGGCCAACCCCGACGACGCCCGCCGGCTGACGATCAAGCGCAACAGCGTTGCCGTGGTCACGGACGGCTCCGCGGTACTCGGGCTCGGCAACATCGGTCCGAAGGCCGCGCTGCCGGTGATGGAGGGCAAGGCAGCCCTGTTCAAGCGGTTCGCCGGGATCGACGCGTGGCCGTTGTGCCTGGACACCCAGGACACCGAGGCGATCATCCAGGTGGTCAAGGCGATCGCGCCCGGGTTCGCCGGCATCAACCTGGAGGACATCTCCGCGCCGCGCTGCTTCGAGATCGAGGCCCGGCTGCGCGAGGAACTGGACATCCCGGTCTTCCACGACGACCAGCACGGTACGGCGGTCGTCGTACTGGCCGCGCTCTTCAACGCTCTGCGGGTGGTGAACAAGGACATCAGCAACGTGCGGGTGGTGCTGTCCGGCGCGGGTGCGGCCGGTACGGCGATCCTCAAGCTGCTGATCGTCGCGGGCGTCAAGGACGCGATCGTCGCCGACATCGCCGGGGTCATCCACCTGGAGCGCGACGGGCTGTCGCCGGAGCTGCGCTGGATCGCGGAGAACACCAACGCCGCGAAGTACAGCGGCGACCTGAAGGGCGCGCTGGCCGGGGCCGACGTGTTCATCGGCGTCTCGGCGCCGAACATCCTGAACGGCGACGACATCGCCACCATGAACGAGGACGCCATCGTCTTCGCGCTGGCGAACCCGGATCCCGAGGTCGACCCGGCGGCGGCGCACGAGCACGCGGCCGTGGTCGCGACCGGCCGGAGCGACTTCCCGAACCAGATCAACAACGTGCTGGTCTTCCCGGGGGTTTTCCGCGGTCTGCTGGACGCGCAGTCCTCCTCGGTGTCGATCGAGATGGAACTGGCCGCCGCCAAGGCGCTGGCCGGCGTGGTCACCGACGACGAGCTGAACGCGGACTACATCGTGCCCAGCGTCTTCCACCCGGAGGTGCACACGATGGTCGCGCACGCCGTTCGCGACGCCTGCGGAGGCAAGGCGCCGGCGGCGGAAGTGTTCCCGGACGACTCCCCGTCACTTTGAGCACGACCGCTGTGAAGTCGTCCGGCCCACGCGCGGTCTGGCGGGTCCGGTTGTGGCGGGCCGCCTTCGTGCTGGCCTGCCTGATCCACTTGTACGGGCTGTACTCGCCGCGCCAGGCCGGCCCCGAGGCGAGCTTCCCGCTCGAGGACAAGCTGGCCCACCTGCTGCTGTTCGGCTCGGTCGCCTACCTCGGCCTGCGCGTCGGCGTACCGGCTCGGTGGTTGCTTCCGGTGCTGGCCGCGAACACGATCGTCAGTGAGCTGGTCCAGCACTTCCTGCTGCCGCAGCGCAGCGGGGATCCGCTGGACACGGTCGCGGATCTCTGCGGGCTGGCGCTGGGTGCCTGGCTGGGCTTTCGGGCTCTGCGGGCCCAAAAGGTTGCCGGGCACGACATGATGGGTGCATGACGGCCTCGACCCTGACCGGTTCGCTGCTGGTGGCGACCCCGTTGCTCGACGAGCCGCCCTTCCGCCGCTCGGTGATCCTGCTGCTGGACCACGACGAGGACGGCGCACTCGGGGTGGTCGTCAACCGTGCCGCCGACCTGGAGGTCGACCGGGTGCTGTCCGACTGGTCGACCACCGTGAGCGAGCCGGGCGTGCTCTTCATGGGCGGCCCGGTCGGCACCGACAGCGCCCTCGCGGTCGCCGAGGTGATCGAGTCCGCCGACCCACCGGGCTGGCGCGGCTGCTTCGGCCGCATCGGCCTGATCGACCTGGACGTCCCACCCGCCCTGCTCGAAGGCGCGATCCAGCGGATGCGCATCTTCGCCGGCTACGCGGGCTGGAGCAGCGGCCAACTCGAAGGCGAGATCACCGAAGGCGCCTGGTACGTCGTCCCCTCCGAACCCGACGACGTCTTCAGCCTCCACCCCGACAGCCTCTGGCGCCGAGTCCTCCGCCGCCAAGGCGACCAAATGGCCTACCTCGCCACCTATCCAGACGACCCGACCCAGAACTAAGTCCTCCCACGCAACTCCTCCGCCGCCGCCCCCACCCCGGGTCGCCGCTCCTCCGCAGCGCAACGAATGGCAGGTGGTCGCGGGTGGAGTGAGGTGGTCCCCGGGCGGGCCTGGGTGGTTACCAGGCCGCCGTGAGGTGATCAGGCTGCAGGCTCGGGGGTTGAGAATCACCTCGAGCTGCTGCACCGATCCGGCTGTACCGAGCGACAGGTAGATGTCGCTCGCGACCTCACCCTCCACGCTCACCGCGGCGGTTGAGGCGCAGAGAGAGGGCAGTATTTCCTGTCGTTCCGTATACGCCGCGCAGCCGTTCTCAGCGATTGCCGCGCCGCGCCTCCAACAGCCACTCCACCCACCGAGGGTGGGCCTACACCTACGGCTGGGCCAGTCATTGACCGTCCTCCATCGCCAGCCCACCTACCCTGTTCCGCGACTCCGCGGATGGGCACGCGAATTGCTCGACAGGTGTTATCAGCCGGCCCATGCGCGATACGGCGGAGCGGTGGGGAGCGCGCAGTACGAGCGGGCGATTTGGGGCGGTTCGGCGCCCGACAACAGCTGGCGAGCTACCCGCGTACCTGGCCAGTCACGCGGCTGGCTCAGCAGTTGTCCTCAGCCCTGGCAGGCGGAGTACGGCGGAGTGTGTGGCGGGAAGCGCAGTACGAGCGGCGGTTGGGCGCGTGAGGTGTGAGCTGGCGATTGCGGGGAATCGGCGCCCAACAACAGCTGGCGAGCTTGCTCGCGTGCTCGGCCAGGCACGCGAGTAACTCGACAGGTGTCCTCAGCCAGGGCGAGCGCGTACCGCGGCGCGTGTAGTACGCGCTGGCGGTGCGGCACGGGTCGTGCGAGCTGGCGGGTTGGGCCAGCGGCGCTAACGACAGCTGCGAGCTTGCTCGCGTGTCCGGCAGGCACGCGAGTAACCCGGCGGGCGACCTCGGGCTGGCGCGGGGCTAGTCGTCGTTGTCGTCGTCGCCGGGGTTCAGCGAGTCCCAGATCTCCTTGCACTCCGGGCAGACCGGGAACTTCTGCGGGTCCCGGCTCGGCACCCAGACCTTGCCGCAGAGGGCGACGACCGGCGTGCCCATCACCATCGCCTCGGTCAGCTTGTCCTTCGGCACGTAGTGCGAGAACCGCTCGTGATCGCCCTCGTCCAGCGACGGCTTGGTGCGCTCGTCGATGACCGTCTCTGCGCCGGGGCTCAGCTGAGTACTCATGCCCAAGAGTGTAGGTCGCCCCGTCCACCAACACCCGCACTTTGTCCACAACCCCGCACCAGAAACATCCCTGTGGACAACCGGGGCAGCCGGGGGCAGACGACGGCACGTTGTAGGCATGGACTACCGAAGGAGGCACCATGGGTCTCGTGGATCCCGTGCAGGACGACTACACCGTTCCCTGGCCGCCCAACCGGCCGCTGACCAGGGACGATCTCGATCGGATACCCGATGACGGGCACCGGTACGAGCTCATCGACGGTGCGCTGATCATGACGCCGGCGCCCTCGCCCCTGCATCAGACGGTCGTGGTCAACCTCCTGCTCAGGCTGGCTGCCGCGTGTCCACCGGACCTGAAGGTCCTGGTCGCGCCGCTGGACGTGGCGCTCTCGGCCGACAGCGTCATCCAACCTGACGTCCTCGTCGCACGCCGGGAGGACTTCACCGAGCGGGACCTGCCGAAGCCTCCGCTGCTTGCTGTCGAAGTGCTTTCGCCGAGTACCAAGCGGGTCGACCTAATGTTGAAGTGGTCGCGCCTGGAGGCGGCCGGCTGTCCGGCGTACTGGGTGGTGGATCCCGACACGCCGAGCCTGATCGCGTGGGAGATGCGGGATGGGGCATATGCGCAGGTCGCGAAGGTCACCGGCGATGAAGTGGCGCGTCTGGAGGTGCCGTTCGCGGTGACGGTGGTGCCGGCCGATCTGACCTCGTAGGCGTTGTCGGGTAACGTTCCTGCACGGCCGACAGTCGACTATCGGGGGAGTATGCCGTCCGTGGATTCGCACGCGCCCGCACCACCAGCCGTGCTTCCTCCGGCCTATCCGGACCGCGCTGCTTGGGGTACTGCGAGCAAGCTGCGTGCCTGGCAGGCGGAGGCGCTCCAGCTCTACCTTGACCAGCAGCCGAAGGACTTCCTGGCGGTCGCGACGCCGGGTGCGGGGAAGACGACCTTCGCGCTGACGGTCGCCGCCGAGTTGCTGCATCGCCGGCTGATCGAGCGGATCACGGTGGTGACGCCGACCGAGCACCTGAAGGTCCAGTGGGCTGACGCGGCTGACAAGGCCGGGATCGCGATCGACCCGGCCTTCGCGGGTCGCCGGGGCCGGACGAACAAGGACTTCCAGGGCGTCGCCGTCACCTACGCGGGCGTCGCGGTGAACCCGCTCGCCTTCCGGGTCCGGACCGAGAAGTTTCGCACCCTGGTGATCCTCGACGAGGTGCACCACGGTGGCGACGCGCTGAGCTGGGGCGAAGGCGTACGGGAGGCCTTCGAGCCTGCCACCCGGCGCCTGGCACTGACCGGTACTCCGTTCCGCAGCGACGACAACCCGATCCCGTTCGTCACCTACGAGCACGGCCACGACGGCGCCGCCCGGAGCAAGGCGGACTACACGTACGGCTACGGCCACGCGCTGCGCGACCACGTCGTACGGCCGGTCATCTTCATGTCGTACTCGGGTGAGATGCGCTGGCGCACCAAGGCCGGCGACGAGGTCGCGGCGCGGCTCGGCGAACCGTTGACGAAGGACCTGACCGCCCAAGCCCTCCGTACGGCGCTCGACCCGACCGGCGAGTGGATGCCCGCGGTGCTGGCCGCCGCGGACAAGCGGCTGACCGAGGTACGGCGGCACATGCCGGACGCGGGTGGGCTCGTCATCTCGGGCGACCAGAACACGGCCCGGGCGTACGCGAAGGTGCTCCGCGAGCTGACCGGCGAGGCGCCGACCGTCGTGCTGTCCGACGAGAAGGCGGCGAGCAAGAAGATCGCCGCGTTCTCCGAGGGCGAGCAGCGGTGGATGGTCGCGGTCCGGATGGTGAGCGAGGGCGTCGACGTACCGCGGCTCGCGGTCGGGGTGTACGCCACGCCCACCTCGACCCCGTTGTTCTTCGCGCAGGCGGTCGGGCGGTTCGTGCGGGCGCGCAAGCGGGGTGAGACGGCGTCGGTGTTCGTGCCGTCGGTGACCCGGCTGCTGAGCTTCGCCGCCGAGATGGAGGTCGAACGCGACCACGTCCTCGGCCGGAGGAACTCGAACGAGGACGGCGACATCTTCGCGCTCGAGGACGATCTGCTGAAGAAGGCGAACCAGGCCGAGGGTGCCAGCGATGACCTCGAGGCGAAGTTCGAGGCGCTCGGGTCGGACGCGACCTTCGACCGGGTGGTCTTCGACGGCGGCGACTACGGCACCGGTGGAGACATCGGGTCCGACGAGGAGCTCGACTTCCTCGGTCTGCCGGGGTTGCTCGAGCCCGACCAGGTCCGCGAGTTGCTCCGCAAGCGCCAGGCGAAGTCGCTGGCGGCGCAGAAGCGCTCGCGGCGCGCGGATGGGTCCGACCACAGGGACCCGACGCCGAGGGAACTCGCCACCCACGAGCAGGTCTCCCTGCTCCGGCGCGAGCTCAACGGCCTGGTCGCCGCCTGGCACCACCGCACCGGCCAGCCGCACGGAGTCATCCACAACGACCTCCGCCGCAAACTGGGCGGCCCCGCCGCAGCCCACGCCTCGTCAACCGAACTCCGCGACCGCATCGAACTCATCCGAGACTGGGCCACCCAACGCCGAGCCTGACCCGCGCCAACCCCCGTACGCCGAGCCCGGGGGTGGGGCGGTGCTCGGGGGTGGGTGGTTGAGGTGGCAGGATCCGGTGATGAGTTATGACTTGGTGGTTTGGGTGGGGAAGCGGCCGGCGGATGCTGCCGAGGCTGATGAGCGGTACGAGGAAGTCATGGACCTGCTCGAGTCGAACGCCGACAACACCCCACCCAACGCGCGCCTGGTGGCCTACGGCGCCGCCCTCGTCCGCCGCTGGCCCGAGCTCGACGATGCCTTCGACAGTCCCTGGGTCGTCTCCCCGCTGATCGCCGATGCGGTCGGCGACGTCTTCCCGTTCAGCATCGACTCCAGCCGCGCCGACGAGGTGGCCCCGTACGCCGCCCGCCTGGCCGCCGAGCAGGGCCTGATCTGCTACGACCCCCAGGAAGGCGCTCTCCGCCCCTGACCACAAAAGAAGATCGCGCTGGTCACCGGCGCCAACAAGGGAATCGGCAGGGAGATCGCCCGGCAGTTGGGCGAACTCGGCCAAACGGTCCTGGTGGGCTCGCGGGACCTGGCCCGCGGTGGCCACCGCCAAGGAACTCGTTGCTGACGGCATCGACGCTCGCGGTCCAGCTCAAGGTCATGGACGAACGATCCACGGGGGCGCGACCGTCGCCGTCCGCCTCGCCACGCTCACGCCGGACGGCCCCACCGGCGAGCTCCACGCCGAACCCGGCCGCCTGCCCTGGTGAGAGCACGCTGCGGCCGAGGTGCAGTCAGGCAGGTATGAGTGTCAGTCGAAGTCGAAGATCGAGTTCTTGTCGTAGAAGTGCAGGACGTAGCGGCAGTTCTGGCAGATCAGCAGGGTCATCCGGTGGGAGGTGAAGCCCCAGCGCGAGTCGCTGCGGGCCTCCTCCTGCTGGAACTGCGGGCAGCTGCAGAGTGGGCAGGTGAGCGTCGGTGCTTGCGGCTGGTTCGTCATAACGAGTACTGACGCACGCCGCCCGTCCCCGGTGCCCCCCGAAACGATCGGTCCGCCGAGCGGTGCCACCCAGCCGCTATAACGAGCGAGTTGGTCGTGACATAGGTTCTGACCGTGGCCCGCCTGCTGACTGATATCCGTCCGCTCAAGGAGTCAGCCGATTTCCGGCGGTTGTGGATCGGGTCCACCGTCTCGCAGCTCGGCCAGCAGATGACCGCGGTGACCGTCTCGATCCAGGTCTACGCCCTGACCCACTCGACGTTCTCGGTCGGCCTGGTCGGACTCTGCTCGCTGGTTCCCCTGGTTGTCTTCGGCCTGTACGGCGGGGCGATGGCTGACGCGATCGACCGGCGACTCCTCGCGCTGGTGTCCTCGGGCGGCCTCTGGTTGCTCTCGATGCTGCTGGTCGCCCAGTCCGAGCTGCAGTGGAACAAGGTCTGGGTCCTGTACGCCGTGGTCGCCGTGCAGTCGGCGTGCTTCGCGGTGAACGGCCCGGCGCGCTCCGCGATCATCCCGCGACTGATCCGCCCGGAACTGCTGCCGGCCGCGAACACCCTCAGCCAGGCGGCCTTCAACCTCGGCTTCACCGCCGGGCCACTGCTCGGGGCCGCGGTGATCGCCTGGCAGGGGTTCGGCGCGGCGTACCTGGTCGATGTCATCACCTTCACGGCCGCCCTGTATGCGCTGTTCCGGCTGCCTCCGGTCCCACCGACCGGCACGGTCCGGCGCGCGGGACTCCGCTCGGTGCTGGAGGGGTTCACTTTCCTCAGGGCGGCCCCGGTCCTGCTCGCCACCTTCGTCGCGGACATCCTGGCCATGGTCTTCGCGCAACCCCGTGCGCTCTTCCCGGCGGTGGCGGGCTCCTTCTTCGCGGGCGGCGTACGGACCGTCGGCCTCCTGCAGGCGGCTCCCGCGATCGGGGCGCTGGTGGGAGTGCTGTTCTCGGGCTGGGTCAGCCGGGTACGCCGCCAGGGCGTGGCGATCGTTGCCGCGATCACCGTGTACGCCGCCGCGGTCGGCCTGTTCGGGTTGTCCCGCACGATCTGGCTGGGAGTCGCCCTGCTCGCGCTGTCCGGAGCCGCCGACATGGTGAGTTCGGCGTACCGGAACACCGTCCTGCAGTCGGCGGCGCCGGACGCGATGCGCGGGCGTCTTCAGGGCGTGTTCATCGTCGTGGTCGCGGGTGGCCCGAGGCTCGGGGACTTCGTCGCCGGCACGACCGCGTCACTCACCACGCCCACGATCGCGCTGCTCGGCGGAGCGTGCGTGTGCATCGTCGGCCTGTTCATCCTGCTCGCCTGGAACAAACCCTTCCGCCGCTACGACTCGCAGGTTCGCGCCCTGCGCTGATCAGCCGCCGGTGGCGAGCTTCTTGAGCACGGTCGGCCAGGAGTCCAGGTCGGGGTTGATCTGGGTCATCGGCTTGTCGCCGACGGTGACGATCTTGCGATCTCCGAGCGGCTTCTTCAGCTTGACCGGGGCAAGCGAGATCGCGTCGTCCGGCGGGCACGGCGCGGTGGAGTCGAACAGCACCGCGATCTTCTCGTCGGTCTGCTGGATCTTCAGGTCGATCGCGCAGTCCGCGCCCACCCCGACCAGCAGGTCCGCCTCGTCGTAGTCAGGCCGGTTCTGGATCCACTTCAGGTACTTGGGCTTCTTGCCGTCGACCAGCTGGTACGACGGGACCGGCTGCTGGGTGTTCGCCAGCACCTCGCCGCTGCCGCTGTTGAAGAACTCGCCGAAGATCATGTTGATGCACGGATCGGCCATCGTCTTCTCGTTGTCCACCGCGCCCCACGCCTTGGCCGCCTGGTAGCAGCCGTTCGCCTCCCGGTTCAGCGAGACGTTGAACCCGATCAGCGCCAGCGCGGCGATCACCAGGGTGCCGGCGAGCATCCGCCGCGATCGGATCTGCTTGTCGCCGAGCCGATCGGCGTCCTCGACCTCCTCGGCCGTCGCGTCCGTCGGCTGTTGCCGGAACAGCCCCAGAACGTTGCTCGTCCAGCGCGGATTGATCAACGTCGGGACCGCGTAGACGAGGATCAGCACGACGCAGACGGCGATGGCGGGGAGGAGCGCCCAGTAATTTCGCACGGCAGCAAGATACGGGGCCATCGGGCCGCGGCCGAAAAACGGTTACGCTTCGCCTGTGCCCGCAGAGACGTCCCAGACGCTCGACCGGGGACTCACCGTCCTCGAGTTGCTGGCGGACGCCCCGGACGGCCTGTCCATCACCGAACTGGCCGCCGCTCTGAGCGTCAGCCGGACCGTCGTCTATCGCTTGGTGAACACGCTCGAGCTGCACCGGCTGGTCCGGCGCGACAGTGAGGGCAGAGCCCGGCTCGGGCTGGCCGTGCTGCACTACAGCCGGCGCGTCCAGCCCACCCTTCGCGACGCGGCCCTGCCGGTACTGCGCTCGCTGGCCGAGGACACCGGTGCGACGGCACACCTGACCGTGGCGGACGGTGATGAGGCGCTCGCGATCGCGGTGATCGAGCCGAGCTGGACCGATTTCCACGTGTCGTACCGGATGGGATCGCGGCACGCGCTCGACCAGGGCGCCGCCGGCAAGGCCATCCTCGCGGGCCGCCGCAAACCGGATCCGGCCGGCCGCCCGTTCGTCATCACGGCCGGCGAACTCCAGGCCGGCGCGCAGGGCGTGTCCTCTCCGGTGCTCGGCGTTCCGGGCGTCGAGGCCTCCATCGGCGTCGTTGTCCTCGGCAAGCTCGACCGCGACTTCGTGGGCCCCCGAGTAGCCCGCGCCGCAGTCGAAGTAGCCAAACGCCTCGCCTGACCACCTGCGACACGCCCGGGGTGTCAGGGCTGTGTTGCGGCGTGGAGGAGCGGTAGGACTCGGTGGGGGATTTGTTCGGCCAGGGCGATGACCGTTGAGGCGCGTTGGATGCCTTGGACGATGACCACCTGGTCGATGACGCGTTGAAGGTCGGCGTTGGAGCGGGCGACGATGCGGCACCACAGGTCCTCGGCGCCGGTGATCGTGTGCACCTCCAGGACCTCGGGGATCGCGGCCAGGGCGGCCGCGACCGTGGTGTGACCTGAACCCTGCTCGATCTGCAGGGTCGCGAACGCGGTCACCGGGTAGCCGATCGCGGTCGTGTCGACGTCCGGGCCCCAGCCGCGGACCACGCCGTCGCGCTGCAGGCGGTCCAGCCGGGCCTGCACGGTCCCGCGGGCCACCCCCAGCCGACGCGAGGCCTCCAGTACGCCGACCCGCGGTTCGGCGGCGAACAGGTCGAGGATGCGCGCGTCCAGCGCGTCCACTCCAGTCACTGGCTTCCTCCTAGTCATGGTGACCAAATAGCCCAATAGAACCTCAAGAATACTGGTCAACCTGCGCAGTCAAACAGAGAACTGTTGCGCAACCTGTCCGCCTCCGGCCAAGCTCACCACCAAGCCGAACCCGACCGACCCACCGACCGGGAGGACCCCGATGACCAGCACCGACCTCACCCCCGCAGAGCTCGACGCCGATCTCGACCTCGACCAGCTGAAGCAGCTCGTCGGACTGGTGCCCTATGACGAGAGCACCGACCCGTTCCCGGTGACCGCGATGGATGCCGTGGTGTTCGTCGTCGGCAACGCCACCCAGACCGCGAAGTACTACCAGCTCGCCTTCGGGATGGACCTGGTCGGCTACTCCGGGCCGGAGACCGGCAACAAGGACAGCAAGGCGTTCGTGCTGAAGGCGGGGTCGGCGCGATTCGTCATCACCGGGGGCGTGCACCCCGCCAGCCCGCTGCACGACCACCACCGCAAGCACGGCGACGGTGTCAGCGACATCTCGCTCGAGGTGCCGGACGTGGACAAGTGCATCAAGCACGCGCGGGCCGCGGGCGCCACCGTGCTGGAGGAGCCGCACGACGTGACCGACGAGCACGGCACGGTCCGCCGCGCCGCGATCGCGGCGTACGGGGACACCCGGCACTCGCTGATCGACCGCAGCCGATACCACGGCCCGTACCTGCCGGGGTTCGTCGAGGCCGAGACCTCGGTGGTCCGGCCCGAGGGGCACCCGAAGCGGCTCTTCCAGGCCGTCGACCACGTGGTCGGCAACGTCGAGCTCGGCCTGATGGACGAGTGGGTGACGTTCTACAACAAGGTGATGGGCTTCGTGAACATGGCGGAGTTCATCGGCGACGACATCGCCACCGACTACTCCGCGCTGATGAGCAAGGTGGTCGCCAACGGCAACCACCGGGTCAAGTTCCCGCTGAACGAGCCGGCCATCGCGAAGAAGAAGTCGCAGATCGACGAGTTCCTGGAGTTCTACGACGGCGCCGGCGCCCAGCACATCGCGCTGGCCACCAACGACATCCTGCGCACCGTCGACATCATGCGCTCCAACGGCGTGGAGTTCCTGGAGACCCCCGACTCCTACTACGAGGACCCGGAGCTGCGGGCCCGGATCGGCAACGTGCGGGCGCCGATCGAGGAGCTGCAGAAGCGCAAGATCCTGGTCGACCGGGACGAGGACGGCTACCTGCTGCAGATCTTCACCAAGCCGATCGGGGACCGGCCGACGGTGTTCTACGAACTGATCGAGCGGCACGGCTCGCTCGGCTTCGGCAAGGGCAACTTCAAGGCGCTGTTCGAGGCGATCGAGCGCGAGCAGGAGCGCCGCGGCAACCTCTGACGTCCGGACTGACCGGTAACTTCGTGACACACAGGGTGACGCGCCCGGAACACTCCGTTCCGGGCGTGCTCATTGTCCGATTACCGGATTGACTGTCAGGTCAGGGGAGGTTCGCGTACCCTGCCCAATGAGTGTGCGTCGGGGCGTACGCTCAGGAAGGGTTTTCGATGAAGACACTGGGCATTCTGCTCAGCACCGCGGGCCTGGCCGGAGTGGGCGTTCTCGCCCTGGCCACACCAGCTCAGGCGGCCGAAGCCGCCAGCTGCTCGGGTGCGACCTCCATCTCGTCCAACAGGATCCTGCGCGACCACAAGCCACCCGGCTTCGGCACCGTCCGGCTGGTCCGGGACAGCTGTTCGCAGTACTGGGCCGAGATCACGATGATCTCGCGGCTGCCGAAGAACGCGAAGGCGAACGCGTACCTGGTCCAGTACGGCGGCGCCAACGCGGGCCGGACGTTGTCGTGCGACAGCGGCGGCGGCACCGACGCGGTGATCGCCGGCCAGCGAACGTGCCGGACGCCGAAGGTGAAGTCGACCGACCGCCGGGTCACGTTCGTGGCGGTCGCCCGCGAGTTCCACAACTACGGTGGCGGCTACGAGGAGATCTCGGAGAACGCGACCAGCCGGACCCGCTGACAAGTCCTGCCACATCCCGCTGGGCGCACTAGGCTCAACCGGTATGAACGATCTAGTCGAGCGTCTCCGGCAGGTGCTGCCGCCGGAGGCGCTGGTAACCGACCATGACCGGATCCAGAGCTACCGCTACGACCGGGCGATGTTCTGCCCGGCCGGTGAGCCGATCGCGGTCGTGCTGGCGCGAGAGACGGCGCACGTCCAGGCGGCGGTGCGGATCGCCGCCGAGGCCGGGGTGCCCGTCGTGCCGCAGGGCGCGCGGTCCGGCCTGTCCGGCGCCGCGAACGCGCTGGACGGCTGCATCGTGGTGTCGCTGGAGAAGATGGACAAGATCCTCGAGATCCAGCCCGTCGATCGGTACGTCGTCACGCAGCCCGGCGTCTTCAACGCGGTGCTGTCGCGCGCCGTCGCCGAGCAGGGGCTCTTCTACCCTCCGGACCCGTCCAGCTGGGAGTTCTGCTCGATCGGTGGCAACCTGTCGACGAACTCGGGCGGCCTGTGCTGCGTGAAGTACGGCGTCACCACGGACTACGTGCTCGGCCTCGAGGTCGTCCTCGCGGACGGTCAGGTGCTGCGGACCGGGCGCCGTACCGTCAAGGGCGTCGCGGGCTACGACCTGACCAAGCTGATCGTGGGTAGCGAGGGCACGCTCGGCATCATCACCGAGGCCACGCTGGCGCTCCGTCCGGCGGCGGCCCGGCCGCGCACGATGGCGGCGCTGTTCGACTCGGGCGTGACGGCCGGCAACGCGATCATCGAGATCATCCGCAGCGGCGTTTCGCTGTCGTTGCTGGAGATCATGGACCGCACCACCATCTCGGCGGTGAACGACTACAAGCGGATGGACCTGCCGACCGAGGCCGCCGCGATGCTGATCGCGCAGTCGGACGCGGGCGGCGAGGCCGGTGCCGCGGACGTGGCGACGGTGGCGAAGCTCTGCCGCGAGTACGGCGCGATCGAGTGCATCGAGGCGGACGACCCGGCCGAGGGCGAACTGCTGCTCGAGGCGCGCCGGGTGGCGCTGACTGCGCTGGAGACGCTGGGCACCACGATGATCGACGACGTCTGCGTACCGCGGTCGCGGCTGGCCGACTTCATCGGCGCGATCGAGGAGCTCTCCGCCAAGCTGGACATCACCGTCGGGGTGCTCGGCCACGCTGGGGACGGCAACATGCACCCGACCGTGGTCTTCGACGCGACCGATCCCGAGCAGGCCCGCCGCGCCCAGGTGGCGTTCGACCGGATCATGGAGATCGGTCTGGAGCTCGGCGGCACCATCACCGGCGAACACGGGGTGGGCGTGCTGAAGCGGGACTGGCTGGTCCAGGAGATCGGTCCGGTGGCGGTGTCGGTGCACCACGCGATCAAGGCCGCGCTGGACCCGAAGAACATCCTCAATCCCGGCAAGGTCGTGATGTGAGGGTTCTTTCAAGTTCTGTGATTCAACCGCAACGGAACTGCCGCGGTCACAGGACGTTCATGGCCGTCGAATGTGACGTGCCGCCCGCACTATGGAAGGCAGTTGGCTGAACCAGCGGGGGAGATTTTGAGGCAAGGCAGGAGGAGACCCATGCGCGCACGGCAGCTGATCCCGGCTGCACTCGCGGTGGGCAGCCTGCTGGCTCTGGCTGGTTGTGCGAACGGCAGCGGGCTGCGGGTCGAGGACTCCAACGTGCCCGCCCCCGCGTCGACGCCGTCGATGTCCACCAAACAAGGGTTCGGGTCGAGCGAGGAGCCGACAGCGAAAGCCGTCCCGGCCGTCACCCTGAGCCTGGACCAGGTCCGCAAGATCCTGCTGGCAGACAAGAAGCTGGACGAGCAGTCGCGCAAGGTGCTGGACAAGTGCACCGTGACCACGCGCTGCCTGAAGCCTGGCCCCACCGTCGACGCGATGCACACCGGCCGGCCCCAGCAGGTGGTGCTGATCCAGACGTTGGACCCCTTCGTCTTCGGCGCGTTCCTGATCGCGCCGGAGCCGTCGCCGCCACGGCGGGTTTGGAGTATCGCGGCTCAACAGTTGAAGATCAATGCCGGTAGGCAAGGCGAGCTGATCGTCCAGTCGGAGATATTCGACCTGGACGACAAGCCCTGTTGCCCGTCCGGAACCCGGGTAGAGGTCTACCGTTGGGTCGGCGGGCAGATGACCAAGGTGAGCTCGCAGGATCAAAAGGGAGACTGAACTTCGGTGGTACCGGAAGAGCCGGCAGCGCGCATCCTGATGGTCGAGGACGACGCGGTGATCCGTGAGGCGACCCAGTTGACCCTTGAACGCCACGGGTACGACGTCACCACGGCCGAGGACGGCCTGGAGGCGATCGAGAGTTTCGAGAAGCTGCACCCCGACGCGGTGATGCTGGACATCATGCTGCCCGGGCTGGACGGCATTTCGGTGTGCCGCCGGATCCGGGAGTCCAGCACGGTCCCGATCGTGATGGTCTCCGCCCGCGGGGACGCGCTCGACGTGGTCCTGGGGCTCGAGGCAGGCGCCGACGACTATGTCACCAAGCCGTTCGACACCCAGGTCCTGGTGGCCCGGTTGCGCGCCGTGATGCGCCGCGCGGTCGCGGACCCGGAGCGGCCCGCGCCGTCGACGGGCGCGAGCATCGAGTCGTTCGGCGACCTCGAGCTCGATCGCGAGGCGCTGGAGGTCCGCCGGGCCGGCAGCACCGTGCAGCTCACGCCGACCGAGCTGAAACTGCTGATCGAGTTCGCCAACAACCCGGGCGTGGTGCTGAGCAGGTCCACCCTGCTGCAGCGGGTCTGGGACTACGAGTGGGGCGGCGACGGCCGCCTGGTCGACGTTCATCTGCAGCGCTTGCGGACCAAGATCGGCGCGGACCGGATCGAAACGGTCCGCGGGTTCGGGTACAAGCTCCGGGCCTAGTGTCCTCCGTCCGTGGTCCGCACGCCATCTCCGGCGCCCAGGCGGGCGCCTCGCTGCGTTGTCGGAAGCGCACGATGAACCCCGCATCGAGCGCTTCCTCCGCCTTGCGATCCACCCGCCTGGACGCCGGAGCTGACGCACTGACCACGGACGGAGGACACGGATGGGCCTCCGCAGCAAGCTGGGCCTGATCATCCTGCTCGTCTCCTCACTCGCGATTCTGGTGCTCTGCGTCGCGGTCTACACGCAGGCACAGTCGTCCCGGCTGGACCGGACCCGCAGCTTCGCCGACGAACGGATCCAGTCCGCGGCGGAGATCTACAACCGCACCGACGTACAGGGACTGGGCGCCCGGCTGGACGATCCGGACCTGCCGCCGCAGTTGCGGGAGGCAGTACTGGAAGGCAAGCGGGCCACCTTCAAGACGGCGTCGCCGAACGCGAAGATGTGGGCGGCCGTCGGGGTCGACGACGGCCGGATCCTGTCGATCGTGCAGGACTACGACACCGACGACGCGTCGATGAGCGCACTGCGCCGTGCCCTCATCCTGGGTGGGATCGGCACGGTCGCCCTGGTCGCCCTGGTCAGTGTCGTCGCGGCCGGCAGCCTGTCCCGCCGCATCGTCGCGGTCGCCGGTACTGCGCGTCGCATCGCGGGCGGTGATCTCGATGCCTCGGCGGCGGAAGCGGCCGGCAAGGGCAAGGACGAGGTGCAGTCGCTTGCCACGGCGCTGGACACGATGGCCAGTTCCCTGCGGGGCCAGTTGGAGGCCGAGCGTCGGTTCACCGCCGATGTCGCACATGACCTGCGGACCCCGGTGACCGGGCTGCTGACCGCCGCTGAACTGTTGCCGCCCGGCCGTCCGAGCGAACTGGTCCGGGACCGCGCGAAGGTCCTGCGGCGGCTGGTCGAGGACCTGCTCGAGATCGCGCGGTTCGACTCCGGTGTCGAGCAGGCCGATCTGGAACACGTCGGCCTCGGCGCATTCGTCGGGTCCGCGGTCGGCCGGCTCCGGATGCAGCAGTCGCTCGCACCGGACAGCGTTGTGGTGCACCGGGTCGGCCGCGAGGAAGTGGTGTCCACCGACTCCCGCCGGATCGAGCGGATCCTGGCCAACCTGATCGTCAACGGTCTGCGGCACGGACGGCCGCCGATCGAGGTGACCGTGGAGGGCCGGACCATCGAGGTAGTGGACCACGGCAACGGTTATCCCGAGGAGTTGATTGCCGAGGGCCCCCGTCGGTTCCGGTCCGGGATGGCCGAGCGCGGGGTTGGCCACGGACTCGGTCTCACCATCGCCGCCGGCCACGCGAAAGTCCTCGGCGCGGAACTCACCTTCGGTACGGCGCCCGGCGGCGGTGCCTGCGCCCGCCTGGTTCTGCCCGGCACTCCTGAGACGGAGTCGTAACACAACTATTCGCCGCGAGCAGGCGTCTCCTCACATGCCGGGGTTCACGGTTTCGGTCAACGTCGTCAAGTAACAGCGGCTAACCCAGTACAGCGGCGCCATACTCGGGGGAGATGGCGCCGCTGTCTGCTGTTCGGGCAGTTCCTACCGGGTGCCGTAGACGTTCAGTTCTGCGGCCGAGCCGAAGACCGCGCCGTTCAGCGAACTGGTGCCGACGAACTTCACATAGCGGCCGGCCTTCGCGGGGAAGTCGACCCGCTGCACGGCTGTGGAGTTGGGGAACTCACCGGTCTTCACCGGCGCACCCCAGTCCTGCCCGTCCGCGCTGACGTAGATCTCGTACCCCTTGAACATCCCGTTCGTGCCACTCTGCCGGGGCAGATAGCCGAACCCGTCCACCTGGTACGTCGTACCGAGGTCCAGCGTGATGTGGTGCGGATACGTGGCCGGGGTGGGGACCTCGGACCACGCGGAATGCCAAAGGGTGCTGGGGTTTCCGTCGAGTGCGGCGATCGCCGGGCCATCGGTGGCGACGTCCTCGCTGCTCACGTCGGCAACCTTGATCCTCGACTGCGGCACGATCCCGGGCGGCAACAGCGTCGCCGCGGCCTTGGCCGTCGCCGTACCACCGGTTGCCGTGAGCACGTACTTGCCCTCCGGTGTCCCGGTTGGCGGGGTGACATTCCAGGTCGTGGTGACACTGGTGCCGGCGGCAACCGTCGGATGAGTCGCCGGAGTTGTTGCCTCGACGGTCCACCCGGCGGGAGCCGTGAGGGCCAGCGTGATGTTGTTGACGGCAACCACGTCGTTGTTGGTGAAGGTGGTGACCACCGTGTTCGCCTCGCCCGACACCATGCCGTTGAGGCCCGCTCCGGACAAGCTCAGCGAAGTACAGTCGGCGGCTTCGCTGGACGCGCCGAGGTCGGTGACAGCGAAGTTGTCCATGATGAAGTCGGCCTGGTCGCCACCGGATGACAGCTTGCGGAGGCCGACCCAGTAGTCGCCGCCACATCCGGCCACGAACTCCTGGTCGAAGGTCGTCTTGGTCCGCTGCGCGCCGATCGGGGTGGACTTCACCTCGACGGACTGCGGGCGGTCGACGCCCTGCACCCAGGTGTACTGGCCGGCCTGCCCGCTCTCGTAATCGAAGCTGAGCTTGTACTTGTGACCCGGCTTGAAGTCGACGGTCCATGGTGCGGTCCGGTAGACGAGGCCCTCGTTCTCCTCGTGCGACTTGAGCGACCAGTCGCCGTCGAGCACGTCGTCGACGAGCTTGCCGTTCCAGCCGGCCTGCGTGTACGGCGCGTGCTTCTTCAGCAGGCTGGTCCGCGGGTCCGTGGTGCCACCCGCATCGCCCTTCACGAACGGTCCCCAGCCTTGGTCGACGTTCTCGAAATCGTCTACCAGGCCGGCGCTCGGCCGCTTCGTCTCGACCACCCGGACGTCGTCGATGCGGACCTTGGCGTTGCCGGCCGCGGCTCCGATGCTCAGGTCGGCGGTAGGGCCGGTGGCGTCGAAGAGCACGCGCGCCCGCTGGTAGTACAGGTCCTGCTTGTCGTCGGACGCGACATTGTTCTGCGCCGTGGATCGGCTGAGCGAGGTGCTGACGCCGTTCACGGAGATCGTGGTCTTGCGGGACTTGCCCGGCTCGACCTCGATCCAGGCGGACGCGCTGTAGGTGCGGCCCTTGGTGAGTCCGGTGATGCGCTGCTTGAGCGCGGTCTGCTCGGGTCCGAGGACGGCGACGTGCTGTCCATTGGCCAGGGTGTCGAGCTTCGCGGAACCGGTCGGGTTCCAGGCTTTCAGCTCACCCGCGTTGAAGCCGGGATCCTCGAGGTGGCTTCCCTCGCCCCAGTTGGCCGTCTGCGGCGCCGGGGCCTCGTCGGGGTACAGGACGTAGGGCTGGCCAGGTTCGGCCTTCAGGGTCACGACGCCCTTGCGGACCGGTGCCGTGGTCACCTTGACCCGGCCGGTGTCGGTCAGCTTGTAGACGGTGAACCTGCTCGTGCTCGCCAGCGCCGCGGGCACCTGCCACGCAGTCAGGCCGCCTTCGGGGTTGTAGTGGTACAGCTTCTTGTTGTTGTCCCACGGCAGCAGGTACTTGTCGCCGTCGAGCACCTTGGCCGCACCGACGTACAGGCTGCGCTTGCCGTTCTCCACGGTGCCGCGGACGCCGCCGGTGAAGGCGATCTCGTTCGGGTTCCAGTCGCTGATCTTCTGCTGCTGGAGGAACTTGGCCGGCAGGTTGCGCTGCCAGATGTTGGCGTAGAACTTGTTCCAGTCGGTCTCGCTGGTCCAGCCCTCGAACTCGACGATCGACGACTGGCCGAGGATCGGGTCGGCGTTCCAGACGTCCTTCTCGTGGTTGCGGACGAACCGGATGATCTGGCTGTTGAGGCCCTTGTTGGTGGCGCCGCCGTAGTCGAGGTCGTTGGCCCAGTGCGACCACAGCGAGGTGCGCTCGTGCCGGTCCGCCCACTCGGTGGCGACCTGCCAGCCCTGGTCGACGAGCTGCCTGGTCAGGCCGTCGGCCAGCCAGCCGGACTGGTAGTACACGTCGATGTAGAGCTCCTGCAGGTTCTTGTCGGTCTCGTCCCGCAGTTGCTGGAAGCGCTTCACGATGTTGCCGGTGGCAAGGTCCGGGCGCTGCTTGATGTAGTAGCTCTGGTTCAGCCAGTTCCAGCCCTTGCTGGACTTGTCCACCAGGTCCTCGCTGAACGCGTTCGCCTCGGGGTAGGACTCGGTCGCGTTCACATGTACGCCGAACGCGGCGTTCCAGTCCTTGCCCTTCTTCAGCAGCGTGTTCAGGTCGGCAAGACCGCCGGCGCGGATGTTGTAGTTGCCGCCGTAGTCGGGGTGCGCGGAATCGTGGCCCTCGGAGCCGTAGCCCTTCAGCAGCGCCATCTGGCCGAGTCCGTCAGTGGCCAGCGAGATGCGCTTCACGTCGTCGAGCGTTCGCAGGAACGGGTGCGTCGCCTGGCTGGCGAAGTTGAACGGGATGTGCGTGACGACCCGGTTCTTCACCTGGTCGCCGCCCTTCGGCTCGGTCATGATCGAGCGGAACGCGATCGCGCCGTCCTGCCAGTCGACGGTCTTGTCATCGTTCGCGTCCGGCGTCACGACGACCTTCGCCCAGGGGAGCGGCTCGGTGTACGGCGAGGTGTCGGCGCGGTACGTCCACTGCCCGCTCCACACACCGACCCGGCTGGTCCCGTCGGCGGCCTTGCGAGCGCGGTGCCAGAAGCGCGCACCGTCGTCCACGGACTGCCCGGACGGCTTGTCGTAGACCGAGTTCGACTCGATCCCGGCGGCCAGCTCGTTCGTGTTGACGAACGCGTACGCCGCTCCGGTGGCCGCGGGCTCGGCCGGGGTCGTCGGGGTGACCGGGGTGATCTTGTCCGCGGTACGGGTGGAGTCCGGGTCCAGCGTGGTGAAGGCGGTGGTCGCGCCGGCGTCGGTGCTGGCGACGGAGACCAGGTCGTGGTCGGGGATGTCGATCGTGTTCACCCGGCTGGTCTCGGTGTCGCGGATCGCGTCGATGCTGAACGTGGTCACTCGGCCGGTCACGGCCAGGCCGGCGTCGAGCTCGACTCCGGGGAGCGCGTCGAAGGCCAGCTTGTACGACGCCCGGCTGCCGGTGATCGTCGGTGGGCCGGCCAGGTGCGCGGTCCGGGCCGTGCCGTTGATGGTGATCGTGGAGATGGCGTCGGGCTGGCCGCCAAGGGTCTTGCCGGACGCGTTGTCGGCGTACCGGATGACGCGCGGGAAGTCGGCGCCGACGGTGACGGTCAGCTCGTTCGAGCTGAGGGTAAGCGGGTCTGCCGCGGTCGGAGCGGCCTGTGCGGGGACGGTCAGTGCTGGGGCGGCCACGAGAAGGCCGCCGGTGAGGGCGAGAGCGGCGGTCAGAGCCGCTGGGCGAATGGGAATCACGGGTGCACTCCTGGAAGGACGGAAGGGGTGTCGATCCGGATTCTCTGCGCAGGAACGAGCATCAGTCAAGAGAAACGAACAGTTATGAACAGAATTGGCAGTTTTGACAGCACAAAGCCCGCCTGCAGTCAGTGACCGGAGGCGGGCTCGGGATTGCGGTTCAGACGGCTGGGAGGATGCGGCCGGTGACGGAGCCGAGGCCGATGAGGGTGCCGTCGGCGGCGGTGGCGTGGGCGGTGATGGTGACGTCGTCGCCGTCCTGCAGGAAGGTGCGCTCCTCGCCGTTCACAGTCAGCGGCTCGCGACCGCCCCAACTCAGCTCGATGAACGAGCCGCGTTGATCCTTCCTCGCCCCGGAGACCGTGCCGGAGGCGAAGAGGTCGCCCGTGCGGACAGAGGCGCCGTTCACCGACAGATGAGCGAGCATCTGGGCCGGCGACCAGTACATCTCCTTGTACGGCGGACTGCTGACGAGCTGGCCGTTCAGGTACACCTCGAAGGTGATGTCGTAGTTCGTCAGCCTGGCGCCCGCGAGGTACGGAAGGACGGCCGGTTCCTGCTTGCCGAGCGGGACGGCCGCGGCCTCGAGTGCCTCCAGCGAGACCACCCAGGGGGAGATCGAGGTGGCGAACGACTTGCCGAGGAACGGCCCGAGTGGCACGTACTCCCAGGCCTGCAGGTCCCTGGCGGACCAGTCGTTCACCACGACCACGCCGTACACATGGTCCCTGAAATCGTCAACGGAGACAGGCTTTCCGAGCTTCGACGGGCTCCCGACGACGAAGCCGAGCTCCACCTCGATGTCGAGCCGCTGCGACGGCCCGTACGTCGGGGCGTCGTCGGCCGGGGCCTTCCGCTGCCCCGAGGGGCGGACGATGTCGGTGCCGCTGGCAACCACTGTGCCGGCGCGGCCGTGGTACCCGACCGGCAGGTGCTTCCAGTTCGGCAGCAGTGGTGCGGAGTCGGGCCGGAACAGTCGGCCGAGGTTCGTGGCGTGCCGCTCGGAGGCGTAGAAGTCGACGTAGTCCGCGACCTCGAACGGCATCAGCATCGTCACCGCGGACTGCGGGATCAGGTGCGGCTCGACCGCGTCCCGTTCGTTGGAGTTCCAGACCAGTTGCAGCAGCCACCCGCGGGTCGCGTGCCAGGTCCGCGGGCCGCGCGCGAGGAACGCGTTCAGCGTCGGCTCGGCGAAGACCTGCGCGCCGTCCAGCATCTGCGCCGACGCGACCAGCGCCAGATCGATCACCTGGTCGCCGATCGCGGCGCCCACCCGGGGCTCCTCGTCCCCGACCCGGAAGATGCCGAGCGGCAGGTTCTCGGGTCCGAACGGGGAGTTTGCGGGGATCTCGATCCAGGTCACTTGGTCTCCAGCAGGCCGAGTTCGGTCAGGTCGTGACGGGGTTCGTCGATGCTGCACGAGCCGAACGAGGTGAACCACTTCCTGGTGCCGACGGCCTGGGCTTCGGACAGGGTCCTCGCCTGTGCGGCGAGTGGTTGGCCGTCGCGATTCTCCAGCAGCGCGGCCATCTCGTCCTGGGCGGCCCCGTCGAGCGAGGCCCGGGTGGCGAGCAGGACGTTGAGGAAGCCGTGGTGCTCGAATCCGGTGTCGGCCGCGGTGTGCCGGACGGCGTTGTGCAGGCCGGCGGTGCACTTGAAGGCGACCTCGCGATCCAGGCAGGCGGTGATGAACGCCGCGACCTGGTCCGCGTTCGGGAACAGCGAGGCGTCGAGGCCGCCGGTGCGTAGCTTGGCCGCGTACCCCGCGTCGGCGACCACGTCGAGCGCCCGCTCCCAGGCGCCGTCCAGGCCGATCTCGACGAAGGCGTTCTCCTCGTCCAGGCAGTCGTCGCAGGCGCGGACCACCCGCAGCGCGTTGCGGGACAGGTCGTCCTCGTCGCGGAGTCGCACCTCGACCGACTTGACGACCACGTCGGCCGAGCGGTCGCCGTACCGGACGGCCGGTTCGATGCCGCCGGCGCCGCCGATGATGACCACGCTGACCTCGAGCGGGCCGCCGCCGGTGCGGGCCGCCTCGGCGGCGACCTTCATCAGGTCGTCATCGGTGCACACGAACGGGCCGACGAGGTCTGCGTGGTCCGACTTCCGGTGCGCCCGGTGCGCGGCCACGGCCTCGACCAGGGGCAGGTCCCCGGGCGGGAACATCGCCGCGTCGTCGACCAGGTGCCGGAACAGGGCAGGGATGGTTGACATGCTGGTGAGCCTAACGGATGCTTTCGGTAAGCGGACACAAGTGTCCGATAAACGTACGACACCGGTCGATCACCGGTGTGTTTCCGTTCGGAAGAAGGAGCCATGGCGCACTACCGGCAGGCCGGGCAGATCCCGCCGAAGCGACACACCCAGTTCCGCAGGCCCGACGGTGGGCTGTACTACGAGGAACTGATGGGCGAGGAGGGGTTCTCGTCCGACTCGTCGCTGCTGTACCACGCGGGGGTGCCGTCGGCGATCGTCGATTCGCAGGTCTGGGAGTTGCCGGACCTCTCGACCACGCCGAACCACCCGCTGACGCCGCGTCACCTGAAGTTGCACGACCTGTTCAAGGCCGGCATCGACAACAACGCGGTCGAGCACCGCCGGCTCGTGCTGGGCAACGGCGACGTCCGGATCTCGTACGCCGTGGCCGCCGAGCCGTCGCCGTACTACCGCAACGCCATCGGCGACGAGTGTGTCTACATCGAGCGCGGCTCCGCAACCGTCGAGACCGTGTTCGGCGTGCTCAACGCGGCCGAGGGCGACTACGTGATCATCCCGCGAGCCACCACGCACCGCTGGCTGCCGGGCGCGGACGGAGTACAGACCTACTGCATCGAGGCGAACAGCCACATCGCCCCGCCGAAGCGCTATCTCAGTCGATTCGGCCAGTTCCTCGAGCATGCGCCGTACTGCGAACGTGACCTGCATACGCCGGGTGACATCTTCGTTGTCGAGGGCAACGATGTGGAGGTGCTGGTCAAGCACCGTGGGAACGGGCCGAGCGGGATCGTCGGCAGTCGGATGACGTATGCGACCCACCCGTTCGACGTGGTCGGCTGGGACGGTTGCCTCTACCCGTACACCTTCAACGTGAGCGACTTCGAGCCGATCACCGGCCGCATCCACCAGCCGCCACCCGTGCACCAGGTCTTCGAAGGCAACAACTTCGTCATCTGCAACTTCGTCCCGCGGAAGGTGGACTACCACCCACTGTCGGTACCCGTGCCGTACTACCACTCGAACGTGGACTCCGACGAGGTCATGTTCTACTGCGGCGGCGACTACGAAGCCCGCAAGGGCTCCGGCATCGGCCTCGGCTCCATCTCCCTGCATCCAGGCGGCTACGCCCACGGCCCCCAGCCGTCAGCGATCGAGGCCTCCCTTGGCGCGGACCGTTTCGAGGAGCTTGCGGTGATGGTCGACACCTTCCGCCCCCTGGAACTCGGCGAAGGCGGCACCGCGGTGGATGACGGGGTGTACGCCTGGACCTGGGCCGGCCGCCGCCTCTAACCCCACACCCCTCCTGCGCGGCCCCCTCCCGTGGGCGCGTCTCCTCCGTCGCTTCCCGCGGAGGGTGACGACCCGAGGCGACAGCTTGAACGTGCGTGCTCGATGGGTTGCGGGCCGGCGGCGGTGATGCCACCCGCCGCCGCTGGTCTGGGCGGCGTACCGAGTGACAGGAGGTTGGTGGGAAACTGCTCGTCCTGCGGGAGTTGCCAGGCGCGGCTGGGAGCTGAGGGCTGGAGTACGTCCTGTCGGTCGGTACGCCGACCCGGGGCCATGGCAAGGGAGTGCCCGACACCGCGGTTCGGCTGCTCGTCGTGTGGCTGGTCTCGCCAGGTGGCTGGTCGATCTGCAGGTGGGGTGGGCGGGAGTACGGGGGGTGTGTTGCTGCGGGGGAGTTGGTGGGCTGCGATTGTGTACCTATGACTGAGCAGGCGCCGGTGCAGACCTATGTTGTCGGCATAGATCGGGAGGTTGTACTGCGGCGGCGGGGTGTGGTTAGCAGGGTGCAGCGGCGAGGGGCTTGGATCACCTTGGCGATCGGGGCCCTGGGCATCCTTGTGGCGTTGGCCGCGTTGGTTGCCTTCCGGGGTGCGGGGTTGTGGCCGTTCGCGCTGTTGTTGATCGCGGCGATGGTGCCGCTGGTGCTGAGTACGGTGCTCGCGCTCAGGCTGGAGAAGGAACGGCAGCAGTGGTACGCCGCGAATGAACTACCGCCGGTCGCGATGCGGATGTCGCCGAAGGCGCTCGAGTTGGCGGTCGAAGGGGCCGCCTACCCGGTGATCCTGCCTTGGAAGACCGTGAAGGGGTTCCGGCAGGTGAAGATCTTCCGGCAGTTCGTACTCGAGCTGCAGCTGGCTCCCGGGATCGGGGCCACCACAGCCGGAGTACGCGGGCTCGACCAGCCGGCCGTGCGCGCCGTCATCAAGCCGAGCCCGCTGCTGAAGCCGACCGGCCTGTACCTCGTGAACGCGCTCGACCAACCGGTCCACGTGATTGACCAGGCGCTCAAGCACTTCTCCGGCGGCACAGCCGGCATCGACCACTGAGAACGGCTCAGCAGGGCAGGGCGGTCAGCAGCCCAGGGCTTGGTAGGTGTAGCCCTGGGCGGTCAGTCTGGTCAAGGCGTGGTCCAGCGCGGCGACGGTCTGGGCGCGGTTGCCGCCGCCGTCGTGCATCAGGATGATCGCGCCGGGGCGGGCGCCTTGCAGGATCGCGCGTTCGATCTTCGCCGTACCGGGCTTCTCCCAGTCCAGGGTGTCGATGTCCCAGAGCACCTGGCGCTGGTGGTACGACGCCGCGACCGCCGCCACGTAGGCGTTGGTGTCGCGGTACGGCGGACGGAAGCACTTCGACGGTACGCCCGACGAGATCTCCTGGCGGATCTTGGCCGGTGGCAGGTGAGTCAGCATCGGGTGGTCCCAGGTGTGGTTGCCGACGTGGTGCCCGAGGCGCTTCTCCAGTGCCACCAGGTCCGGGTGCGCAGCCGCCTCACGGCCGAGCACGAAGAACGTCGCCTTCGCCTTGTGCTTGGCGAGCAGGCTCAGCACGCGCGGCGTCCACTCCCGCTGCGGCCCGTCGTCGAAGGTCAGGTAGAGCACCTTCCCCGTGGGCCCATGAGGCTGCGCGTTCTCCTGATGCGTGACCGGGTGGGACGTCTGCCCGGTCCGCCGCGCCGGCGGCGTAGTACGGCGGCCCTCCGGTACGACGGCGAGCGGGGGCTGGTGCGCGGCGGGTCTGACCTCGGAGTGCACGACCGGGCCCGCGGTCGCGTGGTCGGAGGAGGGCTTGGCTGCTTGGGCGAGGGCGGCCCCGAACAGGACGGCAGCGACGAGCAGGAGTCTGCCGGGCGGCAAGGTCATGGGCGGCATCCTCTCGCGGGCGAGGGGCCATCCCGTCACCACCCCAGGGTGTGTCGCACGTATCGTGCAGCCCAGGTCGCGTCCTCCCCGCCCGGGAAAGGACGAGCCCGAAGCCAGAACCCGACGACGCGTGAGGCGGACATGACGGACAGCAGGAGCGAGGACCAAGTGGTGGATCGGAGCATGGGCAGGCGAACGGTGATCGGGGGCGCCGCGGCGACGGCCCTGGCCGCGGCCGGCTTCCAGGCGGTCCCCGCGTACGCCGGCGGCTCGCACGGCTGGGGATCCAACGACCGGACGGTCCGGCTCAGCGTGATGGGTACCACCGACCTGCACGGCAACGTGTTCAACTGGGACTACTTCAAGAACGCCGAGTACGACGACACCGCGCACAACGACATCGGTCTGGCCAAGGTCTCGACCCTGGTCAAGGCGGTCCGCGCCCGGATCGCCGAGGAGCGCCGTACGCCGGCCCCGCTGATGATCGACGCCGGCGACACCATCCAGGGCACCCCGCTGGCCTACTACTTCGCCAAGATCGAGCCGATCACCGGAGGCCACCTGCACCCGATGGCCGCGGCGATGAACGAGATCGGGTACGACGCCGCCGCGCTCGGCAACCACGAGTTCAACTACGGGCTCGACATCCTCCGCAAGTTCCAGCGGCAGTTGCGGTTCCCGCTGCTCGGCGCCAACGCGCAGGACTGGACCACCGGGCTGCCGGTCTTCCCGCCGTACGTGCTGAAGCGGGTGCACGTACCGGGCGAGAAGCCGATCACGGTCGGCATCCTCGGCCTGACCAACCCGGGCATCGCGATCTGGGACAAGGCGAACGTCGAGAACAAGGTCAAGTTCGGCGGCATCGTCGAGCTCGCCAAGATCTGGGTACCGCGGGTCCGCAAGGCCGGCGCCGACGTGGTGATCGTGTCCGCGCACTCCGGCATGGACCTGTCGTCCTCGTACGGCGACGCGCTGCCGGTCCCGGAGAACGCCTCTGCTCTGATGGCCGCGACGGTCCCCGGCATCGACGCCGTACTCGTCGGCCACGCACACCTCGAGATCCCCGAGCGGCTGGTGACGAACGAGGTCACCGGCGAGCAGGTCGTCCTGACAGAGCCGCTCAGGTGGGGCATGCGGCTCTCCCTGATCGACCTGGACCTGCAGAAGGTCCGCGGCAAGTGGAAGGTGGTCGGACGGCACAGCCAGGTGCTGAACGCGAACACCGTCGCCGCCGACCCGAAGGTCACCAAGCTGCTGCAGAAGGACCACGACAAGGTCGTCGAGTACGTCAACTCCAAGATCGGCACCTGCACCGAGGCGATGTCCGCGGCGACCGCGCCCTGGGAGGACACGGCCGCCCTGGACTTCGTGAACTTCGTCCAGGCCGACGCGGTCAGCAAGGCCCTCGCCGGTACTCCGGAGGCGGCGTTGCCCGTGCTCGCGATCGCGGCGCCCTTCAACCGGGCGGCGGCGATCCCCGCGGGTGACGTCTCGGTGCGGGACGTCGCCGGGCTGTACATCTTCGACAACACCCTGCTCGCGGTGACGATGACGGGTGCTCAGGTGAAGGACTACCTCGAGTTCTCCGCGCAGTACTTCCGGCAGGTCAGCGGACCGGGGCCGTTCGCGCCCGACCAGGTGACGAACGCGCCGACGCCGACCGCGCCGGGTGGAACGCCGGACTACAACTACGACATCCTCGGCGGGCTGGCGAAGCCGCTGGCCTACAAGATCGACATCGCGAAGGCGGTCGGGGCCCGGATCACCGACCTCACGTACGGCGGGGAGGCGGTCACGGCGGACCAGAAGTTCGTCGTCGCGGTGAACAACTACCGCCAGTCCGGCGGCGGCAACTTCCCGCACGTCAAGACCGCCCCGGTGCTCTACAACCGCCAGGTCGAGATCCGCCAGCTGATGATCGACTACGTCACCACCACCGGCGAAGTGAACCCGAACACCTTCCACACCACCGACTGGTCCCTAACCGCCAACGGCACCCCCATCGTCATCACCCCCTGATCCCCCTGATTCCTCCGCACCACCCGCTCCTCCCCGCCCCGGCTCACACCTCCGCGCCTCGACCCGCGCGAAAGGTGTGAGCCGGCGCTCATTCGTGGATCTGTGTTCTGGGCAATCGCTCTCATCGCCCGAAACCCACGACTCGACGATCGCGGTCAGGTGGTGGCGTCCGGGGATGCTGCGGAGGAGGTGGTGGTGGCTGCTAGCAAGGATCAGCTGGTTGCCGAGATCACCAATCGTCGATGTGATGGCGCAGGGGTGGTGCGTGGAGCGGGGTACGGGTGATCGGGACGAAGGAGCTCCTCATCCACGACGCCGGCGTCGCTTGATTGCAGACGGCTATTGTGCCGGGATGGACATCCCTCAGCTGACCCACGTGCGAGTCAATGTGCGGGACCTCGCCACGGCGGTCTCGTGGTACGAGCGGCTGCTCGGTGTGCAGGCGGAGGGGCACTGGCCGCCTGACAATCCCACCTACGCCCACTTCACGCTGGGCCCAGCGCAGTTCGCTCTTGGGCAGTACGAGCCGGCGCCGGCGACGGGTGCGCGGTTCAACTTCGAGGTCGGTGACGTCGACGAATGGTGGGCCAGGCTGGGCCCCGACGCAGACGTAGTAGAGCCGCTTTTCGACACCCCCTACGGCACGCGCAAGTTCACCATCCGCGACTGCGACGGCAATGAACTGGGGTTCGTGCAGAGGTAGTCAACCCGCGCGGGTGTGGTGCTCGGCCACAGTCCACGAGCCTGGGTCCACGAGCCTGGTTGCGACCTCGTGATTAGTCGGCTAAGTTTTTGGTTAGCCGACTAAAGGATGGAATGGGTCATGGATCTGGGATTGCGCGATTCGGCGGTGCTGGTGACGGGTGGATCTTCGGGGATCGGGCGGGCGACGGCGGTCGGGTTCGCCCGCGAGGGGGCTCGAGTGGCGATCACCTACAACTCCCGGCAGGACGCGGCCGAGGGGGTCGCCGGGGAGATCAAGGCAGCCGGCGGCGAGGCGTTCGTCGTACCGATGGACCTGCGGGAGCCGGAGTCCGTCGAGGAGGCGGTCGGTGCGGTTGTCGCCGCGTGGGGCGGGCTCGATGTGCTGGTGGGGAACGCGGTGAACTGGGGGAGCGGCAGCTTCCACGACCGGCCGACCCGGATCGAGGATGCGAAGGCCGAGCAGTGGGTGCCGGTGATGCGGGCCAACCTGGAGGGCAATTTCCACCTCGTCCAGCAGGCGGCTCCCGCCCTGCGCCAGTCGAACCAGGGCCGGTTGGTCTTGCTGTCAACGGATCTGGCCGAGCGTGGCATGCCCGGTTCCTGGGCGTACGGCGCGGCGAAGGCCGGGCTGCACGGCCTGGTGGCGAGCCTGCAGCACGACCTCGGCCAGGACGGCGTACTCGTGAACATCGTGATGCCCGGCATCACCCTCGAGAACGGTGAGCACCGGGTGATCCCGAAGCCCGCGCTGGCGGAGATCGCGCAGAAGTTCACCGCCCGCCGGCTCCCCGAGGCGGCGGACGTCGCGGCTGCGATCGTCTTCCTCTGCTCGCCGCGGACCACCGCCACGCAGGGCGAGATCATCCGCGTCAACGGCGGCTCGCCGATCCCGGCCTGATCGATCGCGCCACCTCGGGGACACGGCAACGCCGGGAGATCAGGCCTGAGGCTTGTACCGTAGCTGTCAGGACACTCTGAAGGAGCGTTGCGATGACGCGGGCGTTGATCGTGGTCGATGTGCAGAACGACTTCTGCGAGGGCGGGAGCCTGGCCGTCCGCGGCGGCGCCGACGTGGCGTTCCGGATCGGGCAACTGCTGCACCAGTGGCAGGAGGCCGACGAGAAGGACCGGGAGTACGCGTACGTCGTCGCGACCCGGGACCACCACATCGACCCGGGCGACCACTTCTCCGCGAATCCCGACTTCGTCAACTCCTGGCCCCGGCACTGCGTGGCCGGCACCGACGGCGTCGGCTTCCACCCGAACCTCGACCCGCAACCGTTCGACGCGATCTTCGACAAGGGCGAGCACGCCGCGGCGTACTCCGGGTTCGAGGGGAAGTGCCAGGACGGCCAGGGGTTGGCCGCGTGGCTGAAG
The DNA here is from genome assembly GCF_042657745.1 of Kribbella qitaiheensis. GTDB lineage: Bacteria > Actinomycetota > Actinomycetes > Propionibacteriales > Kribbellaceae > Kribbella > Kribbella qitaiheensis. The sequence continues at coordinate 92,752 of NZ_JBHSKE010000002.1, read as the reverse complement.
GACAAGGGCGTCACCCAGGTCGACGTGTGCGGGATCGCCACCGACTACTGCGTCCGCGCGACCGCGCTCGACGCGAACAACGCAGGCTTCGGTACGACGGTGCTGGCCGGGCTCACCGCAGGGGTGGCCCCGGCCAGCTCCGAGCAGGCCATTACCGACCTGTGCACGGCGGGAGTCACTGTCACTACCTGACGGGTGCCCCCGGACCGAGCGGGATTCCGAGCGCCCACCAGGCGAGGAACAGCAGCGTCCACGCGACCGTCATCGCGACCGCCAACGGTGCCGCGTACGACGCGAGCGTGCCGACCCCGGCGTCCTTGCGATACCTCTGCAGGAACCCCAGCGCCATCACGAAGTACGGGCTCATCGGGGTGATCGCGGTCGAGCCCGAGTCTGCGAGCTCTCCACCGGTCAAGACCTCAGGCGGCTGCTAGCGACGCCGGTGGGAGAGTTTGGTGCCGCCGCTCCTACGTCGCGGCTCGGCACCACGGGGCACTACCGCCGGGTTCTGGCGGGCGTCACCGAGCGTGCCGGACCTGCACCACCCACCAATCTCCCGTAGGACCGAATCCTCCTGCAGCCGCCCGCTCAGCTGACCAGGCGAACATCGCCACCCGCGTGCTTGGTGAGTGGTGCAGGTCCGGGCGTACCAGCGTGGGGTCGGCGTGCCACCCGCGGTCAGCGGCCGCCGAGGCCCTTTGCCAGGAAGCCGAAGGTGGGCGCTGCGGCGCCGGGCTTCAGGAGGTAGGTTCTGCCGGTGCAGTCCGCGTTGCTCCAGAAGCGGGCGTATTGGCCAGTGCGGTTTCGAGCGGATCGGACGCCCGCCCAGTAGTAGTCCAGCCCGACGCACTGTCCGGGTTTCACGGTGTTGGACATTCGCACCTCGCCGGTCCAGAACGTGCCGGCGTACTGGCACAGAGTGCCGTTCCAGCACGCGCCGGCTGCCGCGGTCGTGGCCGGCGCCGGTCTCTCGTTCGTGGTCGCACTGCTGGCAGTCGGCTCCGTTCGGTTCATCGACGCTGCCGTCGAGGTCGAGACCTGTGCCAGGCTGCCACCGAGCAGAGCCAGGGCTGCCGTACCTGTTGCGATCGCTGTGTGCCGATTCATCTGCTTCTCCGTTCTGTCGTCGATGTCATGACCACAGAAGAGCCGATCTTGCTTTCAAACCGCTTTCAGTTGCGTGTCACTTAGGCTTGCGGCATGAAGTTCGATCAGCACACTCTCGTTCTGTTGGTGCGGCCGGCAGCTGCGCCCGAACTGAGCGAGGAGGAGGCTGACGCGCTCCAGGACGCCCATCTCGCCTTCCGTGCGGACCTGCGCGAGCAGGGCTATCTCGTTGCCGGTGGGCCGTTGCTTGATCAGGATGACGAGCGTTTGCGCGGAGCTTCGGTGATGTCGGTCGACCCGGAGACCGCGCGCGAGTTGTGCAGTGCCGATCGGGCGGTCAGGGCCGGGCGCCTCGCCGTACAGGTGATGACCTGGATGGTGCCTGCGGGCAACATCCGCTTCGAGAAGGTTTCCGCTCCGCGCTCAGTGGCCGAAACGGACGCGGACTGACCGGCGCGTCGGCGAGTTCGGTCAACTATTGTTCCGTGCGTGGATGCCAAGACTGACGAGCTGAGGGCCGCGCACGATGTGCTTGCGGAGTGGTATGCCGAGCGCCTGGTGGGAGCGCTGGAAGCGATGCCCATCGAGCGGGCGGTGCTTGGGCTGTTCTGTGAAATGACCCTTGCCGCGGACCTCGGCACCGACGTCGCGGACATCGGTTGCGGGACGGGCCGGCTGGCTCCCTTTCTCAAGGGGCACGGCGTGTCTCCACGCGGAGTCGATCTCTCGCAGGAGATGGTCAACGTGGCCCGGCGTGACTACCCGGACTTCACCTTCGACGTTGCGGACCTGCGTGACCTGCCCTTCGAGGACGCCTCGCTGGCAGGGGCGGTCTGTTGGTACTCGCTGATCTTCCTCGCGCCTGCCGACAGGCCGGTTGCCTTCGGTGAACTCGCTCGCGTCGTGAAGCCCGGGGGTTACCTGGTCACCGCGTTCAAGGACGGTGACGGCAAGCTCCGGCGCGGTGGCCGCAGCGCCGGGCTCGGGGTCGAGTACGACGGGTACTGGCTGTCGGCGGAGGAGATGAAGCGCCACCTCACCGCCGCCGGTTTCGCGACGGTGTTCTGGGCCGGCCGGCCCGCCGAGGAGCAGGAAACCACTCCGCAGGGTTACCTGCTCGCTCGGAGAAGCTGACCCCAAGGCGGACCGGCAGTTACGGACGGCTCCCAGCCAACAGCCTCAGAGACTGACCGCGCTGATTACTTACGCCCCTGCTTGGTGGGCGGGATGATCGCGCTGTCGGAGGGGTTGGCTTTCGGCTGTTTAGGTTGCTTGGGTTTGCGGACTTCGCGTCCGCCCTTGTTCTTCGACATCTCGGGCTCCGGGGCTCGGTTCGGATGGGCTGGGTTCGCTGGGCGAACCTCGTGCGCCGCGGTACTCCTGGGCCTCGGTGGTTGCTCTCGACGGTACACCTCTGGGGAGATGTTCAGCTGAGATCCGCCAGTTGTTTGCGAAGGCGGTCGGCGTACGGCGGGAGGAGGCGATCCGCGACCTCGAGGGCGTGGTGCGGCCAACACGCCCGCGATCGGCGTACCGACGCGTTGCGGGTCGTCCGGACCCGAGCCGGTCAACGACATCAGCCCGGCCTCGCCCTGGGCGATCTGGTCGTAGCCGGCCCGGCCGCCTCGGGGCCGTCGTGGCCGAAGCCGGTGATGGACAGCACCACCAACCGCGGCTTGCGCTCGCGGAGTTCGGCGATGCCGAGGCCGAGGCGTTCCATAAGGTGGTCTCATGGCCGACGACCGCTTCGCCCGTCCCGTACTCCGTACCCGGCTGTATGAGCACGTCGCCGAACAGATCACCGGGTGGATCAGCCCGGCCGGCCGCGGGAGTCGCTGGCCGGTCACCAGCGGATCGCCGACGCGATCGCTGCGGGTGACCCGGACGCGGCGCCCCAGGCGATGCATGACCACGTGATGCTGGTCAGCGACGTCGCCCTGCTGCGCGAGCAGCCGTGACGGGGCTCGAACAGGTGGCGATCCTGGCGGCCGGGCTCGTCGCGGGCATCCTGACGTCGACGGTCGGTGTCGCCTCGCTGTTGAGCTTCCCGGTGCTGCTCGCGATGGGCATCCCGCCGGTGGTCGCGAACGCCTCGAACACGGTCGGCCTGATCCCGGCCGGCCTCAGCGGCTCCGTGGGCTATCGCCGCGAACTGCGGGAACAGCCGCGCGTCACCTGGTTCGTCGTCGCCACCTGCGCGATCGGGTCGATCGGCGGAGCGGCGCTGCTGCTGTGCCTGCCCGCCGGCGTGTTCGAGGTCGTCGTACCGTGGCTGATCCTCTTCACCTGCCTGGTCGTCGGCGCGCAGCCGTGGATCTCGCGCTGGTTGCGGTCGCGGCACGAGGATCCGGACTCGCTCGAGCCGCGGACGAGGATGTCGCCGGTCACCACCTTCTTCGCCGCGCTGACCGGCGTCTACGGCGGGTACTTCGGAGCCGGGTCAGGGGTGATGATGATGGCGGTGCTCGGGCTCGGGCTCGACCTGGAGTTGCGCGTCGTCAACGCACTCAAGACGCTGGCTGTGCTCGCCGCGAATGTCATCGCTGGGCTGATCTTCGTCTTCGTCGCCGACCTCAACCTCACCGCGGTCGGCCTGCTGGCCGCCGGCTCAGTGGTGGGCGGCTATGCCGGAGCCCACATCGGCCGCCGGCTCCCACCCACCCTCCTCCGCATCCTGATCGTCCTCGCCGGCATCACCGCCGCCGTCGTAATGCTCCGCTAGCCGCGGTGCTGGGCCCGTTGACAGAGTCAGATGACGGGCAGGAGGGCGTGGGCGAGGATCAGCAGGACGATGACGGTGTTGGCGAGGCGGTGGTCGGCGAGGATGGCGATGAACTCGCGGATGGTTGCGCTAGGCCAGTAGTAGGCGGCGGTCGGCGAACCGATCACCTGGCCGTTGACCTTCGCCTTGCGGGCGATGAAGGCGGCGCGCAGGACGTGGAAGTTGTTCGTCACCACCAGACAGCGGTACTTCGGAACCAGGCCGACCATGATCTCGCGGCTGAAGGTGAGGTTCTCGAAGGTCGAGGTCGAGCGGTCCTCGCGCAGTACGCGGTCGGCGGGGACGCCGTGCTCGATCAGGTAGTCGGCCATCGCGTGGGACTCCGGTACGTCCTCGTCAGGCCCCTGCCCGCCCGAGGTGATCAGCTGCGGAGTGCGGCCCTTGCGGGTTTGCTGGTCGTACACAGCGTGGGCGCGATCCAACCGGCTGGCCAGCAACGGTGGCACCCGGCTGCCGCGGAGTCCGGCGCCGAGCACGACGATGAAGTCGACCTTCCGGCTGAACCGGAAGCGCCCGTAGACGAGGGCGTAGACCAGGAAGCAGACGAAGAGGAACGACACATAGGTCAGGACCCCGATCAGCACGCTCCGCACGATCTCCAGCGGACGCCAGCCGATCTGCTGGACCAGCACGCTGAACACGACAAACCCGATGATGCCCAGCCCGGCCAGCAGCGACAGCAGGTTGGCCGGCCGGCGCCCCTCGCGCCGGAGCATGACCACGCCGTTGGCGATGAGGAACACGGCCAGCACCGCGATGCTCAGCGGGATGCAGACGAGTACGGCGACGACGAGCACCTTGGCCGCCGACTCCGAGACCTTCTCGAGGGCGAACACCACGCCGAGGCCCGCGAACAGCAACGTCAGCACGAGGTACACCCCGTTGCGCAGCAGCCGCTGATCGCGCAGGAAGCTCACCAGGAACAGCACGAACCAGACCCCGGCCACGCCGAACGAGATGATCACGCCGGGTATCAAACCACGGGCCGGGCACTCACCAGCGGATCACGAGGGCGGGTTGCCGGCCTGTATGTCCTGCCGGACTGCCTCGGTCCGGGTGACGAGTTCGTCGATGCTGATCCGGTCGAAACCACGGACCGCGCTGCGCACGATGCCCTTGCCAGGGGCAACCAGTTCCGCGGGGATCGCGGCCGAGCCATGGAGTGCGCCGAAGACGCTGCCGGCGGTGGCGCCGTTCGAGTCGGTGTCCCGCCCGGCGCCGACGACCAGTCCGAGCGTCCGCACGTAGTCGTCCTCACCCCAGAGCAGCCCGGCGGTGATGATCGCCGCGTTGTTCAGGGTGTGGACCCAGTTGTAGTCGAGCTTGTGGTCGATCCAGTCCAGTGCCTCGGCCGCCGTCGCGCCCGCCTCGGACAGGTCGAGCAGTTTCTGCTGGCTCTCGGCCATCCGTGAGCGCGACGGAACCACGGACAGCGCAGTACGGAGTGCGTCGGCTGCGGTGTCGGCGACGAGAGCCTGGGCGACCAGGGCGGCTGCCCACTGGGCGCCGTAGATGCCGTTGGCCGTGTGGGAGAGGACCGCGTCGGTGCGGGCCATGCGTGCCGCAGTGGTCGGGTCGCCCGGGTTCACGTAGCCGTAGGTGTCCATCCGGATCAGGGCGCCGATCCACTCGCGGTAGGGATTGCGGTTGGTGGCGGTGTTGGGCGGCTTCAGACCACTGACCAGGTTCCGGTACGCGACGCGCTCGGCGGTGTAGGTCTGCGTGAACGGCATCCGGTCGAGCCACTCGCGGGCGATGTCCTCGGTCGACAACGCGGCGCCGTAGGTCTCCAGCAGGTGCAGTCCGAGGATGGTCCAGTCGAGGTCGTCGTCCCGGGGGATCGCGTCGAATCGGCCTGCCGAGGCCTCCGCCGCCGACGAGTGCAGCGATCTGATCCCCTCGGGGAGCGGGTCCACCAACGGGACGAAGCCGCTCAATGGCCAGTCGCCCGCGGCACGCAGGTAGCGCTCCACCTCGGTGTGGCTGAGCCCTTCGACCGGCTTGCCCATGGTGTTGCCGATCGCCCGGCCGAGCCAGGCGCCGCGGATGCGATCCGGTACGTCGTCGCCGGCCGGGGTGACCACCGCCCCCGGGCCGAGGGAGGACAGGTCCGACGGCTCGTCGTACGGCCAGTCCTGTCGGCGGCGCAGGTCGCGCAGCGCGTACTCGATGGCGGCCAGTTCGTGCGGGTCGTCCGCCGCGGCTGCCGCGCGGGCCCGGTCGAGCAGGTTGCCGGCCGGGTAGCCGGCGCTCAGCAACTGCTCGGCTTCGTCGGGGACGAGGTCGCGGGGATCCAGGACGTTGTGCACGGGTGCTCCTTGAACTGACCGCCATCGGGCGGCGGTGGCGTCAGGCCGGACTGCGGTGGCGTCAGGCCAGGCTAGGTGCCGATCGGGTCCACCTCGGGGACCTGTGATGGGGTGGGTTGTGTAAGGCTCGACACGGGAGTGCCGGTCGGTCGGTGCGGGATGAAGGGTGTCGAAATGGGCGAGCTGACGAACTGGGCCGGCAACATCACCTTCTCGACGGAGGTCCGGCGGCCGGAGTCGGTGCTGGACCTGCAGGAGCTGGTCAGGGGCTCCGAGCGGGTCCGGGTACTGGGGACCGGGCACTCGTTCAACCGGATCGCGGACACGAGCGGCACCCTGGTCTCGGTGGCCGACCTGCCGCGGGTGATCACGGTCGAGGGCGACTCCGTCACGGTTTCCGCCGGCCTCCGGTACGGCGAGATCACCGCCGCACTCCAGGCCCAGGGGCGAGCCCTGCACAACCTCGGTTCGTTGCCGCACATCTCCGTCGCGGGCGCGTGCTCGACCGGAACGCACGGATCCGGCGACACCAACGGCACCCTCGCCTCGGCGGTCTCCACGATCACCTTCATCGGCGCCGACGGCGAGCTCGTCACGCTCACCCGCGACGACCCCGACTTCCTTGGCTCGGTGATCTCGCTCGGCGCCCTCGGGGTCACGGTCCGCCTCACGCTGGACACCCAGCCGTCGTACGAGATCAGCCAGGTCGTGTACGACGGGCTCCCGGTCGGGCGGCTCGGCCCGGACTTCGAGGAGATCTTCGCCAGCGCGTACAGCGTCAGCGCGTTCACCGACTGGCTCGACCCGGACGTGATGGTCTGGCGCAAGCTGCGCTCCGGTACGCCGTACGAGCCCGAGTGGCTCGGTGCGCGGATCGCCGACGGGGCCCGGCACCCGATCAAGGCGATGCCGGCCGACTTCGCCACCCAGCAGGACGGAGTGCCCGGGCCGTGGAACGAGAGGCTCCCGCACTTCCGCCTCGAGTTCACCCCGAGCAACGGCGAGGAGTTGCAGTCGGAGTACTTCCTGCCGCGCGCCGTGGCAGGTCAGGCGTTCGAGGAGATGCGGACCCTCGGTAAGCGGTTCGAGGGGCTCCTGCAGATCTCCGAGGTGAGGACGATCGCCGCGGACGACCTCTGGCTGAGCCCGAGCCAAGGCCGCGACACCGTCGCCCTTCACTTCACCTGGATCCAGGACGAGGCCGCCATCCGCCCGGTGGTCGAGGCCCTCGAGGCAGCCATCCTCCCGCTCGGCGCCCGCCCGCACTGGGGCAAGGTCTTCACCACCGACGCCGCCACCCTCCGCGAGTGCTACCCGAAGGTCTCCGAGTTCATCAACCTCGCCGCAAAGTACGACCCGACCGGCAAGTTCCGCAACGACTACCTGGACACCTACTTGCCGTCTGCAGCGGGGCACTAGGAGGCGTAGTACTCGCTGCCCTTCTGTGGCTCGAAGGTTTTCGCGAGCGACAAGACATCGGTCAGCGCGGTGATCTCGACTGTTGGTGCGATCCCCACCAGCCGCGCGAGCAACGTGTCGAGGGCGGTCGCGTTGCTGAGGGTGAGGGGCACCAGACGGGCGATCAGGCTGGTCTTGTCGATGGGAGACAGGTCGGCGGACAGCACCTCGGCGGACAGCCACGTGGCCATCCACGGCGTGAACGACTGGTTCGGTACGACGACCCAGGTGTCGGGCGGCAGGACTTCGGAGCGCGAGTGAGCCGGATTGGCGTACGCAAGGGCCGCGATGGGCAGGTGGAAGACGTCGAGCGCGAGCCGCTCGATCGTGTCGACGTGGGAGATGGCGTCCATCGCGACGTGATCCCCACGTCTGCGGAGGTCGAACTGCTCGCCGACCCGGTGGCGGCCGCCGAAGTCGGTCACCCGCGCCGTAGGTGAGGAGACGAAGTTCTCGACCTGCCCGGAGATGTCGGCCATCGGCTCCGTCAGCTGCGCCATCCGGTTAACCGCCGCCGTCATCCGCGCGCAGAACCGTGGGTCCCGGATGTTGTGAGCGGCCAGCAGCGCCTGGTGCAGACAGTCGAGCCTCGGCGATAGCAGTTCACGCCGTACGACCAGGTTCGCCTCAGCCAGGGTGAGGAACGCGGGTGCCCTGAGGCCCGCGAAACCCAGTCTGAGTCCGGCTGCCTTGTCCAGCAGCCGACCGGCCGCGATCAGATCACCAGTACTGGCGAGGGTCTCGGCCATCGCCGCCATCCGGCGCCGGTGGAACGACCACAGATCGTTGCCACCGGAGTGGTACGGAGCAGCTTCACTCGGGGCATGACCAAGCAGTGAGTCCGCCGTGCTCTCGAGATCTTGCGCCGTCGCGATGAGCCCCGCCTGGCCGGCCGCACCGGCCCGTCGATCGACGCTGAACCCGAGAGCGTCGCTGAAGCGAACCGGCGACGGATTCAGCGCACTCTCCACCACGTGGACGATGTGGGGTCGTGCCTGGGCCGGGTCCGGGAGGAGTCGCACAATGGCGTCGCGGAGCACTGCGAGGGCACGGTTCCGGTAGTCGGCGTACGGGTTGGCGCCTTGCAGGTCGATGTACGCGTCCAGCAGCGCGTCGCCGTGACCGGGGTTCGCCAGCGCCGCGTTCACCAGCACTTGTACCTCGGCGTCGGCCTCGTCCGGTGATCCCTCCGGACCCTCGGGATAGCTGGATGGCTGAGGGCCCTCGAGGTCGCCGTCGGCCGACAGGACCGTGATGATTTGCTGCGCCTGATCGAGCAAGTCTGGTTCGCGCCTCGGCGTTGGCACCGCAGGGTGTGGATCCGGCGCCAGTGCCTCGCGGACTCTGGCCGCCAGGTCGCCGAGCAGCGATGCTCCTCCACCCTCCTCGTCCAGCAGGCGCCGTACCTCGTCTCCGGCCTGATCCGCGGCCAGCCAGGCGATACACAGGCGCGCGGCGGTCTGCCACTTGCTGCCTGCCGGAAGGAGTTCGAGACGCCAGGCAGCTTCCTCCCAGCGCCCGCGGGCGGCCAGCTCGAAGACAGCGGCGGGCTGCAGCCAGCGGGTCCGAGCGTCGACATACTCCAACGACATGGTCACGAGCGTGCTGACGTCGATGGGTTCGACCTCCGCGAGGCGTTCGATCAAGCGGTTGACGTCGGCTGCCAGGCCGGCACCGTCCTCGACCTTCTCGACTCGCGCCTGCTGGTATTCGTGGTTCCGGGTCAGCTCGACGATCGCGCGCAGTCTTGGGCCTTGCTCCTCGGGCGGTGTGTTCGCGACTTCCTCGAGATGGTGGCTGACCCCTTTGGCCAGGGCGTACCGGAAGTGGTGCTCACGCCAGCGGTCACACCAAGAGAGGATCGCCTCTCTGGCCTGCCGGGTGCCTTCGATGCCCAGCCCGCGCGAGACATAGTCCTTGAGTCGCCAGTGGGCGAACGCGATGCCCACCTCCTCCAGATCACCGCGGACATAGCGTTTCACCGTGTTCAGGGCGGGTCCGAAGGAGAAGAAGTCGAGCCCGTCGGTCCCGCTGACGTCGATCAGTTCGGCCTGGGTCATCGGCGCGAGTGCGACGGTCAAGTACGACAGCAGAGTCCGTACTTCGGCGTTGGGCGCGGATCGGTTCAGATCGGCCCACCACGCGCCGATGTAGTCCTGGAGGCCGTGCTCGACCCGGGCGAGGTCGTCGAGGTTCGCGATCTCGTGATCGACGACCTGGTCGCAGAGCAGCCGGACGTAGAACGGATCGCCCTGGGCGCGCTGGGTGAGAACCGCGAAGGCTGCCGGTTCGAGCAGCCAGGCGGGCGCGCCCGCACCTTCGAGAATCGCGCGCACAGCGTTGTCGTCGAACGTTCCGAGCTTCAGCACCCGGGGATTCCGCAGCCCGAGTTCCCTCTGCCAGTCGGTTCCCGCCACGGACCGCGCGGAGAGTACGACATGGACCCCGGCGGGCAGTTCACGCGGCAGGGTCGCCTTCGACAGGGACCAGCCCTCGATCTCGTCGACGCCATCGATCACGATGACGACCGGACCCGGCGGCGGCCGGCCGGCGTCCAGCAGATCCAGCCAGCTCGCCTCCAGGATGCCGAGCGACCCGGTCGCGTTCACTGGCCGGCCCCACGCCCAGGAGGCCTGCTGCAGCAACGACTGGAAGAAGTCGAACTGCCGGTCGGCCGTGCCGTACTGCCTGCTGATGAAGTGATAGACCGGGCTGACGTCGACCCGCTCGGTGAGGCGCCGAAGCCACTCGGCCAGCAGCGCTGTCTTGCCGGTGCCCGCGTCACCGGTCACGAGGCAGTAGCCCGACGGCTGGTCGACGAGGAAGCGGTCGAGGGTGCTGAGTTGCTCCTCACGTCCGGCGACGAACGAGTACTCGTCCATGAGTTGGCGATAGCGCAGCCGCAGGTCCGCGTTGATCCGCTCCATGCCGTCCGGCCTGGGGTCGTAGACCTCGATCCCGACGATGTCCTGCAGATAGGCGACGTCGATGGCGAACTGGAACTCCCGCCCGGGGAAGGCCAGTTGCTCCAGTCCGGCCTCGGTCGCGCGGTCGTACGACATCAGGCCGTCCGTTCGCCCGCTGCCCTCGGGGGTCGCCGGATTGATGGCCTCCCTGGCCATCGCGAAGCCGGTGCACTCGACCAACGCGTACTCGCCTCGCGTGACCAGTTCGCGCAGCACCTCCCCGTTCGTCAACAGCCCCTCGGTGAACACGCCGCCGTTCTCGCGCTGTCGGCGGACGCCGCTGTCCGCACGACGCCTGTCGATGCCCGTCGACACCGCGATCAGGGCGTGCCCGTCGAGTACCACGACGATGGGGAGCAGGTCCTTACCCAGCGCAGCTCCCGCCAGTAGCAGTGCCAGGTCGAGGCAGGTGCCGTCACCCGCACCGCGCAGAATCGCGTCGGGCGGCCGCACTTCCTGCCGAGCCTCATCGGCGCGGTACATCTCGCGCGACCAGCGGATGTCCATCGCCAGCAGTGCCTCGTACAGCTCGCGGAGGATCAGGCTCAGGTTCCCCGCGGCGTGCGCGTCGGCGGTCGGCGAGGCGAGCCGGACCGACCCGGCCGTGCTCGCGAGCACGTAGCCCGCCAGCGCCTTCTCGTTGCCCTTCGGCCAGACCGGCCAGGTCATCCGGCCACCTCGAACACATCCGTCACCGGCAGAGCCTGGTACTGCGGGCCCGCCACCTCAACGGTCACCCGGTACTGGCCTGGCGCGAGTTCCCCCAGCTCGGCGACGGCGTAGTCGTCCGTCCGGGGGAGCACGGTCTGCGTCGCGGCACCAGCTCCGCCGGTCGGCTCGACCACGACCCGCAGTACGGACTGGACGGGGTGGTTCTCCCTGTCGACCAGCCGCGCGCGCAGTACGACGGGCTCGTCCGGCAGGAACACATCGTCGACGACGAGATCGACGGCGGTGATCCCTGGCGCGTAGCTGCCCTGAATGTCCCGCATGTGCCTGCTCTGCGACTGGCGGAGCCGCTCGACCAGGTCGTCGAGCGCCGACGCGCTGTTCTGCAGACCGCTGTGCTTGGCCCCGACGAAGGTCGCGCCGAACGCGGACTCCATCTCGATCGGTATGGCCGAGACCCGGGGCACCGTGCCGTCACCACCAGCGACGTCGTCCTCGATCCAGCCCGGCAGCTCGTTGTTCAGCGTGAGCCGGTCATCCCGCAGGAGCGCCGACTGCTGCGTGTCCTGGTAGACGCCGACGAACGGCACGACGGCGTACGCCCTGTTGTACGCCGGGTCGTTGGCGTGCTCGGTGACCTTCGTGCGGATCTCGTCGTGGAATTCGGCAGCGGCCGCGACATAGCGGGCTGCCACCTCTTCGAAGCCGGCATCGACCACAGGCAACCGAACCTCACTAGGGCGCTTCCACTCGCCGTCCTGCTGCACCGACCTGTAGATCGGCAGCAGTTCGTAGACGGACGGGCAGCTGAGCAGTACCGCGGTCAGGTCGACGAAGGCCCTCTTGTAGCCGTTGGCCAGATAGCCGACCGCGTCGAGCGAGCCACGGTACGGCGTACCGAACGTCACCAGGGCTTTGGTCTCGCGCCATCCCTCGAGTACTTCGAGCCAGTAGCGGGCCACCAGCCCACCCATGCTGTGCGCGACCAAGATCAACCGCGCCTCGGGTTCGCCAGAGTGGTCGCGCCAGGCGGTGAGCTTGTCCCGGATACCGGCCTCGAAAGTCTGTGCGCTGGCGCGGTTGCTCAAGCGCCAGTCGTAGGGAAAGGCCAGCAGATTCGCCGGTCTCGGGTCCGACCAGTCTCCGGGCGTGACGTCGAACCTGCTCGTCAACGCGTCGTAGATCGGTTTGTAGCCGTCGATCTTCGCCAGGCCGAAGATCCCGTGGAAACCGTCGACCAGACCGGTCGCGGCGACATCGGTCGCGGGAGGCTCGGCCCGGGGATCGTGCTGCGGCACGGCAAGCTGCTGAAGGCTGTCCCCGCGGGAGCGCAGATAGGACCACAGCGCCCGGCCGGACACGTCCCACAGGTCGCGGCGGTCGCCGTTCCCGGTCGCTTGCGAGAGCACGCTGCCGGTGATTCCGGGCAGCACGACGATGACGTCACGCATCTTGAGCTTGGCCATCGAACCGGCCCCCCTTGCACCCTGAGGCCAAACAATCACTGCCTGCTGACCAGGTCAACTGTTGACGCCCCGGAGACCTTGGCCTAACTTTGTCGAAACGTTTCGACAAAGCGTTTCGATGATCACCGGAGGTGGCCGGGTGGTTGGCGTGGCGACGATGACCGACGTGGCTCGGCGAGCCGGTGTGTCGGTGAGCACGGTGTCGTACGTGCTGACCGGGACACGGCCGATCTCCGAGGCGACCCGGGACCGGGTGCTCGCGGCGATGGCCGAGCTCGACTACCAGCCGAACGCGATGGCGCGCGGGCTGGCCAGCCGGAAGAGCAACATCGTCGGCTTACTGCTGCCGCTCACCGGGCGTGGGCTGGGCGCCACCGAGACCGCGTTCGTCACCGGCGCCACCGAGGCTGCGCGCGAGGCCGGGTATCACTTGATGCTGTGTCCGGTCGGCGCTGCTGACAGCGACGAACTGCAGTCGCTGGCGACCCAGCGACTGCTGGACGGATTCCTGGTGATGGAGGTGCAGCTGACCGATCGCCGGGTCGAGCTGCTCCGCAAGCTGGAGTCGCCGTTCGTGCTGATCGGGCGGACAGAGGACGGCACCGGACTGGCCTGTGTGGACATCGATTTCGAGCAGACCGTGAACGACGCGGTCGCGCACCTGGTCGAGCTCGGGCACGAGACGATTGCCTACATCAACCATTCGCCAGCCAGCCTGGCCAGCGGGTACGGCCCGGCCAAGCGGACCGAGGCGGCCTTCCAGGCGGCACTCGAGCGGCACGGGATCACCGGCGTGATGGTGCCGACCGAGGACACCGCCGGCGGTGGCCGGGCCGCGATCCAGCGGGCCCGGGAGGAGTGCCCGGCTTTGACCGGCGTACTGGTGATGAACGAGAACGCCGCGCTCGGGATCCTCGCGGAACTGCGCGAGGCCGGCCTCGACGTACCGGGTGATGTCTCGGTGGTGTCGATGGTGACCTCGGAAGTGGTGGCCGACCTGGCGAGTCCCGCGCTGACCGCGATGACCTCGCCGGGGGCTGCGCTCGGCGCGGCGGCCACCCGGGTGCTGCTGAAAAGGCTCGCCGAGGACGACGGTTCGACGTACCAGGAGTTGTTGCCCTGTGCGTTGGAGGTTCGGGGGACCAGCGGCAGGGCGAAGAAGAGGAAGACGGCCAGGAGTGCACGGGCAGAGAGGCAGTAGATGAAGTTCACTGACGGCCACTGGCAGCTTCGCGAGGGCGTGACCAGGCTCGGGCCGGCCGAGGTGGAGAGTGTCGAGGCCGGCGAGCGCTCGCTCACCGTCTACGCACCGGCCAAGCGGATCGTGCACCGCGGCGACACCCTCAACCAGCCGCTGTTCACGATCACCTTCAGCTCGCCCGCGCTCGGGATCATCGGAGTCCGCGTCCAGCATCACAGCGGCGGCCGGCCAGCGCGTCCGGCGTACCGGCTGAACAGCGGGGACGGGCACCCGGTCAAGGTGGAGGTGGACGCGGAGACCGCGAGGCTGACGAGTGGTGGGCTCACCGTGGTGGTCGGGCTCGATGGGCCTTGGAATGTGCGGTTCGAGCGGGACGGCCGGCTGCTGACCGGATCGGCCGCGGGCAGCGTCGGGCTGATCACCGATGCGGCCGGGCGCATCTACCTGCACGAGCAGTTGGCGTTGGGCGTCGGCGAGACGGTCTACGGCCTGGGCGAGCGGTTCGGTCCGCTAGTGAAGAACGGGCAGGTCGTCGACATCTGGAACGCGGACGGCGGCACGTCCAGCGAACAGGCGTACAAGAACGTGCCGTTCTACCTGAGCAGCTCCGGGTACGGCGTCCTGGTGGACACGCCGGCGCACGTGTCTTTCGAGCTCGGGTCGGAGATCGTGTCGCGCAACCAGTTCAGCGTCGAGGGACAGGAGTTGAGGTACTACGTCATCGACGGGCCGACGCCCAAGGAGGTGCTCACCCGCTACACCGGGCTGACCGGGCGGCCGGCCCGAGTGCCCGCGTGGTCGATGGGGTTGTGGTTGTCGACCTCGTTCACCACCGACTACAACGAGCCGACGGTGACGAGCTTCGTCGACGGGATGGCCGAGCGGGACCTGCCGCTGAGCGTGTTCCACTTCGACTGCTTCTGGATGCGGCAGTTCCACTGGTGCGACTTCCTCTGGGATCCCGCGGCGTTCCCGGACCCGGCGGGGATGCTGCAGCGGCTGAAGGCGCGAGGGCTGCGGATCAGCCTCTGGATCAACCCGTACATCGCCCAGCGCTCGGTCCTCTTCGAGGAGGGGCGCGAGCTCGGCTATCTGCTGAAGCGCGCGGACGGCTCGGTCTGGCAGTGGGACATGTGGCAGGCCGGGATGGCGATCGTCGACTTCACCAACCCGGCGGCGACCGCGTGGTTCCGGTCGAAACTGCAGGCCTTGATCGATCTCGGGGTGGACTGCTTCAAGACGGACTTCGGCGAGCGGATCCCGACCGAGGGCGTGGTCTGGTACGACGAGTCTGATCCCGGGCGGATGCACAACTACTATCCGCACCTCTACAACGAGGCCGTGTTCGACCTGCTGCGGGACAACCGCGGCGAGGGCGACGCAGTACTGTTCGCGCGGTCGGCGACGGCCGGTGGACAGCAGTTCCCGGTGCACTGGGGTGGCGACTGCGAGTCGACGTTCGAGGCGATGGCGGAGTCGCTGCGGGGCGGATTGTCCTTGGCCGCTTCGGGATTCGGCTACTGGAGCCACGACATCGGGGGCTTCGAGGGAACGCCGGACCCGGCGGTGTTCAAGCGGTGGGTGCCGTTCGGGCTGTTGTCGTCGCACTCGAGGCTGCACGGTTCCGGGTCTTACCGGGTGCCGTGGGCGTTCGACGACGAGGCGGTCGACGTACTGCGCTCGTTCACCAAGCTGAAGCTGTCCCTGATGCCCTACCTGGCGGTGGCCGCCTCCGAGGCCCACACGGCCGGTACGCCGATGATGCGGCCGATGGTGCTGGAGTTCCCCTCGGACCCGGCGGTCGCCTATCTCGATCGGCAGTACATGCTCGGCCCCGACCTGCTGGTGGCTCCGGTGATGAGTGCCGAGGGGGAGACCAGGTTCTACCTGCCGGATGGTCTTTGGACGGACCTGCTGACCGGGGAGCGGCTGGCCGGTTCTCGGTGGGTCACTCGGACCTATGGCTTTGACGGGTTGCCGCTGCTGGTCCGGCAAGGTGCGGTGATCGCCTTCGGGGCCGTGGACGATCGGCCGGAGTACGACTGGGCGGAGGACGTGGAGTTGCGCTGGTTCGAGCCGGTCGAAGGTGAGGTCGCGCAGGTCCGTCTCCCCGGGCCGAACGGGGAGACTGCCGCGGTGATCGACCTGACACTGGTCGACGGTGCGCCGCAGAGCCGGGTGGTCGAAGGTGTCTGCGAGCGCTACGAGGTGAAGGTTGTGCTCGGTGGCTGAGTTGTACTACGGGGGCGACTACAACCCGGAGCAGTGGTCCCCGGCGGTCTGGGCCGAGGACATGGCGTTGATGCGACAGGCCGGGGTGAACCTGGTGACCGTCGGGGTGTTCTCCTGGTCGAGCCTGGAGCCGGAGCCCGGCCGGTACGAGTTCGGCTGGCTCGACCGCGTGCTGGATCTCCTTGCCGGTAACGGGATCCGGGTGAACCTGGCGACTCCGACAGCCTCTCCGCCGCCGTGGTTCAGCCTTGCCCACCCGGAGGCTCTACCCGTCACGGCTGACGGCGTACGGCTTCTGCATGGCAGCCGGGACACGTACTGCGTGTGCAGCCCGGCGTACCGGGAGGCCGCCGTCGGGATCGCCCGGGCTCTGGGGGAACGGTACGGCAGCCACCCGGCGCTGGAGATGTGGCATGTGCACAACGAGTACGGCACCACCTGCTACTGCGATCAGGTAGCCGTGTCCTTCCGGCGGTGGTTGGAGAACCGGTACGGCGGGTTGGCCGCGCTGAACGAAGCGTGGACGACTGCCTTTTGGAGCCAGGGGTACTCCGCGTGGGAGCAGGTCTTCCCGCCGCGGCGGACGCAGTACCTGGCGAATCCCGCGCAGGTGCTGGACTTCCGCCGGTTCTTCTCGGACGAACTCCTTACGGCGTACAGAGAACAGAAAGCGGTACTCCGGTCGCTGAGCGCGGGAATCCCGATCACGACCAACTTCGTGTTCGGCTCATGGGTGCCGGTGGATCACTGGCGCTGGGCCCGCGAGGTGGATCTCGTTGCCATCGACCACTATCCGGAGGGCGCGGGGATCGAGGCCGAGCAGCAGACCGCCTTCGGTGCGGACCTGGCGCGCTCGTGGGCCGGCGGTGGTTCGTGGTTGCTGATGGAACAGGCGGCCGGGTCGCTCAACGACGGCGGCCGGATGCATGCGAAGGAGCCCGGCCGGATGGCCCGGCACAGCGTCTCGCACATCGCCAGAGGTTCGCGGGGATCGCTGTTCTTCCAGTGGCGTGCGTCCCGGGGTGGATCCGAGCGTTTCCACACCGCGACAGTTCCGCACGCGGGTCCGGACAGCCGGGCCTTTCGCGAGGTCACCGCGCTGGGCGAGATCCTGCCGAGGTTCGCGGAGGCCGACGAAGGTGCGGTCGAGGCCGAGGTGGCGATCCTGTGGGACGCAGAGTCCTGGTGGGCGACCGACGGGCCGGGCCTGCCGTCGCCCGAGATCGACTATCTGGCGGCCGTGCGAGCGGCGCACCGGCAGTTGTGGTCGTTGGGCGTCGGCGCCGATTTTGCCCACCCCACAGGGGATCTGAGCCGCTACCGCGCCGTCATCGTGCCGAGCCTCTACCTGGTCTCGGACGAGGCCGCCGCCGCGATCAACCGGTACGCCGAAGGTGGTGGGCAACTGCTGGTGACCTCGCTGAGCGGGATCGCCGACGCCACCTCGCAGATCCGGCTCGGTGGATATCCCGGCGCCTTCCGCGATGTCCTCGGGATCCGGGTCGAGGAGTTCCTGCCGGTGGACTCGGTCGACCTCGACACGGGCGATCACGGCACCGGTTGGAGCGAACGCCTCCGCCTCGAAGGCGCCGAGCCTCTCGCACGCTACCAGGGCGGACCACTCGACGGCATGCCCGCGATCACCCGTCACCACAACGCCTGGTACGTCTCCACCTGGCTCGACGACCCGTCGTACAAGTCCCTTGTGGACAAGGTGATCCGCGCCGCCGGCATCACTCCACCCGGTCTCCCGGAAGGCGTCGAGGTGATCACCCGCAGATCGGGCAAGACCCGCTGGCGCTTCATCCTCAACCACACCTCGCACCCCGTCGCCCTCCCCGGAGGCGGCGTCGACCTACTAACCGGCGAGACCTTAGGCGACGAGTTCACGGTCCCGGCCGGAGCCTGGGCAGTCCTAAGAGACTGACCGCCGCCACCAACGCCACGACCCAGTACGGCCTAGCCACGGCGACAAACTCCCGTGACCAGGTCTTCGCCTCGCCTGGTCGACGGCATTTGCCGCCGACTTCTCCGAACCGCCTGAGTGAGACCCCGCCGCCCCCGAACGGACAGCTGGTCGACACAGACGGCCTATCTGTCAGCGATTTCGTCCGGCAAGGAAGAAGCTGCCGCACTTTGTGCTTCGGGTGAGTGCCGGGGTCGCCTGGGTCTGCTCAGGTGGTGCACAAGGTGCCGGTTTCGGGGCGTCGGTCGGTCCGGTGGTTTGGGGTGGTGGTCGCTGCCGGTGTGCTCTGGTGGGTGCCGGGGGTGTTGCCGCACTTTGTGCTTCGGGTGAGTGCCGGGGTCGCCTGGGTCTGCTCGGGTGGTGCACAAGGTGCCGGTTTCGGGGCGTCGGTCGGTCCGGTGGTTGGGGTGGTGGTCGCTGCCGGTGTGCTCGGGTGCGCGCCGGGGGTGTTGCCGCACTTTGTGCCCCGGGTGAGTGCCGGGGTCGCCGGGGTCTGCTCGGGTGGTGCACAAGGTGCCGGTTTCGGGGCGTCGGCCGGTCCGGTGGTTGGGGGTGGTCGCTGCCGGTGTGCTGTGGTGGGTGCCGAGGGTGTTGCTGCACTTTGTGCTTCGGGTGAGTGCCGGGGTCGCCGGGGTCTGCTCGGGTGGTGCACAAAGTGCCGGTTTCGGGGCGTCGGCCAGGTGGGTGGGTTGGGTCCCTGCCGGTCAGACTTTGTGGAGCCCGAGCGGGGGGAGGCGGGCCTAGCCGGGGAGGTCGTCGATGTTGGCGGTGATGGTCCAGAGGAGGTTGCGGAGGAGGCGGCGGTGTTCGGGGGACATGCCTTGGAGGGCCCTGTCGCCTGCTTGGGTGTGCAGGCGCTTGACGGTCTGGGCTAGCTCCCGGCCGCGGTCGGTGAGTTCGATGCTGACCTGGCGGGCGTCGGTGGTGTTCTTCAGCCGGCGGACCAGCCCGGCCGCTTCCATCCGCTGGGTCGTGCGGGTGGCGGTGGGGACCTCGACGTCGAGGACCTTGGCCAGTTGGGCGACCGGGAGGGAACCAAGGTGCAGCAGCTTGGCGAGCACGATCTCTTGCCCGGTGTGGACGCCAGTGCCGGTGAGTTCGTCGCTGACCGCCTTGCGGGCCGCGCGATCGGCGAACCGCAGCGCGATCAGGATGTCCCCGCCGCTGGCCGGAGCGTCGGGGTCCCACCGCATGGGCTCGGCGGCCGCGGCGGGCTGTCCGCGCTCCGCAGTACCGCCGTCCGGGTTCAAATCGCGCTCGGCAGTACCGTCTGCTGTACTCACCTCGCGCTCCGGGACGCGAAGGGATTGCGGGCGTTCAGATCACCCATGTACTCCGTCGGGATGGCCGGCTCGCCGCGGCTGAGCTGGCTCGCGCTGCGGGGGAGCTCGTCGCGGACCTTGAGGTGGTGCGCCTGCGACTCGTCCGGGGTGGTGCGGCCGACGATCTTGCCGGCCTCGACCAGCGGCTTCAGCAGGTCACGGTCGTCGCCGTCGTCCACCGGCGGCTCGCCGACGCCGATCAGCTCGACCTCGGCGACACCCTTGGCCGAGCGGCGGCGCAACGCGTACTTGCGGCCGCCGATCGAGATCTTGTCCGGGCTCTTCTTGGCGACCGGCAGCAACGCGCCGCTTGAGTCTTCGCGAGCGACCAGCTTGTAGACGAACCCGCAGGTCGGGTAGCCGCTCCCGGTCACCAGCGAGGTGCCCACGCCGTACCCGTCGACGGCCGCGGGGGCGAGGGCCGCGATCTGGTACTCGTCGAGATCGCTGGTCACGATTATCCGGGTCTTGGTGGCGCCCAGCGAGTTGAGCTGGTCGCGGACCTGGCCGGCCAGCGACGGCAGGTCGCCGGAGTCCAGCCGTACCGCGCCCAGGTCGGTGCCGGCTACGTCGATCGCGATCGCGACCGCCTCGGTCAGGTCATAGGTGTCCACCAGCAGCGTGGTTCCCTTGCCCAGGGCATCCACCTGGGAGGTGAAGGCGTCCCGCTCGGTGTCGTGCAGCAGGGTGAACGAGTGCGCCGCCGTACCCGCGCTGGGGATGCCGAACCGCCGGGCCGCCTCCAGGTTGGAGGTCGTCGCGAAGCCCGCGATGTACGCCGCGAGTGCCGAGGCGACCGCCGCCTCCTCGTGGGTACGGCGTGAGCCCATCTCGATGCAGGGGCGGCCGCCGGCCCACCAGGTCATCCGGGACGCCGCGCTGGCGACTGCGGAGTCGTGGTTCAGGACCGACAGGAACACGGTTTCCAGCAGCACCGCCTCGGCGAAGCTGGACTCCACGATCAGCACCGGCGACCCGGGGAAGAAGATCTCCCCGTCGGCGTAGCCGAAGATGTCGCCGGTGAACCGGTAGTCCGCCAGCCAGTCGGCCGTCGGCTGGTCGACGATGCCCTGCTCGACCAGGAAGGTGACCGTCTGCTCGTCGAACCGGAACCGCTCGAGGACGTCGAGCAGCCGGTTCACGCCCGCGACCACGCCGTACCGGCGGCCGTCGGGCAGGCGGCGGGCGAACAGCTCGAAGACGGACCGGCGATGCGCCGTGCCGTCGGCGAGACTGGCCTGCAGCATGGTCAGCTCGTAGTGGTCCGTCAGCAAGGCTGTCGTAGCGTTCACGAGTGCAAGTGTCCCCCGCCGGTCGTTCGTGCACATCTCCGGCGCCCAGGCACGCACCTCGCGGCGTTGGAGAAACGTCCACGATGCTCCGCATCGAGGACGCCTCTCCGCCTTGCGATGCACGCACCTGGACACCGGAGCTGAAGCACGAACGACCGGCGGAGGACACTGCCTATTGCGAGCCGGGAACCGATGATGGAGAGAATGGGTAAGTGACCACCGCACCGAGCGAGCTCGAGAGCCCCGAAGTCGACGAGGCGATCGAGTTGAGCCCACCGTGGGTGACCATCGTCTGGAACGACCCGGTCAACCTGATGGACTACGTCACGTTCGTGTTCCAGACCTACTTCGGCTACTCCAAGCAGAAGGCGGAGAAGCTGATGATGCAGGTGCACCAGGAGGGCAAGTCGGTCGTGTCGAACGGCAACCGCGAGGCGATGGAACGCGACGTCGAAGCCATGCACAGCTACGGCCTCTGGGCCACCTGCGAGAAGTCGTGACAAGGTTCCGCAAGCGCAAGAAGACCGTGATCGTCAGCTTCGCCGAGCACGAGGCCGACATCCTGGCGAACCTGCTCCGCAACCTGGTGGAGCTGCTGTACGACGGGATGCCGCCGCGCGCGAGCGAGTCGAGCGACCCGCTGGCGGCACTGCTCGACAACGACGGGCCTACCTCGCCGCCGGAGGACGTGGTACTGCAGCGACTGCTGCCGGACGCGTACAACGCGGACGACCAGGCGTCGTCGGAGTTCCGGCGGTTCACCGAGCGCGGGTTGCGCGACGGCAAGGCGTCCGACGCCAAGCGGGTCCTCGCCGCGCTGGAGGACGCCGACGCGGTGGCGGACGGGATCGTGCTCGAGGGCGACGACCAGCTCGCCTGGCTCCGCGCGCTGAACGACCTCCGGCTGGCGATCGGTACCCGCCTGGACATCAAGGAGGAGGACGACTACTCCGTCTGGGAGAAGCTGCCCGACGACGATCCCCGGCGTCTCACCTACGACCTCTACGACTGGCTCGGGTACCTCCAGTCCGCCCTGCTGCACAACATCCGCTGACCGCCGATCACCCGTACTCCGGCCGCCGTACTGCGGGCCCGGCACTAGTGTTGGCGGCATGGAGAAGCGGACGTTGGGTCGGACCGGTCGGGATGTCGGTGTGGTCGGGCTGGGGGCCTGGCAGCTCGGGGGCGACTGGGGCGAGGTGGACGAGAGCGACGCGCTCGCGGTGCTGAACTCGGCCGTCGAGGGCGGGGTCACCTTCATCGACACCGCCGACGTGTACGGCGACGGGCGCAGCGAGCGACTCGTCGGACAGCTGCTTCGGCAGCACCCGGACGCCGGTCTGACGGTGGCCACCAAGATGGGCCGCCGGGTCGAGCAGATCCCCCCGAACTACAACCTCGACGCCTTCCGTGCCTGGAACGACCGCTCCCGGGAGAACCTGGGCGTCGACACGATCGACCTGGTCCAGCTGCACTGCCCGCCGACCGAGGTGTACTCCACCGACGCCGTGTTCGACGCACTCGACACGTTGGTGCAGGAGCGGCGCGTCGCTGCGTACGGGGTGAGCGTGGAGACCTGCGCCGAGGCGCTGACGGCGATCGCGCGGCCGAACGTGGCGTCGGTGCAGATCATCCTGAACGCGTTCCGGCTGAAGCCGCTCGACGAGGTGCTCCCGGCCGCCGAGCAGGCCGGTGTCGGCATCATCGCCCGGGTCCCGCTGGCGAGCGGCCTGCTGTCCGGCAAGTACGACGAGAACACCACCTTCGGCGCGGACGACCACCGCAACTACAACCGCCGGGGCGAGGCCTTCGACGTCGGCGAGACCTTCTCCGGGGTCGACTTCGGCACTGGCCTGGAGGCGGTGAAGCGGCTGATTCCGGTCGTCCCCGAGGGCGCCACGATGGCCCAGTTCGCGCTCCGCTGGATCCTCGACCAGCCCGGCGTCTCGGTCGTCATCCCCGGCGCCCGCAACCCCGAGCAGGTCCGGGGCAACCTCGGCGCCGCCGCCCTGGCCCCACTCACCGAAGGGCAGTCGAAGGTCGTCCAGACCGTCTACGACGAGCTGATCCGCCCCCAGATCCACGACCGCTGGTAGCACCTGTCCGCATATTGGACCGACCTCGCAGTTGGCGGGGCGGGGTCGGCGGTCGCCGTACCGTGGGGGCGTGCTGATCATCGACACCGCGACGTACGAGGCGATCGTGGCCCATGCCCGCCGGGACCACCCGGATGAGGCATGTGGCGTGGTCGCCGGGCCGGAGGGCTCGGACCGGCCGGCGCGGTTGATCCCGATGCTGAACGCGGCCATGTCGCCGACGTTCTACGAGTTCGACTCGGGCGATCTGTTCCGGCTCTACAAGGAGATGGACTCCCGCGACGAGGAGCCGGTGGTGATCTACCACTCGCACACCGCCACCGAGGCGTACCCGTCGCGCACCGACATCAACCTGGCCCAGGAGCCCGGCGCGCACTACGTGCTGGTGTCCACGCGGGACGGCGCCGAGTCTCCGTCGTACGACGGGCCGGTGGAGTTCAGGTCGTACCGGATCATCGACGGTGAGGTCACCGAGGAAGAGGTCCAGGTGGTCCCCGCCTACCCGGCGGAATGAGCGGCAACGCGGCGGATGTTGGTAATGGGTAAAGACCGAGGAGAGAACTGATATGGCGATCGAACTGCGGGTTCCGACGATCCTGCGCACGTACACCGGCGGCGAGAAGGCGGTGAACGGGGCGGGTAGCACGCTGGCCGAGTTCATCGACGACGTCAACGGCAACCACCCGGGCCTGAAGGAGCGGATCGTCGAGGGCCAGCCGGAGGAGCTTCGCCGGTTCGTCAACGTCTACGTGAACGACGAGGACGTGCGCTTCACCGGTGGCCTCAAGACCGGGGTGAAGGACGGCGACGTGGTCGTCGTGCTGCCCGCGGTCGCCGGCGGCTGACGGAGCCCTGGTCATGCGCTTCGACAGTCTGCTCGACTCCGTCGGCGGTACTCCGCTGGTCGGCCTGCCGCGGCTGTCCCCGACCGCGGACGTGCGGTTGTGGGCCAAGCTGGAGGACCACAATCCGACCGGCTCGATCAAGGACAGGGCCGCGCTGCGGATGCTGCTGGACGCCGAGAAGGACGGCCGGCTGCGACCCGGCAACACCATCCTCGAGCCGACCTCGGGCAACACCGGGATCTCCCTCGCGATGGCGGCCAAACTGCGCGGCTACCGGATGGTCTGCGTGATGCCGGAGAACACCTCCGAGGAGCGCCGGCAGATCCTGCGGATGTGGGGGGTCGAGATCATCTCCTCCCCGGCCGCGGGCGGTTCGAACGAGGCCGTCCGGGTGGCCAAGCAGGTGGCGGAGGAGCACCCGGACTGGGTGATGCTCTACCAGTACGGCAACCCCTCGAACGCGGCGGCGCACTACGACGGCACGGCCCGCGAGATCCTCGCCGACCTCCCCTCGGTGACGCACTTCGTCGCGGGCCTCGGCACCACCGGCACGCTGATGGGCGCCGGGCGGTTCTTCCGTGAGCACAAGCCCGACGTCCGGATCGTCGCCGCCGAACCCCGGTACGGCGAACTGGTCTACGGCCTGCGCAACCTCGACGAGGGTTTCGTCCCCGAGTTGTACGACGAGTCGCTGATCGACGCGCGGTTCTCCGTCGGCCCGAGAGACGCCGTACGCCGAGTCCGGGAGCTGCTGGACAACGAAGGCATCTTCGCGGGGATCTCCACCGGGGCGATCCTGCACGCGGCGCTCGGTCAGGCAGCCAAGTGCGTCCGCGACGGTCAGACCGCGGACATCGCCTTCGTTGTCGCCGACGGCGGCTGGAAGTACCTCTCGACCGGCGCCTACGAGGGCACGATCGACGAGGCCGAGGACCGCCTCGAGGGCCAGCTCTGGGCCTGAGGTTCCTTGACCTGCTGGCGGGAACGGCCCGGGATCAGGGGGTCTTGAAGAGCACTTTGCGTCCTAGGCGGGGATGCACACCGCGGCCCTTGCAGCTGCTGCAGGGGCGCTGTGCGTAGCTGAAGACCGCGCCTCGGTGCCGTCCGGCGCCCTTGCAGCGATTGCACTTCCGGTTCGGGTGCAGAGACAGCGAGACGACGTAGCCGGCGAAGAGGGCGACCGCGAGCAGCAGCAGCATGCCGGTCGGCCCGAGGGTCGACGCGATTTCCGCGCTGGTGCCGGACGCGTTGGATTCCGCAGCCTGACCGGCGGCCGAGCCTGCTGCCGCGGCGTTGGTGGGGTGCGGATTCGGAGCGGCGGTGGAACTCAGGGCCACCGCGATGTGGACTGCCAGGTTCATGGCATCGCTAGAGGCGGTTGCAAACACATCCGACAAGAGTGGCCTGGGTCACGTCAGATTGCAATTCCGCAGAGTAAAGATGTGGATAACTCCGGCGTGTCGTTAACCCTGCATAGGTAAGGGTTACTTCAGCTCTGCCCGCTTCCGGTCCTGTCGGCGAGCACGGCTAAGGTTCGACTCGTGGCAGACGCACCGATCGGCATCTTCGACTCCGGCTTCGGCGGACTCACCGTCGCCCGCGCGGTGCTCGACCAGCTCCCGCACGAACCGATCCTCTACCTGGGCGACACCGCCCGCCAGCCGTACGGTCCCAAGCCGATCGCCGAGGTCAGGGAGTATGCGCTGGAGTGTCTCGACCACCTGGTCGAGGCCGGCGTGAAGACGCTGGTGATCGCCTGCAACTCGGCCAGCGCCGCGATGCTCAGAGACGCCCGCGAGCGGTACGACGTACCGGTGGTCGAGGTGATCCTGCCGGCGGCCCGTCGTGCGGTCGCCGCCACCCGGAGCCAGCACGTCGGGGTGATCTGCACGCAGGCGACAGCCACCTCGCTGGCCTACGACGACGCGTTCGCCGCGGCGCCGCAGGTGGATCTCCTGACCCAGGCGTGTCCGCGCTTCGTGGACTTCGTCGAGGCGGGCGTCACGTCCGGTCCCGAGCTCCTCGCGGCCGCTCACGAATACCTTGATCCGCTGGTGGAAGCGGGCGTCGACACGCTCATCCTCGGCTGCACGCACTACCCGCTGCTGACCGGCGTCATCTCGTACGTGATGGGCGACAACGTCACCCTGGTCAGCAGTGCGGAGGAGTGCGCGAAGGACGTCTACGGCGTGCTCACCAAGAGCGGCCTGCTCCGCGCGGACGACCTGCCCGAGCCCCGGCACCGCTTCGTCACCACCGGGAGCCCGGACGAGTTCGCGGCGATCGGCTCGCGCTTCCTCGGACCGGTGATCTCCGGTGTCGATCAGTTCGCGTGGGTGCGCTGAGTAGTTGCCGGTGCCACACAGCGTTTCCTGCGAAGCCGGCAACCCGCCGGTAATGTTCCAGTCATGAAGCTCACCGTGCTCGGCTGCTCCGGGTCCGTCCCCGGGCCCGACTCGCCCGCCTCGAGCTATCTGGTCACCGCGGACGGGTTCAACCTCGTCCTCGACCTCGGCAGTGGCGCGCTCGGAGTCTTGCAGCGCTACCTCGCCGTCAGCGAGATCGGCGCGATCGGCCTGTCCCACCTGCATCCTGACCACTGCATGGATCTGTGCGGCCTGTACGTCGCGGCGAAGTACTCGCCGACGTCGCCGTTGCCGAGGATCCCGGTCTACGGCCCACCGGGAACGGCCGGCCGGATGGCGCTTGCCTACGACCTGCCCGAGAACCCGGGGATGCAGGAGGAACTGGAGTTCCACACCTGGCAGGCGATCCAGCAGATCGGCCCGTTCACCGTCCGGACCACCGCGATGGTGCACCCGGTCCCGGCATTCGCGATCAGGGTTGAGCACGGCAACAAAGCACTCGTCTACACCGGCGACACCGGCCCGAACGACGGCCTCGTCGAGCTCGCCCGCGGCGCGGACCTGCTGCTCTGCGAGGCCGCCCTGCGCGACGGCGACGCGAACAACCCGCACGATCTGCACATGACTCCCGCCGATGCCGGCGAACACGCCAAGCGTGCCGAGGTGAAACGCCTCGTCATCACCCACGTCCCGCCCTGGTTCAACCGCGACACCCAGGCAGAAGGCGCCCGCCGCACCTTCCCCGGCGACGTCCAGGTGGCCACCCCGGGCAAGCTCTTCGAGATCTGATGGCCGGTACCGGTGTGGCTCGTGCATGGCACGGGTGACCCCGCGGCCGGCGAGCGCAGTACGGGATCTGGCTGAGCACATCCCCGACCACGGGTTGCACTTGATCGAAGGCGCCGGCCACTCCCTCTGGCGGGAGCGGCCGGACGCGCTTCGCGAAGTACTGCAGGCCTTGCTCAGCTAGGAGTCTGGCCGCGGTCGAAGTACTCGACCAGGGCCGGATCGAGCGCCGGTACGTCGATCGGGGTGCCGTTGGCGCGCAGCGAGGTGGTCGCCGCGTAGCCGGCTGCCACTGCCGCGCGGGCGGCGACCGGCGAGGTCAGGGTGGCGCCGCCGTCGCGCACGAAGCGGACGAACTCGGCCACCAGCCGGGGATCGGCGCCCGCGTGGCCGCCCTCGGCTTCCGGGATCTGGACGACCTGGTCGGCGTCGTCGCGATAGCCGGAGCGGCGGCTGTTCCACACCTTGACGATGTCACCCGGACCGTCGCCGAAGTTCTCCAGCCGCCCGGCCGTGCCGATCACCGTGTAGTTGCGCCAGTAGTCCGGCGTGTAGTGGCACTGCTGGTAGGTGAGGTACACCCCGTTGTCCAGTTGGAGATTCGCCATCGAGAGGTCCTCGACGTCCATCACCGGCGCCATCCCGGTCTGGCTCAGCGGCGGCCAGTTGTCGTCGGAGACGAAGTCGGCGAACCGCTGCCCGGAACGATCCATCCGGTCCTCGATCCCGCCGTACACGGTGAGGCCGCCGAAGGCGTTCGCCCTGGTGGTGTAGCCGCCGGCCAGCCAGTGCATCACGTCGATGTCGTGGGCACCCTTCTGCAGCAGCAGGCTGGTGGTCCGGCGACGATCCGCGTGCCAGTCCTTGAAGTAGAAGTCGCCGCCGTGCCCGACGAAGTGCCGGCACCAGATCGCCTTCACCTCGCCGATCGCGCCGGAGGCGATCAGTTCGCGCATCGTCAGCACCACCGGCATGTGCCGCATGTTGTGGCCGACGTACAGCCGGGCGCCGCTCTCGTACGCGGCCTGCAGCACCCGGTCGCAGCCGGAGGTGGTGATCGCCAGCGGCTTCTCCACGAACACCGGTACGCCGGCCCGGAGGAAGTCGATCGCCGGGTCCTCGTGCAGGTCGTCGGGGGTGGTCAGAAAGACGCCGTCCAGCTTCAGATCGAGCATCTCGCGATGGTCGCCGTAGGCCGTTGCGTCCGGCAACTCGTCCAGCGTCGCCTTCCGCTGCACCTCGCTCGGGTCGCAGACCGCGACGAGGCGGGATCCCGCACCGGGTAGGTGCGCATGCCGCGCGATCTTGCTCCGGGCCCCGAGGCCGACCACTCCGAACCGTAGGTCTTCAGTACTCATGCACCAGGCTCCTGCACGTAGATGATTGCAGAAGCCTATGTCCGAACACTTCCGACCTTCAACACCCATCCGCTCCTGAGGTGTCCACCAGGCTGTCACCTGTGTCTCACCCTGGCATCGACCAGTCACGTCACCATGACGGAATGTGAGCCTCCACTATGTGGCACTGGGCGACTCGACCACCGTTGGTGTCGGGGACCCGCTGAATGGCACGACCACCGACCTTTCCGGTGCCGGAGCGCGGCCGGGGCAGGGGTGGCGAGGCTGGGCCT
Source organism: Kribbella qitaiheensis (assembly GCF_042657745.1). Lineage (GTDB taxonomy): Bacteria > Actinomycetota > Actinomycetes > Propionibacteriales > Kribbellaceae > Kribbella > Kribbella qitaiheensis. The sequence continues at coordinate 64,259 of NZ_JBHSKE010000002.1, read as the reverse complement.
TGCTGCTCGCGGATGCCCTGGGCAGTTCCCACCGTGTGACGTTCTCCAACCTCGCGACCAGTGGCGCCACCGCAGCGATGGTGGCGACCGAGCAACTCCCCGGCACCGGCACCGGCCCGATCGACCTCGCGTCGCTGATCGTCGGGGTGAACGACACGCTGCGATCGACCTTCGACCGCGGCGAGATCCGCGACTGCCTGCAGTACTGCGCGGAGCACCTGACCGCCCGGGGCGCGTTGCTGCTGACCGTCCGTTTCCACGACCACGGCCAGGTGTTCGGACTGCCGTCCTGGTTGCGCCGGCCGCTGTGGCAGCGGATCGAGCAGGTCAACACCGTGTACGACGACCTGTACTCACGGTTCGGCGGGATCCGGATCGACATGGCGGACTACCCGGAGGTGTACCGCCGGGACTTCTGGAGCGTCGACCGGCTGCACCCGGGGGAGCGGGGGCACCGGCGGCTGGCCCGCGCCTTCTCCGACGAACTCCACCGGCGTGGGACGCCGATCGCAGTACCGCCTGAGCTCGACTGTGCAGGGGTGCCGCCGACCAAGTGGGCGGACGCCCTCTGGATGGTCCGCGAGGGCGTCCCCTGGCTCGGCCGACGGGCCGGCGACCTCACCCCCTGGGCCGCCCGCATGGCCCTGACCCAACTACGCCCACCCACCCCACGCCCGACACAGGCCCGGTCGACCACCCCCGCTCTCACACGGACAGCTGTCTCATCCGCCGATGCAGAGGTGCAACGCATTCGGGCATAGGGTTTCCCGCATGGCTCGTATCGATGGACGTACCGCTGACCAGCTCCGGCCGGTGACCCTGACCCGGAACTGGCTCGACCACGCCGAGGGATCGGTGCTGATCGAGTTCGGCAAGACCCGGGTGCTCTGCGCGGCCAGTGTCACCGAGGGTGTGCCGCGCTGGCGCAAGGGCTCCGGCCTCGGCTGGGTCAGCGCGGAGTACGCGATGCTGCCGCGGTCCACGAACACGCGCTCGGACCGGGAGTCGGTGAAGGGCCGGATCGGCGGCCGGACGCACGAGATCTCCCGGCTGATCGGCCGGTCGCTGCGCGCCGTGATCGACTACAAGGCGCTCGGCGAGAACACCATCCTGCTGGACTGCGACGTGCTCCAGGCCGACGGCGGCACCCGGACCGCCGCGATCACCGGCGCGTACGTCGCGCTCGCGGACGCGGTGTCGTTCCTGCGCGACCGCAAGGCGCTGAAGGGCGAACCGCTGACCGGCTCGGTGTCCGCAGTCTCCGTCGGCATCATCGACGGCGCCCCGATGCTCGACCTCTGCTACGAGGAGGACGTCCGGGCCGAGACCGACATGAACCTGGTGCTCACCGGCGACGGCAAGTTCATCGAGGTGCAGGGCACCGCCGAGGGCGCACCCTTCGACCGCGCCGAGCTGGACAGCCTGCTCGAGCTCGGCACGGCGGGCTGCGCCGAGCTGACCAAGCTCCAGCAGGAGGCGCTGGCATGAGCAAGATCCTGCTGGCATCGAACAACCAGAAGAAGCTCGAGGAGCTGCGCCGGATCCTCGCCCCGATCGTGCCGGGCATCGAGGTGCTCGGCCTGGCCGACGTCGCGCCGTACGAGGAGCCAGCCGAGACCGAGCCGACCTTCGAGGGCAACGCGCTGCTGAAGGCGAAGGCGGCCTTGGCCGCGACCGGGCTGCCGTCGATCGCGGACGACAGCGGAATCTGCGTGGACGCGCTGAACGGCATGCCCGGGGTGCTGTCCGCGCGCTGGTCCGGCCCGGCGAAGGACAACCACGCGAACAACCTGCTGCTGCTCGGCCAGCTGGAGGACGTGCCGGACGAGCGCCGGGGCGCGTCGTTCGTGGCGGCTGTCGCGTTCTGCCGGCCGGACGCGGAGGACGTCGTCGTCCGCGGCGAGATGCCCGGCTCGGTGATCCGCGAGCTGCGCGGTACCGGCGGCTTCGGGTACGACGTGCTCTTCCAGGCGGAGGGGTACGACCGGACCACCGCCGAACTGTCGATCGAGGAGAAGGACGCGATCTCGCACCGGGGCAAGGCCCTGCGCGAGATCGCCCCGATCGTCGCCCGAGCCCTGGAGGCCTGAGATGTTGTTCGCCGGATCCGATCGTGACGGGGTCGCCGAGGGGCGGATCACCACCGCCTACCGGCGCTGGTCCGAGGCCCGGGTGGTGGAGGGCCGGATCTACCGGACCAACGCCGGCCGGATCGAGATCGAGAGCGTCCGCGAGGTCAACCCGGACCTGATCGCGGACAACGACGCCGACGTGATCGCGGCGGACCGGCAGAACGCGAAGGACGTCCGCCGCCGGTTGCGCGGCAACGACGACTGGCCGACCTTCCTGGTGAAGTTCCACCTGGTCGAGGGCCCGGACCCCCGCGAAGAGCTCGCCGCCTCCGCGGATTTCTCGCCGGAGGAGCTCGAAGACCTCAAGGCCCGGCTCGCCAAGCTGGACGAGCTCAGCCGCCACGGCGCCTGGACCACCGACACGCTGCGCCTGATCCAGTCCAAGCCCGCGGTCCGCGCCGGCGATCTGGCCGCCGACCTCAACCGCGAGACCCCCGGCTTCAAACTCGACGTCCGCAAACTGAAGAACCTGGGCCTCACCCACAGCCTCGAAACCGGCTACGAACTCTCCCCCCGAGGCAAGGCGTACCTAGACACCCTCTGACCCACCGTCACAGTTCGTGCGATCCATAGCCTGGCCCTAGGCAAGGCCGATACGGAGAGGTGGCGGCGAAGAGTGCGGGGCTCGCGCTCGTCGCGTCGTTCTTCATCCCGGGCCTGGGGAATGATCGACGCCTACCAGGGCGCCAGGAACTGGAACACCAGCTAGCAAGGGTGCCAGAGGCGGGACTCGAACCCGCACACCCGAAGGCACCGGCACCTAAAGCCGGCGTGTCTGCCGTTCCACCACTCTGGCAACGAGGAACCGCGTTCCCAAGCGCCCATCTTAGGGACTTGGGAACGCGGTTCGCCCGGTGGTCTTGCTCAGCGGTTCTGCAGCGCGTCGATGAAGACCTGCTGGAGGTCCGACGGGTTGCGGGCCACGTAACTCTGGCCGCCGGTCGCCTGGGCCAGTTGGCGCAGTTCCCCGGCGTCGGTGTCGGGACCCATACCGAGGGCGATGATCCGGACCGGCCGGGCCGGGTCGCGCAGCGACTCGAGCGTCTGCACGGCACGTGCCAGACTGAGGCTGCCCGGGTCGTCGTTCTTGCCGTCGGTGAACAGCAGGACCGAGTTGACCGCACTCGGGTCGTAGCTGCTCCGGACCGCCCGGACCGCGGCGATGGCTGTGTCGTACAGACCGGTGCCGCCGTTCGGGATCGCCGACTGGGTCGTCAGGCTGCCGAGCATCCTCTGCCGTTGCGCCGGCGTCAGCTTGGCGATCGGGACCAGTTCCCGGAAGTCGGCACCGAGGTCACCGATCTTGGTCGAGAAGGTCCACAGGCCCAGCGCCGCGTTCTCCGGGAAGAGCTTCAGACCGCTGGCGGCCGCCTCGATGGTCAGCTGCATCCGGGTCTTGTTGCCGACCTTCTCGGCCATCGATCCGGACACGTCGATCACCGCGAGCGAGTGGGCCGACAGCGACAGCTTGGTCCACTCGAGCAGGCCCTTGCTGATCGCGGCCGTGGTCGGCTTAGTCAACTGGGTGACGTCGCCGACCCCACGCCCGCCGCCGAGCGGGCTGAGCTGCGGGTCCCGGAAGCCGGCGTCGTCGCGAGCCTGGCCGGCCGCGTCGGTGAGCATCTCCGCCGCGAGCGCCTTGCCCGCCTCGGTGACGGCTTCGTTGTTGGCCTTGGCGGTGACGACGACCGGGTAGTCGAGCACCAGCGTTCCGGTGCGCGGCAGGATGGCCTTCAGCTGCGCCTCGGGGTGCTCTTCCTGGTACTTGACGAAGCTCGCCTCCGACGCCGGGACGACGACGTTGCTGCCGTCCTGGTTGGCCCGGCCGAACAAGCCGTTCACGTCCGTGTACGGCTTGGCCATCGAGCCGAGCCGCTGCGCCAGCGGGATCAGGACGCCGGCGGTCTGCAGATCCGTCGCGCTGGTCTTCGCCCGCTCCGACGCGATCGACAGCAGTGCCAGGGTGCCGGATGACTGGGTCAGCGGGTCGAGCAGCGCCGGCGCGTTCGGTGGGGCGAACGAGCTGAGCCATGACGACGTGTTCGCGAAGTTCTCGCTCCGGCCGACCAGCACGAGGGGTGAGCTGGCGACCGACGGCACGGCGATCGCCGGCACCGTCTGCCCGTCATCGGCCTGGGCGATCCAGAGCGAGGAGTCCGGCACCCAGAGGTCGGGCCCGTTGTCATCTCCTTGCTTTACCTCCTGGGCGACCTTCGCCGAGGGAGCACCGCTGATGGTGAACTGCAAGCACGGACCGTCGTTGTTGTCCTTGTTGGCCAGTGACTTCGCGGCCGACTCCAACTGCGGCTGGAGCTCGGGTGTCGTGCTGAGCCGGATCTGGGTGGGGTCGTCGCACGACTTCCCGCCCAGGAACCCGTCGGCACCCGATTCCGATCCGAAGGAGCGGACCACAAATACGGCGCCCAACGACAGCACCAGTAGGCCGACGGCGGTCAAATACACCGGACGACGGTTGTTGTTACTTTTCGTCACCGCAGAGGAATGTTTTCCCATCGCGGCAGGTCCCTCCCTCCCAGAGGCAGACTGCGGGCGCAGATTACCCGGTTTGCACTGGTCAGGGCGAAGTTGGAGACCTTTGTTCACGCCGTGGACCAGGGGTTGCATCTGGACGCCGACTGCGCGGCCGGTACTGGTCGTCCCTGAGGAGGCTCGAAATGTCGCGGAGGGTAGCTAGGCGACTCCTATCCGGTGAGCTCGGAGTGTGATCCAAATCACAGTGACTGGTCGCTCAAGCGACCGTTGCATGCACCATGCCCATGAAACGGTTGCGGGTTTCCCTTCGAACCTTGACATGACAACGACCGCAGCCAGTAGACCCCCGGCGTACCGAAAAGGTTGTCTTTCACGATCACGCGGCAGGCCTCGAAGGCCGCGCGCCCCGCGGAGGTGAGGTCAGAGGCCGAGGTCGCGGCGCAGCTTGGCGACGTGGCCGGTGGCCTTGACGTTGTACTGCGCGACGGCGATCTTGCCTTCCGGGTCGATCACGAAGGTCGAGCGGATCACGCCGGTCACCTTCTTGCCGTACATCGTCTTCTCCCCGAACGCCCCGTACGCCGACAGGACCTCCTTGTCCGGGTCGCTCAGCAACGGGAAGGTGACCCCGTCGCGCTCCCGGAACTTCGCCAGTTTGGCCGGCTTGTCGGGGGAGACGCCCAGTACTGCGTACCCGGCGGCCGCGAGCGAGTCGAGGGAGTCGCGGAAGTCGCAGGCCTGCTTGGTGCAGCCGGGTGTCATCGCGGCCGGGTAGAAGTACACGATCACGTTCTTGCCGCGCAGGTCCGCCAGGGAGACGTCGTTGCCATCGGCGTCGGGAAGGGTGAAGTCGGGTGCGGCATCGCCGACGGACAGACGTTCGGACATCAGGAGCCCCTCCACGGATCGGTTGATTGTCAGACATTCTGCCGTACGCCGGTTCGCGAGGCGGAAGTGGCTCCTGGTGCCTGTGTTATCCCGCTTGCCGGGAGGCGGCGAACGGCGGGGTGACTTGCGTGTCGGGGTAGGGCGGGATGGAGTGGTGGCATGCGGGCGATGACGGTGGTGCCGGGCAAGGCTGACTCTGCCGCTGTCGGCGAGGTAGCGGAACCGCCCGAGGCGGACGGATCGGTCCTGGTCGAGGGACTTCTCACCGGCATCTGCGGCACTGACCTGGAACTCGTCTCCGGCGCCTTCGGCAGCGGACGCCCGGGCTCGGACAAGCTGGTGATCGGCCACGAGTCCCTCGGCCGGGTCCTGGACGCTCCGCTCGGCTCGGGCTTCAACCCCGGCGACCTGGTGGCCGGAATCGTGCGCAGGCCCGACCCCGAGCCCTGCCCGGCCTGCGCCCGGGGAGAGTGGGACTTCTGCCGCAACGGCCGCTACACCGAGCGCGGCATCAAAGAGATGGACGGGTACGGCGCTGAGCGCTGGCGGGTCGACCCGTACTTCGCCGTACCGGTTCCCGCCGAGCTCGGGCACCTCGGAGTACTGGTGGAGCCCACGAGCATCCTCACCAAGGCCTGGGACCAGGTCGACCAGGTGGCGGCGCGGTCCTGGTTTGCCCCGGAGCACGTACTGATCACCGGTGCCGGGCCGATCGGTCTGCTCGGGGCGCTCATCGCTCGGCAGCGTGGGTACACCGTGCACGTGCTCGACCTGGCGACGGACGGACCGAAACCCCAGTTGGTGCGGGACCTCGGCGGTGAGTACCTGACCAGCCTCGCCGACCTCGACGTAGTACCGGACGTCGTCATCGAGGCCACGGGCGCCGGGCAGGTCGTGGTGGACAGCGCCACGCTGCTGGGCTGGGCGGGCGTCATGTGCCTGACCGGGATCTCCCCGGGCCCGGAGTCGATCGGCGTACAGATGGACGCGTTGACGCGGCAACTGGTGGTCCGGAACGCGGCGCTGGTCGGCTCGGTCAACGCGGCGAAACGGCACTACGCGGACGCGGTGGACGTGCTGCTGGCGGCGGACCGGGACTGGTTGAACAGGCTGATCACCCGGACCGTGCCGCTGTCGGACTGGCCCACGGCCCTGGTCAAGGAGCCCGACGACATCAAGGTGGTCGTCGATCTCCGGGCCTGACCTGCAAGGATGTGATCAAACACAGTGAAGGGAGCCCTGGTGTCGGACACGCAGGCTCAGAGCGCCAAGCAGCAGGCTCGGAGCACCCAGCAGATCGAGGCGGACATCGCCGCCACCCGTGCGCGACTGGCCTCGACCGTGGACGAGCTGGTCGAGCGGGCGCACCCGAAGAACGTCGTCAAGCGGCAGGTCGACCAGGCGAAGGCGCAGGTCTTCGACGAGCGCGGCGAGCTGCGCACCCAGAAACTGATCGCGGTCGGCGGAGCCGTGGTCGGCGTGGTCGGGATGCTGCTGATGATCCGCCGCCTGGTGGGTCGCCGGTGACTCCTCGCAAACGTCTCTCCGACGACGACAAGCTGCCGATCCGGATGCTGCACGACCGGGTGCTCGTCTCGCTCGACCCCGAGGTCGGCGAGCGCAAGTCCTCGGCCGGCATCCTGATTCCCGCGACCGCGCAGATGGGCCGCCGGCTGGCCTGGGCGAAGGTTGTCGCGGTCGGCGCGAACGTCCGCACCGTCGAGGTGAACGACCGGGTCCTGTTCGACCCGGAGGACCGCGCCGAGGTCGAGGTCCGCGGCGACGACTACGTGCTGCTGCGCGAGCGCGACCTGCACGCGGTCGCCGCCGGCCGCCTCGAGGACGGCCAGACCGGCCTCTATCTCTAGCGGTGCTTGGCCGCTAGAGATGTGGTGTTTGTCGTGTGTTTCAGGCGGCCCTTGCAAGGTGTTCGTGGTCGATGTGGCTGCGGGCGTGGCGGTCGATGGTGGTCGTGGATGAACTGGTTGAGGCGGAGGCGGGCGAGGTCGTCACCGTCGCCATCGCCATCGCCATCGCCCAGACTGCTCCGCGCCATGACACCCACGCCAGCCCCACACTCGGCGATCAGAGGCGAAGCCTCACAGGTGCTTCTGGGGGTTCGCTGCCTCCTCTGGGTTTCGCTGCCTCCTGTGGGGGTTAGCCCACTGTTCTGACAGTGGGCGAACCCCTACGGCACGGGCGAAGCACACTCTTCGGCTGCGGCGGGCGAGGTTTCGCGCCCTCCGGGGGTGCGCTGGTGCTGTGGGGGTTCGCTGCTTCCTCGGGGGGTTCCCCACTGCTCTGGGGTTACCCCACTGTTCTGACAGTGGGCGAACCCCGTCGGCACGGGCGGAGCACACTGTGCGGCTGCGGCGGGCGAGGTTTCGCGCCCTCCGGGGGTGCGCTGGTGCTGTGGGGGTTCGCTGCCTCGTCGGGGGGGGTTACCCCACTGCTCTGGGGGTTAGCCCACTGTTCTGACAGTGGGCGAACCCCCTCGGCACGGGCGGAGCACATTGTGCGGCTGCGGCGGGCGAGGGTTCGCGCCCTCGGGGGTGCTAGCGGTGCTTGTTCCGTACTACGCACGCAGCCGCCGCGGCAGGTCTATCTGCCTCGGCGGCTGCTTTGTTGTGGCGCTCAGAAGCTTCCGGCCATCAGAAACTGTTCGGGCCGAAGCGGAAGATCGCGACCACCAGGGCCAGGATCAGCAGCACGGTGTTGATGCCGATCTGCGGGTACTCCTTGCGGCGGCCATGGGTGACGATCGCGCCGAGCATGATGATCGCCAGCCCGGTCGCCGCGAGCGGCACCAGGATCGTGGCGACGTCGAGGATGCCGGGCAGGATCAGGCCGAGAGCGCCCAGCACCTCCATCGTGCCGATGAACTTGATCGTGCCGGCGGAGAAGTCCTCGGTCCATTTCATCTGCGGGTTCGCCTCGAGCTTGGCCTTGGACTGGGTCAGCTTGGTCGCCCCCGCGGCGAGGAAGAACGCGGCCAGGACGCCGGCGACGATCCACAGGAAGACATTCATCAGTGACGGTCTGCTCTCGAATAGTTAGTTGATGTTTCAAGTCAGACGCTAGCCCGAATGACTTGAAGCGTCAACTAATCGCTAGACTGAGGGCATGACGGGGGAAGATGGCGGCATGGCAGCCGAGGGTGCCCGCGCCGCGGAGGAACCTCGACCGGCGGACGAGGAGGTTCGCTGGCTGGAGCCTGCTGAGCTGGAAGCCTGGCTGGCGCTCGCGGCGTTGCTGTTCAAGCTGCCGGGTGCGCTCGACTATCAGTTGCAGCGCGACTCGGATCTGACCCACTTCGAGTATCTGGTGATGGCCGGCCTGTCGGAGTCGCCCGGGCATTCGCGCCGGATGAGCGATCTGGCCGGCTTCGCGAACGGCTCGCTGTCGCGGTTGTCGCACGTGGTGAAGCGCCTCGAGAAGCGCGGCTTCGTCGTACGCCGTCCCTCCGAGGAGGACGGCCGGATCACGGTCGCCACCCTGACGGCCGCCGGCTATGCCCAGGTCGTCGCCGCGGCGCCGGGCCACGTCGCCACCGTCCGCGAGTACGTCATCGACGCCCTCACGCCCGAACAGTTGGCCCAGTTGAAGGCCATCGGCGCCGCGATCCACCAGAAACTCGATCCGAGCGCAGGTCCCTGCTGACCTGAAGCGGCGGTCCCTGCTGACCGGATCTGGCCGTCGCCCGGCAGAAACTCTATTGCCTCGAATAGAACGGCCGTGCTTTTATGGCCGGCATGAGCAAGGGCGAGCAGACGCGCGCCGCGGTGCTGGATGAAGCTGCGCGGCAGGTGAGCCTGGTCGGGATGAACGGCCTCACCCTCGGCCTGCTCGCCGAGAAGACCGGGCTGTCGAAAAGCGGGCTGTTCGCGCACTTCAAGTCCAAGGAGCAGTTGCAGGTCGCGGTGATCGACCGGGCCGTCGAGCTCTTCGCCGAACGGGTGATCCGGCCGGCCCTGAAGACGCCGCGCGGGGAGCCGCGGCTGCGGGAACTGTTCGACCGCAAGCTCCGCTGGGACAGCGGCGATCTTTCCCTGCCTGGTGGTTGTTTCTTCGCCAGCGTCTCGGCCGAGCTGGACGACGCTCCGCCGGGCCCGGTCCGTGACCGCTTGGTCGAGGTTGAGCTCGACTACGCGGACACGCTCGCCACCGTCTTCCGGACCGGGATCAGCGAAGGGCAGTTCCGCGCCGACGCCGACCCCGAGCAGTATGCGTTCGACATCAGGGGAGTGCTGCTCTCCTGTCACCACGCCAGCCGGCTGCTGGCTGACCCGAAGGCCCAGGACCGGGCGCGCACCGCTTTCGAGGCGCTGATCCGTGCGGCCAGGAACTAGACCTTGAACTGAGCTTCAATCCCTGTGAACGAGGAGCACTTCCGTGGCGGCAAAGAAAAGCACGAACGGTCGGTCTTTAGTCAGAGCCTTCCGCGTCCTCGAGAAGGTCGCCCCCGGGATCGGGGCCGAACTGCTGGACCGCGCCTGGTTCCGCTTCCCGCCGATCTCCGAGAAGGCCCGGCGGCTGCGCGTCGAGCTCCCCACGGCTGAACCCTTCGAGGTCCCGTTCCAGGGCGGAATGCTGCGCGGTCAGGCCTGGGGTGAAGGTCCGACGGTCTACCTCGTGCACGGCTGGGGTGGCTGGGGTCTGCAACTGGCCGCGTACATCCCGCCGCTGGTCGCCGAGGGATTCCGCGTCGTCACGTACGACGGTCCGAGCCACGGTGCTTCGGACGCAGGGCGGGACGGCCCGACCCGGAGCTCACTCCCCGAGCTCGCGGAGGCCTTCCAGGCGGTAGTGGCCGCGCAGGGTCCGGCGTACGGGGTGGTGGCTCACTCGCTCGGGGCGGCAGCCACCGCGCTGGCGCTGCGGAGCGGGCTCGCGCCGCGGCGGGTGGTGTTCCTCGCGGCGGCCACGGACTTCGTGCACACGCTCGACATGTTCCAGACGGCCTTCGGGTTCGGCCCGCGGGTGCGAGCGAGCTTCCTGCGCCGGTTCACCCGCAAGTTCGGCACGATGGAGAGCTACCGGATGGACCTGGTGATCGACGCGCTGGCCGAGGACCGCGAACTGCCCGCGCTGCTGGCGATCCACGACCGCGCCGACCACGAGACGCCGTACCAGGGCACGCTGGCGGCCGCCAAGGTGTGGCCGGGCGCGACCGTCCAACTCACCGACGGGCTCGGCCACCACCGGGTGCTCTGGGACAAGGAGGTCGTCGAGTCCACCCGGCGGTTCCTCGCCGCGGCCCACCCGTACGCGAGAGCCGGCCAACGCCCGCAGGTGTCCGGGGAACGGGCGGTCGCCGACGCGGCGTTCGCGGTACAGGAGACAATGAAGGGGTGACCTTCGCACCCACCTCCAGCCGTCTGCCCGACTTCCCCTGGGACAAGCTCGCCCCCTTCAAGCAGAAGGCGGCCGCGCATCCCGACGGCATCGTCGACCTGTCCATCGGCAGTCCGGTCGACCCGGTGCCGGACCTGGTGAAGAAGGCACTCGCCGACGCGGCCGACGCACCGTCATACCCGACCACGATCGGTACGTCGACCGCGCGCCAGGCCGCCGTCGACTGGCTGGCCCGCCGGCTGGAGGTGCCCGGAGTAGATCCGCTGGACGGCATCCTCCCGGTGATCGGCACCAAGGAACTGATCATGCTGCTGCCGACGCTGCTCGGCATCGGCGCCGGCGACACCGTGCTCATCCCGGACCTCGCCTACCCGACGTACGAGGCGGGCGCGGCGCTCGCCCGCGCGACGAGCATCCCGATCGCCGACCCCACGCAGTACGACGGTGGTCCGGTCCGGGTGGCCTACCTGAACTCGCCGCGGAACCCGTCCGGCGAGATCACCTCGGCGAACGACCTGCGCGCGGCCGTCGAGTGGGCGCGGGCCAACGACGTGCTGCTGGTCAGCGACGAGTGCTACGCCGAGTTCGGCTGGGACGCGAAGCCGGTGTCGGTGCTGCATCCGGACGTCTGCGGCGGCTCCTTCGACAACCTGCTCGCGGTGCACTCGCTGTCCAAGCGGTCCAACCTGGCCGGCTATCGCGCCGGATTCGTAGCCGGCGACCAGGCGGTCGTCGCGGAACTGCTGGCCGTCCGCAAGCACGCCGGGCTGATGGTGCCGTCGCCGATCCAGGCGGCGATGGCGGCGGCGTTCGCGGACGACACGCACGTCGAGCAGCAGCGCGAGCGGTACCTGCGCCGCCGGTCCGTCCTGCGGCAGGCGCTCACGGACGCCGGCTGGACGATCACCTTGTCCCAGGGCGGGCTCTATCTGTGGGCCGAGCACCCGTCGTACGATGCGTACGGATCCGTCGCAGCACTGGCAGATCGAGGCATCCTGGTCGCTCCGGGGGCGTTCTACGGAACAGCGGGCGACCGGCACGTCAGGGTTGCTCTCACCGGTACCGACGAGCGGGTGGACGCAGCGGTGAAAAGGCTGCAGGACTAGGCGAACCTTTCGGGGCCGGTGTGACGTCTTCCTTGGTGACTGCCTCTAGTAGGTAGTGGGGGTGCCAAAAGGGCTCTCCTGGGGTGGAGAGGACTGGCCATGAAGTTTCGTAGCCTCGGCTCGGCCGCTGTAGCGGCAGCGCTGCTGTCAGGACTGGTTCCGGGAGCGGCCCTCGCCGCCTCCCCGGAGCCGACAGACACACCTGCCGCGATCGACACGGGGTCGTCGGAGGCAGGCGCTGCCTCGGACGACCCGACCACCGTGCCTCCGTCGACCGTCACCAAGTCCGAGGCCGGCGCTGCCGCCGACGACCCGACGACGCCACCTCCGACGACGCCACCTCCGACGACGCCACCTCCGACCCCGCCACCGACGACGCCGGCCGCGGTGCCGTATGCGCTGACGCTGAACCAGCCGGCGGCAGCGTGGGAGGACCGGCCGATCACCTTCACCGGCAAGGTGCTCAACGGCTACAACGGCCTCTACCTGACCCTGTGGGAGAAGGTCGGCACGACCTGGGTGATGCGTTCTCGCACCCGCTCGACCACCGGCGGCGCCTACAAGTTCGTCTACATCTCGCCGAACCCGTCGAAGAACCTCTTCCGGGCCAACGTCGGCGTCCTCTTCCCCAGTTCGAACGGCGGCTCACCCGACCGCACCGTCACCGTTCTCAACCGCACCCTGGTGATGAACAAGCCGGCCGCGTCGTACGTCGTCGTGTCCGGCGTGAAGATGACGGGCCGGCTGACCCCGGCCGAGCCCGGCAAGAGACTTGTCGGCCTGCAGGACCGGTACGGCGGCGGGTGGCGGACCCTGACGAGCGCGTGGATCGCCCCCAACGGGACATTCGCCGTACCGGTCCCGGACAACCTGCCGGCGACCAAGACCGTCCGGGTGATCACCCTCGGAGTGGGGACCGCCTCGGTGGAGGCGTCGGCGTACGCGGTGATCACGATCAAGGCGCTGGTGAACGCGAGGGTCTTCGCGGTGACCACCGGGCTCGTGTCCAAGACCTATCGCGCGGGCTGCCCGGTCCGGCCGTCCTCACTGCGCCGGCTGCTGGTGAACTACTGGGGATTCGACCACGTCGTTCACCGTGGTGAACTGATCGTCCGCGACGCCGCGGTGGCGAAGATGATCTCCGTCTGGACCGCCTCCTTCAACGCGAAGTTCCCGATCCGGCGGATGCAGCGCGTCGACGTCTTCGGCGGCAGTGACATCCGGGCGATGGCGGCGGACAACACCTCGGTCTTCAACTGCCGTCAGGTGACGGGCAACCCGTATGCCCTGTCGCCGCACTCCTACGGCTTCGCGATCGACATCAACACGGTCGAGAACCCGTACCTCGCGGCGAACAACGTCTGGTACCCGTCGAACGGCCTGGCTTACCGCAACCGCAGCGTGTCCCGTCCCGGCATGCTGTTCAGCACCAGTACGCCGACCAAATCACTGCGGAGCCTGGGCTTCTTCTGGGGTGCCGGCTGGAGTAAGCCCGACTACCAGCACTTCGAGCCGAAGTGAGGCTCGCAGTCGCGGCAGTGGCTGTTCTCGGACTGCTGGTGGGTTGCAGCAGTTCCGAGACGCCCGCCGCTGCGCCCACTCCCGCGCCCCCGGCCAACGTGGGTGGAACGGTGCCCGTTCCGACGATCACCCTGAGCACGGCCAAGCCCACGGATGCTGCCGAGCCTCCGCAGATTCCGGAGCAGGCCACGGCACCTCCACCCGCCGCGGCCGGTCCGGTGTCGGCCAAGAACCTGCCTGCCGCCGCCAAGCTCGGTGCCGGGTGGAAGACCTACACGGATCCCGGTGGGGCCGAGGCGGGGTTCCAGGGCAACGAAACCTGGACGCGTCGCCGTGAGGCTCACCAGGCCGCATTCGAGGCGCTGCCCATCGGTTGCGCCAAGCAACTGCCAAAGGACTCGCTGCCTGTCCCGCAGCACGCCCTGCAGGGTTCTTATCGCACTAGTCGCGCCATGCCCGCCACTGCGCTGGTGCTTCGCTTCGGAGACGCGGACAAGGCCACCGCCTACTACCGCGGCTACCAGGCACGCATGAGCGCTTGTGGGTCCGACGCGAACGCCCAACTCGCAGTACAGAGTCTGTGGTCTGAGGACACTGCCGCTGCATCGGTACGCCGGTACGCCGGGGCCGAGGCTTTCGTGGAGGTGTCGGTGGTTGAGGGGGCCACGGTGGCCTTGCTGGCGGCGGAATCGGCCGCGCCTGCCGGGGAGGCCGCCTGGGCCCAGAGCGTCGTACCGGAACTTCGGGCTGTGATCGACTCACCTTAAAGCTGTACTACCTTTCAGTATTTGTTGCCCTTAAACTCCAGACATGGGTGACTTCGACAGGTATGAGCGTCTGACGGCTGATCTCGAGCCGCCGTACGCGGTGGTCGACCTGGCGGCCTTCCGGCGGAACGCGGACGATCTCGTGCGTCGCGCCGGAGGGACGCCGATCCGGGTGGCGTCGAAGTCGGTGCGCTGCCGTGCGCTGATCACGGCGGCGCTCGACCGGCCCGGGTTCCACGGGGTGATGAGCTACTCGCTGCCCGAGGCGCTCTGGCTCGCGCGCAACGGGGTCGACGACATCCTGATGGGCTACCCGACCGTGCACGGCGGTGCGCTGCGCGAGCTCGCCTCGGATGCGGAGGCGGCTACGCGGATCACCCTGATGATCGACGACTACGAGCACCTCGAGCTGATCAAGGCGGCGACCGGGGGAGGCGAGCGGATCCGGGTCTGCCTCGACGTGGACGCCTCGCTGCGGATCCTCGGCCAGCACCTCGGCGTTCGCCGCTCGCCACTGCGGACCCCGGAGCAGGTGCTCGCCCTTGCCCGTCGAGTGGTCGCGGACGACGCCTTCGAACTGGTCGGCGTGATGTTCTACGAGGCGCAGATCGCGGGCCTGCCGGACACGTCGCCGGCGGTTCGCCTGGTGAAGCGGTTGTCCGCCTCCGAGCTGTCGGACCGCCGCGGCGCGGTCGTCGACGCCCTCAAGCAGGTGGCGCCGCTGCGGCTGGTGAACAGCGGAGGCACCGGCAGCATCGAGGTCAGCAGCGCCGACCCGGCCGTCACCGAGGTCACCGCCGGCTCGGGTCTCTACGGCCCCACCCTCTTCGACAAGTACGACGTCTTCCAGCCGGAGCACGCGGTCGCCTACGCGCTCGGAGTGGTTCGCCGCCCGACGCCGCGGATCGCCACCCTGTTCGGCGGCGGGTACATCGCATCCGGGCCGGCCAAGAAGTCGCGGCTGCCTTCGCCCACCTGGCCCCTCGGGCTGAAGCTGCTCGGCACCGAGGGCGCGGGCGAGGTCCAGACCCCGGTGGAGGGCGAGAACGCCCGCGGACTGCGGATCGGCGATCGAGTGTGGATGCGCTATGCCAAAGCGGGCGAGATGCTGGAACGATTCGATCGTCTGCAGGCGATCGACGGCGACGAGCTGACCGAGCTCGTGACGTACCGGGGTGAGGGGAAGAACTTCGGATGAGCACCTGGCGCAACTGGGCCGGCACCGAGTCGGCGACCGGGGTGGAGATCCTCCGGCCGTCGTCCGTGGACGAGGTCGCGGCAGCGGTCAAAGCCGCCGCGGAGCAGGGCAAACGACTGAAGGCGGTCGGCGCCGGCCACTCGTTCACCGGCTGCTCGGTACCGGAGCAGGTGATGATCCGTCTCGACCGGCTCGGCTCGATCACTTCCGCCGACTCGGTTTCCGGCAAGGTGACTCTCGGCGCAGGCACCGGCCTGGCCAAGCTCAACGCGGGCCTCGCATCGTTCGACCTGGCGATGGAGAACCTGGGCGACATCGACAAGCAGACCATCTCCGGGGCGGTCTCCACCGGCACCCACGGCACCGGGGCCAAGCTCGGCGGACTCGCCACCCAGATCGTCGGCCTCGAGCTCGTCACCGCCGACGGCTCGGTGCTGAACTGCTCGGCCGAGGAGAACGCAGACGTCTTCAACACCGCCCGGATCTCGGTCGGCGCGCTCGGTGTGATCACCGCGCTGACGGTGCAGACCGTTCCCGCCTTCCTGCTCCGCGCGCAGGAGATGCCGCTACCGCTCGGCGAGGTGCTCACCGGGTTCAATGAACTTGCCGACGGCAACGACCACTTCGAGTTCTACTGGTTCCCGCACACCGAGATCGCGCTGACCAAGCGGAACAACCGGGTCGCGCCCGGCGTCGGCCCGGCCCCGGTCGGCCGGATCCGCGGCTGGGTCGACGACGAGCTCCTGTCCAACCGGGTCTTCGAGCTGACCAACCGCCTGTCCGTACGGCGACCCGGGCTGGTGCAGCGGATCAACCGGATCGCCTCCCGGGCGTTGTCGGCCCGCGAGTACGTCGACTCGTCGTACAAGGTGTTCTGCTCCGAAAGGAACGTGGTCTTCCGCGAGTCGGAGTACGCCGTACCGCGGGAGCACGTGGTCGAGGTGGTGCGGCAGTTGCGGGCCTGGATCGACAGGTCGGGCGAGCGGATCCCGTTCCCGATCGAGGTGCGGGTGGCCGCCGCCGACGACATCTGGTTGTCCACCGCCTACGGGCGCGACACGGCGTACGTGGCGATCCATCAGTACCACCGGCTCCCGCACGACAAGTACTTCGACGCGTTCGAGCAGATCGTCGCGCCGTTCGGCGCCCGGCCCCACTGGGGCAAACTGCACAAGCTCGGCGCGGAGCAGCTCCGCGAGCGGTATCCGCGGTTCGACGACTTCCTCGCTGTCCGCGACCGCGTCGACCCGCAGCGGGTCTTCGGTAATTCGTACACACGGCAGGTGTTCGGGGCTTAGCCTTCGAGCATGACTGCACCTGAGCCGCTGGAAGCGCTGCCCGAGGACTGGACCAAGGCCCTGGCCGTCGTGGCGCACCCCGATGACCTGGAGTTCGGCGCAGCCGCCGCGATCGCCCGCTGGACCGCGCAGGGCAAGGAGATCATCTACTGCCTGCTCACCTCCGGCGAGGCGGGTATCGACGGCGTCTCGCCGGCCGAGTGCGGCCCGCTGCGTGAGGCCGAGCAGATCGAGTCCGCCCGGATCGTCGGTGTCCCCGTGGTCGAGTTCCTCGGACAACCCGACGGCACCATCGAGTACGGCGTAGAACTGCGCCGGCTGATCGCGAGTGCGGTGCGGCGGCACCAGCCGGAGATCGTCATCACGAACAACTTCCGCGACACCTGGGACGGCGACGTGATGCTGAACCAGGCGGACCACGTCAACACCGGCCGCGCCACCCTCGACGCCGTCCGCGACGCCGCGAACCGCTGGATCTTCGAGGGCGACGGCGAACGCTGGAACGGAGTACGCCAGGTCTGGGCCGGCGGCTCCCCTCGTTCCCGGCACGCCGTAGACACCACCGACACGTTCGAACTGGGCGTCCAGTCCCTGAAGGCCCACAAGGCCTACATCGAAGGCCTCAACTGGCCCCACTTCGACCCCTCCGAATTCCTGGAAGGCGTCTCCCGCACCGCCGGCACCCGCCTAGGCACCACCTACGCCGCCGCCTTCGAAGTCCTAACCCCCTAACTCCTCACCCACTCCGCCGGCAGCCGGGGGTTTCCGTCCACCCCCAATCCCGCCGCCACCCTCTCCGCCCACCGCGGGGGAGTCCGCTCACCCCCCAATCCCACCCGTACCCGCTCCGCCAACCGCGGGGGAGTCCGCTCACTCCCCAATCCCACCGCCACCCTCTCCGCCCACCGCGGGGACTCCGCTCACTCCCCGTTCCCCCGCCGCCGCCCACTCCGACCACCGCGGGGGACTCCACCCACCCCTCCCGCGCCACCGCCCCTTCCGGGCTGGTTCGTCGAGTCGTGGATCTCGGGGCGGGAAAGCGATTGCCTGGAACGCTAATCCACGAGTGAGTGGCGGCTGACGGTGTCTCGGGGGGCGGGTGTCAGGCGGCGTGGGGGGTCTCCGCTGACCCCTGACCCCGGCCGTCACCGACCGCCAGGGATCGCCAGGGAACTCCACCCACCCCTGCTCCTGCGCCACCCGCCGCTTCCGGGCTGGTTCGTCGAGTCGTGGATTTTGGGGCGGGTAAGCGGTTGCCTGGAACGCTAATCCACGAGTGAGTGGCGGCTGACGGTGTCTCGGGGGGCGGGTGTCAGGCGGCGTGGGGGGTCTCCGCTGACCCCTGACCCCGGCCGTCACCGACCGCCAGGGATCGCCAGGGAACTCCACCCACCCCCTGCTCCCGCGCCACCCGCCGCTTCCGGGCTGGTTCGTCGAGTCGTGGATTATGGGGCGGGTAAGCGGTTGCCCGGAACGCTAATCCACGAGTGAGTGGCGGCTCACGGTGTCTCGGGGGGGCGGGTGTCAGGCGGCGTGGGGGGGGGTGGGGTCTCCGCTGACCCCTGACCCCGGCCGTCACCGACCGCCAGGGATCGCCAGGGAACTCCACCCACCCCCAACTCCCGCGCCACCCGCCGCTTCCGGGCTAGTTCGTCGAGTCGTGGATTTGGGGCGGGAAAGCGGTTGCCTGGAACGCTAATCCACGAGTGAGTGGCGGCTCATGGAGTCTCGGGGGTTCTCAGGCGGCGTGGGGGTGGTGGGAGGTGGGGTAGTTGCGGGCGCGGAGGTCCTCGAGGATTCGGGCGACGACGGTTTCGGGGGCGCGGTGGAGGTCGGCGGCGGTGATGACGCGGACCAGCCAGCCCTCGCGTTCGAGGTTCTCGCGGCGGCGGATGTCCCGCTGCCACTGCCGCGCATCCTGCAGGTGGTGCCGCCCGTCGTACTCGATGGCGATCTTCAGCGCCGGGTAGGAGAGATCCGGTTGCGCGAGCCAACCCCCGTCAGCGGAGTAGACCGGACGACCGACCTCGGGCTCGGGCAGTCCCGCAAGCACCAGGAGAATCCTGAGACGAGATTCCATCGGAGAGTCCACGCCACGCCGAATAAGAGCAGCCGCCTCCCGTGCTAGCCGAATCCCCCTCAGCCCGGCAGCCGATTCCGCCGCCTCGATGAAGGCCTCGGGGCTGGCGCCGGCGTGGTGCACCAGTGAATCCCCGGCCGCCACGAGATCGCTCAATCCGCAACAGTTGGCCAAGTCGATAAAGGTCCGCACGGGTGGTGTCAGTCGCAACCCGGCCGACGTTCCGACTTCCAGGTCCCGTACTTCGTGCACCCGCAGCCCGCGAACGCGTGGCACCACCGCCTTCGGATCACGCCGCACGCTCACGTGCAACTGATCGTCCACGGGACCGCCGCCACCCCACAATTCGAGCGCCGTGTGGTGGCTCAACACCCCCTCCGGGCACCAGCGCCGCTTCAGCCCGAACCCGTGGGGAAACGACTACCTCGGCGCGCACGTACACCGAGCGCAGTACCTGCTTGTACTGATCGCCGCGGAGCATCTGTCGCGTGATCCCCGCCGCCCGTGCCTCACTCACCCTGAACGGCTTCCCCTCCTCCCTTTCCACCCCACCACGATCGCCCATCCCGCCGTACCGCGTCGCCGCTTATCCACACCCCAGCGCACCCCGCCCCCGAGTCGTGGATTTCGGGGGCAAGCAACCGATTTCCCGCAACCTCAATCCACGACTCAACGGAACTGGGGAAAGGGAGAGCGGGGCGTGAGCGATGGCTCGTGGGGCGTGAGAGCATGTCGTGCCGATGGTGGTGGCGCCGCGCTGATGGCGGTGTCGTGACAATCGGCATGATCGAGCGCCGGGGCTGCTAGGGGTTGCCAGTGTCTGTGGATGATGTGCGGGATGCGTATGGCCGACGGGCGGAGGAATACGCCGACCTGTTCGCCTCGACGGAGGCTATGGACGAACGGGACCGCAAGCTGGTGTCCCACTGGGCCGGTGAGATCACGGGCCACATCATCGACGCGGGGTGCGGGCCTGGGCAGTGGGCTGACTTCCTGCGCGGACAGGGCTGTGACGTCGAGGGCGTGGATCTTGTACCGCGCTTCGTGGACATCGCCCGATCGCGGTTTCCCGCCGTCTCCTACCGTGTTGCCGAGCTGACGGACCTCGGCGTGCCCGATCGCTCGGTGTCAGGGATCCTGTCGTGGTACTCGGTCATCCACACAGATCCGGACGACCTGCCCCGCATTCTCGGCGAGTTCGCACGCTGCCTCTGCGACGGCGGCAGCTTGCTGCTCGGCATGTTCGAAGGCCCGCAGGTCGAGCCGTTCGCGCACGCTGTGACGACCGCCTACTTCTGGTCGATCGATGAGATGTCGCAGCGGCTCATGGACTCGGGCTTTCAGGTCGAAGCAACGGAAACCCGCGCTGACGGGAAACGACCCCATGCCGCCATCGTCGCGCGGCGTGTAAGTCTCGACGAGATCTGAGGGGACTCCCGTGTCGAGTCGACGCACAGTGAAGATCCTGCTCCTTGACCAGTCGGATCGGTTGCTTCTCCTCCAGGGTGCAGAGTCAGCCGCCGGCGAATCCGTCTGGTTTCCCGTCGGCGGTGGCATTGAGGACGGTGAGGACGCCGTCACTGCGAGCCTGCGCGAGATCGGTGAGGAGACCGGCTGTCGTGAGGTGCGGTTGGGCCCGGAGGTCTGGCGCCGACGAC
Organism: Kribbella qitaiheensis; assembly: GCF_042657745.1. Lineage (GTDB taxonomy): Bacteria > Actinomycetota > Actinomycetes > Propionibacteriales > Kribbellaceae > Kribbella > Kribbella qitaiheensis. Next base: position 43,763 of record NZ_JBHSKE010000002.1, on the reverse strand, counting down.
ACCTCTACTCATGGCGAGGAAAACAGACGGATACACACGAGCGGTGGTTCGTGGCGCGGACCCTGCACTTCACCCCCAAGCCACATGCCCTCACTGAGCATGAGCAGAGTTACATCACAGGGTTCCGTTGGTGGACCGCCGAGGAGCTTGTGTCGACGACGGAGCGGGTGTTTCCGCCTGATCTGGGCGCGCGCCTGACGGATCTCTTGCGCGACGGAGCACCGGCATCACCTCTCGACATCAGCGAAGGTGAGCACGCTCGGCCGTAGCCTGCGCCAGAGTGAGCGGAAGGGGTCAGCTTTCGGGGAGGTCGAGGGAGACTTCGAGGTGGGGTGGGTTGGGGAGCGGCTTGCGGGGTTCGCGGTCGCCGGCGGAGCCTGGGCCGGGTGGGTTGTCCGGACCTCGCCAGGAGCGGACTAGGGTGCGGCCTTTGCGGGAGAGGCGGTGGAGGTCGATCTGCTGGACCTGCGCGGCCGGGATCCCGAGTTGGGCGAGGCTGCGGTTGGCCATTGCGGCCGCCGCGTCGTGCTTGCGCTTGCTGAGGTTGTGCTGCAAGACGACGGCGATCCTGCCGTCGGGCAGGTCTTCGATCCGCTGCAGGTGCATGCCCTTGTCCAGCAACTGCGACATCAGGGCCAGGTCGATGTAGGTGGAGTTGGACAGGCGCCGGTCGACCTTGGCGCGGGCGATCACTTCGTAGCGGGCCATGGTTCGATCATGCGTCGCCCGCGGGTCGATTTCCAGTAACGCCGGCCGGACGCGAGGGGTCGTGGGTTAGGCCGGGTGGGGCTGGACGTCCAGGACGCGGTGGGCGTCGGCCAGGACCGCGGGGGAGGCCAGGGACTGCCAGCGGGGGACTTGTTCCTGGAGGAAGGGGCGGAGCTTGGGCTCGAGCTTCGGGGCATGCTCCAGGACGTCGAGTTCGTTGACGATGGTGAGGTCGACGAAGTCGCGGAGTTCCGCGGTGGTCAGTTCTTCTGACGTGCCGGTGAAGCGGTCGGTGACGGTGTTGTGCTCGGCGAGGTCGCGCCAGGTGGTTTCGCGCTCGCAGGAGCCGTAGCGGTAGACCAGCAGTTCCGCGTCGGTGCCGATGACGGCTTCCAGGACGGGACGTTCCTGCTGCCAGTCGAACAGGTGGGTCGGGAATCCATCCGTCCCGTACGCCGCGTGGGCGAGGCCGGCGATCACGAGGGTCTCGGAGGCGCCGAGTGTTCTGAGTCGCTTGGCGACCCGGTGGAGGTGCACGTACAAGGTGCCGCCGGCGTGGTCCAGCTCGTCCGCACCGCGAACCATCAACAGCGATCCCAGGTCTTGGAATGTGCTCATCTGACCTCTTCTGTACGGAGCGGTCAGGGCCCAACGGGACCGGCCCAGGCCAACACGGTACGTCGGGCGACACCGGCTCGCCCAGGGAAGCGGCGTGCCGGATCGGTCACACTGTGGATCACCACAGGTCACCGATCCGGCACCTCCTCATTACCTTCTCGACCACTCCGCGCCGGACGCCTCGGGCCCGGGTGGTCGAGAAACCAGATGAGAAACCACTCGCGAAGCCAATCGACAAACCGATTGGGGAACTACTCGGCGAGTTCGGCGAGCGCCTTGCGGGCTGCTTCGAGCTCGGCCTCCAGGGCGGCGACCTTGGCGGCCTGCTGCTCACGGGCCGCGTCGATGACCTCGTCGATCGGGCCGGACAGGTCCTCGTGCAGTTCCTTGGCGGCGCGCGAAACGGCGGCGGCCGCGACCGCGAGGTTGCGGGCGAGGTAGCTGCTGCCCTGCTTGAGCTCGGCGTGCCACTCACCGTCGGCCGTGCCGGTCACCGTCAGGGTGAGCTCGAGCGTCTTGGTCTTCTTCGCCGCGGGCGCCTTCTTGGCGGCGCGCTTGGGCTTATCCGCGACGGCCGCCGGGGTGTCGGCGTCCGTCGAAGAGGTGGCTGCCGAGTCGCCGGAAGTCGCTTCCGTGGCAACGGCGGAGTCGGCAGAAGTGGTGACACCTGCGTCGTCGGGAGTGTCGGCGACGTCGGTCTGCGGTTCTACTGCCAAAGTGTCTACAGTCATCGTTGCGGCGATCTCCCTGGGTGACATGTCCCCGCCGAAGCGGGCTGGCGCTGAGAGTGTATTAGAACACACGTTCGACCCAGAAAGCCAATCACGCCACGCGACGAGCCCTGCCCGCTCGGTGAGAACCGACATGGCTCGCCACCAAGATCACCCTCGGAAGATCAGCAACACCCAAGAAGCTCAGGCCTGGTGTTCCTTGCGGTCACCGGACCAGTCGAGGTGGAAGGTGCCCTCGCGGTCGGTACGGCGGTACGTGTGCGCACCGAACAAGTCGCGCAGCCCCTGGATCAGCGCAGCCGGCAACCGCTCAGCCCGCAGCCCGTCGTAGTACGACAGGGCGGCCGAGAAGCCCGGAGCCGGTACGCCGACCGTGGCGGCTGTCGCGACCACGCGGCGCCAGGCGTCCTGGCCGTTGGCGACGGCGTCCTTGAAGTAGTCGTCCACCAGCAGCGACGGCAGGTCGGCGTCGCGGTCGTAGGCCTCCTTGATCCGATCCAGGAAGCGGGCCCGGATGATGCAGCCGCCGCGCCAGATCGTCGCCATCGCACCGAGATCGATGTTCCAGTTGTACTGGTCGCTGGCGGCCCGGATCGCGTCGAAGCCCTGCGCATAGGCGACCAGTTTCGACGAGTACAGCGCGTGCCGGACATCGTCGATGAACGCGTCCCGGTCGACGTCAGCCTTCGCCTCCGACGGCCCGGGCAGCACGCCTGCGGCCGCGCTCCGCCGTACGACGTCGCCGGACAGGGAGCGGGCGAAGACTGCCTCGGCCATGCCGCTGACGGGGATGCCGAGGTCGAGCGCGACCTGCACGGTCCAGCGGCCGGTGCCCTTCTGCTCGGCCTGGTCGAGCACCACGTCGACGAACGGGCCGCCGGTGGACTCGTCGACCTGGCTGAGCACCTCGGCGGTGATCTCGATCAGGAACGACTCCAGGTCGCCCCTGTTCCACTCGAGGAACACGTCGGCGATCTCGGTCGCGCTGAGGCCGAGCACGTGCCGGAGCAGGTCGTACGCCTCGGCGATCAGCTGCATGTCGGCGTACTCGATGCCGTTGTGCAGCATCTTCACGAAGTGGCCGGCGCCGTCCGGGCCGACGTGCACGCAGCACGGCTCGCCGTTCACGTGCGCGGAGATCTTGGTCAGCATCGGCTCGAGCGCGGCGTACGACTCCGGTGAACCGCCCGGCATGATGCTCGGGCCGTTCAGCGCGCCCTCCTCGCCGCCGGACACGCCGCTGCCGACGAAGTGCAGGCCCTTCTCGCGCAGCGCGTTCTCCCGCCGCCGGGTGTCGGCGAAGTGCGCGTTGCCGGCGTCGACGACGATGTCGCCCTCGTCGAGCAGCGGCACCAGTTCGTCGATCACGGCGTCGGTCGGCTCGCCGGCCTTGACCATGATGATGATCTTGCGCGGCTGCTCCAGGGAGGCGACCAGCGCGGGCAGGTCGGCGGCCGGGGTGAACTCACCTTCGTGGCCGAACTCCTCGATCAGCGCGTCCGTCCGGGCCTGGGACCGGTTGTGGACGGCGACGCGGAACCCGTTGCGCGCCAGGTTCCTGGCCAGGTTGCGGCCCATCACCGCGAGGCCGGTGACGGCGATCTGGGCTGGAGCAGAACTCATGGAATTCTCCTGCGGGTGGGTGCTGGGAAAGAGTGCCGGGACCCAGTCTGTCGCTGCTGCCGACGGCCCCGTCTACCGGGTGCCAACTCGTGGACGGACAGGTCGATTCCGGTTCTGTCGCAATTGCGCGAGGGCGCGCGTAATAGCAGTTCGCATGCAGGAAGTAAACGCCTTCGAACCCTTCTCAAGCACCGCGCTCCGATGGTAAATATCTGAGAAATCGATTTCCCAGATCGTGAGGTCCGCCCATGACCAGGTTGCTCAGACGCACCGCCGCGGTGCTGCTCGGAGCAGTTCTCGTGCTTCCCACCGCCGCCCTGTCGACTGCCGCCGCCACACCAACCGCCCGTACCGCAGGCGCCACGCAAGCCCGTACTGCGGACGCCGCGTCCCTGGCCGGCGGCAACGGCCCGGTCGGGTGGGACGTCTACCGGCGGCTCGACCGCCTCCCCGAACTGCCGACGGCTGTCCGCAGCAAGCAGTTCTCCAGCTTCGGCCGCGACGGCACCAACAACGACGGCTTCGACGGCAAGTACTCGTGCCTCAAGACCACCTCCGCGGGCTGCGTGCTCGCTGAAGACTCCGGCCCGGGCGAGATCGCCTCGATCTGGTTCACCCGCGACGAGGGTGACGTCCGCAAGACCGGCAAGCTCACGGTCGAGGTCGACGGCAAGAAGGTCGTGGACGCGAGCCTGCAGGACGTCGTGGACGGCAAGCTCGGCTCGCCCTTCGTTTACCCGCTCGTCGCCAACGCCCTGGAGACGAGTGGCGGCGTGTACATCCGGGTGCCGATGCCCTACCAGAGCTCGATGCGGGTGACGGTCCAGAACAACCCGCTCTTCTACCACGTCGACTACCGCGAGTTCCCGGACGCGAGCGGCATCACGACCTTCGACCCGACCGACAAGGCGGCGGACGTCGTCGCACTGCTGAAGTCGTTCGGCACGAAGGACCCGAAGCCCGCCAAGCCGGGTGCCAAGACGACCGGCAAGCCGGTGGACCTTGCCCCCGGCAAGCAACTCACACTGGCCGACAACCAGGGACCGGGTGAGCTGAGCGCGCTCCGGCTGAAGTTGCCGCAGATCGTCGGGCTCGACCTGCAGTCGTTCGCCGACGACGGCCGCGCCTTCCTCGGCGGCAGCCAGTTCACGCTGAAGATCGACCCGGCCAACACCGGCGTCCAGCTGATCCGCCGGATGGATCTGCGGATCGGCAACCAGCGCGCGAAGATCTTCGTCGACGGCGTCCAGGCCGGCGAGTGGGCACCACTCCCGGCCAAGGGCGCGCAGTGGGCCGACCAGGTCGTCGACCTGCCGGCAAGCGCGACCGCCGGCAAGTCGCAGATCCAGATCCGGAACGAGTTCGTCTCCTCTGACCTCGACTTCAACGAGTTCACCTATTGGGCCGACTCGATCGTCGGCGGCACCGCCAAGCGCACCGACACCCTCGACGTCGGACCGGCACACGTCGCCGACGAGCAGGCGCACGGCTACACGATCACCAAGCAGAACTGGGAAGGCTCCCACTCGATGCCGTACGCCGCCACGGCGGAGGACGCGGCCCGGGTGAAGTCCTCGGACGCGCTGCTCTCCGGCGTACGGGTCCAGGTCACCGTCGACGGCAAGAAGCGGGTGGACTCGCCGATCGGCGAGTTCTTCGGCTCCGGCCTCGGCGAGAACGAGGTCCGCTCGCTGTTCTTCGCGATGGATCCGGACGGCTGGTACTCCTCCTGGTGGCCGATGCCGTACCTCGCCCGCGCCACCGTCACCCTGGTCAACACCTCGCAGTACAAGCTGTCGGGTGGTCAGGCGGAGGTCACCTCGGCGCGGGACGCCAAGGTCGCGGCCGATCTGATGACCGGCAAGAGCGGCTACTTCACCACGATCTCGCACCGGGCCGAGCCGGCGATGGGCAGCGACTGGACCATCGCGGACACCACCGGACGCGGCAAGTTCGTCGGCGTCTCGCAGACCATGGAGGGCCTGCAGCCCGACGGCAACACCCGCGGGTACCTCGAGGGCGACGAGCGCGTGTACGTCGACGGCGAGCGCACCCCGGCGATCCACGGCACCGGCACCGAGGACTACTACGAGTCCGGCTGGTACTTCAACCAGGGCACCTACTCGACGCCCTTCCACGGCAACTCCGGCCACGAGGTCCAGGCCGGCGAGTGCAAGAACGAGTGCGACAGCGCCTTCCGCCTGCACATCACCGACGCCGTCGACTTCCAGAACCAGCTCACCTTCGGCATCGAGCACGGCCAGCAGGACGACCATCCGGCCGTCTACGGCTCCACCGCCTACCTGTACTCCGCGGGGCAGTTCGGCGCCCGGGAGACCGACCGGATCGACGTCGGCTCGGCGCAGAGCCGCCAGCAGCACGGGTACACCGACGGCCAGGCGACACAGGCCGATCTGACCAGCGTGTACGAGGGCGATCACGACGACACGGTGCTCACCGACCAGGTGCGCGCGACGACCTCGCCGATCCGGTTCACCGTCAAGGTCGATCCGGTCAACCGCGGCGTGACGCTACGCCGTACCAGCGACCAGAACGTCGGCTGGCAGTCGGCCAAGGTAGTTGTCAACGGCAAGGAAGCGGGTACCTGGTTGCAGCCGCTGGGCAACGGCCGGCAGCGCTGGCTCGACGACAACTTCCAGTTGCCGGCGGCACTCACCTTCGGCCGGACCAATCTCACCGTCGAGCTCCAGCCGAGCGGGCCGAGCTGGACTGCGGCGAGCTACGTGGTCCAGTCCTCCGTCATCCCGTACTCCGACCGGCAGGCGCCGGGGCAGGTGCAGAACCTCACGGCCACCGGGCGCACCGACAACGCGATCACCCTCACCTGGTCCGACACCGCGGACGACAGCGGCATCGCGAAGTACAACGTGTACGGCGCGAAGGCCGGGGCGGCCGAGAAGCTGATCGGCACGAGCAACACCCCGGGATTCCTGCACAAGCGAATCGGACTGAACGAGACGTGGATGTACCGGGTCTCCGCGGTCGACCTTGCCGGGCACGAGGGCGGCAAGTCCGCCACCGCCGAGGCGACCTCGGGCAACACGGTCCGGGTCGAGGCAGAGACTCTGCTGCCAGTGGTCTCCGGGACGGTTCCGGCTGATCCGCAAGGCAACTGCTGCGGGGTCAGCTGGTCCGGTGGCGCGCAACTCTGGGTGCACGGCACCAAAGCCGGCGACAACGTCGTCCTCGACTTCTCCGTGCCGAGTGCCGGGAACTACAAGCTGTCGACCGTGCTCACCAAGGCGGCGGACTACGGCATCGCCGACCTCAGCGTCGACGGCAACAAGCTCGCTTCGTTCGACGGTTACGCCGCCGCGGGTGTCTCCACCCAGACGGTTGACCTCGGCAACGCAACTCTTGCGGCGGGCAAACATCAGCTGAAGATCACCATCACCGGCAAGAACCCGGCCGCGATCGGCTACCTCGTCGGTGTCGACCTGCTCGACCTGGAGCTGAACTGATGACTCGACGGTGGAACAAGTTCGTTGCCGCGCTCGCGGGACTGATGCTGGCGGCGGTACCGCTCTCGGCGGCCGCCAGCAGCGGGCCGAAGGTCAAGAGCGTGCCGTTCGTCAAAGTGGACAAGGTGGTCGCGGCCGGCAAGTTCGTGAAGGTCTACGACCCGAGCGTCGGCGAGACCAGTCCGTGGTACTACAACGACCACACGCTGGTACAGGACCGGAAGACCGGCACCTGGCACGTCTACGCGATCACGCACGCCGAGCCGGCGAACCCGCTCGACGAGAAGAGCTTCGGCCACGCCACGGCACCCACGCCGAACGGCCCGTGGACGAAGCAACCACCGGCCCTGGTCGCGGATCCGGCCGACGGGGAGAGCCACATCTGGGCGCCGTACGTCACGTACGACGCCGGGACCTACTACATGTTCTATGCCGGCGGAACGCCCGACCACACGGCGTACCGGATGCAGTTGGCGACCTCGACGGATCTGGTCAACTGGACCAGGGATGCCGCCAACCCACTGTTCACGGACGGGTTCGACGGCCGAGACCCGATGGTGCACAAGGTGGGGGACCAGTGGGTGATGTACTACACCGCCAACTCGACCCCGAGCGGCGGCAACCACATCGTTGCCTACCGCACCAGTCCGGACCTGCGGCACTGGAGTGACCGGCAGACGGCGTTCGAGCACCCGGCCACCGGCACGTTCGGCGGGCCGACCGAGTCGCCGTTCGTGGTGCAGCGCGGCAGCGACTGGTACCTGTTCATCTGCTGTGACGGCGGGTACGAGGTCACCAAGGTCTACAAGAGCAAGGACCCGCTGCACTTCACCATCGACCAGCAGGTCGGCACGATCGCGGCCCACGCCGCCGAAGTGGTCCAGGACGGCAGCAATTGGTACGTCACGGGCGCGGGTTGGGGGAAGGGCGGCCTGTACCTCGCGCCGCTCGACTTCGACTCGCTGCAGATCACCAAGGGCCGGGTCGTCAGCAGCAAGTACTACCGGGCCACGGTGCAGAGCCAACCAAGGGCCGCGTTGACCAAGCTCGAGGTGGACCCGTCCGGCCGGGGTAGCTACAAGCCCGCGCTGGACTCGTCCTCGCGATCCACCGCGCCTTATCTGGCTGTTGGAACGTTCGGTGCCACAGATACTGCGGGCGCCGCGGCCAGCGTCATGGCGAAGAAGGCGAGTATGGAGCTGAAGGGCATTCCCTTCGGCGACGAGCCGGTCACCGCCGACTGGTCGTTCTCCTTCGGCACGAAGACGTTCGACACCAGCCTCCGGTGGAATGTGGACGGCCAGACCACGGCACCCGTCTGGGAGGTCGCGCTCAACGTCGACTCGGCACTGGGCGACCAAGGCGATCCCGGCGGCTTCGGGCGCAACGGCGACGTCGCGGGACTACCGGACTGGTCGATGGCGACCGGCTCAGGTCTCAGCGTTGTCACCGCCTACCAGCAGGGGTCGGCCTGGTCGGCGGACAACCACTGGTACGACCCGCCCAACGGAGCCGTCGCCTGGCAGCCCCTGTGGCAACCCGGTGGCCGCGCGCTGCCCCCGGGCTCGTACTCCGGTGGTACCTGGCGCTTCGGCTTCTCCGGCGCCGAGAAGGACACCACCCTCGCCAACCTATTGGCCGACGACCTCAACTAATGTCGGCAGACGTGACCACTCTCGAGCTGGAACCGCGTCGTACCGCACTCGTCCTGATCGATCTGATGCCCCGGATAGTGGCGCTGGAGACGGCGCCACTGTCCGGGCCGGAGGTGCTGGAGCGGTGCGTCGCGCTGGCCAAGGCGACCCGGTCGGTCGGCGGGCTGGTCGTCAACGTCCGGGTCGAGCGACCGGGGGTCGACGTCCAGCCCGAGGGCAGCGGACTCGCGCCGGAACTCGACCCGCAGCCGGGTGACGTGGAGATCGTCAAGCACACGGTCGGCGCGTTCCACCAGACCGGCCTGGACGACGTGCTGCGGTCGCGGGACATCGAGACGGTCGTGCTCGGCGGGATCGCGACCAACTTCGGCGTCGAGTCGACCGGGCGCGCGGCCGACGAGCACGGCTACAACACCGTCTACGTCACCGACGCGATGACCGGCCTGGACGGACCCGCGCACGACTTCGCGGTCAGCTACATCTTCCCGCGCTTCGGCACCACCTGCACCGGCACGGAGTACATCGCAGCCCTGAGCCCACAGTGAAGGTCTATGGAGTATGCGTATCCAGATAGCGGAGCCGTCGGCGGATCGCCTCGGAGACCTCGGGTAGCAGTTCGTTCGCCTGCTGGTTGAGCTGCCAGTTCGAGTTGGACGCGCGATCCACCGCGAGTTGGCAGTCGCGCATCCAGTTCTCGGCGCTCTGCTCGGCGGCCCGGGGGAGCGAGGTGTACATGGCGGCCAGGCTGAGCAGCACGCTGTCGCCGAGCACACGGTCGGAGAGATCCATCCCCGTCATCGCCTGGTACTCCGCGATGAACGGCGCCAGCACCGCCAGCGCTCGCGTCCGGGGGCTCCGGGCCAGCCAGAACAGCCGTACCCGGTCCAGCAACTGGTTCACCGCGCGACCTCCTCGGCTACTCATACCCCTGCGACGCTACCTGCTTCCACCGCCGCCCGGGTAGGAAGTAGACCCTTAGTCCACGAATGCCGACTCCACCCGTGGGTACCGGTGCGCCGCACGACTATCGGACCCGGGAGGGGCGGAGATGCGGCGGAGACTCGCGGCATTGGGGATGACGGCCGGCCTGATTGTGAGCCTGATCCTGGGCCTGGCCGCCTGCGGTGATCCGGACCAGCAGATGCTGTCGGAAGGTGCCCGCTCCGCGCGGGAGGCGGTGTCCGGAGTCAGGACCGCACAGCTGGCGGCGCAGTCCTTGCTCGACGGCAGGATCTGGGCCCAGCCGGCAACAGTGATGGTCACCGATGCCGAGGATGCCCTCGGCCAGGTCGCCACCATCTTCGAGGCACGGCAGCCGGAGACCGACGTGTCCCGCCAGACCTACGATCTGTACTCCGAGGCGCTGGCGAACGCGGCGGACGGCGTCACCGAGCTGCGAATCGCGGTGCGCAGCGGAGACCTCGAGACCGTGCGGCAGCAGGTCGGGCAGCTGGACAAGACCGCCGAGCAACTGGAGCAGCTCGGGGAGCGCGCCCAGTGAAGAGGCTGTTCGCGGTCACCCTCGGCATCCTCACGGCCATCGGCGGCTTCGTCGACATCGGCGACCTGGTCACCAACGCACTCGTCGGCGCCCGCTTCGGGATGCGGCTGGCCTGGGTCGTGGTGGTCGGCGTGATCGGCATCTGCCTGTACGCCGAGATGTCGGGCCGGGTGGTCGCGGTGTCCGGGCGGCCCGTGTTCGACCTGATCCGCGAGCGGCTCGGGCGGCGTACCGGTCTGTTCGCGTTGATCGCGTCGTTCCTGGTCACGCTGCTGACGTTGATCGCGGAGATCGGCGGTGTCGCGCTGGCGTTCGAGCTGGCCAGCGGGGTGAACTACCTGCTCTGGATGCCGCTGGCCGCGTTCGCCGTCTGGCTGGTGATCTGGCGGGTCAAGTTCTCGCATCTGGAGCAGGTGTTCGGCCTGCTCGGCCTGCTGCTGATCGTGTTCGCCGTCGCGCTCTGGAAGCTCGGCCCCGACTGGGGCGAGCTGATGCAGCAGGTGACCAGTCCCGGCCCGATCGGCCACGAGACCTGGGCCACCTACGCCTACTACGGGATCGCCCTGTTCGGAGCCGCCATGACGCCGTACGAGGTGTTCTTCTTCTCCTCTGGTGGGGTCGAGGAGAAGTGGGGGCGCAGCGACCTGGTCACCGAGCGGTCGAACGTGTTCATCGGCTTCCCGCTGGGCGGCCTGCTGTCGCTCGCGATCGCCGGGTGCGCGGCGGTGCTCTATCTGCCGATCGGGGTCCAGGTCGAGACGCTCGGCCAGGTGACGCTCCCGGCAGCGGTCGCCTTCGGCAAGCTCGGGCTGGCGATCGTGCTGCTCGGGGTGTTCGCGGCGACCTTCGGCGCGGCGCTGGAGACCGCGCTGTCTTGCGGCTACACGATCGCGCAGTACTTCGGCTGGCAGTGGGGCAAGTTCGTCCGGCCGCGGCAGGCGTCGCGGTTCCACGTGGTGATGATCATCTGCCTGATCCTCTCGATCCTGGTGCTGATGACCGCGGTGGACCCGGTGAAGGTGACGGAGTACTCCGTGGTCTTCGCGGCGGTCGCGCTGCCGTTGACCTACCTGCCGATCCTCATCATCGCCAACGATCCCGACTACATGAGCGAGCAGAAGAACGGCCGGGTGCTCAACTTCTTCGCCCTGGTCTACCTCGGGTTGTTGCTACTGGCATCGATCGCCGCGATCCCGCTGATGATCCTGACGAGAGCGGGGCGTTGAGATGGCCGCCGAAGGAAGGGTGCTGCACGCACAGCTGCAGCTGCTGGACCGGCAGCTGATCCACGAGCGGACCGGGGAACTGCTCGGCAAGGTCGACGACGTCGAGCTCGACCTCGACGCCGGGATCCCGGTCCTGACCGCGCTGATCTCCGGGCACCAGCGGATCCCGGCCACCCAGATCGTCGCGATCGACTCGGCGATCAAGATCCTGCCCGGCGAGCTGCACCTGACCAAGGGCGACGACTGGGTCGAGCAGCACATCATCGACAAGATCCCAGGAGCCGGCGATGCGACTGAATGAGCTGCTCGGCCATCGGGTCCTCGACCGCGCCGGTGACGACATCGGCGGCGTGGCGGACGTCCGCCTGGTCCAGGACGGCCCGCTCCAGCCGTCGATGCAGGCCGCCCTCCGCGTCGACGGTCTGATCGTGGTGGAGAATCGTGCCACCCGCCTCTTCGGCTACGAACGCCACGTCGGCCCTGCCCTGCTCCGCTGGCTGGTCCACCGCCGCCTCGGCGCCGTCTGGTACCTGCCGTGGGAGGACGTCGCCGCCATCAGCGACGGCACCGTCCAAGCCCGTGCGGGCCGCGATGACCTCAAACCCCTCGACGAGATGCCCCGCTATTAGTGCCCTGCGTCGGATGTTCTTTGGCGCTTGCGGCGCCCAGGCACGCACCTCGCGGCACTGGCCAACCATCCACGATGCTCCGCATCGAGGACGCTCGTCCAGCACCGCGATGCACGCACCTGACCACCGCAATCACTCAAACAACATCCGACGCAGGGCACTAGTTGAGCAGCTATAGGTGTGGCGGCCACTCGGCGAGGGGTTTGCCGATCTCCCAGTGGTGGCCGAAGGGGTCGCGGACCCGGCCCAGGCGCCAGCCGTGTTCGTCCGCCACCCGCGCCACCTCGGTCGCGCCGGCTGCGACGGCCTGCGCGACCGAGGCGTCAGGATCAGCCACGATCAAGAGCATCCTGACCGTGCCGCCGCCGATTGACTCCGGGCTGAAGTTCTCGTGTTCCGGTGATTCGTCGGAGACCCAGAACAGGTCCTCGCCGATCCTCAGTTGCGAGACCACCTCCGGGTTCTCGTCCGTGCCGCCGACGCGGTAGATCTCGATCGCGCCGAAAGCCTGTCGGTAGAACTCCATCGCCGCCCGGCCGCGACGTACAGACAGCTGAGGCTGGATGCCCATGCGAAGGTCCTCCCCTCATCGAGGACACCCAGTCTGACATCAGACGGCGAGGCGGCCGCCGTCGATGGGGAGGGTGCTGCCGTGGATCATCGCGGCGGCGTCGGAGGCGAGCCTGAGGTCAGCTGAACAGGCCGGCGTTCTCGCTGGTCCAGTCCTGCAGCGTGCGCGCCGGATGACCGGTGACGCTCTCGATGGTCGGCGTCACGCTGGTCTCGTCGACGATTCCGTCGCCGAAGAAGCTCTCGATCGCGCTCGCGTACTGCGGAGGCATCGCGGCGGCCAGTTCGTCGTGGGACTCGGACCGGCTCAGCTCGTAGGCCACCAGTGGACGCCCGAGTGCCTGGCCGAGGATGTCCACCTGCTCGGCAGGCCTCAACGCGACCGGCCCGGTCAACCGGTACGCCGTACCCGCGAGGCCGTCTTCCGTCAGGGCGGCGACGGCGACATCGGCGATATCGGCCGGGTGGATCGTGGAGATCGGCACGTCGGGGAACTGGACGCGGACCACATCACCCGCCCGGAGTTGATCGAGCCAGCGCAGCGTGTTCGACATGAAGGTGTTCGGCCGCAGGAACGTCCACTCCAGCCCGGAGTTCTGCACGGCGGTCTCAGCGGCCAGGTGGTACTCGGCGATCGCGTTCGCCGTGTCTGTCCCGGTCACCGCGCTGCTCGACAACAGCACGATCCGCTCCACCCCGGCGGCGACGGCGTTGGCCAGCAACTCGTCAGTGCGCTCGTACCCGCTCATCAGGAAGATCCCGGATGCACCCTGCAGCGCATCGACGAAGGTGTCCGGCCGGTTGAGATCACCTAGCACGGGCTCGACCCCTGCAGGCAGCTCGACCTCACGCCGTACCAGTGCCTTGGCAGCAACCCCCTTGTCCGCAAGAGCCCGAACCACCGCCCCACCCGCATTGCCCGTCGTACCGGTCACCAGCACAGTCATCGCATCCCCCTCTGGTCATTGGTCGCCAGCCTGCCAGATGGTGGGGGTGAACCGGTTGAGGGTGGGCTGGCGTAATGGGTGGGGACGAGAGGGGAACATCATGAGTGACGTGAAGTGGATCGATCCTGGCAACGCGGATCAGCTCCGAGCCTGGGACACCGCCGAAGGTGTCTTCTGGGCCGAGGAGGCTGAGCTGTTCGAGCACGCGCTGCACCGGTACGACGACGCGCTGCTCCGCGCGGCGGGGATCCGGGACGGCGACCAGGTGCTCGACCTCGGCTGCGGAACGGGCAGTACGACGAGAGCCGCAGCCTGGCTCGCCGGTTCCGGTACTGCGCTCGGGGTGGATCTTTCGTCGCCGATGCTGGCGATCGCCGAACGAACGGCCGCCGCCATCGGCCTGCCCAACGCACACTTCGCACACGTCGACGCGCAGGTTCATCCGTTCGCGGACGACGAGTTCGACGTCGTGCTGAGTCGCACCGGCAGCATGTTCTTCGCCGATCCCGCCGCTGCCTTCAGCAATCTCGCGCGGGCGACCAAGCCGGGCGGACGGCTCGTCCTGCTCACCTGGCAGCCGCCCCCGCGGAACGAGTGGTTCACCTCGTTCACCACCGCACTCGCCGCCGGCCGGCAACTGCCCGTGCCGCCGCCGGACGCACCAGGCCCGTTCTCGCAGTCCGACCCGGACGCGGTGAGCCGCATCCTGGTCGACGCCGGATTCGCCGCCCCGACCTTCGAGGCCCAGGCCGAGCCGATGTACTTCGGCCTCGACGTCCGCACCGCCGAGCGTTTCGTCCTGGGTGTGCTCGGCTGGCTGCTGGCCGACCTGGACGACGACGCTCGCCACCAGGCACTGGATGCCCTGCGCAATGATCTCGCGAAGCACCAGACGACGGACGGAATCGCCTACGACTCCGCCGCCTGGCTGATCAGCTCTCACCTACCTGGATAGCCCGGTGGGCTAGGTAGCCGGGCGCCGAGATAGGTGACGGTTACCGATGTGGCGCAGGCCCGCGGAAAACCTACAAAGGATGCATGGGTTCTGACCGCGGACACCGTGGTGTTCGGCCCGGCCACGACGGTCACCGCCGACCAGTTGCGTGCCGTCGGCAACGACCTGACGTTCAAGGTGCACCCGGGGGTCGACCAAGACGGCCTGATGGCCGCCGCCAAGGCCGAGATCCTCGCCTGGGCAGCCGAGCGGATGCGCTGAACCCACCCCGCAGTACGGCGCGCATCACCTCAGCGGGTGACGCCCGCCGAAGTCTGTCCGGGCAACGAGACTTCACCAAAGCTACTTCGCTAGCGGGGCACCAGCGTTCTTCATCCACAGTCTTGTTGCCGTTGTGGACAAGGTGACCAGATCCGGCCAATCACGGAGTCCCTTGAAAATAAGGGCTTTCGAGTCGGAAAGTGTCGGAGCTGGGTTGTAGTGTCATCGGCATGGAACTCGTGGAGATGCGGCCGGCGTGGTCGATGAGTGGCAGCCAGCAGCTGGCCACTCTCGACGCCGTGCAATCCACGATCGCGTCCTTGCAGACCTATTGCCTGCAGCTGATGGCGGAGCTCGAGAAGTCCGGATACGCAAAGGAGATCGGCGCCCGTGACACGGTCCGGTTGCTGTCGTTTCGGCATCGCCGCGATGTCAAGGAGGTCCGGCGCGACCTGAAGCTGGCCACCAAACTGTCGAAGTACCCAGCCATCGTTGCTGCCCTGCCTGATCCGCTAGCCGGTCCGCTAGCCGACCCGCTCGTCGAGGAGCCGGCGGTGTTGCTGCACCCTGCGCAGGCCGAGGCGATCGTGAGCACCTTGGAGCAAGTGCCCGACACCGTGCCCGTCGATGACCTGGTCGTCGCCGAGGAACAGATGATCCAGGCCGCCCGGCACCTGTCGCCGTCGGACCTGCGGAGTCTGGGGAAGAAGGTCCGCGACACCCTCGACGCCGATGGTCTGGAGCCGGCCGAGGACAAGGCGGCCCGGCGGGAGAAGCTGTGGTTGAAGAACGCCGACCAGGGGGTCGAGTTCGGTGGCTTCCTGGCCAACGAGAACGCCGAACTCCTCAGAACCCTGATCCACGCCGGCGCGAAACCGCACAAGACAGTCGACGGTCAACTGGATCCGCGGTCCCGTGACAAGCGGCAGGCCGACGCCTTGGTGGTGGTGCTCGAACTGGCCGCCGGCAGCAACGGCATTCCTGGCCGCCCGCGGCTGGTGGTGACCATCGACTACGCCGACCTGTGTGATGCCACCGCCGGTGCGACCAGTGACGTCGTCTTCGGCGACGGCCTGTCCGCCGCGGCCGTCCGCCGACTGGCCTGTGACGCCGGGGTGATCCCGATCGTGCTCGGTTCCAACTCCCAACCGCTGGACGTGGGCCGCGAGGAACGGTTCGTCACCTCCGCGATCCGCACTGCCCTGATCAAGCGCGACGGCGGTTGCGTCATTTGCAAGGCACCGCCCCCGAACTGCCACGCTCACCACCTCGTGCCCTGGTACGAGGGCGGCAACACCCGCCTCGACAACCTGGTGTTGCTCTGCGGCGCCAACCACGCAGACGTCCACGCCGGCCACTGGACCATCCGCATCGCCGACGGCGTCGTCCACGTGTCCCGGCCCACCTGGGCCGAACCATCTCCGTGCAGCCGGCTGAACCTCAGACCGAACCGCCAATCATCCGCGACCGACCCACAGCGGCCGCCTACCCCTTGGCCATGGACCGGCGACAACACCTGGCCGACCTCTGCGGAGTCCGCCGCGCTCAACGCGTGGGGCGATGACCCCAACCCCCAAAACACCACACGAACCCTGCATCACCCAACCAACCACCCGGCCCCCGGCTCATCCTGGGCAGACGACAAGGCGACCTCGGCCCAAGGCCCGTAGCAGGAGCCGAGACGCAGGCCCATACGCCTGCGCCTGGATTTCCCAAGACCACGCCGGACCCCGTCTCGCGGGAGCCCGCCCTTCGCCATGCCCGCCCTTCGCCATGCCCGCCCGTCTCCACGGCCGCCCGTCTCCATGACTCCGAGATCCCGGTCCGCTGGCATGAGAAGCCGAGCTTCCTCGCTCAGGGCACCACCGACACCGTCGTCTTCCGGCCGAGCGCCAGTTGTCTGGACGGAAGTCGCCGTGAACCAAAGTGATGGGAAGGCCCGACGAGTCGAGCTCGGCGATGATCGCCGGCAGCGCGGCCCCCCAGTATGCGTGCTTGCTCTAGCTCGTCAGTGGACAGCCGTTCGCCGACCTCCCGCCAGCAGCCCGGCCAGTTCAGTGGGAAGGTTTCGGCGCGCGCAGCTCTTCAACGGCGATGGCCGCCTGTACTTCGACCCAGCGACCGAGCACGTCTTGCAAGGTGGGCAGATCTGGTTCCCAGCAGTCGATGCCGGGTGCGTGGGCCAGGAGGACCATCGGTTCTCGAGGTCGACACCGAGGACGGCGAGGCGCGAGCGCGGCGTCGTACTGGTGGACGTAGCAGATGATGTCCGCGTCCACGCTGCAGAAACCGCTGGTCGCTTTGCCTAACCGCCATGTACGGGGTGGGCAAGCGGATCAGGCAGGACAGGTTCCACGTCTTCGCCTGAGCAGGCGCCCGAGTTCCGCGTTGTCGGCGTGGAGCGGGCGCAACACCATCGCCTGGACGCCGAGGAGTTCGTCGAGGTGCCTGGTGGTCGCCTCGATCTCCGACCACCAGGGCCGATCCGCCTCGAACGTCGGCGCGCGACCGACGTATCGATCGCCGACGCTGATCAGTGCTTCTACGGTTTTCGTCTCCACCTGGTCAGTGTGGAGTCCGCCCGGACCGCCGCCAACCGGGTTTCCCGCTCAGCCACGGAAGCTAGGCAGACTCCGCCGGGAAGTTGGGTATCAGGCCGGGGGAACGAGACGGTGCCAGGTACGACGGCCCGAACGGAGGGTCGTCGGTCCGGTCAAGGTGATCGGCTCGTTCGGGTCGCTGAGCTTGCGGCCGTCGAGGGATACCGCACCTTGACTGATCAGCCGTCTCAGCTCGGATCTGCTGTCGCTTGGACGTGCTGCCAGCAACAACTCGAGCACCGTGGTGTTCGAGACGATCACCTCGGGCAGTTCTGGTGGCATGCTCCCTTCGCTGAAGAGCTGGATAAACGTTTCTCGCTCGGCCTTGGCCGTGTTGGCGCCGTGGTAGCGGGTGACGATGGCCGAGGCGAGACGGAGCTTGGCGTCGCAGGCGGGTGGACCGCCCTGCGTCGCTGCCTCGCCCAGGCCAGCGACGACGTCCAGCGGGAGTTCTGTGTAGACGCGGGCGTAGAGCTGGACGAGCGAGTCCGGCAGGCTCATCACCTTGCCGAACTTGTCCCGCGGCGAGTCGGTCAGCGCGATGTAGTTGTTCAGCGACTTCGACTGCTTGGCGCCGCCGTCGATGCCCGGCGTGATCGTGCTGGTGATCACGACCTGCGGAGCCGCCCCGAGCCGTTGCTGGAAGTGCCTGCCCAGTTGCTCGTTGAAGAGCTGGTCGGAGCCGACGATGGTGAGGTCACTGTTCATCGCGAAGCTGTCGTATCCCTGCAGCACCGGGTAGGTCAGCTCGTGCAGCGCGATCTCCCGGCCCGCGGCGACCCGCTCCCGGAACATGTCCCGCGCCATCAGTTGGGCATGCGTCACCTGGCTGAACAACCCGAGCAGCGTCGCCACGTCCATCGCGTCGTACCACTCCGAGTTCCGTCGTACCTCGAACACCTCCGGCTCGGTCCGCAGTACAAGGGAGACCTGGGCGAGGAAGGACGCGGCGTTCGTCTCGATCTCCTCGGGGGTCAGCACCGGGCGGGTCTCGGAACGGCCGGTGGGATCGCCGATCCGGGTGGTCAGGTCGCCGAGAAGGAACACCACCTTGTGGCCGAGATCCTGCAGGTGCCGCATCATCCACAGGTTCACGGCGTGGCCGAGGTGGAGGTCGGGCGCGGTGCAGTCGACGCCGTACTTGATTCGCAGCGGGCGGCCGGAAGCCAGCCGTTCGGCCAGGTCGGCCTCGCCGACGATGGTGTCGGTCGTCCGCCGCAATCGCTCGAGCACGGCACTCACTTCGGTCATCGCAAACCTCTCGGGGAATCAGGGGAGAGGCACCCAGTTCGATGCCTCCGGCAACGGAAAGAGGCAGGAACCGCAACGGGTTCCTGCCTCGGAGGCTCTGGGTAAAAGCGAACTACAGCAGGCCGGCTCGTCCCAGAGCCGGTCGATACTGCGCGAGTCGCTTGATCACGCGGTCAGGCTAGCAGCTCCGAGCCCGACCAGATACCGAGTTAGCTCCAACCGCTTCGCAACGTTCGCTGCGAGTTCGTCAGTCAGCGGCTCGGCCAACTTGTCCAGCGGCACGGACAGGAACGCGTTCCGCGCGATCAGCGAACCGTCCAGACCAGCCCGTACGTCGTCCTCGCCGATGTCCGCGCAACCCTCGGAGACCAGGCCGGCGTGGTAGCGGCGGATCACCAGTTCGCGCAGTTCCGCGAGCTCCGCGACGTCGAGCTCGCCGGCATGCGCGCGGCCGATCAGCAACTGACCGAGGTCGTCCCCGGCCGCGACCAGTCCGCTCGCGGTCCAGTCGATCGCGACGAAACCGTCCGGCTGATCGGCCGGGACCAGCAGGTTCTGCGGACACGCGTCGCCGTGGCTCATCAACTGCGGCCGGCTCGCCAGGTCGTCGAGCAGAGCCGGAACTCGGTCGGCGAGGTCGGCCAGATCCTGCCGGAGGTCGGACTCGGCCAGCAGGGGATGGGTCCAGGTCGCTGGATCCAGCAGCGGCGGGAGGGCGAATCTCTCGACGAAGCCGCTGAACATGCTCCGGGTCAACCAGCCGGGCGTGCGGACTGCTGACGCGGGCAACGCGTCGTTCCTGGTCAGGCGGGCGTTCAGCTTGCCCAGCAGTTCGGCGGCATGGCCGTAGCGCTCGCGGTCCCACGGAGCCGGCGCAGTCGCGACATCCTCCACCACCATGACCAGGTGATCGCGGTCGAGTTCCTCGACGCAGTACACCTGCGGTAGCCGAAGGCCCACCGGGAGTGAGCCGTTCAAGCCGTCCAGATATACGTCCGCCTCGTAGCGCCACAGGTCCGTGCCGAGTGCCACCGCGCGGAAGTCGTCTGCCAGGAGGTGAACCATCGGCCAGCGCTCGTAGGTGCTCAGGACCTTCACGAACAACGAGTTCCACCCGCTCGTGTACCGGATTCGGTACAGCCCGGCCGTCGTCGGCGAGTTCGCCACGTAGCCGACCTCCTCCAGCGCCCAGCCAGGGCCCTCGCCGCTCGATTCGCCCGCGTGGTCCAGGCCGAGCAGCTTGGTCAGCCGCTCTGCGAGCTGGTTCTTGATACCGCGATCCATGGTCTGTCCTCCTTGTCAGTCCTTTCTAAATGGACATGGGGAGAGTCGGCATCGGTAGTGATTGCCTATGTCTGAGCGGATACCCTCGGTCGGTGACGACGGAGAAGGTGGTGCTGGTCGATGAGACCGGCCGGGCGATCGGTAGCCAGGACAAGGCGACGGTCCACCATGCCGCGACCCCGCTGCACTTGGCCTTCTCCAGCTACGTCTTCGACGAGGCCGGGCGGCTGCTGCTGACCCAGCGCGCTTTCGGCAAACGGACCTGGCCGGGCGTCTGGACGAACAGTTGCTGCGGGCACCCACTCCCGGGCGAACCGCTGGAAGACGCCGTACGCCGGAGGCTGTCCGACGAGCTCGGGCTGATCGCGACCCAGGTGGACCTGGTGCTGCCCGCGTTCCGGTACCGCGCGGAGATGCCGGACGGGGTGGTCGAGAACGAGTTGTGCCCGGTGTACCGGGTTAGCTGCAGCGGGGAACCAACCCCCGACCCCGACGAGGTCGCCGCCTACCAATGGACCGCCTGGGCCGCTCTCGACGTACAGCTTGATGCTGATGGATCGCCCCGGGTCGTCGGATCGGGCGTACCAGCTGGGCTTTCGCCGTGGTGTCTGCTGCAGGTGGCCGAGCTGCGGCGGCTGGGGGACTCGCCGGGTGACTGGCCGGTGGCGGATCCGCGGCTGTTGCCGCCCGCGGCTCAATTGGGCACCCCTGGGCAGGTTGATAGGTAGGGCTTACCGATGCCCTGCCCACCCCGTCGCCTCAACTCTGGAGAGGACACCAGGGGAGGGGTTCGGAATGACATCGGCGGATACACAGCCGCGGGGCGAGGAGTCGCTGGGCGTGCGGTTCCAGCGAGGCGAGGACGACGCGCTGCACGAGCTGTACCGGCGGTACGCGGGGCCGATGTTCGTCACCGCGATCAGCCTGCTGGGCGATCGTGAGCAGGCCGCCGACGCGGTCCAACGGGCGTTCGTCCAGGCGTGGCGGGCCGCCGACGGGTTCGACCCGAACCGTGAGCTGAAGCCCTGGCTGTACGCGATCACCCGGCGCGCGGCCGTCGACGTCTACCGGCGCGAGCGGCGCAGCGCGGGGCACGTCTCGCTCCAGGTGGTTCGTGAACTGTCCGACGACGGCCCTTCGATGGATCGGATCTGGCGGTCGTGGCAAGTCCGCGAGGGGCTCGACCAGTTGTCGCGCGAGGAGCGTCAGGTGCTCGAGTTCGCCTACTTCCAAGGCCTGTCTCAGAGCGAGATCGCCGGCAGGCTCGACATCGCCCTCGGCACGGTGAAGAGCCGTACTTCGCGGGCCCAGCGCCGGCTCGCCGCCCTGCTCCCACACCTGCGCGAAACCGCCCAGGCGGTGGCGTCGTGACCAGGGCGCAGTCATGGGCAGCGTGATGGGGTTCGGGGCGGCGATGCGGTTGGCAAATTGCCGCGCCGATTCCGGGCGGCTGGGGCAAGCTGAGGAGGTGACGACGATGATCCGGACCAGCGAGGCGATCACTGACGCCGACTACGAGGCGTGGCGCGGCGTGCGTCTCGCAGTACTGCCGAACGAGCGGTGCCCGACCGTGCTCGAAATGCGAGAGATGGACCGGCCGGGACGGCTGCTGCTGTTGGCGGAACTCGGTGACGAGGTGGTCGGCAGCGGTCTCTCGGACAGGTCCGACGAGGCCGGCCGTGCCGGGCTCGCGCCGCGGGTGATCCCGGGCGCGCGCCGCCGGGGCATCGGGACGAAGTTGCTGCTCGCGCTTGCCGAGCATGCCGTCGGACAGGGCTATGACCGGGCTGGTTCTGGCGTGGAGGACGACGGCTCGCTCGCCTTCGCCGAGCGCTTCGGCTTCGTCGAGACCAGCCGGCAGGTCGAGCAGGTCCGCAGCATCGGGGTCGAGCCGTGGCCGGATTCGCCGACCGCGTTCGAGGTGTTCACCGTGGCCGAGCGGCCGGAGCTCTGGCCGCTCGCGTACCACCAGGTCGCGCTGCCGACCTTCCCCGACATGGACGTGTCGAGCCTGCTCAACGTGTCCGCGGTGGACTGGGAGAAGGAGTGGATCAACGACCCGGCGGCGATGTTCGTCGCGGTCGATGGCGACCAGGTGATCGGCGTGGCCGGACTGATGCTCGACGAGGACCGCCCAGAGCACGCGGAAGTCGCCTACACCGCGGTACGGCGGGAGTGGCGCGGCAAGGCGGTCGCGTCGACGCTCAAGCGAATGAGCATGGCCTGGGCCGCCGAGCACGGCATCACCGACATCTACACCTGGACCCAGCGCGGCAACGACTCGATGCGACGCCTGAACGAGCACCTCGGCTTCACCTACGGAGCCGTCAGCATCGACGTCCGCGCCTCCCTGCCGCTCACTCCCTGACGCTGGTTCCCTGACGCCCGCGTGGGTCAGTGAGCCGAGGTGAGTTCCCTCAGCAGGTCGGGTCCGGTCATGCCCCTTGCGCGACCGGACTCGGCCGCACGGATCAGCTCGATCAGCTTGGCGTTCACCGGCGCCGTCCGCCCGAGCGACTCGGCCAGCCGGACCACCTCGCCGTTGAGATAGTCGATCTCGGTACGACGGCCCGCCTGCAGGTCCTCCCACATCGACGTACGGGCGAGGGGATCGATCGCCAGCATCTTGCTCGCGAGTCGCCGGAAGAGGAAGTCCGGCAACCGCAACAGCATCGGCAGCCGCTGCGGTGGCACGGCCATCAGCCGCGCGGGCCTGATGTCGGCCGCGGCCAGCAGTTCGAGGGTCTCGGCCTGCGCGGCGGCCAGGCAACGCCGGTATGCGCGCTGGGCGAGTTCGTCGCGCAACGGGAGGTCCGAGAGGGCGTTCACCGGGTTGTTCAGGTTCAGCAGCAGCTTCGCCCACTGCACCGGGAGGATGTCGTCGTGCTGGGTGAGCGGCAGCCCGGCGCGCGCGAATGTCTCGACGTACGGGTCGAGCGCCGGGTGCTTTGCGATGTCGAGGCCGCCTTCGGTGCCCTGGTGGAAGGCGCCGCCGCCGCGGTTGAGGACGTTGAACGGGACCATCCCGGTCAGCACGACCCGGTCGGGGAGTCGCTCGCGCAGGATCTCGCCGTTCCGGATGCCGTTCTGGAAGCTCACCACAACTGCGCCGGGCTTGAGCACCGCGGCGAGTTCGTCCGCGGCCGTCGCGGTTGCGGCGCTCTTCACGGTCACCAGCACCAGGTCGGCCTCGGCGGCAGAATCCGGCGTTGTCTCGAAGTGGATCTGCTCCGCCGGCAGGCGAAGGTCCGCGCCGAGGTAGTCGGTGAGGTGGAGCCCGTGCTCGGCCAGCTCGTCGGCCAATCGTTGACGCCCGATGAACGTCACGTCGGCTCGGGCCGCAGCCAGCCGGCCGCCGACGTAGCACCCGATCCCGCCGGCGCCGTACACCACGATCCTCACAACAACCTCCTCGTCGGCACCGGGTCCTTAGGGATCTGGCGGTGCGGTCAGTCCCCATCCAAGCGGATCACTGGGTACTCGAGCCGGGGGCCCAGCCTGCGCCGGCCGGTAGCGAGGCAACTCAGGACCGGCCGAGGCTGGTTGGGATCAGTGCTCGGCGCCGGCTCGGGCGGTCTTGGGGAGCAGGAAGCCGACCGCGAACGCGAGCAGGATCCCGCCGACGGTTACGAGGAGAGCCGCCTGGGTGCCGTCGAGTGCGGCCAAGGCGCGGGTCGTGGGCGTGGCGTGGGCGACCTTGCCCATAAAGATGGTTCCGATCACCGCGATACCGAGCGCGATACCCACCTGCTCCAGCGAGCCCAGCATTCCCGTGGCCGAGCCGACCTCCTCGTCCCGGACGCCGCTCAGGATGATGTCGAACAGCGGGACGAAGACCATGCCCATACCGGCTCCGCCGATCAGGTTGGGGACCACGAGATCCCAGTGCCCGACGTTCAGGCCGGTCAGCGCCAGCACGCCGTACAGTCCGATCAGTCCAATCGCCATCAGCGCCAGGCCGATGTGCAGCAACTTGCGACCGTACTTCTGCATCGCGATCCCGGAGACCGCCGAGCCGATCAACGCCCCGAAGGCCCAGGGCGCCATCGCCAGGCTCGCGTGGATCGGGGTGTAGCCGAGGCCGACCTGGAGGAACATACCCAGGACGAACGTGCCGGCCATCGCGCCGAAGAAGACCACCGCGAAGAGCACGCCGGACAGGTACGAGCGGCTCCGCAGCAGCCGGGGCTCGATCAGCGGGGTCGCGCCGCTGCGGTGCCGACGGGACTGGTAGACACCGAACCCGGCGAGCACCGGTACCGAGGCGACCAGCAGCGCCTTCGACCACAGCGGCCAGCCGATCTCGTGACCCTGCACCAGCGGGTAGACGAGGGCAACCAGGCCGGTGCCGGCGATCAGCAGTCCGGGAATGTCCAGCGAGATCCGGCGGCCAACGGGCTGGGTGTTCGGCAGGTACTTGGCCGCGACGATGAAGGTGAAGATGCCGACCGGGATGTTCACCAGGAAGATCGCCCGCCAGCCGGTACCCAGCAGGTCCGCGTCGAGCAGCGTGCCGCCGACGATCGGGCCGATCACCGCGGACAGACCCATCACCGGACCGAAGAACCCGAACGCCTTGGCTCGCTCGTCCGGTTCGAACAGGTCTCGGGCCAGTCCGAAGCCCTGCGGCAACATGATCGCGGCGAACGCGCCCTGGGCGACGCGCGCGCCGATCATCATCTCCGACGACACCGCGAGGCCGCAGAGGAACGAGGTCACGGCGAACCCGCCGACGCCGATCAACAGCGCCTGCTTCCGGCCGACCAGGTCACCGAGGCGGCCGCCGACGAGGAGCAGGACGGCCAAGGCCATCGTGTACCCGGCGGCCATCCACTGAAGGCTCGCGTAGGAGCCGCCGAGGTCGGCGCGGATGGCGGGGGCGGCGACGTTCATCACGGTCGAGTCGAGCAGGTCCATCACCGACGCGGTGATGACCGCGGAGAAGGCGAGCCAGCGCTGGCGAAGGCGCCGCGGGGCGGCCTCGACGACGTCGGCGGCTGCGCTGCGGGGGAGTTCTACGACTGCGGTCATCATCGGCTCCAAGTTGGAACGGAACGAACTGTTCTGTTCCAACTCTAGCGGAACGGAGCATTCCGTTCAAGTGGTAGGCTGGGTGACATGACGAAAGCTCTCAGTGGCCGGCAGGCGCAGGCGGCCCGCAACGACGAAGTGATCCTGGCCGCCGCGCGAGCGGTGTTCATCGCCGATCCCGGCGCCCCGATCTCCGCGGTGGCGGAGCGCGCCGGCGTCGGCATCAGCGCGCTCTACCGGCGGTACGCGAGCAAGGAGGAGTTGCTCCGCAAGCTCTGCAGCGACGGGCTGGCCCGGTACATCGAGGAGTCGGAGAAGGCACTCGCCGATGACCGCGAGCCGTGGGTTGCGTTCGGAGCGTTCCTGCAGGCGCTGGTCGACGCTGACACCAACTCACTGACCCAGCGGCTGGCGGGAACGTTCACCCCGACGCCCGACCTCTGGCAGGACGCCGCCCGGGCGGCTGAGCTGAACGAGGCCATCTACGCGCGGACGAAGGAGTACCTCCGGCCGGGGATCGTGGTCGAGGACTTCGGAGTGATCCTGGAGCAGATCACGTCGATCAAGCTCGGCGACGAGGCTCGGACGAACCAGCTCCGGCATCGGTACCTCACCCTGATGCTGGAGGCGATGCATCGGCCCGGGGAACGACCGCGCGGCGGTTCGGAACTCCCGGGACCGCCGCCCAGCAACGACGAACTGACCGACCGTTGGCGGGCCTGACTGGTGGTGCGACCGTGCGGTCGCGTCTGTCCGGGCAGGGCTGTTCCCGGGGTCGGCGCCCGGCTGGCGGGCATCGGGGGGCTTGGTACAGTCGGCCCGGTGAAGGGACTGCTCATCCCCGTGGAGAGTGAGCCCACGGTCATCGAGATCCGTGGCGCGGCTCCGGGGTTTCCTGCGTGATCTCTGTGCCGTGGTGGCGGCCATGGCGGTCGAGGCCGTGTCCTTGACGCGACCAGCGCGCGCCCGGCGGATAGACGTGGGCGCGTCCGCCTTCGGCGTCAGGATGTCGTATGACCGAGCAGCTACCGGGTATGCCGGCGGCTGCATTGAGGTCCAGCAGGAGGAAGCCCTCGCCTGCTGGGAACCCGCCATGGGTGTCGCTGGCGTCGGGTATGGCGGTCTTGGTAGGAGCAGAGAAGGGGCATGGGCGTGACAGGGAGAGACGACGGCTTCGATCGCCTGGTCGAACCGTTCCGAACGGAGCTGCTGGCGTACTGCTACCGGATGCTCGGCTCGGCTCACGACGCCGAGGACCTGGTCCAGGACACGTATCTGAGGGCTTGGCGGGCGCGGGAGCAGTACGACGCTACTCGCAGCTCACTGCGCACCTGGCTCTACCGGATCGCGACGAACGTCTGCCTGACCGCCTTGGAGGTTCGCGGCCGTCGGCCGCTGCCGTCGGGACTGGTGGCCGCGTCGGACCCGCTCGGGCCGCTCGTCCAGGGAGAGAACACCTGGCTTCAGCCCTTGCCGGACTCGTTGCTGGACGCGGGCGATCCGGCTAGGGCCGTGGTCGACCGCAGCAGCCTGCGCTTGGCGTTCGCCGCCGCCCTGCAGCACCTGTCGGCGCGTCAGCGCGGTGCGCTGATCCTGCGTGACGTACTCAGCTTTTCCGCGTCCGAGGCGGCGGAAATCCTCGGCACTACCGCCGCATCGGTGAACAGCTCCCTGCAGCGGGCGCGTGCCCGGGTGAGGGAAGTCGGGGTCCGGCAGGAACCTCTCAGCGAGCCGTCCGTAGCCGAGCAGCGCGCCTGGGTCGATCGCTACATGAAGGCGTTCGAGCACGCCGACGTCGAGGGGCTCAAGCGGCTGCTCACCGAGGACGTGCTCATGGAGATGCCGCCGATGCTCAACTGGTTCGTCGGCCGCAGCAACTACGGCCTGTTCATGGAGTGGGTCTTCGGGGCCGCCGGGAAGGACTGGCTTCTCAAGGAGGTCGCGGCCAACGGCGGCCAGCCCGGCTTCGCCGCCTACCGGCGCGTCGGTGGCGGATACGAGCTGCACACGCTCCAGATCTTCACCGTCACCGCCGAGGGCATCAGCCGGAATTCGGTGTTCCAGGATTCCGAGGTCTTCGCGTCTTTCGGTCTGGCGACCGGCCTCGACGCCCAGGGGTTTGTCAACGGCGGGGGTGGTGTAGCCGGCTGAGGGCAGGTCGAGTAGCAGCGGGGCACTCGGCGACTGCTGCGGCAGCCTCTCTGTCGAGCACGCCTCGAGAATCTCTTGACCGCGGCGCGATGAGTTTCGACCCCGCCGCCGGTATGTATCGACGAGTTCGCCGGAACACTTCGGGCGAGCCAATCACAAGGGAGATCCGATGTCGAACAGTCGTGCGGAAGACGAAGCTGCGATCCAGGCCGTGCTGGTTGATTCCTACCAGGCGTGGGAGGCCGGCGACGCCGACGGCATGGTCGCCAACTACACCGCGGACGCGACCGCCATCATGACCGGCTCGCTCCGCGACAGCCGTGACGTCATCCGCAAGAACATGGCCCTGGGCTTCGAGGGGCCACTCAAGGGCAGCTCGACCTACAACAAGCAGCTCAGCATCCGCTTCGTCGGGAGGGACGGCGCGATCGTCATCAGCGAATCCGGCATCCTGTTCGCCGGCGAGACCGAGGTTCCGGACGACGTGCGTAAGGTGAACGCGACCTGGGTCTTCGAGAAGCGGGACGGCCACTGGCTGATCGCCGCCTATCACAACAGCCCGGTGCTGGCGCCTGGGCAGTGAGCCGCGGCGCGAAGTGAGCCCCGGGACATTCGATACTGAGGCCACCGCGGATTCGCGCTGAGCAGACTGAGCCCCGTCCTGTCAGCCAGGACGGGGCTCAGTGCGCTCCTCGACATCCCGTACTGCGGGGTTGTGGTTGGCGCAGGTAGGTGCGGTTGCTGTGGATCAACCGTCTCGGGGCGGCTGATCGCTGGCGCGCCTGTACAGGTAGGTGCAGGCTGGTACTTCTTGCCCTCCACCCGTCGCCTACACGTGCACGCACGCTTCTCGGGCAAGAAGCACCACCCAACTCCTGGTGCGGGTGGGCCGTGGCCTTCCTCAACTTCACGGGCGGAGGGCTCTGACGCACCACCTGCCCATGCGTCCGCCCACGCGGGCACAGCGGTTCCCACAGCGGGGGGTGGGAGGATTGGGTGGGGTTTGTGGAGGTTTTCGGATCGGGGGTTGTTGTGGGGCGGTTGGTGGAGCGGGATCGGGTTGTCGCCGAGGTGGTGGGGGCCGTTGAGGGGGCCGGCCGGGGGCTGGGGGCTCTGGTTCTGGTTACCGGGGAGGCGGGGGTTGGGAAGACGAGTGTGGTGAAGGAGGTGGTGGCTCGGCTGGGGAGTGGGATTCGGGTTTTGCGGGGGGCCTGTGACGACATGCTGGCGCCGCCGCCTTTGCAGCCGTTGCGGGATGCGGTTCGGGGATCTGGGGGGCCTTTGGAGGCCGCGCTTCAGGCGGAGGCGACGGATGGGTTGTTCGAGGCGATAGTGGCCGAGTTCGACGGGGCCCAGCCGACGGTGCTGGTGGTTGAGGACCTGCACTGGGCTGATGACGCCACTTTGGACCTCCTGCGGTACCTCGCTCGCCGGCTGCAGCGTCTCCGCGCAGTACTGGTTCTGACCTACCGGGCGGACGAGATCGACCCGCGTCACCCGTTGCGGTCGTTGCTGGGTGCACTGACGGATGTGCCGGTGCACCGAATCGGCCTGGAACCGCTTTCCGCTGAGGCTGTCAGGGTGATGGCGGTCGGCACCGGCCGGGACGTCGAGGAGTTGTACCGGCTGACCGGCGGCAACCCGTTCTACCTGACCGAGGCACTCGCCGGCCCCGCGGACGCAGTACCGGCGACCGTGGTCGACGCTACGCTCGCCCGGCTCCACACCCTGGACCCCGAGAGCGTGGCCGTGGTGGAGCAACTGTCGGTTGTGCCCACGCCGGTCGACCTCGAGCACATCGGGGCGCTGGTGGGCGATCGGATCGACGCCCTCGCCCGCGCCGAGCAACGGGGCGTACTGGAGACCGACGAGCAGGGCGTTCATTTCCGGCACGAGCTCGCACGGCGGGCGATCGAGCAATCGCTCCCCGCGATCCGCAGGCGAGCGCTGAACGCAACCATCGTGCGGCTGATCCTCGGCTGCGACGTCGACGGCGAGCTCTGCGCCCTCGTGCACCACGCGGTCGGCGCGGGCGACATCGCGACCATTGTGGAGTACGCGCCACGTGCAGCACGCCAAGCCACCCGCGCCGGCTCGCACCGCCAGGCGCTGACCCAGTACGAAGCGGTCTTCCCGTACTGCGACCGCCTGCCGCCCGCCCTGAGGGCGGAGGTGCTGGCGGGGTACGCGTGGGAGTTGCACATCGCCCACAGGTTCCCTGAAGCGGTGGAGCGGTGCAGGGATGCCGTCGAGCTGTTCGAGCAGCTGGGCGAGCCGGTGCCCTGGGCTGAGACGTTGCTCCAGCTGTCGAGGCACTGCTACCTGGCCGGTGAGACGGATGCAGCGCTGGCCTCGGTCGACCGTGCTCTGGAAGTTGCTCAAGGCAACGATGAGGTCTTGCCGGCCGCGATCGGTTGCCGCGGCATGCTGCTGGTCCTGACCGGGTCCGCCGAGGAGGCGATCCCGGCGCTGGAGCAGGCACACGCTCTCGCGCAACAGGCCGGCCGTACTGATCTCGCCGCACTCTGCCTGAACTATCTCGGTCTGGCGTACTGCGACCTGGACCGGCCGGGTGGGTTGGAGAACCTGCGGATCAGCATCGACGCGGCGCTGGCCACCGGGGACTTCGAAGCCGTCGCCCGCGGGTACACCAACCTGGTCGAGATGCTCTACCGCGCTCGTCGGTGGGATGAGCTGGACGAGACGATCTCGGCCGGCCTGGAGTTCACCCGGGAGCGCGGGTTCGGCTCGCACACGTACAACCTGGAGACCCATCGTGGGTTGCTGACCATGCGCCGAGGGGACCTCGCTGCCGCGGAGGAACACCTGCGGTGGTTGATCGACACCGTGGAGGAGCCCGGCATGCTGTCGGTGCTCAGCGCCTCGAGCCTCGGCCGCGTTCTTGCTCGTCGGGGTGATGCCGCGGCGGAAGAGTTGCTTGCCGATGCGTGGGATCGGGCTCGCCGTCAGCGGTCGGTGCTCGGGTTGGCCTATGCCGCGACGGCCTACGTCGAGTGGGCGTGGCTGAACGATCGACCCGCTCTGGCGGAATCCGTTCGCGACGATCTGGGCGACGAGGTGCTGACCGCCCCGGCGTACCGTGAGCTCGGCCGGTATCTCACCCTCGCCGATGCCACGGCCGAATGGAGTGAAGCCTTGGGGAACGGCGGTCGAGGGTGCACCGGGTTGGAGTACGCCGGCGCGTGGGAGGACACGCCGTACGAGCAGGCGCTGGCGATGGGAGGGTCGGGGGAGCGTGAACCGACGTTGCAGGCGCTCCAGATCCTGCTCAACCTGGGCGCGGCACCGGCCGCCTCGCTGGTACGCCGGCAGCTCAGGCGGCTCGGTGTGAGCCGCATCCCCCGCGGCAGCCAGGCCCGGTCCAGGAACAACCCGGCCGGCCTCACCGACCGCCAGGTCGACGTACTGCGCCTGCTGGTCGAGGGCCACACCAACGCAGAGATCGCGGAGAAGCTGGTCGTCTCGGTGCGCACGGTCGACCACCACGTCTCGGCCATCCTGTCCCGCCTCGATGCCCGGACCCGCCGAGAAGCAGCCACTATCGCCAAAACCCTCGACCTAGCTGAAGAGTCCCGCCAGTCGGCCTGAGAACGAGGCGAGCCAGCTGAACGAGGCCCGCCGACACCCCGCGAGTGCGGGATGGCGGCGGGTGGGGACTAGGAGATCGGCCGGTTGCCTCGGATAGTGCCCCGAGGGTCGACCCGGTGCTTGATCGCGCGCAGCCTGTCCAGTGACTCCGCCGAGTACAGAGTCGTCAAGGGCTCGGCGGTGCTGAAGTTGGGGATGTTGTGGCCGGTGATCCACGGCGCCATCTTCGCCTCCACGCCGTCGATAGCCCCCTCGATCATCTCCGCCATCCCCGGACCAGCGACGAAACCGCCGAAGAGAAGGAGGTACGGCTCCTCGATCACCCCGGCGACCCCCTGGGATTCGTCCGAGCGTGCCAGCGCACCGCCGAGGTGCCGGACCTCGAACGCGAACAGCGAGGACGGCGTACCCGGGGCGGCGACCTCGAGGAGCGAGTCGATCGCGTCGGAGTCGAACCCTGACAGCAGCACCGTCTTGATCAGCCCGGGCACCGGCTCGTCCGGCTCCTGCGCGATCGACCCCAGCCCACTCAGCGGAACCCTCGCAACGGTGTCGGCGATGGGCTCCGCCACCGCGCGCAGCGGCGCGAGCAGCTTCTCGTTGTCCTCCTCGGACCCGAGGAACGTCGAGTCGACGGCCGCGACCCACTTCCCCCGCAAGGGCTCGGGCACGAACGACACGTCGGGCAGGTTCAGCAACCAGGCCCACAGCGTCAGCTCCTCGGGCGCGGTCGCGGTGACGTCGGCGAACGCCCGCAGTACGTCGCGCGCGTGCTCGATCGGCCACAGCATCCGGCCGCCCTGGATCTCCGGCGCGAGCCGCGGTTCCAGCTCCATCGCGACGATGATCCCGAACTCGCCACCGCCGCCACGCAGCGCCCAGAACAGCTCCGGATCCGACTCGTGGGTGACCCGATGGAAGTCTCCGTGCGCGTTGACCAGCTCGAAAGACCGCACCGAGTTCGCGGCCTGCCCGTACTTCCGGCCGAACCAGCTCAGCCCACCGCCAAGGGTGTATCCGACGACGGTCGTGTCACCGGAACTCCCCGGCAGGCTGGTCAGCCCAGTCCCGGTCAGCGCGTCGTTCAGGTCACGCCAGCGAACGCCGGCCTCGACCCGCACCACCCCTGAGGCGATGTCGACGTCGATCGCGGTGAGCCCGCCGGTGCGGAGCAGGATCGTCCCGTTCACCGCAGGCGAGGCGCCGTGACCGACCGGCTGGGCGGAGACCGCCAGCTCTTGCCGACGGGCGAAGCGGATCGTGGCTGCGATGTCGTCCGCGCCGGTGACGTGTACGACGGCCGCAGGCCGCTGGTCCGCGAGCAGATGCCACGCACCCCGCTCCACGTCCCACGCCGGGTCATCTGCCCCGACGACCCGGCCCGCGACGTGCGTCCGAAGTACCTCGAGCAACTGAGGTGTGAGCGTCATTCGTCGTCCCCTGGGAAAAGAATCGTGTGAAACCCGGTCCCTCGAGGAACCGGCGATTCTTTTGTACGGCGCTCAGGGCACCCCGCTCATCGGCAAGAGCTACCTACATCTGGCGACCACCCACCCACATCAGGCGGCCGGGTGACGCCAGCTCTGATCGGCCTGGAGCCACGCGGGATACCTCAGCGGAGTACGGCTGCCTCGTCCAGCCCGCTGAGCAAAATCGCCAGCTCGTCCGCTGAGCTGTCCCATCAAAGCTCAGCGGACGAGCTGACTTTCATATGGGCGCCTGACCCCTCGGGCGCCTCCCCCTGGTGCCGCGGATCCCCAGAACCGCGACCCGGGGGCTGTTTAGTGCCCTGCGCTAGTGCAACCGCACCCGCGGATCGAGTACGGCGTACACGATGTCGACCAGGATGTTCGCTGCCACCACACAGGCGGAGGCGAACAGCACGATGCCGATGATCACCGGGAGGTCCTGCTGGTTGATCGCCACCACCGCGGTCTTGCCGAGCCCTGGAAGGCTGAACACGGACTCGATCACGACCACACCGCCGATCAGCTGGCCCAGGTCGATGCCGAACTGGGTGACCACCGGCGTCAACGCGCTCCGCAGCCCGTGCCGCACCACCACCCGGCTCTCCCGGATGCCCTTCGACCGCGCGGTACGGATGTAGTCCTCGCCCAGCACGTCGAGCATCGACCCGCGAGTCAACCGCGTGTACGTCGCCGCCAGCAGCAGCGCGAGCGCGATCCACGGCAACACCAGATGCTGCACCCAGGACCCCAGGCCCTCGGTGATGCCGGTGTAGCCGCCGGCCGGGAACCACTCGTACCCGGCCAGGGTCAGCCGGAAGTACAGGAAGTACAGCAGCAGCAGACCGAGCAGGAACGACGGGAACGAGTAGAAGAACAACGAGAACAGGGTGAGTCCGCGATCGGCCAGCGAGCGCGGATACACCGCCGAGATCACCCCGTTGAACACCCCGAGGAGCAACCACAGTACGGCGGCGCCGAGGGCGAGTGACACCGTCACCGGTAGCGCCTGGGCGATGATCGTCGTCACCGGCACCTGGTGGTAGTAGTCGAAGCCCAGGTTGCCGTGCAGGGCGTTCTCGAGGAAGTTCAGGTACTGCCGCCAGATCGGCAGGTCGAGTCCCAGCCGATGCTTGACCAGGGCGATCGTCTCCGGTGTGGCCTGCCGGCCGGCGAGCGACTGCGCAACGTTGCTCGGGGCAACGAAGAACAGGCCGAAGACGGCGATGGTGATCAGCCAGAGCACCAGGATGCCGTGACCGATGCGGCGGATCAGGAATGCCAGCATGTCGGAACCTCCCTCACCGGAGCCGGTCCGCCCGCGGGTCGAACGCGTCCCGGACGCCGTCGCCGAACAGGTTGAAGGCGAGCGTCGTGATCAGCAGCGCGAGACCGGGGAAGAGGATGAACCACCAGGCGGTGGTGTAGTAGTTCTGCGAGGCGCTGATCATGCCGCCCCAGTCGGCCGTGGGTGGCGGCAGCCCGAGCCCCAGGAAGGACAACGTCGCCTGGGTAACGATGACCACCGGGATCAGCAGCGTGGTGTAGACGATCACCGGCGCGAGCACGTTCGGCAGCACGTCGACGAACATGATCCTGGTGTCCCCGGCGCCGAGCGAGCGCGCCGCCTCGACGAACTCGCGCTCGCGCAGCGACAGCACCTGACCGCGGACGATCCTGGCCACCGAGGCCCAGCTGAAGAACCCGATCACCAGCACGGTGATCGACAGGCTCGGCCCGGTCACCGACACCAGCGCGATCGCCACCAGCAGGAACGGCACCGACAGCACCACGTCGATCAGCCGCGCCAGGATGGTGTCCACCACCCCGCCCAGGAAGCCGGCCGCCAGCCCAAGCACGATGCCGACGGCAACGGTGATCGCCGTCGCGGCGACGCCGACCAGCAGCGAAACCCTGGCTCCGTAGGCGATCCGGACCAAGATGTCCCGGCCGAGATCGTCGGTGCCGAGCCAGAACGTCCCGTTGGGACCCCGCGGCAGACCGTCGGGCGTCAGCCCGATGTCGCGGTACTGCTCGTTCGGCGGGTGTCCGGTGATCATCGCGAACAGCGGCGCGAAGACCGCCATCAGCACGATCAGCACGATCACCACGAGCGAGACCATCGCCACCTTGTCCCGGCGCAGCCGCCGGAACGCCAGCAGGAACGGGCTCCGCCCCTCGATCGCCGGCGCCGACGTCTCGAGCATCTCCAGGGACGCGGTCATGACGCCTTCAGATCCGGTACGGCGGTCGACAGGTCCTCGCCGATCGTCAACGGGAAGAAGCAGGCGGTCCGGTGCGCCGGGCCGTCGTCGAGCACCGGGTCGAGCCCGGGCTCCGCGGCGGCGCAGGTTGCCCGGGCCTTCGGGCACCGGGTGTGGAACCTGCATCCCGCCGGCGGGTTCGTCGCCGACGGGATGTCACCGGCGAGAATGATCTGCTCGCGGCTGTCGGCCGTGTCCGGGTCGGCGACCGGGAGCGCCGAGAGCAGCGCGCGGGTGTAGGGATGGCGCGTCTGCTGGAACAACTCCTCGGTCGGCGCGACCTCGACCAGCTTGCCCAGGTACATCACCGCGATCCGGTCGCTCACGTGCCGGACCACCGACAGGTCGTGCGAGATGAACAAGTAGGTGAGGTCGAACTCCTTCTGCAGATCGGCGAGCAGGTTGATGATCTGCGCCTGGATCGACACGTCCAGGGCCGACACCGGCTCGTCGCAGATCACCAGCTTCGGCCGCAGCGCCAGCGCCCGGGCGACCCCGATCCGCTGCCGCTGGCCGCCGGAGAACTCGGCCGGGAACCTGTTGTAGTGCTCGGGGTTGAGCCCGACCACCTCCATCAGTTCCTGCACCTTGCGCTTCCGCTCCGCCCCGGCGGAGATGCCGTGGATGGCGAACGGGTCGCCGATGATGGAGCCCACCCGGCGGCGCGGGTTCAGCGAGCCGTACGGATCCTGGAAGATCATCTGGATCTCGCGGCGCAGCGGCCGCATCGCCCGGCGGGACAACCCGGTCAGCTCGGTCCCGTCGAACTCCACCGAGCCCGACGTCACGTCGTACAGGTGGGCGATGCAGCGGGCCAGGGTCGACTTGCCGCAGCCGGTCTCGCCGACCAGGCCGAGAGTCTCGCCCTTGCGCACCTCCAGCGAGACTCCGTCGACCGCCCGGACGACCTCCCGGCCGTGCGTCGGGAACTCCTTGCGGACGTCCCGTACGCGCAACAGCGGTTGGGTCACCGGTTGCGTCACGGGTTGGGTCAAGGCCTCCGTCATGAAGCCACCGCCTCGCTCACGTTGTGGTCCAGCCAGCAGGCCGACTGGTGCCGTGGATCCCCCCAGACGTCGGTCGCCGGCGGGGTCTCCACCCGGCAGCGGTCGAACACGTGCGGGCACCGGGCCGCGAACGGGCAGCCCTTCGGCAGGTTGATCAGGCTCGGCGGGCTGCCCGCGATCGGGGTCAGCCGCTTACCGCTCTGTGCCGGCAACGAGGCCAGCAGCCCTTGGGTGTAGGGGTGATGGTTGCGGTAGAAGATGTCCCGGCGCGGCGCCCGCTCCATCATCGCGCCCGCGTACATCACGATCACCTCGTCCGACATCTCCGCGACCACCCCGAGATCGTGGGTGATCAGGATGATCGCGGTGCCGAACTCCTCCTGCAGCCGGCGCATCACGTTCAGCACCTGGGCCTGGACCGTCACGTCCAGTGCGGTGGTCGGCTCGTCCGCGATCAGCAGCGCCGGGTCGAGTGCCATCGCCATCGCGATCATCACCCGCTGCCGCATCCCGCCGGAGAACTGGTGCGGGTAGTCGTCGATCCGCTCCGCCGCCCGCGGGATGCCGACCAGCGTGAGCAGGTCGGCGGCCCGGCGGCGGGCCGCCCGCTTGGAGATCTCGTGGTCGTGCGCCTGGATCATCTCGACGATCTGCCAGCCGATCCGGTAGTGCGGGTGCAGGCTGGACAGCGGGTCCTGGAAGATCATCCCGATCTCGGCCCCGCGCAACCGCCGCAACGTCGCGGCGTCCGCGCTGATCAGGTCGGTGCCCTCGAAGTACGCGGTACCGGAGATCTGCGCGCCGCGGGTCAGACCGGTGATGGTCTGGGTGGCGACGCTCTTGCCCGAACCGGACTCGCCGACCACGGCCAGGGTCTGGCCGCGGTCAACGCTGAAGGACAGCCCCCGGACGGCGCGTACGGTGCCGTCCGGGGTGTCGAACGAGACCCGGAGGTCCTGGACTTCGAGTAGAGCCATCGATCAGCCCTGCTTGCCCTTGGTCAGCCAGACGTTCGTCGGGTCGAAGTTCTGCAGCGACGGGACGTAGACCGCGTTGTTCACCTGCTCGGCGTGGTAGTTCGCCTGCTTGTTGTTGGTGAGCGGGTAGAACGCCGCGTCCGCCATCACCTGGGCGTCCGCCTTGGCCCACAGTGCGGCTGCCGCGTCGGCGGTCGGTGCCGCGACCGCCTGAGCGATCAGGGCGTTGGTCGCCGGGCTGTTGTAGAGGCCGAAGTTGCTGCCCACCGGCGGGAAGGACGGCTGGCCCGAGAACAGCGGGTTGAAGAAGGACACGGCCGCGTTGCCGTACCAGTCGGCTCCCCAGCCGGCCAGCGAGACGTCCCAGACGCCGCGCTGCGCGACGCTCGGCACCTGCAGGTACTTCACGTAGAAGTCCGCGTTGGGCGACGGTACGCCGACCACGGTGATGCCCACCTTCGACAGGTCCTGCTGGATCGTCTGGAAGGACTTGCTGCTTCCCTCGGTGGCGTTGCGGTACAGGAACTTCAACGTCAGGTGCGGGAAGCCGGCCTCGGCGAGCAGTTGCTTGGCCTTGTCCGGGTTGTAGGGGTACGGGTCGATCTGCTTCGAACCGACGATCACGTCCGGCAGCACGTGGGTCAGCGGCGGGTTGAGCGTCGGGCCGCCGAGCACCTGCAGGATGTGGTCACGGTTGATCGCGAAGCTGAGCGCCTGGCGGACCTTGGGGTTGGCCAGCGCCTTGTTGTTGTTCGGCGAGGCCGTGTTGTAGACGACGTACGGGTTGCTGCTCGCGGTGTCGCCCAGGTTCAGGTTCGGGTCCTTCTTCGCCTGCAGCGCGGGGATCTGCGACGGCGGCGGCGCGACGTCCCACTCGACGTCGGCGCTCGGCGTACCGGTCTGCAACTGCTGCTGGACCGAGTCCTGGCTGGTCGTCTCGTTCACCACGACCTTGTCCACGTAGGCCTTGCGGACCGGGTCGGTGGACGCGTTCCAGGCCGGGTTCCGGGAGTAGTTGACCGACTTGGTCGGCACCCAGGAGTCCACCTTGTACGGACCGTCGGAGGGGAAGTTGTTGCCGAGCTCGGTGCTGGCCGGCAGGTACTTGAGCACCTCGACCGGAGCCGGCGAGAAGGCCGACAGCGTCAGCATGTCGACGAAGTAGGTGGCCGGCTGGGTGAGCTTGAAGACCACCGTCGTCTGGTCCTTGGCGACCACGCCCGGCAGCGGCGTCTTGTTGATGTAGTCCGCGATCGCGGCCGGCGTCTTCGCCACCTTGGTGAAGCCGTCCGCGAACGCCTTGTAACCGACGATCAGGTTCGCGAAGTCCGGGATGCCGCCGAAGGGCTGCACCGGGTTCGCGGTCCGCTTCACACCGAGCACCATGTCGGCGGCGGTGACCTGGCGGGCCGGTGAGGTGTTCCACTGCGCCCCGGGCCGGATCTTGATCGTGTAGGTCTTGCCGTCCGCGCTGATCCCGCCGTTGGCCGCGGTCGGGATCGTGGTGGCCAGGTCGGCCACCGGCGCGGTGTTCTTGCCGCCCGGATCGGCCGGGTAGGTGAACAGCTGGCGGCTCCACATCCGCAGGTTCAGGTAGCCGACTGAGTAGTAGCTGATGTTCGGGTCCATGTAGTCGACGTCACCCGCCCCGAGCATGTTCAGGGTGCCGCCCGCGACCGGGTTGCCGGTCGTACCTCCACCCGCCGCGCCGACGGTGCCGCTGTTACCGGCGTTGCAGGCTGCCAGCATGAGGCCCACGACGGCAAAGATGGATGCGGTCGCGAAGCGTCTTGCGGAACTGGCCATTGGTCCTCCTCGGAAACTCGATGAGGCCGAACGTAGGGTCGGCCGGCCAGAACCCGGGGGTGTTTCACGGAACTGTCAAACCCTTGTCATCGGCGCCGCGCGGGCAGATGACGAAGTCATGACGGATGTCACCCTTTCGTTCGCGTTTTCGCGAGCAACACTTGGGCGGTGGCGCATAGCTTGCTGTTGGTGGACGACGAACCGCGGATCCGGAGAGTGCTTCGGCTCGCCCTCGAGGACGAGGGCTACCAGATCTCCGAGGCGGCCAACGGGTTCGATGCCCTGGCCGCCCTCCGCCGGGAGCCGCCGGACGTGGTCCTGCTGGACCTGATGCTGCCGGACCGGGACGGCTTCACCGTCTGCCGGGAGATCCGCCGGACCAGCGACGTCCCGGTGATCATGGTGACGGCCAGGACCGACAGCCACGACGTGGTCGCCGGGCTGGAGGCCGGCGCGGACGACTACGTGACGAAGCCCCTGGTGGCCAAGGAGCTGTCGGCCCGGATCCGCGCCCTGCTCCGGCGGGTGGAGCCGGCCAGCAGCCGGACGTCCGACCGGTACGTCGTCGGCGACCTGGAGATCGACCTGGCGGCCGCCGAGGTGGTCCGCGACGGCGAGGTGCTGCCGCTGACCCGGA
Organism: Kribbella qitaiheensis; assembly: GCF_042657745.1. GTDB lineage: Bacteria > Actinomycetota > Actinomycetes > Propionibacteriales > Kribbellaceae > Kribbella > Kribbella qitaiheensis. The sequence goes on along the minus strand of NZ_JBHSKE010000002.1, from coordinate 4,774 downwards.
CCGAGTTCAAGCTGCTCGCCGAGCTGGCGGGCGCGGAGGGCAAGGTGTGCAGCCGCGAGCACCTGCTCTCCCGGGTCTGGGGCTACGGGTACTTCGGCGACAGCCGGATCGTCGACGTCCACATCCGCCGGCTGCGCCTGAAGATCGAGCACGACCCGGCCACTCCCAAGCACCTCGTCACCGCCCGGGGCCTCGGGTACCGACTGGTGAGCTGACGTTGCGTCGGCGGTTCGGCCTGCGGGACCGGGTGATGCTGGCGTACGGCCTGCTCGCCCTTGGCCTGTCGGGTGCCCTCGCGCTCGTCACCTTCAACGTGGTGTCGGGCTACCTCACCGAGCAGCGGATCTCGTCGGCCATTGTGGAGACGGCCGACAATGCTGCGGCCTTGCACTACGGCCTCTTCGCCACCGCGCCGCCCTGCCGGCCGAGCCGCAACAATCCCGCCGAGTGCACCACCGTCGCGATCCCGAGGCCGGACCCGGATGTGATGGCACTCCTCGACCAGCTGCCCTCGACCGACTCGGCCGCCTCGCTGCTGTTCTTCAACAACCGTTGGTACTCCGCGGTTGGGCGGCCGGTCGATCTTCCGGCGGACATGGTGAACGCCGCCAAGTCCGGGACCGAGGTGAACCGCCGGATCGAGGTGGCGGGTCAGCAGGTGCTGGCGGTCGGCGTACCGCTGACGCGGTCCGGCGAGGCGTTCTTCGAGTGGCATCCGCTGACCGGTCTCGACAAGACCCTGCGGCTGCTGAAGATCACCCTCATCGTCGGCGCCCTCGTGACCGCCCTCCTCGGCCTGGCCGTCGGCAGGCTCGCCAGCACGTTGGCCCTGCGGCCGTTGGCTGAGCTGACCCAGGTCGCGGCGGCGGTGGCTCGTGGTCGGCTCGATTCCAGGCTGCTGGCCGAGAACGACCCGGATCTGGGGGGTCTGGCGCGGTCGTTCAACCAGACCGCCGCGGCCCTCGAGCAGCGGGTGGTGGCCGATGCCCGGTTCGCCGGGGACATCAGCCACGAGTTGCGGACGCCGCTGATGACGATGATGAACTCGATGCAGTTGATCCAGAACCACCGGACCGAACTGCCTCCGGTGGTGCGGGAGCCGGTCGAACTGCTCGGCGACGACCTGGACCGGTTCCGCCGGCTGGTGATCGACCTGCTCGAGATCTCCCGCGACGACGGCGGCGACCAGGGTCTGCGGGAGACCGTCCGGATTGCGGATCTGGTCCGGGCCGCCGCGGATGCGACCGCGGGGCGGTCGATCACCGATGTCGCCGAGGACGCGGCCGACCTGACCATGGAGGCCGACAAACGACGGCTCGAGCGGGTGATCGCGAACCTGGTCGAGAACGCCGAGGACCACGGCGGCGGCTGCAAGGGTGTCAGCGTCCGGGCCGGTGGCCGCGGCGTCATCGTGTACGTCGACGACGCGGGCCCGGGAATCCCCGAGGCCGACCGGGAGCGAATCTTCGAGCGGTTCGGCCGGGGCGGCGGCGACGGTCAGAGCCGGGGGATCGGCCTCGGCCTGGCGATCGTCGCCCGGCACGTCGAGTGGCACCACGGCCTGATCACGGTCACGGACCGCCCCGAAGGCGGCGCCCGCTTCATCGTCGAACTCCCCACCAAAGCCCGCTGAGTCCACTGCGGCCCGGGCTGACCGGCGGCCGGAAAATCACCTGACGTGCTCTTGGGGCCGGATCTACTCTGGGGGCATGGCTACTTGCCTCTGTGTCTAGCTGCGCGACCCGCTTCCACACCAGAAGTGCGTCCACCAGCTACCACGGAGAGTAACCATCATGATCACCGTCCGCGGTGTCGACATCCGCGTCGGCGCCCACCTGTTGTTGTCCGACCTGTCCTTCCACATCAGCCCCGGCGACCGCATCGGTCTCGTCGGCCGGAACGGCGCGGGCAAGACCACCCTCCTGAAGACCCTGGCCGGCGAGGACCGCCCGGCGGCCGGCTCCATCAGCGCGACCGGTTCCATCGGCTACCTGCCGCAGGACCCGCGCGCCGCCGACCCCGACATCACGGTCACCGCCCGGATCCTGTCCGCCCGCGGCCTCGACGTCGCCGTGCAGCGGCTCCGTACGGCCGAGGCGGCCATGAGTCACGCCGTCGGCGAGGCCCAGGAGCGCGCGATGGCCGCCTATGCGCGAGCTGAAGCGCAGTTCCAGGCCGGTGGCGGCTACGCGGCCGAGGCCGAGGCGGCCCGGCTGGCGGCCGGCGTCGGTCTGCCGAACCGCGCGCTCGAGCAGCCCGTCGGGGAACTCTCGGGCGGCCAGCGTCGCCGGGTCGAGTTGGCCCGGATCCTGTTCGCCGAGCACGACACCCTGCTGCTCGACGAGCCGACCAACCACCTGGACGCCGACTCCGTGCTGTGGCTGCGGTCGTTCCTGCTCGGCTACCAGGGCGGCCTGGTCGTGATCAGCCACGACCGGGACCTGCTTGCCGCCACGGTCAACCGGGTGTTCCACCTGGACCCGCAGCGCACCACGATCGACCTCCACAACACCGGCTGGAAGAAGTACCTCGACCAGGTGGAGACCGACGAGCGCCGCCGCGCCCGCGAGCGCAGTACGGCTGAGCGGAAGGCCGCGGTGCTGCACGCCCAGGCAGACAAGATGCGCGCGGGAGCGACCACAGCCGTGGCCGCCCGGAACATGGCCCGCCGCGCGGACAAGCTGCTCTCCGACCTGGAGCCGGTACGCCGGGTGGCGCGGGTGGCCCGGATCAGGCTGCCCGAACCCGCGCCGTCCGGACGGACCCCGCTGGGCGCGATCAGCCTGACCAAGGCGTACGGCGGACTCCAGGTGCTCAACGGCGTCGACCTCGCCGTCGACCGGGGGAGCCGGCTGGTGATCCTCGGGCTCAACGGCGCGGGCAAGACCACGCTGCTGCGGATCCTGGCCGGCCGGGAACTGCCCGACTCCGGCCGGGTCGTCCACGGCCACGGCCTGCGACTCGGGTACTTCGCGCAGGAGCACGACACACTCGACCTGGCCGGCACGGTCCGGCAGAACCTGGCGTCCGTAGCTCCCGGGCTGACCGACGGGGAGGTCCGGAACGTCCTCGGGTCCTTCCTGTTCAGCGGCGACGACGCGGACAAGCCCGCCCGCGTGCTCTCGGGTGGCGAGAAGACCCGGCTGGCCCTGGCCGGCCTGGTCCACTCGGGCGCGAACGTGTTGCTACTGGACGAGCCCACCAACAACCTCGACCCGGCCTCCCGCGACGAGGTACTCGGCGCAGTCGGCAACTACCCCGGCGCGATCGTCATGGTCACCCACGACGAAGGCGCCATCGAGGCCCTCCGCCCCGACCGGGTCCTCATCCTTCCGGACGCCACCGAAGACCTCTGGACCAACGACTACCTAGACCTGGTCTCCCTGGCCTGACCCGCTTCCCCACGGACCGGCATACTCGCCACCGCACGAGTACGTCGGTCTGTGGCTCGTGGGTACGTGGGTTCACGGGGTCGGCTGGTACGTCGGTGGGTGGGGCGGGAGTGGTCGTCCCTGCATGAGGGCGGGTGGTTGCCCCTGGCATAGGCGGAGGTGGTTCGCGGTCTCCGCTGCGTGATGGTGCTAGTCGGGATGGGGTGCGTCAAGAGCGCTCCGCGTCCCTTCGGGATCGGAACAAGTTCCGACTCTTGACCCACCCCATCCCGACCAGGGAAGGACGCAGCTACGCGGATCCCGCGGAGAGGTATGAGCCGAGTCGGGGTGGTGTTTTCGGAGGTGGCGTGTACCGAGCGACAGGTAGTGCTGGGGTGGTCGCGGAGGTTCCAGGCGTGGGGGCACACGTCGGGGTGGTGTTGCGGCGACTACTTCCTGTCGGCCGGTACACAAGGGGCTTCCGGGGCTGGGTTTTCGCCCCCGGTGGCTGGTGGAAGTGCCGATGCGGAGCTGCCGCTGACGGGATGGTGGACCACTGGCAGGTTCTTCGACCACTGGCCGGTTGTTGGCCGGCTGGTGGCTCGTCGCGGCGTCCGCTGGATGGTTGTTCGACCACTGGCGGCTCGTTAGGCGCCAGCGGCCGCACAACCTGTCATCGGGAGGCCGATCGCCGGGCCGGGGCTGACGGCCGTGCGGCGGTGGGGACCGCGGACACCTTCTCGGGGTGTGACAGCCAGTGGCAGTGCGGTTGTGGGGACCTCGGACACCGTGTGGGGACAGGGGACAGGTCATTTCCTGTCCGAGGTCCCGACTTGGTGTCCGAGCCCGCACCTTGTGCACCAGTTGAGCGTCCGGGTCGCCGGGATTTGCTCAGGTGGTGCACAAAGTGCCAGTTCGGGAGTCTCGCGAACCCTGCGGGCAAAGAGAACACCCCGAACCTTCCGGACTAGGAACTCCCCGACCCGTCCAGGCGGAGGAGCTTCCTGGACCTTGTCTCCGAACCTCTCAGCGGCTCCGGGATAGCTGCGTTCCTTCCCTGGTCGGGGTGGTGTGTGTCAAGAGTCGAGCTTGCTCGATCCCGAAGGGACGCCGGAGGCGCTCACTGGTGCAGCATGGCTGGTGTCGGTGGCTTTAGATGGGTTGCCGATGCACCCGAGGTGGCTGCTGGGTTACCGCCCCAAGCGCTTGACGAGTCGACGTCCATCAAGAGATCTGCGGGACTCGGCAGTAACCCCGGGACGTGCCGACCGTCAACAGGGCTATAGCGCCTCCGAGCGCCGTTCAGTGAGCGAACCGGCAGCCGCGTCCCGGCACCGGTCAAGTCCAGCGGGGTGGTGTAGCGGTTGTGTCGCGTGATCCTCTGGTTGGTTAGGCGCTGAGCG
>NZ_JBHSKE010000001.1:0-15434 GCF_042657745.1 Kribbella qitaiheensis | reverse complement strand
TGGGCACACCGCACCCAAACCACCGCCGCTTGACACCCTTAACACCTGGGGTGTCTGTCGCTCCGTACACGCCACCCCCGAAAACATCACCTCTACCCGGCTCAGACCTCCCCGCGGGATCCGCGTAGCTGCGTCCTTCCCTGGTCGGGATGGGGTGGGTCAAGAGTCGGAACTTGTTCCGATCCCGAAGGGACGCGAAGCGCTCTTGACGCACACCAGCCCGACTAGCACCATCACGCAGCGGAGACCGCGGAACCACCCCCGCCTATGCCAGGGGCAACCACCCGCACTCACGCCCCGCGGAACCACCCGCGCGCATGCCGGTCAGCAACCCGCACGCATGCTCGGCGAACCACCGTACTCATGCCCGGCGGAACCACCCGCGCAGCATGTCCGCCGGACCACCCGTCCGTCACACCGGCGTACCGGCGGGCTGGGTTAGAGCTTGATGCCTAGGAGGGCGTCGACGGCTTCGGCTACCAGCGCCGGGGCGGTGGTGTCGTCGCCGTTGGTTTCGGACCACTGGTCGATGGCGGCAAGAGCGGCCACCGTGTCCAGGTCGTTGGTCAGCGCGGCGCGGAGGGCGTCCACCGCGGCGGCGCCGTCGGGCCCCGAGCCTCGGGTGATGGCGCCGCGCCAGACGTCCAGGCGCTCCTGGGCGGCCAGCAGGTCCGACTCGGTCCAGAACCAGTCGGTGCGGTAGTGGTGGGCGAGCAAGGCGAGGCGGATCGCCATTGGGTCGGTGCCGGCCTGGCGTTCCTTGGAGACGAGGACCAGGTTGCCCTTGGACTTCGACATCTTTTCGCCGTCGAGGCCGACCATGCCCTGGTGGACGTAGGCGCGGGCGAAGGGGAACTTGCCGGTCGCGCACTGGGCCTGGCTCGCGGACATCTCGTGGTGCGGGAAGATCAGGTCCGAGCCGCCGCCCTGGACGTCGATCGTCATGCCCAGGTATTTCAGCGCGATCGCCGAGCACTCGATGTGCCAGCCGGGCCGGCCGCGGCCGAGCTTGGAGTCCCAGGCCGGTTCGCCCGGGCGTTCGTGCAGCCAGAGCAGCGCGTCGAGGGGGTCGCGCTTGCCCTCGCGGTCCGGGTCGCCGCCACGTTCGGCGAACAACTCGCGCATGGTGTCCGCGTCGTAGTTGGAGACGCTGCCGAAGGCCGGGTCCGCCTTGACCGCGAAGTACAGATCGCCGTCGACGGAGTACACGGCGCCGGCCTGCTGCAGTTCGGCGATCTGGTCGACCACGAGCGGGATCGACTCGACCACGCCGACGTACTCCTGCGGCGGGATCACCCGGAGCGCGGTCATGTCGTCGCGGAAGAGCTGGATCTCGCGAGCCGCCAGCTCGGTCCACTCGACGCCGGTCGCGGTCGCGCGCTCGAGCAGCGGGTCGTCGACGTCGGTGATGTTCTGGGTGTAGTGCACCTCGTAGCCCGCGTCGCGCCAGAGGCGGTTGATCAGGTCGAATGTGACGTACGTCGCAGCGTGGCCCATGTGGGTCGCGTCGTACGGCGTGATGCCGCAGACGTACATCCGCGCCGGGCCGTCGGCATCCGGCGGTACCTCGACGGGCCCCGCGGACGCCGTGTCGTAGAGGCGAAGACGCCGGGCCGGCCCGGGTACGACCGGGATTTCTGGTTTCGTCCACGCCTGCATGGGATGGAGCCTATCCAGTCAGCAATTTCGCGCCACGACGGCCGTCTCAAGACTCGCCATTTCCGCCTCCTCCGTCGCGCCCCGGCGACACCAACGACCTAGAAGGCCGGCCACGGTATGGCGGGCCACTCGTCGCTCGGGAACGGGAACGTGCCGGTCTTCAGGAGCTGAGAACATCGCTCGCGGGTCGCGGTGAGCTCGACGCTCGTGATCAGCTCGTTCAGCTCCGTGCCCAGCTTCCCGGCGAGCTCGTCGGCCAGCTTCCGGACGTCCTCCAGCAGCGCTGGCGGCACCGCACTACCGGCCCAGCCCCACAGCACTGTGCGGAGCTTGTCGTCTGCGTTGAAGGTGACCCCATGGTCGACGCCGAACACCCGGCCGTCGCCCGGATCGAGCACGTGCCCGCCCTTGCGATCGGCATTGTTGACGATGGCATCGAACACCGCCATCCGCCGCAGGGCGTCGTTGTCGGCGTGTACCAACGTCACCGGGTTGTGCCGGCCGTCGAGCGCGTCGAACACCCCGACCCAGCCCTTCGGCACCCGTCCCTGCGGCACGATGTCGACCAGCTCGGTCTGACCCGGCGGCAGTTCTGCCTCGTCGATCCAGAGCTGGACCATGCCCTCGCCGAGCGGCCCGTCGCGCAGCAACGTCGGCGGTACGACGTTCCAGCCGAGCGCCTCGGACACGACGTACGCCGCGTACTCGCGCTGGGCCAGCGTGCCGTCCGGGAAGTCCCACAGCGGCCGCTCGCCCTCGACCGGCTTGTAGACCACGGTCGCGGACTGGTCGCCGGCGCTGACGGATCCCTGGAATGTGCCGTTGGAGGCGGAGACGAGCCGTCCGTGCAGCGAGAGTTCCCCACTGCGGAGCAGGTCGAGATCGATCATTCGCGGACGTGCCTGCGGTAGCCGTTGGCGCGCGGGCAGATGTGCCCCTCCGGGTCGATCGGGCGGCCGCAGAACGGGCAGCTCGGCCGGCCGGACGCGACCAGCGCGACGGCCCGGCGCGCGAACGCGCGAGCCTGCTCCTCGCTGATCCGGACGATGAACACCTCGGCGTCCTCGGACTCCATCGCCGCCGTGACCGGGTCGGTGGTCTCCTCCAACTCGGCCGGATCCGCGGCCACCACCGCGAAGACCTCGATCACCACCTTCTCGGCGTCGGCCTCCCAGGCCAGCGTCATGGTGCCGGCCCGGAACTCCTCCTCGATCGGCTGCTCGAGCGGGTCGGTGTCGTCCATCCCGACCGGAGTGGACGGCTCCCGGTCGAACCGCCGGGCCACCTCGTCCAGCATCACGTCGAGCCGCTCCGCGAGCGCCATCACCTGTTCCTTCTCACAGGCCACCGAGGTCAGCCGGGCTCCCGCCCGGGCCTGCAGGAAAAAGGTCCGGGCACCGGGTTCTCCCACGGTGCCGGCGACGAACCGGTCCGGATCGTCATACGAATGCACTACGCGCGCCATGTCAGAAACCCTATTACCGTCCGCCGACGACCGCGTCGGAGGACTGTGCGCCGGACGGTACTGCGGACTTCCGGCGGCGGCCTTTCGCCGGGGTCTCGGGCTTCGGGACCAGGGAGGCCAGCTCGCTGCCGGAGTCGTTCAGGCGAACCAGGAACGGCCTGGTCGCGGTGTAGGTGATGATCGTCGTCGAGGCGGTGTCGACGACGATCCGCTGGAACGTGTCGAGGTGCTGCCCGAGCGCGTCGGCCACGATCGCCTTGATCACGTCGCCGTGCGAGACGGCCACCCAGAGTGCGCCGGGCCCGTGGCTGGCGGCGAGGGTGGCGTCGTGCCCGCGGACGGAATCCACCGCGCGCTGCTGCATCGCCCGCATCGACTCGCCGTTGGGGAACGTGACCGCCGACGGGTGCTGCTGCACGACCGGCCAGAGCGGGTCCTTCATCAGCCCGCTCAGCTTCTTGCCGGTCCAGTCGCCGTACCCGCACTCGGTCAACCGGCGATCAGTTGCCGGACGCAACGCTTCGTGGTGCTTCGCGATCGCGGCCGCGGTCTGCTTGCACCGGTCGAGCGGTGAGGTGACGATCGCGGCGAGCGGCAACTGCGCCAGCCGCTCCGCCACCGCGGCGGCCTGCTGCAGGCCCACCTCGTCGAGCTTCACTCCTGGGGTCCGGCCGGCGAGGACACCGGAGGTGTTGGCACTGCTGCGGCCGTGCCGGACCAGAATCACCGTGGGCATAGACCGCACGGTATCCGGTCTGCACAAGTCTCGTGCCCAAGATCTCACCCGCCGACCGCGGCCAGCGCAGTACAGCTCACCCGTCGACGGCGGCGCGAACCCCCGGAGAGCGCAGGACGCGGCTGCCAGCCGGGCCCCGGTGCAATCATGGACGGGTGATCGTCGACTGCGGGGTCTACGCCGGTGGTGAGCGGCAGGACCTGCCCCGGAACCCGGAGACGGTCGCGCAGGCCATCGACGACGACGGCAGATGCTTCGGCTGGGTCGGCCTGCACGAACCGTCCGCCGAGGAGATGCAGCGGGTCCAGGAACTCTTCGGCCTGCACCCTCTCGCCGTCGAGGACTCGCTCAAACCACACCAGCGTCCCAAGGTCGAGCGGTTCGGCGAATCGATCGTGGTCGTGCTGCGCACCCTCTGGTACGTCGACCAGGGTGACGCGGTGGAGACCGGTCAGGTCAGCGTCTTCGTCGGCAAGCGGTACGTCGTCACCGTCCGGCATGGCGAGGGCGCTCCCCTGGCCACCGCCCGGCACGAACTCGAGGAGCGCGCCTCGATCCTCGGACACGGCCCGGCGGCGGTGCTCTGGGCGATCTGCGACTCGGTCGTCGAGGGCTACGAGACGGTCGCCGAGGCGGTCGAGGTCGACGTCGACGAGGTGGAGGCGTCGGTATTCTCCCCTGAACGCACCAGCGACGCCGAGCGGATCTACACGTTGAAGCGCGAGGTGCTCGAGATGCTCCGCGCGATCGTCCCACTGCGCGAGCCGATCGGGTCCTTCGCCCGCGCCGAGATCCCGCTGATCAGCGCCGAGGCCGCGCCGTTCTTCCGCGATGTCGCCGACCACGTGAACCGCGTCGCCGACCAGACCGAGGGCCTCGACACACTGCTCAGCTCCGCCCTGAGCGCCCATCTGGCCCGCGTCTCGGTGCAGCAGAACGACGACATGCGCCGGATCTCCGCGTGGGTCGCGATCGCCGCCGTCCCGACCGCGCTGGCCGGCATCTACGGGATGAACTTCGACAACATGCCCGAGCTCCGCTGGTACTACGGCTACTTCGCCTGCCTGGCCCTGATGGCGACCGTCTGCAGCATCATGTACGCCGGCTTCCGCCGCGCCGGCTGGCTCTGACCAACCGACGCGGCGTCCGCAGGACTGCGGAGCCGTGCACTGCGGGGCCGTGCGTCAGGTGGCGGTGATGGTACTGGTGGCCAGCAGGATCAGGATCACCACGCCGAGCAGGATCCGGTAGAAGGCGAAGATCTCGATGGAGTGCTTGGCGACGAAGCGGATCAGCCACGCGACCGAGGCGTAGCCGACGATGAAGCTGACGAGCGTGCCGACCAGGACCGGGGCGAGCCCGACGTCGCCGCCGAGGGCGTGCGGCAGTTCGAAGACGGCCGCACCCACCAGGGCCGGAATGCCCAGCAGGAAGGCCATCCGGGTCGCGGCGACGCGATCCAGGCCACGGAACAGACCGCCCACCAGGGTGGCGCCCGAGCGGGAGACGCCGGGGATCAGCGCGAGGCACTGGACCAGGCCCATCACGATCGCGTCGACCAGGGTGAGCTTCTCCAGCGGGCGGCTCTTGCTGCCCAGCCGCTCCGCCGCGACCATGAAGAACGACCAGACGATCAGCGAGACCGCGACCCACCACATGCTGCGCAGCGGTCCCGAGATGATGTCCCTGGCCAGGAAGCCGACGATGCAGATCGGCAGCGAGCCGACGATCACGAACCAGCCCATCCGGTGGTCGAACTCACCCCGGTACTCCGGATGGCGCAGGCCGCGGAACCACGCCACGGCGTACTTCCTGATCTCCTTCCACATGAACAGCACCACGGCCGCGATCGCGCCGAACTGGATCACCGCGGTGAACGCGGTGATGGCCGGGTCGTCGATCTGCTGGCCGAGGATCTTCGACGCGATGGTGAGGTGGCCGGTGCTCGAGACGGGCAGGAATTCGGTCAGACCCTCGACGATGCCGAGGATGATGGCGTCCCAAATCGTCATGGGGGGTCAGTCACCGATCCCGGCGAGCTCGAGGGCCTCGGCGACCACCCGGAGGGTGTCGATCCGCTTCTCCACCGTCGGCTCGAACGGGGTGATCGCGAGCGTGGTCGTGCCCGCCTCGGCGTACGCGGTGAGCTTGTCGGCGATGCGCTCCTTGCCACCGAGCAGCGAGACAGAGTCGATGAAGTCCTGCGGTACGGCGGCCATCGCCTCGCGGTGCTTCTTCCCCAGGTAGAGGTCCTGGATCTCCTTGGCGGCGTCGGCGTAGCCCATCCGGACGGCCAGCGCGTTGTAGAAGTTCTTCTCGCGGCTGCCCATCCCACCGAGGTAGAGGGCCGTGTAGCCCCGGACCGGGTCGGCGCAGGCGGCGATGTCGTCCCCGACCACGGTGGGCACCGACGCGACGACGTCGAAACCCTCCAGACCGAGCTCGGGCTGACGGACCTGACGGCCCGTCCTGATGTGCTTCAACTGCTCTCCCAGGTACGAGGGTTCGTTGAGGATGCCGAGCCAGCCGTCGGCGATCTCGCCGGCCAGCTCGAGGTTCTTCGGGCCGACGGCGGCCAGGTAGACCGGTACGTGGTCGCGGACCGGCCGGATGGTCAGCTTGAGCGCCTTACCGGGGCCGTCGGGCAACGGCAGGGTGAAGTGGGAACCCTCGAACGCGACGGTCTCGCGGCGCAGGGCAGAGTTCACGATCGCAACGTACTCACGCGTCCTGAGCAACGGCTGAGAGAAGCGGACCCCGTGCCATCCCTCGGACACCTGCGGCCCCGACACGCCCAGACCGAGCCGGAACCGGCCGTTCGAGAGCTTGTCCAGCGTCGCGGCGGTCATCGCGGTCATCGCCGGCGTCCGGGCCGGAATCTGGAACACGGCGGCGCCCACGTCGATGGTGGAGGTCTGGGCGGCGATCCAGGTCAGCAGCGTCGCGGCGTCCGAGCCGTACGCCTCCGCGGCCCAGGTGACCGAGAATCCGAGCGCCTCGGCCTCCCTCACCACCCTCAGATGATCCAGATGGTCGTCGCCACCGAGGACGAAGCCGATGTTGAGTCCGAGTCGCATGACAGGCGAGCCTAACGAGCCGTTGTCGGTGGCCCGCAATAGGCTCGGTACATGCAGCAGCGCTATCTCGGTCACAGCGGCCTGACGGTGAGCAGGCTCGGCCTGGGCACCATGTCCTGGGGCCGCGACACCGACGAGCACGAGGCCCGTGAGCAGCTCGCGGCGTTCGTCGCTGCGGGCGGCACCCTGGTCGACACCGCAGCCGCGTACGGCGACGGCGACAGCGAGCGGCTGATCGGTTCGCTGCTCGGCGACGTGGTGGACCGCGACGACCTGGTGATCGCGACCAAGGCCGGCTTCAGCGTCCGCCGCGGCGAGCGGATCACCGACACCTCGCGCGGCGCCCTGCTCCGCGACCTCGAAGGCTCCCTGCGCCGGCTGAACGTGGACCACATCGACCTGTGGCAGCTGCACACCTGGTCCGACGACGTGCCGCTCGAGGAGACCCTGTCGGCGCTGGACCACGCGGTGAACTCCGGCAAGGTCCGGTATGTCGGCGTCTCGAACTACGCGGGCTGGAAGTCGGCCCGGGCGGTCACCTGGCAGCAGGCGTGGCCCGGCCGCGCAGTACCGGTCTCGAACCAGGTGGAGTACTCGCTGCTCGCCCGAGACGCGGAGGCGGACGCCATTCGAGCGGCGGGCGGCCTCGGCATCGGAGTACTGGCATGGTCGCCACTTGGGCGCGGCGTGTTGACTGGGAAGTACCGGACGGGCATCCCCGCGGACTCGCGAGCGGCGTCTCAGCATCTGTCGAGATTCGTCGACCCCTACCTGGACGGGCGAGGTTCGGGCATCGTGGAAGCGGTAGCCAGGGCCGCTGACGGCCTCGGCTGGACCCTGCTCGAGGTGGCGCTCACCTGGGTCAGGGACCGGCCGGGGGTGACAGCGGCCATCGTCGGAGCCCGGACGGCGATGCAACTGAAGTCGGTTCTGGGTGTGGAAGAGCTCACTCTGCCGCCGGCCATCGTGGCGGCGCTCGAGGATGTTTCGTGAGGTAGGTTCCGGAGGGTTCGGAGGTGCGGATGGCCGAATACGAGCTGCAGCAGTTCGAGGTGTCCAGGACGGAGTCGCGCGGGGCCGTGCGGCGGTTGCTCACCGAGCACGCCGAGTACGGCGGCTGGGAGCTCGCCCGGCTGAGGCGCTACCCCGACGGCACCAGGCGGGTCTGGCTCCGCCGCCGCATCATCAGGGTGATGCGGACTTATTAGGTCCTGCTACCCAGGTACTGCGGTCCTGGCCAGCAGGTCGCCGAGCTCGGTGCGGTGGTAGAGCACGGAGCGGCCGGTGCGGGTTCGGCCGACCGCGCCGGCGTCACGCAGTACTGCCAGGTGGTCGCCGACCGTGCCCAGCCCGAAGCCGAGGACCGCGAAGGCTGGCGGGGAGCGGCATGATGACCTCGCAGGCCCTCGCAGCCACCCTCGTCAGACTAGGCGCGGAGTTCTCCACGCCGGCGATTTCTATCGTCGGCGCCGCCGTCCTGTCCCTGCTGGTGACCGCCGCCCTGGCCCCTGGTCTCAGGGGTCCCGCGCGGGTCTAGAGGTCGTGGCGGACCCAGACGTTCGGCTCGACGTACACGGCGTTGTTGTGTTTGACCGAGCACCGTACCGGCGCCAGAGCCTGCGGGACGACGACCTCGCCGTCCTGGTCGAACGGCAGGCCGGTCCACTCGCGCCAGTCCGCGAGCGTGCCCGCGACCACCATCGACGTCGGCGCCACCTTGATGACCTTGCCACCGGCCTTGACGTGCACCCGGAGCCACGCGTCGACGGGCAACCCGTCCTCGCGGACCTGCTCGACGTACTCCGTCATCGGCTGGTGCACGTTTTCCTTGGCGTTCGGCCGGACCGGCGCGTAGAGCGTCTGGTGACCCTTCGCCTTCACGGCCTCCCGCATCGCCTGGAGCATCAGGTGAGAGAGCCCCCGACCGAGGTGAGTCGGCCGGATCACGATCTCCAGCGCGCTCGACACGTTCCCTTCGTGACCACGTCGCTCGTCGGCCATCCCCCACACCAGCACGCGGTCCCACCCGCCGTCTGGCAACTCCCGACGATGCTCATTCGGGAACACGAACGGGATGCTCGCACCGTGGCCGATCAGCTCATCGCCGTCGGTCGCCACCAGGCACTGCTCGGGGAAGAGGTCGTAGACCCGGACGAGCAGCGAGTTGCCGATCGGGTCGTGCAGGATGAACTCCGGCCAACCACCCTCGAAGTCGGCCAGCCGGTCACCCAGTTCAGGCCGCTCGGCCAGCGTGCTGATCACGATCTCGGACATGGTCCGCAGTCTGGCAGGACGCAGTCTCGCGCGCAGCCCCGTTTCGGCTCGCCACCACGACGCCGATCGCCACGGCGCCTGTCAGCAAGCCCGAGCCGATCAAGGTGTGCTCGGCACCGGCCACCGCGATCACCGGACCGCCGATCAACAGGCCGGCCGAGCTGCTCGCGTTGACGACCACCGACTGCCCCGACAACAACGCCCGCCGCTCGGCTCCCGAGGAGGTCCTCGTGATCTGCAGCGAGATCGCCGCGATCCCCAGCACCACGGTCACTCCGGACAACCCACCCAGTACTGCGACCGCGGCCGGCGTGGTCCACACCCCCATCCCGATCCAGCACAACCCCATCAGCGCCCAGACGGTCCCGGCCAGCGGCACCGGCGCGAATCTCCGGACCACCGCCAGCGAGATCATCGTCCCGACCACTGACCCGATCCCGTACCCGGACATGCCTGCTGCCAGATAGATCCCAGGCTGTCCACGCTCCGCGCCGATCACCGACAACCCCAGCGTGAACGAGAACCACGTCAGGCAACCTGCGCCCCGGGCGATCCATCCGTAGAGCACGTCCTGACGTCCCACCAGACTCCCCCGGATCGACGGCAGCTCCCGGGTCGACGGAGAGCGCTCCCCCACGATCCCCACCGCCAACATCCCTGCGCCGAGAACTGCCGCAGCCTCGACCCACAGCAACTCTTCAGTCAGGCCGACTCCAACTGCGAGCGCTCCGATGACCGGCCCGGCCACCATCCCCACTCGCCGAACGCCGTCCTGCCACGTCAACAACAACACCGCCCGATCCCGCCTCACCGGGCCTCGCCCTTCCCTGTCCCAGCTGTCTCCCGTGTCTGCGAGCAGAGCACTGCGGCCCGGGATGGAGAGCGCTTCACCGCAGCCGAGCAGCAGACCGCTGAGGATCAGCACACCCGCGTGCAGCAACCCAACAGCAGCGGCCGCCGGCACCATCGCCAAAGCGATCGCCTGAACAGCCGCGACCACCGCAAGCCTGGTCCCAGAGTCGACCCACTGCCTCGCCCGGCGAGCCCACCAGGGCGACAGCAAGACCGGGATCCCCGACGCACCGCCCGCCAGCCCTGTTGCCGCCACCGACCCCGTCTCCTGCAACACCACCAACGGCAACGCCACCTGAGCGACCCGGAACGCCAGATCCGAGGAACCACCGCCTGCCAACAAGAACAACGCGTCCCGACGAGCTGTCACACCTTCGATCCTCGTCCTGCAGAGGTCTACTTGGTAGCCAGCAGCAACTAGCAGCCAGTCATAGGCTGTCCCTATGGCTTCATCACCAGCTGTTGAGGACCTCCAACTCGTACTGGCGATCAGCCGGACCGGCTCGGTCGGCACCGCGGCCCGGGAACTGCGCGTCTCTCAGCCGTCCGCCTCCCAGCGCTTGGCCCGACTCGAACGCACATGCGGCACCCAGTTGTTCCTCCGCGACACCCGCGGCGCCAGACCGACCCCGGCCGGCCACGAGCTCGCCCGCCGCGCCGAGCACATCCTCGGCCACCTCGAGGAGGTGTACGACGCCACCCGGCGGCCGCCGCGGGCAGGCGACTGGTCGTCGGCACGTTCGTCAGCCTCGCGCCGATCCTCTTCCCGGTCCTCGACGCGGAACTGGCCGACCTCGACCTCGAGCAGCAGGTCGACCACGGCCAGCACCTCGCCGCATTCGTTGCCGAAGGCACCATGGACGCGGCCTTCATCGCGATCGCCGACCAGATGGTGCTGCCTCGCGGTACCGTCGCCCGCCCGGTCGGCCGGGACGAACTCGTGCTCTTCGCACCTCCCGGTGTCGCTCCACCCGGGAACGGCAAGCTGCCGCTCAGAGAGCGCGATCTCCCGTTCTCGACCTACGACCGCGGCGGCGACGAGATCCGCTCCCGGCTGATCGCCCTGGGCGCCAGCGCACGCCGCGGAGTCACCCTCGGCACCACCGTGGCGATGGCCCGTCGCCGCTCCCAGCTCGCCCTGATCCCCCGGAGCGCGCTCTCCCACGAACTCCGCCCGGGCGAGCGACTGATCCCGGCCCCGTTCCGCTACCGCCTCACCCTCAGCCTGGTGACCGGCCCCACCCCACCGCAACGTCTGCTGGCGCTGCTCCCCCAGCTCCGTGAGTCTCTCCATCTGACCCCGGTCCGAAAGACCCCGGTACGACACTGAAAGGCAATGTCCGGGCTATTCTGCGACGGCCCCGACGGGTGGATACTGCGCAATGCAGGGTGTATTCGCCCGAGGGGGAAACATGTCCGTACCAGCCAACTCCGCCGTCAAGACCTACCGCTATCTGCGCCTCGCCATGATCGCAATGATCGGCCTGCTGGCCACCTCATTGGTGATCGAATGGTGGAAAACCGACCCTTCCTGTCTGCAGACCTCGATCAGCGCCTACTACTACACCCCGGCGCAGGCGATCTTCGTCGGCACCCTGATCACCATCGGTGCCTGCATGGTGATCCTGAAGGGCAGCACCGAACCGGAGGACATCCTGCTGAACGTGGCCGGGATGCTGGCCCCGGCGGTCGCCCTGGTACCCACGCCGGGCGAGGGCACCTGCCGGTCGGTGCCGGCGACGTTCGGCGACCCGGCGGCGAACATCGCCAACAACATGCTGGCCCTCTTCATCGTCGGCGCGCCCTGCCTGTTGCTCACCGCGGTCTTCGTGCTCAGGAACAAGCCGGAATTCAAGTACCTGGCCGGACTGGCGGTCGCGGCCGCGGTCTTCGTCGGCGGCATCGTGTGGTTCTTCTGGGACCGCGAAGGATTCGACGACGGAGCCCATTACACGGCGGCGCTCGCGATGTTCATCTGCATCATCATCGTCGTCATCGTGAATGCGCGGCAGTATCACCGCAAACCCGCGACCGGGGCGACGCCGTCAGCCCGTAACCCGTACGCCGTGATCGCCGTGGCGATGGTGGTCGTGCCGCTCCTGCTCGCGGCCTACAAGTGGATCTTCGGGTGGGACCACGCCGTGCTGTGGATCGAGGGTGTGCTGATCTTCCTGTTCGCACTGTTCTGGATCAGCCAGACCAAGGAACTGTGGAACGAGGGACTCCGCGAGGAGGTCGGCCCGCAGCAGCAGCCCGGTACGTCTGATCAGCCGAGCCCGGCGTCCCGCAGTACGAGCTAGAACCGCACGCCGTCCAGAACTGCCGCGGCAGCTAGAACTGCACGCCGCGGGTGAGGGCGCCGTCCACGACGAGGTTGGTGCCGGTGACGAAGCTCGCGGCCGGGCTTGCCAGGAAGACCGCGGCGCGGGCGATCTCTTCGGGGCGCGCCATCCGGCCGGTCGGGTTGAGTGCGAGGGCTTCCTTGTAGAGCTCCGGGTTGTTCTGCTCGATGTTCTCCCAGACACCACCAGGGAAGTAGGTGTTGCCGGGCGAGATGGTGTTGGCGCGGATGCCCTTGGCCGCGAGTTGGTACGCGAGGCCCTGGGTGTAGTGGACGATCGCCGCCTTGAAGGTGCCGTACGCGCCGGCGGCGAAGTCGATCTCACGGCCGGACACGCTGGAGACGGTGACGATCGACGGCGCCTGGCTCTGTTCGAGGAACGGCATCGCGGCCGTTACGAGCCGGACCGTGCCCATCATGTCGACCTCGAAGCTCTGCTTCCAGAACTCCTCGCCCTCGCCGATCGCGAGCGCGCTGACGTTGGACACGATGATGTCGATGCCGCCCAGCTCCGCCGCGCTGTCGGCGACCCAGGTGGTGAGCGCCTCCCCATCACCCACGTTCAGGGTGCAGCCCGTGACGGTCGCGCCGTCGCCTCGCAGCTTGTCCTCGGCCGCGGTGACGTCGGCCCCCGTGCGTGCGCAGAAGGCAACCGCCGCACCCTCAGCGACGAGGGCCTCCACGATCGCATGGCCGATCCCCTTGGTACCGCCGGTCACCAGGGCACGCAGCCCGGCCAACTGAAGATCCATGGTTCTCGACCTCTTCCGATCCGTCGCAGCAGTTCGATGCCATCTTCAACTTTCCCGCCACCCCGCCGCAAGGAGTCAGCGGCGCGGCGGAGGACCAACCCGAGCCGCAGTACAGGCGGCCGGGGCGGAGCGCAGTACCGGTCAGGCTTCGTCGAAGAAGCGGTCCAGGACGCGGGAGCCGAACTCCAGGGACGCCGTCGGGACACGCTCGTCGATGCCGTGGAACATGCCCATGAAGTCCAGATCCGGCGGCAGCTGCAGCGGTACGAAGCCGAAGCAGCGGACGCCGAGGCGGGACCACGACTTCGCGTCCGTGCCACCCGACATCAACAGCGGGGCGGTACGGCTCTGCGGGTCCTCCGCCGCCAGGCACGCCTTCATCACGTCCACCAGTCGACCGCCGAACTCGGTCTCCAACGCGATGTCTTCGATCACCGTCTCGCGCTGCACCTTGTCGCCGAGCAACTTGTCGATCGTCGCGAAGAACTCCTCCTCGTGCCCCGGCAGGAACCGCCCGTCGACGTGCGCCTCGGCGTCGCCGGGGATGACGTTGACCTTGTACCCCGCGTTCAGCATCGTCGGGTTCGCGGTGTTGCGGACCGTGGCGCCGAACATCCGGCTGAAAGTGCCGAGCTTGGCCAGCGTCTCGGTCATGTCCTCGGGGTCGAGCTGGGTACCGAGCACGTCCTCCAGCGTCTTCAGGAACTCCTTCACCGTCGGCGTCAGCCGCAGCGGCCACTCGTGGTTGCCGATCCGGGTCACCGCCTCGACCAGGTTCGTCACCGCGTTGTCGTTGTTCACCATCGAGCCGTGGCCGGCGGTCCCACGGGCCTTCAGGCGCATCCAGTTCATGCCCTTCTCAGCCGTCTCGATCAAGTAGAGCCGGACGTCGTCCTTCAGCGTCAGCGAGAACCCGCCGACCTCGCCGATCCCCTCGGTGCAGTCGGCCACCGTTTCCGGGTGGTTCTCGATCAGCCACCGCGCGCCGTACAGGCCCCCGGCCTCCTCATCCGCGGTGAACACCAGCCGCACCGGCCGCCGCGGCTTCACCCCGGCCCGCTGCCGCGCCCGGACCACCGACAGCACCATCGCGTCGAAGTCCTTCATGTCGACCGCACCACGCCCCCAGACGCATCCGTCGAAGATCTCCCCGGCGAACGGGTCGACCTTCCAGTCCTTCGGATCCGCCGGTACGACGTCCAGGTGGCCGTGCACGAGCAACGGGTCCGCGGACTGGTCCTCCCCCTCCCAGTGCGCCACCAGGCTCGCCCGGCCCGGCTCCGACTCGTAGATCGTGGACTCGATCCCGACCTCGCCCAGCTTCGCCGCGACGTACTCCGCAGCGTCCCGCTCACCGTTGCTCTTGCCGTTCCCGTAGTTGGTGGTGTCGAACCGGATCAGCTCGCTACAAAACTCCACCACCTCCGCATCCGGGCTGTACGACGGTCGCTCACTGGCAGTCACAGAAGTCATACCCCCATCCTCTCCCGCCCCGATGTGAATTTCACCCGTGGGGTTTGCTAAGGTTCTCCGGTCGGCGCCAGTACGGGCAGGCACCACTCGTCCGGGTGGCGGAATAGGCAGACGCGCTAGCTTGAGGTGCTAGTGCCCTTTACGGGGCGTGGGGGTTCAAGTCCCCCCTCGGACACGCATGCTAACCACACGCGGGGTAGGCCTGATGGAAACATCAGCCACCCGCGTTTCGTGGTTGTAGGAGACTTCTAGACCCAGAGCGCTGTACAGGTCGGCCAGGTCACCCCGCTCCGCGTGATCCAGGACTACCTTCATCGCGCCAAGCTCCTTGACCATCGCACGGATGTCTGCCCCGCTCAGACGCTCAGCCGGCTCCAACGCCTCCAGGCCCGCCAGAGCAGCTCTCTTCTCGGCGACGGCGGCATTGTATTGACTGGTGAGCGCCTCAGGATCCCAACCAGCCTCAAGAGCCCGCTGCAGCCGTGTCATCGCCGCATCCGCAGCCGCGATCCGCTGCCGAAAGGTTCGCTCAGCCATGTCCATCGGGTCCTCTCCGTCCTGGGAGCCGACCAGAAGCGCAACAGTCCGATCAAGATTCTCGGGACTGAACAGACCCGCAATCCAGCCATTCACCTCATTGGAGAGGTGATCCTCGCGGACGTAGACGGTCGGCGGGTGCTCAAGCGCCGCCTTCACACCCGGCACCAGGGTCCGTGCGGCACACCGATAGAACATCGCGGTCAAGTCCAGCGGGGTGGTGTAGCGGTTGTGTCGCGTGATCCTCTGGTTGGTTAGGCGCTGAGCG